>NZ_JACCBT010000001.1:4800000-6197436 GCF_013409045.1 Actinomadura citrea | reverse complement strand
GCGCGGGGCAGGGGAGCGCAGTGGGAGACCTGGGACGACTGAGGCTCCGGTGGGCCCGTGAGCAGGCGTTCCGCCCTTCTTGCACGCTCGCGCGGCCTGTGTCACTCTGAATACAGACCGCTCGGTCAGTAAATAGGCCGAGTCCAGCCGGGTCCCCAGCGGGAGGAGCCCATGACGACGCCGCAGGCCGCGCCCCAGCCGGCGCCCGCCGAGCAGTTCGAGGCGACGATCGCGCGCAACGACCGGATCGAGCCGCGCGACTGGATGCCCGAGGCCTACCGCAGGACGCTGGTCCGGCAGATCGCCCAGCACGCGCACTCGGAGATCATCGGGATGCAGCCGGAGGGCAACTGGATCACCCGCGCGCCCTCGCTGCGCCGCAGGTCGATCCTGCTGGCCAAGGTCCAGGACGAGGCCGGGCACGGCCTGTACCTGTACTCGGCCTGCGAGACCCTCGGCGTGTCCCGCGCCGAGCTGACCGAGATGCTCCTCACCGGCCGGCAGAAGTACTCCTCGATCTTCAACTACCCCACGCTCTCCTACGCCGACGTCGGCACGATCGGATGGCTGGTGGACGGCGCGGCGATCTGCAACCAGGTCCCGCTGTGCCGGACGTCCTACGGCCCCTACGGCCGCGCGATGATCCGCATCTGCAAGGAGGAGTCGTTCCACCAGCGGCAGGGCTACGAGCTGCTGATGACGATGATGCGCGGCACCGCCGAGCAGCGCCGGATGGTGCAGGAGTCGGTGGACCGGTTCTGGTGGCCCTCGCTGATGATGTTCGGCCCGCCCGACGCGAACTCGCCGAACTCCGAGCGGTCCCTGGCGTGGGGCATCAAACGCAACGGCAACGACGAGCTGCGCCAGCGCTTCGTCGACATGACCGTCCCGCAGGCCGAGGCCCTCGGCGTCACGCTCCCGGACCCGGACCTGCGCTGGAACGAGGAACGCCAGGCCCACGACTTCGGCGAGCCGGACTGGTCGGAGCTCTCGGCCGTCATCAGGGGCGAGGGCCCCTGCAACGCCCAGCGGCTGGCGCATCGCCGCCGGGCCCACGAGGACGGCGCCTGGGTCCGCGAGGCCGCGACCGCCTTCGCGCGCGGGCAGGCGGCCCGAAGTGAGGAAGCCGGGAGCAACGAAGCAGGACGCGAGGAAGGAGCCGGGGCATGAGCGAATGGCCGCTCTACGAGGTGTTCGTGCGCGGCAAGCGCGGCCTCAACCACGTGCACGTCGGGTCGCTGCACGCTCCCGACGACGAGATGGCCGTCCGGCACGCGCGCGACGTGTACACGCGCCGCAACGAGGGCGTCAGCATCTGGGTGGTGCGTTCGGACGCGATCACCGCCTCCAGCCCGGACGAGAAGGACCCGCTGTTCGCCCCCAGCGGCGACAAGGTCTACCGGCACCCGACGTTCTACGAGATCCCCGAGAACGTCCCCCACATGTGAAGGCCGCCATGGAAAGTCAGCACGGCTCGGTGTACGACGGGCTCCTGGACGGCGACAGCTCCCAGTGGGCGTTCGGCACCGACTTCGAGGACCCGCTGGCCGGCGTCGACACGACCGTCCCCGACGGCGTCGACCCGCACGCGCTCGCGACGTACTGCCTGATGCTCGCCGACGACGCCCTCGTCCTGTCGCACCGGCTGTCCGAGTGGTGCAGCAACGCGCCCGACCTCGAAGAGGACATCGCCCTCGCCAACATCGCGCTGGACCTGCTCGGCCAGGCGCGGCTGCTGCTCGCCCGCGCCGCCACCGCCGACCCTTCGGTCGTCCCGGCGCTGCCGGAGGGCTCGCCGGTCCCGGCCGAGGACGCGCTGGCGTTCTTCCGGGACGCGGACGCCTACCGCAACGTGCGTCTCGCCGAACTGCCGAACGGCGACTTCGGGCACACCATGGCCCGCGTCCTCGTGTTCGCGACCGCCCGGCTGGCCCTGTTCGAGCGGCTCACCGGCAGCCGCGACGCCGTCCTCGCCGCCGTCGCGGCCAAGGGGGCCAAGGAACTGGCCTACCACCGCGACTTCGCGGGCCGGTGGTTCCTCACCCTCGCCCAGGGCACCGAGGAGTCGCGGCGCCGCGTCCTCGCCGGGCTCGACGAGGTGTGGCGCCACCACGACGAGCTGTTCCGCACCCACCCGGTGGAGCGGGCGCTCGCCGAGGCGGGCGTCGCCGTGGACCCGGCCTCCACCGCCGCCGACGCCGGCGCCGTCCTCGCGCAGGTCTTCACCGCGAGCGGCGTCGAGCGGCCCGACGTGCCGCAGGCCGGCCTGCTCGGCGGGCGCGCCGGACGCGACGGCGTCCACACCGAGGCGCTGAGCCTGATGCTGGCCGAGATGCAGGTCGTCGCCCGCGCCCACCCGCTGGGAAGGTGGTGACCGCCGTGCCCGGCACCGTGCACGACAGCACCGCCCGCGCCGTCGCCGCGTCCGTCCGGGACCCGGAGATGCCGATGCTGACCCTGGAGGACCTCGGCGTGCTGCGCCGCGTCGAGGAGCACGGCTCCGCCGTCACCGTGGCGATCACCCCGACGTACTCGGGCTGCCCCGCGCTCGCCACGATGCGCGACGACCTGGTGCACCGGCTCACCGACGCCGGATACGCCGACGTGCGCGTCGAGATCGAGCTGTCCCCGCCCTGGTCCAGCGACTGGATCAGCGAGCGGGGCCGGGCGGCCCTCGCCGCCGCCGGGATCTCGCCGCCCGGCCCGGCGTCGGCGCCCTCCGGGCCCGTCGCGCTCACCCTGGCGCCCACCCGCCGGAGGCTGCGCTGCCCGCGCTGCGGGTCGCCGTCGGTCGAGCTGACCTCGGAGTTCGGCTCCACCTCCTGCAAGGCGCTGTACCGCTGCACCGGCTGCCTTGAACCGTTCGAGCACGTGAAGGAGATCTAGCGGTGGCGCCTGCGACGTTCCACCCACTGAGGGTCGCCGCGGTCGACCGGCTGACCGACGACTCCGCGGCGGTGACGTTCGACGTCCCGCCCGAACTCGCCGGCGACTACGCGTTCGCTGCCGGCCAGAGCCTCACGCTGCGCAGGGTGATCGACGGGCGGGAGCACCGCCGGTCCTACTCGATCTGCGCGCCCGCGGGCGCCCGGCCCCGGATCGGCGTCCGCGAGATCCCCGAAGGCATGTTCTCCTCCTGGCTCGTGCGGGAGGTCCGCCCGGGCACCGAGATCGACGTCCAGGTCCCGTCCGGCAGCCTGCGGGCCGACCCCGCCGAGCCCGGCCGGCACCTGCTGATCGCGGCGGGCTCCGGCATCACTCCGATGATCTCGATCGCCGCCACCGTGCTCGCCCACCCGGACACCCACGTGCGGCTGCTGTACGGCAACCGCACGAGCGGGACGGTGATGTTCGCCGAGGAGCTCGGCGACCTGAAGAACCGCTACGGCCCGCGGTTCCAGCTCGTCCACGTGCTGAGCCGTGAGCCCCGCGACGTCGAACTGTTCTCCGGCCGCCTCGACGCCGACCGCCTGCGCCGCCTGATCAGCGCCGTGACGCCCGTCGACGACGTCGACCACGTCTGGCTGTGCGGCCCGCTGACCATGGTCACCGGCGCCCGCGACGTCCTCGCCGAATTCGGCGTCCCCCGCGAGAAGGTGCACGTCGAGCTGTTCTACGTCGACGAGCCGCCCCCCGAGGTGCGCCGTGACGGCCCGACCGTCACCGGCGAGACCAGCGAGGTCACCGTCGTCCTGGACGGCCGGTCGAGCACCGCGCCGATGCCGCGCGACCAGCGCGTCCTGGACGCCGCCCAGGCCACCCGCGCCGACCTGCCGTTCGCCTGCAAGGGCGGCGTCTGCGGCACCTGCCGCGCCCGGGTCACCGAGGGCGAGGTCGACATGGTCCGCAACTACGCCCTGGAACCCGCCGAGATCGCCGCCGGGTTCGTGCTCACCTGCCAGTCCCACCCGGTCAGCGCCGCCGTCACCGTCGACTTCGACGCCTGAGCCGCCCCGGCTCAGGACGGCCGCGCCGCCAGACCGTCGAACGCGATCGCGGTGATGGCGTCCGACAGGGCGTCCGCGCTCACCTCGCCGCCCGGCCGGTACCACTCGACCAGCGAGTTGACCATCCCGAACAGCAGCCGGCTCACCAGCTCCGGCGGCACGTCGCCGCGCACCGCCCCCTCCGCGGCCGCCGCCCGCACCAGCTCCGCCAGCTTCGCGTCGATCCACCGCCGCCGCTGGAGCGCCGCCAGCTCCACCTCGCTGTTGCCGCGCACCCGCAGCAGCAGCGTCACCGCCGGCTGGTGGGCCACCAGCACCCGCACGCTCTCCCGCACCACCGACCGCAGCCGCTCGTACGCGCTGCCCCCCGACTCGTCCTGCGCCTCGCGGATCACCGCCGTCAACTCGTCGAGCGCCTCGTCGAGCGCCAGCGCGAGCAGATACGTCTTGCCCGGCACGTGATGGTAGATCGCCGACTTGCTGAACCCGAGCTCCTCCGCGAGGTCACCCATACTGGACCCCTCGTAGCCCTTCCGATTGAAAAGCTCGATGGCCCGGCGCAACACGGTCGCCTGGTCATAACCGGGACGGCCTCTTTTCATTTGCTTTTTTCTCCTCCTTCGGGCCTGGCGGCCCTCCATCGTCGATAAAAGCGGGCGATCGCTGGCATCGCTTCGGCTCGCCTTGCGGCTCGCTGCGCGATCAGATTCTTGCTTCGCTTGAATCTGCCTTCGGACGCGATCGCGGCTGTTTGGGTTGTCGCGGGGTTGCGGTGCGGCTGAGGTTGTCGGGGTCGTGGGTTTCGGTGGGTGTGGTGGGGTCGGTTGGTGTGGTGGAGTCGGTTGGTGGGGTACGGCTGTGTTTATTGCAGTGCCCCCCTTCGGGCCTGGCGGCCCTCGGTCGTCGGGGGGCGCGGCGGTCGCTGGGATCGCTTCGGCTCGCCTGGCGGCTCGCTCGCGATCAGATTCTCGCAAGCTCGAATCTGGCTTCGGACGCGATCGCGGCTGTTGGGGTGGCGCGGGTGGGGTGGGCCGCTTGCCTGGGGCTTCTTGTGGTCGGTTGACGGGTTGGTGGTGTTGAGGGGTTTTCATGTAGCACGTTTGTGTTTATGGTCGTGGTGTCGGGGGTGCATCAGCTGTCCGGATACGCTCCCGAACCGGAGGCCCGCTGTGGCGCTCTCCTTCCTCGATCTGCGGCACACCGTCGCGAAACCGGGCTACAACCGCTGGCTGATCCCGCCTGCCGCGCTCGCCGTGCACCTCTGCATCGGGCAGGCGTACGCCACCAGCGTCTACAAGACCGCACTCGTCGCGCATTTCGACGTCGGCCTCACCGCGGTCGGCGTCGTCTTCTCCATCGCGATCGTGATGCTCGGCGCGTCCGCGGCGGTCATGGGCACGTGGGTCGACCGCGTCGGGCCGCGCCGGGCGATGTTCACCGCCGCCTGCTTCTGGGCGTCGGGCTTCCTGGTCGCGGCGCTCGGCATCGCCGCCGGGCAGCTCTGGCTGGTCTACCTCGGCTACGGCGTCATCGGCGGCATCGGCCTCGGCATCGGCTACATCTCGCCGGTCTCCACCCTGATCAGATGGTTCCCCGACCGGCCGGGCCTGGCGACGGGCATGGCCATCATGGGCTTCGGCGGGGGCGCGCTGGTCGCCTCGCCGCTGTCGCGCCGGCTGCTGTCGCTGTACGACCCGGGCGGCGACCCCGCGTCCGGCGCCGCCGTCGCCCTGCTGTTCGTCACGCTGGGCCTCGCCTACTTCGTGGTGATGATGTTCGGAGTGTTCACCGTGCGGGTCCCGGCGCCGGGATGGCGGCCCGCAGGGGCCGCCCCCGCGGCGGAACGTTCCCGGGCGCCCGCCGCGCCGCGCGGTGTCTCGGCGGCGTCCGCAATCAGGACGCCGCAGTTCTGGCTGCTCTGGACGGTGCTGTTCTGCAACGTCACCGCCGGAATCGGGATCCTGGAGCAGGCGGGTCCGATGATCGGCGACTTCTTCCGCTCCGGCGGCTCGACCTCGGTGTCGGCGACCGAGGCGGCCGGGTTCGTCGGGCTCCTGTCGATGTTCAACATGGCCGGGCGGTTCGTCTGGTCCTCGACCTCGGACTACATCGGCCGCAAGCCCGCCTACGTGGGTTATCTCGGCGTCGGCATGGCCGCCTACGTCCTGCTCGCGCTCTTCGGGGACGCCTCGACGGCTTTCTTCGTCGCCCTCGCCGCACTGATCATCTCCTTCTACGGCGGCGGGTTCGCCACCGTCCCGGCCTACCTGCGCGACCTGTTCGGCACCTACCAGGTCGGCGCGATCCACGGACGGCTGCTGACCGCCTGGTCGGCGGCGGGCATCGCCGGGCCGCTGATCGTGAACCGGTTCCTGGACGCCCGCGGCGAGCCGGGCGCGCTCGTGGCCGCCGACTACCGGCCCGCGCTGTTCACCATGGTCGGGGTCCTCGCGATCGGGTTCGCCGCGAACCTGCTCATCCGCCCGGTGGCGGAGCGGCACCACGTGGCGGACGCCGAGCCCCGCGTGTCCGACGCCAGCCCGGCCGCCTGACCCGACAGCGAAGGAGGAGCACCATGGCCCCAACGCCGGGCCCCGTCCCCGACGAGAGCCGGTCCGCAGACCTCGACAGGGCCGTGCCGCGCCTCGTCGTCTCCTGGTCCGTCGTCGGCATCCCGCTGATCTACGGCGTGGTGGAGACGGTCAGGGCGATCCTGCCCCTCTTCGGCGGCTGACCTCCGGCCGCCGGAGGACCCGCACGAGCGCCTGCAGTGCCGCCCCGAAGGCGTGGTCCGGGGGTGTCGCGTAGCCGACCACCAGGCCGTCCTCGCGCGGGAGGCGGGCGGCGGGGTGGCGGAACGCCGACAGGGCGTCGACCGCCACTCCGGCACGCGTCGCGGCGTGCACGGTGGCGGGCTCGGTGCCGGACGGCAGGCGCAGGACGGCGTGCAGGCCGGCGGCGATCCCGGTCGCGTGGACGTGGGGCGCGTGCTCGGCCAGGGCGGTGACGAAGCGGTCGCGGCGGTCGCGGTAGCGCTGGCGCATGCGGCGGACGTGGCGGTCGTAGGAGCCCGAGTCCAGGAAGTCGGCCAGAGTCAGCTGGTCGAGCACGCCCGCCCACGCTTCGCGCTCGCCCTTGGCCGTGAGGACGTCGTCCATCAGGCGGTCGGGCAGGACCATCCAGCCGAGCCGGATGGCGGGGGACAGGCTCTTGCTGACGGACCCGACGTACAGGACCCGATCGGGGGCCAGGCCCTGCACCGCCCCTACCGGCTGGCGGTCGTAGCGGAACTCCCCGTCGTAGTCGTCTTCGAGGATGAGCCCCTCTGACGAGGCCGCCCACTCGGCGACCGCCGTGCGCCTGCGCGAATGGAGCGGCCCGCCTGTGGGGAACTGGTGCGCGGGCGTCAGCAGTACCGTGCGCTCGGCTTCGGAGAGCTCGTCGATCCGCGCGCCGTCTTCGTCGACGGTGAGCGGACGGGTGAGCGTACCGGCCTGTTTCAGCAGAGCCCGGTGGAAGGGCAGCCCGTATCCCTCGACCGCCAGCGGGCCGTGCAGCACCCCGCCGCCGAACAGCAGGCGCAGGGCGTGCGCGAAGCCGGAGCAGACCACGATGTGGTCGGCGTCGGTCCGCACGCCGCGCGTGCGGGCCAGGTAAGCGGCGAGCGCGCGGCGCAGTTCGGGGCGGCCGCGCGGGTCGCCGGGGCCGAAGGCCTCGTTCGGCGCCGCCGTGACCGCCCGGCGCGCCGACGCCAGCCAGGCGGCGCGGGGGAAGGACGCGGCGTCCGGCTGGCCCTGCCGCAGGTCGTGCAGCGGTTCGGGCGGACGGTCCGCGCCGGGCCGCGGCGTGGGGCGTGCCGGGGGCGGCTGCGCGCCGAGCGCCACCCGCGTCCCGGAGCCCTGGCGGGCGGTCAGCCAGCCCTCGGCGACGAGTTCGGCGTAGGCGTCGGCGACGGTGTTGCGGGCCAGGCCCAGGTCGGCGGCCAGCGAACGGTAGGGCGGGAGCCGGGTGCCGGGGGCCAGCCGCCCGGAGCGGACCGCCGCGCGCAGCGCGCGGGTCAGGGCCGCCCGGCGCCCGCCGCCCGGCAGCTCCAGGTGGAGGTCGGCTCCGAGCCCCTCAGCAAGATTGACCCAGTTTTCCGTCATGAGATTGCACCCTATCGCCGGTCTTCTTCCCTCCTAGATTGTGGTGCAGAGCCTGATCGACCTGCTGTTTCGGAGGAAATGATGAACGACTTGCGCGCTGCCGTCCGCGGCCGGGTCCTGCTGCCCGGCGACGCCGGATTCGACGCGGCCCGGCGCCCCTGGAACCTGGCCGTGGAGCAGCCGGTCGAGGCCGTGGTCGAGGCCGCCGACGCCGCCGACGTCGCCGCGCTCGTCCGGTACGCCCGTTCCGCCGGTGTGGCCATCGCCACGCAGCCCAACGGGCACGGCGCCACGGGCCGCACCGGGGGCGCGATCCTGCTGCGCACCCGGCGGCTGGACGGCCTGGAGATCGACCCCGCGGCCCGCCGCGCCCGGATCGGCGCGGGCGTCGCCTCGGGACGGCTCCAGGCGGCGGCCGCGCCGCACGGCCTGACCGGGCTGCCCGGGAGCTCTCCCGTGGTCAGCGTCGCCGGGGTCGCCCTCGGCGGCGGGCTGAGCTGGTTCGGCCGCGCCCACGGCTGGGTCGCCGACAGCGTCACCGCCTTCGAGATCGTCGACGCCGAGGGCCGCCGCCGGCGCGTCGCCGCGGACGCCGATCCCGACCTGTTCTGGGCACTGCGCGGCGGGGGCGGCGACATCGCCGTCGTGACGTCCCTCGACC
Source organism: Actinomadura citrea (assembly GCF_013409045.1). NCBI lineage: Bacteria > Bacillati > Actinomycetota > Actinomycetes > Streptosporangiales > Thermomonosporaceae > Actinomadura > Actinomadura citrea. The sequence goes on along the minus strand of NZ_JACCBT010000001.1, from coordinate 6,188,683 downwards.
TGGCGCTGCATCCGGCGCCGCACCTGTACGGCGGCCGGATGCTGTGGCCGGCCGTGCACGCGCCCGAGGTGATGGACGCCTACCGGCAGATCACCGCCGCCGCCCCGGACGAGCTGACGGTCTGGCTGGACCTGCTGCACTTCCCCGGAGCCGACCCGATGGTCGCCGTGGACGTCACCTACCTCGGCCCGGCGGCCGAGGCACGCGACCTGCTGCGCCCCCTGGACCGGCTCGCCCGGCCGCTGTCGGACGGCAGGGCGGTCATGCCGGTCTCCGAGTTGGGCGCCATCACGGCCGAACCCACCGACCCCGGCGCCGGCCGCTCGCGTGCCGAACTGCTCACGGAACTGGACGACGGCGCGGTCAAGGCGCTGCTGGCCGACCCCATCGCCCCCTTGCTGAGCGTGCAGATCCGGCATCTGGAAGGCGCGTTCACCCGTCCCTCCGACAGCCCGCACGGCCCGCTCACCGAGCCCTACGCGCTCTACATGTTCGGCATCCCGACCGACCCGGAGACCGCCGATGCGGTAAAGGGCAAACAGGCCACGCTCGCCGACGCGCTTCCCATCAGCGGCCGCAAGCCCTTCACGTTCCTCAACCCCGAGGAGACCGCCGCGAACGCTTTCACCCCCGACGCGCTGGCCCGCCTCCGCCGTATCAAGGCCCACAACGACCCGCACAACACCATCCGCAGCAACTTCCCCGCCAATCCGTGAAGACCATCACCAGAACCCCCCGCGCCGACCTCAGCCCGCACAGCAACCCCGTGACGACCTGGGGGACGCGATCGCGTCCGAAGGCAGATTCGAGCGAAGCAAGAATCTGATCGCGAAGCGAGCCGCAAGGCGAGCCGGAGCGATGCCGGCGATCGCCCGCGGTGCCCGACGATGGAGGGCCGCCAGGCCCGAAGGAGGAGGGCGCCGCAATAAACACAGCAGGGCCTTCAGGCCCGAAGGAGGAGAAAAAGCAATAAGTTCGCCAAGACAGGGTTCGAATTGCAGAAGCCTCGTGTCCGTGCTGGTCTGCTGCCTTTATACCGGACATGGGGGCGGTGCCTTGCCCGGACGCGGCCATGGCCGGCGCGGCTTCGATGACCTGGCCTGTTCCCCGGCGGCCTAGTATGAACTCGGGACCGTCATTCGTCACTGAACGAGGGGGAAGGCAATTCATGGCGCAGCAGGTCAAGGTTCGCCTGGTCGACGACATCAGCGGCGGGGAGGCGGTGGAAACCGTGTCGTTCTCGCTCGACGGTAAGGCCTATGAGATCGACCTGAACAAGAAGAACGCCTCCAAACTGCGCAAGGTCATCGAGCCTTACCGGGAGCACGGCCGCAAGGCGCGCCGTGTCGCGGTGAGGAGCGCCGCGCGCACGGCGGGCAGCCGCGAGCGCAGCGCCGAGATCCGCCGATGGGCGAGGTCGGCGGGAATCCCCGTCAACGACCGCGGGCGCATTCCCGCCGATGTGATCCAGAAGTTCGAGGCCGCGCACTGACCCGGCGCTCAGGGAGGCGCCGGGGGTGCCGGGTCAGACCAGGTCGGTGGAAGCCAGGCAGATGCCCAGTTCCAGGCGGCTGCGGGCCCCGAGTTGCTCCATCACGTCGTGCACCTGGCGCTGGACGGTGCGCGACGAGATCTTCAGAGCGTTGGCGGCCGCCTGGTCGGTCATGCCCACGGCCAGCTTGCGCAGGATGTTGAGCTGGAGTTCGCTCATCGGCCGCGCCGGGACGGGGGCGATGGGGAACGCCTGCTCCCAGTGGCTCTCGAAGAAGGCGACCAGCCGGTCGATCTCGGCGGGCTGGACGACCCCGGGAGCGAGGTAGGGACCGTTGCGCCTGACCAGGGCGGTCCGGCGGTCCACCACCAGGAGGAAGGCCGGCAGGGTGCCGCCGAGCCGGATCTCGGACGGCCCGGGCCCGGAGGCCGCCTGGAGGCGGCAGGAGCGGGAGACGACGATGCGGGAGCGGGGGCCGGCCGTGGTGCGGCGGCGCAGGTAGGCGTTGCGCAGCGAGGCCGGCCACGCCGGGACGAGCGAGAGGATCTCGTGCCGGGCAGTCGCGAGCAGACGTATGACCTGCTTTTGATCATGTACCGAAAGGTGCATGCGTACCCTCGTTCGATCGGTGTGCGTATCACCAACTTCGGCATTGCCAGTGGGCGGGGGGTGCAATGCGCTTCGACGGTATAACCGCGGCCCTTACCGGACGCTAACCGGCGCGGTGGAGTATTTCTCGTTATTGTCTACCTGTTTGCTGGGAAACCCTTCCCGTCAGGTCGTCCGCCTCGGCTCGCACGACCCCGGCGGCGTCGTGGTCGCCCGCCGCTGCGTAGGCGTCGCCCAGCCGGCGCAGCGTCCGGGCGAGGAACGGGAGCCAGCCGCGGGTGCGCCAGACGTCCACGGACTCCTCCAGGCAGCCGACGGCTGCGGCGGTGTCGCCCGCGGCCAGGTTCAGCTCGCCGAGGATGGCGAGGGCCTCGGCGAGGTGGTGCCCGAAGTTGCCCGCCCGGCTGTAGGCGAGCGCGAGGTCCGCGGTGGCCCTGGCCCGCGCGTCCCCGATCGCGGTGAACAGCTTCGCGAGGTAGATGAGGGAGAACGTCTCGAGGTACCGGTCGTCCAGCTCGCGGGCCATCGTGATCGACCTGTTGAGCATGTCCTGCCCGGTGCCGAGATCGCCCGCGAAGGCGTGGCCCACCCCGAGGAACTGGACGACCGTGGCCTTGAGCCGGGGATTGCCGAGCCGCTCGGCGATCTCCAGGGCGCGCTCCAGGCAGGGCACGGCCCGCAGCGGGTCCTCCTCGCCGTGCGCCACCGCCTGGACCTGGAGGGCCCGCGCCTGCCCGCCCAGGTAGCCGCACGGCTCGGCGAGCCGCAGGGCTCGCGTCGCCGTGGCCAGGGCCTCCTCCTTGGCGCCCTGGGCCACCAGGCCCCAGCTGATCTGGATGAGGGCGTCCGCCATCCCCCGCTCGTCGCCCAGCTCGGTGAACAGCCGCAGCAGCCGTTCCGCCGTCTCCCGCATCACCACCATCGCGGGCTTGGTCCGGCCCTCCGAGGTCCAGGTGATGACCTCCAGGAGGCCCCGCAGCAGGACGGCCTCGCCCCGCTTGTTCCGCGCCGCCCGGCAGAGCCGCAGCGCCCGCTCGTTGGTGTGCCGCCAGTCGTCGTAGGCCCCTCTGATGTCGCAGAACTTCTCCAGGGAGGCGGCGAGGTCCCAGGCCAGCTCGTCGAGTTTGAGGTCGCACGCCTGCCGGGCGGCGGCCGTCAGCGCGGGCAGCTCGGCGGCGAACCACTGCAGCGGGTCGGCGAGCAGGCGCGCGGCGGTGGCGGGGGAGAGGGGCCAGCGCGCCGCGGTGCCGTGCATGGAGGCGTAGGCGGGGCCGGGGATGCGCTCGGCGGCGTTCTCGGCGAGCCACAGCCAGGCCCCGAGCGCCCGGGCGAGGGCGGCGGTGCGCTGGCGGGGGGCGTCCTCCGCCTCCGCGCACTCGCGCGCGTACAGCCGGATCAGCTCGTGCATGCGGTGCCGTAACCCGCCGGTGGCGTCGGTGCCGGTCACGTTCACGAGCTGGGCGTCGATCAGCCTCTCCAGGTGCGGCCGGGCCTCGTTCAGCGGGACGCCGAGGAGCGCGGCGACCGTCCACAGGGTGAAGTCCGGCGCGTCCAGCAGCCCGATCATCCTGAACGCCCGCCGGGTCGCGGGCGGCAGCGGCCGGTAGCTCATCCGGAAGCTCGCCCGGACCGCCAGGTCGCCGACCGACAGCTCGTCCAGCCGCCCGCGCTCGTCGCGCAGCACCTCGGCGAGGTGGGCCAGGGTCCAGTTCGGGCGGCCGGCCAGCCGCCCCGCGGCGATCCGGACGGCCAGCGGGATGTGCCCGCACAGCCGCACGATCTCCACCGCGCCCTCGGGCTCGGCCGCGACGCGGCGCGGGCCGATGACGCGGGTGAGCAGGTCGACGGCCTGCGGCGGCGACAGGACCTCCAGGTCCAGCAGCGTCGCGCCCTCCAGCCCCGTGAGGCGGTTGCGGCTGGTGACGAGCACGGCCGTGCCGGGCGAGCCCGGTAGCAGGGGCCGCACCTGCTCCTCGTTCAGGGCGCCGTCGAGGACGACGAGCACCCTGCGCCCGGCGACGCGGCTGCGGAACAGGGCCGCGCGCTCCGCCGGCGCCGGCGGGACGCCCGAGCCGCTCACCCCGAGCGCGCGCAGGAACCGGTCGAGGACTTCCGAGGGCTTGGGCCTGGCGTCGGCGTCGCCGTTCAGGTTCGCGTAGAGCTGGCCGTCGGGGAACGTGTCGGTCAGCAGGTGCGCCACGTGCACGGCGAGGGCCGTCTTGCCGATGCCGCCCATGCCCGCGATCGTGGTGACCGCCACCGTCCGCGCCCGCCCGTCCGCCGGGCTCGTCAGGCTTTCGGCGATGAGCGCCGCCTCGTCGAGGCGGCCGGTGAAGTCGGGGATGCCCGGCGGCAGCTGCGCCGGGACCGGGACGGCGGCGCGGGCGCCGGCGGCCGGCTCCGGCGCGGCGGCGAACGGCCGGTCGCGGTCGAGGACGCGCAGGTAGGCGTCCTGGACCTGGCTGCTCGGCTCGACGCCGAGCTCGTCGGCGAGCCGTTCGCCGAGCCGCCGGTAGACGTTCAGCGCCTCGGCGGGCTGCCCGCCGGCGGCGAGCAGGTCGATGAGCGCCGCGTGCAGCGGCTCGTCGAAGGGCAGGTCCCCGGCCAGGGCGCGGACGGCGGCGATCGCGGGCTCGGGGTCGTCGACGCGCTGGGCCGCGGTCGCCAGGTCCATCACCGCCTCGCGCACGCGCTGCTCGACCGAGCGCAGCAGGACGTCGGCGCGGTCCAGGTACTCCATCCCGGTGAGGACGGGCCCGCGCCGCAGCCGCAGGGCGGACACGAGCACGGCGGCGCGCGGCTCCGGCTCCTCCACCGCGCGGGCCCGTTCGATCAGCGCCCGGAAGCGGTGCAGGTCCAGGTCGCCGCCGGGGACGGCCAGGCGGTAGCCGTCCTCGTAGTCGATCGACGGCCCGCCGTCGCCCAGCTGCCTGAGCCACTTGCGCAGCCGGGAGATCCCGACGTGCACCGACTCCCGGCTCGTCATCTCGGCGCGGTCGGCCCACACCAGCCGCGTGAGCCTCTCGGTCCGCAGCGGCTCGCCCTGGGCCAGCAGCAGCGCGCCGAGCAGCCCCTGCAGGACGTGGGACCTCGGCGGCGACACCTCGGTCCCCCCGGCGCGCACCGAGAGCCGGCCCAGCACCCGGAAGGCCGGGGCCCGCTCGGGTGCCGGGCGGCTCGCGTCCTCTCTCGGTTCGAAGATGGGACACCTGCCCTCGATGGGTGAGCGGTCTCGGCGAACGACCGTCAGCGGACGGATCTGACCGGCTGGATGGCCAGGCCGCCGGCGACGGCGAGTCCGGCGCCGGCCGTGAAGAGCGCGGAGAAGCCGCCCAGCAGCAGCGTCCCGGCGGCCACGAGCGGGGCGACCGCGACCGCGCCGCTGCCCGCCGCGTTGATCAGGCCGAGGTCCTTGGCACGGTCCCGCTCCAGCGGCAGCACCTCGGTGACGAGCGCCTGGTCGATGGCCAGGTAGACGCCGTGCCCGGCGCCGAGAACGGCCGCCGACGCCAGCGCCGCGGGCCAGAGGGGGAGCAGCGCCATGCAGGTCAGCGCCCCGGCCATGAGGATCGAGGCGACGATGACGAACGGTTTGCGCCGTCCGGTGCGGTCGGATCGGCGCCCCGCGGTGACGCTCGCGGCGACGACCCCCGCGGTGTAGAGCAGGCTGAGCACCGCCACGCCCCCGGCGGGATCGTCCACGCGCACCTCGTCGCGCAGGAAGTAGAGCAGGTACAGCGTGGCGAGGGAGATCGACAGCTGGGCGAAGAACCGCCCCGACAGCGTCCAGGCGAAGTCGGGGTGGCGCCGCGGGCTGACGTACAGGTCGGCCAGGAAGACCTTGGGCGACCGGCGCGGGGCGCGCGCTCCGGAGACCGGGGAGGCGGGCCCGTCCGGCGGGCCGCCGAGGCCGGGCGAGCGGAGCGGCGCGGGCTCCTCGAGCAGGACGTACGGGAGGGCCAGCGTGAGGGTCAGCCCGCCCATCAGGGCGTATCCGGCCCAGGTGGGGATCGCCGAGACGAGCACCGTCCCGACGACCAGCCCGACCGGCATCGCGAGCCCCGCGATGCCGGAGACCAGGCCGCGCCGGGCCACCGGGACGCGGTCGGGGATCGCGGCGCACAGGGCCGCGCACATCGCGTTCGCGGCGCCGTGCACGAGGACCCAGCACACGCCGACGCCGGCGACCGTGGTCTGGAGCGGCAGCGCGAACAGGGCCGCGGAGCAGACCAGGGCGGAGGCGAGCACCCAGGGCCGCCGCCGCCCGAAGCGCGAGGCCGTGCGGTCCGACAGGGAGCCGGCGACGGGGGAGGAGACGATGGCGGCGCCCGCGCCGAGGGCGGTGATCAGGCCGAGGTGCCAGACCTGGCGGTCCGGGTCGAGCGCAGCGAGCTGGGCGGGCAGCAGGATCTGCGCCGCCGCCAGCAGGCCGGCCCACATGGCGAGCGTCGCCAGGAAATAGGCGACGATCCAATGGCGGGGGACGGTGGCGGGCGGCGCCGGACGGGCAGGGGCGGATCCTTCTTTATAAGAGATCTCCATTTGAGATGACAGCCCTCGCATCGCGTCGTCTGTTAACGGGAGCTCAAACGCACTGATTCGGAGCGTTCGCAATCCTTGCTCGGACGTCTCTTGATCATATGCGGGGCTAATAAAGGAGTCCGGTGAACATCATGACCATTGGATCGTTGGACTGTCAACCAACTGTCAGTTTCGCTTAAACCAACGTGTCCCGGCGGAAGCGCCCCGCCCTGGCGGGGCCGCGTCCGGTTTTTCACGGCCCCGCCAGATTCGTCCGTGGGTGTCAGTGGCCCAGGCTGCCTCCGCCGTCGATGGTGATCACCTGGCCGGTCACCGACGCGGCGCCCGCGGAGGCGAGCCAGACCGCGGCGGCCGCGATCTCCTCGAGCGTGGCGGTGCGCCCGAGCGGGACCTCGTCGAGGATCTGCTGCTTGTAGCGGTCGGTGAGCTCGCTGGTCATGTCGGTGTCCAGCAGCCCGGGCGCGATCACGTTCGAGGTGATCCCGCGGGCGGCCAGCTCGCGGGCCAGGGCCCGCGCGAGCCCGATCAGGCCCGCCTTGCTGGCGGCGTAGTTGGCCTGGCCGGGCACGCCCTTGGTCCCGGCCACCGAGGAGATGAAGATCATCCGTCCGCGCCGTGCGCGGATCATGTCCGAGACCGCGGCCCTGGCCACCCGGTAGGCCCCGGTCAGGTTGGTGTCGATCACGCGGGTGAACGACTCCTCCCGCATGCGCAGCAGCAGCGCGTCGTCGGTGATCCCGGCGTTGGAGACCAGGACCTCGACCGGCCCGTGCGCCTCCCTGATCTCCTCGAAGGCCCGGGCGACCTGGTCCGAGTCGGTGACGTCGCACTTGACGCCGAGCAGCCCGTCCGGGGCGCCGGATCCGCGGTGGGTCACCGCGACCGCGTCGCCTGCGGCGGTGAACGCGCGGGCGATCGCGAGGCCGAGGCCGCGGTTCCCGCCGGTGACGAGTACGGAACGGGTCATGAGTCCCCTCCAGCAAGGGTCGGTCCGGCGGGCGCGGCCACGGAGGCGGCGAGGTCCCCGCCACCGTCGATCGGGTGGTTCCACCAGAAGCGCCCGGTGGCGGCGAACGCGTAGGGGGTGAGGCGGTGCCGCACCCGCTCGCCCGGCTCGTAGAGCTCGTCCCAGTCGGGGTTCAGGCCGTCCCGGTAGAGCGCCGCGACGATCCCGGCCAGGGCGTCGGTCCCGCCGGACAGCAGGCGGAGGCCGTCCGTGCGCTCGCCCATGACCTCGATCAGCCGGACCGGCTCCGACTCCCGTGCCGCCCGGAGCGCCTCGTCGAACCGCGGCCCGCCGTCGGCGCGTTCCGTCCAGAACGCGGCGTCCAGCACTTCGTCGTCGAGCCGCCCGCCGCGGCGGGCCGAGTAGAGCGGGGTCGCCGGCGGCCGGCAGGCGAGGTCCGCGGCTCCCGCGCCCGGGGGCCCGGCCGTGCCGTGCGCGGCGACGAGCCGGCACGCGTCCTCCAGGTCGAACACACCCGCCAGCACCGCCGCGGCGTACTCGCCGACCCCCTCGCCGACCGTCCACGCCGGCCTGATCCCCACGTCGGCCAGCGTCCGCCCGGCGGCGTAGGCGACGGCGAAGACGACCGGCTCGGCGGCGCGCGGCTCCGCGCCGGACAGCAGGGCGTCCCGCACGGACCAGCCGAGGAGGGGCCGGAGAGCCGCGTCCACGGCGCCGAGCGCGCGCCGGTAGGCGGGGACCCCCTCGTGAAGCCGCGCCGGCATGCCGGCGCGCCATGCCGAATCGCCCGAGATCACCCATCCCGTCTTCGGTCGCGCTCCTGCGCGCCCGGACAGGGCGGCGAGCCGGTCGTCGTCCCCGGCCGCCTCCAGCAGCGCGGCCACGGCGGCCGTGCGGTCGTCCGCCGGGAGGGCGAACCGGACCGGCCCCGACGCCTTCACCATGTTGGACGTCCAGCTCAGCTGCGCGAGCCGTCCGGCGGGTGCCGCCGCGAGGTCCTCGGCCAGCCGGCGGACCGCGCCGCGCAGGCCCTCGGTGTCGCGCGACGACACCGTCAGGACCCCGCCGCGCGCGCGGCCCGAGGGCGCCGCGCCCGGCCGCCCGGCGGCCGCCGGGGCGGTGCCGAGCACGATGTGGGCGTTGGTGCCGCCGAGGCCGAAGCCGCTGACCCCGGCGAAGACCTGGCCGTCCGGCAGCGGCATCGGCTCCTTGACGAGCCGGAGCCCGTTCGCCGCCAGCTTCAGCCGCGGGTTCTCGCTGTCGGAGAAGCGGCTCAGCGGGATCACACGGTGGTGCAGGGCCAGCGTGGTCTTGATCAGCCCGGCGATGCCCGCCGCCCCCTCGGCGTGCCCGATGTTGCCCTTGACGGACCCGATCGCGCACGGCCGCTCCCGGGGGACGCCGTGCACCTTGCCGAGGGCGCGGGCCTCCAGCCGGTCGCCCAGCAGCGTCCCCGTGCCGTGCGTCTCCACGTAGGCGATGTCCTCCGGGCGGACCCCCGCGCGCTTGTAGGCCTCCACCATCACGGCCTGCTGGGCGTGCGGGTTCGGCGCGGTGACCGTCGTGCTGCGGCCGCCGTGGTTGACCGCGCCGCCCTTGATGACCGCGTAGACGGGCAGGCCGTCGGCGAGGGCGTCGTCCAGGCGGCGCAGGACGAGCGCGGCGACGCCCTCGGCGCGCCCGAAGCCGTCGGCCTTGGAGCTGAACGGCTTGCAGCGGCCGTCCGGGGAGGCCACCTTGGCCTGGGCGAAGTAGATGCTGGACGAGGGGGTGACGAACATGTTCACCGACCCGACCAGCGCCTGGTCGCAGATGCCCGCCCGCAGCGCGTGGCAGGCCTCCTCGGTCGCGACCAGGGAGGACGAGCACGCGGTGTCGACGGCCATGCTCGGGCCCCGCAGGTCGAGCTGGTAGGAGATGCGGTTGGCGGCCATCGCGTAGCCGTTCCCGGAGCCCACCTGGCCGGTGATGCTGGTGAAGTTGGTCATCAGCAGGCTCATCCACTCCGAGCCCATGATCCCGACGTAGACGCCGGTCCTGCTGCCCGCCAGCGAGCGCGGGTCGATCGTCGCGTCCTCCAGGGCGCGCCACGCGGTCTGGAGCAGCAGCCGCACCTGCGGGTCGGCGACCTCGGCCTCCTCCTTGGCGAACCCGAAGAACTCGTGGTCGAAGGCGTCGGCGTCGTCGATGAAGCCGGCGTAGCGGGTGTTGGTCTTGCCGATGCCCCCGTCCGGGTCGTAGTAGACGTCGGCGTTCCAGCGGGACTTGGGCACCTCGACGATCCCCTCGTCGCCGCGCATCAGCAGCTCCCACAGGGCGCCCGGATCGGGCGCCTTGGGGAAGCGGCAGTCGATGCCGACGATGGCGATGTCCGTCATGTTCCTGGTCCTCCTCGGCCGCCGGTCCGCAGCAAGCAGCACGCGGCGTGCCCGTCGGTGTCGATGGTGGTGATCAGTGCGAGACCACCGGCGGGGTCAAGGGAGGCTCGCTCTCGGCTTGCGTCGCGGACCGCGATCGCGGCGGCGACCTGGAGCGCGGCGGCGGCGCCGAAGGCGTCACCGACGATCTCCGAGGGCCGTACGACGCGGGTGTGCGCCGGAAGGCGCAGGCCGGCGTCCTCCTGCCCGGAGGGCACGAGGAGGCCGACGTTCTCGGGGCCGGCGCCGCCGGTGCGCAGCGCCCTGCGCACGGCGGCGTCCAGCACGGCGGGGGCGTGGCAGGGCTCGTCGAAGACGCGGCTCTCCAGCGCGAGGATCTCGGCGAGCACCGGACGGCCGTGGGACCGCGCCCGGTCCGCGGGCTCGACGAGGAACACGCCGCAGCCTTCGGCGGGCCGGGTCGCGCGCCCGGCGGCCTCGGCGATCGCCGCCCGCCGCCCGTTCAGGTCCTCGAAGGCGCCGCACACCACGGCGTCGGCCCGGCCGGAGGCGAGCAGCCGCCGCGCGTACCGCAGCGCGGCGAGGCCGGTCGCGGCGCCGGCCGTGACGGTCGCGTTCGGTCCCCGCAGGTCGAACGCCATCGCGGCCTGCGCGCTGGCGTAGTTCATCACGCACGCCGGGACGAGCGCCGGGTTGACGTTGTCGGGCCGGGGGCGGGTCAGCGAGTCCCGGGTGAGCGTCATCGACTGGTCGATCCCGGCGGCGCCGCTGCCGAGCACGAGCGCCCGGCGGTGGGGCGGCCATCCGGCGAGGACGTCCGGGCCGAGGAGGTCGCCGATCGCGGCGAGCGCCATCGCGGAGGGGCGGTCGACCAGCCGGACGGGACGCGCGGACGGGTCGGCGGCGTCGGTGCGGAAGTCCTCGACGGCGCCGCCGGGAAGCGGAACGCCGGCGCGGATCGCCTCGCCGAACGCGCCGGCGCCGACGCCCGCGGGCGACATCAGCGCCATCGCCGAGATGACGGTGCTCACGCGGCCCCCTCCTTCGTGGCGGTCCCCCGGCCGGTGGACGGCTCGTTCTCGACGGACGTCCCCTGCCCGGTGGGCGGCCCGCCCGCGAGGGCGCCGGGGTGGCGCAGCACGACCGCGGCGTTGTTGCCGCCGACGCCGAGCGAGTTGACCACGGCCGTGCGCACCCGGGCGGGACGGGACGCGCCGGTCACGCAGTCCACGGGGCACTCGGGGTCGGGCGTGGAGAAGTTGACGGTGGGCGGGATGAAGCCGTGCTCCATGCCGAGCACCGCGGCGATGCACGCGTGCGCGCCGGCCGCGCCCTGCGTGTGGCCGATCATGGATTTGAGCGCCGTGACGGGCGGCGGCGCGTCGCCGAACACGTCCGCGAACACGGCCGACTCCATCGCATCGTTGATCTTCGTGCCGGTGCCGTGCGCGAAGACGACGTCCACCTCGCGCGGCGCCGCGCCCGCGTCGCGCAGCGCGCCCGACAGGCACTCGGCGACGCGTTCGCGCAGCGGCCTCGTGGGGTGCTCGGCGTCGCAGTTGAGCCCGAAGCCGGCGACCTCGGCCAGAACGGTCGCGCCGCGCCGGCGCGCGTGGTCGAGGGTCTCCAGGACGAGCATCCCGGCGCCCTCGCCGAACATGAACCCGTTCCGGTCGAGATCGAAGGGGCTGCACCTCTCCGAGGCCCACGCCCGCAGCCGGTAGAACCCGGCGAAGGCCATCCGGCTCACCGAGTCGGCCCCGCCGCAGATCGCGAACTCGGCCTCGCCGCCGCGCAGGGCGTCCAGCGCGTGGCCGACCGCGTAGTTGCCGGCGGCGCACACCGTCGGGATCGTGACGGCCTCCACGTCGGTGAGGCCGAGCTCGACGGCCACCGCGACGGGCAGGCGGCCGGGGTGCACCCGCCGGGCCCGCGGCGCCGGAAGCCGCCCCAGGCCGCCGGCGACCTCGGCGGCGGCCAGCGCGTCCACGTCGAGCGACTCGCCGCAGGTCGTGCCGACGGCGATGACGCCCGGCTCGTCCCGGACCGCCGCGGGGTCGAGTCCCGCGTCCCGCATCGCCATCCGCGCGGCGGCCGCCGCCTGGGCGCCGACCTTCCCGAACCGGCCCGGCTCGATCCGCCGCAGGCGGGTCTCGGGGTCGAACCCGGGCACCTCGTAGGCACGGGCGTACCGGAAGCCCGTCGTGTCGAAGCCGCTGATCGGCGACGCGCCGCAGGCCCCCGCGCGCAGCGCCGTCAGGAAGTCCGCGCGGCCGATCCCGATGCTGGAGATGACGCCCAGCCCGGTGACGACGACCCGGGGCCGGGGATCATCGGCCGGCCCCCGCGCGTGGGGACGGTCATGGGAAACGGCGGATACTTCCAATTTGGCTCACCTCGAAGGGAGGATTTCGTGCCCCGGCGAACGTCTCAATGGCCGATCGCGCGCCCTAACGCGCTGCGCGCATGGCCATGCCCGCCCTGGTATGGCCGAGGCACCTGCCCGAAGACGGAGGTGGACCGGCGAAAGAGCGGCCGAATCGGCAGTCCGCGAGCGGGTCGCCGCGTCTAGTGTGCGGGGGCGAAGTCGTCCCGGCAGGTAGAGCCTTTGATGAATGGGATTCGAGTCGCATGGTGAATTCGAGTGGGCGGGTGTTCGCGGAGCCGAGGATCAGCGCCGCCCGGCGCCCCGACGGGACGGTGCTGCTGTCCTCGCAGGTGCCGCTGGAGCCCTACGACGCCGACCTCGCGCGCCCGCTGCGCCGGTGGGCGGCGGAGCGGCCGGGCGCCGTCCTCGCCGCCGAGCGGCGCAGCGGCGGATGGGACGAGCTGACCTACGGCGCCGCCCTGGCGGACGCCGAGGCGCTCGGGGAGGCCCTGCTGGAGCGCGGCCTCGGCCCGGACCGCCCGCTCATGGTGCTGTCGGGCAACTCCCTGCGGCACCTGCGGCTCACGCTCGCCGGGTACCTCGCCGGGATCCCGGTGGTCTCGCTCAGCACCGGGTACTCGCTGAGCGGCGGCCACGAGCGGCTGCGCACGGTCACCGGCATCGCCCGTCCCGGCGCCGTCTACGCCGAGGACGGCCGGGAGTACGGCGCGGCGCTGGCGGCGCTGGCCGGGCTGGCGCCGCGCACCCTCGTCGGCCGGGAGGGCGGCGGGGAGCCCCTCGGCGAGCTGCTGCGCACTGCGCCCGGGGAGCGGCTCGCCGCGGCCCGGGCCGCGGTCGCCCCGGACTCCGTCGCCAAGATCTTCTTCACGAGCGGCTCGACCGGGCGCCCGAAGGCCGTCCCCAACACCCACCGGATGCTGTGCGCCGTCCAGCAGATGATGCGGCAGGTCTGGCCGTTCCTCGCCGAGACCCGGCTGACCCTCGTCGACTGGCTGCCGTGGAGCCACACCTTCGGCGGCAACCACAACCTGCACATGGTCCTGACGCACGGCGGCACCCTCGCCATCGACGACGGCGGGCCGACCCCCGAGCTCCTCCCGCGCAGCCTGCGCAACCTCGCCGAGTTCTCGCCGAACGTCTACTTCAACGTGCCCGCCGGCTTCGCGCTGCTGGCCGAGGCGCTGGAGTGCGACTCGGTGCTCGCCAAGACCTTCTTCGCCCGGCTGGGCCTGCTGTTCAGCGCGGGCGCCCCGCTGCCCGCCGAGCTGCGGGAGCGGATGCTCAGGCTGGCGGAGCGGTTCTCGCCGGGGAAGGTCCGCTTCACCTCCTCGTGGGGCCTGACCGAGACCGCCTCGGCCGTGACCTCCGCCCATCTGGACACCGACGTGCCGGGCGCGATCGGCGTGCCGCTGCCGGGGATCCGGCTCAAGCTGGCCCCGGTCGACGGGCGGCTGGAGATGCGGGCCGCCGGGCCCACGGTGATGGCCGGCTACCTGGACGACCCGGAACGCACCGCCGAGGCGTTCGACGAGGAGGGCTTCTACCGGACGGGCGACGCCGGCGCGCCGGCCGACGAGAACGACCCGGGCCGCGGCCTGGTGTTCCAGGGCCGCATCACCGAGGACTTCAAGCTGACCACCGGGACGTGGGTGCGGGTCGGGGCGCTGCGGGCGGCCCTGCTGGCCTCCGCCGACCAGCTCGGCGAGGTCGTGATCACCGGTTCGGGGCGGGCGCACGCGGGCGCGCTCGCCTGGACGCGGCGCGCCGGCGACCCCGCCGCGGTGCGCCGCGCCCTGGCCGAGGCGCTGGCCAGGTTCAACGCGGGGCAGCGGTCCTCGCGGCGGATCGAGCGGCTGCTGCTGCTCGCCGAGCCGCCGGACCGCGACGCGGGGGAGCTGACCGACAAGGGCTCGGTGAGCCAGCTGGAGGTGCTCCGCAACCGCTCCGCCCAGGTCGATCTGCTCTACCGGGACCCGCCGCCGCCCGAGGTGGTCCTGCCCGCCGACCACGCCGACTGAGCCGGGCATCCCCCCACAAAGGCCAGGCATGCCCATAAAGGCAGCGCGTGAGCGCGGCGGCATAGGGATTATCCGATACCGGGTGCGCTGCACAGAATTCCGGTACCGGACGCCTGAATGAGAATGGAGTTTGCGCAATGGCGGATAAGCTCTCCGCGGCGTTTTCCTCATCGCATGATTCACCGGTGCTGCCGATCGACGGCCACCGGCTGACCCTGACGGAGACCGTGACGGTCGCGAGGGCGGCGCGCCGCCCTCGCGTCGGCCTGGCCGCCGAGGCCGTGGCGCGGATGGACGCCACCACGCGGGCCAAGGCCGACCTCATCGCGGCGGGGCTGCCGATCTACGGGGTGACCGCGGGCTTCGGCGACAGCAACACCCGCCAGATCCACGGGGACAAGAGCGCCGCGCTGCAGGAGAACCTGCTTCGCTTCCTGAACTGCGGGACCGGGGCGACGGCCGAGCCGGACGTCCTGCGCGCGACGCTGCTGGTGCGTGCCAACTGCCTCGCCCGGGGCTACTCCGCGATACGGCCGCGCGTCGTGGAGCTGCTGCTGGACTGCCTGAACCAGGACATCCTGCCGCTCATCCCGGAGCGCGGGTCGGTCGGCGCCAGCGGTGACCTCGTCCCGCTCAGTTACGTGGCCCGGATGCTGACCGGTGAGGGGGACGTCCTGCACGCCGGCGAGCGGCGCACCGCCGCCGCGGCCCTCGCGGACGCCGGGCTGACCCCGGTGGAACTGGAGGCCAAGGAGGGCCTGGCACTGGTCAACGGCACGTCGTTCATGTCGGGGTTCGCCGTCCTCGCCGCCCATGACGCCGGCGAGCTGGCGTACACGGCCGAGCTGTGCACGTCGATGGCGAGCCAGGTGCTGCTCGGCAACCCGGCGCACTTCGACGACTTCCTGTTCCAGCAGAAGCCGCACGAGGGCGTCCTCACGAGCGCCCGCACGATCCGGGGGCTGCTGGCCGGCGGGGACGCCGGCGCCGGGCCCGGCGCGGACGAGACGTGGGCGGGGGACGGCTACCGCCAGCTCGAACGGCCCATCCAGGACCGCTACTCGATCCGCTGCGCGCCGCACGTGGTGGGAGCGCTGCGCGACACCCTCATCTGGACCGAGCAGATGCTGGAGATCGAGGTCAACTCCTCCAACGACAACCCCCTTTTCCATCCCGACGGGACGGTCCTCAACGGCGGCAACTTCTACGGCGGACACGTCGGCCAGACGATGGACTCGCTGAAGATCGCGGTGGCCAGCGTCGCCGACCTGCTCGACCGCCAGCTGGAGCTGGTCGTCGACGAGAAGTTCAACAACGGCCTGACGCCCAACCTCATCCCCCGCTACGAGGCCGGGAGCTGGGACGCCGGCCTGCACCACGGCTTCAAGGGCATGCAGATCAGCGCGTCGTCGCTGGTGGCCGAGGCGCAGCGGTGGACGATGCCCGCGACGTCCTTCTCCCGCTCCACCGAGGCCCACAACCAGGACAAGGTGAGCATGGGCACGATCGCCGCGCGGGACGCGCGGTCGGTCGTGGAGCTGGCGCAGGAGGTCGCCGCGATCCACCTGATCGCCCTGTGCCAGGCCGCCGACCTGCGGGGGCTGGAGCACCTGAGCTCCTCGACCGCCGCCGCCCACACCCTGGTCCGCAAGATCTCGCCGTTCCTGGACGGCGACCGTCCCCTCCAGGACGACATCCGGCGGGTCCGGGAGGCCGTCCGCTCCGGCGAGCTGCGCCGGGCCGTCACCGAGAGCACGAACGGCGTGCCCGCCCTCGGCTGAACGGGCCGCCGAGCCGGAGGGTGCGCACGGGGAGCCGTGCGCACCGGAACGGCCCCCGCCCCTCCGGTACCACCGGGGAGGGGCGGGGGCCGTTCGGTCGCGGTGCTACCGGCCGGGCCGGCTCATCCCGGGTCCACCCAGAACCGGCGGCGCTGCCAGGGCTGGGCGGGCAGCGGGACGCGCCGCCCGGCCGCCCGCACCCGTGACCAGTCGGGCGTGCGGCCCGCGGCGTAGACGGCGCCGAGCGCCGCCAGCAGGGTCTCCGTCTCGGGCTGCCGGCGCACCAGGGACGCCACGGTCCCGGCCGCCGCGCCCGTGGCCTCGATGGCGTCGCCCACCGCCGAGACCAGCAGCGGGTGCGGGCTGATCTCGACGAACAGCGCCGGCCCGCTGCCCGACAGCACGGACCGGACCGCGGGCGCGAACCGCACGGGGCGCCGCACGTTCTCCATCCAGTACCCGCCGTCCAGCTCCGGCCCCGCGACCGGGCGGTCCCAGACCGTCGAGTGCAGCGGGATCGCGGGCGCCTGCGCCCGCACCCCGGCGAGCGCCTCGCGCAGGCCGTCGCGGATCGGCTCGACCTGCGGCCCGTGCGAGGCGTACCCGACCGCCACGCGGCGGCAGAACACGCCGCGCTCCCGCAGCGGCGCGACGATCCGCGCGATGGCCTCCGGGTCGCCCGACAGGACGGTGAAGCGGTCGCTGTTGAGCACCCCGGCGCACACGAGGTCCGCGTGCTCTCCGATCGCCTCCTCGGCCTCCTTCTCCCCGAGTCCGACCGCCCACATCGCGCCCGCCGCGCCGAGTTCCTGCAGCAGGACGCCGCGGCGGCACACGACCGCTGCGGCGTCCCGGACCGAGAGGGCGCCGGCGGCGGTGGCGGCGGCGATCTCGCCCATGCTGTGCCCGATGATGAGGTCCGGCTCGACACCCCAGTCCAGCCAGACCGCGGCGAGCGCCACCTGGAACGCCCAGAGCGTCGGCTGGATCTCCGCCACCGCCGACAGCGGCTCGTCGCTCTCCAGCCGCCGCCGCGGCGACCAGCCCAGCTCCGCCTCCACGGCGGCGGCGCACTCCTCCAGCGCGCCGGCGAACACCGGGCTCGACTCCAGCAGCCCCCGGCCCATGCCCACCCACTGGGCGCCCTGGCCGGGGAAGACGAACACCAGCCGCGGCGCTCCGTCCAGGTCGGCGGTGATCGTGGCGGTCCTGTCCATCGGCGTCACCCTTCTCGCGTCGCCCTTCTCGGACCCGTCCCCGGCCGGGACGGGAAGGGCCGGACCGCTCGCGCGGCCCGGCCCGGTCGTCACCGTGCCGTCACCGGCCGGTCTCGCCGGCGATCCAGCGGACGAGGCGCTCGCGGGCGACCTGATCGGACTCCTGGGCGACCGCGCGCGGCGGCGCCTTGAACAGCCACGCCGACACCCACTCGTCGACGGCGGTGTCGCCGCGGTCCATGGCCAGCCTGGCGATCCGGGCGGCGTCGATGACGACCCCCGCCGAGTTCGGCGAGTCCGGGACGGTGAGCTGGATCTCCATGTCGATCGGCGCGCCGCCGAAGCCGCGGCCCTCGCAGCGGATGAACGCCTTCTTGGTGTCGCCGAGGAACTTCACGTAGTCCGACGGCCCGATGTGGACGTCGTCCTCGCCGAGCTCGCCGGCGTAGGCGTCGGTGACCGCCGAGGTCTTGGACTCGCGCTTGGAGGCGAGGCGGTCGCGCTCCAGCATGTTGAAGAAGTCCATGTTGCCGCCGACGTTCAGCTGGTACGTCCGGTCCAGGGTGATGCCCCGGTCCGAGAACGCCCGCACCAGCACCCGGTGCAGGTAGGTGGCGCCGAGCTGCGACTTGATGTCGTCGCCGATGAGCGGCAGGCCCGCCTCGCGGAACCGGTCGCGCCAGTGGTCGCGGCGCGCGATGAACACCGGCACGTTGTTGACGAACCCGACGCCCGCCTCCAGCGCGACGCCGGCCCACCACTCGGTCGCCTCCTGCGAGCCGACGGGCAGGTAGTTGAGCAGGACGTCGACCCTGGCGGCCCGGACCTGCTCGACGATCGCGGCGCGGTCGTCGGCCGAGTCGTCGGCGACGGTGATCCGCTCCCGGTACTTGACGCCCGCGCCGTCCAGCGTCGGGGCGCGCAGGACGCGCACGTCCGCGCCGACCGGCAGCAGGTCGCCGCCGATGCCGACGGGGAGGTTCTGCCCCGCCGCGCGGGCGGTCCACAGATCCTTGCCGACCTTCTCGACGTCGACGTCCCAGGCGGCGACGGGTTCCAGGGCGCCGGCGCCGTACGGGCCGACCTCGGGGAACATCAGGCCGGCGGTGACGCCGGGCGAGGAGCGGTAGTAGGCCGTGCCCTCCAGCAGGGCGCGGGCGCAGTTCCCGACACCGATGATGCCGACCCGAACGAGAGGAGTATCCATTTCAGCTTCCTATGATCGTTTCCAGGATGCGGCAGACCTGCTCTACCTCATCGTCGTTCCACGTCATCGGCGGCGCGGCCTCGGTGCCGAGGCACAGGGTGCCCGCCGCCGCGGCCTCCGCCACCGGGGGCCCCGCCCGCCCGGACCCGCCGAAGGCGGGGTGGCGGTTCAGGGGGACCAGGCCCCAGCGGTGCGTCGGGATCCCCGCCTTCGCGAGGTCCCGCTCCATCCGGGCCGCCTCCTGCGGGGCCCAGCCGGGCGCCCCGAAGCGGATCTTGTGCCAGGCGGGTTCCGCCGCCTCCCCGGCCGACTGCCGCCACAGGCCGATCCGGTCCATGGCCTCGTGCAGGCGGCCGGTGACGGCGCGGGCCCGCGCCGTCCACCGGTCCAGGCCGTCCAGCCGGTGCGCCACCATGGCCATGCTCAGCTCGGACGGGCGCCAGTTGTGCCCGCCGGCCCTGACCACGGCCGCGTTCGAGCGCGACTCCCCGGCCGGGACGCCGTAGTCCCTCAGCTCCCTGAGCCGCTCCGCGATCCCGGCGTCGCCGGTGGTGACGGCGCCGCCGTCCGGCGCGGCGATCAGCTTGGCCGAGGAGAACGACCAGGCGTGCGTCCCGGCCGCGCCGACGTGCCGGCCGTCCAGGACCGTCCCGATCGACTGGCACGCGTCGGTCAGCACGGGACGCCCGGCCGCGCGGACGCGGTCCAGCCCGTGCGGGACCCCGTGCAGGTCGACCGCGAGAACGATGCCGGCCTCCGGCAGGCGGCCGGTGACGTTGAGCGTTCCGGGATGGACGTCGGTGAACGCCATCTCCGCGCCGATGTGCGCGGCCCCGGTGACGGTCCCGGCGAACGTCAGCGCCGGGACCGCCACGCGGGTGCCGCGCACGCAGCCCATCGCGTGGAGCGCGGCGTGCAGCGCCGAGGTGCAGCTGTTGAACGCCACCGCGCAGGGGGCGCCGGTCAGCCGCTCCATGCGGCGCTCGACCTCGGCGGTCCACGGCCCGTCCGTCCAGATCCGGGAGCGCGCCACCTCTGCGAGGAGCTTGAGCTCCTCCTCGGCGGGTTCCGGAGGCCAGCGCCGTTGTCCGAGGTTCATCAGCCGGCGCCTCCGCCGGAGGGGAGGACGGTCACCGGGACGCCTCGGTCTCGGCGGCGGTCCTGATGAGGAAGTCCGCCAGCTTGTCGATCGTGGGGTGGTCCCAGGCCAGGGTGGGCTCCACGACGAGGCCCATCTGGTCCTCGATGTCGTCGCAGAGCGTCAGCGCGGCCATCGAGTCCAGTCCCTGCGCCTCGAAGGTGGCCTCGGCGTCGATCTCGGCCGCGTCCTTCTCCAGGTACTCGGCGATCCGCTGGATGAGCCACGTGCGCAGCTCGTCGGTGGACGTTGTCAGGGTCGAACCCGTCATGGGGTCTCCTCGCCTCGCTTGCTCGTCTCGTCTGAGAGCCGATTAACGGCGATTGTCGCCACCATTTCCAGGGCGGCGTCACCCCTGACCATCCGCGCTTGTGTACTGCCTGGACGGGCATACCTGGGAAACGATATTTCGTCGAATCCTGCCCGGCGCGGAGAATCCCGCCTCCTCGCTCGAAACGGTATGCCCGAATGGGCGGCCGGATTGTCCCGCGTCCGAATAGTGTGCGCGAATGGACTTCCAAGGAATTCATGGGGACGACGTCGAGGCTCTGGTCGGGGCGGCCGCGCGGGCGGCGCGGCGGGCGGGCCGGGCGCTGCTGGACGGTCCGGGGACGATGACGTCCGCGCGCGCCAAGACGGGCACGCACGCGCACGACGTGGTCACCGAGGCGGACGCGGCGGCGGAGGCGATGATCAGGGCGGAGCTGACCGGGGCCTGCCCCGGCTCGGTCGTCGTGGGAGAAGAGGGCGGGGCCGGCGAGGCGGGGGACGGTCCCGGACGGGACGTGCGCTGGTACGTCGACCCGATCGACGGCACGCACAACTTCTCGCGGGGCCTGCCGCTGTTCTGCGTGTCGATCGGCGTCACGCTGCGCGGGGAGCCGGTCGGCGGGTGCGTCCACGAGCCCGCGCGGGACGAGACGTACACCGCCGCCGGAGGCCGGCTGCTGCGCGGGGGCCGTCCCGTGCCGGTGGAGCCGGCGCGGGCGGTGCCGATGGTGCTGACCGACCTGCCCCGGGCCGGGACCGTCCCCGACCCGGGCGAACTGGCCCTGTTCACCGAGCTGCTCGCCGCCGCCGACGTGCGGCGCATCGGCTCGGCGGCGCTCGCCCTCGCCTACGTCGCCACCGGCCGGGCGGACATGGCCGTCACGCCCGACGCGTTCGCCTGGGACTGCGCGGCGGGCCGGGTGCTCGTCACCGCCTCCGGCGGCACGTTCGCCGCGGTGCCCGCCGAGCCCTCCGTCCGCCGCCCCGGCGCGTTCGCCGCGTGGCGGCCGGGCCTGGACGAATGGGGTGCCGCGGTGGTCGCCGCGCTGGAACGGTTCCCGTTCCTCCAAGGGTGGCTGGAAGACGACAACTCTCTGGCCTGAACGTTCGTCGTCGCTTTTGATGGCTGAGGCCCCGCACGAACGGGCGCACGATCCGCCATGAGAAAAGAGCGTGGAGACATGACCGAGAACATCGCGACCGACTGCCTGAACGTCGTGATCTACGTGGACAACGTGGTGGTCGGGCGCGGCCTGGAGGCCGTGCTGGACCTGTTGCCGAGCGTCGGCTCCGTCAGACACTGCACGACCCGGCGTTCGGTGGAGGCCGCCGTCGCCGGGGGAGACGTCGACGCGCTCGTGGTGACGAGCGCGGAGGGCGCGGCGGCGTCCGAGCTCACCGCCGCGCTGCCGCGGACGAAGGTGCTGATGCTGCTGGACGAGCTGGAGGCGTCCGGTTCGTCGTTCGGCGGCGCGGCCGCCGCCGACGGGTTCCTGATCCAGCAGGACCTGACCGCCCCGGACCTCGGGGAGGCGCTGAGCAGGATGATGCTCGGCGAGATGCCCATGCCCGCCCGGGTGGGCCGGGAGCTGCTGGCCCGCGCGGGCTCGCCGGTGCCGTCCGGGTCGGTGCGGCCCGCGGTGCTGACCCCGCGGGAGAACGAGACGCTCGCGCTGCTGGCCGAGGGGCTGAGCAACAAGCAGATCGCGCGCCGCCTCTCGATCTCCGACCACGGCGCCAAGCGGCTCGTCACCAGCGTCATGCTCAAGCTCGGCGCGCCGAACCGGACCGCCGCGGTGGTGATCGCCATCCGGCAGGGGATGATCTCCGCGGCGTAGCGGCGGGCCTGGCCATCCGGACATGCACATCCATCCGGCTGGTCGCGCGTCCATCGGTGCCTTACGCGTCCCGATCTCCCGGGCCGAGCATGGCGTGAGCCGGGCCGGGAGACCGCCCGGCCCGATGGAGGAGAAGACGCGTGATCCGTATCGACCTGGGCTCGTCCGCCGCCGCCGCCGGCGGGCTGAGCCTGTTGATCGTCCTCGGTGGGGCGCAACCGGCCGGGACGCGGCCGGGCGGACCCTCCGCGCCGGCCGCGCCGGTGAGCGCCCCGGCGGGCGACGGCTCGGCGGCGCCCCGTTTCGATGTCCGAAGGCTCCGGCCGGGCACCGCGCCCGGCCTGCTGTTCACCACTCCCCAGCCCTCCGGCCCGCCCACGGACGGGGGCGGCGCGCAGGCCCCGGCGCAGAGCCCGATGCAGGCGCAGGCGCAGGCCCTGGCGCAGGCGTCGCCCAAGGCCCCGGCCGCGGTCAACGGCCCGCACGGTCCGGAGATCCTCGACGAGCACGGGCGGCCGGTGTGGTTCCACCCGGTCCCGGACGGCCAGTTCGCCACCGACCTTCGGGTGCAGCGCTACCGGGGCCGCGACGTCCTGACCTGGTGGCAGGGCACGGTGACCACGCGCGGGGGCGGGATCGGCACCGGCTACGTCGCCGACGAGAACTACCGCGTCATCGCCACGGTGCGGGGCACCACGGCCCCGGCCGACCTGCACGAGTTCCGCATCACCCCGCGGGGCACCGCGCTGGTCACCGGCTACCGGACCGTGCCGGCGGACCTGTCGTCCCTGGGCGGGGCCAAGGACGGCAAAGTGGAGGACAGCGTCGTCGAGGAGATCGACATCGCCACCGGCAGGACGCTGATGAGCTGGAGCGCCCTCGCGCACGTGCCCCCCGCCGACAGCGACGCTCCCCCCTTCATGTACGGCGAGCAGCCCTTCGACTACTTCCACGTCAACTCCGTGAGCGAGGACACCGACGGCAACCTGCTGATCTCGGGCCGCCACCTGTCGACGGTGTTCAAGGTGGACCGCCGCACCGGCCGGATCATCTGGCGGCTCGGCGGCCGCCGCACCAGCTTCCCGCTCGGCGCCGGGGTGCGGTTCAGCTGGCAGCACGACGCGACGCCGGCGGGCCGCGACACCGTCAAGATCTTCGACAACGGCACCAACCAGCTCCTGGAGGGCTACGAGTCGCGGGTCGCCTGGATCCGCGTGGACCCGGCCCGCAGGACGACCCGGCTCGTCCGGCAGATCACCCACCCCGCGCACGTCTCGTCGACGCACGAGGGCAGCGCGCAGGACCTCCCCAACGGCAACACCTCCGTGAGCTGGGGCGCGGCGGGACGGATCTCGGAGTTCTCGCGGAGCGGCGCCCTGCTCTTCGACGCGACGCTGCCCCAGGGCTGGACCTCGTACCGGCTCTACCGCCAGGCGTGGACGGGCCGCCCCGCCGAACCGCCCACCGTGAGCGTGCGGGACGGCTCCGTCCACGCGGTCTGGAACGGAGCGACCGGCGTCGCCCGCTGGCGGATCCTCGCCGGAGACGCCCGGGACGACCTGAAGCCCTACGCCCGGGCCGGATGGAACGGGCTCGACACCGCGGTCCGCCCGCCCTCCCGGGCCGGTGCGGCGCCGCGCTACCTGAAGGCCGAGGCGCTCGACGCCTCGGGCCGGGTGCTCGGGACCTCGGCCGTCACGCCGAACACGGAGGCGTCATGATCAGGGTCGGCGTCTCGATCATGTACCACCCGCGCCGGGCCGAGCGCATCCCGCCGCTCGTGCGGGCCTGCGCCCCGCTGAACGCCACGCCGGTCTGCGACCCCGACCCGGACGGCGCCCCGAGCCCGCTGCGCACCGCCAAGCGCGCCTGGGCTCGGATCCAGGACGGCGTCACGCACCACATGGTGCTCCAGGACGACATCGCCCTCGCCCCGGGGTTCGCCGAGCAGGTGGTCGAGACGGTCGCCCGGCACCCGGAGGACGGCGTCTCCTTCTACTCCCACTGGAACAGCCCGCAGAACTCCTACCTGGTCCGGCGCGCGGCGGTCGCGGGCGCCTCCTACGCCCCGCTGTCCCTCACCGAGTGGACGCCGTGCCAGGGCTTCGTCCTTCCCGTGGACCGCGCCCGGGAGCTGGCCGCCTACCTGGCGGAGATCCCCGACGACGTCCAGGACGACGACGAGATGGTCGTCGTCTTCTGCCGCAAGCAGGGGATCCCCGTCGTCGCGACGGTGCCGCACCTGGTGGACCACGGCGTGGACGAGACGATCGTCGGCCACCGGGGCGAGCTGCGCGCGACCGTCTTCGCCCCCGGCGAGCGGCCGCCCGCCGCCCACTGGACGGGACGGACCGGCGCCGACCCCGGGCCGTACACGGTCGAGCTGCTGGAGTCGCGGTGCGGCCTGCGCATGGTGGACCGCGACCCGGTCGAGCACAAGTTCGCCTGGCACTGGTACGACGCGTGCTCCCTGGTCGGCGTGGACCCCCGGGCGGTGCTGGACGCGGCCGGGCCCCACATCGAAGGGCTGCCCGGCGAGCTCGTGCCGGTGGCCGCCGAGGTGTGGGCCGCGGGGCACCTGCTCGGCACCGACGCCGCGGGCCACCCGCCGGTCCCGCCCGGAGGCGGACCGTTCACCCGCCACGCGATCGGGTCGTGGGTCGACTCGGGGCTGGCCGGGCCGGACCGGGCGCTGCTCGGCGGCAGCGGCCGGGACGTCCTCGTCGCGCTCGGCGTCGCCGCCGTGCGGCACGGCCTCGCGAACCCGGGAGGCCGCGATGGCCGATGAGCTGAGGGAGCGGGCGGCCGCGATGGCCCGCCGCGAGGCCGCCGCCCAGCTGCGGCCCGCGCCGTTCGTCCCCACCGACGGGACCGGGACGCTCGTCGCGGTCCGACTGGTGGCGTGCCGGTCGTGCGGTGCCCGCCCGCGGGAGCGGCACTGGACGCCGCCGTTCGCGCCGGCCGGGGCGGAGGCGCCGGCGCGCGGTCCGGTGCTGGCGATGCTCGCCTGCGAGGCGGTGACCGCGCGCGCCGTGCTGCCCATCGTGCGGACGGCGGAGCGGTTCCCCGAGCTGCGCGAGGCGCGGTTCCGGACCCGCGCCGTCCTGTGGGACGCGCTCTCGCCCGCGACGCCTCCGGCGGAGGCGCTGGCCCTGGTGGACGCCTCGGAGCGGTGGATCGACGCCCCCGGGGAGACACCGGACGGGGAGGCGGCGGCGCCCGGCGGGGAGGCCGCGCGGACGCTGCCCGCCTCCACCCGTCCCCACCGGGGGCCGCGCGGCTGGCGCTGGCACCGGGCCGACCTGGTCCCGCACTTCCTGAGCCCGCACCGGAACCTGCCCACCCGGATCGGCGAGCACTACGCCGCCGAGTTCCGCAGGGCGCTCCGCACTGGACACGAAGGATCGTAGATGACCGAGATCACCGTTCACCGGGTCCCGTTCCGCGGCGCGCGCGGGGGGACCGGCCCGTTCACCTGGGGCCAGCTCGACATGTGGGCGGAGGCGCGGCTCAGCATGGCCGGCCTCCCCTCGTTCGCCAACGTGCTCGGCGGCGGCCCGCTGCCGCCCGGCCTCAAGACCGACCAGGTGCTGGAGGCGTTCGGTCGGCTGGTCGAGCGGCACGAGTCGCTGCGGACCCGCTTCCGGCCGGGACCGGGCGGCGACGCGGCCCGGCCGGAGCAGGAGGTGCTGCGCGCGGGCGAGCTGGCGGCGGAGGTCGCCGCCGTCGACCCGGACCAGAACATCTTCGCGATCGTGGGCGGCTGGTGGCCCCAGATGCAGGACACGCCCTACGACCTGGTGGACGGCCTGCCGTTCCGCATCCGGATCGGGACGGTCGGAGACGAGCCGGTGATGGTCATGTTCGGGATGTCGCACATGGCCTCGGACTTCCTCGGCACCCGCGTGGTGTACGGGGAGCTCCTCGACCTGCTGGAGGGCCGCGAGCCCGAGGGCGGGGCGGCGCAGCCCCTCGACCTGGCGGAGGAGGAGCGGTCGGCGGCCGGGCGGCGCGTCCTGGAACGGGCCCTCGACCATTGGCGGGCCGCCCTGGACGCGGCCCCGCCCGCCATGTTCCCCACCCCTTCCAGGACGCCGGAGGAGGCGCGCTACTGGCGCGGCGACCTGTGCTCGCAGACCGCCGCGCGGGCCCTGCGCCGCGCCGCGGACCGCTGCGGGGCCGGGACCTCGAACGTGCTGCTCGCGCTGACGGCGGCGCTCGTCGGCGCGCACACCGGGCTGGACCGCTGCGCGATGCGGATGCCGTCGGGCAACCGGGGCCGTCCCGAGCTGCGGCGCATGGTATCGACCCTCAGCCAGGAGACGCCGCTCGTCGTCGACCTGCGCGCCAGCACCCTGCAGGGGGTTGTGGCGGCGGCCCGCACCGCCTCCCTGCAGGCGCAGCGCAACGCCCGCTACGACCCCGAGCCGGTCGCCGCGATCAGGGACGCGTCGACCACCGTCCTCGACGTGTGCTTCAACGACATGTGGACGCCGGTCTGCGCCGGGCGGCCCGCCGCGGAGCCGGCCGCGCCGCCTGCCGAGTCCACCTTCGAGTGGAACGAGAAGGTCGACCGCGCGACCGTGGCGCTCTTCCTGGAGGCGTTCGAGGTGCTGGAGGACCCGGAGGCGATCCGCCTCAGCCTCTTCGCCGACACCGCCCACCTCTCGCCCGCGCGGATCCGCTCCTTCCTGGACGCCATCGAGCGCCTGCTGGTCGTCTTCGCCGAGCGCGACGTCCGCCTCGACGAGATCGACCCCGTCTCCTGACCCGTCACCCACCGAACGCACCGCATCAGGAAGGGCGTCCGCGATGCCGCCAGCCAGGATCACCCACGTCACCTTCGCCGCGCCGCCCCAGCTCAAGATGGACGAGCTGGCCACGTTCCTGCGGGACGACGAGGGCGGCGACGCGGTCGGCGACATCGTCCGCAACTCCGCCATCGAGACCAAGGGCATGGCGGTCAACCCGCTCGTGGAGGACCCGCGCGCCTGGAGCACCGCCCGCCGGATGCGGCGCGGCCTCACCGAGGCGCGCGCCCTCGGCCGGGAGGCGGTCGGCCGCGCCCTGGAGCGCGCCGGGCTGCGCCCGGACGAGGTCGGCCTGCTGATCACGACGACGACCACCACGCACTCCGCCCCCGGCCTGGAGGCACTGGTCCACGAGCTCGGCATGGGGCCGGACACCGAGTTCCTCTCGCTCGGCCCCATGGGCTGCTACGCGGCGGCCCCCACCCTGGCCGCGTGCCGGAACTGGGTCGAGGTGCACGGCAGGCCCGCGGTGGCGCTGTGCGTGGACCTGTTCTCCCCGCATCTCCAGCCGCCGCCCTACGACAAGGAGCAGGCGGTCGTGCTCACCCTGTTCGGCGACGGCGCCGCCGCCGTGGTGATGTGTCCGGGCGGGGAGGGGATCGCGGGCCTGGACGTTCTCGACTCCGGGCTGGTGTCGGTGCCGCGGTACGCCGGGGACCTCCAGGTCCACGTCGGCGACTCCGGCATGGACGTCCGGCTCGCGCCGACCATGCCCGACGTCACCGCCGCCGCCGTGGCTGCCCCCACCGACGCGCTCCTGGCCCGCAACGGCCTCACCCGGGCGGACATCGCCTGGTGGGCGGTGCACCCGGGCGGCCGGCGCATCATCGACCGCGTCTCCGAGGAGCTCGGGCTCCCGGAGGAGTCGGTCGCGGAGTCACGCGCGGTGATGCGCGAGTACGGCAACACCGCGGCGCCGGCGGTCCTCGCCGTCCTCGGCCGCCTCATGGACGCCCGCCCGCCCCGGCCCGGGGAGCACGGCCTCGTGATGGCGTTCGGCCCCGGCGCCACCGTCTGGAGCGTCCTGCTGCGCGGCGCCTGACCGACCGCCCCGGGCACGGCGGATCCGAGGCCCGGAAAGTACGGCAACGACCATCGAAGGAGCCCCTCATGCTCGAAGTCATCGGCGCCGGGTTCGGCCGCACCGGCACCTTCTCCCTCAAGGCCGCACTGGAGAGGCTCGGCTTCGGCCCGTGCCACCACATGCTCGGGATGCTGGAGCGCGCGGAGGAGATCCCGCTGTGGCGGCGCGCAGCCCAGGGCGGGCCCACCGACTGGGACGAGGTCTACCGCGGGTACCGGTCCAGCGTCGACTGGCCGGGCACCCGCTTCTGGCGGGAGCTGACCGAGTTCTACCCGAAGGCGAAGGTCATCCTCACCGTCCGCGATCCGCGGCGCTGGTACGACAGCGCGGCGTCGACCATCCACCGCGCCGCCATGGACCCCACGCCGCCCGCCACCCCCGTCCTCGGCCAGATGCGGGCGATGTCGCGGGAGGTCGTGTGGGACGGCCAGTTCGGCGGGCGGTTCACCGACCCCGACCACGCGCGGCGCGTGTTCGCCGAGCACAACGAGGCGGTGCGCCGCGAGGTGGACCCGGACCGGCTGCTGGTCTTCGAGGTCGCCCAGGGCTGGGAGCCGCTGTGCGACTTCCTCGGCGTCGCGGTGCCCGACGAGCCGTTCCCCCGCTCCAACGACCGCGACGACTTCGAGTCGCTGCTGCGCGAGCACGTCACCGGCGGCGACCCCGACGCCGTCCCGGCGTCCTGAGCGATGCCCGGAGCGCTTGGGGGAGGGGCCGGGTGGTTCCGCCGGTTCCACCCGGCGGACGAGGGGGCGCCGCGGCTGCTGTGCTTCCCCTACGCGGGCGCCTCCGCGAGCGCCTACCACGGCCTCTCCGAGACGCTGAGCCCGGCGGCCGAGGTCACCGTCGTCCAGTACCCCGGACGGCAGGACCGCCGCCGGGAGCCGGTGCCGGTCGACCTCGCGGAGCTGGCCGACCGGCTCGCGGCCGAGGTCGCCGGGCTGCCGCCGGCGGCGTTCTTCGGCCACAGCATGGGCGCGATCGTGGCCTTCGAGGTGGCGCGGCGGCTCGCCGCGCCGCCCCCGGCGCTGTTCGTCTCGGGGCGCCGCTCCCCGGCGCGCAGCCGCCAGGAGCGCACGCACCCCATGGGCGACCGCGAGCTGCTGGACGACATGACCCGCCTCGGCGGGACGGACGCGCGGCTGCTGGACAGCCCGGCGTTCGTCCGGATGATCATGCCCGTGGTGCGCGGCGACTACCAGGCGATCGACACCTACCGCTACCGCCCGGGGCCGCCGCTCGCCTGCCCGATCGTGGTGCTGGCGGGCGACGCCGACCCGATGACCCCGGTCGAGGACGCGCTGGCCTGGCGGGAGCACGGCTCCGGTGACGGCGCCGGGTTCGTCTTCCCCGGCGGGCACTTCTTCCTCGACGACCACCGGGAGCGGATCGCGGAGATCGTGCTCGACCGGCTGGCGGCCGGCCGCGCGGCGGGCTAGCGGGCGGGACGGGCGGCGGGGCGGCCGGCGCTGGCCGGTCGCCCCGTCCGGCATGCCGCCGTGCCCGGCCCCGGGCTGCCCAATGGGGCAGGACAAGAGGAGGAACCGTTGGAGGCTCCTCAACGGCGGCCGTCGCGTGCAGCCTCGGTGTCTTGTGGACGCCATCGAGAACGCCGCCGCCCGAGCAGTGCCCCATGACAGGGCCGTGCCCCCTGACAGGCCCGTGCCCCATGACAGGCATGTACCCCATGACATCGACCCCCGCCGTGACGACGGACACGCCCCGCCGTACCGCGACCCCCGGGTACCGGTCGCGGCCCGGGTCGAGGACCTGCTGGCCAGGATGAGCCTGGACGACAAGATCGGCCAGATGACCCAGGCGGAGCGCCTGGAGGCCGGGGCGCCGGACGTCACCGCGTACCGGCTCGGGTCGGTGCTGTCGGGCGGGGGATCGGTGCCCACCCCGAACGACCCCGTGACCTGGGCGGACATGTACGACGACTTCCAGCGCGCCGCCCTGGCCACCCCGCTCGGCATCCCGATCCTGTACGGCGTCGACGCCGTCCACGGGCACGGCAACGTGGTCGGCGCGACGCTCTTCCCGCACAACATCGGGCTCGGCGCGACCCGCGACCCCGCGCTGGTCCGCGACATCGGCGCCGCGGTGGCCGAGGAGGTCTCGGGCACCGGCATCACCTGGAACTTCGCGCCGTGCCTCGGGGTCGTCCGCAACCCGCGCTGGGGACGCACCTACGAGTCGTTCGGCGAGCTGCCCGAGCTGCCCATCGCCATGACGTCGTTCATCACCGGGCTCCAGGGCCCGCGCGTCGGCCCCCGGCCCTCGGTCATGGCGACCGCCAAGCACTTCGTCGGCGACGGCGGCACCAAGGACGGCGACGACCAGGGCGACACGCGGCTCGCCGAGGAGGAGCTGCGGGCGCTGCACCTGCCGCCGTTCCTCGCCGCCCTGGAGCGCGGCGTGGGATCGGTCATGATCTCCCACAGCTCGTGGAACGGGCTGCGCCTGCACGGCCACCGGTACCTGGTCACCGAGGTGCTCAAGGAGGAGCTCGGCTTCTCCGGCATCGTCGTGTCCGACTGGAACGGCCTCGACATGATCTACGAGGCCGACGCGTTCGGCCCGGCCGAGGTCCGGGCGGCGGTCAACGCCGGGATCGACCTGGTCATGGTCCCCGAGGAGTGGCGGAGGTTCATCGGGACCCTGCGCGCCGAGGTGCTGGCCGGGCGGGTGCCGATGGCGCGGATCGACGACGCCAACCGGCGCATCCTGACCAAGAAGTTCGAGCAGGGCCTGTTCGAGCACCCGCTGACCGACCGCGCCTACACGGGGCGGATCGGCGGCCCCGAGCATCGCGCCCTCGCCCGGCGGGCCGTGGCCGCCTCGCTGGTGGTCCTCAGGAACGAGGGGGGGCTGCTCCCGCTCGATCCCGGCGGAGAGATCGTCGTCGCCGGGCGCAGCGCCCACGACATCGGGATGCAGTGCGGCGGCTGGACCATCAGCTGGCAGGGCGAGCCGGGGCCCGTCACCGCGGGGACCACCATCCTGGACGGCATCCGCGCCGCCGCGGGCCCCGGCGCCACCGTCCGCCACCACCCGGACGGCCGCGGCGTGAGCGCCTCCTGCAAGGTCGCCATCGCGGTCGTCGGGGAGGAGCCGTACGCCGAGGACGAGGGCGACCGCCCGGCCGGGATGGGCCTGGACCCCGTGGACCTGGACATCATCGCGCGGCTGCGCGCCGCCGGGATCCCCGTCGTGGTGCTGCTGGTGAGCGGGCGTCCCCTGGACGTCGCGGCGGAGCTGTCCGGCTGGGACGCGCTGGTCGCCTGCTGGCTCCCCGGCACCGAGGGGCAGGGCGTCGCCGACGTGCTGTTCGGTGCCGCCGGCGCGACCGGGAAGCTGCCCGTCACCTGGATGCGCAGCGCCGACCAGCTGCCGATCAACCACGGCGACGGCCAGGATCCGCTCTTCCCGTACGGGTTCGGCCTCACCTATCCGGCCCGCCCATGACCGCGCCGACGGCGCAGGCGGCGCAGTCGCCGCAGACGGTGAGGGCGGCGCACCGGCGCCGGATCGCCCGCCTTGCGGCGCCCATGGCGGCCGCGCAGCTGCTCGCCATCATGGTGCCGATCGTGATCGTCGCCATCCTCGGCTGGATGGGCGACGAGGCCATCCGCGTCCGGTCGCTGTACTTCCCGCTGGCGTTCCTGTTCTTCGGGGTGCAGGTCGCGTTCGACGTCACCAACCAGACGATCACGGCGCTGCGGACGGGGCGCGGCGAGCGGGACGTGGGGGCCACGACGATGAGCGTGGCGGTGGTCTGGCTCGGCACGGGGCTCGCGCTCGGGATCGGGCTGAGCCTGGCGGCGCCGGCCCTGGCGGACGTCCTCGGCGCGGACGCGCAGGGCAAGGACCTGTTCGTGCGGTTCCTGCGGTGGATGTCGCTCGCCAACCTCACGCTGGCGTGGCCGGTGCTGTGCGCGTCGGCGCTGCGCGGCGCGGGCCGCGCCGGCCCGGCGGCACTGATCATGCTGGTGGGCAGCGCGGTGGAGGTCGCCGGGCTCGCGGTGCTGGGCTTCGGCTGCGGGTTGGACATCGCGGCGCTGCCGCTGGCGACGGCCCTCAACGGCCTCACCGCCGGCGCCTTCGGCATGGTCGTGCTCGCCCGGACGGGGCTGCTGAGGGAGTGGGGCTGGCGGCCGGAGGTCCTCGGGTACCTGCTGCGGACCGGCGTGCCGGTCAGCCTCACCAACATCGTGATGTTCGGCATGAACTTCGCGTTCGTGCTGATGCTCAAGCCGTTCGGCCCGGACGTGATCGCGGGGTTCGCGACCGCGACGACGGTCCAGAACCTCGTCATCATGCCGGCCGTCGTCCTCGGCTCCGCCGCGGCCATCCTGATGAACCAGAGCCTCGGCGCGTCCGGCCGGGAGCAGGTCGCCGCGGTGCTCGGCGCCGCGCTGCGGACGACGCTGGCCGTGTACGCCGTGATCGTCCCCGTGCTGTGGCTGCTGCGCGGCGTCATCGGCCACCTGACCGCCGAGAACGAGCGGATCGCCGGCGAGACCGCGCGCTACATCGCGATCGTGGGCCCGAGCTTCGTGGTCCTCGGGCTGGTGCTCACCGCGCTCATGGCGCTGGAGCAGACCGGCGGCGCCCGCCTGGCGCTCGCCGCGTCGGCGGTGTACGTCGCCGGTTCGGTCGGCATCGGCGCGCTGGCGGGCCGGGGCGCCGGCGGCCCGGTCCCGCTGTACGTGACGATCGGCGCCATGAACACCGCCGGCGTGCTCGCGGTGCTCGCCGCGGTGGCGTTCGTGCGCGCCCAGGACCGGCGCCGGCGGACGTCGCGCGAGGAGCCCGCCCGGGGCGCCGCGCCGCCGTCCCCCGTCCGCCCGGACTGATCGTCCGCCCGTACGCGCCGCGCCGTCCCGTCCCCTCGAAGGTGCGCCCGATCGGCGCTGGGCGGGCCGCGCGGGCGTGCATAGCGTGAGCCGCGCCTGCCCGTCCGGGCGGCCCTGCCCGGACGCCGCCGCACGAGAGGACACCATGGGCGAGACGACCGAACCCGCGACCGCGGCCATGCCGGACTACGCCGGCATCCGGCGGATCAACGTGACGACCCTGCGCGACGGGGTGGCGCCCGGCCACCTGTTCATGTCGCCGCAGTCCATCCTGGAGCCCGGCGCCCCGCACGGCCTCCAGATCGCCGACGACCGGGGGCGCGTGGTCTGGTACCTCCCGCTGCCCGAGGGGGAGTACGCCACCAACCTGCGCGTGCAGAGCTACCAGGGGCGGCCGGTGCTGACCTGGTGGCAGGGCGAGGCGACCAACACCGGCGTAGGCATGGGCACCTGCTACGTCGCCGACACCTCCTACCGGGTCATCGCCTCGGTCCGGCTCGGCGGCGACCTGCCGGTCGACCTGCACGAGTTCCTGCTGACCGACCGCGGCACCGCGCTGGTCGTCGGCTACCGGAACAGGCCGTGGGACCTGTCGCCGGTCGGCGGCTCCGCGGACGGCACGGCGATCGACAGCGTCGTCGAGGAGATCGACGTGGCGACCGGCGAGGTGCTGCTGCACTGGAGCGGCCTGGAGCACATCCCCCTCGGCGAGAGCGACCTGCCCGTCGCGCTGGCCGGGGACGGGCCCTGGGACCACCTGCACGTGAACGCCGTCGGCGTGGACGACGACGGCGACCTGGTGATCACCGCCCGCAGCTCCCAGGCGGTGTACAAGGTCGACCGGCGGACCGGCGAGGTCCTCTGGAAGCTCGGCAGCGGCGCCAGCACGTTCGCGCTCGGCGTGGGGGTGCGGTTCAACTGGCCGCACGACGCGCAGCCCGTCGGCGGGAACGTCCACCGGATCTTCGACAACGGGGCCAACATCGGCATGCTCGGGTACGAGTCGCGGGTGGTGTGGATCCGCGTCGACCCAGGGACGGGCGTGGCGACGCACGTCCGGCAGATCACCCACCCCGAGCACCTGTCGTGTCCCGTGGAGGGCGGCGCGTACGGGCTGCCGAACGGCAACACGCTGGTCGGCTGGGGAGCCGCGGGAAGGATCTCGGAGTTCTCCCCGGACGGCGAGCTGCTGTTCGACGCCGAGATGCCCGAGGGACCCCTCTGGAGCACCTACCGGGTCTACCGGCACGAGTGGCACGGGCGGCCGGACGCGCCGCCGGAGGCGCGCTTCGACGGCGGCCAGGTGCACGCGGTCTGGAACGGCGCCACCGGCGTCGCCCGCTGGCGCCTGTCGGCCGGCCCGTCCGAGGACGGCCTGCGCGAGGTCGACACCGCGGAGTGGGACGGCTTCGACACCGCCGTCAAGCTGCCCGACGCGCACGGGGCCGCCTTCGTCCGGGTCGACGCGCTCGACGCGGACGGCCGCACGATCGGCTCCTCGCCGGTCACGCCGATCGAACGCTGACCGACCGAGCCGGGGCCTGACATGAAGGTATGGGAAACACAGGAGTTCCTTTTCGACGACGGGCCGGACGCCAGGGTCCTCGACTATCCGCACTACGGGCTCGAACTGGCTCTGGCGCGCCTCCGCCGGCGCAACCCGCCCGCCGCGCCGTGGTGGAGGAGGTACGTCAGGACGTGGCAGAGCTTCGAACCGGGCCGGGCCTTCCCGGGTGAGGGGGACGCCGAGGAGGGCGAGCCGCTCGTCTACGGCCTCTCCCAGGTCTGGAACGAGGACGACGTCATCTACGCGACCGTCAGGAATCTCCTCCTGGAGGGAGCCGACGAGGTCTTCGTCCTGGACGACGCCTCCGACGACGACTCGGCGTCGGAGGCGGAAGCCGCGGGCGCGACCGTCATACGCGACGAGAGCGACGGGAAGTTCGACGAGCTCCGGCGCACCAGGCGGATGCTGGAGGTCATCGACGAACGGACCCGGGCCGCGGGACGGCCGGTGTGGTGGATCGTCGTGGACGCCGACGAGTTCCCGCGCGGCCCGCGGGGGACCACGATCCGCGACCTCGTCCGGACGCTGCCGCCGTCGGTGGACACCGTCGGCAGCCGCGTCCTGGAGCACTACCCGGGACGGACGTCGGCGCCGAAGCCCCGGCACCACCCGCTGGACGAGCTGCCGAACGCCCGCTGGCACGACAACCCGTCGTGCCCGGCGGGCCACTGGAAGCACCAGCTGCTCCGCGTCCGCGAGCCCGGCTCGCTCCGCTTCATGTTCGGCCGGCACACCATCGCGGCCCCGCCCGGCAGGAGGCCCGTCGTCGAGAGCGAGGCGTCCCTGCTGATGCACCACTTCCCGCTGCGGGGCCGGGAGTGGACGGAGGAGAAGTTCCGGCTGGCGGGCTCGGCGGCCGGCCGCTACGGCGCGAGCTCGGACTCGTTCGTCAAGCGGCGGCTGGAGAAGCGGCTGCGGATGCTCGGCCTCGCGTACGCGGAGGAGTACCACCTGCTGCCCAACATGTTCCCCGGGGAGCCGAGGACGGGCACGCCGGTGCGCGACTGGCGGGAACTGGTCCCGCAGGCGGAACGCGCCTGCGCCCACGAGGTCGGCGCTCCCCTGTGAGGAATCGGCGTGAGGGCCGGGTGGCCCCCCGAGCCGCCCGGCCCCGCCGTCACCGGCGCTCGTCGAGGAACTCGACGATGTGCCCGAACACGTCCAGTGCGGCGCTCCGGCCGATGAACGGGTCCACGTGCCCGTAGCCGGGGATCTCGACGTAGCGCACGTCGAGCCGCGGGTGCCGTGCCGCCAGGACGTCGTGGCACAGCTTGTTGGCGTCCAGCCAGAGCCCGTTCTCGCTTCCGGACATCAGCAGGACGGGGCAGTCGATGCGGTCCGCGGCGTCCAGGGCGTTCTCCGGCAGCGCGCGGTAGCGGCCGTCGGAGAGGTTCCACCGCACCACGGTGTGGGCCAGTTCGATGCGCCGCAGGTGCGGGATGACGCACATCGGCGCGCTGCCGAACAGGTCGGCCAGCCGTTCGTGGGTGCGCCGGTCCAGCTGGTCGTGGACGAACAGCGACGCGCCCACGCTCCAGGCGGAGTTGTGCAGCATCTGGCAGGTGGGGTCCGGGCAGTCCGCCCCGAGGGACGCCAGGGCGAACAGCGGGGTGTACCTGGACCGGAACCCGGCCTTGCGGAAGTCGACGGGGACGTGCCGGATGCGCCGCCGCAGCACCTCGAAACCGAAGTGCATGCGCAAGCGCGTCGAGGCGGCCAGTTTCGGCGTCAGGAAGACCCCCTGCGCCACCACGCCCGCCAGTCCCGGCACGAGGCCCGCCGTCATGCTGAGCGACAGCGACAGCGCCCCGAGGCAGTGCGCCACGACGAACAGCCGCCGCCCGCCGATCCGCTCCCGGACCCGCGCCACCGCCTCGGGGATGTCGTAGAGCGCGACGTCGTCGAAGCTGTAGCCCGCGCGGTCGTCGTCGTTGTGGGGGAGCCGGCAGCTGCCGCGCCAGTCCAGCAGCCACGGCTCGTAGCCCGCGTCGAGCAGCACGTCCACCAGGTTGCGGGTCTCCGGCAGGACGAACATGTCGGAGGACGCGGTGAGGCCGTGCAGCAGCAGCACCGCGGGCCGCTCGCCGTCCGCGGCGCCTTCGGAGCCGTTCGCGCGGGTCACGCGGGCCAGTGCGAGCTCGGTCCCGTCGGACGCCCGGAACGGGATGTGCTCGATCGCGGCGGCGCCGTGCCGCGCGTGGAGCCGTCGTGCCGTCATCGGATCTCCCTCCTGCGGTCCTTCACGTCCCGGCGCAGGTCCAGCAGTTCCGCTCCGGCGCGCAGGCTCGGTTCGAGCAGGCCCCAGCCGACCTGGGCGAAGAACCAGCCGAGCCACATCAGCTTGGCCAGGCGCTGCTCCGGCGGCGGCAGCGCGGGATCGACCTCGATGCCGTCGATCTGCTCGCGGACGTAGCCGTCGGCCGGCACGACGACCTCGCCGGTCAGGCTGGCCGGCTCGCCCTCGCGGCCGACCTCGACCGCCAGCGTGCGGGCCTGCCGCCAGAGGTCGCGGCGCGCGCGGGCGGTCTTGACGCCCTCCAGCCACCAGCCCTGCCCGCCCGCGTCGCGGAGCGCGAGCCGGTACCGCAGCAGCGGATGGTGCAGTCCGTGGCGCAGCGGGATCCCGTCCTCGGGGCGGACGACGATGTCGCCCGACTCCACCGTCAGCGGTTCCGGGTGCAGCCGCGCGCACGTCATCTCGCCGCGCACGTCGACGCGCCGTTCCCTGACGAGCTGGTACATCCCGGCGATCGACAGCGTCAGCGACAGCGAGCAGACCGTGTCGGTGACCAGGCCCGCGGGCCCCAGCGTCCCTTCGAGGGTCTCGTGGAACGACAGGTACGGCGGGTCGTCGCGGCCGGGCAGCCGCGCCAGGCCCGCCTCCGCGAGCCGCTCGTAGGTCTTCAGCTGCGCCTGCGCGCCGTAGCGGACCGGTTCGGGCAGGTCGTGCCGCGCCACGAAGGCCTCGGTGCGCTCGCCGGTGGCCGCCGGGCCGAGGAGTGTCGCCTCGACCAGCTTGACGGCCGTCGCGCTGCGCAGGACCCGCGCCAGGAACTCCAGCTCGGGGACCGGGTCGGCCTCCATGGCGGCCAGGAAGGCGGCCCTCCACTCCTCCCAGCCGAGCACGGGGACGTGCATCCCGCCGAGCCGCATGTCGTGCAGGACGTCCGGCAGCGTGTTGGGCCGTCCGGTGAGGTTGTAGGTCGTCCCCCAGCCGTCCGGCTCGTACACCACGGCGGCGGCGACCTGGCTGACCCAGTCGACCGGGGCGGCGTTGACGGCCCGGAACGCGGGCACCTTGCGGAACCGGGAGAACGCCGACAGCAGGCCGCTGCCGATGTCGGTCGGGTTGTGCGCGCCGGTGAGGGTGTGCCCGCCGATGGCGCCCGGGCGCATGAGCGTCACGGTCAGGCCGTGCTCGCGGGCCCGCCGCAGCGCCACCTCCGACGCCCACTTCGACCGGTCGTAGCCGGTGGCGAGGCGGTCGACGCGCGCGAGCGGGTCGTCCTCGCCCATGGAGGCGATGCCGACCTCGTTGAACACCGCGACCGAGGAGATGTGGTGCAGCGGCTTGGACGGCCCGGTCGCCGCGAGCTCGGCGAGCGTCAGCGGCCCGAGCACGTTGGCGCGGCGCAGCGAGGGGTAGCCGCGCAGGAAGTCGACCGCCGCCGCGACGCTGACGATCGAGTCCACCTCCCGCGCCAGCTCCTCCCACCGGCCGTCGTCCAGCCCGAGCCGCGGCTCGGCGATGTCGCCCGGCAGCACCGTCACCCGTCGCCGGACCTCCGCGGACCACGGCAGCCGGAAGCCGGCGAGCGCCTCGCCGAGGCGCCGCTCGCCCTCCCGCGCGTCGGCGGCACGCACCAGGCAGACGACGTGCGCGTCGCCCCGCCGCAGCAGGTCGAGCAGCAGGTGCCCGCCGAGGAAGCCGGTCGCGCCGGTCAGCAGGATGTGG
Organism: Actinomadura citrea; assembly: GCF_013409045.1. Taxonomy (NCBI): domain Bacteria; kingdom Bacillati; phylum Actinomycetota; class Actinomycetes; order Streptosporangiales; family Thermomonosporaceae; genus Actinomadura; species Actinomadura citrea. The sequence goes on along the minus strand of NZ_JACCBT010000001.1, from coordinate 6,150,561 downwards.
CGAGGCGGGGTCGCGTCGGCCGGGCCGGTCCAGGGCAGGCGGTCCGCGCGGGCGAGGTCGGCCGCCACCAGGTCGAGATCCTCGTCCCTGCCCTCGTTCTCGTCGTCGGCGGCGTCGCCGTGCTCCCGGTGCGCCGCCGGCGCGGACGCCAGGCCCAGCCGCGCGAGGCGGCGCGGTCTGGCGTCGGCGAAGACGTCGTCCAGGCCGAGCCGCAGGCCGAGGTCGCGGTTGAGCGCCGCGGCGAACCCGGCGGCGTCGACCGACGTCGCGCCGGCGTCGAAGAAGTCCACGTCGACGCCGATCTGCTCGCCGCCGAGGAAGGGCGCCGTCCGGGCGGCGATGGCCGAGGCAAGCCGCTCAAGATCCCATTCCGCGCCGTCCTCGGCCGGTGCGCCGTCCGTTCCGGTCGGCGGCGGCTCCCCGCCCGGCCGGGCGCCGCCTCCGGATCCGAACCGGGCCAGCAGGTCCGTCACATCGCTCCGCCCGCGGCCGCTCTGCTCCAGCAGTTCGCCCTCGTGGCGGCGGTCGGGGACCGGGGCCAGCCCGGTCCCGTCCGCATCCGCTCCGTTCACCGTCTCCGCTTCCTTCCGTGGTTCACTCACCGTCGGCCTCCAGGGCGCCTTCCGTCGCGCCGGACCAGGAGCGGAACGCCCGCAGGCGCTGCGGCTCGACCAGCACGTCCAGCCGCCCGCCGGTGTCCTGCGCTCCCGCGAGGGCGGCGACCAGGCGCCGCGCCGGGGCGTTGCGGGGCGTGTGCTCGGCGATCAGCCGCACGGCCGCGCACCCGAGGGCCCCGGCGCGGTCGGCGAGCCACCGCAGCAGCCGCTCCTCCACTCCGCGGCCGAGCACGCGGCAGCTCAGCATCCAGGCCGCGACCTCCAGCACGCCGCCGTCCGGGCGGATCGCCAGGACGCCGATCTGGCCGTAGTCGCCGAACCGGTCGCGCGCCGAGACCGTCCACACCTCGCCGCCGCGCCTCGCCCGGTCGAGCGCCGTCCGGTCGAGGACGGCGGGGCGAAGGTTGAACTGGTTGGTCCGGCGGCTCAGCTGGACGGACCGCTCCGCCGTCGCCTCCGACAGCGGCTCGACGTCCACCTCCAGTTCGAGCCTGTCGAGGAAATCCTCGAAGCCCGTCCCGGCGCGCGCCTCGTCGCGGTCGCGCTCCTGCCGGTAGAAGTCGGCCCGCGCGGCGTCCTCGCGGGTGGCCGCCCACGGGGTGGCCGGCCAGAGCCGCGCCACGAACGCCGCCAGCTCGTCCGCGGGCGGGCACGTCACCGACAGGACCTCCGGGAGCTCGGCCCGCACCGCGGCGATCTCGGCGGGGTTGTCGTCGAGGAACAGGACGCCGTCCGTGCCGAGGCCCAGCTCGTCCGCGGCCGCCCTGATCCGCTTGGCCTTCGGGCCCCAGCCCGCGGCGATCACGCTGAAGTGCTCGGGCCGCAGGACGCCCTCCGGCCGCTCCAGCACCGCGCGCACCGTGGCCTCGTCGTTGTTGGAGACCAGCACCAGCAGGACGCCCGCGGCGCGCCAGGCGAGCAGCCGCCGGGCCAGGACCGCGCGCGGCCCGGCCAGGTCGACCGCGTCCGGGCCGATCTCGCCCGCGACGCCGCCCCACAGGGTCTCGTCGCCGTCCACCGCGATCACCTTGGGCGCCGGGCGCAGGATCGCCCGGACCGTCTCGGCGGCGGTGAGCGCCACGGCCGCCTGGAACTCGGCGGTGAAGGGCAGGTGGGCGAGAGTCTCGGTGCCCGCGTCGAAGCGGTCGGCGACGGGATGGCCGCGCGTCCAGTCGTCCGGCCGCACGACCGCGACGCCCGGCCGGCCCTCCAGCCGGGACATCAGCTCCTCCTCCCACCGCCGGAGCCCGGCGTCGTCGGTGCGGGAGGGCAGGACGCCGAGGATCACCGGTTTCCGGGTCCGCTCGTGCAGGGCGCCGAGGGCCGCCGGGTACTCCTCGGCCAGCTGCGCCGCCAGTGCGTCCGTCACCGGCCCGGACCGGGCCAGGTCGCCGCCGCGCAGCAGCACGATCCCGGCCACGGTGGACGGCCGCGCGAGCGGGCCGGCCGGGGCCAGGACGCTCGCCAGGGGTTGCTGGTCCGGCGCCGCGAGGACGACCGGCGCGTCACCGCCGGTCTCGGCGAGGGCGCCGCCGAGGAGGGCGGGCAGGTGCCCGAGGGCGAACGTGGCCGCCACTGCCACGGAGGCGGTGGGCTGGGCGGGCGCGCCCGTTATGGGCAGGGCGGGCGCGCCCGTTATGGGCAGGGCGGGCGCGTCCCTTGCGGGCTCCGCCGTGCCCCCGTCCGCCACCTGCGCGAGGAGGTCGAGGTAGCCGCGGCCGAGGCGCGCGGCGGCCGCCTCGTCGAGGATGTCGAGATTGTGGTCCAGTCGCAGATGCCCGAGGCCGGGCCCCATGCTGACCATCAGGTCGAGATCGAGGTACCCGGTCCCGGCCGGCACGATCTCCGGGCCGCCCGCCACCGGCGCCTGCGCCCGGATGTGGTTGAAGTAGACCTCGACCAGCGGCGCGTCCGCCCGGTACAGGCCGGCGCCGGCGAGGGCGGCCATCGCGCCGGAGAACGAGGCCCCCTTCTCCAGCACCCGCTTGAGGCGGGCGTCGGTCCTGGCCAGGACGTCGGCGATCGGCTCGCCTTCGTTGACCTCGGCCGCGAGCGGCACCGGGACCCCGAAGTAGCCGAGCGCGCCGGCGGCGCCGGCGTGCATCCGGGAGTCCACCGGGACGGCCAGCACGAACCGGCTCCGGTCCCGTAGCCGCGCGAGGAACACCTGCAGCGTGCCGAGGCAGAGGGCCGCCGGGGTCACGGCCAGCTTCCTCGCCTGGTCCGCCACCCGGTCGAGGAGCCCGCCGGGGATGTCGAGGGCCAGGGTGCCCGCGCGGAACGTCCGCTTCGCCGGGCGGCTCTCCACCAGGTCCAGCCTGCGGCAGCCGGCGAACTCCTCCTGCCACCGCGCCGCCGCCGGCTCCTCGTCCTCCTCCTGCGGCGCCGCCGCCGAGCGGGCCTCGATCAGCAGATCGATGTCGCCCCGCGGGGGTCCGGCCGCCGGGGGAGCGCCGGCCAGCGCGGCGCCGATCTCCGCGACGGCGAGGATGAGCGACTGCACGTCGCTCACGGCGTGGTGGGCGCCGAAGACCAGGACCTGGTCCCCGGATGCGGACTCCACCATCTCGAAGCGCCACAGCGGCGCCGCGGTGAGGTCGAAGGGTGGTTCCATCAGCTTCTGGAGCGCGGCCTCGGCGTCCACGTCGTCCACGGCCGACCAGCGCAGCAGGTCTCCGGCGGGCCGCCGGTGGACGGCGAACCGCGTGCCGTGCTCGGGGTCCCGCACGATCGCCGTGCGCAGGGCGGCGTGCCGGGCCGCGAGCCCGGTGAGGGCCTCCGCCAGCGCCTCCCGCGTGACGGGCGGCCCCAGCCGGACGGCCATGCCGATGTGGTGGGCCACGCTCGGCGTGCCCTGCTGCTCCGTGCGCAGCAGGCGGGTCACGTCCGCCGGGACCGGCCGGAACACGACCTCCGCCGCGTCGTCCGCCGGCTCCCCGGCCGGTTCATCTGGCGCCGTCCCGCCCCCGCCCGCTGCGACCGGAGCCTGGAGGAGCCTGGCGGCGAGCCCCCGCACGTCCATGGTCGCCAGCGCCGACAGTGACGTCCCGACGCCGAGGCTGCGCGTGATGGCGTCGTGCAGCACGACGAGCGAGTGCGAGTCGAAGCCGAGTTCCTGCATCGACCTGCCCATGGGCACCTCGGCGACGGCGTCGCCGGTGACCTCGGCCACCGCGCCCCGCAGGAACTCCTCGACCAGGCGGGTGCGCTCGGCGTCCGTCGCCGCGGCGCGGATCCGGCCGGCCACTCCCTCGGCGGCCGGATCGGCGGCGGGGCGACCGGCCAGCTCGGACAGGATCGGATGCGCCGCGGCGAGCCCGGCGGGATGCTCCAGCGCCGCCCGGTCGAGCGCGATCGGCGCGAGGCGGCGCCGGGACGAGCCGAGCAGGCGCTCGAACAGCTCCCCGCCCTCCGCCGGGGAGAGGCTCGCCATGCCGGACCGCGCGAACGCCGAGTGCCGGTCGGCGTCCGCGGCCATGCCGACGTGCGACCAGGCGCCCCAGTCCAGGCTCAGGGCCGGTCGACCGGTCGGGGCGAGCGCGTGGGCCCAGGCGTCCAGGAAGGCGTTCGCGGCGGCGTAGGAGCCCTGCCCGACCGGTCCGAGCAGGCCCGCCGCAGAGGAGAACAGGACCAGGAAGTCCGTGTCCGGCACCAGTTCGGTGAGCAGCGCGGCGCCCAGCACCTTGGGCGCCAGCACCCGGGCGATCCGCTCCGGGGTCAGCGTCCGCAGAGTCGCGTCGTCCAGGACGCCGGCGGCGTGCACGATCCCCGCGACCGGGGGCGCCTCACCGCGCAGGGCGCCGAGCGCGGCCTCCAGGGCGGCGCGGTCCGCGACGTCGGCGCGGACGGTGTGGACGGCCGCGCCCCGGGCGGCGAGCCCGGCGATCCACTCGGCGGCAGCCGCGTCCGGCCCGCCGCGGCCGAGGAGGGCCACATGCCGCGCGCCGAGCGCGACGAGCCGTTCGGCGGCCACCCGGCCGAGGCCGCCGAGACCGCCCGTGACCAGGTACGTCCGGTCCGGGCGCAGCGCAGCGCCGCCGCCGTCGGACCGGGTGCGCGCGAGCCGCGGCACCAGCCGGCCCGCGTCGCGCAGCGCGACCCAGGCCTCCTCGTCCGCGCGGCCGAGCTGGGTCCAGAGCGCGTCCGTCCCGCCCGCGGCGGGCATGTCGACGAGCGTGGCGCGCAGCTCCGGGTACTCGTGGGCGACCGTGCCGCCGAAGCCCCACCCGAGTGCCTGCTGCGGGTTGGCCACCCGCGCGCCCGCTCCCGCCGCCTGGCTGCCCCGGGTGACGAGGAACAGGCGGGGGGCGGGGTCCCACGAGCGGTCCGCCAGCGCCCTGACCAGGTGCAGCGTGGTCGTGCAGCACAGCAGGGCGGCCTCCGCCATCGACTCGGCCGAGTCGATGGCCGGCGCGTCCAGGCCGAACAGCTGGACGACCCGTTCGGGCGGGCCGTCGCCGAACGCCTCGTCGAGCAGCCGCGCGAAGTGCGCCGGGTTCCGGGGATCGATCCGGAAGCCGCCGGAGCCGTCGGGGCCGTCGGGGCCGAACGCGGTACCGCGCCGGACGAGCACGTGCGGCACCGGCCCGAGCCGCCGGGCGAGGTCGGCTCCGACTCCGGAGCCGTCGGCCAGGATCAGCCACGGCCCCTGGCCGGGCGCCTGCGCGGCGGGCGGCCGGGGCCGCCATTCGACCTCGAACAGCGACCTGTCCGCCGGCGCGGGCGCGGCCAGCTCGAAGCCCCGGACGTCCAGGACGAGCCGTTCCTCCTCGTCGAGGAGCCGCAGGTCCAGCACCGCCGCCTCGGAGGTCAGCGACCGTATGCGGCAGGTGACCCAGACCGGCCGCGCGCGGACGCCGGTGAAGCGGACCCGGCCGGCCCCCGCGGGCACGAACACGCCGCCGGCCGGGACGTCGCTCGGCAGCGCGCCCGCGCGCAGCGCCGAGTCCAGCAGCGCGGGGTGGAGCAGGTAGGACGATCCTGGCGTCTCCGCCAGCCGCCCCAGCGCTTCGCCCTGCCCTCTCCAGGCCGCCTTCAGGGCCCGGAACGCGTCGCCGTAGTCGATCCCCGCGGTCGACATGGCGGCGTAGAGGTCCGGGAGCCTCACCTCGTCGGTGCATCGTCTCCGCAGCTCGGCGAGTGGCTCGGTCTCTTCGGGCTCCTGCGTGTCGGCGGGCTCGAACCGACCCGCGACGTGGTTCGTCCATGGGGCCTGCGGGGCGCCCGAGGGACGGGAGGCGATGGTGAAGGCCCGGTGCCCGGCGGAATCGGCGGGCTGGACGACCAGCTGGAGGCGGACGGGTTCGTCTTCGCGGAGCCGCAGTGGACGCTCGAACCGCACGTCGGCCGGCTGGACGGCGGTCTGGAGCGCGGTGGACGCCTCCAACGCCATCTCCAGGAACGCCGAGGCGGGCAGCCAGACCGTCCCGCCGACGCGGTGGTCGGCGAGATAGCCGAACCGGTCGTCGCGCAGGTCGACGTCGGCCTGGGCGATGTGCCGGCCGGGGACCTCGCTGTCCTCGACGTGCCGGTGCAGGAGCGGCATGCCGCCCGGCTCGGCCGCGGGAGCGGCCTTGGCGGACGTCCAGTAGCGCCCGCGCTCGAAGGCGTAGGTGGGCAGATCCACGTGGGATCCCGCCGGGGCCGCCTTCGACCAGTCGGGCGTGTACCCGTCGGCGACCAGCAGCGCCAGGTTGTGCAGGACGCGGTCGTGCTCGCCGCCGTCGCGGGTCAGCGAGCCCGCGACCGAGACCTCGACGCCGTCCTCGGCGGCGACGGCCTTGATCGACGACAGGAGGGCGGGATGCGCGCCCACCTCCACGAAGTAGCGGAAGCCGTCGGCCAGCATGCGGCGCACGGCCGCGGCGAAGCGGACGGGCTCGCGCAGGTTGCGGGCCCAGTAGCCGGCGTCGAGGGCGTCCCCGGGCACCGGCTCGCCGAGCACCGTCGAGTAGAGCGGCGTCCGGGAGGGCGCGCCGGCGATGTCGCCGAGCCGTTCCGTCAGCTCGCCGCCGACCGGGTCCATGTGGAAGCTGTGCGTGGCGAAGCCCACCGGCACGTCCTGGACGGGGACCTGGTCCTGCTGCAGCTGGGCCCGCAGCGCGATGAGCGCGTTCAGGTCGCCGGAGACGGTGGTGGCCCGGCCGCTGTTGACCGCCGCCACCTCGAGGCGCGTCCCGTACTCGGCGAGCATCTCCCGCACGCTGTCCGCGGGCAGCCCCACGGCCAGCGACCCGCCGAGCCCCGCGACCGGACGCACGGCGAGGCCCCGCCGGGTCACGACGGCGGCGGCCTCGTCCAGCGTGAGGGCGCCCGCGGCGTGCGCGGCGGTGATCTCCCCGAGGGAGTGCCCGACGACCGCGCCGGGCTCGACGCCGAGCGACCGCCACATCCGCGTCAGCGCGCAGCCGAACGCGAACAGCACCGGCTGCGTCACGTCGGGCCGTTCGAGGTCGGGGGCCCCGTCCCCGCCCCGCAGGGCCGCGAGCACCGACCAGCCCACCTGGCGGCGGATCGCCTGGTCGCACTCGTCGAGCGCGTCGGCGAAGACGTCCGAGCGGGCCATCAGCTCCGCGCCCATGCCGGTCCACCGCGCGTTGTGGCCGGGAAAGACGAACGCGAGCCCGCCGGTGATCGGTTCGCGGGACGGGGACGGCACCAGGCCGGGGGCCGGCCGCCCGGCCGCGGCGGCGTTCAGGCCGGACACGAGCGTCTCGCGGTCCGCGGCCAGCACGACGGCCCGGCGGTCGAAGTGGCTCCGCCGGTTGGCGAGGGTGTGCGCGACGTCCGGCAGCGGCGCGTCCCGGCCGCCGTCCTCCAGATGGGCCGCCAGCCTGCCCGCCTGGCGGCGCAGCGCGGAGCCGCCGCGTGCGGAGACCACGAACAGCCGTCCGGCGGGCTCCCGCGCCGCGGGCGCCGCCGCCCGCGGCTCCTGCGGCGCCTCCTCCACGATGACGTGCACGTTCGTGCCGCTGATCCCGTAGGAGTTCACCCCGGCCCGGCGGGGACGCTCCCCGCGGGGCCAGGCCACCGGCTCCTCGACGAGCCGCAGGCCGCTGCCCTCCCAGTTGACCCGGCGGGTGGGCCGCTCGACGTGCAGGGTGCGCGGCAGCGTCTCGTGCCGCAGCGACAGCACGACCTTCATCAGCCCCGCCAGGCCGCTGGCGGCCTGCGTGTGCCCGATGTTCGACTTGATCGAGCCGATCCGGAGGGGACGGTCCGGCGGACGGGTGTCCCTGAACACCCGCGCCAGCGCCCTGGCCTCGATGGGGTCGCCGAGCGTGGTCCCGGTGCCGTGCGCCTCGACGTAGTCGATGTCCGCCGGGGCCAGGCCGGACAGCTCCAGCGCCCGCCGGGTCACCCGCTCCTGCGACGGCCCGCTCGGCACCGTCAGGGCCTGGCTGCGGCCGTCCTGGCCGACGGCGCTGCCGCGCAGCACGGCCAGCACCTCGTCGCCGTCGCGCCTGGCGTCGGCGAGCCGTTTCAGCACGACCATCGCGACGCCGTCGGAGAACGCCGTGCCGTCGGCGTCGCCGGAGAACGACCGGCACCGGCCGGTCGGCGACAGGGCCCGCATCCGGCTGAACTCGACGAACGTGTACGGGGTGGTCATCAGCGTGGCCCCGCCGACGAGGGCCTGGTCGCACTCGCCGGCCCGCAGCGCGGACGCGGCGAGGTGCACCGCCAGCAGCGACGACGAGCAGGCGGTGTCGACGGTCATCGCCGGGCCGACCAGCCCGAGGGTGAAGGCGAGCCGTCCCGAGGCCACGCTCAGCGCCGAGCCGGTGCCGACGTAGCCGTTGAACTGGTCCAGGCTCAGCCCGGAGAGGTAGTCGCTGCCGAGCATGCCGAGGTAGACGCCGGTCGGGCTGTCCGCGAGCCGGGCCGGAACGGTCCCGGCCCGCTCCAGCGCCTCCCAGGCCGTCTCCAGCAGCAGCCGCTGCTGGGGGTCCATCGCCGCGGCCTCCCGGGTGGTGATGCCGAAGAAGCGCGGGTCGAAGGCGTCGATGTCGTGCACGAAGCCGCCGTGGCGCGTGCAGGTCCGGCCCGCGGCCTCGGGGTCGGGATCATAGAGCGCCCCGGCGTCCAGGCGGTCCGCCGGGAACTCCTCGATCGCGTCCTCGCCGCCGGACAGCAGCCGCCACAGCCCGTCCGGATCGTCCGCGCCGCCCGGAAGGCGGCACGCCATCGACACCACCGCCACCGGCTCGCAGGCCGGCGGCCCGGTGGGGGAGTCGGCCCGCGCGCCGTGCCGCTCGAAGTCGGCGAGCGCCCGGGTGAACCTGTGCGCTGGTGCGTCCATCGCTTGTCCTCTCGGTGGTCTGCGCGGGGAGCGGTGGGGGTGCGGCGTCAGGACCCGAGCGCCGTCACGGGGGAGGCGCCCAGGGGCCGGCCGCCGGTGTCGAGCGCCTCGACACGCACGAACCGGACGTCGTCCGGCAGCGGAGCGGACGTGTCGAGTCCGTCCCACTCCACGGTCCCGACGGCTTCCAGAGCGTCCTCGTCGCGGCCCGCGTACAGCCGCCATCGCGCGACGCCGGTGGCCCCGTTCCACACGGCGTGGACGCGCCCGTCCTCGAACCTGACCTGCGGCGGCGTCTCCGGCATGCCGTCCCAGGGGTGCCGGTAGACCCGGTAGGTGGTCCAGCCGTTGCCCGTGGGGGAGTGCGCGTCGAACAGCAGGTCGCCCGCGGGCGAGAACTCGGAGATCCGCGCGGCCCGCCCCCAGCCGACCAGGGTGTTGCCGTTGGGCAGGTCCTGCGCGTTGCCCTCGGCGATGGCGGACAGATGCTCGGGATGGGTGACCTGCCGGACGAACGTCGCCACGCTCGTGGCCGTGTCGGCGCGGACCCACACCACCCGCGACTCGTAGCCGGCGAGCAGCTCGTTCGTCGCGTTGTCGAAGAACCGGTAGACGCCGTTCCCGCAAGGCTGCCCGTCGTGCTGCCAGTGGCACCGCGCCCCCACGCCCAGCACGAACGAGCTGTGCGCGCTGCCGAGCCTCCAAATGATCTCGCCGGTGCGCCGGTCCACCTTGTAGAGGGCGGACGACATCCGCGCCGTGATCAGCAGGTCGCCGTCGTCGTCGACGGCGACGGAGTTGACGTGCAGGTGGTCGTAGGGGTCGGCGAGCGCCGCCGGCAGATCGCTCTCGGCGAGCGGGACGTGCTCCAGGCCGCTCCAGTGCAGCAGCACCTCGCCCGTCTCCACGTCCACCTCCTCGACCACGCTGTCCAGCGCGACGCCGTCCGCGGGGCCGCCGATGGAGCTGAGGTCGCAGGGCTTGGGCTGGTAGCTGACCAGCAGCGCGGTGCCGCGCCCGGTCAGCAGGAACTCGTGCAGGTCGAAGGGCTGGTCGCCGCCGGCGCGGACGGTGGCGACGGTGCGGTAGCCGCGGTCGAGGACGTACCCGGTCCCGTCGCCCACGCCCGTCTCGGTCGCCTGGCCCTGCCACCAGGTCAGCACCGGTTCCCCCCGGTACTCCTGCACCCGGACGTTCGTGGCGTACTCGCCCTCGGGAACGGGGTGGAACCAGAGCGTGCGCCCCCGGTCGTCCGCGATCTGCGGGCCGTGGCACTTCTCCGGCTCCAGAAGGGACTGCGGCGACATGAACAGGTACCCCGGCGCGAGGCCGTCCAGCGCCCTCGTCACCCGGATCCGCGGGATCTGTGAATAGTCAGGCAGGGGCCTGGACTCGGCCCTCGCAGGAATCGCCGTTCTCGTCATGATCGTCACCTGCACAAAGGCTCAGGGATGGGCAGTGGTGCGAAGCGGGCGGCCGGGGCCCCAGCGCTCCACGAGGTCGGCGGTCAGCGCCACGGCGTCCTCCTTGCGCAGGGCGTCGCCGAGCGCCCGCGCGCGGGCGCGGTACGCGGGGTCGAGCACCCGGTCGAGCGCGCGGTGAAGCCGGTCGGGCGTGAGCCGGCGGAACGGCAGCGTGACTCCGGCGCCGAGCCGCTCGATGCGCCAGCCCCAGAACGGCTGGTCGGCGTAGACGCTGGCGACCACCGCCGGAAGGCCCGCCCGCAGCGCCGACGCGGTCGTCCCGGCGCCCCCGTGGTGGACGGCGGCGCGGCACCGCGGGAGCACGCGGTCGTGGTCGAAGTCCGACCGCGCGACGTACAGGTGCTCCGGCAGGTCGTCGGCGAACCGCCCGAGGTCGCTCCACCCCACGCCGACGAGCCCGCGAACCCCCAGCCGGGCCGTCACCTCGGCCAGACTGCGCAGCGTCTCCGCGGGAGAGAGAACCGGGATGCTGCCGAACCCGAAGTAGACCGGCGGCGGCCCCGCGTCGAGCCACGCATCCAGCTCGGCGTCCACGACCCCCTCGCCGAGACGCTCCCGGAGCGCGGGCCCCAGCACAGGCCAGCCGACCAGCTCATGCCGGTCGGGCAGGTCGGACGGGACGGGCACCACATGGCGGCTGTACAGGTGCAGTGCGGGCCAGTCCTCCTGGCGGGGCAGGCGCCGCACGCGCGGGACGCCCATCGCGTCGCACAGCTCGTCCAGGTTCGCCCTGTTCTGCAGCCAGTACAGCTGGTTCAGCACGCGCGAACTCGTCCGGTTCGCCCACGGCACGCGGAAGTCCCGCACCCGGGGCATGATGCTGCTCGTGAAGTCCCCCGTGGGCTGGATGGGGAAGGAGTACAGGATCCGGCTGGGGATTCCGAGCGCCTCCTCCAGATAGAAGCCGCGCAGCCCCATCGTCAGCGTCGTCAGGATGAGGTCGGCGCCCTCGGCCGCGGCGCGGCAGGCCTCGGTGATCGTGGCGTTGACCTTGCGCTCGTCGGCGGCGATCCGCCGGATGGCGGTCATCGCCCGGCCGCGGGCGAGCATCGAGCGGCCCTCCTCCGAGCTGAGGAACCGGCCGATGTCGGTACCGGTCGGCACCGCCTCCAGCCCCGCCTTGCGCACCCAGGGCGCCAGATCGGAGTTGACGGCCACGACGACCTCGTGCCCGCGCCGCACCAACGCGTCGCCGATGGCGATCATCGGCTGCACATCGCCACGGGTGCCGGCCGAAAGGAACGCGATACGCATCGCTCTCACCTGCGCTCTCTGGGGGAACGCCGAGAACGCTACGGACCGCCGCCACCGCGCACGATGGGCGTTAGACCGGACAAGCGTCCTCCCCACCCCGCCGGACAGTGTTTATTGCAGTGTCTTTCTCTTTCGGGCCTGGGGGCCCGAAAGAGAAAGACACTGCGGGCGATCGCTGGCATCGCTCCGGCTCGCCTTGCGGCTCGCTTCGCGATCAGATTCTTGCTTCGCTCGAATCTGCCTTCGGACGCGATCGCGGCCCCCCAGGTTGTCGCCTGGTTGCCCCCTCGGCTGAGGTCGCCGCAGTAGTAGGCAGCCGTTAGCAGGCCGACGATCAGGTTCACTCTTTGGCTCGAATTGCGCTGGTGCCCGTTCATCCGAGGACCGCGGAGGCGCGGCCAGCAGGCGCCACAACCTCGGCCCGCTCAGCAACCCCGCGACGGCTTGAGGCTCGTGACCGCGTCCAGAGGCAGATTCGAGCGTGCGAGAACCTGATCGCTTGCCCGCTGACCGTCACCCGCTATTGCGACAACCTCAGCCGACGCGGCAACCGTGCGACAGGTTGAGGGCCGTGATGGCGCGGAAGGCGGGTTCGAGGGTGCGAGAACCTGATCGCTTGCCCGCTGACCGTCACTCACTATCGCGGCAACCTCGGCCGACAGGGCAACCACGCGACGGTTTGAGGCTCGTGATCGCGTCCGAAGGCAGGTTCGAGCGAAGCATGAATCTGATTGCCTGCCCGCTGACCGTCACCCGCTATTGCGACGACCTCAGCCGATACGGCAACCATGCGACAACCTGAAGGCCGCGATCGCGTCCGAAGGCAGATTCAAGCGAAGCGAGAATCTGATCGCGAAGCGAGCCGCAAGGCGAGCCGGAGCGATGCCAGCGATCGCCCGCTTTTATCGACGATGGAGGGCCGCCAGGCCCGAAGGAGGAGAAAAAAGCTAGAGATACAGCCCGGTGCCGTGTTCTGGGCGTTCGCTGGCGATCGCGTGGAGGTCGCGCTCTCGCATGACCAGGTAGTTCTCGCCCTGGATCTCGACCTCGTACTGGTCGCCCGGGTGGAACAGCACGCGGTCGCCCGGCTTGACGATCCGCACGTGGTGGCCGACCCCGCAGACCTCTCCCCACACCAGGCGGTTCTGTTGCTCGACGGTGGCGGGGATGACGATGCCGCCGGTGCTGCGGCGCTCACCGCTGTCCTTCTCGGACTTGATCATGACGCGGTCGTGCAGCATCTGGACTTCGAACTTCGGCGCGGACACGCGGCGAGTTTATCCGTCCGCGCGGGTCGGAACGTTCCGAGGCCGTGTGGCGCCGGGTCAGGGCAGGGAGGTGAGCTTGGCGTAGACGCCGGGGTAGCCGGGCTTGCCGCAGCCGTAGCCCCAGGAGACGAGCGCGGCCACGCGTCCGCCCGCGACCAGCGGGCCGCCGCTGTCGAACTGGCACGAGTCGGCCTTGGCCGACCCGGCGCACAGCATGTCGGACGGGTCGAAGGAGTCGCCGTAGGCGCGCCGGCACGCCGCGTCGCCGGGGAGCGGCACGCCGGCCGCCCGCAGACGGGTGTTGAACAGGTCGTTCTCGGAGGTGAAGCCCCATCCGGCGATCTCGCCCGTGCGGGCGGAGCCGGGGGTGCCGAGGGGGGCGGTCGGGCGGTTCACGCGGCGCGCGAGCGTCAGGACGGCGAGGTCGTGGTGGCTGACGGTCTCGCCCTTGAAGGACGTCTCGCGGTACTTCGGGTGCACGCGTACGGACTTCACCGTGACCGTCTCCCCGCCGCGGCCGGTCAGGTCGTCCCGGCCGAAGGTGGCGGTCAGGACGCCGGGCACCGAGCGTAACATCGACACGCAGTGGCCCGCGGTGAGCAGCCGGTCGGGTTTCACCAGCACCCCGCCGCAGAACTGCCCGGACGGGCGGACGAAGAAGATCGGCGAGCCCACGGCGGCCAGCCACGGGTACCGCGCGGCGGGCGCCGGGGCGCCGCCCACGACGGCGTCGGCGGGGGCGGCGAGCGGCGCGAGCCCCAGGGAGGCTCCGAGCAGCGCGAGACCGAGGGACCGGCGGGACGGCAGGGCCATGGCCGCACTGTAAGCGATCAAGGGGCGGCGCGCACCCGTTTCCCGGCGGCGGCCCGGTGCGCCCGGACGGCCGGCTCCTCGTAGCGGGGGAAGAGCGCCAGCGCGGCCAGCGCGAGCGCGAAGCCGCCCGCCCGGAGCGCGAACGGCGCGGTGTCCCGCGGCCACTGCTCGCCGAACAGGACGGTGCTGCTGAGGACCAGGTACGTCCGGCCGATGACGGTGAGCACGACCGCGACGACCGCGATCCGGCAGCGCTGCAGCGCGACCTGCAGCTGCCCGAGCGCGATAGCGGCGAGGCCGATCGTCAGGTACGGGTAGGGGGACTCCAGGACCGCCCGCGCGCTGCCGGTGTCCTGGTAGAGGATCGAGATGCCGCGGATGCCGGCCTCGGCCAGCCCGGCGCAGGCCCCGGCGCCGATGCCGTAGGCGACCCCGGCGAGCCTGCGGGCGTGCCGCCCGCCCGCGCGGCGGTCGCCGACCAGCCACACCAGGGCCGCGACGACCACCGCCGGGGCGCACACGGCGAGCATCGTCCAGGGCCGGGCGAGGGTCCCGGTGAGGGTGGCGTCGGCGCGCAGCTCGCCCTCGCTCGTGGCCGACAGCCCGATCAGCCCGGTGGCGAGGACGAACAGCGCGACGCTCGCCCACTCGCGCAGGCTCAGCCGCTCGCCGAGGAACCTCACCGCGAAGGCGACGAGGAGCACCAGGCCGAGGGCGAAGACGGGCTGCGCGACGGCGAGCGGCAGTGCGGAGAACGCGACGACCTCGTAGCCGAGGCCGAGGAACAGCAGCAGGCCGCCGCCCAGCCAGACCGGGTCGGTCAGCATGAGCCGGGCGACGCGGAACGGGCGGCTGCCCCGCAGCGGCTCCATCCGGCGCGCGGAGACGCGGAAGACGAGGAAGGCGATGTAGTAGACGGTGGTGGCGAGCAGGGCGAGGGCGGCGTAGCCCAGGTCGTGACCCATCGGGAAAGACCCTTCGGCGGACGGGGGCGGGATGAGTCGTCCGGCGCGCCTCGAAGCGACTCGCCCCGCCACGATGCCTTCTCGCACCGCCTGTGACAAGGCCGTGACCCCTGACTACATGATCAATCGTATTGACGGCCGGTGGTGGACGACAGGCGGGAGACGAGCCCGCGCGGCAGCAGCCGCGTGACCCCGACGACGGCCTTGTACTGCGCCCCGGGGACGCTGACCTGCACGCCGCGGCGCAGGTCGCGCAGGGCGGCGGCCACGACGTCGTCCTTGTCCAGCCACATGAAGTCCGGGACGCCGGACATGTCCATCTGGGCGCGGTCGTGGAACTCGGTGTGCACGTACCCGGGGCAGAGCGCCATCACCCGGACGCGGCCCCGCGACCGCTTCCGGATGTCGGCGGCGACGCCCTGGCTGAAGTTCACGACCCACGCCTTGGACGCCCCGTAGGTGCCGCGCGTCGCGAACGCCGCGACCGACGAGACGTTGACGACGCCGCCGCGGCCGCGCGCCAGCATCCCCGGGAGGACGGCGTGCGTGAGCCGCAGGACGGCCTCGCAGTGCACGCGCAGCATGGTCAGCTCGTCCGACACCGGGACGTCCAGGAACACGCCCCTGTTGCCGAACCCGGCGTTGTTGACCAGCAGGTCGACGTCCTTGCGGGCGCGCTCCTCGGCCGCGGCCAGCCCCTCGTCGGTGGACAGGTCGGCGGGCAGGGTCTCGGCGCGCACGCCGTAGGTCGCGCGCAGGTCGCCGGCGGTCCGCTCCAGCCGCTCGGCGTCGCGGGCCAGCAGGACCAGGTCGAACCCGTCGGAGGCGAGGCGGCGGGCGAAGGCGGCACCGATCCCCGCGGTCGCACCGGTGATGTAGGCGGTCGGCATGGGACCGAGCCTAGGCCGCGGCCGCTACCGGGCGGCGGCACGCCGCGCGCGGAAATGCCGCGGGTCGGGGCGGCGGGTCGCGCGGCGGTAGGCGAAGGTGTAGCCCGGCCAGTTGTTGACGACCTTCCCGCCCGCCGTCATGTACCAGCTCCGGCAGCCCGCCTCCCAGACGGTCGAGCGCATCCGCTCCTGCATCTCCCGGGTGAACGCGTCCTGCACGTCCGGCCGCACGTCGATCCAGTCCAGGCCCGCGCCGCGCAGCGCCTCCACGCACCCGAGGACGTACCGGAACTGCGACTCCAGCATGTAGATGATCGAGTTGTGCCCGAGGTTGGTGTAGGGCCCGTACAGCAGGAACAGGTTGGGGAAGCCGCTGACGGTGATGCCGAGGTGCGCCTGCGCGCCGTCCCGCCACGCCTCGTTCAGCTCCCGCCCGTCCCGTCCGACGATCTTCATGGGGGACAGGAACTCGGTGGAGCGGAACCCGGTCGCGTACACGATGACGTCGGCTTCGTGCTCGCCGCCCGCCGTCCGGATGCCCGCCGGGGTGACGCGCTCGATCGGGTCGGTGACGAGCCGCACGTTCGGCCTGTTCAGCGCCGGATAGTAGTCGCCGGACAGCAGGATCCGCTTGCACCCCATCCGGTATCCGGGGACGAGCTCGGCGCGCAGCGCGGGGTCGGCGACCTGCTCGGCCAGGTGCCGGCGGAAGCCGCGCTCCATGATCCCCATCAGCCGCGGGTACCGGATGAAGCCGAGAGCGCGGGCCTCGAACAGCGCGTAGATCCGGGCGCGGCTCAGCGCGTACAGCCCCGGCACGGCCCGCAGCGCGGCCCGCTCCCAGTCCCGGTACGGCCGGTCCGGCTTGTCGATCACGTACGGCGCGGACCGCTGGAACAGCAGCAGCTCGGCCGCCGCTTCGGCGATCTCCGGGACGATCTGGACCGCGCTCGCGCCCGTCCCGATCACCGCGACGCGTTTGCCCCGCAGGTCGGTGCCGTGGTCCCAGCGGGAGGAGTGGAAGGCCTGCCCCGTGAACGACTCGCGCCCCTCGATCGGCGGCAGCTCGGGCCGGTTGAGCTGCCCGCACGCCGAGACCAGGACCCGCGCCGCGAGGTCCCCCGTCGTGGTGGAGATCCGCCAGAGCGCCGCGTCCTCGTCGAACCGCGCCTCGGTCACCTCGGTGCCGAACCGGATCCCCTCCAGCACGCCGTGCTCGCGGGCGCAGTGCCGCAGGTACTCCAGGATCTCCGCCTGCGGCGGGAAGCGGCGCGACCAGTCGATCTTGCGCTCGAACGAGAACGAGTACAGGTGGGACGGGACGTCGCAGGCCGCGCCCGGGTAGGTGTTGTCGCGCCAGGTCCCGCCGAGGTCGCCGGCCTTCTCCAGGATCACCACGTCGCGCACGCCGGCCTGCCGCAGCCGGATCGCCATCCCGATCCCGCCGAACCCGCTCCCGATGATCACCACGCTGTGCGTCATGGCCGTCCCGAATCTCATTCTGTATCGGTACCCCACGAGCGTAGGTGACCGTGAAGTCACTGAGAAGGTGTCGCCGCGGCGCGTTTTGTCGGCCGGTCCTGACAGCATCCCGGCATGCCCGACGACGCCCTCGCCACCGAAGCGCGCACCGACGACGGCCCCGGCGCCGTCCAGGCGATGATGGCGCGCGCCTGCGAGTCAGAGGAGCACGGCTCCCAGTTCGCCCTGCTCCTCCAAGAGGCATTGCCCGCCGCCGAGCGCCTCGACGCCGGGGCCCTGCGCGAGCTGGCGCCGCTGCTGAAGCACGTCACCGCCCGCTTCGCGCGGGCCGACGTCCCGATCGGGTACCGGCAGCGGGTCGACCGCGGCCTGCGGGCACTGCTGGCGAGCGTGGACGAGGCGTACCTGCCCGAGGGGGTCCTCCCCGTCCACGACACCTGGGCCGCGCCGCTCCGTGAGCGCGTGCGGACGGCGCCGTCGGTCGAGCTGACCCGGTTCGTCCGGCACCTGGCGGGCCTGTCGGCACCGCGCCCCACGCGCACGTGGCATCGCGCGTGCGTCACCCTCGCCGACGAGGCGGCCGCGCGCGAGGACGTCGCCGAGTGCCTCCGCGCGCTCGCCGAGGACGAGCCGTACTGCACCCGCGAGGACGGTCCGCACACCGGCTCGTCCTGCGGATACCACTATGTGGTCCACCCGTACCACGGGGACGTCGCGCGCGGCGCCGTCTGGGCGGCGGCCCTCACCGGCGGCCCGGAGGCCGTGCCCCGCCTCCAGGCGCTCGCGCTGCGCATGGGCACCTCCGGCCGCGACCTCTACGAGGGCCCCAAGCTCGCGGGCGCGGCGATCAACGCGCTGGGCGCGATCGACGATCCGCGCGCGCTGGAGGCGCTCTGGCGCCTCCGCGCGCCGATCAGGAACCGCGCGCTGCGCAAGCAGCTCGACACGGCGCTCCAGGCGGCGGCCGAGCGGCAGGGCATCACGCGGGCGCAGCTCGTCGAGCGCACCGTCCCCGCCCACGGCCTGGGCCCGGACGGCTCGGTGGAGCGGACGCTCGGCGTCCACACGGTGCGCGTCGCGGTCGAGGGCGCGGCGGCCGTCCGGATCACCTTCACCGGCGCGGACGGCCGCGCCCTCCGGACGGCCCCGGCCGCGGTCAAGGACGGCTTCCCCGAGGAGCTGGGGCGGCTGAAGGCGCTCGCCAAGGAGGTGCGGGCGACGCTGTCGAGCGAGCGGGCGCGCGTCGAGGGCCTCATGTCCAAGGACCGCGTCTGGCCCTACGCCGAGTGGTGCGAGCACTACCGCGACCACCCGATCACCGGTGCGGTCGTCCGCGGCCTCATCTGGGAGTTCCAGGACGAGGACGGCCATTGGCGCGCATCCCTCGCCGCTCCGGGCGGCGAGGCCGCGCACGTCAGGCTCTGGCATCCCATCCGCGCGGCGGTGGACGACGTGCGGGCCTGGCGGGAACGCGTCGTCGACGAGCAGGTCCGGCAGCCGTTCAAGCAGGCGTTCCGCGAGATCTACCTCATCACCCCGGCAGAAGAGGGCACTGCGACCTACTCCAACCGGTATGCGGCGCACATCGTCCATTACCGGCGGCTGTACGCGCTGTTCAGGGAGCGGGGCTGGCAGACCAACTTCCTCGGCCGGCACGAGGGCGGCCTCAACGGCGAGGCGCGCGGCGAGTTCGGCGGCGGCGAATGGCGGGCGTGCTTCCACCACGAGCCGGTGGACGACGCCGACTGGGCGATCGAGTACGCCGCGACCGACCAGGTCCGCTTCGAGCGCAGGCACGGCCGGCGCTGGCGGGAGGCGCAGCTCGCCGACGTCCCCCCGCCGGTGTTCAGCGAGGCGATGCGGGACGTGGACCTGTTCGTCGGCGTCACCTCCATCGCCGCCGACCCGGACTGGGCCGACCGGGGCGAGGACCGCCACGCCGCCTACCGGCGCGAGGCGGGCTTCGGCGCGCTGACCGCGAGCGCCGAGGTCCGCCGCGCGGCGCTGGAGCGCATCCTGCCGCGCACGAGGATCGCCGGACGGTGCGCCCTCGACGGCCGCCACCTGGTGGTCCGCGGAGAGCTGCGCACCTACAGGATCCATCTGGGGTCGGCGAACGTCCTGATGGAACCGGACGGCGCCTACCTGTGCATCGTCCAGGGCCGCCGGGCCCCCGGCACGCTGTACCTGCCGTTCGAGGACGAGCGGCTCTCGCTCATCCTGAGCAAGGCGTTCCTGCTGGCCGCCGACCACAAGATCACCGACGCCTCGATCCGGCGGCAGATCGGCGTGTGATCACCTGGAACGTTCTGGAACCGGCGCCTCCGTCTGGAAAGATCACCTCATGTCCGACGACCTCCGGGCGCCGCCGGCAGCGCTCGACCTTCTGGACCGCCCGCCCGGCCCGGCCGGGCCCCTGCCCGAGCCCGGCGTGCCCGCGCACGGGCTCGGCCGCGACGGCTCACTCGCCCGCGACATCGGCGGTTACCAGGCGGTCCTCGCCATCGCCGACCCGATGACCGTCCGGCTGACCTTCATCGGCGCGGAGGGCCGCGCGCTGCCGACCGTCCCGGGCGCGCTCAGGGGAGCGTTCGCCGCGCAGGTCAAGGAGACGAAGGCACTGGCGAGGCAGGTCCGCGCGACGCTGGCCGCCGAGCGGGCGCGGGTCGAGGCGCTGATGGCGGCCGAGCGGACCTGGCCGTACGGGCAGTGGTGCCGGGACTACCGCGACCACCCGGTCACCGGGCGGGTCGCGCACGGTCTGATCTGGGAGTTCGAGGAGCCGGACGGGCACTGGCACGCCGCCACGCCCGGCGAGGACGTCCTGGTCACCGTGGACGGCCGCGCCCTGCCCGTGCCGCCACGCGGCGCGCGGGTCCGGCTGTGGCATCCGGCGCGGGCGTTCCCCGGGTCCGTCCGGGCCTGGCGGAACTTCGTGACCGGCAACCGGATGGCGCAGTCGTTCCGGCAGGCGTTCCGCGAGACCTACCGGCCCGGCCCGTCCGGCGCCGGGGACCTGCGCCGCGGCCGTTTCGACGGGGAGGCCCGGCGTGTCCTCGCCGAGGGCGCGTGGCGGGTCGGCTGCCACGGGGGCCGGGCGCGGATGACGTTCGAGCGGCGGGTCGCCGGCCGCTGGCGGGAGGAGCCGCCGCGGGCCGTGCCGCAGCCGGTGTTCAGCGAGGGCATGCGGGAGGCCGACCTGTTCCTGCGCCTCGCCCCGGCCGAGGAGGAGGACCCGTTCGGCGCGCTGTCGGCGACCGCCGAGATCCGCGCGGACGTGCTGCGCCGGGTCCTGCCCGGCACGAGGATCGCCGACCGCTGCTCGGTCGACGGGCGGTTCCTCGTCGTCCGCGGCGGACTGCGCACCTACCGCGTCCACCTCGGCTCCGGCGGCGTGCTGATGGAGCCGGGCGACGACCGGCTGCTGGTCGAGCCGTCCCGGCGGACGGGGCAGAAGGGCCTGTTCCTGCCGTTCGAGGACGAGGAGCTGGCGCGCGTCCTCGGCACGGCGTCCCTGCTGGCCGCAGACCACCGGATCACCGACGAGGCCGTCCTGCGGCAGATCAAGAAGGGGGCCTGATGGAGCTGGCCGCGCGACTGTTGCGCGTCATGACCGAACCGACGACGGAGGACGAGGAGCTGCGCACCTGGCATCCCGACCTGTCGGCACTGTCCGACCAGGACCTCGGCACCCTCGTGCCCGCCGCCTACGCGGTCGGCCGGGAGGCGCCGTTCGTGTCGACGTCGGTCCGGTTCAGCGTCGAGGACGAGGCCAAGCAGCGGCAGCCGCGCTACACGCCGGAGGCGTGCGAGCGGATGTTCCAGGCGCTGGTCGGCGGGCTGGCCCAGCGCAGGTGGGCGGACCTCGTGCTCGGTGCGGGCACGCTGGTCCGCTGCACGGGGCCCTGGCCCGACCTCGCCGGCCCGGCCCGGACGCTGGCCGAGTACCTTCTCGACCACGAGCGCCTCGACCAGCCGTTCGCGCTGCTCGCGATCGGCGGGCTCGCGGGCGACGGCGTCCTGCGGGCGGTCGCCGACCGTCTCGGCCAGGTCAGGCGGGGGCCGATCGCGCGGGACGAACTCGACCTCGTGCTGCGCCTGGCACCGGCGGAACGCGTGCTGCTGGCCGAGCTTTTCGACACCCGGTCCTTCACCTCCCCGGCGGTCGCGCCCCAGGTGTGGGAGCGGGTCGCCGCCATCCCCGCCTGCGTCGAGTACGCCCGCGCGGCCCTGGAGTCCGCCGCCGACCGCGCCCGCGCCGTCCAGGACGGCGAGATCCCGTTCCGCGCGGACAAGGCGTTCACCGGGGACGAGGTCGCCGCCGTCGGGCACGCCGCGCGCATCGCGCTGCTGCGCGACGAGCCGTGGCTGCCCGGCCTGTTCGACCGTCTCCTGCCCGGCATCTCCGTGGCTCCGACGGACGCGAGGACGCTGCCGTCGCAGGCCCTGCTGTACGAGATCGTCCGGGCCGCGCAGGAGTTCCCGACGCCCGAGCTGGTCACCGCGATCCGGACCGTCCGCGGGAAGGCCCGGCACGCCGGGGTGCCCAAGCAGCTCGACAAGATGCTCAAGAAGGTCGAGGCGGCCCTCGCCGAGCGGACCGAGGTCGCGCTGCGCCTCCCCGATCTGGGCTTCGGCCCCGGGGGCGTCCTGCGCCGGGAGCTCGGCGGCTACACGGCCCTCGTCACCGTCACCGCCGGCAAGGCCGAGCTGACCTTCGAGAAGGACGGCACGGCGCTGAAAGGCGTGCCCGCGCCCGTCCGCCGCGACCACAAGGCCGAGGTCGCGGAGCTGCGCGACCTCGCCAAACGCGTCAGCGCCCAGCTGGTCACGCTCGCGCGGGCGCTGGAGGGCGGCTTCACCGTCGACGCCGTCCACCCGTTCGGCCGGTGGCGGGACGCGCTCCTGCGCCACCCGATCGCCGGGCCGGTGGTGCGCACGCTCCTCTGGCAGGTCGAGACCGCCCCCGGCGACTGGCGCACCGTCCTCCCCGAGGCGGACGAACCGCCGGACGCCGCCGATGACGCGCCCGTCCGGCTGTGGCACCCGATCAGGTCGCGGCCGGACGAGGTGCGCGCCTGGCGCGACCTGCTCGTCGAGCGGCGGATCCGGCAGCCCTTCAAGCAGGCGTTCCGCGAGATCTACCTCCTCACCCCCGCGGAAGAGGACACCGCGACCTACTCCAACCGGTTCGCCGCGCACCTCGTCCACTACCGGCGGATGTTCGCCCTGTTCCGGGCCCGCGGCTGGACGAGCGCCCTGCTCGGCCCCTGGGACGGCGGAGGCTCCGACGAGGCGGTCCGGACACTCGCGGCGGGGGAGTGGCGGGTCAGGTTCTCCCACGTCCTGGCCGACTGGCAGGGCGAGCACGAGATCGCCGGGACGAACCGGGTGGTGTTCGACCGCCGCGGCGACGGCGGCGGCTGGCGGGAGGCGGCCCTCGCCGACGTCCCGCCGCTGGTGTTCAGCGAGGCGATGCGGGACGTGGACCTGTTCGTCGGCGTCGCCTCCATCGCCGCCGACCCCATGTGGGAGGACGGCGAGGCGCACGAGTACTGGGTGCGCGCGTGGTACGCCGACCTCGGCGAGTCGACCCGGACCCGCAGGGACGCCCTGGAACGCGTCCTGCCGCGCACGAAGATCGCCGACCGGTGCGCGATCGACGGCCGCTACCTGGTCGTGCGCGGCGAGCTGCGCACCTACAGGATCCACCTCGGCTCGGCGAACATCGTGATGGAACCGGACGACACGTTCCTCTGCATCGTCCCGGAGCGCCGCGCCGCCGGCGCCAGAGTCTTCCTGCCGTTCGAGGACGAGCGGCTCTCCCTCATCCTCAGCAAGGCGTTCCTGCTCGCCGCCGACGACGCGATCGAGGACGAGTCCATCCTGACGCAGATCAAGCGAGGTGCCTGATGCCCGCCGTGAACTTCCGCGACGAGACGGCCGCCGGCGCGCCCGTCGCCGGTTTCCAGGTGGCCGGGCTGCCCGACCGGATGACGGTCCGGGAGCTGATCAGGCTCCGGGTCCGCGAGGAGGTCGCCCGGCACAACGCGCGCCCCTCCGACCGGTTCCACGGCCTGGTCCGCCCGGACGGCGCCGAGGCGGAGCTGAACGGCTACCGGCTGCGCGAGCCCCGCCGCCTGGACTGGGAGCGGCAGGCCGACATCGCCGAGCGCGCCTTCCTCGGCAACGGGTTCTTCGTGCTCGCCGCCGACCGCCAGGTCGAGGACCTCGACGAGGAGATCGACCTCACCGGAGACCCCGACCTGGTCTTCATCAGGCTCGTCCCGCTCGCCGGCGGCTGAGGACCCGACCGGCCGAGGACACGACCGGGCGAGGGGCTCAGCCGACCAGGCCGAACTCGTGGGCGCGCAGCCCCGCCTGGAAGCGGGAGTCGGCGTCCAGCAGGACGAGGATCTCGGCGACGCGGCGCCGGTAGGTGCGCAGCGACATGCCGAGCCGCCGCGCGGCCGCCTCGTCCTTCAGCCCGCCGCCGAGCAGCCCCAGGATGCGCAGGCTCTCCTCGCTCAGCGCGGGCGGCCGGTCGCGCCGGTGGTCGGCCAGCTCGGTCGCCGTCTCCCACGTCGCCCGGAACAGCGAGACCACGCCCTTCACCACGCCCGGCGACCGGACGACGGTGTACTCGCGGACCCCGCCCTCCACCGGGCCCGCGAGGATGGCGACCTTCCGGTCCACGATGATCGTCTCGTGGGGTAGCGGCGTCGGGCAGATCCGCACCCGCGCGCCCGCGGCGGCGACCGCGAGGAGCCGCCGCTCGGACTCCTCGTCGGCGAGGGCCGCCGGGTTGTACAGCTTGCGGACGGCCGGGGCGGGCCGGATCCGGTGCCGCTCGGCGATGATCCGCTCCCGGAGCCCGGGCAGCGCCCACGTGTTCTGGTCCGTCGCGGCGCACGCGAACTCCTCGCACGCGAAGAACAGCCGTCCGGCGCGCTCGACCAGCTCCGCCTCCCCGCGAAGCACGACGTTCCGGTCCAGATCGACGCTCACGCAGCCAGTCTGCCACGCGGCCCGCCGCGCGGCGCGGTGGCAGCAAGCTGCCAGCCGATCGCCCCGGCCCCGCGGGCCCAGCACAGTGGACCGCATGACACGACACTTCGATCTCGGCGGCGACCTGCGGATCTCCCGGATGGGCTTCGGCGCGATGCGGCTGCCCGTGAGCACCCTCGGCGGACCCGCGAACGACCGGGGCACCGGAATCAAGATCCTCCAGCGGGCGGTCGAGCTGGGCGTGGACCACATCGACACGGCGGCGTTCTACTACTACGAGGGCGGTCCCGCGGCCAACGAGATGATCCGCGCCGCGCTCGCCCCCTACCCGCCCGGCCTGGTCGTCGCCACGAAGGTGGGACCGTACCGGGGACCGGGCGACCCCTACCCGTCCGGGCAGCTCCCGGCTTCGGAGCTGCGCGCCGAGGTGGAGCGCAACCTCACCGAGCTGGGGCTCGACCGGCTCGACCTGGTCTACCTGCGGCCCGGCGGGCTGGAGGCCCCGTCGGACGAGCCGGTCGGGGAGCGCTTCGCCGTCCTGGCCGGGCTGCGCGAGGAGGGGCTGATCAGGCATCTCGGGCTGAGCCACGTGAGCCCCGCCCAGCTGGAGGAGGCGCGCGGGATCGCGCCGGTCGCGGCCGTCCAGAACCGGTTCGACGTGACGCGGTCGCGGGACGCCGAGCTCCTGGCCTCCTGTGAGCGCGAGCACATCGCCTACGCCCCCTACTTCCCGCTCGGCGGGTTCGGCATCCCGGACGACGCGCGCGTCAACGCGATCGCCGCCCGTCACGGCGCCACCGTCCCGCAGGTGCTCCTCGCGGGGCTGCTGGCGCTCTCCCCGGTGATGCTCGCGATCCCGGGCACCGGCTCCCCGGCCCACCTGGAGGAGAACCTCGCCGCCGCGGATCTCACGCTCGCCCCGGAGGATCTCGCCGCCCTGAAGCGGTGAGGACCGCGCGCGCGGACGCCGGACCCTCTACCCTGAACAGGTTTGCGATCAGGGGGAGAGCATGTCGACGACGCGGCTGCTGGTGCTCGGCGGGGTGCGCAGGTTCGGGCGGGCGCACGGCTACGAGGTCCGCCGCGAGCTGCTCTCCTGGGGCTCGGACGAGTGGGCCCACGTCAACCCGGGCTCGATCTACCACGCGCTCAGGCAGCTGGCCAAGGAGGGCCTGCTGCACGCCCACGAGGTGGAGGAGAGCGAGGCCGGTCCGCCGCACACCGACTACGAGATCACCGACGCCGGCCGGGAGGAGTTCCACCGGCTGCTGCGCTCCGCCCTCTCCGCGGTGGACGTCCGGCACCCGGAGATGCTGACCGCGGGCCTGGGGTTCCTCACCGAGCTGCCGCGCGCGGAGGCGCTCGCCCTGCTGCGCGAGCGCCTCGACGGCCTGGCCGCCTGGCGCGCCTCCGTCGCCCCGCCCCTGGACGAGCTCGACCCCTCCGACCATCTGCGCGAGCTGCTCGGCTGGTGGGTCCACTCCGCCGACTCCGCCAGGGCATGGACGCTCGGCGTGATCGAGCGCCTGGAGGCGGGCGCCTACGTCATGGCCGACGAGCGCGGCTAGCGGCGCCCGGCCGGCCGATCAGGTGTCGACGAACGTCCTGGGGACGATCACCCGCAGGGCGTTGCCGCGCAGCTTGATCGACACCGGGGTGCGGCCGCGGACCTCGCCGTCCACGTCCACCTGCATCGGCGGGTCGGTCTCGATCTGCACGTTCGTCGTGGTGAGGAAGGCGTCGTCCTCCAGCGACCGCCACGGGCCGGTGAGGACGTGGCGGGCCGTGGCCGACGCCAGCCGCAGCCGCCGCTCGTCGCCGAGCCGGTACACCGCCAGCAGCCGGTCGTCCGGGCTGGCGTCGCGGGCGATGCGCTGCCCGCTGTGGTGCGCGCCGTTGGCGACGTTCAGCTGGTGGGTCGCGACCTCGTGCGTCTCGCCGTCGATCGTGATGCGGGCGGTGAACGCCTCGTGCCGGGGCAGCAGCCCCGCCGCCGTCAGCGCGTAGGCGGGACGCCCGAGGAACCGCTTGAGCATGTGCGGGACGTGCCCTGCGACCTGGACCGACAGGCCGAGGCTGACCATGTTGGCGAAGATGTGCTCGCGCTCGTCGCCCGGCCCCTCGCCCTGCGGGTCGCCCGTCGACTCGAACCAGCCGACGTCGACGTCGGCGACCTTCCCGCCTTCCGGCCGGGCGAGGGCGAGGGTCGCGACCGCGCCCGGCAGGTCCAGCGGCAGCTCCAGGCTGCGGGCGAAGTTGTTGGTGGTGCCGAGCGGCAGCACCCCGAGCGCGATGTCGCGGTGCGCCAGGTGCCCGACCGCCTCGGCGACCGTGCCGTCCCCGCCGCCGACGACCACGAGGTCGGGCTCCAGCGCGAGGACGTCGGAGAACAGCTCCGGCAGCCGGGAGGGGTCGGTCACCGGGAAGACGTGGGGGAACTCCAGCCCCGCCTCGCGCAGCAGGCGGCGGGCCGTGCCGTAGAGCCGCCGGCCCCGCCGGGAGCGGGAGTTGATCACCAGCGCCGCGCGCCCGCCGCCCGCGATCGCCGACTCCAGCTCCGCCTTGCTCCGCATCTGGACGCTCCGCATCTCTTCCGGTCGCCCCCTTCGTCCGCGTCACCCAGGAAGGTACGTGGACCGGAACTCCCGGCCCGACATTTTATAAACCGATTACACAGCGTTGAAACATTCCCGTCAGAGGGAACCTTTACAAGCAGGCATCCTCTGGACGACCGGGGCGGGAACATGCGGTTGCGCGGCTTTGCGGGAGCGGGACTCATCGTTGCGGTCGCCGGGCTGACCGCGTCCATCGCGGCGGGCGGCACGGCTCCGCCCGGCGCGCCCGCCGCCGACGACGGCGCGACCGTGGTCGGCGAGCGCCGCCCGCGCCGCCGCGTCCTCGACCTGGCCGTGCGTTCCCCCGTCCTCGCAGGCGTCGCCCGCGCCCGCCTCCTGCTGCCCCCCGGCTGGTCACGGGACGCCTCCCGCACCTGGCCGGTGCTCTGGCTCCTGCACGGGGCCTCCGCCGGCCGGGACGGCCACACCGCCTGGAGCGAGCACAGCGACATCGAGGAGCTGACCGATGGCGCCGATGTGATCGTCGTCATGCCGGACGGCGGCCCGTGCGGCAGCTACACCGACTGGTGGAACCGCGGCGGCGGCGGCGCGCCGAAGTGGGAGACCTTCCACCTCGCCGAACTCCGGCAGATCCTGGAACGCGGATACCGCGCCGGCCCGGACCGCGCCGTCGCCGGCAACGCGATGGGCGGGCTCGGCGCGCTGGCGTACGCGGCCAGGCACCGGGGCCTCTTCCGGGCGGCGGCGTCGTTCAGCGGGCCGGTGCACACGCTGCACCGCGATCCGTCCGGGCTCGACGTCGCCGACCTCGTCGAGCTGAGCGTCGCGATCGGCGCGCCGTCCCTCGACTGGACGGACGTGTGGGGCGACCCCGACGAGCAGCGCGTCGTGTGGCGCCAGCACAACCCCTACGACCTCGCCGGCCGGCTCACGGGCGTTCGCGTGCACGTCAGTGCCGGGGACGGCGCCCCCGGCCCCTTCGACCACCCCGGCCGGGGCGGGCGGGAGGCCGTCCCCCGCGACGCGCTGGAGGCCCTCGCCCACACCGTCTCCGAAGAGTTCGCGGGCAAGCTGAAGAAGCTCGGCGTCCCCGTGTCCACGCACTTCTACCGCGGCACCCACACCTGGCCCTACTGGCGCCGCGAGTTGCGGGCCGCGCTGCCCGCCCTGCTCGCGGAGATCACCTGAGCGGCGGCTAGGGTCGGGCCGTGGCCGAACCTCGTTCTGATTCAGCTGTCCCCGCGTTCTGGCGGTCGCTCGGACTGCCCGGCATCATCGACGTCCATGTCCACTTCATGCCGCAGCGGCTGATGAGCGCGGTGTGGGGGTACTTCGACGAGGCCGGGCCCCTGATCGGCACCGAGTGGCCCATCCGCTACCGGGACTCCGAGCAGGAGCGGCTGGACTTCCTGCACGGGCTCGGCGTCCGCGCGTTCACCTCGCTCGCCTACCCGCACCGGCCCGGCATGGCCGAGTCGCTGAACGAGTGGGCCGCCCGGTTCGCCGCCCGCGTCCCCGAATGCCTCCAGACCGCCACGTTCTACCCCGAGCCCGGCGTCGAGGAGTACGTGCGCCGCGCGCTGGACGCGGGTGCCCGCGTCTTCAAGGTCCACCTCCAGGTCGGCGGCTTCGACCCGCGCCTCAAGGAGCTGGACGCGGTGTGGGGGATGCTCGCCGACGCCGGGGTGCCCGCCCTCGTCCACGCGGGCTCCGGGCCGGTCGCCAACGGCTACACCGGGCCCGGCCCGTTCGGCGAGGTGCTCGCCCGCCATCCGCGCCTGACGACGATCATCGCCCACCTGGGCGCGCCCGAGTTCGAGGGCTTCTTCGCCCTCGCCGACGCGCACGAGGGCGTCCACCTCGACACGACGATGATCTTCACTCGGTTCGCCGCCCTGGCGCCCTTCCCGGACGCGCTGCTGCCCCGGCTGCACGAGCTCGGCCTGGAGGGGCGCGTCCTGCTCGGCACCGACTTCCCGAACATCCCCTACGAGTACGCGCACCAGCTGGAGTCGCTGGCCGCCCTCGACCTCGGCGACGACTGGCTGCGCTCGGTCTGCTGGCGCGGCCCGGCCGACCTGTTCGGCCTCTCGTAGCCGGCGGGCCGAAACCGTTGCGGTATCCCCACCATCGCGGACGATCCCATTGTGGCCGGGGTAAGAGCTCCGACCCTTCTTAGAGATAAAACGAGATGGAGTGGATAGATATGGCTGGCAACGGTTTGCCGAAGAAGCGCGACGACTGGGCCGACAAGCAGCCGGTGGTCAGCGGCTCCCCGGAGGACGTCGACGAGGTGATCGACCAGGTGGCGGAGAACCTCGGCGTCGAGCGGGGGAAGCAGGACTGACGAACTGATGTTGTTGGTTGCCTAAACAACTGGCCCCGCCTCGTGCGGGGCCAGTCTTTTTCACGGGTTTTCACGCGGGATGCCTGGTCGCCGGGGGCGACCGCTGGCCGTCCTTGACAGGCCGGGCGCCTCCGCCGACGGTGGGAGCGCTCCCACTCGATCGACTGAGGACCCCGCATGAGAACGACCGTGACCGTGAGACTCCGGCGGACCCGCCTCCTCCCGATCCTCGTGGCCGTGCTGCTGGCGCTGGCACTCGTCCAGGTCGCGCCGTCCCCGGCCCGCGCGGCCGGCGCCGGCTACTGGCACACCAGCGGCCGGCAGCTGCTCGACGCCGCCGGGCAGCCGGTGCGGATGACGGGCGTCAACTGGTTCGGCGCCGAGACGTCCAACCACGCCCCGCACGGCCTCTGGTCGCGCGGCTACAAGGACATGCTCGACCAGATCAAGAGCCTGAGGTACAACACGCTGCGGCTGCCCTACAGCAGCCAGCTGTTCGACTCCGGCAGCGCCCCGAACAGCATCGACTACGCCAAGAACCCCGACCTGCAGGGCCTGAACGGGCTGCAGATCCTCGACCGGATCATCGCGTACGCGGGGCGGATCGGGCTCAAGGTCGTCCTCGACCGGCACCGCCCGGACTCCGGCGGCCAGTCCGCGCTCTGGTACACCGCCGCCTACCCCGAGTCGCGCTGGATCTCCGACTGGACGATGCTCGCCCGGCACTACGCGGGCGACACCACGGTCATCGGCGCCGACCTGCACAACGAGCCGCACTCCCCGGCCTGCTGGGGCTGCGGCGACCAGACGAGGGACTGGCGGCTGGCCGCCGAGCGGGCCGGCAACGCGGTCCTCGCGGCCAACCCGAACTGGCTGATCATCGTGGAGGGCGTCAACGACCAGAGCGGCGACAACTACTGGTGGGGCGGCAACCTCCAGGGCGCCGCGCAGTACCCGGTGCGGCTGAACGTCCCGAACCGGCTCGTGTACTCCGCCCACGACTACGCAACGTCGGTGTACCCGCAGCCGTGGTTCGACGACCCGTCCTTCCCGTCCAACATGGCCGGGATCTGGGACAAGAACTGGGGCTACCTCGACAGGAACAACGTCGCGCCGGTCCTGCTCGGCGAGTTCGGGACGACGCTGGGGGACCCGCGCGACCGGACCTGGCTGCGCACCCTGATGGCCTACCTCGGCAAGGGCACGGGCGGGATCTCCTTCACCTTCTGGTCGTGGAACCCCAACTCGGGCGACACCGGCGGCATCCTCAACGACGACTGGACGACCGTGAACACGGCGAAGCAGTCCTACCTCGATCCCTACCTGCTCGGCGCCGGCGACCCGGGCGGCGACCCCGGCGACCCGGGCACGCCGGAGACGTCCTGCAAGGTCGCCTACACGGTGCAGAACAGCTGGTCGGGCGGCTTCACCGCCCAGGTCACCATCACCAACAGCGGGTCCTCGGCGCTGAACGGCTGGAGGCTGGAGTTCGCCTTCCCCGGCGACCAGAAGGTCGGCCAGGGGTGGAGCGCTGCCTGGTCGCAGAGCGGCGCCGCGGTCACCGCCGGGAACCTGGACTGGAACGCCTCCGTCGCGCCCGGCGCCTCGCTCTCGATCGGGTTCCAGGCGACCGGCGCGGCGAGCGGCGCGCCCGCCGCGTTCGAGGTGAACGACAAGGCATGCGAGGTGTGACATGCCCCGGAAGCCCTGGCTCGCCGTCGTCGCGGCCGCCGCGCTCCTGCCGTGGGCGGCGCCCCCGGCGCAGGCCGCGGACGGCCCCGCGCTGACCGTCGACCCGTCCGCGTCCCGGCACGCGATCAGCCCCTACGTCTACGGCATGAACTTCGCCGCCGAGGACCTCGCCGAGGAGCTGCGCCTCCCCGTCCGGCGGTGGGGCGGCAACGCGACGACCCGGTACAACTACCTCTACGACGAGACCAACCGGGGCTCGGACTGGTACTTCGAGAACGTGCCCGGCCCGGCGCCGGACCCCGCGAAACTCCCCGACGGGTCCGAGACCGACCAGTTCACCGACCAGGACCGCCGGACCGGCACCAGTACGCTCCTCACCGTCCCGCTGATCGGCTGGACGCCGAAGGGCCGCGACTACACCTGCGGTTTCGGCATCGCCAAGTACGGGCCGCAGCAGGGCGCCGACACCCAGTGGCGGCCCGACTGCGGCAACGGGGTGAAGCCGGACGGCTCGAACGTCACGGGCAACGACCCGGCCGACACGAGCGTCCCGGCCGGCCCGAAGTACATCACCGACTGGCTGTCCCACCTGACGGGCAAGTACGGCCGGGCCGACGGCGGCGGCGTGCGCTTCTACGACCTCGACAACGAACCCGACCTCTGGCACGCCACGCACCGCGACGTGCACCCGGACGGTGCCGGCTACGACGAGATGCGCCGCCAGACGTACGCGATCGCCTCCGCCGTGAAGGCCGCCGACCCGGGCGCCCAGACGCTCGGCCCGGTCGGCTGGGGCTTCCAGTCGCTGTCGCTGTCGGGCCTGGACAAGCAGACCTGCGACCGGGAGGGCGGCGACTGCTGGTCCGACCCGCCGGACCGGGCGGCGCACGGCGGCGTCCCGTTCGCGGACTGGTACCTCCGGCAGATGAAGGCCTACGAGCAGGAGCACGGGACCCGCATCCTCGACTACTTCGACGAGCACATCTACCCGCAGCAGGCCGGGGTGTCCTCCGGCGACCCCGGCGACGCGGCGACCCAGGAGCTGCGGCTGCGCTCCACCCGGCAGCTGTGGGACCCCTCCTACACCGACGAGAGCTGGATCGGCCGGCCGATCAACTACATCCCGCGGATGCGCGAGCTCGTGAACCAGAACTATCCGGGCAC
Source organism: Actinomadura citrea (assembly GCF_013409045.1). Taxonomy (NCBI): domain Bacteria; kingdom Bacillati; phylum Actinomycetota; class Actinomycetes; order Streptosporangiales; family Thermomonosporaceae; genus Actinomadura; species Actinomadura citrea. Next base: position 6,118,699 of record NZ_JACCBT010000001.1, on the reverse strand, counting down.
CAAGCTGGCGATCACCGAGTACAACTGGGGTGCGCTCGGCCACCTGAACGGCGCGCTGGCCCAGGCGGACGTCCTCGGGATCTTCGGGCGGGAGGGCCTCGACCTGGCGACGCTGTGGGCCCCGCCGGGCACGTCCGACCCGGGCGCCTACGCCTTCCGCATGTACCGCGACTACGACGGCGCGGGCGCCTCGTTCGGCGAGACGTCCGTCCGCGCGTCGAGCGCCGACCAGGGAAGGCTCGCGGTGTACGCGGCGGAGCGCTCGTCCGACAGGGCGCTCACCCTCATGATCGTGAACAAGTCGCTCACCGACGACCTCACCAGCACGGTGTCGATCGCCGGGCGGTCCGGTCCGGCGGCCGGGCACGTCTACCGGTACGGCGGCGCCGACCAGGCCGCGATCGTCCGCGCCCCGGACGTGGCGGTCGGGGCGGACGGGTTCACCTCGACGTTCCCCGCGTCCTCGATCACGCTGGTCGAGATCCCGGCGGGCGGCGGCCCGGCCGCCCCGGCGTGCGAGGCCGGCTACGCGGTGCAGAGCCAGTGGGGGACCGGCTTCACCGCGCAGGTCACCGTCGCCAACACCGGGACATCGCCCATCGAGGGCTGGACGCTGGGGTTCGCGTTCGCCGCGGGCCAGCGCGTCACCCAGGGCTGGAACGCCGCCTGGTCGCAGAACGGCCCGGACGTGACCGCCCGCGACCTCGACTGGAACCGGACCATCCGGCCGGGAGGCTCGGTGACGATCGGCTTCAACGGGTCGAGCGGCGGCACGAATCCGCCGCCGAGCGCCTTCAGGGTGAACGGCGCCGCCTGCACCGCCCGCTGATCACAGGACGGCGCGGCCGCGCGGCCCTAGTGGTCGCACGGCGCGCCGCCCGCGTGCTCGTGCGGCTCGACGGCCTCCGCCACATGGCGGGGGCCGTGCGCGTCGTCGCAGTGGACGTGGCCGCCGCCGGACGGCTCGTCCACGTGGTCGACCTCCAGCGTGGTGTGCGTGATCGCGTAGGCGTCGCGCAGCAGCTCCTGCAGGTCGCGTCGCACGGCGTGGCAGTCGCCCTGGGAGTCGACCAGCACGTGCGCCGACAGCGCCGGGTAGCCCGAGCTGACCTCCCACACGTGCAGGTCGTGGACCTCCTCGACGCAGGGGCGCCCGGCGAGCCGGGCGCCGAGCTCGGACGGGTCGAGCCCGGCGGGCGCGGCCTCCATGAGCACCCGGCCCGCGTCCCGCAGCAGCCGGTACCCGGCCTTGAGCATCAGCGCCGCCACCACCAGCGAGGCGACCGCGTCCGCGCGGGCGAAGCCCGTCGTCCACACGACCAGGCCCGCGACCGCGGTCGCGATGAACGCGAACAGGTCGTTCAGGATGTGCTGGAACGCGCCCTCGACGTTCAGGCTGCGCCGGTCCGCCCGGCTGATCAGCATGGTCGCCGCGATGTTGACGGCGATGCCCGCGAGGGCCGTCCAGAAGACGAACTGGCCCTCCACGGCGGGCGGCTCGATCAGCCGCCGGACCCCCTCGTACACGAAGTAGACGGTGAGCAGGATCAGCGTCAGCCCGTTCAGCTGCGCGGACAGGATCTCGGCACGGCGCAGGCCGAAGGTGTACCCGCCCTTCGGCGGCCGGGCCGCGATGCGCATCGCGACCAGCGCCAGCGCGATCGCGAACGCGTCGGTCATCATGTGCGCGGCGTCGGTGATCAGCGCCAGCGACCCCGCGAGCAGGCCGACGACCACCTCGCCCGACATGTAGACGATGATCAGCGCCAGCGCGCCGGTCAGCAGCCGCCGGTCGGCGCCCGCGGAGACGGCGTGCCCGTGGCCGTGCCCGTGCCCCCGCTTCCCGGGCGTGTCCTCGCGGTCCCCGATCATGTGCCTTCCTCCCCGTGGCCGACGTGGGTGAGGGCGAGATCGAGCAGCAGCCGGACGTGCGAGTCGTCCAGCCGGTAGTAGGCCATCCGGCCGGCGCGGCGGACGCGCACGACGCGGTTGGCGCGCAGCAGGCGCAGCGCGTGCGAGACCGCCGACTCCGAGTGCCCGCAGGACGCGGCGATGTCGCACACGCACATCTCCCCCCCTTCGAGCAGCGCGGTGATCACCCGTAGCCGGCCGGGGTCGGACAGCAGCCCGAACACCTGCGCCAGCTCGGTGATCGTCTCCCCGTCCGGCAGGGACGCCGAGACGGCGGCGACCTTCGCGGCGTCGACGACCCGGACGGCGCAGGCGTCCGGGGCGGCGACATCTGAAGCACTGCTCATATGAACAAAGATAGCGCACGGTATCAGGAGATCGCGGGCGCGGGCTCCTTCGACGGCGGCAGGGAGACCGGCCCGTGCGCCCCGTCGCCCGGCGCATCCTTCCCACCGGCACCCGTACCCGGGTCCTGCGTGGCCACGCCCGGTGACGGGGACGAGAGCGCGGGGGCCGGGGTCTCCGGCCCGGGGGACTGCGTCCCGGGGGGCTCGGTACCGGGCGTCTCCAGGCCGGGAGTCCCCGGGCCGGGGGACTGCGTCCCGGGGGACTCGGTGCCGGGCGTCTCCAGGCCGGAGTCGGACGGTGCGGGCGAGTCGCTCGCCACGACCTCCGTCTCCGTCCGCGGCAGCGCGGTCGGCGGCCCGTCCGACGCCCCCTCGGTGGCGCGGGGCCGGGCAAATCCCATCGTGGCCTCCGGGTCGACCAGGACGAAAGTGACGATCGTCCCCTTCTGGGAATCCCGCGGCCGGATTCGGGTGACATTCCCCTTCTCGAATCCCGGCCAGGATCGGCCACTGTACGACGCGTTCCGGGTGGAGATCTTTTTGTCGGGCGGAGTGAGGGGATTGCCGCAATTGCACTTCACCGTGGGCACTCCGTAACCATTGACCAGAACGCCCATTCCGGCTTGAAGGACGGCGGGATCGCTCGTCGCCTCCCCGTCCCGGTACCCGTGGTTGGTGACCAGCGTGTCGGTGCGCAGCAGGACCGGCGTCTGCCGCGACACGTACCGCGGGATGTCGCCCACCGGGATCCCCTGCACCCGCGCCCACGCCCGCGCCTTGTCGGGGTGGGCCCGCAGGAAGGCGGCGAGCTTCTCCCTGTCGCAGGTCGAGGCCTGGCGCGTCCCGCCGTAGAGTCCCGGTGCGTCCCCCTCCTTCGTGCCGCCTGCCTGCGGCCTCGCCTTCACATCGACCCTGTCGGTGCCGGACGCCAGCGTGTACGGGTCGGGCCCCGGCGATCCCACCGTCAGCCGCGTGATGGTCGCGCCGGCGTCCCCGCAGCCGGTCAGCGCACCCGCCGCCACGAGGGCCGCGACGGCCCCCGCCAGCGGCACGGCGCCGACCCAGGACCGCGCAATCGTCGAACGAATCTGCAGCATCTTCTTCTCCCGCTTCGGGCTCGCCGAACCTATACTCTTCGATGCCGGGCGGAGCGGTTTTGTGCCCGCGGGAATGCTCAATTTTTTTCGAGGGGGTGCGAATGGCGGGTCCGGTCCCCCTCTCCGCGGCCGATCCCACCCGGCTCGGCCGCTGGGAGCTGCTCGGGCGGATCGGCGCCGGCGGCCAGGGCGCGGTGTACCTCGGCCGGCCCGCCGAGCCGGGGCCCGGGCCGTCCCGGGTCGCCGTCAAGCTGCTGCACGCCCAGCTCGTCGGCGACGCCAACGCGCGGGAGCGGTTCGTGCGCGAGATGGCCGTCCTGGAGCGGGTCGCCGGGTTCTGCACCGCGCAGATGCTCGCCGCCGACGTGGCGGGCGACCGCCCCTACATCGTCAGCGAGTACGTGCCGGGGCCCTCGCTGCGCGCCCTCGTCCGCGACGAGGGGCCGCGCACCGGCGCGGCCCTCGACCGGCTCGCGATCAGCTCGGTGACGGCGCTGTCGGCGATCCACCGCGCGAACGTCGTGCACCGCGACCTCAAGCCGCAGAACGTGCTGATCGGCCCGGACGGGCCGCGCGTGATCGACTTCGGGATCGCGCGCGCGTTCGACGCGAGCGCGACGATGACGAGCCAGGTCGTCGGCACGCCCGCCTACATGGCCCCCGAGCAGTTCACCGGGCGGGTCGGGCCGTCGGCCGACCTGTTCGCCTGGGCGAGCACCCTGCTGTTCGCCGCCACCGGCCGCGACCCGTTCGCGGGCGGCCCGCTGCCAGCGGTGATGTACCGGATCCTGCACGAGACGCCCGACCTCGGCGCCCTGCCCGGCCCGCTCGCCGAGGTCGCCGCCGCCTGCCTCGCCAAGGACCCGCAGGCCCGCCCCACCTCCGAGGACGTCCTGCTGTGGCTGCTCGGCGAGAGCGAGCGGCACGCCCGGCTGGAGATCCCCATCGAGCACGTCACGGAGGACTTCACCGGCCCGACGGCGCCGGTCCCGGGGCCCGTGCTCGAGATCACGCCGCAGCCGACCGCCGACACGTTCGTCCAGACCTCCGGTGTGCAGACGCCGACATGGCCCGGCCCGCCCACGGCCGCACCGGCTCCGCCTTCGCCCGCTCCGCCCGCGCCCGTTCCGCCGTCGCCCGATCCGGCCTCGCCCGGACCTGCGCTCGGACCTGCGCCGGGACCTGCGGCCGGACCTGCGGCCGGACCTGGGCCCGGACCTGCGGCCGGACCCGCTCCGCTGCCTCGGACGCCCCGGACGCCCCGGACGCCCCGGACGCTGCGGCGCGGCCCGGCGGTCGTGACCGGGCTGCTCCTCGCCGGACTGCTCGCCGCCCTGGACGTCGCCGCCCTCGCGATCCTGATCGCCCAGCCGTCCCTCAGCGAGGGCCACCGGGGCGGCCTGCTGCCCGTGGTCGCCTCGTCGTTCGCCGTCGTCGCCGTCGTCACCCTGGTCGGGGCGATCCTGGCGTGGCGCGGCAGCCGCCCCGCGGCGGGGACGGTGATGGCCGCGCGCGTCGCCCGCGTCGCGATGTGGGCGGCCTGGGGCGCGCTCGTCGAGATCCAGCCGTCCGCCCTGGCCGGCCACGCCCTGCTGACCGCCCTGGTGGTGGTCCTCCTGGTCCGCGGCCTGTCCCGGTCACCCGTCTGAGGCGGTCACCGGTCTCCCGCGGCGCGCTCGGACCACTCCTTGAGGTCGCGGTGCTCGATGGCGGCGGCCATCAGGCCGGGGAAGGCGTCGGGGGTGCACGCGAAGGCCGGGACGCCCATCGCGGCCAGGGCCGCCGCGTTGTCGTGGTCGTAGCCGGGCGCGCCCTCGTCCGACAGGGCGAGCAGGACGACGACCTGCACGCCCGCCGCCGTCAGCGCCGCGACCCGCTGCAGCATCTCGTCGCGGACCCCGCCCTCGTACAGGTCACTGATCAGCACGAGGATCGTCTCGGCCGGGCGCGTGACCAGGCTCTGGCAGTACGCGATGGCGCGGTTGATGTCGGTGCCGCCGCCGAGCTGGGTGCCGAACAGCACCTCCACCGGGTCGTGGAGCTGGTCGGTGAGGTCCACGACGCTGGTGTCGAACACCACCAGCGACGTGCGCAGCGACCGCATCGACGCCAGCACCGCCCCGAACACGCTCGCGTACACCACCGACGCCGCCATCGAGCCGCTCTGGTCGATCGCGAGCACCACGTCCCGCTTGACGGCCTGCCGCCGCCTGCCGTACCCGATCAGCCGCTCCGGCACGAGGGTGCCCTGGTCGGGCAGGTAGTGGCGCAGGTTCGCGCGGATCGTGCGGTCCCAGTCGACGTCGGCGAGCCGCCTCGGGCGCAGCACCCGCGCCGACCGGTCGAGGGCCCCGCCGACGGCCGAGCGCGTCTTCTGCGCGAGCCGCCGCTCCAGGTCGCGCACGACGGTGCGGACCACCGCGCGCGCCGACTCCCTGGCCTTGTCGGGCAGCACCCGGTTCAGCGACAGCAGCGTCCCGACGAGGTGGACGTCGGGCTCGACCGCGTCCAGCATCTCCGGCTCCAGCAGCAGGCGGGTGAGGTCGAGGCGCTCGATCGCGTCCTTCTGCATCACCCGCACGACGCTCGACGGGAAGTAGGTGCGGATGTCGCCGAGCCACCGGGCCACGGAGGGCGCCGAGTCGCCGAGCCCCGCGCCGCGCCGCCCCGGCCGGGGCCGCCCCTCGTCGCCGCCGGCCCCGTAGAGCCGCTCCAGCGCGCCGTCCATACCGACGTCGTCGCCGGCCAGGGTCACGCCGGTCCCGTCGGCCTGGTCGCCGCCTAGCACCATCCGCCAGCGCCGCAGCCGGTCGTCCACGCTCTCGTCGGTCACGCTCTCGTCGGTCACGACGGCTTCTCCCATCCGAGGATCCGCAGGGCCGTGGCGGCCGCCGGCGCCGCCCTGGCCTCGTCGACGTCGTCCTCCGGGGGCCGTGCCCGCCCTGCGGGGGCGCGGCCGCGGCGGCGGAGCCGCTCGCCGATGGCGCGGCGCTCGGCGGCAGGGTAGGCGCCGAACGTGCGGCGCAGGAGGGGCAGGACGTCGGTGAACGCGTCGGCGGGCAGGCCGGCGATCCACTCGTCGACGAGCCGCAGGAGCGCCTCGTCGTGCATGAGCAGGAGGCCGCCGCCCGCGAGGAACCCCTCGACCCAGGCGGCGGCGCGGTCGGGCGCCGCGCCGACGGACACGGCGCGCGCCATCCGGTCGGGGACGTCGTGCAGCCGCCCGGCGTCGAGCAGCAGGCGCGTGAGGCGGCCCTCGATGAGGCCGTGCAGGGTGTCGGGACGGCCGAGCAGGCCCTCCATGGTGCGGCGCCAGCGCTCGATGTGGGCCTCGTCGGCGAGCAGGGCCAGGGCGCCGTGGACGGCGTCGACGTGCCCGAGGAACTCGCGGGCGGCGTCGTCGTCCAGCCCGGTGATCGCGGGCGGGAGCCCGACGCAGACGCGGACGACGAGGCCGTCGACCACCGTGTGGAGCGGGCCGGTGGAGGTGCCGCGGACGTCGCCGTAGCGCAGCGCGCGGACCAGCGCGGGCATCGCCGCCATCAGGTGCGCGACGTCGGTGTCGACCGCGGCGCGGTCGGCGAGGGCGCGCATGACCGCGGGGAGCGCGTCGCCGAGGTCGGCGAGCAGGCAGCGCTCGGCAACGGAGGTGAGGTCGGCGAGGGCGGTGGCGCTCTCGGCCGCCTCCCTAGCGCGGGCGGTGCTCGCACCGCGCACGGTGGTGCCCCACGCGCTCGCCTCGATCAGCTCCACGTCGAACTCGGGCCGCCAGGCCAGCGTCCACGTCTCGCGGAACGTGCCCTTGGAGCGGCTCTCCGACGGGACGCCCCAGTTCACGTCCAGCATGCGGAGCCGGTGCAGCAGGCGGCTGCGCTCCAGGTCGGTGGGCTTGCGCAGGTCGAGGTCCTGCTCCTTGTCGAGCGCGGTCGGCTTCAACCTGAGCCGCCGCTGCTCGGCCTGCAGGTCGCGCTGCAGCGGCACCATCGGCGTCCGCTCCGGGACCGCGCCGAGCCGCTCGCCGACCACCATCCGGTCCTGGATGAGCCGGACGGGCAGGTCGGCGCCCTCGCACAGGACGGCCCGGGTCGCCTCGGTGACCTCGTCCAGCCCGGCGAGGGGGCGCCCGCGCAGCGCGGCCAGGGCCTCGGCGAGCCGGACGGCCTCGATCACGTGCGCGGAGGAGACGTGCAGGTCCTCCTCGCGCAGGACGCGGGCGGCGGCGGTCAGCCAGCGCTCGATCGGGCGGTCGCGGGCCGCGAACAGGTGGTGGTACCAGCCGGGGGAGCGCACGCCGGCGCCGTAGCCGGACCATCCGGCGAGGCGCCCGTGCGTCCACGGCACCCACGTCATGGCGACCTTGGTCTTCGGCAGGCCGCGCAGCGTGCCGTCGTCGCGGCTCGCGGGGACCTTGGCGCGCAGGGCCGGGACGTGCCACGCCCCGCAGACCACGGCGACCCGCTCGTGGCCCTCCTTGAGGGCGCGGCGCACCGTCCGGCGCATGTGGGCCTCGCGCCGCTCCTCCCTCGGCGCCGGTTCGAGCTCGCCGCGCAGCTCCGCCATGGCCTCGGCGATGGCGGGGAACGGGGACGGGCCGCCGTGGCGGTGCTCGACCACGTCGTCCCACCACCGCTCGGCGTCGTCGTACCCGGCGGCCTTCGCCAGCCAGCCGAGCGGGTCGAGCCTGATGCCCTCCTCGGGCGGCTCCTCCTCCGCCGGGACGAGCTGGTTCGCGGCGGGCAGGTCGCAGAACCGGACGGGCACGCCCTCCGACAGCGCGTACCTGATCGCCTGCCATTCCGGGCTGAACTCGGCGAAGGGCCAGAACGCGGCCCTGCGGTCGCCGTCGGCGGGTGCGGGGGAGTAGGCGAGCAGCGCGACCGGCGGCACCATCCCCGGCTCGCCCGCCAGCTCCACGATCGCATCGGCCTCGGGCGGCCCCTCGACCAGCACCGCGTCCGGCTTGAAGTCCTCCAGCGCACCCCGCAGCGCGCGGGCCGAGCCCGGCCCGTGGTGCCGGATGCCGAAGACTTCGACCTGGCTCAAGAGACCTCCCGGCAGGCGCGGTAGAAGTCCCGCCACTCGGGCCGGTCCCGGACGACCGCCTCCAGGTACTCCTGCCACACGACGCGGTCGGACACCGGGTCCTGGACGACGGCGCCGACGATCCCGCCCGCCACGTCGGCGGCGCGCAGCACGCCGTCGCCGAAGTGCGCGGCCAGGGCCAGCCCGCTGGTGATCACCGAGATGGCCTCGGCGGTGCTGAGGGTCCCGCTGGGCGACTTCAGCTTGGTGCGCCCGTCGGCCGTGGCCCCGGACCGCAGCTCCCGGAACACCGTGACGACCCGCCGGATCTCCTCCAGGCCCGCCGGGCTCTCGGGCAGCTCCAGCCCGGCGCCGATCTGGTCGACGCGACGCGCGACGATCGCGACCTCGTCCTCGACGGACTCCGGCAGCGGGAGCACGACCGTGTTGAACCGGCGGCGCAGCGCGCTGGACAGCTCGTTGACGCCCCGGTCGCGGTCGTTGGCGGTCGCGATCACCGTGAAGCCCCTGCGCGCCTGCACCTCGGTGTTCAGCTCGGGGACGGGCAGGGTCTTCTCCGACAGGACGGTGATGAGGGTGTCCTGGACGTCGGAGGGCATCCGGGTCAGCTCCTCGATGCGGGCGACGGCGCCGCGCCGCATCGCGCGCATCAGCGGGCTCTCCACCAGCGCCCGCTCCGAGGGTCCTTCGGCGAGCAGCCGCGCGTAGTTCCAGCCGTAGCGGATCGCCTCCTCCGCCGTGCCCGCCGTCCCCTGCACGAGCAGCGTGGAGTCACCGCTGACCGCGGCGGCGAGGTGCTCGGACACCCAGGTCTTCGCCGTGCCGGGGACGCCGAGGAGCAGCAGCGCCCGGTCGGTCGCGAGCGTCGCCACCGCGACCTCCATCAGCCGGCGCGGCCCCACGTACTTCGGGCTGATCGCCGAGCCGTCCGGCAGCTCCCCGCCGAGGAGGTACGTGGTGACCGCCCAGGGCGACAGCCGCCAGCCGGGCGGCCGGGGCCGGTCGTCGTGCTCGGCCAGCCGCGCCAGCTCGCCGGCGTGCTCCTGCTCGGCGTGCGGCCGCAGCACGGCGCCCGCGGTCGGTGCGGGGGAGCCGTCGTCGAGGCCCCCAGGGCCCGCCTCTTCGGTCACTGGTCAAGCTCCTTCAGCATCTCGTCGCGGAAACGCAGGGTCGCGATCAGGTCGGTGACGGCCCGCGGTGCGGCCGGTCCGAGGGCCGCCAGGCGGGTCGCGGCGGCCGGGTCGAGCCGCTGGTCGGCGAGCCGGCACAGCTGCGTGATCAGGTGCTCGTCGCGGCGGGTGGGGAGCTCGGCGGAGGCGTTCAGCGTCCCGACCACCGCCGCCGCGAGCGGCCCGGCCCACGGACCGGGCACCCGTTCCAGGACCCGCAGCAGACCGGGACGCCCCTCCACCCAGCGGATCAGGTCGGCCGCCGCCGGGTCGCGCTCCGGGCCGGGCAGGACCGACAGCAGGTCGGCGAGGGCCTCCGGCTCGTCCACCATGACGCCGCCCCTGAGCAGCGCCCGCGCCCATCCGGTGTCGCGCTGGCCGAGGGCGGCGCGGGCCCAGCCGATGTGGACGTCGCGCCCGTCGGAGTCGGAGACGGGCAGGCACACGATCTCCATGGGCGGCAGCCCGAACAGCTCCGTCCAGGTGGACAGCGGGGTGCGGGCCAGGATCTCGCGCAGCCACGCGGCCCGCGTCCCCACCGGCGAGCCCCCGCCGCGCGGCGCGAACGACCCGGTCGGATGGAACGGGACGCCGTCGCGGGCCAGGTCCTCGTCGTGGGCGGCCGGCGGCTCCACCCGGATCCACGTCTGCTCGCGGCCCCGGACCGTGCGCTCCTCGGCGGTCAGGCAGGCACGGGCGCGCACCGCCATGCGCTCCCCGTACGCGGAGCCCGGCAGGCGGGCCAGCAGGTCGGACGCCAGTTGCCGCACGTCCTTCCCGCGGTCGCCCAAGGCCCCCTCAAGGAACCCCTCGTCGTCGAGGGAAAGCCCATGCGCGAAGGTGGCGATGAACGCCGCGCGATCGGGCGCCGGTTCCTTGGCCCAGGTCCCCTGGAGGAGCTCCCGCGCGCGCTCTGGCTCGGTCTCGCGAAGCATGGTCAGGTAGGCCACCCGCCGGTTGCGCGACCCGGTCTCCCACACTTCGGGGCCGCCGCCGGGGTCGTCACCGGAACCCACCAGGTAGGCCCAGTCCGTGTTCTGCAGGGCCAGCCACACGCCGCGCCGCCCGCACGCCCGCGCGATCGACGGCCGCAGCATCCGGTCGCTGCGCCCCCGCTCCAGCAGGTCGGGAAGCGACTGGGCGGGCACCCGCAGGCCCCGGGCGGCCGCCGCGTCCAGCCATTCGGGCAGCACCCGGATCTGCTCACCGCCGAGGATCCGCCGCAGCCGGGCCGCCGCCGCCCTCGGAACCGCCGGGACGTCCTCCACCGGGGCCAGCGCCACCGGCTCGGGGGCCGCGCCCGACGGGACCTGCCCCGCCCGCCGCCGCACGGCCAGCAGCGCCGCCTGGTCGAGCAGCCGCCCCGCCTTGCCGCCGTCCTGGCCGCCGTCGTCGCCGCGCGCCTCCGCCAGGGCGGGCGGGTCGCGGCGCTCGGTGCCCAGCAGCGCGGCGGTGACGTGCTCGTCCCACGCCGTCACAGGATCACCGTCCCCTCGTCCTCGTGCCACGCGGTCAGCGGGCGCAGGCCGCGCGGGCGCCACTCCCCGGCCAGGGTGACCGCCCCGCCGCCCGACAGCGCGAGCAACCGCCACGGATCGCCCATCCGCAGTGGCAGCGCGTCCCCGGCGCCGTCGACGACGTGCAGGTCTCCTCCTCCGGTGCGCGCCAGGCGGACGTCCTCCAGCGTCGCGGGCCAGCGGTCAAGCCACGGGTCGAGCGCGAGTGCCGCCGCGTGCTCGTCCAGGAAGCCCCGGACCGACGTCCCCGCGGGCGTGCCCCGCATGGGCGCCCCGTACCGCTCGGCGACCAGAGCCCGCAGCGGCTGCGCGCCAGGGTAGAAGGCCAGCTCCGCATCGACCTGCGTACCCGCGACGAGCGATCCGTCCAGGGATGTGCCCGGTGCGGCGAAGGACAACACGAGCGCGGGGCGCCCCGTCCGGCTCCCGCGGAGCCACACCCGCCGCGTGGTGAGCAGGTCCTGCGCGGTGTCGCGCGACCCGGTCACCGACCACAGGTCCCGGACGCGCTCGCCGCCGGAGAGCACCTCCTCCTGCGGGACGGTGAACCCGACCCGCGAGCGGACGGTCTCGCGCAGCCCCTCGGGCAGCTCCTCCTGCCGCCGGTAGGCCCGGACGAGCAGCCGCAGCAGCGCGTACTCCTCCAGCAGCCGCCCCGGCCAGCCGGGCCGGCGCGGGATCGCGGCCAGGCCCCTGACCGGCCCCGCGAGGGCCCCCGCCTGCGCGTCGACGAGCCGCCGCGCCGCGTCGTCCCACAGCCGGTAGGGAGCCTTCTCCGCCTGCGCGAGCCCGTGCGCGACCTGGTCGCGGAGCCACTGGTCCAGCTCGGCGAGCCCGTCGTCGACCCGCCTGGCCCGCCGCTCCGCCGTCTTCGGATCGCGGACCCGGGCCGCCGACGCGGCCCGCCGCTCGGCCGCCCGGCCGGCCCGCTCCCGGCGGTCCTCGACCCACTCCGCGACCCACCCGGGACGACCCCCTCGCGCCCCCGGTGCGCCTTCGGCTTCTGTGTCGTCGGCGGCTGAGGGACGGCCCTCCGCACCTCCCGGTGCGCCTTCGGCTTCTGTGTCGCCGGCGGGGGGGCGACCCCCCGCACCCCCCGGGGCGCCTTCGGCCTCTATGAGGCCGTCCGCCCACATGAACAACAGAGCCAAGGCGTGCTTGCACGGGAACTTCCGGCTCGGGCACGTGCACCGGAACGCCGGGCCGGTCAGGTCGGCGCACGTCCGGTAGGAGGACCTGCCGCTGCCCTGGCACTCGCCCCACACGGCCTCGTCGTCGCACCCCGTGCCCGCCCACTTGGCGGGCTTGGCGACACCGCCCGCCGCCTTGGCGGACGACGCGTCGGACGCGAGCCCGAGCACCTGCTCACGAGACCACCGATCCCTCACACCACCGAAACTATCGGCGCCCTCGGACAATCGGGGGCCTGGCGCCCCGGTCCGGCATCAGCCCACTCCGCCGAAGCCCGGCGGGGTGGGGAGGTCGGGCAGCGAGACGTCCGGGACGAGAAGCGCGCCGCCCGCCAGCAGGGCCACCAGGGCGGTGGCGGCGAACAGGCCCACCCAGGCGAGCCCGGGGACGCCGGTCAGGTGGTGGAGCTGGTCGGCGTCGGAGCTCGGCGCCATGTGCCGGGCCCGCATCCGCTGCAGTTCGATCACCGGGCGGGTGCCGGCCAGCAGCAGGAACCAGGCGGCCAGATAGGCGAACCCGGCCTGCACCGTGGCGCTCCCCAGCCACGACACCGCGAAGACCATCGCGCCCGTGACGATCACCGACAGCGCGCCGTAGGCGTTGCGGATCATGATGAGCATCCCGGCGAGCAGGGCCAGCGAGAACCACAGCATCAGCGTGATGCGGCCGTCCTCCAGCAGCAGCGCGAACAGCAGCCCGAGCAGTGGCGGCGTCACGTACCCCGCCATCGCCGTGAAGATCATGCCGAGCCCGTGCGGCTTCCCGCGGGACACGGTCACGCCCGAGGTGTCGGAGTGCAGCTTGATGCCGTCCAGCTTGCGGCCGAAGAGCAGCGCGACCAGCGCGTGCCCGCCCTCGTGCGCGATCGTGACGGTGTTGCGCGCCATCCGCCAGGTCGGGCCGTGCACCACCGAGGCGAGCGCCACGAGGCCGACAAGGGCCACCAGCCACCACGGCGGATCCGGCTGCGTTCCCGTCACCCGGTGCCACAGGTCGGCGATGCTCACGTTTTCCACGTCCACCTCGGAGTCGTCGTCGCGATGCCCAACATTAGGACGTCCCGGATAACGTTCGCGTTCGGTTCTCCGGCCGACGGACGGGGCATTCCGCCTCCTGCCGCCCATGTGTGACCAATGTCATAGCCGATCACCCGTAACCCGCCGGACCGGCATCGATCCACCAGGCCGATCTCCGCAATCCCGTTCCGGAGCGCCCCGTATTGCCGTTAAGGTGCCTTCGCGCCCCGGGCCAGCGGCTCCCGCTCCCGGCGCGCCGAGAGGGTGAGCGGGGATTGAACGGGGACCGATCCTCCGCGCGGACCACCGGCCCGCGCGGTCTTTTCCGATTCTTCCGGCGTGACAGGCTGACGGGCCAGATCGCCGCCGGGCTGGTCGGCGTGCTCGCCGTGGGCGCGGTCGTCTACGGGGTGGGCACCGCCAGCGCGCGGTACAGGCTCTCGGACGTGGGGGCCTGGCTGAGCGCGAGCGGCAAGGGCCTGGTCGTCCACGCCAACGGGCTGGCCGGCAAGGTCGACGGCAAGGCGCCGGTGGTGCCGCAGATGCGCGGACACCACATCAAGGTCGTCCAGGACGGCACGACGGTGCTGCTGGTCGACGAGGACACCGGCGTCGTCAGCCGGATCGACCCCTCCCAGCTCAAGATCACCAAGAGCCGGCAGGTCGGCGGGCCGGGCATGCAGGTGCTCTCCGGCGCCGGCGCCGCCTACACGGTCGACCTCGTCAAGGGCGCCGTGCAGCAGATCGACCCGGTGTCCCTGGCACCGGTCGGCAGCCCCGCGACGCTCACCGCGCCGCTCGGGCAGGCGGGCATCGACGCCGACGGCGCCCTGTGGGTGCCCGTCCCGCAGACGGGCCACGTCATCCCGTTCAGGTCCGGCCGCCAGGGCGAGCCCGTGGCGGCCGGGAAGGCCGGCGACCGCCTCGCGCTGACGATGGCCGCCGGGAGGCCCGTGATCATCGACAGCACCTCCGCGGCGGCGGTGATCGTCCGCCCCGAGGGCACCCAGCGGATCAACCTTCCCGCGCCCGTCGCGCGGGCCGCGAACGGCGTCAAGGTCCCCGCGGTCGCCGACGGGCAGATCGTCCCGATGCTCGGCGCGGGCGGCTCCCTCTACCTGCTGGACACCGGCGTCGGACGGGTCGACTCGGTGGCCCTGCGCGTGCCGGACCACGCCTTCGAGCCCCCGAACGTCCTCGGGCAGCGCGTCTACCTGCCCGACCGGACGTCCGGCCGGCTGCTGGTCTTCAACACCGAGCGCAACGCCTGGGAGCGGCCCATCGCCGCCACCCGCCCCGGCGGCGCGATCGAGATGCTCGTCCGCGACCACATGCTGTGGGTGAACGACCCCGACGGCCCCACCGCCCTCGCCTTCGGCCCGGACGGCGGCGTCAAGCGCATCAAGAAGTACGAGGACAAGGTCCCCGGCGGCGCGCGGCGGCCCCTGCCCGTCCAGGCCAACCCGGGGGGCGGCCAGGGCAACCGCAACGGCGGCGGCGGGGGCACCGGCGGCTCCACCACCGTCACGCCGCCGGCCAGGCCCGCCAAGCCGCCGGTGAAGAGGGACCCCACCGCGCCCGACCCGCCGACGCCCGCCGCGTCCGGCGACAACGGCTCGGTCAAGGTGCGGTTCACGGCGGCCGCGCAGCCGCAGGGCGTCTACCCGGTGGCCCGGTTCGTCCTGCTCGGCAGGGACGGCAAGCCCGCCGCCGGCGCGAGCCCCGCCCGGTTCCCGGGCGGCAGCCAGGGCGGGACGTTCTCCGTCGACGGCCTGACCTGCGACACGACCACCCACATCTACAAGGTGGCCGCCGAGTACAAGGGGAAGAACGGCAAGCCCGCCTACAGCGAGTCCGGCGAGGTCGGCGCCACCGCCTGCACCGCCCCCGGCCCGCCGACCGGCCTCACCGCCACCGCCGTCAACCACGGCGCGGATCTCCGATGGGCCCCCTCGTCCGGCTTCGACGTCACCTACGTCGTGACCTCGCCCAGCGGGACGCTCACGACCAAGAGCACCTCGCAGGCGGTCCGCGGACTGGCCAACGCGACGACTCACCAGGTGACCGTCAGGGCCCGCAATGGCGCCGGTGACTCCACCGAGCTGACGAAGACCGTGGATCTCGCGTATCCGACCAAGCAGATCCGCAACCAGAACAACGGCCAGACCAACACGCTGATCCGGTCGGCTCCGAACACCTCCGGTCCCACCACAGGCACGATCCCCCAGGGGGAGATCATCACGATGACCGTGGTGTGCCAGGTCCAGGGATCGTCGTACCACGACGATGAGAGCAACACGTCCAGCACCGTTTGGAACCAGGTCCGGACGCAGTACGGCAACGGCTACCTCAACGACACGCTGGTGGCCACCTCCAAGAACGGCTATCCGTCGGACGGGCTCTTCGAATGCCAGACGTGAGCGGCCGAGGCCGGCCGAGGGCGAACGAACCATGTCGAGCGCGCGGGGATGCAGATCATGAGTGAGAACGCGGCGGTGGACGCGGACGCGCTGGCCGGGCGGTTCGCGCAGATGTTCGCGGCGCTGGCGGGCAACATCGAGCGGGTCGTGCGCGGCAAGCGGGAGAAGGTCGAGCTGGCGCTGACCTGCCTGCTGGCCGAGGGGCACCTGCTGGTCGAGGACGTCCCGGGCGTCGGCAAGACGACCCTGGCGCGGGCGCTGGCGGCGTCCGTCGAGGCCAAGTGGGCCCGCATCCAGTTCACGCCCGACCTGCTGCCCAGCGACATCACCGGCGTGTCGATCTTCAACCAGGGGACGAGCGCGTTCGAGTTCCACCCCGGGCCGATCTTCGCGAACCTGGCCGTCGCGGACGAGATCAACCGCGGCTCGCCCAAGACGCAGTCGGCGCTGCTGGAGGTCATGGAGGAGCGCCGGGTCACCGTGGAGGGCGTCCCGCATCCGGTGCCGCGCCCGTTCATGGTGATCGCCACGCAGAACCCGGTCGACATGGACGGCACCTACCCGCTGCCGGAGGCGCAGCTCGACCGGTTCCTGATGCGGATCTCGATGGGCTACCCCGACCACCAGGCCGAGGTGGCGTTGCTCGCCGGGACCCCGACCGGAGTGACGCTCGACCAGATGCCGCCGGTGATGAGCCGCGAGGACCTCGCCCGCATGATCGACTTCGCGCAGCGGCTGCACGTCGCGCCGCCGCTGTACGACTACCTCGTGCGCGTCGTCGCGGCCACCCGCGAGCACCCGGACCTGCGGCTCGGCGCGAGCCCGCGGGCCAGCATCGCGCTGCTGCGCGCCGCGCGGGTGCGGGCGGCGGCGGACGGCCGCTCCTACATCGTTCCCGAGGACGTGAAGGCGCTCGCGGTCCCGGTCATCGCGCACCGGCTCATCGTCACGCCGGAGGCGGAGCTGCGGGGGCGCTCGGGCGCCGACGTGGTCGCCGAGGCGCTGGGGAACGTGCCGACGCCGCAGGCCGCCGGGGTGTGACGTGCTGACGCCGCTCGGGTGGGGGACGGCGGCCGGTTCGGTGCCGCTGTACGCGGCGGGCTGGTGGCTCGGCTATCCCGAGCCCGCCGTGCTGGCCGTCGCGGGCCTCGTCGCGGTGGGGGCGGCGGCGCTGTGGACGCTGCCGCGCCCGAAGCTGGAGGTCCGCCGGGAGATCGCGCCGGCGCGGGTCGAGCGCGGCGAGCCCGCCGTCGGGGTCCTGCACGTGACGAACAAGGGGCGCGGCGTCCGCGGGCTCAGCGCCGAGGACGCGGCGGGCTCCACTCCGGTCGCGGTCGACATCCCGCGGCTGCGCCCGGGCGGCGGGCGCACCGTGACCTACCGGCTGCCGACGTCCCGGCGCGGCGAGATCCCCGTGGGGCCGCTGCGGCTGGTGCGCGCCGACCCCCTCCGGCTGGCGCGCCGGGTGCGGGAGTACGGGACGCCGCGGGTCCTGCTCGTCCGGCCGAGGACGGTGCCGCTGGCGCTGCTGCCGTCCGGCCGCGCCTACCACCTGGAGGGTCCGACCAGCGACAGGTCCCCGGCGGGGACGGCGACGTTCCACGCGCTGCGCGAGTACGTGATCGGGGACGAGCTGCGCCACATCCACTGGAAGTCGTCGGCCCGCACCGGGACGCTGATGGTCCGCCAGCTCGTGGACGCCAGCCTGCCGACGACGACGGTCGTGCTGGAGGCGCGCCCCGGCTCGTGGCCGGAGCCCGACGACTTCGAGCTGGCCGTGGACGCGGCGGCGTCGGTCGCGGCCGGGGCGGCGTCGGCGAGCTTCCCCGTCCGGATCCTCACCGGCGACGGCCAGGTGGCCGACACGCGGGGCGGGCCGGACGACGTCGAGGTCCTCCTCGACCGGCTCACCTCCGTCCAGACGCGGGAGGGGCCGCGCTCGGCCGTGGACGCGGTGCGCCGCGTGCGCGCGGGCGGGTCCCTCGTCGTCGTCACCCCGGACGCCGCCGAGATCGGGCGCATCGCGGCCGTCCGCAGCCGCTTCGACCGCATCGTCGTGCTGCGGGTCCGCCCGGACGGGCCCGCGGCGGCGCCGCCCGGCGTCCAGCTCGTCGACTTCGCCGACCTGGAGGGGCTGGCGGAGGCGTGGCGGCGGCTCGGGAGCGCCCGGTGACCCGGTACGCGTCGATCGCCGTGACGGCCTGCCTGGTCGCCGTCGCCGGGCTGGCGTTCCAGCGGGTCTTCGGGCTCGGGCCGGTCGTCCCCGTCGCCGCCGTCGCGGCGGTGGCGCCGACGGTCCTGTGCGGGCTGCTGTCGGGGCCGCGCAAGGACAAGGGCCCGTGGCCGCTGTGGATCTCGCTGGTACTGACCGTCGTCGCCTGGGCGGGGACGGTCTCGGTCACCGTCCTGCGCCCCGCCCTCGGGGACGGGACGCTGCCGCAGACGCTGCGCGAGGGCGTGCTCGGCGCGTGGAAGTCGATCCTGACCACGCTGCTGCCCGCCCCCGCGAAGCCGGAGTACCTCGTCCTGGTCCACGTGGTGGTGTGGCTGGCGGCGTTCGCGGCGGCGGAGCTGGCGCTGCGCACCTCGCTGCGCGCCCTGCCGTGCGTGCCTGCGCTCGGCGTGTGGGCGGTCGCGCTGCTGCTCGGGGTGGACGGCCCCGGATCCAACCTGCCGCTCGCCGCCGCGACCGTCGTGCTCACCGCCGTGCTGGTCCTCGTCCGTGCGGACGGGCCGGGCTCGGGCGTCGCGTGGCGGCCCCTCCTGATCGGCGTCCCCGCCGCGGCCGTCCTCGGGGCGCTGGCGTTCGCCGCCGGCCCCGTCGTCCCCGTCAGCGCGGACCCCTACGACCCGCGCGAGCAGGTGCAGGCGCCGCCGCCGCAGCAGCGCGACGGCGTCAGCCCGCTGGACCGCGTCGGCGGCTGGCTGCTCAGCCCCGACCAGGTGATGTTCACGGTCCAGTCGAAGCGGAACGAGATCGAGCGGCTCGCCGTCCTGGACCGTTTCGACGGCGTGACCTGGTCGTCCACGGCCCGCTTCGTCCCGACCGGGAGCCGCGTGCCGCAGGGGCCGGACCCGGGCCGCGAGCACGAGGTCGCGCAGCGCATCACCATCCGCGACCTGCCGGGCGTGTGGGTGCCCGCCGCCGACCGCCCGCGGGAGGTCACCGGGCTCCCTGTCGTCGTCGACCCCGGCAGCGGCGCGCTGGCCGCCGCGCAGCCGCTGCGCCCCGGCCAGACCTACCGCGTCGGCTCCGTCGTCCCGGAATGGACGGCAGACGACCTCGCCGGGGCGGCCGTCGCAGGCGACGCCGAGGCCCGGGCCGCGCGGGAGCTGCCGTGGGGGCCCGGCGCGAAGGAGCCGCCCGTCCAGATCGCCGAGTTCCGCAGGTTCGCCCGGGCCGCGACGCAGGGCGCCGTGTCGCCCATCCAGAAGGCCGCGATGCTCGCCGAGTACCTCAAGCGCTACGCCAGGTACGACGTCACAGCCCCGCCGGGGCACGGCTACCGGCAGCTCGACTACTTCCTCGGCGAGGGCAGGCGCGGCACGCCCGAGCACTTCGCGACCGCCTACGCCCTGCTCGCCCGGACGATCGGCCTGCCGTCCCGCGTCATCGTGGGCTTCGACGGCGGCGACCGCGCGGGCGACACCGTCCAGGTCCGGTCCGGGGACGTGATGGTGTGGCCGGAGATCAAGTTCGACCGGCTCGGCTGGATCCGGTTCAACCCGCTCCCCGACAGCGCGCGGCGGTCCAAGAAGAACGACTCCGTCGCGGCGGGGGAGACCGAGCAGAAGCTGGAGCAGGCCCAGAAGAACGCGGCCTCGCAGCAGCGCGGCCAGGGCCCGGGCGACACGACGCAGAAGGGCCCGCAGAAGCCGGCCGCCGACGACGGCCGGGCCACGCCGTGGTGGGTGTTCGCCTCGATCGCGGTGGGCGCGCTCGTCATCGCCTACCTGGGCGCCGTCCTCCTCGCCCCCGTCCTGCGAAGACGGCGCCGGAGGGCGGGGCCGCCCGCCGCCCGCATCACCGGCGCATGGCACCAGGCGCTCGACCACCTCGCCGACGTCGGCCTGTCCACGGCCCGGACGCTGACCGCGCACGAGGTCGCCCGCTTCGGCGCGTCGGCCGTCGGAGACGACGCCCACGGCCATCTCGGGCCGCTCGCCGACCTCGTCAACCGCAGCCGCTTCGCCGCGTCCCACCCCGACCCCGGAGCCGCCGACCGGGCGTGGGGGCACACCGACGAGCTCGGCCGCCTCGTCACCGCCAGGGCCGGGCGGCTGCGCCGGTTCCGGCGGCGCCTGCACCCGCGGTCGCTGCGGGACCGCCGGGCCGTCAGGACGCGGGGACGCTGACCGCGATCTCGCCGCCGAGCACCGCGCCCGTCTCCAGCTCCAGGTCGTCCCCGCTCCAGAACCGCCCCGGGTCGAACCAGTTCGGGCGGCGCCCCTTCGGCAGCAGCCCCATCGACTGGTACGTCACCGCGACGATCTCCGCGCAGAACGCCGTCTCCAGGTTCGCGTCCCGCTCGGCCGGCCGCCGGATCGGCACCCGCCCGCGCAGCCACCGCGTCGCCAGCTTCGACGTCGAGGGGAACGGCGTGCCGTCCAGCCGCGCCACCGCGCGCAGCGCCGCGTCCTCCATCGCCCCGGTCGGCGGCGGGTCGAGCTGCCGCAGCCAGGCCCGCTGGCCGTAGCGGTTCCCCCAGGCCAGCACCGCGTCCCGCAGGTCGTGCAGCTGCGCGCCGCGGTGGTGCCCGCCGGTCCACATGTCCCGCAGCGAACGGCCGAGCTCGGCGTGCCACATCAGCGGCGGCAGGTCGTCGATCACCACCGCCATGCCGACGTGGTTGACGGGACTGTTGGTCGTCATCTGGATGGCGCGGTCGGCGACCGTCCGGCCGCGGAACAGCCACACGTCCCCGGTGCGGGTCAGCTCGACGGCCTCGGCGAGGGAGATGCTCGTGCCCGGCATGGTCGCTACGGTAGCCGTATGCGCACGTTGAGCGGATCCGGCCTCTGGAAAGCAGCGAACCTCTGGAAGGCGCTGGGCGTCGCCGGGTTCCTCGGCGTCGCCGCGACCGGGGCCGTGATCGTGCGCGCCGAGCGCCGCCGCCGCTCCTACACCCCCGACGAGATCCGCGAGCGCCTGCACGAGCGGCTGGACGGGTCGCCGGAAGAGCGTGCATGACGGTGCGCGCCGTCCGGCCGCCCGGCCCGGACGACCTGGACCGCGCCTGGCGGGCCGTGTCCGCCGAGCTCGCCCCCACGCCCCTGGTCCCCTCGGGCCTGGCGCCGGGTGCGCTGCTGAAGCTGGAGACGTTCCAGCCGATCGGCGCGTTCAAGGTGCGGGGCGCGCTCGCGGCCGTCGCCGCGCTCCCCGAGGGGGAGCCGGCGGTGACGGCGAGCGCGGGCAACCACGGCCTCGGCATGGGGTACGCCGCCGCGAAGGCGGGCGCGGACGTCACCGTCGTGGTCTCGACCCGGGCGTCGCAGGTCAAGGTCGACAGGATCCGCGCGTTCCCGGTGCGCCTCGTCCAGCACGGGACGACCTACGACGAGGCCGAGGCGCACGCGATGACGCTCCCGGGCCACTACGTCTCGCCCTACAACGACCCGGCGGTCATCGCGGGGCAGGGCACCATCGGGCGCGAGCTCGACCGGCAGGCGGACGGCCCCCTCACGGTGGTCG
Organism: Actinomadura citrea; assembly: GCF_013409045.1. Taxonomy (NCBI): domain Bacteria; kingdom Bacillati; phylum Actinomycetota; class Actinomycetes; order Streptosporangiales; family Thermomonosporaceae; genus Actinomadura; species Actinomadura citrea. Next base: position 6,097,296 of record NZ_JACCBT010000001.1, on the reverse strand, counting down.
CGCCGGTCGGGGGCGGCGGGCTCGTCGCCGGCCTGTGCCTGTGGGCGCGCGAGCGAGGCGACGTGCGGGTCGTGGGCGTGGAGTCGGCGGTGTCGCGCGGCGTCTCGGCGTCGGTGGCGGCCGGGCGGGTCACCCGGGTCGAGGTCGGCGAGACCTTCGCCGACGGCCTGCCCGGCAACCTCGAACCCGGCTGCGTCACCCCCGAGGTGATCGGGCGCACCGCCGAGCTGACGTCGGTCACCGACGACCAGATCCGGACGGCGCTGCGCCTGCTGTTCCACGAGCACGGCCTCGTCGCCGAGGGCGCGGGCGCCGCGGCGGTCGCCGCCGTCCTGGCCGGGAAGGTCGAGGCCGCCGGGCGCCTGGTGGTGGTCGTGTCCGGGCGCAACATCACCGTCCCGGCGTACAGCGCCGCCCTCGGCGAAGGCTGAGCGCCGCCGTTTCCCGGGAAAAACCGGCACCGGTGGGACGCGAGCGGCTACGGTGTCCCCTGCGAAACGGGTGGGGGATTTCAGGACATGGCGGGCCTGGGCGGTTTCTTTCGGCGTGATCGGCTGACGGGTCGGGTGGCCGTCGGGCTCACCGGCGTGCTGATCATCGCCGCCGTCGTCTACGGGGTGGGCGTCGCGAGCGCCAAGTACCGGATCGCCGACGTCGGCGCCTGGCTCACCGCGCGGGACAAGGGCCTCGTCGTGCACGTCAACGGGCCCGCGGCCAAGGTGGACGGCAAGACCGGCGTGCCCCCGCAGATGCGCGGCCACGACATCAAGATCATTCAGGACGGCGCCACCGTGTTGATCGTCGACCGGGACACCGGCGTCGTCAGCCGCCTCGACCCCGCCCAGCTGGACGTCGGCGCGAGCCGCCCGCTGGGCCGCGGCATCCAGGTCCTCGCGGGCGCCGGCAAGGCCTACACGGTCGACTCCGTCAAGGGCGTCCTCCAGCAGATCGACCCGGTCGGCCTGACGCCGGTCGGCGCGCCCGCCACCCTCCCGCCCGTCCTCGGGCAGGCGGGCATCGACGCGCGGGGCGCCCTGTGGGTGCCGGTGGCGCGGGACGGGCAGGTCGCGGCGTTCGGGGACGGCCGCTCCCAGCCGCCGGTCCGCGTCGGCGGACCGGGGGACGACCTCGCGCTCACCATGGCCGCGGGCGACCCGGTCGTCGTGAACTCGACGAACGCCACCGCCACGGTCATCAAGCCGTCCGGGACGCGGCTGACCGTCGGGCTGCCCGCGACCGTCCGGCAGGCGGGCCGCGGCGGCGTGCTCGCCCCGCCCGCCACCGAGGGCAAGACCGTCCCGCTGCTGGTGCCCGGCGCGGGGTCGCTGGTGACCGTCGACACCGACACCGGGCGGTACTCCAGCACGCGGCTCGCCATGCCGAAGCACCGGTACCGGCCGCCGCACATGCTCGGGTCCAGGGTCTACATCCCCGACGAGACGGCCGGGTCCCTGCTCGTGTACGACGCGGCGGGCAACCGGTTCGAGGCGCCGGTCCCGATCAGCGGGCGGCCCGCCAGGCTGGACGTCTTCGTCCGCGACGGCCTGCTGTGGGCGAACGACCCGGCCGGCCCGCGCGCCGTCGTGATCGACGGGCAGGGCGTCGGCAAGGGCATCGACAAGTACCGGGACAAGGTCGCGGGCGGCCCGATGCGCCGCGCCATCCCGCAGCCCGGCGGCGGCGCCGCCCCGCCCCCGCGGACCGCCCCGCAGGACCCCCGCCGACCGCGCCCCGGCGAACCGCCCGGCGCGCCGCTGAACGTGTCGGTCACGCCCGGGGCGGGCACGATGCGGATCGACTTCCAGCCCTCGGACGGCGAGGGGATCACCGGGTACGCGCTGAAGGACGTCCCGCCCGGCCTCGCGGCGCGCCCGGCCGCGATCGCGCCGGGCGCCGGGCCCTTCACGTTCACCGTCACCGGCGGCGACTGCGCCCGCGAGTACCGCTTCCGCGTCGCCGTCCGCTACCGGGACGGCCGGGGACGGACCCGCGAGCAGGTGTCGGCGCCCAGCGATCCCGCCCGCCCGTGCGTGACGCCCGGCGCGCCGACCGGCCTCCAGGCGCAGGCCACCGCGTCCGGGACGAAGGTCTCCTGGACGGCCCCGCCCGGCGCGTCCGCCTACCGGATCGGCTGGGACGGCCCGGTCAGGGGGACCCGGACGGTGCCCGCCGCGACGGGCTCGGCCATGACCGCGACGCTCGGGGAGGTGTGGACGAACGGGCCCTACACCTTCACCGTCGCCGCGGTGAACGGCGCGGGCACGGGCGCGGACGCGACGCTCGACGCCAGGCTCACCGGACCCGCGACCAGGTACCCGGTGGAACGCAACGGGAACTCCAACGCCTACATCCGGGCCACGGCCGACGCCAACGGCGGCACGACCGTCGCCACCATGAACGACAACAACGGCGAACTCGTCGTCGTGCACTGCCAGAAGAAGGGCGTGTACTACAGGCACCCCAAGGACTCCAGCCTCGCCGGCGACATGTACGCCAACATCACGTGGAGCGGCAAGACCGGCTACCTCATCGGTTACCTGGTCAACACGCCGGGCGACTGGAGGAGCTTCGCGGGGCCGGCGGTCTGGACGTGCGAGCCCTGACCCCCGGCCCCTCCACGAAGGTCACGGCTGGGTGCGCTTCTTCGCCTTGCCGACGCAGGCGGGCGCCGACCACGCCACGTCCGGTGCCTGGCCCTGGTTGAGGCGCAGCACCGCGCCGACCTTGAAGCAGTGGGTCGTGTTCGGCCGCAGGCCCGGCATGGTCGCCGACTGCGACCCCGCCTTCACCGACGTGATCGGCTGGGTCCCGGCGGGCTGCTGCTGGACGAGGAGCGGCAGCCCGCGCGCGGCGGGCGGCAGCGTCCAGAGGAGCGCCGCCGTCCGCCCGACCTGTCGCGCGACCACCTTGCGCGGCCGGGTCGCGGCGAGCTGCGAGGCCGGGATCGGCGCCTGGGTGGCCTGCCCCTGCGGGACGGTCTGGGTCTGGGACGGCGGCGTCGACTTCGCGGCGGTCCCGCCCTTGCCGTCGCCGCCCCCCGACAGCGCGAGCGCCCCGATGCCGAGGGCCAGCCCGCCGGCGAGCACGATTCCGGCCACGACGATCAGGCCGCGGCGGGGCCCGTCGTGCGGCCGGTCCCAGGTGGTCTGGTGCGGGCCCGCCTGCGGCGTCGTGTGCGGCGACATGTGGGGCGTCGTGTGCGGCGTCGTGGAGGAGCCGCTCGCGCGCTGGTCGCCGGCCTGGGGCGCCGGGGCCGGGGGCCAGGCGGCCTCCGGGGCGGGCGGCGGGCCCTCCTGGGGGAGCACCGCTTCCGGGGCCTGCGACGGGAGGGCGTTGGGCGCCCACGGCGACGGCGGGGGCTTCGGCGCGGCGACGGGCGCCGGAGCCGGCGGTGCGACGGCGGGCAGGGAAGGCGCCTGCGCGGTCGGTGCCGGCGCGGGCACCGGCGGAGCGGAGGTGTCGGGGAACGTGAGGCGCGGGCCGGCGTCGGGCGCCGCCAGCGCGCCGCGGCTGCTGTGCGCGACGTCCGTCACCGGCAGCCCCAGCTCGGCCTGCACGCGCTGGAGCGCCTGCGCGAACTCCACGGCGCTCGCGAACCGCTCGCCGGGCGTCTTGGCCATCGAGCGCACGATGACGTCGGTGACCTGCCGCGGGACGTCGGGGCGCGGGATCGGCGGCGGCGGGTCGTTCAGGATCCGCAGCATCAGCGGCGCGATGCCCTCGCGGGGCGGACCCTTGAACGCGGGCCGCCCGGACAGCAGCTGGTAGAGCGTCGAGCCGAGCGAGTAGAGGTCGGACCCGATGCCCGGCGGCCTGCCCTCCAGCACCTCGGGGGCGGCGTGGTGCGGGGTGAAGGCCTGCGTGTGGGTGGCGTCGAAGCTGTCGACCAGGCGGGCGATGCCGAAGTCGGCGAGCGCGGGCTCCCCGTACCGCGACAGCAGCACGTTCTGCGGCTTGACGTCCCGGTGCAGGACGTCGGTCTCATGCGTGGCGGCGAGCGCGCCCGCCATCTTCACCCCGATCCGCAGCACCTCGGCGAACGCCAGAGGCCCCTCCCGCGCGAGCCGGTCGGTGAGCGCGCCGTGCTCGAAGTACTCCATCACGATGTAGGGGCGCCCGGACCGGGTGGTGCCGGTGTCCAGCACGGTCACGATGTTCGGGTGTCCGGAGAGCCGCCCGGTGATCTTGCACTCGCGCTGGAACCGCCGCATCGCCGCGTCGTCGACCGCGCTGATCGACAGGACCTTCAGCGCGACCATCCGGTCCAGGCGCTCCTGGTGGGCGCGGTAGACGACGCTGAAGCCGCCCTCGCCGACCTGCTCCAGCACCCGGTAGCCCGGAACGTCCTCGGTCATGGGTCGGGGGTTCCCTCTCGGTCGCTCGTCTCGTCCGGGGCGCGGCGGGGCGCGGTCATTCGATGCGGCGCGGCCCGGGGCGGTTCCCCGAGGGCAACAGCGTAGTACGGGGAGGAAACGGGCGTGGCTGCTCTCGCCGGGAAGGCCCGGCCCGACCGCCCCCGGCGTCTCGTATGGAAATGAGATGACATTTCCCTACGGCCGGTTAATCGTTGTGCCAATTGCGCTCCGGTGCCGCCCCTCTCCGTCCTAACCTCGGTGTTCGCGACGAAGGAACTGCCCCAGAGGGAGTGGCCCGCCGTGACGGACGATGTCATGACGAATCCGTACAAGGAAACACCGCCGGCAGAATCGGCTTATGGCGACCTTGTGCGGATGGCGTATTTCGTTCTACCGGGACGGGGAAAGCGCGTCTACCGGCTGGCGATCGCCCGCCGGATCGTGGACTCCACCGCGCGCGGCGCCCGCGACCGCTCCGCCGCCGGGCACGCCCGGCGCCGCACCCGCGTGCTGCGCCGGTCGCTGCGCCCGTCCCGCCGCCTGCAGATCGGCCTCGGCCCGTGGCTGCGCGCGCTCCCCGCCCGGCTGCCCGACCCGGCGCTGACCGCGGCGCTGTCCAGGCTCGACCCCCACGTCCGCGTCGCCTACGTCCTGCGGAACGTGGAGGGGATGCCCCGCTACGCCGTCCGCGACCAGCTGATCGAGCTGCGGGTGCGCGACCCCTGGCCGGTGATCCGCGCCGCCGAGGCCGTCGAGGTGCCCGTGCCCCGCCGCGCCGACCGGTTCGAGCCGGAGCTGCTGCGCCCCGTCCGCACCCGCTCGATGCTGCCGCTCGCGGCCGCGGCCTTCCTCACCGCCGCGCTGGTCGGCGCGCTCCTGGTGACCGAACGGGAGGGCCCGCGCGAGGCGTCCGCCCGCGGTCTCGGCCTCGTCGCGGCGGCGCCGGACGCCTGGACGCGCGGCGCCCGCTCCCTCGACGTCTGGCCCGCCCGCGGCGACCTCGCCGGCGACCGGGCGTTCGGCCGGCGCGCCGCCGCCGCGTGGGCGGCCGCCCCCGGCGGCCGCCGCCCCGACAGCGGCGTCGCGCAGCTCCTGTACGCCGGCCGGGTGGACGGCGCGCCGCTCGCCGTGATGCGCAGCGGCGCACGCCTGGCCCGCTACGTCTCCGGCCGCGTGGACGTCGCCGCGATCGGCGCCGACCCGTCCGCGCCGATCGCCCTCGGCGGCGGCCGCTACCTCCTCGCGCCCTGGGACGCCCGGCCGGAGACCCTCGCCGGGGGGCGGCTCGCCACGTACGGCGGCGTGACGGCGCCCGTCCGCCCCGGCACCGACTGCGGCCGCGGCCCGCTCTTCCACCTCGGCCCGCGGACGGTCGGCGACCTCGGCGGCTCGCGGGCCGCCGTCCTCGGCTACCGCGCCCCGGACCGCAGGCCGGGCGGCCCCGACCGTCCGGCCGCGCTCGGCCGCACCGCCCGGTCGTTCTGGAAGAGGCTGGCCTGCGCCATCCCCGCGCCCTCGCGGCCCGTCTCCGCGGCGATGGCGTTCGACTTCTGGTCGGGGACGCTGCCGCACGGCGGGAAGAGCGCCGACTGGACCTGCACCCGGCTGGCGTACGCCGACGGCGGCGCCGCCGCCTTCGCGACCCTGCTCGGGGCGGAGAACCGCGCCACGGGCGCCTGCGACGTCCGGCGCCCGGTCAGCGGGACGTGGTGGCGCGCCCCGTCGGACCGCTGGTACTACCTGGCCGCGGCGGGACGCGGTCTCGTCCCGCACGCCGAGGGGGTTCAGGACCCGGCGACGCGCGACCGCCTCCTCACCGCCAGGGGCGCCCCCGGAACGCCTGTGATCCTCACCGCCCGTTAGGGCGGGTCTGGTCAGCACCCGCTTACCTCGATCGGGCACACTGGAGGGGGAACCGAACGAGATTCAGGGAGTCGCAGATGGGCAACGGGCCGCTCTCCGGAGTACGGGTGATCGAGCTGGCCGGAATCGGGCCGGGGCCGTTCGCGGCGATGCTGCTGGCCGACCTCGGCGCCGACGTGATCCGCGTCGACCGCGCCTCCGCCGTCCGCGACGGCGAGACCGCCGGCGGCACCGACTTCACCAACCGCGGCAAGCGGTCGATCGCCATCGACCTCAAGAGCGAGCGCGGGAAGGAGGTCGTCCTCCGCCTGGTGGAGAAGTCCGACGTCCTGCTCGAAGGTTTCCGCCCCGGCGTCACCGAGCGCCTCGGCATCGGCCCCGACGACTGCCTGGCCCGCAACCCCCGCCTGGTCTACGGGCGGATGACCGGCTGGGGGCAGCAGGGGCCACTGGCGCAGACCGCGGGCCACGACGTCGGGTACATCGCGATCACCGGCGCCCTGCACGCCATCGGCCGCGCGGGCGGGCCGCCCCAGGTCCCGATGAACCTGCTCGGCGACTTCGCGGGCGGCAGCATGTACCTCGTCACCGGCGTCCTCGCGGCGCTGCTCGAAACGCGGGCGAACGGGCGGGGCCAGGTCGTCGACGCCGCCATCGTGGACGGCACCGCCCACCTGTCCACCTTCATCCACGGCTTCCTCGCGGGCGGCATCTGGGAGGACCGCCGCGGCGTCAACATGCTCGACACCGGCGCCCCCTGGTACGACGTCTACGAGACCTCCGACGGCCGCCACATGGCCGTCGGCGCCATCGAGCCGCAGTTCTACGCCGAGTTCCTCCGCCGTCTCGGCCTCGACGGGGAGGACCTCCCCGCCCAGTACGACCGCGACCGGTGGCCGGCCATGCGCGAGCGCTTCGCCGCCGCCTTCCGCACGAGGACCCGCGACGAGTGGACGGAGGTCTTCGTCCCCAGCGACGCCTGCGTGGCCCCCGTCCTGTCGATGACCGAGGCCGCCGAGCATCCCTTCAACACATCCCGCGAGGTCTTCCCCGACCTCGCCGGCCACCGCCAGCCCGCCCCGGCCCCCCGCTTCTCCCGGACCCCGGCCGAGACCGACGGCGTCCCCGTCCTTCCCGGCGGCCAGACCAGGGCCGTCCTGGAGGACCTGGGCTTCGACGACGCCGAGACCCTCCTCAAGGAAGGCGCCGTGGCCCAGGCCTGACCGGGACGGGTGGCCGTGCCCGCCGCGGGCACGGCCACCGGAGCGCCTCAGACGGCGCGCTTCTCATGGCGGGTGCCGCGGCGGAGGGTGACGGACATGATGTCGCTCGGGGCGTCCAGTTCCAGCCGGTGCCAGCGGCCTCGGGGGACGACGACGGCGGTACCGGCGGGCAGCGGCACCATCTCCTCCTCGCCGCCGGGCTCCTCGGCACGGAAGTAGATCCGCAGAGCGCCGGACAGGCAGCACACCGCCTCCTCCGCGGCCGGGTGCGCCTCCCAGTGGTCGGCGTGGACGTCCTCGTCGGTCTCGACGTGGAACGCCGCGATCTGCCAGCCGCCGTCATCGCTGGTCATGCGGCGCTCGGCCGCGCGGACCGCGCCGTCCGGGTGGAAGGTGAGGGCGGAGGCGAACATGTCGATCGGGTTCATGAGGGTGTTCCTTCCAGTCGGTTTTCCCTGGGTGCGGGGGAGGGCGCTGCGGCCGTCCCGCGGCGGGGGAGGGCCACCGCGACCGCGGCCGCGATGAGGAAGAGGGCGGCGGAGACGGCGAGGCTCAAGGCGTAGCCGTCGTTCAGCGCGGGCCCGGTCGCGGCGCCGCCGGTGCGGTGGGCGGCGACGGTCGCCAGGGCCGCCAGGCCGATGCAGCCGCCGAGCTGGCGGGAGCTGTTGAGCAGGCCCGAGGCCGTGCCCGCCTCGCGGGGGGCGACGCCGGTGGTGGCGGCGACCGCGACCGGGGCGAGGACGAGGCCGGTGCCGACGCTGCAGAGCAGGGACGGTCCGAGGACGTCGGTGAGGAAGCCCCCGCCGGGGCTGATGAGGGCGAACCAGCCGAGCCCCGCGGCGGCGAGCAGGCCGCCCGGGATGAGCGCCGCGCGCGGCGAGCGGGCCGAGGTGATCCGGGTGGCGGCCACGGTCCCGGCCACCAGCCCCGCGGAGAACGGCAGGAACGCGGCGCCCGTCTCGGCCGCCCCCATGTGCAGGACCTGCTGCATGTAGAGGGACACGAAGTAGAAGGCGGAGAACTGGCCCGCGGCGGCGAAGAACACGATCAGGTTCGCCCCGGCCACCCAGCGTCCGCGCAGCAGGCCGAGCCGGATGAGCGGGGCCGGCGACCTGGACTCGGCGAACGCGAACGCCGCGAGGAGGACCGCCGCCGATGCCAGGGTGGCGAGGGTCGCCGTGGAGGTCCAGCCGCGGGTGTCGGTGCGGACGACGCCGAACACCAGGAGCCCGATGCCGCCGGTGGCGAGCACCGCGCCGAGCACGTCCGCCCGCTCCCGCAGGGCGGCCCGCGCCGCGGGGACCCCCGCCGGGACGAGGGCCAGGGCGGCCGCGACGATCGGCAGGTTGACCAGCATCACCCAGCGCCAGCCCGCGTACTCGGTCAGGAGGCCGCCGGCGAGGACGCCGAGCGCGCCGCCCGCGGCGTTCACCGCGCTCCACACGCCGAGCGCCCGGACGCGGGCACGGCCCTCGAACGTGGTCGTCAGCAGCGCGAGCGCCGCCGGGGCGACGGCCGCGGCGCCGACGCCCTGCCCGGCCCGGGCGGCGACGAGCTGCCAGGGCGCCTGGGCCAGGCCGCCGCCGAGCGAGCAGAGGCCGAAGACCGCGAGCCCGAGGACGAACAGCCGGCGCCGGCCGTACAGGTCGCCGGCCCGGCCGCCGAGCAGCAGGAAGCCGCCGAAGGTGAGCGCGTAGACGTGCACGACCCAGGCCAGGTCGACCGGGGCGAAGCCGAGGGACGTGCGGATCGCGGGCAGCGCGACGTTGACCACCGCCATGTCCAGGGCGACGACGAACTGGGCGACGCACGCGGCCGCCAGCACCACCCCTGGTCTGGATTTTCTGTACATGTATAAAAACCTACTCGGAGTCGCGTCCGCCTGTCCAGCCGGGGGTGCGCGCATGCGCGATGATGGGGGGATGGCGTCCCCAGAGCGGCGGGGCGGCGGCAGGCCGCCCCGCATCTCCCGCGCGGAGATCATCGAGACCGCCCGCCGGATCGTGGACGAGGAGGGGGCCGGGAGGCTGACCATGCGGCGGCTGGCCAAGGAGGTCGGAAGCACGCCGATGGCGCTCTACCATCACGTGCGCGACAAGGAGGAACTCCTGCTCCTGCTGCTGGAGGACTTCGCCGCCCGGACGCTGCGCAGGCCCGAACTGCCCCGCGATCCCCGCGAGCGCGTCGTCGTGCTGGCCGCGACCCTCCGCGAGACGCTGGCCGCCTGCCCGTGGATCGTGGAGGTGCTCACCGCCGACGACCTGATGGCGGAGGAGGCGCTCTGGTACAACGAGCGGATCGTGGACGCCCTGATGGAATGCGGCCTCACCATCGAGCAGGCCGTCCACGGCTACCGGGCGGTCTGGTACTACACGGCGGGGGAGATGCTCGTGCGGGCCGCGTCCGCCCGCAGGCGCGCCGACGACGACCGGCCCACCTACCGCGACCGGGTCTTCGCCGACCTCGACCCGGCGGAGCTGCCGCGGCTGGCGTCCCTGTCGGGCCGCTGGGCGACGCTGACCGCGCAGGACACCTACCTCGACGGCCTGCGCGCGCTCGTCGACGGACTCACCCGCGCATGAGGCCGCAGGCCACGCGCCCGCGCGCCGGGCCGATTGTGAATCGGCTGACAATTCGTTCGCGGTAACCGGCGGTCATTCCACAAGACTGCGCCGGAAAGCGGTCGTACCTTGTGGGCACTCCACCCCGATCAACACGACGACCAGAAAGGCCGGACACCGGCCCTGTTCGGCGTGCCCGCATTAGGGAGATGCCCATGCGTTCCAAACGACTCCGCTCCTGGGCGGTCATCGCCGCGGCGGTCCCCGTCGCTCTCGGCCTGGCCGGGACGGTCGCGCCCGCCGCGCACGCCGAGACGAGCCCGGATGGGGCGAACGACTGGAACTGCAAGCCCTCGTTCTTCCACCCCCGCCCCGTGGTCCTCGTGCACGGGACGTTCGAGAACATGGCGTTCAACTGGCAGAAGCTCTCCCCGGCGCTGAAGAAGGCCGGGTACTGCGTCTACGCCCTCAACTACGGCGGACCGAAGGACGGCCCCATTCAGGGGATCAACGACATTCCCACGTCGGCCGGTGAGCTGTCGGCCTTCGTCGACAAGGTCACGGCCTCCACCGGGGCGTCCAAGGTCGACATCGTCGGGCACTCGCAGGGCGGCATGATGCCCCGGTACTACATGAAGTTCCTCGGCGGGGCCGCGAAGGTCAACAAGCTGGTCGGCATCGTGCCGTCCAACCACGGCACCAACATGTCCGGGCTGGTGGAGTTGGGCAGCCTGCTCGGCATCACGCAGGCGGTCGTGAAGGCCGCGCCGTCGGCGGGCCAGCAGATCGTCGGCTCGGACTTCCTGAAGAAGCTGAACGAGGGCGGCGACACCGTGCCCGGCCCGACCTACATCGTGCTGTCCACCAAGTACGACGAGGTCGTCACGCCCTACACCTCGGAGTTCCTCAACGGCTCCAACGCGCAGAACGTCCTGCTGCAGGACAAGTGCGCGAACGACGCCAACGCGCACGTCGGCATCGCCTTCGACCCGGTGATGATCAAGTTCGTGCTGAACTCGCTCGACGTCTGGGGCCCGTACTGGCCCATCGACTGCGCGAAGCCCCTCGGCTGACCCGGAGACGGCGGCGCCCGGCGGCCTCCCCTTTCACCGCCGGGCGCCGCCGCGTGGCGGCCGGTCTCACAGCCCGAGTCGCTTGGCGGCGATCTCGTTCATGATCTCGTTGGTGCCGCCGCCGATGCCGAGGATGCGGGCGTCGCGGTAGTGGCGCTCCACCTCCGACTCGCGCATGTAGCCCATCCCGCCGTGCAGCTGGACGGCCTCGTGCACGACGTGCTCGCAGGCGAGGACGGCGGTGTTCTTGGCGTAGGCGGTCTCGGTGAGGACGTCCTCCCCGGCGGCGTGCCGTTCGGCGACCGCGCGGGTGTAGGTGCGGGCGACGTCGGTCCGCCGCGCCATCTCGGCGATCTTGTGCCGGACGAGCTGCCGGGAGGCCAGCGGGCGCCCGAACGTCTCCCGGTCCCGGACCCAGGCCAGGGTGAGGTCCAGGCAGCGCTGCGCCGTCGCGTAGGCCTGGACGGCCAGGGAGAGCCGCTCGGTCACGAAGTTCTGGACGATCTGCAGGAACCCGCTGTTCTCCGCGCCGACCAGGTTCTGCGCGGGGACGCGGACGCCGTCGAACGACAGCTCGGCGGTGTCGGAGCAGAGCCAGCCCATCTTGCGCAGCGGCTTCGAGACGGTGAACCCGGGGGCGCCCTTCTCCACGACCAGCAGGGAGATGCCGTCGAAGCCGGGTCCGCCCGTCCGCACCGCCGTGGTGACGAAGTCGGCCCGCACGCCCGAGGTGACGAACATCTTGGCGCCGTCGACGACGTAGTGCCCGCCGTCGCGGACGGCGGTCGTGCGGAGGCCCGCGACGTCCGACCCGGTGCCGGGCTCGGTGACGCCGAGCGCGCCGATCAGCTCCCCGGCGAGCGCCGGCCGCGCGAACCGGTCGATCAGCGCCTCGTCCCCGGAGGCGATGATGTGGGGGAGCGCGATCCCGTGCGTGAACAGGGAGGCGACCACGCCGCCCGACCCGCCGGACTGAATGATCTCCTCGGCGACGATCAGCGCGTCGAACAGCTCCCCGCCGGACCCGCCCGCCTCCTCCGGGAACCCGGCCCCGAGCAGTCCCGCCTCGGCGGCCCGGGCGTGCAGGGAGCGGGGCAGCTCGCCCGCGTCCTCCCAGCCGGCGAGGAACGGCACGATCTCCCGCGCGGTGAAGTCGCGGACCAGGGCGCGCAGCGCCGCGCGCTCCGGGGTCTGCCAGGGGTTCACCGCGCCTCCTCGTACAGAACGAGGTTCGGAATCTAGCAGGCCGCGCGTCACCCCCCGGCGCGCGGGTCCTCCAGGCCGGGCGGTGCGGGCAGGTCGCCCGCGGGTACGCCGGACAGTTCGCTGACGTGCCGGCGCAGCACGGCCCGCAGCCCGGCCGGGTCGGTGCCTTCGGGCTGCAGGACGGCGTGCGAGGACAGGCCGTCCACCAGCGCGTGCACCCGCGCGGCCTCCACCTCGACGTCCAGATCGGGGCGCAGGGCGCCGGCAAGGCGGGCCGCCCGCAGGACCCGCGCCGCGATGGAGCGCAGGTCGTCGTGCATCTCCCGGGCCAGCGGACGCAGCTCGGGCCGGGTGCGGGCGCCGACCACGAAGGCCAGCCACACCTCGGCCTCCTCGCGCCGCTCGGCGTCCAGCGGCAGCAGTTCGGCGAACAGCGACTCCATGGCCGCCGCATGCTCGGCGGGCGGTGCGGCGGGGTCGGGGACCGCGAGCCGGCCCGCGCGCTGCCGCAGCCGCTCGCCGGCCCGCTCGGCGAACGTGCGCATCGCGAAGATCATGATGTCGGCCTGACCGCCGAAGTAGTGCCGGACCGATCCGATCGCCAGGCCCGCCTCGGCGGCGACGGAGCGCAGCGACGCCTGCTCCAGGCCGTCCCGGTGCACGACGCGGAACACGGCCTCGGCCACCTCGCGGCGGCGGGCCTCGGGATCGACGATCTTCGGCACCGTCCTTTTATAGCACGCTCGTGCTACAGTCTTTTTTGGCACGACCGTGCTAAAGAAACCCGACGGAGGGGAAGGTCGACATGGACGAGGTGATGAACATCCTGCTGATCCGCTTCGCGATCATCGTCGCCGGGATCGCGCTGCTGGTCGTCGCGGTGTTCAGCGTGGCGATCATGCTCAGGCGCCACGGCCGGCTCGGCCGGGCCCGCGGCCTGGTCGAGCCGGCCCTGCGCGCCTGGGCCGACCGGCCGGCGGCCGGACCGGGGGCGGGCCGCGGCGGCCTCGGCGCGCGGCGGGGCGGCGGCCGGTCCGAACTCGGCCGGCTCGCCGCCCGCGGCGCACTGCACTACCTCGACCAGGCCGAGACCCGCGGGACCGGAGGGGACCGGTGACCCTCGCCGCCGACGACGGCGATGTGGTCATCGACCTGCTGGTGGACCGGCTGATCAAGGGCGGGATCGTCCTGGCGGCCCTGGTCGTGGTCGTGGTCGCCCTCACGATCGTCTACCGCAGGACCGGCCCGAAGGACCCGCGCTGAGGCGCGGGCCCTAGCCGAGGGCGTCGGCGACGGCGTCCGCCCACAGGGCGAGCCCGTCGTCGATCTGCTCCCCGGTGACGATCAGCGGCGGGATCATCCGGACGACGTTGCCGTACGCGCCGCAGGTCAGCAGGAGGAGCCCGCGCTCGGCGGCGGCCCCGTGCGCCCGCGCCGCCGCGGCGGCGTCGGGTTCGCCGTCCGGCGTGGTGAACTCGCTGGCCTGCATCAGCCCGAGCCCGCGCACGTCGCCGATCGCCGGATGGTCGGCGGCGACCTTGCGGAGCCCGTCGTTCAGCCGCGCGCCCTGCACGGCGGCGTTGCCGACCAGGTCCTCGTCGGCGATGACCTGCAGGGTGGCGAGCGCGGCGGCGCACGCGACCGCGTTGCCCCCGTACGTGCCGCCCTGCGACCCCGGGCGGGCCTTCTCCATCAGCGCCGCCGGCGCCGCGATGGCCGACAGCGGGAACCCGCTCGCCAGGCCCTTGGCCGTGATCAGGACGTCGGGGCGCGCGGCCGCGTGCTCGTGGCCCCAGAACCGGCCGGTCCGCCCGAACCCGGTCTGCACCTCGTCCACGATCAGCAGGATGCCGTGCCGGTCGGCGCGCTCGCGCAGTCCCTCCAGGAAGGCGGGCGGCGCGGGGATGTAGCCGCCCTCGCCGAGAACGGGCTCGACCACGAACGCGGCCGTGTCGGACGCGGGGCTCGCGGTGACGAGCAGGTAGTCGAGTTCGCGCAGCGCGAACCGCGTCGCCTCCTCCTCCGACCACCCGTACCGGTAGGCCTGCGGGAACGGCGCGATCGCGGCCCCCGGCATCAGCGGGCCGATCCCGGCGCGGAACTTCGTGCCCGCCGTGGTGAGCGCGGCGGCGCCCATCGTCCGGCCGTGGAAGGAGCCGTGGAAGACGACGATGTTCTGCCGGCCGGTGGCGTGCCGGGCCAGCCGGATGGACGCCTCGACCGCCTCGCTGCCGCTGTTGAGGAAGAACAGCGAGTCCAGGCCCTCCGGCAGCACCTCGCCGAGCGCCTCGGTCAGCCGCAGCAGCGGCCGGTGCATGACGGTCGTGTACTGGCCGTGGATGAGCGTGCCCACCTGCCGCTGCGCGGCCTCGACCACGCGCGGGTGGCAGTGGCCGGTGTTGGTGACGCCGATGCCCGCGGTGAAGTCCAGGTGCCGGCGGCCCTCGGCGTCGTAGAGGTAGACGCCCTCGCCGCGCTCGGCGAGGACGGGGGTGGCCTGCTTGAGCAGGGGAGACAGCGTCGCCATGGACGTCCCTCCGGTAGATTGTCGACAATCTGCAATCTAGGTGACCCCGGGTCCGTTGTCCAGGGCCGGTGCCCCTGTGTGGCGGGGGCGGAAGCTAGGACTCGCGGAGCCGGTGGATGGAGTCGGTCATGTGCTCCTCGATGAGGGTGAGCAGGTGCTCCTCCTCCCCGTCGCCGATCGCGTCGACGAGCCTCCGGTGCTCCTCGACGAGGTCGGCGGGCTCGGGATAGGTGTCCTGCAGCGCGTTCAGGCACATGCGCGTCTCCACCAGGAGCGTGTGCGCCATCCGCTCCAGCCGCGGGCTGCCCGACGAGCTGACCAGCACCTCGTGGAACGCCTGGTCGGCGTCGCTCATCGCGACCCGGTCGCGCTCGCGGGCGGCGGCCACGAGCGCCTCCAGGGCCTCGGTGAGCCGGACCACCGCCTCGCCCCGGTTCCGGTCCATGATCAGCCGGCAGGCCTCGCGTTCGATCGCGAGCCGGGCGAGGTAGACGTCCTCGACGTCCCCCTCGTCCAGCGTGATCACGAAAAGCCCGCGGTGCGGCTCGCTGACCAGCAGCCCCTCCTGGACGAGGCGCTGCATGGCCTCGCGCAGCGGTCCGCGGCTGATGCCGAGGCGCGCGGCGAGCTCGGCCTCGCCGAGCTGCGCGCCGGGCTCCAGCGACCCGTACATGATCGCCGAACGCAGCTCGTCCGAGACGATCTCCACCGTCGACCTGCGGGGAACAGGCTCCAGCTCACCCAGTCGGCCCATGCGCGGTTCCCTTTCGGCTTCTCATATCTGCCAGGTATCTCGCCCCTGCAGGGGCACGGCGGCGGGGACGGCGAACAGCCGGCCCAGCCCGGTGCGCGGCGGGAGCCCCTCGGGGCCGGACGCGAGCCGCAGCCCCTCCCAGACGCTCACCTGGTTGGCGGTCAGCACGGGCTTGCCGACCCGCGCCTCCAGCTCGTCGAGCCAGGACACGGTGTGCAGCGCGGTGTCGGGCACCAGCACCGCCTCGGCGTCCGGATGGTCGTTGGCCGCGACGAACTCCAGCACCTCGTCGCGGCCGAGGGTGCCGACCTCGGCGGCGGTGACGATGCCCCGGCAGGACAGCGCCACCACCTCGATGCCGGCGTGGGCGAGGAACGCGACGAACCGCTCGGCGACGTCGGCCGGATAGGTCGCGGCGACCGCGACCCGGGTCACGCCGAGGGCCCGCGCCGCGTGCACGAACGCGAACGACGTGCTGGAGGCGGGCACGCCCGCCGCCTCGCGGACGCCCGCGACCTGCTGCGCGGCGCCGTCCCAGCCGAACACGAAGCTCCCGCTGGTGCAGGCCCACACGGCGGCCTTCACGCCGAGGTCGCGCAGCGTGCGGGCGCCCTCGCCGAGCACGTCGGCGCCGCCGATGTCCAGCAGTGCGTCGACGCGGTGGGCGTCCTCGCGCATCAGGGTGTGCACGACCGGGAGGCTGACCTCTCCCAGGGCGCGCTCGATGGCGGGGTAGTCGTCCTCGGCGCTGTAGCCGGGGTAGAGGAACCCCGCGCGCAACCCGTTCTGTCGCATGTGGTCGACAATCCTACCTTTGGTGATCATGGCGGCTAGGCCGCCGTGAAGGGAGCGAGACTGACCAGGGACTGCCCGGGACCGGACGCCGCTCGGCCCATGGCGCGCAGGGCCGAGCACATCGTCACCTGGTTGGCGGTCAGCACCGGCTTTCCGATCATCTGCTCCAGCGGGGCGATGATGTCGTAGGTCGGGACGTTCGTGCAGCTGATGAAGACGGCCTCGGCCTCGGGGCAGTCCACCGCCGACACCGCCGACACGATCTCGCCGTAGCCGACCTTCCAGATGTGGCTGAGCAGCCCCAGCCCGACCGAGGTGACCACCTCGATGCCGTGCTCGCCGAGGAACGACACGAGCCGCTCGGTGACGGCGTCGATGTAGGGCGTGACGACCGCGATGCGCCGGGCGCCGAGCAGCCCCAGCGACTCCACCAGCGCGCCCGAGGTCGTCGTCGAGACCGGCGCGCCGGCCTGCAGCATCGACTGGTGCAGCTGGAGCTCGCCCGCCCTGCCGCGGATGAAGCTGCCCGACGCGCACGCGTAGGCGACCGCCAGCGGCTCGGGGGCCAGGACG
This sequence comes from Actinomadura citrea, assembly GCF_013409045.1. Taxonomy (NCBI): domain Bacteria; kingdom Bacillati; phylum Actinomycetota; class Actinomycetes; order Streptosporangiales; family Thermomonosporaceae; genus Actinomadura; species Actinomadura citrea. Next base: position 6,080,366 of record NZ_JACCBT010000001.1, on the reverse strand, counting down.
TCGCGGGTCGCCTGCCGGACGATCGACTGGTCCGACAGCGCGGAGGCCATCTCCACCGTGACCGGGACCGGCACGTACGGCAGCCGGGTCATGAACAGCGACACGTCGTCGGGCGTCCAGCGCCACAGTTCCCGGTCGAGGGCGAAGTCGAACGGAGCGACCACCCCGATGCCGTGCTGGGCGAGCAGCTCTGGTCCGACGACCAGCGAGGGGTCGAATGTCATCTGCGCGGCCGCCACTCTAGGACTCTGCGCGTGCGTAGAGGAGGCGCTCGCCGACGCCGCCGGACCGCCACACGTCGTTGCACGCCTCGGCCATCCGGTCCAGGCCGTCGACGATCGTCGCGTAGACGTTGCCGGGGACCCAGCCGACGTCCCCGTTCAGCAGCAGGTTGTTGCGGCCGTAGAAGATCGCGAGGTCGATGACGCCGGGCAGCGCGTGGATGTTCTTCTCCTCCTTGAACTTCCGGTCGAGCATCCCGCCCGGGAAGGAGAAGTAGACGACGTCACCCGGGATGGGGGTGACGGTGGGGTTCTCCAGACCGACCTCATCGTCGGAGAACCGCTCGACCATCGTGTACACCTCGTTTCGGGCGTACTTGGCGTGGTACGCCTCGCCTCCGAGCGGTAGAGCGTTCCAGACCGCTTCGCAGGTCCTCGGCGCGTCCTTCTCGAGAAGCTCCGCGACGCAGGTCACGCCGCGGCGCTCCAGAGTGATGGTCATGAGCTTGGGCATGCTGACCTCCCCGTGAACAGGGGTGGGCGAGAGCGTCGCCACCCGAAGGACTCTCCATGTTCGTGGGAGGACGTCCCCCCACACCCCCGACGGGGGCTGTTAGAGCGCTCTGGGATCCGTCCTGGCCCTGCTGGGCACGGGTTGCGACGGTCTTGCAGCACATATCCCATCGCGGTGGCCGGGGCCGCGGTCCACCGCGTTGATTGTTGACAATCCTACGAACGGTTCCTAGCGTGTCAATGCCTCCCGCCGTTGCCTTCTCGTAAACTCCGCACCCCGGAAGTGACGCCGATGCACCCTGCTCAGCACGCATCCGCTGGCCCGCCTGACGTGGTGGTCCTGCTGGGCGACGTCGATCCGCGCGGTATGGAGGCGGCGGAGGGCCTCGCGCGCGTCCGTTACGTACGTGAAACAGAGCTGGCGCAGGCGCTTCCCGGCGCCGACGTCCTGTTCATGTGGGACTTCCTGTCGGACGCCCTGGCCGGCGCGTGGCCGGAGTCCGGCGGCCCCCGCTGGGTCCACATCGCCAGTGCCGGCGTCGACCGGCTCATGTTCCCCGGGCTCATCCACAGTGACACGGTTGTCACCAACTCGCGCGGCGTCTTCGACGAGCCGATCGCAGAATACGTCCTCGGGCTCGTGCTGGCCTTCGCCAAGGACCTGCACACCACCCTCCGGCTCCAGGGCGAGCGGCGCTGGCGGCACCGCGAGACCGAGCGGATCACCGGCGCCCGCGCGCTGGTCGTCGGCACCGGTCCGATCGGCCGCGCGATCGGCCGGCGGCTGTCGGCGGCGGGCCTGGCCGTCTCCGGCGCCGGGCGCACCGCCCGCGAGGCCGACCCCGACCTCGGCGTCGTCCACCCGATGGAGCGGCTGGGCGAGGCGCTCGCCGCCGCCGACTACGTCGTGCTGGCCGCGCCCCTCACCCCGCAGACCCGGGGCATGATCGACGCCGCTGCGCTGCAGCGGATGCGGCCGTCCGCGCGGCTGGTCAACGTCGGGCGCGGCGGACTGGTGGCCGAGGACGATCTCGTCGAGGCGCTGCGCGCGGGCCGGATCGCGGGCGCAGCGCTCGACGTCTTCGAGGACGAGCCGCTGAAGGCGTCCTCGCCGCTGTGGGAGATGCCGGGCGTCATCGTCTCCCCGCACATGTCCGGCGACGTGATCGGCTGGCGGGACGAGCTGGTCCGGCTGTTCGCCGACAACCTCGGCCGCTACGTGTCCGGCCGCCCCCTGCGCAACGTCGTGGACAAGCGCCTCGGGTACGTGGGCTCGGAGCGGGCGGCATCACACCAGAGGGGGTAGCCATGGCCGATGCGGCCGATCTGACCGCGACCGAACTGCTCGCGGAGTACCGGGCCGGGGCGCTGTCCCCGGTCGAGGCCGCCGGGGCCGTCCTCGCCCGGATCGAGCGGGACGACCCGGAGCTCAACGCGTTCTGCCTCCTCGACGAGGAGACCACCCTCGACATGGCGCGCGCCGCGACCGAGCGGTGGCGGCGCGGCGCGACGCTCGGGCCGCTGGACGGCGTGCCGGTCTCCATCAAGGACGTCCTGCTCACCCGCGGCTGGCCGACGCTGCGCGGCTCCAGGACGATCGACCCCGCCCGCCCCTGGGACGAGGACGCGCCGTCCGTCGCCCGCCTGCGCGAGCAGGGCGCGGTGTTCGTCGGCAAGACGACGACGCCGGAGTTCGCGTGGAAGGGCGTGACCGACAACCCGCTGACCGGCGTCACCCGCAACCCGTGGGACCCCTCCCGCACGCCGGGCGGGTCGAGCGGCGGCGCGGCGGCGGCGGTGGCGGCGGGCATGGCGCCGCTCGCCCTCGGCACCGACGGCGGCGGCTCGGTGCGCATCCCCGCCGCGTTCACCGGCACCTTCACGATCAAGCCGACGTACGGCCGCATCCCGCACTACCCGGCGAGCCCGTTCGGGACGCTCGCGCACACCGGCCCCATGACCAACACCGTGGCGGACGCGGCCCTGCTGCTCGACGCCGTCTGCGGGGCCGACGGCCGCGACTGGTCGGCGCTGCCGCCGCCGGACGTCGCGTTCGCCGAGGCCGGGGCCGCCGGCGCCGGGCGGGACGACCTGACCGGCCTGCGCGTCGCGTTCAGCCCCGACCTCGGGTTCGCGAAGGTCGATCCGGAGGTCGCGGCGCCGGTCGCGGCCGCCGTCGAGGTCTTCGCCGAGCTCGGCGCGAAGGTCGAGCGGGTCGACCCCGGCTTCGGGGACCCGGTCGAGGCGTTCGAGGTCCTGTGGTTCGCGGGCGCCGCCAAGGTCGTCGAGCACCTGTCGCCCGAGGAGCGCGGCCTGCTCGACCCGGGCCTGCGGGAGATCTGCGAGCAGGGCGCGCGGTACTCGGCGCTGGACTATCTGACGGCCACGGCCCGCCGCATGGAGCTCGGCCGGGTGATGGGCCTGTTCCACGAGCGCTACGACCTGCTGCTCACCCCGACGATGCCGATCGCCGCGTTCGAGGCCGGCCCGGAGGTCCCGCCGGGCTCGCCCTCCCCGCGCTGGACGGGCTGGACCCCGTTCACCTACCCGTTCAACATGACCCAGCAGCCCGCGGCGAGCCTGCCGTGCGGCTTCACCTCCCGCGGCCTGCCCGTCGGTCTCCAGGTCGTCGGCGCCCGGCACGCCGACGCCCTGGTGATGGCCGCGTGCGCCGCCTACGAGCGGGCGCGGCCGTGGAGGCGGTTCACACGAAGGTGATGACCGCGCGGCCCCGGTGGGCGCCCTCGTCCATCGCCGCGAGGACGCCCGGGGCCTCGTCCAGCGTGACGGGGGTGACCTCGGGGACGATCCCGTGCGCCACCGCGAACGCGAGGGTGTCGCGCAGGTCGTGCGGGGAGCCCGACGGCACGCCCATCACGCGCAGCCGGCCGGCGACCAGGGCCATCGGCGGCACGCTCACGTTCTCGGCGCCCATGCCGAGGTAGAGCAGGGTCCCGTCCGGGCGCAGGCCGCCGAACGCGGCGAGCCCCGTCGCGGTGTCGGGCGCGGTGTTGACCACCAGGTCGGCGCCGCCCCATGCCCGCAGCGCCTCGGCCGGGTCCTGCTCGTCGGTCGCGACGAACAGGTCGGCGCCGAGGCCGAGGGCCTCCTTCTCGGCACGGCGCGACCGCGACACCACGGCGACGCGGGCGCCCATCGCGGCGGCGAACCGCTGGGCCATCGTGCCGACGCCGCCGGTGCCGAGCACGGCCACCTTCGACCCGGCGGCGGCCCCGGCCTGCCGGAGCCCGTTGAACGCGGTGAGGCCGGCGCACATCAGCGGCGCGCCGGCGACCGGGTCCAGGCCGTCCGGCAGCGGCGTGACGAACCCGGCGCGGCCGACGAAGTACTCGGTGTACCCGCCGTCGCGGTTGACGCCGGTGACCTGCTTCGGCGCGCCCGTGCACAGGATCTGGTCGCCGCGGGCGCACTGGTCGCAGTGGCCGCAGGACCCGTGCAGCCAGGCGGCGCCGACCGCGGTGCCGACCTCCGGCCAGTCGACGCCCTCGCCGAGCGCCGCGACGACGCCGCTGATCTCGTGTCCGGGGACGACGGGGAACGTTCCGAACGGGTAGTGGCCCCGCAGGTGGTTGACCTCGGAGAAGCACATCCCGCAGGCGGTGACCCGCACCAGGATCTCGCCGGGGCCGGGCCGGGGCTCCTCGCGCTCGACGATCTCCAGCGGCCCGCCCGGGGCGGTGAGCACGGCGCTGCGCATGGCGGCGCCCCCTCTCGTGTCGTGACGGCCGCACGGCCGTCCATAGCGTTGATATAAGAAGGATTGTAGTCACGCTACAGAGCTCATCCTTAGCAACGATTCGGAAATATCTGTAACATCGTTGTTGTGACTGCTCAGAAGGACCGCGCCACGCGGGACCGGATCGTGCGCGCGGCGGCACGGCTGCTCACCGAGTCGGACGGCGAGCCCGTCTCGACGCGGGCCGTCTGCACCGCCGCCGGGGTCGGGGCGCCGACCCTCTACCACCACTTCGGCGACAAGCAGGGCCTGTTCGACGCCGTCGCGGCGCACGGGTTCGAGGAGTACCTGGCGAGCAAGCGCGCGCAGGGCAGCACCGGCGACCCCATCGAGGACCTGCGCCGCGGATGGGACCTGCACGTCGAGTACGGCGTCACCCACCCGGCGTTCTACACCCTGATGTACGGGACGTCCCGCACCCCCGCCGCCGCGGACGAGGCGCATCGCATCCTGCTCGGCCTGATCGAGGCCATCGCGCGCGCGGGACGGCTCCGGGTCCCCGTCGAGACCGCCGCGCGCGTCATCCACTCCGCCGGCGTCGGGGTGACCCTCACACTGATCGCGAGCCCCGCCGGCGAGGACGCGGACCGGGACACGTCCGTCCGGACGCGCGAGGCGGTCCTGGCGGCCGTCACCGTCGAGGACGCCGCCCAGGCCGACGCGGCACCGCCCTCCCACGCGGTGGCCCTGAAGGCGGTGGCCTTGAAGGCCGCGCTGGCCGCCGCCCCGCCGCCCGCCCTGACCCCCTCGGAGGCGGCCCTGCTCAGCGAATGGCTGGACCGCGTCGCGGGCTAGCCGTGGCTCTGCGAGCGTCCTGCGGCGCGGTTCCGGCAGCGGTCGTCCGGTCGTACTCGGGGTGGTGGAAGGTCCAGGGACCTAGTCGGTTTCGAGTTCCCGCCGGCGCTTCTTCTTCTGCCGGTCGGACTTGCGGCGCTTGACGCCGACGCCGCCCCAGAACGCCAGGCCCTTGACGACGACCGTGGGGGAGCCGGGCACGCCGGGGCCGCTCGCCCGCTGGTCGAAGCCGCCCATGATGCCGAGGCCCTTGACGTGCACGGTGATGTCGTCCGGCACGATGATCTCGAACCCGCCCATGATCGCCAGGGCCCGGATCGTCACGGTGCCCTCGTCGAACCGGGCCTCGCGCAGGTCGATCTTGCCGCCGCCCCAGAACGCGAACGCGGTGAACGTGCGCGGGACGTTCCACACGCCGGAGCGCAGGAACCCGCTCATGATCCCGATGCCGATCTTCCAGGTCGGCGCGCCCTCCACCGGCCGCCAGTCCGCCCCGGACAGCGGCAGCGGCGGCATGGCCCCGCCCGGCCCCGGCAGGTCACGGGTGATCGGCGCCAGTTCCCCGTACGTCTTGGCCGAGTAGACCGCGTCCAGCCGCTCCTCCAGCTCGTCGAGCGTCAGGCGCCCGTCGCCGGCCGCGTCGCGCAGCACCTGCGCGACCCGCTCGCGGTCGGCGTCGCCGGCCCGCATCTCCGGCGGCCCGGGCGTTCCGGCATGCTCGGGGAGGTTCGTCATGCGATGAGCCTAGACCAGCGTGCACGCCACGACCACGTCAGCGCGACGACGCCGCCAGGGGCGGCCGGAGCCTCGCGGCGCCGGACGTGAGCCCGCGCACGTGGTGGCCTAGGCGAGGGTGCCCTGGAGGCCGTAGGTCGCGTGGTTCACCGTGCCGTCGTGGCTGAGAGCGACTCGCTTGGCCCAAGCCCACTGGAAGGTGGCGTCCTCGGCATAGGTTCCCAGCAGGTCGGCACGCAGCTCCAGGTCCCCGACGCGGGCGACGCCGGTGCCGGCGTCGATCCGGACGGCCCCCTCCGGGAGGACGGAACAGAAGACGTCGAACTGTTCGATGGCCCAGCCCAGGTGCGGAGCGCACAGATCGAGCAGAGCGTCACTGAAGGCGTCCATCCGGCGACCCTAGGACATGTGCGGTCGGGCTACGTCGCGTTCAGGAGAAGCATGATCACGCGCCTGGGCCTCCGGACGCCGGCTCCAGGCGGACGACGACGGACTTGGACGTGGGGGTGTTGCTGATCTCGGCGGTGCTGTCGAGCGGGACCAGGACGTTCGTCTCCGGGAAGTAGGCCGCCGCGCAGCCCGGCGCGGTCGGGTAGGAGACGGCCCGGAAGGCGGGGGCGCGGCGCTCGGCGCGGTCCGGCCACTCCGAGACGAGGTCGACGATCGCGCCGTCGGCGATGCCGAGGCGGGCCAGGTCGGCGGGGTTGACGAGGACGACGCGGCGTCCCGCCTTGATGCCCCGGTAGCGGTCGTCCAGGCCGTAGACGGTGGTGTTGTACTGGTCGTGGCTCCGGATCGTCTGCAGCAGCAGCCGCCCCTCGGGGACCCGCAGGACCTCCAGTTCGTTCACCGTGAGGTTGGCCTTGCCGGTCGCCGTCGGGAACCTGCGCTCGTCGCGGGGCGCGTGGGGGAGGGTGAAGCCGCCGGGCTCGCGGAGGCGGGCGTTGAAGCCCTCGAAGCCGGGGACGACCCGGGAGACGTGGTCGCGGATCACGTCGTAGTCGCGCTCCATCGCCTCCCAGCCGATGCCCGAGCCGGGCAGCGCCGCCCTGGCGAGCCGGCAGACGATCGCCACCTCCGAGAGCAGGTGCCTCGACGCCGGGGCCAGGCGGCCGCGCGAGGCGTGCACCATGCCCATCGAGTCCTCGACGGAGACGATCTGCGGCCCCGTCTCCCGCACGTCGCGCTCGGTGCGGCCGAGCGTCGGGAGGATCAGCGCCACCTCGCCGGTCACCGCGTGCGAGCGGTTGAGCTTGGTCGACACCTGCGCGGTCAGCCGGCAGCCGCGCAGGGCCGCCTCCGTCACGGCCGAGTCGGGGGTGGCGCGGACGAAGTTGCCGCCCATGCCGAGGAACACCTTCGCCCTGCCGTCGCGCATGGCGCGGATCGCCTCGACGGTGTCCAGCCCGTGCTCGCGGGGCGGCTCGAACCCGAACTCGGCGGCGAGGGCGTCCAGGAAGGCGGGCTTCGGCCGCTCCCAGATGCCCATCGTCCGGTCGCCCTGCACGTTGGAGTGACCGCGCACCGGGCAGACGCCCGCGCCGGGCCGGCCGATGTTGCCGCGCAGCAGCAGGAAGTTGACGATCTCGCGGATCGTCGGCACGGAGTTGCGGTGCTGGGTGAGGCCCATCGCCCAGCAGACGACGATCCGCTCGGCGGTGAGGACGTCGCCCAGCGTCGCGGTGATCTCCTCGCGGGTGAGGCCGGTCGCCTCCAGCACGTCGTCCCAGTCCAGGCCGAGGGCGTGCTCGCGGAACGCCGCGAAGCCGTGCGCGTGAGCGTCGAGGAACTCCCGGTCGAGGGCGCCCGGCGCGTCCGACTCCAGCAGCATCCGGTTGAGGGCCTGGAACAGCGCGAGGTCGCCGTTCAGCCGGATCTGCAGGAACCGGTCGGCGAGCACCGTGCCCCGCCCGGCCATGCCGGAGGCGCGCTGCGGGTTCTTGAACCGCATCAGCCCCGCCTCGGGCAGCGGGTTGACGGCGATGACGCGGGCGCCCTCCTCCTTCGCCCGCTCCAGCGCCGACAGCATCCGCGGGTGGTTCGTCCCCGGGTTCTGGCCGACGACGAAGACGAGGTCGGCCCGGTAGAGGTCCTCCAGCAGGACCGAGCCCTTGCCGATGCCGATCGTCTCGCTCAGCGCGGACCCGGACGACTCGTGGCACATGTTGCTGCAGTCGGGCATGTTGTTCGTGCCGAACGCCCGCGCGAACAGCTGGTAGGCGAACGCGGCCTCGTTGCTCGTCCGCCCGGAGGTGTAGAAGACGGCCTCGTCCGGCGAGTCCAGGGCGTTCAGCTCGGACGCCAGCAGGCCGAACGCCTCATCCCACGACACCGGCTCGTAGTGCCCGGACCCGGCGCGCTTCACCATCGGCTCGGTCAGCCGCCCCTGCTGCCCGAGCCAGTGGTCGGACCGCCCGGCCAGTTCCTCGACGCCGTGCTCGGCGAAGAACTCCCGGGTGACGCGCCGCGCCGTCGCCTCCTCCGCGACGGCCTTCGCGCCGTTCTCGCAGAACTCGGCCGCGTGCCGGTGGTCGCCCTCCGGCCAGGCGCAGCCCGGGCAGTCGAACCCCTGCTTCTGGTTGACGCGCAGCAGCGTCAGCGCCGTCCGCCGCACGCCCATCTGCGCGTAGGAGTGGCGCAGCGCGGCCGTCACTCCGGGAACGCCCGCCGCCCAGGTCTTCGGCTTCGAGACCTCCAGATCGGCGTCGTCGGAGTCGTCGGCGGGCGCCTTGCGCGTCATAGGGCACATCCTCGTGGTCGGGCGGCGATCCCACTGTCGCACGCCGGCGCCGGTCCGGCGCGTTACTGGGGCGGGCCTTCCGTCAGGTGGACGGTGCCCGTCCTGCGGTCGCCCTGGCTCGTCGTCCACTCGATCCGGACGGCGTCGCCCGGATGGCGGGCCAGCATCAGGGTCGTGAGGGCGGACGGGGTGTCGACCGCGGCGTCGCCGAAGGCGACGATGACGCCGCCGACGGGGACCCCGGCGGCCTCGGCGGGGGAGCCGGGCACGAGCTCGGCGACCAGCGCGCCGGGGGAGCGGCCGTTCGGGCGGACCTTGACGCCGAGCATGGCGGTGCGGCCGATGTGCACGGTCGAGGACGCCTCGCCGCGCTGGATCTGCCGCGCGGTCTCCAGCGCCCGGTCGGACGGGATGGCGTAGCCCCGGTGGTCCCTGCGCTTCTCGGCGCCCTTCACCGAGAAACCGGAGGACGCCGCGGTGTTGATGCCGATGACCTTGCCGGAGGTGTCGAGCAGCGGCCCGCCGGAGTCGCCCGGCCGGATCGGCGCGTTCGTCTCGAGCAGCCCGGTGAGCCGCTCGGAGGTGCCGTTGCTGTCGTCGCGCGCGGTGACGGACTGCCCCAGCGCGGTGACCTTGCCGGTGACGACCGACGGCATGCCGCCCTTGCCGCCCGCGTTGCCGACGGCGGTGACCGCGTCGCCGACCGCGACGCCGCCCGCGGAGGCGAACGCGGCGGTCTTCAGCCGGGTCGCGCCGGAGAGCCGGATCACCGCGATGTCGCCCGCCCGGTCGTAGCCCACGACCTCCGCGGTGTAGCCGCGGCGGTTGTCGACGTCCGTCCCCTTGATCGCGGTGGCGCCCTGGATGACGTGGTTGTTGGTCAGCACGAGGCCGGACGCGGTGAGCACGATGCCCGTCCCGGCGGCGCGGGTGCCGTTCAGCGTCTGCTCGGTCTCGATGTTGACCACGCCGGGCCGGCGCCCGCTGGGCTTGGCGTGCTTGTGGCGGCTCGCCGTGACGGACGGCGGGACGTCCTGCGGGGTGCCGCTCTCCACGACCCGGCAGCCGGGGGCGAGGAGGGCCAGGAGCGCCACCAGCAGCAACGGGATCGCGGCGCGGGCGCGGCGGCGCCCGGAGTCCTCGCTCACCTGGATGCCTCCTCCCGCAGGTTCCTCCCATGATTCCCGATTTCGGGGGATTAGTCCGACGTAAGGGGGGACATCGCGCCGGCGTCGGGCCGGCGCCGGCCGGGGCTCAGCGGGTGAAGTAGCGGCGGGGGTTCTCCACGAGCATCTGGTCGATCCGCGCGTCGGAGACGCCGGCGGCGCGCAGGGCGGGCAGGACGTCCTCGCTGATGTGCCGGTAGTGCCAGTTCGGCTGCATCGCGGGCACCGTCGCGGGGTCGGGGCCGAACCAGTCGATGAAGCAGGACGCGTCGTGGCTGAGGACCATCCGGTCGGCGTAGCCCCGCTCGCACAGGGCCGCCACGGTGGCGACCCGCTCCGCGGTCGGGTTGATGATGTCGAGGCCGAAGCGGTCCATGCCGAGGATCGCGCCGGTGTCGGCCAGTTCCATCAGGTAGTCCAGGTCGTTGCTGTCGCCCGCGTGCCCCACGACGACCTTGGCGAGGTCCACGCCCTCCTTGCCGAGCAGGTCCACGACCGTCCGGCCCGCGTGGATCGAGCTCTCGGTGTGCACGGTGACCGGCGCGCCCGTCTCCCGGTGCGTCGCGGCGACGGCCCGCAGCACCCGCTCGACGCCGGGGGTGAGGCCCGGGGCGTCCACGGCGCACTTGAGGAAGGCGGCCCTGACCCCCGTCCCGGCGACGCCCTCGGTCAGGTCCCGGGTGAAGTCGGCGATCATGGGGTCGGGGCCCTCGTCCACCAGCGTGCCGGGACCCCGGTGGTGGAACTGGAACGGCACGTCGTTGTAGGTGTAGATGCCCGTCGCCACGATGATGTTGAGCTCCGGCACCTGCTCGTTGACCCGCTGGATCCGCGGGAGGTAGCGGCCGAGCCCCCACACCGTGGGGTCGGCGATGGTGGTGACGCCGAGCCCGGCCAGCTCGCGCAGCTTGCCGACCGCATCGGCGACCTTCTCCTCCTCGTCCCACCAGTCGCCCGCGCCGTAGTTCTGGACGTTCTCGGTGCCGAGCACGAAGACGTGCTCGTGCATCAGCGTGCGCCCGAGGGCGGTGGCGTCGACGGGGCCGCGGACGGTCTCAACTGCGGGCATCGATTCTCCTGCGGTGCGCGGTGCTGCTGCGGGTGCGATACTGGCCCGTCGGGGGGGGCATACCGACCGGTCGGTTTCTGGCAAGCTAGAGCGCGGGGCACACCGGAGTCAATGCGGCGCGCGAAGGAGGTGCGCAGGTGACGCAGGCCGAGTCGATGCCCGGCCCGGTGCCGGAGTCCACGGCGCCCGTCCGGCAGAGCGAGGTCGAGCGGCGGATCCTGGACGCGGCGCTGCGGCTGTTCGCCGAGCGCGGCTTCGACGGGACGCCCGTGCAGAGCGTCGTGGAGGCCGCCGAGGTCACCAAGGGCGCGCTGTACCACTACTTCGACTCCAAGGACGACCTGCTCTACGAGATCTACCATTCGCTGATCGCCCGCCAGCTCGCCGACCTCGGCGCCGTGCTGGCGCGGGGGCTGCCGCCGCGCGAGGCCGTCCACGCGGTGCTGACCGGCCTGATCCGCAGCACCGCCGAGCACATCGACGAGGCGAAGGTGTTCGCACGCGAGATGCACCGGCTGGACCACGCCCGGATGCGCTCGGTCCGCGCCGACCGCCGCCGCTACCACGTGACGTTCCGGGGCCTCATCGAGCAGGGCCAGCGGGACGGCGTGTTCGGCACCGGGACCCCCGCCGAGACGATCACGATCGTCGCGCTCGGCATGGTCAACCAGATGCCGTCCTGGTACCGCGCGAACGGCCCCAAGCCCGCCGCCCGGCTCGCCGACGAGGTCGCCGGGTTCATCCTCGACGCCCTGGACCGGCCCACGGCCTGACGGTGCCGGCGGGACGCGGCGTCAGGGCCGCGCCACGCCCTCCGGGGTCCGGGCGGCGACCGCGGTGACGGCCGCGGCGAGGACCGCCAGTGCGGCGATGGTCACGGCCATCGGGACGGCGGTGCCCGGCCCCGCGACGCCGGCCAGCGGGGCGGCGGCGCCGCCCAGCGCGAACTGGGCCACCCCGAGCAGCGCCGACGCCGTCCCGGCCATCCGCGGCGGGCGTCCCGCCAGCGCCAGGGCGGTGGCGTTCGGGCCGATCAGCCCCTGCCCCGACGCGACCAGGAACAGGCCCGGCAGCACCCCGCCGAGCCCCCACCCGGCCAGGACCGCGGCCACCAGGACCGCCCCGCCCGCGGCGACGACGGCGAGCCCGGCGGCCAGCAGCCGGGTCAGCGCGACCCGCCCGGCGAGCGCCGCGCCCGCCTGCCCCGCCGCCACGATGCCGAGGGAGTTGACGCCGAAGGCGATGCCGAACCCCTGCGGCGACATCCCGTAGATGTCCTGCAGCACGAACGGCGATCCCGAGATGTAGGTGAACAGCGCCGCGAACGAGAAGCCGATCGCCAGTCCGTATCCGGTGAAGGCGCGGTCCCGGACGAGCGTCCGGCATGCGGCGGCCGTCGCCCGCAGCCCGCCCGTCTCGCGCCGTCCGGGCGGCAGCGTCTCCGCCAGCCCGAGCAGCGACCCGAGGAACAGCGCCACGCCGATCGCCGCGAGGACGGCGAACACGCCCGGCCACGGCACGACCCGCAGCAACTGGCCGCCGAGGACGGGCGCCAGGATCGGCGCCGACCCGTTCACCAGCATCAGCACCGAGAAGAACCGGGCCGCGGCGACGCCGTCGTACAGGTCCCGGACGATCGCCCGCGCGATCACGATCCCGGCCGCCCCCGCGGCGCCCTGCACCAGCCGCAGCGCGATGAGGGTCTCCACGCTCGGCGCCGCGACGCACAGCAGCGACGCCGCGGTGTAGGCGGCGAGACCGGCCAGCAGCGGGCGGCGGCGGCCGAGCCTGTCGCTCAGCGGCCCGGCGACCGCCTGCCCGACGGCGAGGCCGACGACGCACGCGGTCAGCGTGAGCTGCGCCTGCACGGCGCCCGTGGACAGGTCCGCCGACAACCGGGGCAGCGCCGGCAGGTACATGTCGATCGACAGCGGCGCCATCGCCGTCAGCGCGCCCAGCACGAGGACCAGCACCGGCCTGCGGCCGGCCGGAGGGGGCGCGCACAGCTCGGAGCCGGCGGAGGGGGCCGCCTCGGTCATGGGGGGACTCCAGCGGGGGCGGGGAGGCTCAGACGGTGGTGATGACCTGCGCGGGGTCGAGGCGCGGGTTGCGGGGCCGGAAGGCGTCCGGGGCGGGCCGGCCCGCGTTGATCACGGCGATGGGGCGGACGTTGCCCTCCGGGAAGAACTCCTTCTCGACGGCGTCCGCGTCGAAGCCGCTCATGGGTCCCGCGGCGAGACCGGCGGCGCGGATCCCGAGGATCAGGTAGCCGAGCTGGAGGGAGGCGTTGAACCGGGCCATCTGCGGCCTGGCGGGGCTGTCCCGCAGGGACTCGCGGGCGCCCTCCCGGTGCGGGAACGTGACCGGCAGGTGCTCGTGGAAGTCCTCGTCGGCGGCGGCTATGAGGGTGAGCGGGGCCGTCGCGGTCTTGGCGCGGTTGCCCTCGCTCATCAGCGGGACCAGCCGCTCGCGCGCCCCCCGGCTGCGCACGTCCACGATCCGCAGCGGCTGGGCGTTCATGGCGGTCGGGGCCCACCTGACCAGGTCGTAGATCGCTCGGACCTGCTCCTCGCCGACCGGCTCGCCGGTGAAGGCGTTGGCGGTGCGGGCCTCGCGGAACAACAGCTCCTGGGCGGCGGGGTCCAGGACCAGTGGGCTCTGGGTCGTGGTCGTCGTCATGGGGCGCCTCTCGGACGGGGAAGCTTTCCGAAGAGGTCAATGCGATGACGGTCCGTTATCTTCCACGTCAGATAGTGGCCTGCCTCACACCCTTGGGAGCGGCGTCCGGGCGGCCGATCAGAACGGGAGGCGTTCGGCCGCCGCGACGACTGCGCCCGCGATCGTGACGACGGTCAGGACCGACACACCGGCGAGCACGGCCCAGCGTCCCACCTGGTAACCGGCGGGCACACGGCCGGCGTCCCGGCCGCGCACCGGCCACGGGGCGCGCAGCGGCGCCGTCCCCGGCGGCTCCGGGGGGACGTCTGCGGGCGCGCGTTCGCCGTCCGGCGCGCCCGCGGCGGGCAGTCCGGTCACCCAGCCGAGCAGGTCGGCGACGGCGGCGGGCTCGGTGCCGAGGCCGGAGGCGAAGTACCGCACCTGGGCGGCGACCTGGTCGAGGGTGCGCACGGTGTTGCCCAGCCCGACGCGGTCGAGCCACTCGCGCGGGTCGGCGCCCGGGTCCAGGCTGCGGCCGATCTCCGTGCGCAGCAGCAGGTCCGTCTTGGTGACGACGACGGCGACGCGCTTCTGCCGCCCCTGGTCGGGGCGCGAGCGCAGCTCGTTCAGCACCCGCTGGAGGGTGTCGGCCGGGTCCTCCTCCGACGAGGCGGCGGCCTCGTCGACGAACTCCCTCTCGTCCCCGGTCAGGGACCGGCGTAGCTGGGGGAGCGCGAACGGGTCCACGACGAACAGCAGCGCCTCGCTGTGGTCCAGGTAGCGCAGCGACTCGACCTCCGTCGCGCCCGTGTAGTGCTCGCCCGCGGGGTCGAACAGGTAGAGGATGCGCCGCGCGCGGCCGGGCAGCTCCACGTCCACCATGGTGGCCAGGGGCAGCTCGGGGCCGGTCTTGGCGAGGCGCCCGCCGCGCTGGAACTCGCGTATCGCGCCCGCGTACGCCTGCGCGTGCCGCTGCTCGACGAACGACAGCCGCCCGTGCACGGCTCGGGCCCGCGCGTGCAGGGCCCGGATGCCGAGGACCATGAAGGTGGTCTTGCCGGCGGCCGGTCCGCCCACGAACGGCAGGGGCTCCACGCGGACGCGCCCGATGCGCTCGGGCAGCCGCCCGCCGCAGTGCGGGCAGTACGCGGCCAGGCGGAACCGCCCGAGCGGGACGGTCGTGGGAAGCCGCGCCCCGCAGCGGCACACGTGCCGGAACGCGCCGCCCGCCCCCGGCGACAGGCGCCGGTGCCGCGCGCCGCAGCTCGGGCACGCGTACTCCGGCAGCCCGATCCGCTCGTAGCAGAAGGGGTGCGGGCACGTCTGCAGGATGCGGCCGTACCCCATGAAGACGCGCTCGACCGCCGCCAGGACGAGCACGCACGCCAGCCACGCCGCGAGCCCGACCGAGGCGACCAGCCCGTACAGGACCGTCAGCGCGAGGACGAACACCGACGCGGGAACGGCGGCGGCGACGATGCCCGCGCACAGCGCCAGCCAGACCGGGAAGACGAAGAACCCCCACGGGCCGCCGAGAAGCGTCCGCGTCAGGCTCAGCACCACGCTCCGGGCCGTCCGGTACACCTGCGGGACGACCGTGCGGCTGATCGTCCACCAGTCGCGCCACACCTGGCCGAGCAGGTAGTGCCGGTAGGCGACGGCGGGCTCGGCGACCGGCGAGGGCCCCTCCAGCGTGGACGGCGCGAGCG
Source organism: Actinomadura citrea (assembly GCF_013409045.1). Classification (NCBI taxonomy): domain Bacteria; kingdom Bacillati; phylum Actinomycetota; class Actinomycetes; order Streptosporangiales; family Thermomonosporaceae; genus Actinomadura; species Actinomadura citrea. Next base: position 6,065,003 of record NZ_JACCBT010000001.1, on the reverse strand, counting down.
TCCGGCACGCGTGCAGGTAGTACACGCCGAGCGCGGCGGCCCCGGCGACGACCAGCGTCGCGGCGAACAGCACGGGGAACACGTACATGAACCCGAGCCACATGGCGCCCAGCCACACGGCGATCAGCAGCAGCACGATCACGGGGTTCACGGGGCGCCCTCCGCGAGAAGGGCCCGCAGCTCGGCCCGCAGCTCGGGGCGGCGCGCCAGATGGGAGTCGAGCTGTTTGGCCGCGAGCCACCGCCGGGCCGCCGCCCGCGCCCACGCCTCCAGGGACGGTTCGGCCGCGCCGCGACCGCGCAGCCGAAGCACGACCTCGACCAGTTCGTTGCGCCGCTCGACCTCGCCGCCGCGCAGCGGCGCGCGGCCGGCGCGGACGCGGCCGGGCAGCTCGGCCGTCCACCGCTCCGCGAGCCGCGCCCTGACGGGGGCGGGCACGGCCGCCAGCAGCTCCGCCCGGAACCCGGGCGGCCGGGGGGACAGCCGCCGCGCCGCGTCGGCGAACGCCTCGCGGGCGAGGCGCTCGGTGGCGCCGCCGGGTTCGGCGAGGCGCTCCAGCGCCCGCGCGGCCCGCGGCGCGCCCGCGGTGATGGCCATCCCGTATGCCTGGACGAGGGCGGCGTCGCGCCCGGCGCGCCCGTCCGGCATGAGCTCGCGGACCCGCTCGGCGAGCCGCAGGGTCGCCGGGTCCGTGAGGCCGTCGCCGCCGGTGGACGCGACCCGCGCGAAGGTCCGGGACGGCAGTTCGGCCAGCGCCGGGGGCGGCGGCGCCGGCCCGCAGGCGTCCAGGAGGTCGAGGCATGCGGAGGCGGACGGGGGCGTCGCCCAGATCTCCCGGAGCGCCCCGCCGATGTCGAGGGAGCCGCCGCCGTCCAGGCGCAGCAGTTCGCCCGTCACCGCGACCCGGCGGCCGGGATGCCTCCGCCCGACCGACGCCAGCACGGCGGCCGCGACCCCGGGCGCGGCGCGCAGCCGTCCGACGTGCTCGTGGAGCAGGTCGCAGGTCTCGGGGGTGAGGACGGACGCCCGGTCGCCGGATCCGGCGAGCCCGGCGACGACCCCGTCCAGCAGCGCGTCCCGCAGTCCCACCGGGCAGCCGGCGAGCGCGTCCTTCAGCTCGGCGAGGCCGCGCCGGACGCAACGCGCCGCCGACGCCGTCACCTCGCGAGGATCGGCCGGGACGCCGGTCCGCTCCGCCACACCGGCCGCCTCCGCGACCTCCGCCAGGCGGGACGCACCGGAGAGCCTCTCGGAGACCAGCTCGCCGACGCGGCGCGCGCAGCGGGGGGCGAGGTCGGCCGCTCCCGCCGCCCGCGCCCGCTCGTGCACGGTGAGCGCGAGATCGAGGCCCATGGACGGGACGCCGTGCGCGAGGTCGCGCCACACCCAGGCGGGGATGGCGGTCCCGCGCCGGGCCAGCAGCTCCGCCGCCGCGCCCTCCTCGTCCGGCGTGACGCTCCCGTCGCCCCTGCACAGCGCCAGCAGCGCGGCGGCGCCCTCCCGTGCGGGGTCGTCCGGCGGCGCCAGCTCGGCGAGGGCGTCCAGGCCGCCGAAGTCGCGGGCGCGCCAGCAGCCGGCGACGGTCCTGGCGAAGCGGCCGGCCCGGCCGTCCGGGACGGCGTCGCGGAGGTCGAAGGCGGACGCGTGCGAGGCGTGGTTCTGGGCGGTCGCCCAGACGGCGGGCGTCGTGCCGACCACGCGCTGCGCGGCGCCTTCCGGGTCGGCGGTGTAGGTGACGAACGACAGCCGGGCCGCGGCCGCGACCGGCAGCGAGTACGACACGACCGCGATCCAGCGTGCGATCGCCTCCACGTCGTCGGCGACGAGGACGACCCGCCCGTGACCCCGCCCCAGCACGCCCGCGACGGCGTCCACCAGCCGGGCGAGCAGCGCGTACGGGTCGCCCGGCCCGGCGGCGGCGAGCCACCCGGCGAGGGCCTCCGGGTCGAGCGCGGAGCCCGGGGTCAGCTCCTCCAGCGGGTCGAGGACGGCCCCGGGCGCGGGCAGCGGCGTCCAGTGCGCGGCCTGCCACAGCTCGGCGGGCCGCAGCCCTTCCAGCTCCTCGGGCTCGGCCACCACGGCGTGCGCGAAGAAGTTGCCGTAGCGGCCCGAGTAGTCGCGGCCGAGGTAGCGGCAGCGCAGCAGCAGGGGCCGGCCGTCCACCTCGTCGTACAGCAGCGAGACGGGGAACAGGTCCAGCTCGGCGTCGCCAGGCGACAGCGGCGCGTCCGGCGGCGGGCGGTACGACAGGTACGGCGTGACCGCGGCCCGCGTCCCGTCCGGCAGGCCGGGCGTCTCGGCGACGAACTGGAACCCGGCCCGGCCGGTGGGCCCGCTCCGGGCGGAGGTGTAGTGCAGCTGCCAGGCCACCTCTACGCCCCTTCCGGGCGGACGCCGTCGAGCATCCCGAACCGGTACAGCAGCCACAGCAGCGGATCCTCCGCCCGGTACGGCCGGACGCCGCCCGCGCCGACGCGCCCCTCCTCCGGGACGCCGCCGAGCGCCGACAGGCCGAACAGCGCGTGGTCGGCGTACTGCTGCCCGAGGTAGGTGTCGAGCCGCCCGGCCTGCCAGTCGTGCAGGAGCGCGCGGACCTGCTCGTTCACCGCGTCCCTGTCGTCGAGGTCGAGGACGCCCTGCCCGGACCGCGACCGGTGCAGCGCCGACTGGCGCAGCAGCCCCGGCCGCAGCACGTCGATCTTGGTGAGCGCGACCGCGACCGGGACGGGCAGCGGCTCGCCCGGACGGGTGCCGTGCCGCAGCCGCAGGGCCTCGGTGACGCGCGCGATGACGTCCAGCGGCTCCCCGCCCGGATCGTCCCCGCCCGCACGCGGGCCCGGCACCGCGTCCAGCACGCCCGGCCGCGCGCCGGGCAGCTCCAGCGGGTCGACCAGGAAGATGATCGCGTCGGCGGCCTCCAGGTACCGCAGGTGCAGGTCGGTGGCCTCGCGGCTGCGCAGGTCCTCGCCCGCGGTGTCGAACAGCACCAGCGCGAGCGAGTCGTTGCGGGGGCGGGAGAAGCGGCCCTTGCGAGCCCGGGTCCGGGTGAGCAGGTACACCAGCGGCTCGCGCGGGCCGGTCGCGGCGCTCGGCGTCGTCGGCAGCAGCCGCCGCTCCTCCAGCAGGGGCCGGGCGAAGTCGCGCTTGTAGCGCTCGATGGTCCGGTCGTCGCACGCGACCAGCGACGCGTCCAGCTCCGTCCCGACCCGGTTCATCAACTCGTGCAGCAGGACGGCGATGTAGGTGCTCTTCCCGGCGTTCTTCGCCCCGACGAGCGCGACGATGCGGCCGGGGGAGTCGCAGTACGCCGACGGCAGCGGGTTGTGGCACTCGGGGCAGGCGCGGTTCCCGGTCGGCAGCCCGCACCCGGGGCAGTCGGCCCGGCCCTTGCGCCCGGGCGCGGCGAACGCCGGCGGCAGCGACGCCCCCGCCGTCGACCCGGTGTACTCGGCCAGCCGCTCGTCCAGGACGGGGACGCAGCCCTGCCGCCGCCCGGACTGCCCCCGGCACCGGAACAGGATCCGCTGCGGCGCGACGGAGGCGAAGCAGTAGGGGCAGGTGATGCCCTGCCGGGACGGCACGCCGGGGATTCCCACCCGGGCCAGGGGTCTCGTCATCAGGGGACCTGGAGTCGGCGGACGGGGGGATCGCTCAGCTCGACGGCGCCGTCGTCGGCGAAGCACCGCAGCCAGTACGGCCCGGACGCGGACGGCGCGCCGAGCGACAGCTCGCCCGGCACGGGCACCCCGTCCCACGCGCCGAGGACCTCGCCGTCGGCGGCGCGCTGCGGCATGACGCGCCCGGCGCGCAGCACCAGCGACAGCCGCGCCACCCGCAGCGGGCGGGACGAGGTGAGCCGGAGGGTCAGCGTCCGCCGCCACGGCGGGCCCGACCGCAGCACGTCGTAATGGACGATCGTGCGCGCCGCGACCTCGGCCGTCGCCGGCGGGCCGGTCATCCGCGCACCGCCCACCGTCCCGGCCGCGGCCACCGACAGCTCGACGGGCGCGTCCTCGGGGACGGGCAGCCGGATCCCGCCCTGGGTGTCGTAGGCGGCCCGGGTGACGCTCTGCGCGGCCTGGACCGGGACGTGCGCGGAGCCACCGGACCGCGCGGCCTCCGTTCCGGTGTCGCGCCCGATCCGGTAGGCGACGTCGACCTCCGCGACGTCCGGCGGCCAGTCGAACCCGACGTGCACGTACGCGCCCCGCCGCTCGGCGACCAGCCGGCGCGGCGGCGGCAGGTTCACGTGCCGGTGGTAGGCGCCGATCGCGGCCGTGCCCTCCGCGACCGTCACCGCGAGCAGCCACCCCCCGGTGCCCGGCCGCACCGCGAGCCCGCCCTCCGCCTGCGCGCACGCCAGCCGCCGCGTCTCCCGCCGCACCTCCTCCAGCGGGACGAGCGCGCTGCGCGGCCACGGCGGCGGGCCCTGGCAGAGCACCAGCTCCACCGTCCCGTGCGCGGGCGCCGCGAACCGGGCCCGCACCAGCCCGGGGTCGGACGCGTCGGTCTCGGCGGTCAGCTCGAACACCGGCTCGGGCGGCGCGCTCGGCGTCGCCGACGCCCGCACCCCGTCCGTCACGACCTCGTGCCCGGACGCGTCGAGGTAGACGGCGGCGATCCGGTAGTGGTGCGTCCGCCCGTTCGGGACGCGCTCCCGGAACCCGTCCCGGCCCGCCGCGACGGTCCGGCCCTCCCGCGCCACGACGATCCGCACCGCCTCCGCGGGGCACCGCCAGCGTCCCGTGACCTGCCCGTCGCCGGCGGTCAGCTCGACGTCGGCCGGCTCGGGCCGCACGACCACGGGCCCGGCCACCGCCGGCGCCGCGGCGGCCTCGCCGCGCACCGCGACCACCCCGTAGTACAGCGGCACGTTGACCGGGGGACGGGTGTCCAGCGCCCCGCCGACGGCCGTGCCGTCCCGCGCGTCGCGCGGCGCCCTGCCCTCCCGCCGCACGACGTGGTGGGCCACCTCGCCCCCGGTGGACGGCGAATCCTCCCAGGACAGCCGCACCGACGCGCCGTCGACGTCGAGGTGCACCGCCGGCACCGGGCGCGGCGGCAGGCGCCGCTGGCGGGCCGCGGCGTCCGGGAGGTCCCGGACGAGGCGCAGCGCGTCGGCGAGCAGGCGGTGGGCGCGGTCCGGGTCGGGCTCGCCGGACGCGGCCTCGCGCAGGCGCAGCGCGGTGCCGAGGCGGTGCCGGGCCTCGGCGGCGAGCACCTCCTCCTCGGGCGGCTCGGCGCCGGGGGAGGGGTGCGGGACCCGCGCGGCGTCGGCCAGCCCGGTCGCCGCGTGCACGTCGCCGGCGTCCAGCAGCGCCCGGAGCCGTCCCGCGAGGCCGCCGCCCGGGTCGGTCTCGCGCACGACGGCGAACACCAGGCGGCGGGCGTCGCCCTGCTCGACGCCCAGCTCCTCGGCGGCGTACCGGAGCAGGGCGCGCTCGGACGCCCGCTGCCGCAGGCGCTCGCGGAGCCGGTCGGCGATGTCGAACAGCAGCAGCCCGGGCAGGTCGGCGCCCGAGCGCAGCGCCGCCAGCACGGTGTCGGCGTGGGTGGTGGTGGTGTCGCGGCTGCGGCGGGCCCACTCGGCTCCGGCGGCCGCGACCGCGTCCGCGTCCGGGCGCGGCTCGCCGCCCGCAACGGCGAAGCCGTCCAGGACGCGGATCGGGCCGGTGAGGCGGGCGCCGAACAGGAAGTCGGTGAGGTGCCGGTTGCCGAGGATCTCCAGCGACTCGCGCACCTTCCGGTACGCGGGATAGGGCGCGGCGGACGGCAGCGGGTCGGGCTCGCGGATCTCGACGCCGTCGGCGGCGGCGAGATCCGTCAGCTCGGCGCCCCGCACCCCGGTGGTGCGGGCGATGGCCTCGACCTCCGCGGGCGTGGCCATCCGCAGCGTCCCGGCCGCGTCGGCGAGGCGGGCGCGGGCCTCGCCGAGGCGGCGCTCGGCGCGCTCGCGGCCGCCGCGCAGCCGCGCCTCCAGCGGGCGCGGGTCGCCGCGCTCGGCGGCGGAGAACAGCGGCGCCAGCTCGCGGTGCTCGGCCTCCAGCCGGTCGATGAGCTTGCGGTACTTCAGCTGCCCGCGCGCCCGCCGCCAGCACTGCCGGACCTGCCTGACCCGCGCCGCGACGGCCGCCCCAGTGAGTCCGTCGAATGGCGGTGGGTGGGAGTTGGAGGACGGTGGGCCCTCCAGCGCGTACCGGACGCGCAGGTCCTCGGGGGGCCGGTCGCCCGCGGCCCGCGCGGGTTCCAGCACCTCCCGCAGGTAGTCCTCGTCGAACGCCACGGGCGCCTCCAGGGGATCCGCGGCCCGTTCAGCTGACCTGGACCCGGGAGAGGGCCTTGCGGGAGCGCTCGACCTCCTCCTCCGACATGCCGCCGACGTCCACCTTCAGCTCCAGCCGCTCGCCGGTCTCCTTCTCCATGGCCGTGACGTTCAGCAGGCCGGAGGAGTCGAGCGCGAACGTCACCCCGATCGGCCAGCCCGCCTTCTTGCCCGGCGGGACGCGGATCTCCCCGGTCGCGATCTCGGTGTTGTCGATCAGGTCGGCGGACTCCACCACGCCGGCCTGCTCCATCACCCGGATGTCGGCCGAGGCCTGGTCGTCGTAGACGGTGAAGAAGTCCTCGGTCTTGGCGGCGGGCAGCTCGTCGTTGGCGTGCACGAGGTGCGCGACGCTCTCGGCGCCGGTGTCCCGGTCGACGACCACGATCCCGAACGCGTGCGAGGCGACCGTCCTGATCTGCCGCCCGGCGATCTGCCGCTGCTGCTCGGCCGACAGGCCCGCCCGGTTCGCCATCTCCTCGGCGCGCTCGGCGGCGCCCTCCCGGACGAGCCGCCGGTAGGTCTCCTCGAACGCGTACAGGGCGGCGCCCTTGGCGACCGCGAGGTCGGGGTCCTGGAGGCGGGGGGCGAGGCCGAGCTCGGTCTGCAGCCGCGCCGCGACGACCGGCATCTTCGTGGAGCCGCCGACGAGGACGAGGTCGTCGTAGTCCTCCACGCCCTTCTCGGCGGCGGTCGCCAGCGTCCGGCCGGTGATCTCCACGGTGCGGTCGAGGAGGTCCTTGGTCAGCTCCTCCAGCTTCTCCCGCGTCACCTCGACCGAGGCGACCCGCCCGCCGTGCATCACCCGGACGGTGTGGGACGTGCGGGTGGTGAGGGCCTTCTTGGCGTCCTCGGCGTCGCGGCGCAGCTGCTGCTCGGTCTGCCGGTCGTCCAGCGGGTCGCCGGCGCCCGGGTGCTCGGCGCGGAACCGCTCGGCCAGGTGCTCCACGAGCCGGGCGTCCCAGTCGGCGCCGCCGAGCTCGTGGTCGCCGTCGGTGCACACCACCTCGATGTGGCCCTCGCGCAGCGCGATGACCGTGGTGTCGAACGTCCCGCCGCCGAGGTCGTACACCAGGATCGTGCGGTCGCTCTCGGGGTTGAGGACGCCGTAGGTGATCGCGGCGGCGATCGGCTCGGACACGATGTCGATGACGTTCAGCCCCGCGATGCGGCCCGCCTTGCGGGTCGCGTCGCGCTCGGCCACGCCGAAGTAGGCCGGGACGGTGATGACCACGTCGCGGGCCTCCTCGCCCGTCGTGGTGCGCGCGTCAGTGGCCAGCTTCAGCAGGATGAACGCCGACACCTCCTCGGGAGTGAAGTCGATCCCGTGGACGGGGCGCGTGACGTCCCGGCCCATGTCCCGCTTGATCAGGCTGACGACCTTGTCGGGCTCCAGGACCGCGGTGTCCTTCGCGGTCTGGCCGACGACGACGTTCTCGCCGCTCTCGAAGAACACGACCGACGGGGTGGTGTCGGTGCCCTCCAGGTTCCGCTGGACGGCGGGCCGGCCCACATCGTCGATGGAGGCAATGCAGGAGTACGTCGTTCCCAGGTCGATCCCGTAGACGGCCATGTCCCTCACCCGCTGTTCGTCGTCTGTCCGTTGTGCGCCGCCTCGCCGGCGGGCGCCGGCTCGGCGAGCCTGCCGACGCTGACCGCCGCCTTGCGCAGCACCTTCCCGCTCTGCTCGAACCCGTCGGACTGCACGGTCGTGACGGTGCCGTCCGCCACGGGGTCGTCGACCGGCGTGACCGCGACCGGACGGTGCCGGGACGCGTCGTAGGGGGCGCCCGGCTCGACGGTGAACCGCTCGACGCCGAGCCGCGCGAGCGCGTCGGCGACGTCGTCGGCCACCGCGGCCAGCAGCACCGCCGTCCGCCGCGGGTCGGGCGCCTCGGTGAGATCGGGTGCGCGGAGCCGGTCGGACTCGCGGCGCGCCTGGTCGTGCAGCCGGTAAAGCGCCGCGCGGACGGGCTCCAGCATCGCCTGCAGCTCCCCGCGCCGCAGCCGCTGGTTCTCCTCGTGCAGCCGGTCGATGACCGCCTCGCGGTGCTCCGCGCGCTCCCGCTCGCGGTCGAGGCGGGCGGTGAGCCCGGCGAGGGCGTCCCGCACCTCGGCGTGCAGCACCGCGCCGGCGTCTCCCGCCCCGGCGTTCCCGGCGTTCCCGGCGCGCCCCGGCTCGGGCCCGGCACCGGAGGCTTCGCTGACTGGGGGTTCCCCGTCCCTCGACACGTAGAGTCACCTTAATGCTGGGCGGCAGGAGACGTCAGGCCAACCGATGACCTCCACCGGACTCTAGTTTGACCCGTGCCCGCCGTTCCAGCACCGAGTTTGCGTGCCGCTTTTCTTGGGACGACACGTCTGGGTAACACGGGGGAAACGGGTGTCGCCGAAGCTGGGGACCTCGCACGGAGACTGGAGGTGGCGATGTTGCTGCGGATAAGGGTGCGGCTGCCGGACCGTCCCGGTTCGCTGGGACAGGTCGCGCGCACCCTGGGCGCGGCGGGCGCGGACGTCGTCCAGATGGCGGTGCTGGAGCGCGACAACGGCCGGGCGATGGACGACTTCACCGTCGCGTGGCCCGCGGGGGCCGACTCCGAGCGGCTGGCCGGGGGGCTCGGAACGGTGCCGGGGGTGGAGGTCGTCGGGATCTGGCCGACCGCCGAGCCGCAGGGCGCCTTCCCCGACGCGGCCGTGATCGGCCAGGTCGCCGCCGTCCCGGAGCGCGGCCTGGAGATCCTCGCCGACGCGGTCCCGGCCATCCTGAGCGCCGACTGGGCGGGCCTCGCCGAGCTGAAGGGGGAGGACGAGGCGGTCCTGGTGCACGCCAGCGCCGGCGGCGAGCCGGGCGCCGTCCTGCCGGAGCTGCGGCCGCTGCGGCCGCGCGCGTTCACGGCGCAGGACGGCACGCGGTTCGCGGTCTGCCCGCTCGCCGCGGGCGGGGTCGCGCTGGTGGTCGCCCGGACGGGCGCGCCGCCGTTCCACCGGACGGAGGTGTTCCGGCTGGAGCAGCTCGCCGGCGCCGCGAACGCCGTCCTGCACCGTGTCCGCGGCGCGGCCCCGCTCTGAGCGCCCGTGCCGCTTCGGCTCCGGGTCAGTCCAGCAGGGCGAGGACCGCGTCCAGGTCGGTGAGGCCGGCGTCGGAGCCGAGCCCTTGGGCGACGGTGGCCGCCGCCGCGGTGCCCCAGCGCGCGGCCTCCAGCACGTCCTTGCCGTGCGTGAGGCCGGTGATGAACCCCGCGCAGTACGCGTCGCCGCAGCCGGTCGTGTCGACCACCTCGACGGGCAGCGCCGGCAGCCGGTGCGCGCCCTCGGCGGTGGCGACGAGGCTGCCGTCCCCGCCGAGCGTGACGACGACCGTGCCCGGCCCCCGCGCGAGCAGCGCGGCGGCGGCCTTCTCCGGGTCGTCCTCGCCGGTCATGAGGGCGGCCTGCTCGCCGTTCGGCAGGAAGTGGTCGACGTGGGGGAGGAACGCGGCGGCGCCGTCCAGCAGGTCGGGCATGTTGGACAGCAGGTCCATCGTCACGACGGTGCCGGCCTCGCGGGCGGCGGCGAGCACGGCGAAGAAGGCCGGGTCGTTGAGGCCGAAGGTGACGTCGGGGCCGCCGAGGTGCACGGCGCTCGCCGCGGCCAGCAGGCCCGGCCCGACCGCGTCCGCGGTGAGGGTCAGGTTCGCGCCGGGGACGTGGAAGCTCGGCCGCCCGCCGTCCGGCCGGATCGGCAGGATCGACGCGCTGGTCTGGTCGGCCGACCGCCGGACGAGCCCGCGCACGTCCACGCCCTCGCGCGTCATGATCGTGACCAGCAGGTCGCCGAGGTCGTCGTCGCCGATCGCGCCGACCGAGACGACCTCGTTGCCGAGGCGGGCCAGGGCGACGGCGGTCCCGGCGGCGGCGCCCGCCGCGGTCACCCGGATCTGCTCGACGACGACGGTGTCCTGGCCGTCCGGGATGCCCTCGACCGGGCGGGCGAGCACGTCCAGGATGTGCGCGCCGAGAGTGACGACGGTCATGACGGGCCCCTTCGTGATCGCCAGGGCCGTAGCGTACGCCGTGCAGGCCACAAAATGTGAGAGGTATTCGCATGTTGCTGAGGGACGAGCGGGACGCGTTGTGCGGGATCGGGCGGCGGCTGGCGGGGACCGGGCTCGTGACGGGCGCGTCCGGCAACATCAGCGTCCGGTCGGGCGACCTGGTCGCGGTCACGCCGGGCGGGATGATGCTCGACCGGATGGAGCCGGCCGACTGCCCGGTCGTGAACATCGCGGGACACTGGGTCGACGGGGACAAGGCGCCGTCGTCCGAGACGCCCATGCACCTCGCCCTCTACGAGACGACCCCGGCCGCCGCCATCGTGCACACGCACTCCACCTACGGCGCCGTGGTGGCGACGACCATGTCCGAGCTGCCGCCGATCCACTACAACACGCTGCTGCTCGGCGGCGTGGTGAAGGTCGCCGAGTACGCCACCTACGGGACGCCCGAACTGGCGGAGAACGTCCGGGCGGCCATGGCGGGCGGCAAGCGCGCCGCGCTGATGGCCAACCACGGGGGCGTCACGATCGGCCGCGACCTGGAGGAGGCGTACGAGAACGCGCGTCTGCTGGAGTGGCTCTGCGGCGTGTACGTCCGCGCCAGGACGATCGGGGAGCCGCGCGTCCTGACGGAGGAGGAGCTGGCGAAGGTGGTCGAGCGGGGGCTCGCGCCGCCCGACTTCCCCCGCGTGTAACCTAACGCTTGTTAGGTCACTCTGGGAGGCCCGCCTTGCCCTTCGTCCTGGTCGACAGGCCGCGCCCGAACGTCGCCCTCATCACCCTCAACCGGCCCGAGCGCATGAACGCGATGGCGTTCGACGTGATGGTCCCCTTCCGGGAGGCCCTGGAGGAGGTCAGCCGCGACAACGGCACCCGCGTCGTCGTCATCACCGGCGCCGGGCGGGGATTCTGCTCCGGGGCCGACCTGGAGAACCCGGGGAACATCCCGGGCATCGACGGGCTGACGCTCCCGACGATCGCGCTGCGCTCGATGGAGCTGCTGGACGACGTGGTGCGGGCGATGCGGCGCGTCCACCAGCCGGTCATCGCGGCGGTCAACGGCCCGGCGATCGGCGGCGGCCTGTGCCTGTCGCTCGCCGCCGACATCCGGCTGGGCGCGGAGACGGCCCTGTTCCGCGCGGCCGGGATCAACAACGGGCTGACCGCGAGCGAGCTCGGCCTCAGCTACCTGCTGCCGCGCGCGATCGGCGCGTCCCGCGCGTTCGAGCTGATGCTGTCCGGACGCGACGTGGAGGCCGCCGAGGCCGAGCGGATCGGCCTGCTGTCCCGCGTCGTCCCCGGCGACAAGCTCCTCGACGCCTGCTACGAGCTGGCCGAGCGGATCGCCGGGTTCAGCCGCCCCGGCACCGAGCTGACGAAGCGGATGCTGTGGTCGAGCCTGGACGCCGCGAGCCTGGACGCCCACATGGGGCAGGAGGGCCTCGCCCAGCTGTACGTCCGCCTCACCACCCACAACTTCGAAGAGGCGATCAGGGCGCGGAGGGAGCACCGGCCGCCGGACTTCCAGGACTGACGCACACCGGCCGGGTCCGCCGCTGGTACGACCACGCCGCGGCGCCCAGCGCCACGCCGTAGGCGGCGAACGCGCCGATCCCGCACGCCGCCACCGTCCAGCCGGGCCATCCGCTGATGAGCCCGTCGTGAGGGAGGCCGCCCAGCCCGAGGACGGGCGGTAGCAGGTACGCGACGGACCCGACGACCCCGTAGGGGCCGAGCGTCAGGGCGCCGAGCCAGGCCGGCGTGAGCGGCAGCCAGCGCGGCACCCTGCGCCCGGCCAGCGGCGGCGCCCACCGGGGGAAGACCTGCCCCCATGTGTGTGTGAGCCCCATCAGCAGGAAGACGCCGGCGAGCGCCGAGAGGGTGGTGAAGTCCAGCCCGTACCTCTCCAGCGTGAGGACGAGCCCGGACGCGCCGTTGCGCTCGAACTCGGCGACGACCTGCTCGCCCTCGATCCCCGCGAAGGAACCCCCGAACGCCCACGTCGTCTTCATGGCGACGTAGGGCGCGAACCCGAGCGCCCCGCCATAGGCGGCCCACCGAACCGCACGCGGTGCGGGGGACACCGGCGCCGGGGCCTTGACCGTCCCCGCCTCGGCGTGCGCCCGGCCGCACCGCGCGCACGTCCCCGCCGTGCCGCGCTGGTAGGCAAGGGCCGTCCCCGCGAGCAGGGCCGCGCCCACCGCGCACAGGGCCTCGACGCCGAACCTCGGCCAGTCGTCGACCGTTCCGTCGAAGACGAGCTGCAGCGCGTTCATCACGAATCCGAAGGTTCCGGCCCCCGCCAGCGCGCACGCGGTCCAGAGCCCGGTGAGCGGCCACCACCGCGGCATCTGCCGCCCCACGCCGCGCACACTCGACACCGCCATGATCCCGCCGACGCCGAGGCAGGCGGCGATCACCCACGCCGCCGCCCGCGCTCCGGCCAGCGGTGACCCGGCGTCCCCGCCGCCCGCCCAGTAGAGGACCACCCCGACCGCGCCCAACGTCCACGCCCCGGCCGCGTATCCCGCCCAGCGCGGCCACAGCCTCCCGACCGATTCCATGGGACGAGCCTCTCCGCGCGGCAGCCGCCGGGCCTCCCGCCGCGGAGCGATCGCCCTACCCCGCGCGGGGGAGCGGCGTGGCAGGCTGAGGGGGTGCCCAAGCTTGCGCCGGACGAGGCGCGCCGCCTGCTGACCACCGTCCCGGTCGCGCGCCTCGCGACCGTGGGGGAGGACGCCCGCCCGCATCTCGTCCCCGTGACGTTCGCCGTCCACCGGGGCGCCGTCTACACGGCCGTCGACCACAAGCCCAAGAGCAGCCGGGATCTGCGGCGCCTCGCCAACATCCGGGCGAATCCCCGCGTCGCGCTCCTGGCCGACCACTACGAGGACGACTGGGACCGGCTCTGGTGGGTCCGCGTGGACGGCCACGCGACCGTCGTCGACGACCCCGCACGCATGGCCGACCCCGTCCGCCTCCTGGCGGACCGCTACCCCCAGTACCGCGAACACCCGCCCGAGGGCCCGGTCATCGCCATGACGATCGAGGCCTGGACCGGCTGGTCCGCGTCCTAGAGGGAGCGCTGGAAGGTCGTGACGGCCTCGGCGACCTTCTCGGGGAACTCCACGTGGGGGTGGTGGCCGGCGCCGTCCAGCAGGACGACCTGGCCGTCCAGCCTCTGGCCGACCCATGCGGCCTCGGCGGCCGGGTCGGGCCAGTCGATGTCGCCCGTGCCCATGATGACGAGCGTGGGCGCCTGCACCCGGTCGAGCCGCGCCTCGGACTCGGCGTGGGACATGCTCAGGTACTCGGCGATGACCTTGTCGCGGCCCGGCTCCTTGAAGTTCGCCTTCAGCTTCGCCTTGTGCTCGGCGAAGTCGGCCGGGGGCTTCGGCTCCCACTTGGGGTAGTAGGACAGGTAGAGCGGCAGGGCCAGGCCGGGGACCCGCATGAGGGCGACGGTCAGCTTCTGCGCGAACCCGGCCTCGCCGTCCCGGACGAACGGCGCCGCCAGCACGAGTCCCTTGACCAGCTCGGGCGCCTCGGCCGCGACCCACACCGCCGCGGCGGCGCCGTTGGAGCACCCGTAGACCAGCGCCGGCCCCGCGTCCAGGTGCTTGAGAAGGGCCAGCAGGTCGTGGGCCAGCGGCGTGCTCCCGTACTCGGGCCACCGCGCGCTGGTCTCGCCCATCCCGCGCTGGTCGACGGTCACGACGCGGTACCCGGCGTCCAGGAGCAGCGGCCGGAGGAACCGGTACTGCGACCGCAGGTCGAGCATCGAGGGCAGGCACACGATGAGCGGGCCGTCGCCGCTGTCGTCGTAGGCCAGCCGTCCGCCGGGAAGGTCGAGGAACCGGGTCTCGCTCATCGCGCGCTCCTTAAAACTCTGTAGCCCTATAGCTAAGAAGATTAGCTTTTGGGCGGAGGGAAGTCAAGAGCGGTGCTCTCGCCGGGTCAGTCCCAGGCCCCGCCGAGCCTCGCGAGGTCGGCGGCGTACTCGATGCGGGCGGACCACTCGCCCGGCCAGGCGTCCATGCCGAGGTGAGCGCCGGCGAACGCGCCGGCCAGGCACGCGATCGAGTCGGAGTCGCCCGAGCTGGCGGCGCCGCGCCGGATCGCCCCGACCGGCTCCTCCGGGAAGAGCAGGAAGCACAGCAGGCCGGTGGCGAGGGCCTCCTCGGCGACCCAGCCCGCGCCCGTGGCCGCGCAGGGGTCGGACGTCCGGTCTCCGCGCTCGACGGCCTCGTCCAGTCGGTCGAGGACGGCCAGGCACTCGTCCCAGCCCCGGGCGATGAACGTCTCGGGGGTGTCCATGCCGGGCTGCTGCCACAGGGTGCCGAGCCAGCGCTCGTGGTAGACGGCGCGCTGGTCGCGGCAGCGGGCCCGGAGCGCGGCGGGCAGGTCGGACGGGGCCATGCCGTCGGCCAGCCACCGGACGGCGAACGCCGTCAGCTCGCTCGCCGCGAGCCCGGTCGGATGCCCGTGCGTGAGAGCGGCCTGGAGCTGCGACGCCCCGGCGCGCGTCTCGTCCGACAAGCCCGGGGCCAGGCCGACCGGCGCGACGCGCATGTTCGCGCCGCAGCCCTTGGAGCCCGCCACGGTGGCCTCCACCCAGGATTCCCCGGCGGCCAGGTTCCGGCACGCGCGCAGGCAGGTGTTCCCCGGCGCGCGGTCGTTGTCGGGGCTGTTGAGCCAGTCGACGAAGCGCCGCCGCCACATGGGCGTGATCAGATCGGGGGTGAACGGAGGATTCGCCAGGGCGTCCAGCAGTCCGAGCCCGACCGCGATCGCCATCTGGGTGTCGTCGGTGACGAGCGCAGGGTCGCCGTCGAGCTGCGTGGGGCCGTGCTCACCGAACCGCCGGTGGATCTGCTCCATGGTGAGGAACTCGGTGGGCGCGCCCAGCGCGTCCCCGTACGCCAGCCCGAACATCGCCCCGCTCGCCCGTCTCATGGGCGGCATTCTTCCCTAACCCGTGCAAGCGTCGCGGTAACCACCAGGGGTCACGCCGTAGCAGCGCACGAACCAGCGCGTCAGATGGCTCTGGTCGGCGAAACCGGTGCGGGCCGCCACGTCCCCGATCGCGTCGCCACAGGCGAGCAGGCGGCGCGCCGCGCGGAGGCGGAGCTGGCGCTGGTAGTCGCTCGGCGCCATCCCGTACTCCCGCCGGAACCCCCGGTACAGCGCGAACCGGCTGCACCCCGCCGCCTCCGCCAGCGCGTCGGCGCCGATGTCGTCGGTGTAGGACTCCTCAAGGCGCCGCCGGGCCCGCTCGACGAAGCCGCCGGCGGGCGTCGCGCGCAGCCGCCGCGTGGCGGCCCGGTCGACCAGCGTCCCGACGGCCGCGGTCAGCAGCTCGTCGCGGCGCAGGGCCGGGGCGCCGCCGAGCAGCGCCGCGTGCAGCCCGCGCAGGGCCCCGGCCAGGGCGGGGTCCGGCACGACGGGCGAGTCGAACAGCGGCAGCCCGACCGGGCGCGCCGCGATGTCGGCGAGCACGTCCGAGATCAGCCCGGCGCCGATGTGGACGATGCGGTAGGTGAAGCCGAGCTCGTCGGCGGCGTGGCCGTCGTGCGGGTCGTCGGGGTTGAACGCGATGACCATCCCGGCCGCGCTCGTGTGGGCCCCGCCCCGGCACCGGAACGCCTGGAAGCCGTCCTCGGTGACGCCGAACGAGTACGTCTCGTGGCTGTGCCGGTGGTAGGCGTGCCGCTCGAAGTGGGCGTGCATCGCCTCCAGGGGACGGTCGGGCGACCGCCAGTACCTGCTCCAGTCCACGCCTCCCAGTCTGGCGCACGAGCGTTCAAGACGTCGGGGCCGGGCCGGGGCAGGCTGGACCGCATGCGTTTCGACACCAAGATCGGGATCGTGGTCCGCGACGACCTGGCCGCCTGGCAGCGCCTCAACGTCACCGCGTTCCTCGCCGGCGCCGTCGCGGGCGGCGTTCCCGGCATCCTCGGCGAGCCCTACGAGGACGCGTCCGGCAACACCTACCTGGCGATGTTCCGGCAGCCCGTCCTGGTCTACGAGGCGGGGACCGAGGCGATCTCAACGGCCCACGCGCGCGCCCTCGCCCGGGAGATGGACACCGCCGTCTACATCGAGGACATGTTCAAGACGGGCCACGACGAGGCGAACCGCGCGACCGTCCGGGCCGTCGCCGCCGAGGAGATGCCCCTGGTCGGGTTCGCCGTCCACGGCCCGAAGAACGGCGTGGACAAGGTCCTCAAGGGGTTGCGGCTGCACCCGTGAGCCCGGCGAGGGCGGCCAGGCGCTCGCGGTGCCGGTCCGGCGAACCGAACAGCTCCCGGGACGACTGCGCCCGCTTGAAGTACAGGTGCGCGTCGTGCTCCCAGGTGAACCCGATGCCGCCGTGCAGCTGGATCGCCTCGCCCGCCGTGTGGAAGAAGGACTCCGAGCAGTACGCCTGGGCCAACGCGGCGGCGGCGGGCAGCTCGTCCGGGCTCTCGTCCGCGGCGGCCGCCGCGTTCAGCACGGCCGACCGCGCCGACTCCACCAGCACGAACATGTCGGCGCACCGGTGCTTGACCGCCTGGAACGACCCGATCGGCCGCCCGAACTGGTGCCGCACCTTCGCGTACTCGACCGTCATGTCCAGGGTCCGCTGCGCCCCGCCGAGCTGCTCGGCCGCCAGCGCCACGGCCGCGACGTCCAGGGCCCGCGCCAGCGCCTCCGGGCCGCCGACCCTGCGCGCCGGAACCCCGTCCAGCTCGATCCGCGCCAGCCTCCGCGTCTGGTCGAGCGTCGGGAGGGCCTGCCGGACGAGGCCCGCCGCGTCCTCGACGGCGTAGACCCCGACCCCGTCCTCGCCTTGGGCGGCCACGAGGACCAGGTCGGCGACGTGCCCGTCCAGGACGAAGTTCTTCGTCCCCCGCAGCACGCCGCCCTCGAACGCTGCCCGCACCGAACCGGGGTCCCAGGACCCGTCGTCCTCGGCCACCGCGAGCGTCGCGATCACTGACCCGTCCGCGAGGCCGGGCAGCAGGTCGTGCCCGCCCTCCCCGGCCTCCAGCGCCGCCGCGGCCGTGATCGTCGCGAGGAAGGGGGCGCACACGACGGCCCGCCCCATCTCCTCGAACACCACGGCCAGCTCCCGCACCCCGAACCCGGCGCCGCCGTGGTCCTCGGCGATCGCGAGGCCCTGCAGCCCGAGCTGCTCGGCCATCTGGCGCCACACCTTGGGGTCGTAGCCCTCGGCCGTCTCCATGAGCCGCCGCACCTCAGCGCCGGGGGACCGGTCGGCGAAGAAGCGCCGCAGCGCGTCCCGCAGCTCCCGCTGTTCCTCGGTGACGACGAGCTTCATCGGGCGTCCTCCCACACGTGTCCCAGGCCTACCGGATCATCGTGCCGCGCGCCCGCCGCCGCCTCCGGGCCTTTCCCATCCACCGGGACCGTCAGGGCGCCCAGTCGTGCGGGCCGAGGACGTACCCCTTGCTCGTCGAGTGCAGATGGTTGATCGACACGAGGTGGCCGAGCGCGGCCCACAGATCCTCCTCGGGCGCGTCCACGAGAGCCCCGATCGTCTCGAAGTCCGCCGCGCCGCGCTCCTTGTCGATCTCCGCCACCGTCTCGTACACGACCAACTCGAAGTCCGACAGCTCCTGCACGTCCCCACGCGGAACATCTCGCTCATCCATAGACAGACCGTGCCCACTCACGGTCGTTCTCAGTCCCGCACGAGGCCCGGCGCCCTACGCCGGAACCGGCGAGCCGTCCGCACCGGAGGCGATGGCGGTCCGGTCGGGTGGGGCGGAAACCGGGGCCGTTCGTGCGATCCGGAATTAGAGTGATCACGGATCTGGAGGCACGAGCGAAGGCGGGTACCGGATATGCCGGACGTTCCACAGGGCCGGCCCGCCGAAGCGGACCTGCAGACCGACAGGCCGCACTCGGCGAGGGTCTACGACTACATCATCGGCGGCAAGGACAACTACGCCGCCGACCGGGAGACCGCGGCCACGGTGCTGGCGAACTGGCCGGGGCTGCGCACCTCGATGATCGCCAACCGGGCCTGCATGCAGCGGATGGGTCGCCACCTCGCCGAGCTGGGCGTGCGGCAGTTCATCGACGTCGGGACCGGCATCCCCTCCTCGCCGAACCTGCACGAGGTGGTCCAGGAGGTGGCGCCGGACGCGCGGATCGTCTATGTCGACAATGACCCGATCGTCCTGGCCCACGCGCGTGCGCTGCTGACCAGCACGCCCGAGGGCCGCACGGCGTACATCGAGGCCGACATGCGGTCCCCTGAAACGCTCCACAACGATCCGGCGCTGCGCGACGTCCTCGACCTCTCCCGGCCGGTCGCGCTGACCGTGATCGCCATGCTCCAGTTCGTGGAGGACGCCGCGGGCCTGGTGGAGGCGCTCGTCGCCCCCCTCGCCCCCGGCAGCTGCCTCGCCGTCACCATCCCCACCGGCGACCTCGCCCCCGAGTCGCGGCGGCTCGCCGATGACTACACCAGCAGCGGCATCCCCATGTACCTGCGGGACCACGCCGAAGTGGAGCGCCTCTTCGCCGGGCTGGAGCTCCTCGACCCGGGCGTCGTCCCGATGCCGCGCTGGCGCCCCGCACCCGGTGCCCCGGTCCTCCCCGACACCGCCACCAACATGTACGCCGCCGTCGGCCGCAAGCCCTAGCCGGGCTCGCGGATCACTGGGCGGTCCAGCCGCCGTCGACGGGGACGAGGGCGCCGACCGCGGCGCTCGACTCCAGCCGCACGGCCGGCGCCTAACCTCCCTGCAGGGCCGCCGACACCAGGCGGCGGATCGCGGGAAGGTCCACGGCTGCGGGCAGGGCCTCCTCGCCGGGCTCGTCCCTGCTCGGGCCTTCGACGTTGAGGAGCGTGCGGAACAGGCGGGGGAGCACCGTCCGGGCGAGCAGGTCCTCGGCGAGGGCCGCGGCGTCCAGGACGTGGTGCTCGGCCAGGTAGCCGGTGAGGCGCTCCTGGGTGCTGGCGAAGATGGCGTCGAAGTACGCGCTCGAACTGCCGGGCAGGCGCTCGGCTTCGGCGATGCAGAGCCGGCAGGTCCGCACCTGGGGTTCCCACGCCATCAGCTGCAGGAAGCGCCCGCAGAACAGCGTGACCGCCTCAGCCGGGTCTTCGGCGTACGCGTCCGGGGTCTTCAGCCTGCCCAGATACAGCTCGCGGACCCAGTCCATGACGGCGAGGAACAGCTTGTCCTTGCTCTCGAAATGCGCGTACAGCGACCGCTTGGACGTCCCGGCGCGCGTGGCGACGGTGTCCATCGACGCCCGTTCGTAGCCGGTCTCCAGGAACACGTCCTTGGCCACCAGCAGGATGTGGCGCCGCAGCTCCTCACCGCGTCGCTGCCGGCCCCGCGTGGGGGATGCGCCTGCTGCACTCATCGGTTGCGTCCTCGAAAATAAACGGTACGGTTGAGTTTACTTAATGCCGTGGCAGCCGTTGGAGGGAAGCCATGATCGTCATTACCGCCCCCACCGGGAACATCGGGCATCAGGTCGTCGACCACGTGCTCGCGGCCGGCGAGCCGGTCCGCGTCATCGCGCGCGATCCGGCGAGGCTGCCCGCCGACGTGCGGGAACGTGTCGAGGTCGTCCAAGGGTCGCACGGCGACGCCCGGGTCGTCGCCCAGGCCTTCGACGGAGCCGACGCCGTGTTCTGGCTGCTGCCCTCCGATCCCCGCGCCGCCGACGTGGACGAGTCGTTCGTGGGCTTCACCAGGCCGGCGGCGGAGGCGATGCGCGGCCTCGGGGTCGAGCGCGTCGTGGACGTCAGTGCCCTCGGCCGCGGCACCCCCCAGGCGGGCAGGGCCGGGCACGTGACCGCGTCGCTGGCCATGGACGACCTGATCGCCGGCACCGGGGTCGCCTTTCGCGCGCTGACCGCGGCCGGTTTCATGGACAACGTGCTCCGGCAGCTCCGGACGATCAAGGAGCAGGGCCTGTTCTTCGACGTGATCCCTCCGGACCGCGAGCTGCGCGTCGTCGCCACGCGGGACATCGCGGCCGTCGCCGCCCGCCTGCTGCTCGACACCACGTGGACCGGCCAGGAAGAGATCCCCCTGCTGGGCCCCGAGAACCTGTCCTACAACGACATCGCCGCCGTCATCTCCGACGTTCTCGGGACCTCGGTCCAGTACGAGCAGATCCCCGCCCAGGCCCTCACGGAGCGGCTCACCGCCCGAGGCATGTCCGGCGCCATGGTCCAGAGCATGCTCGACATGCTGGCGGCCAAGGAGAGCGGCCTGGACGACGCGATCGTCCGCACACCCCGGCACGTGATCGACACTCCGACCACCTTCCGGCAGTGGTGCGAGGAAGTCCTCAAGCCCGCGGTGCACGCGACCGGGCGTCAGCCGTAGCGCTTCATCTCGTGGAAGAAGCCGGGGACGGTGTTCAGCGCGCCCGACGACGCGACCCGGTCGTAGACGTACTTCGCCACGGCCAGGTCCAGGACGCCGAGGCCGAACGGCGAGAAGACGACCGGCTTGTCGGCGGGCGGGGCCGTCGTGCCCGACAGGACGTCGTACAGGGTCCCGGCGACGAAGTCGCGGTGGCCGACCCGCTGCTCGGCCAGGTGCGGGGACGTGTTGGCCTTCAGGCAGTGCTCGACGTCGTCCACGACGTTGTACGACGACAGGATGATCTCGGGGGAGAGGTCGCGCAGCGACACGTGCAGGACGAGGGGGTTGTGCGCGAACCAGCCCGGGTCGGTGACGTGCGGTTCGCCCGCGACGGTCGCGAAGACGACCAGGTCGGACGAGCGGATCAGCGACTCGGCCGAGTCGTGGATCGTGATCGCGCCCTTCTCGGTGCGCTCCAGGTAGCCCTGGAAGCCCTCGGCGTGCTCGCGTGACAGGTCGTGGACGCCGAGCTCGTCGAAGGTGAAGCCGTTGCCCGCCAGGTAGGTGTGGATGTAGCGGGCGATGAGGCCGACGCCCACGAAGCCGATCCGGCGGGGGCGCCCGCCGCGGCGGTCGGCGAGGGCCGCGGCGGCCAGCGCGGCGGACGCGGCGGTGCGGGCGGCGGAGATGATGGAGCTCTCCAGGCACGCGAACGGGTAGCCCGTCTCGGCGTCGTTGAGGATCAGCACGGCCGACGCGCGCGGGACGCCGCTCGCCACGTTGCCCGGGAAGCTGGAGATCCACTTGATGCCGTGCACGCCGACGCCGCCCTTGACCGAGGCGGGCAGGGCGATGATCCGGTCGGACGGGCGGTCGGGGAAGCGCAGGAAGTAGGAGTCGGGGTTGACCGTCAGGCCCTCGCCGTGCAGCCGGTAGGCCGCCTCGACCATCCGGGTGACCTCCGCCTCGCGCCCGGCGACCGCCTCGTGGACCTGGGCGCCGGAGACCACGGCGAACGTTGGGGCCTGCGTCATGTGCGGAACTCCGTATTCCTGTAGATGATCAGTCGCCGAGGATAGCGGCCGGGTCGCCGAAGTGTTCGCGCAGCCAGTTCTCCTCGTAGAGGGAATCGAGGTAGCGTTCGCCGAGGTCGGGGGCGATGGCGACGGCCACGGGGTCCTCGCCGGGGTACTTGGCCTCCAGCCAGCGGGAGGCGCCCGACACCACGGTGCCGGTGGAGCCGCCGAACAGGAACCCGCGCGAGGCCAGCGCGTGCACGGTCCGGATCGTGTCGGTCTCGGGGACGTGCACCACGTCGTCGATGAACGACTCGTCCACCAGCGCCGGCTTGCTGCTGGTGCCGAGGCCCGGGACCATCCGGCGCTCGGGGAGGCCGCCGAAGGTCACCGAGCCGACCGCGTCCACCGCCACGATCGTGACGGGCCGGCGGTGCTCGCGGAAGTAGCGGGCGCAGCCCATCAGCGTCCCCGTCGTCCCCGCGCCGACGAACAGGACCTCCAGGTCGGGGAACTCGCGGTCGATCGCCGGGGCGGTCCCGCGGTAGTGCGCCAGCCAGTTGTTGCGGTTGGCGTACTGGTTCAGCCACACGTACCCGCCGCCGGACGCGCACAGGTTCCGGACGTAGTCGATGCGCCCGCCGAGGTAGCCGCCGTTGGCGTCCCGGTCGGACACCACGCGCACCTCCGCGCCGAGGGCCCGCATGACCCGCATCGACGCCGGGTTGCAGCGCGGGTCGGTGACGCACACGAACCGCAGGCCGCGGCTCGCGGCGATCAGGCTGAGCGCGATCCCGAGGTTGCCCGACGACGACTCCACGATGATCGAGTCAGGGGTGAGCGCGCCGTCCCGCTCGGCCGCCTCGACCATCGCCGCGGCCGCCTTCAGTTTCACCGAACCGGCAAAGTTGAAGCCCTCGCATTTGAGGTATAGCGGGCGTTCGATGACATGCCGAAGATCGACGTAAAGGTCGTCGACATTGAATTCCTGCGGCGAGGTTATTATCGGCACGCTGCCACCCTGAAATGAAGAAGCAATTCCCTCGTCTTCCCCCGAAGTTCGCCGCGGGCTTCACGCCAGAGCCATGGCGAGGCATCACGGTACCTTCGGGCATCTTGCTGCCGCAACCCCCTGATTACCCGCCGGTAGGGCAGAATGCGTGGTGCTTCTGCCGGGCCGGACTTAGGCTATGGCGGCCGCTTGTTTTGCTGTTACAGCGGAGAAGTTCTACAACACGGAGAGTAAAGATGAGTGCTCGCGGACCCGCCGTGGACCGGCTGCTCCCCCTGGCCGGGCTGCCCGCCCTGGACGTGCCCGCGGCGCAGGCGGAGCGCGCCCGCGAGCTGGCCGCGCGGCTCGGGATGCTCCGCGAGCGGGACGTCGACCTCGCCGGCCCGGTCATCGCGCGGGTGGAGCGGATCGCCGCCGAGCGCGACCGCCCCGCCGTCGCCGACGAGCACCGGACGCTCTCCTACGCCGAACTGGCCGCCGAGGCGCGCCGGCTCGCCGCGCTGCTGGAGGACGAGGGCGTCCGCCCCGGCACGGTCGTCGGGGTGGGCGGCGGCCGGTGCGCGGGCGTCATCGCCGCGTTCCTCGCGATCGAGCTGGTCGGCGCCCTGTACGTCCCGGCCGACGAGACCTGGCCCGCCGCCCGCGTCCGCGACGTCCTCGGCCAGGCGGGCGCGTCCGTGCTGATCACCGTTGACGCTCAGGACCGCGGAGCGGCCGGGGAGCGTGGTGGGCGGTCCTCCCGCGACGACGCGCGGGAGGTCGCGCCGGCCCTGCTGGAGGGGGCGGCGGAGGCGGGGTGCCGCGTCGTCGGCGCCGCGCGGGCGGACGGCCTCGCCCCGTGGGCGGGGGAGCCGCGCCTGAGCGCGCTCGACCAGCCCCGCTACGTGCTGTTCACCTCGGGGTCGACGGGCCGCCCCAAGGGCGCGGTCGTCGAGCACCAGGGCATGCTCAACCACCTCTGGGCGAAGATCATCGACCTGGAGCTGACCGGCGACGACGTGGTCGCGTTCACCGCCCCGCTGGGGTTCGACATCTCGATCTGGCAGATGCTCTGCCCGCTGCTGCTGGGCGGCCGGGTGGACGTGATCGGCGACGAGGTGGGCCACGACCCGGTCGCGTTCGCCCGCGCGGTGGACGGGCAGGGCATCACGGTCGTCGAGCTCGTCCCGACCATGGTCAGGCACCTGCTGGACGACCTGGCGCCCGGCGCCTCACCGGCCCGGGACGGCGGGCCCCGCCCGCTGGCGGGCCTGCGCTGGATGATCGCCACCGGCGAGGAGCTGCCGGCCGAGCTGTCCCGCCGCTGGCTGGAGACGATGCCGCACGCCCGGCTGCTGAACGCCTACGGCCCCACCGAGTGCTCCGACGACGTCACCCACCACACCGTGACGGCCGGTGACCTGGACCTTCTCCGCCTGCCGATCGGGACGCCGGTCGTCAACGCGCGCCTGTACGTGCTGCGGTCGGAGGCGGACGGCGCCACGGCCGAGGGCACCTGGTCGGCGTGCGACGTCGGCGAGACCGGGGAGCTGTTCGTCGGCGGCGTGGTGGTCGGCCGCGGCTACCTCGGCGACGACGAGCGGACCCGCGAGGCGTTCTACCGGGACCCCTTCGGCGCGTCCCCGACCGGGCGCCTCTACCGGACGGGCGACGCGGTGCGGCTGCTGCCGCCCGGCGCGGGCGGCGAGGACCGTCCCACCCTCCAGTACCTGGGGCGCGTCGACCGCCAGGTCAAGATCGCCGGAGTGCGGATGGAACTGGGCGAGATCGAGGCGGTGCTGCAGCGCCACCCGGCGGTGCGGGCCGCCGCGGTCGTGGTGCACGAGTACCCGGGCAGGTAGCGGGCCCGCCGTTCACCGAGCGTGACCGGACTGGCCGGATTCGGTTGTCAACCTTTGTCACCCGGCGAGCGTCCGGCCGGTCCGGAACGGACCGGGCGGCCGATGATTTTGTCACTCCTGTTAGCAATGGGGTGGGGCAAGTTCTGCTTTTGAGGGGATTGCGAGGCATGTGACCGGCTGGTTGACTGTGACCCCGCTACTCCTGAGTAGATCGTGGGACGCGGGCGGAAGACGGGCGAGGGCGGAAAGCGGCGGCGCTCCGTATTGGCCGGAACACAGGGCGTTGACTCCGGGATCGTGCGGGCGATGTGCGTCCCCCGGAGGGAACTCGGGGTGAAAGGGGACGGGGAAACCCGATCAGTTCTGTGGTCATTCTCTTTGAATTTCTGCCCGTCGGCGTCTCGCCGGACCCGAATCCGGGCGTGAAGCAAACCCCCTGCGACCGGGAAAGCACCGCTTGATGTCCACCGAGTACGTTCCCCTTTCGGCCGCTCAGCAGAGCGTCTGGTACGCGCAGCAGCTGGCGCCGCGAACGCCGATCCACATCGCGCAGTACATCGAGATCGAGGGCGCGGTCGACCACGAGCTGTTCGACCGGGTGGCGCGCATCGCGGCCCATGAGGCGCTGGCGATGAACGCCCGGCTGGCCGAGCGGGACGGGCTTGCGCACCAGGTGCTCGACCCGGACGCGACCGCCACGATCCCGCTCGTGGACCTGTCCGGGGAGCCCGACCCGGACGCCGCCGCGCGGGCGTGGATGCGGCAGGCGATGGCGGAGCCGCTGCCGCTGGACGCCGAGCGCCTGTACTCCACGGCCCTCCTGCGGCTGGCCCCCGGCCTGCACCGCTGGTTCATCCGCGCGCACCACGTGATCCAGGACGCCTACAGCGGATCGATCATCAGCCGCCGCGCCGCCGAGATCTACACGGCGCTGGCGAACGGCGGGGAGTACGTCTCGGCGGAGGCGGGCGACTACCGCCGGGTCCTCGCCGAGGAGGAGGCGTACCGGGCGTCGGAGAAGTTCGAGCGGGACCGCGCCTACTGGACCGAGCGGTTCGCCGACCGGCCCGTCGCGGTGTCGCTGTCGGAGGAGATGGCCGAGCCGACCGCCGACTACCTGAGTCTCATCTCCGTCGTCCCGCCGGATCGGACCGCCGAGCTGGCGGTCGGCGCGCGCCGGCTCCGCACCGCGACGCAGGGCCTGGCGATCGCGGCGACGGCCGCGTACGTGGCGCGGATGACGGGCACCGAGGACGTCGTCCTCGGCCTCGCCGTCACCGGCCGCACGACGCAGATCGCGCTGGACACGCCGGCGATGCTGGCGACGATCCTGCCGCTGCGCGTCCATGTCCGGCCGGACATGACGGTGGACGAGCTGGTCCGCGCGGCGACGCGGGCGAGCGCGCGGGCGCTGCGCCACCAGCACTATCGGCGCGAGGACCTGCTGCGGGACCTGAAACTGCTCGGCGAGCGCCGCCGCCTCCACGGGCCGGTCATCAACATCATGGCGTTCGACTACCGGCTGGACTTCGCGGGCCTGCCGGCGCGGATGCACGCGATCACCACCGGGCCGATCGACGACCTGTCGATCAACATCTACGACAACTTCGACGGCGCCGGCATGCGCGTCGACTTCGAGGCGCACCCGGACCTGTACACCGAGGGCCAGGTCGCCACGCACCTGGACCGGTACATCCGGTTCCTGGGCGCGCTCGCCGACGTCGACCCGGCCACGCCGCTCCGCGAGGTCGAGCTGCTCGACGACGCGGAGCGTTCCCGCGTGCTCGAGGAGTGGAACGACACGGCGGCGCCGGTCGAGCCCGCCGTCGTCCCTGAGCTTTTCGAGGCGCAGGCCGCCCGCACGCCGGACGCCCCGGCCGTCACCCGCGGCGGCACGACCCTCACCTACCGGGAACTGGACGAGCGCGCGAACCGCCTCGCCCGCCACCTGATCGCGCGGGGTGTCGGCGCGGAGGACTTCGTCGCGCTGGCTCTGCCGCGTGACGAGAACCTGGTCGTCGCGGCGCTGGCGGTGCTGAAGGCGGGCGCGGCCTATCAGCCGATCGATCTGGCCTACCCGGCCGACCGTGTCGCCTACATGCTGGAGGACGCGGCTCCGGCCTGCGTCATCACGACGTCCGGCGCCGACCTGCCCGGCACCACCCCGCGCGTCCTGCTGGACGCCCTCGACCTGGCCGAGCACCCGGCGGTGAGCCCGTCCGACGCCGACCGTGTCCGGCCGCTCCGGCCGGGCAACGCCGCCTACGTCATCTACACGTCCGGGTCGACGGGACGCCCCAAGGGCGTCGTCGTCTCCCACGCCAACGCCGTCGACCTGTGCGCCTGGGCGGGGAAGGACTTCGGCCCGGAGCGGCTCGCCCGCGTGCTGTTCTCCACGTCGCTCAACTTCGACGTGTCGGTGTTCGAGTGGCTGACGCCGCTCACGGCGGGCGGCCACATCGAGGTCGTCCGCGACCTGCTGGAGGTCGCCGAGCGCGGCGGCTGGTCCGGGACGCTGATCAGCGGTGTCCCGTCGGCGATGTCCGCGCTGCTGGCCACCGGCGCGCTCACTCTGGACGCGGGGGACGTGGTGCTGGCGGGGGAGGCGCTGCCGGCGCGGCTCGTCCAGGATCTGCGCGCCCTCCTGCCGGACGCGCGGATCTCCAACATCTACGGCCCGACCGAGGCGACCGTCTACGCCGCGGCCTGGTTCGACGACGGCAACGCCGCCGGACACGCCCCGATCGGCGGCCCGATCGCCAACACCCGCGCCTACGTGCTGGACGCGTCCCTGAGGCCCGTTCCGGCGGGCGTGCCCGGCGAGCTGTACCTCGCGGGCGAGGGCCTCGCGCGCGGCTACCTGCGCCGCCCCGGCCTGACCGCCGACCGGTTCGTCGCCTGCCCCTTCGGGGAGCCGGGCGGGCGGATGTACCGGACGGGCGACCTCGTCCGCTGGGACGAGCGGGGCCGGATCGAGTACCTCGGCCGCCTCGACCACCAGGTCAAGGTGCGCGGCTTCCGGATCGAGCCGGGCGAGATCGAGACCGCGCTGTCCGCGCACCCGGCCGTCACGCAGAGTGTGGTCGTCGCGCGCCGGGACAACGCGGGCGACACCGTCCTCGTCGCCTACGTCGTGTCGGACGGGGCGGACCCCGCCGACCTTAAGCGGTTCGTGGCCGCCGTTCTGCCCGAGTACATGGTCCCGTCGGCGATCGTCGTCCTGGACGCGATGCCGCTGAACCCGAACGGCAAGCTCGACCGGGCCGCGCTCCCGGAGCCCGACCTGGCCGCGCCCGCGGGCGGGCGCCGGCCGCGCGACGCCCGCGAGGAGGCGCTGTGCGCCGTGTTCGCCGAGGTCCTCGGCGTCGAGCGGGTGGGCATCGACGACAACTTCTTCGACCTCGGCGGCGACTCCCTCAAGGCGACCCGCGTGGTGTCGCGGGCCCGCGCCGCGCTGGGCGCCGACCTGGGCGTCCGCGCGCTGTTCGAGGCGCCGACCGTCGCCGCGCTCGCCGCCGTGCTCAAGGAGGCCGACGGTGACGCCCGGCCGAGGCTCGTCCCCGCCGAGCGCCCGCCCCTCGTGCCCGTGTCGTACGCGCAGCGGCGGCTGTGGTTCATCCACGACCTCGAAGGCCCGAACGCGACCTACCACATCCCGATCCCGCTGCGGCTGACCGGCGAGCTGGACGTCGCCGCGGTCCGCGCCGCGATGCGCGACATGATGGCGCGCCACGAGGCGCTGCGCACGGTGTTCGTGCAGGTCGAGGGGGAGCCGTACCAGCGGATCCTCACGCCGGACGCGATGGCGCGTGAACCGGAGTTCACCGACCTGTCCCCCTTCCGGGGCGCGGGGGAGGGCACCCCTCCACAGGGAGACGTCACGCCGGAGGACCTCCACGCGGCGGTGTTCGAGGCCGCGACGCGCGGGTTCGACCTGGCCGCCGAGCCGCCCGTCCGCGCGCACGTGTTCCGCCTCGCCGAGGACGACCACCTGCTCCTGCTGGTGATGCACCACATCGCCGGGGACGGCTGGTCGATGGAGCCGCTCGCCGCCGACCTGATCACCGCCTACGCCGCCCGCGCCGCCGGGGACGCGCCGCGCTGGGAGCCGCTGCCCGTCCAGTACGCCGACTACGCCCTCTGGCAGCGGGAGGTCCTCGGCGGCGAGGACGACCCGGGCAGCGTCATCGCCGCGCAGCTGGCCTACTGGCGCGAGGCCCTCGCGGGCCTGCCCGAGGAGCTGGCCCTCCCCGCCGACCGGCCGCGCCCGCCGCGCGCCACCTACCGGGGCGCCCAGCACCCCTTCACGCTCCCGCCCGCCCTGCACGAGGCGCTGGCCGCGCTCGGCCGCGACCACCGCGCCAGCCTGTTCATGGTGCTGCAGGCCGCGCTCGCCGGCCTGTTCACCCGGCTCGGCGCCGGGACGGACGTGCCGATCGGCTCGCCCATCGCGGGCCGCACCGACGAGGCCCTGAACGACCTGGTCGGCGTGTTCGTCAACACGCTCGTCCTGCGCACCGACACCTCGGGGGACCCGACGTTCGCCGAGCTGCTCGCCCGCGTCCGCGAGGCCGACCTCGCCGCGTTCGCCCACCAGGACGTCCCGTTCGAGCGGCTGGTCGAGGTGCTGAACCCGCAGCGGTCGATGGCCCGGCACCCGCTGTTCCAGGCGATGATCTCGATCCAGAACGACCCGTCCGCGCGGGTCGCGCTGCCCGGCCTGACGGTCGCGCTGGAGCCGGTCGACCCGGGCGTGTCCCGCTTCGACCTCGCGCTCCTGGTGGACGAGACGCGGGACGCCTCCGGCGCCCCTGCCGGGATCGCCTGCCGGCTGGAGTACGCGCTCGACCTGTTCGACCCCGAGACCGCCGCGTCGATGGCGGCCCGGCTGGAGCGGCTGCTGGCGCAGGTCGCCGCGGACCCGTCCCTGCCGCTCAGCGCCGTCGACCTGCTGGACGACGCCGAGCGCGACACCCTCCTGCGCGGCTGGAACGCGACCGACCTGCCCGTCGCCCCGGCCGTCGTCCCCGAACTGGTCGAGGCGCAGGCCGCCCGGACGCCCGAGGCGGCCGCCGTGGTCGCGGGCGGGGCGCGGCTCACCTACGCCGAGTTGAACGCCCGCGCGAACCGCCTCGCCCGCCACCTGATCGCGCGGGGTGTCGGCGCGGAGGACTTCGTCGCGCTGGCTCTGCCGCGTGACGAGAACCTGGTCGTCGCGGCGCTGGCGGTGCTGAAGGCGGGCGCGGCCTATCAGCCGATCGATCTGGCCTACCCGGCCGACCGTGTCGCCTACATGCTGGAGGACGCGGCTCCGGCCTGCGTCATCACGACGTCCGGCGCCGACCTGCCCGGCACCACTCCGCGCGTCGAACTCGACGCGCTGTCGCTGGACGGGCTGTGCGGCGACGACGTCACCGACGCCGAACGCGCCCGGCCGCTGCGCCCCGCGAACCCCGCCTACGTCATCTACACGTCCGGGTCGACGGGACGCCCCAAGGGCGTCGTCGTCTCCCACGCCAACGTCGTGGACTTCTGCGCCGAGTCGATGGCGAGCTACGGGCCCGCCCGGATGGCGCGCGTGCTGTTCTCGACGTCGCTGAACTTCGACGTGTCGGTGTTCGAGTGGCTCGTGCCGCTCACCGTCGGCGGCGAGATCGAGGTCGTCCGCGACCTGTTGGAGGTCGCCGAGCGCGGCGGCTGGTCCGGGACGCTCGTCAGCGGCGTGCCGTCCGCGGTGTCGGCGCTGCTGGCGCGCGGCGGTCTGCGGCTGGAGGCGGGGGACGTGGCGCTCGGCGGCGAGGCGCTGCCGCCGCAGCTCGTCCGGGACGTCCGGGCGCTGCTGCCGGACGCCCGCGTCTCCAACATCTACGGCCCCACCGAGGCGACGATCTTCGTCACCGGGTGGTACGACGACGGCAACACCGAGGGCCTGGCGCCGATCGGCCGACCGATGGCCAACACCCGCGCCTACGTGCTGGACGACCGGCTCGGCCCCGTCCCTGTCGGCGTGCCCGGCGAGCTGTACCTCGCGGGCGACGGGCTGGCGCGCGGCTACCTGCGCCGCCCCGGCCTGACCGCCGACCGGTTCGTCGCGTGCCCGTTCGGCGGGCCGGGGGAGCGAATGTACCGGACGGGCGACCTCGTCCGCTGGAACCGCGCCGGCCACATCGAGTACCTCGGCCGCCTCGACCACCAGGTCAAGGTCCGCGGCTTCCGGATCGAGCCGGGCGAGATCGAGACGGCGCTGTCCGCGCACCCCGCCGTCACGCAGAGCGTCGTGCTCGCGC
The DNA here is from genome assembly GCF_013409045.1 of Actinomadura citrea. Lineage (NCBI taxonomy): Bacteria > Bacillati > Actinomycetota > Actinomycetes > Streptosporangiales > Thermomonosporaceae > Actinomadura > Actinomadura citrea. Next base: position 6,034,146 of record NZ_JACCBT010000001.1, on the reverse strand, counting down.
GCCGGGACGCGGTCGGCGACACCGTCCTCGCCGGCTACGTCGTCGGCTCCGCGAGCCCGGCCGAGCTGCGCGCGTTCGTCGCCGGGACGCTGCCGGACTACATGGTCCCCTCCGCGATCGTCGTGCTGGAGGAGATGCCGCTCACCCCGAACGGCAAGCTCGACCGCGCCGCGCTCCCCGAGCCGGACCTCGCCGCCTCCCTCACCGCCCGCGGCCCCCGCGACGCCCGCGAGGAGATCCTCTGCGGGATCTTCGCCGACGTCCTGGGCCTGGAGCGGGTCGGCGTCGACGACGGGTTCTTCGACCACGGCGGCGACTCCCTCAAGGCGACCCGCGTCGTCGCCCGCGCCCGCGCCGCGCTGGACGTGGAGCTGCCGGTCCGGGCGCTGTTCGAGGCCCCGACCGTCGCGGGCCTCGCCGAGTACATCGCCTCCGCCGGAGGCGCCGGGCGCCCCGCGCTGCTGGCGGCCGAGCGCCCCGCCCCGCTGCCGGTGTCGTACGCGCAGGAGCGGCTCTGGTTCCTGAACCGGCTCGAAGGGCTCACCGCCACCTACAACATGCCGATCCCGCTGCGCCTCACCGGCGCGGTCGACCCCGAGGCGATGCGGGACGCGCTGCGCGACGTCGTCGCCCGCCACGAGCCGCTGCGGACGCTGTTCGCCGACGCCGACGGCGAACCGCACCAGGTGATCGTCGCGCCGGACGAGGCCGACCCGCGCCTGACGGTCAGCGAGCCCGCCGACCTGCGCGCCGCCCTCTTCGCGGACGCCACCCGCGGCTTCGACCTGGCGGCCGAGCCACCGGTGCGCGCCCACCTCTACCGGCTCGGCGAGGACGAGCACCTGCTGCTCGTCGTCCTGCACCACATCGCCGGCGACGGCTGGTCGATGGCGCCGCTCGCCCGCGACGTCATCACCGCCTACCTGGCCCGCCGCGACGGCGGCGCCCCCGGCTGGGCGCCGCTGCCCGTCCAGTACGCCGACTACGCGCTCTGGCAGCGCGGCCTGCTCGGCGACGAGCGCGACCCGGCGAGCCTCGCCGCCCGCCAGATCGCCTACTGGAAGGACGCACTCGCCGGGCTGCCCGACCAGATCAGGCTGCCGCACGACCGCCCCCGTCCCGACCGCGCGTCCTACCGGGGCGGCCAGATCGCCTTCGAGGTCCCGGCGGAGCTCGCGGAAGGGCTGCGCGCCCTCGCCCGCGACCACCAGGTCAGCGTGTTCATGGTGCTGCAGGCCGCGCTCGCCGCGCTGCTCACGCGCCTCGGCGCCGGGACGGACGTGCCGATCGGCTCGCCCATCGCCGGCCGCACCGACGAGGCCCTGGACGACCTCGTCGGCGTCTTCGTCAACACGCTGGTGCTGCGCACCGACACCTCCGGCGACCCGTCGCTCGCCGAGCTGCTCGCCCGCGTCCGGGAGACCGACCTCGCCGCCTACGCCCACCAGGACGTCCCCTTCGAGCGGCTCGTCGAGGTGCTCAACCCGGCGCGGTCGCTGGCGCGGCACCCGCTGTTCCAGGTCATGCTGACCCTGCAGAACAACCCCGAGGCGTCGGTCGAGCTGCCGGGCCTGAACGTCGCCGTCGAGCCGGTGGACGCCGGGGTCGCCAAGTTCGACCTGGAGTTCCTCCTGGAGGACGCCCGCGACCGCGCGGGCGGGTACGCGGGGACCCTCGAATACGCCCTCGACCTGTTCGACCGCGAAACCGCCGAGCGGCTCGCCGGCTGGTACCGGCGGACCCTGGAGGCGGCCGTCGCCTCCGGCGGCGCCGTCACCGTCGGCGCCCTCGACCTGCCCGGAGCTCCGCAGGACCTCACCCAGGCCCCGCGGTCGGCGGAGGGTCCGAGCGAGAAGCGCCTCGTCGCGTACGTCGTCGCCGCGCCCGGCCAGACCCTCGACCCCGAGGAGCTGCGCGCCCACCTCCGCGAGAGCCTGCCGGAGTCGATGGTGCCCGCCGCCGTCGTCGTCCTGGACGAGATGCCGCTCACCCCGAACGGCAAGGTCGACGCCAGGGCACTGCCGAAGCCGCAACTGACGATCGCCCCGGCGACCGCGTACCGCACCCCGTCGGGGGAGGCGGAGGAGGCCGTCGCCGCCGTCTTCGCCGACCTGCTCGGCGTGGACCGGGTCGGCGCCGACGACGACTTCTTCGCGCTCGGCGGCAACTCCCTCATCGCGATGCGGGTCGTCAGCCGGGTCCGCCGCGCCCTCGACGTCGAGCTGCCCGTGCGGGCGCTGTTCGAGGCCCCGACCGTCGCGAGCCTCGCCGCCCTGCTCGGCCGCGGCGCCGCGCCCGTGCGCCCCGCGCTGGAGCCGCGCGAGCGCCCGGGCGTGATCCCCCCGTCCTACGCCCAGCAGCGGCTCTGGTTCCTCAGCCGGTTCGAGGGGCCGTCCGCCACCTACAACATGCCGACCGCCCTGCGCATCCGCGGCCCGCTGGATGTGGACGCGCTCCGCGCCGCCGTCGGAGACCTCGTCGAACGGCACGAGTCGCTCCGCACGATCCTGCCCGACAGCGGGGGAGTGCCGCGCCAGCTCATCCTGGACGCGGCCGCGGCGCGGCCCGAGCTGGAGATCGCCGACACCACCGAGGCGGAGCTGCCGGCGCGGCTCGCGATGGCCGCCGGATACGCCTTCGACATCTCCGCCGAGCCGCCGCTGCGCACCCACCTGTTCCGGGTCGGGCCGCGGGAGCACGTCGCGCTGCTGCTCATGCACCACATCGGCGGCGACGGCTGGTCGATGGCGCCGCTCGCCCGCGACTTCATCACCGCCTACGCGGCCCGCGCCGGCGGCACGGCCCCGGAATGGGCGCCGCTGCCCGTCCAGTACGCCGACTACACGCTCTGGCAGCAGGACCTGTTCGGTTCCGAGGACGATCCCGGCAGCCTGATCTCGCAGCAGATCGCGTACTGGCGCGAGGCGCTGGCGGGGCTGCCGGAGGAGCTGCCGCTGCCCGCCGACCGGCCGCGCCCCGCGCAGTCGTCCTACCGGGGCGGGACGGCCCGCTTCCGGCTCGGCGCCGAGGTCCGCGGGCGCCTGCAGAAGATCGCACAGGAGACCGGCGCCAGCCCGTTCATGGTCGCCCAGGCCGCGTTCGCGGCGCTGCTCACGCGGCTCGGCGCGGGGACGGACGTGCCGATCGGCTCGCCGATCGCGGGCCGGACCGACGAGGCTCTGGACGATCTGGTCGGCATGTTCGTCAACATGCTCGTCTTCCGCACCGACACCTCGGGCGACCCGTCGTTCCGGGAGCTGGTGGGACGGGTGAAGGAGACCGACCTCGCCGCCTACGCGCACCAGGACGTCCCGTTCGAGCGGCTCGTCGAGGTGCTCAACCCGCCCCGCCACCTGGCCCGCCACCCGCTGTTCCAGGTCGGGCTGACGTTCCAGAACAACCCGGAGGCGCGGCTGGAGATGCCCGGGTTCAGCGCCGAGCTGGAACCGCTCACCTCCGCAGTGTCCCGATTCGACCTGCTGATGATCCTCACCGAGCGGGAGGACGGATTCGACGGCGAGCTGGAGTACGCGCTCGACCTCTACGACCCGGCCACCGCGCGCGGCCTCGTCGAGCGGTTCGAGCGGTACCTGGAGTCGCTGCTCGCCGAACCCGACGCCCCCATCGGCGCCGCCGACGTCCTGTCGCCGCGGGAACGCTCGCTGGTCCTCGGCGACTGGGCGGGCGGCTCCGCGCGCCCCGCCGAGCGGTCCACGATCCCCGCGCTGTTCGAGGAGCAGGCGGCGGTTCGTCCGGGTGCGGTGGCGGTGTCGTTCGAGGGTGTGTCGTGGACGTACGGCGAGGTGAACGCGCGGGCGAATCGTCTGGCTCGGCGGCTGGTCGAGCGGGGTGTGGGGCCTGAGCGGTTCGTGGCGCTTGCTCTGCCGCGTTCGGCGGAGCTGGTGGTGGCGATCCTCGGGGTGTTGAAGGCGGGGGCGGCCTACGTTCCGATCGATCCGGACTATCCGGAGGACCGGATCGCCTACATGGTCGAGGACGCCCGCCCGGTTGTGACCCTGCGCCCGGAGGATCTCACCGATCTGGACGCGGCCGGGTACGACGACACCGATCTCGGCATCGCGATCTCCCCGGATCATCCGGCGTACGTCATCTACACGTCGGGTTCGACGGGGCGTCCCAAGGGTGTGGTGGTGCCGCATCAGAACGTGGTGCGGTTGCTGCGTTCGACGGAGGGGTGGTTCGACTTCGGTCCGGGTGATGTGTGGACGCTTTTCCACTCCTACGCTTTCGACTTCTCGGTCTGGGAGCTGTGGGGTTCGCTGCTGTACGGCGGCAGGCTCGTCGTCGTTCCCTATCTGACCTCGCGGTCGCCCGAGGACTTCCTCGCCCTGCTCGCCGCCGAGAAGGTCACGGTCCTCAACCAGACACCGTCGGCGTTCTACCAGCTGATGGCGGCCGACAGGCAGAACCCGGGCAGTGACCTGGCCCTGCGCTACATCGTCTTCGGCGGTGAGGCACTCGACCTCGGCCGCCTGGAGGACTGGTACTCCAGGCACGACGAGGACGCGCCGGTCCTGGTCAACATGTACGGGATCACCGAGACAACGGTTCACGTCTCGTATGTGGCTCTGGACCGCGCCTACGCGGCGAACACGCCCGGCAGCGTCATCGGCGCCGGCATCCCCGACTTGCGCGTCTACGTACTGGACGGCCGTCTCCAGCCCGTCGCGCCAGGCGTCGTCGGCGAGCTGTACGTCGCGGGTCCCGGTCTGGCGCGCGGCTATCTGAACCGTCCAGGCCTGTCCGCGGAGCGGTTCGTCGCCGACCCGTTCGGCGAGCCCGGTACCCGCATGTACCGGACGGGCGACCTCGGTCGCTGGCGCCCTGACGGAACCCTCGACTACCTCGGCCGCAGCGACCAGCAGGTGCAGCTGCGCGGCTTCCGCATCGAGCTCGGCGAGGTCGAGTCGGCCCTGGTCCGGCACGGCGCGGTCACCGACGCCGCCGTGATCGTCCGGGACGACCGCCTCGTCGCCTACGTCGCGGGCAGCGGAGTCGACACCGCCGACCTGCGCCGGTTCGTGGGCGGGCACCTGCCGGACTACATGGTTCCGGCGGTGGTGGTGGAGGTGGACGCGCTGCCGCTGACCTCCAACGGCAAGCTGGACCGCGGGGCGCTGCCCGCGCCGGACTTTTCGGCGAAGGTGTCGTCGCGGGCGCCGCGCACGGAGCGGGAGGAGACACTCGCGCGGTTGTTCGCCGAGGTCCTCGGCCTGGAACGGGTCGGGATCGACGACGGGTTCTTCGACCTGGGCGGCGACTCCATCATCGCGATCCAGCTCGTCTCACGCGCCCGCCAGTCCGGCCTGGTCATCACTCCCCGCGAGGTCTTCCAGCACCAGACCGTCGAAGAACTCGCCGCCACCGCCACACCGGTCGGCGAAGGCGAGGAGATCGAAGCGGAGGCGCCGGGTGCCGGGGTCGGCCCCGTCCCCATCACCCCGATCATCGCCTGGCTGCGCGACCGGGCGGACGGCGACGCGTCGCTCATCAGCGGCTTCCACCAGGCGATGCTGCTGCGCACCCCGCCCGGCCTCGGCACGGAGCGGCTGACCGCCGCGCTGGCGACCCTGCTCGACCACCACGACGTCCTGCGCCTCCGCCTGGACGCCGACGGCGGCCGGTGGCAGCCGGTCGTCCGCCCGCCGGGTTCGGCCGACGCCGCCGCCCTCCTCACCCGCGTCGACGTCGCGGGCCTGGACGGCGACAAGGTCCAGGCCGTCGTCGCCGAGCAGGCCGCCGCCGCCCGCGACCGCCTCGACCCGGCCGCCGGGACGGTCGCGCAGCTCGTCTGGTTCGACGCGGACCGCGAGCAGGGGCGCCTCCTCGTCGTCCTGCACCACCTGGTCGTGGACGGCGTGACCTGGCGCATCCTGCTCCCCGACCTCGTCACCGCCTGGGCCGGGGGAGAGCTCCAGCCGGTCGGGACGTCCTTCCGCCGCTGGGCGCAGAAGCTCACCGCCGCCGAGCGGGGCGGGCAGGACCTGGAGGACTGGCTCGACATCGTCGACGGCCCGCCGGACGGGCTCGCTGACCGACCGCTCGACCCGCGCGCGGACATCGCGGCCCGCGCCCGCTCGCTCACCCTCGACCTGCCCGCCGACGTCACGGGGCCGCTGCTCACCGACGTGCCCGCCGCGTTCCACGGGCGCGCCAACGACGTGCTGCTCACCGGCCTCGCCGTCGCCGTCGCCCAGTGGCGCAGGCGCCGCGGCGGGCGCGGCACCGGCGTGCTGGTCGACCTGGAGGGCCACGGCCGCGAGGACTCCGTGCCGGGCGTGGACGTCTCGCGCACGGCCGGCTGGTTCACCTCGATCCACCCCGTCCGGCTGGACGCGGGCGGCGCGACCGGCGGCGCGGCCGTCAAGAAGGTGAAGGAGCAGCTGCGCGCCGTCCCGGACGTCCTCGGCTACGGGCTGCTGCGCCACGTGGACGGGGACGAGGAGCTGGCCGAGGTCCCGCCCGCGCAGATCGCGTTCAACTACCTCGGCCGGGTCGCGGACGGCGGCGACGGAGGCGACTGGACGCTCGCCCCGGAGGAGCTGCCGGCCGGGGAGGACCCCCGCATGCCGATGGCGCACGCGCTGGAGGTCAACGCCCTCACCCGGGACCTGCCCGCGGGCCCGGTGCTGTCGGCGACCTGGACGTGGCCCGGCGGGCTGCTGGACTCCGCCGACGTCCGGGAGCTGGCCGAGGGCTGGTTCGCGGCGCTGCGCGGCCTCGTCGCGGACGTCGCCGGCGGCGCGGCCGGCGGATTCACCCCGTCCGACCTGCTGGTGGACCTGGACCAGGGCGAGATCGACAAGCTGCAGACCGCGTGGAGGCAGAAGAAGTGAACCGGGGCGACCTCGAGGACATCCTGCCGCTGTCGCCGCTGCAGCAGGGCTTCTTCTTCCACGCCCTCTTCGACGCCGGCGACGGCGACGTCTACACGGCCCAGTTCGTCCTGGACCTGGAGGGCCCCCTCGACGTCGCCGCGCTGCGGACCGCCGCCGCGACGCTGCTGCGCCGCCACCCCAACCTGCGCGCCGCGTTCTGGCACGAGGACCTGTCGCGGCCCGTGCAGGTCGTGCCGCGCACCGTCGAGCTGCCGTGGGAGGAGGTCACCGCCGCCGGCGCCGAGGCCGACGCCGTCGTGCTGCGGGAACGGGCGCGCGGCTTCGACATGACCGCGCCGCCGCTGCTGCGGTTCGTCCTCGTCCGCACGGGCCCTGAGAGCCACCGCCTGATCTTCACCAACCACCACATCCTGCTGGACGGCTGGTCCACGCCGATCATGGCGACCGAGCTGTTCCTGCTGTACATGCAGGGCGGCCACGACGCGGGGATGCCGCGCGTCACCCCCTACAAGAACTACCTGGCCTGGCTCTCCCAACAGGACCGCGACGCCGCCGAGGACGCCTGGCGCCGCGCCCTGGACGGCGTCGGGGAGCCCAGCCTCGTCGCCCCCGCGGCCGCCGCCCGCGCCCCCGAACCCCCCGAGCGCACGATCACCGGGCTGGACGAGCGCACCACCCGCCGCCTCACCCGCGCCGCGCGCCGCCACGGCGTCACGCTGAGCACCGTCCTGCAGGGCGCCTGGGGACTCGTCCTCGGACGGTTCCTCGGCACGGGCGACGTGGTGTTCGGCGCGACCGTGTCCGGCCGTCCCCCCGAGCTGCCGGGCGTCGAGCAGATGATCGGGCTGTTCATCAACACGCTGCCGGTCCGCGTCCGGTACCGGCTGGACGAGCCGCTCGGCGCGCTGATGGAGCGGCTGCAGGACGAGCAGACCGAACTCCTCGCCCATCACCATCTCGGCCTCACCGACATCCAGCGGGCGGCGGGCCACGGCGGCGCGCTGTTCGACACGATGACGGTGCTGGAGAACTACCCGTTCGACCCGTCCTCGATGGACGGCCCCCTCAACGGCGTCCGCATCGCCGCGGCCGACTCCTACGACGCCACCCACTTCCCCCTGTCGTTCGTCGCCGTCCCCGGCGAGAGCCTCTCGCTCCGCCTGCACTACCGGCCCGACGTCTTCGAGGCGCCCACCGTCGAGGCGCTGCTCGCCCGCGTCCGCCGCTTCCTGGAGGCGTTCGCCGAGGACGCGGACCAGGTGATCGGCGCGGTGGACCTCGCCGGCGACGCCGATCGGGCGGCCCTCGCCGCCTGGAACGACACCGCCGCCGACGTCCCGTCCGGCACCCTCCCGGCCCTGTTCGAGGCGCAGGCCGCCCGCACCCCGGACGACACCGCCCTCGTCTGCGGCGAGGCCCGGCTGACCTACGCCGACCTGAACGCGCGCGCCAACCGCCTCGCCCACGAGCTGATCGCCCGGGGCGTCGGCCCCGAGGACCGCGTCGCGCTCGTCCTGCCGCGCACTCCCGAGATCGTCGTCGCGATCCTCGGCGTCCTGAAGGCCGGCGCCGCGTACGTGCCGGTCGACCCCGAGTACCCGGCCGATCGCATCGCCTCCACGCTCGACGACTGCCGCCCGGCGCTGACCATCACCGCCGGCGACTTCCCGGACGCCGCCGGACGGCCCTCCCACGACCCCTCCGACGGCGAGCGGATCCGGAGCCTCCGGGCGGACAACGCCGCCTACGTCATCTACACGTCGGGATCCACCGGGCGCCCCAAGGGCGTGACCGTCCCGCACGTGGCCGTGCTCAACTACTTCGAGGCGCACCGGGACGCGTTCTTCGACCCTGCGATCGAGGCAGCCGGTGGCCGCCGGATGCGGTTCGCCCACCTGGCGTCGTTCTCGTTCGACACGTCCTGGATGGGCCTGCTGTGGATGACGTACGGCCACGAGCTGCACCTCATCGACGACGAGACCCGCCGCGACGTGGAGGCCTACACCGCGTACGTGGCGCGCGCGCGGATCGACCTGGTGAACACCACCCCGTCGCACTTCACCTCGCTCCGCGAGGCCGGCCTCCTGGACGCCGACGGCCGGCACCTGCCCTCGCAGCTCCTCCTCGGCGGCGAGGCGATCAGCGAGAACCTGTGGACGGAGCTGCGCGCGGTCCCCGGGCTCACCACGCGCAACTTCTACGGGCCCACCGAGTCGACCATCGACACCATGAACGCGGTGGTCGCCCGCAGCGGGCGCCCGACCGTCGGCGCCCCCTACCGGAACACCCGGACCTACGTGCTGGACCGCGCGCTCCAGCCCGTCCCGGCCGGCGTCCCCGGCGAGCTGTACCTCGCGGGCGTGCAGCTCGCGCGCGGCTACCACGACCGGCCCGGCCTGTCCGCCGAGCGGTTCGTCGCCGACCCGTTCGGCGCGCCCGGCGAGCGCATGTACCGCACCGGTGACCTCGGCCGGTGGCGGCCGGACGGGACGGTGGAGTACCTCGGCCGCGCCGACGACCAGGTCAAGATCCGCGGCTTCCGGGTGGAGCCAGGCGAGATCGAGAACGTTCTCGCCGGATGCCCGGGCGTCGCGCGGGCCGCCGTCGTCGTCCGCGAGGACCGGCCGGGCGACCGGCGCCTCGCCGCCTACCTCGTCGGGCCGGACGTCGACGCCGCCGCCGTCCGGCGGTACGCGGCCGAGCGGCTGCCCGACCACATGGTCCCCTCGTTCACCGTCCTGGAGGCGCTGCCGCTCAACGTGAACGGCAAGCTCGACCGGGCCGCGCTGCCCGCCCCCGACGCCGGCGCCGCCGGCCGCGCGCCGCGCTCGCCGCAGGAGGAGATCCTCTGCGGGCTGTTCGCCGAGATCCTCGGCGTGCCGAGGGCCGGCGTCGACGACGGCTTCTTCGACCTCGGCGGCGACTCCCTCACCGCGACCCGCCTCGTCAGCCGGATCCGGTCCGCGCTCGGCGCCGAGCTGCCCGTCCGGGCGCTGTTCGAGGCGCCGACCGTCGCGGGCCTCGCCGAGCGGCTCGCCGAGGCCTCCGGTGACGTCCGCCCGCCGCTGGTCCGGGCCCAGCGTCCGGACGTCGTCCCGCTGTCGTACGCGCAGCAGCGGCTCTGGTTCCTCAACCGGTTCGAGGGCGCCCCCGCGACGTTCAACATGCCGATCGCGCTGCGCCTGGACGGCGCCCTCGACCTCGCCGCGCTGCGCGCCGCGCTGGCCGACGTCGTGGCGCGCCACGAGCCGCTTCGCACGATCTTCCCCGACCGGTCCGGAACCGCCCGCCAGCTCGTCCTGGGCGCGGCCGACGCCCGCCCCCGCCTCGACGTCGCGGAGGTGGAGGAGAGCGCGCTGCCGGCGGCGCTGGCCGCGACGGTCGGACAGGGCTTCGACCTGTCGGTGGAGCCGCCGCTGCGGGCCCGCCTGTTCGCGCTCGGCGGCGGCACGCACGTCCTCATGCTCGTCCTGCACCACATCGCGGCGGACGGCTGGTCGATGGCGCCGCTCGCCCGCGACGTGATCCTCGCCTACGCGGCCCGAGCGGAGGGCCGCGAGCCGGAGTGGGCGCCGCTGCCCGTCCAGTACGCCGACTACACGCTCTGGCAGCGCGAGCTGTTCGGTTCCGAGGACGATCCCGGCAGCCTGATCTCGCAGCAGATCGCGTACTGGCGCGAGGCGCTGGCGGGGCTGCCGGAGGAGCTGCCGCTGCCCGCCGACCGGCCGCGCCCGGCGGAGGCGTCCTACCGGGGCGGGGCGCACGGGTTCGAGCTGGACGCCGAACTCCACGCCGAGCTCCTGGCCCTCGCCCGGCAGAGCGGCGCGAGCCTCTTCATGGTCATGCAGGCCGCGTTCGCGGCGCTGCTCACGCGGCTCGGCGCGGGGACGGACGTGCCGATCGGCTCGCCGATCGCGGGCCGGACCGACGAGGCTCTGGACGATCTGGTCGGCATGTTCGTCAACATGCTCGTCCTGCGCACCGACACCTCAGGGGACCCGTCGTTCCGGGAGCTGGTGGGACGGGTGAAGGAGACCGACCTCGCCGCCTACGCGCACCAGGACCTGCCGTTCGAGCGGCTCGTCGAGGTGCTCAACCCGCCCCGGTCGATGGCGCGGCACCCGCTGTTCCAGGTCGTCCTGTCGTTCCAGAACAACCCCGAGGCGCGGCTCGAACTGGACGGCCTGACCGGCGGCGCCGAGCCCCTGGCGGCGGGCGCCGCCAAGTACGACCTCTCCCTCTACCTGGAGGAGCGGCACGGCGGCGACGGCGCGCCCGCCGGCATCGAGGCCGGACTCGAATACGCCCTCGACCTCTTCGACCCCGCCACCGCCCAGGCGATCGCCCGCCGGTTCGAGCGCCTCGTCCGCGAACTCGTCGCCGACCCCGACGCGCCCATCACCACCGCCGAGATCCTCGACCGCGGCGAACGGCGCACCCTGCTGCGCCGCTGGGCGGGCGGAAAGGGCGGCGACGTCCCGCGCACGACGATCCCCGCGCTGTTCGAGGAGCAGGCGGCGGTTCGTCCGGGTGCGGTGGCGGTGTCGTTCGAGGGTGTGTCGTGGACGTACGGGGAGGTGAACGCGCGGGCGAATCGTCTGGCTCGGCGGCTGGTCGAGCGGGGTGTGGGGCCTGAGCGGTTCGTGGCGCTTGCTCTGCCGCGTTCGGCGGAGCTGGTGGTGGCGATCCTCGGGGTGTTGAAGGCGGGGGCGGCCTACGTTCCTCTCCTTCCGGACTATCCGGAGGACCGGATCGCCTTCATGGTGGAGGATGCCCGCGCCGTCCTGACCTTGCGCCCGGAGGACCTGGAGGGTTTGGACGACCCGAGCGTTCCCGCGACCGATCTCGGTGTCGTCATCGACCCCGACCATCCGGCGTACGTCATCTACACGTCGGGTTCGACGGGGCGTCCCAAGGGTGTGGTGGTTCCGCATCAGAACGTGGTGCGGTTGCTGCGTTCGACGGAGGGGTGGTTCGACTTCGGTCCGGGTGATGTGTGGACGCTTTTCCACTCCTACGCTTTCGACTTCTCGGTCTGGGAGCTGTGGGGTTCGCTGCTGTACGGCGGCAGGCTCGTCGTCGTTCCCTATCTGACCTCGCGGTCGCCCGAGGACTTCCTCGCCCTGCTCGCCGCCGAGAAGGTCACGGTCCTCAACCAGACACCGTCGGCGTTCTACCAGCTGATGGCGGCCGACAGGCAGAACCCGGGCAGTGACCTGGCCCTGCGCTACATCGTCTTCGGCGGTGAGGCACTCGACCTCGGCCGCCTGGAGGACTGGTACTCCAGGCACGACGAGGACGCGCCGGTCCTGGTCAACATGTACGGGATCACCGAGACAACGGTTCACGTCTCGTATGTGGCTCTGGACCGCGCCTACGCGGCGAACACGCCCGGCAGCGTCATCGGCGCCGGCATCCCCGACTTGCGCGTCTACGTACTGGACGGCCGTCTCCAGCCCGTCGCGCCAGGCGTCGTCGGCGAGCTGTACGTCGCGGGTCCCGGTCTGGCGCGCGGCTATCTGAACCGTCCAGGCCTGTCCGCGGAGCGGTTCGTCGCCGACCCGTTCGGCGAGCCCGGTACCCGCATGTACCGGACGGGCGACCTCGGTCGCTGGCGCCCTGACGGAACCCTCGACTACCTCGGCCGCAGCGACCAGCAGGTGCAGCTGCGCGGCTTCCGCATCGAGCTCGGCGAGGTCGAGTCGGCCCTGGTCCGGCACGGCGCGGTCACCGACGCCGCCGTGATCGTCCGGGACGACCGCCTCGTCGCCTACGTCGTCGCGTCCGGCGCCGGCACCGCCGACACCGCCGAGCTCCGCCGGTTCGCCGCGAAGGAGCTGCCGGACTACATGGTTCCGGCGGTGGTGGTGGAGGTGGACGCGCTGCCGCTGACCTCCAACGGCAAGCTGGACCGCGGGGCGCTGCCCGCGCCGGACTTTTCGGCGAAGGTGTCGTCGCGGGCGCCGCGCACGGAGCGGGAGGAGACGCTCGCGCGGTTGTTCGCCGAGGTCCTCGGCCTGGAACGGGTCGGGATCGACGACGGGTTCTTCGACCTGGGCGGCGACTCCATCATCGCGATCCAGCTCGTCTCACGCGCCCGCCAGTCCGGCCTGGTCATCACTCCCCGCGAGGTCTTCCAGCACCAGACCGTCGAAGAACTCGCCGCCACCGCCACACCGGTCGGCGAAGGCGAACAGACCGAGGTGGAGGCGCCGGGCGCGGGAATCGGCCGCATCCCCGCCACCCCCATCATGCGCTGGTTCCAGGAGCTGCACGGCCCCGTCGACGGCTACAGCCAGCGCATGCTGCTCCAGGTGCCGCCCGGCCTCGGCGTCGAGAGGCTGACCGGCGCGCTCCAGACCGTCCTGGACCACCACGACATGCTCCGCCTCCGCGTGGCCGACGCCGAGTTCGAGGTCACCGAGCCCGGCACCGTCGACGCCGCGCCCCTCGTCCGCCGCGTCGACGTCGCCGGCCTGGGCGCCGGAGACCTGCGCGCCGTGCTCGCCGCCGAGGCGGAGACCGCCCGCCGCGGCCTCGACCCGGCCGCCGGGACCATGGCGCGGCTCGTCTGGTTCGACGCGGGCCCCGCCGCGTCCGGACGCCTCCTGCTCACCCTCCACCACCTGGCCGTGGACGGCGTCTCCTGGCGGATCCTCCTGCCGGACCTGGTCACGGCCTGGGCCGGGGGAGACCTCGACCCCGTCCCGACCTCGTTCCGGCGCTGGGCGCAGCGCCTCGCCGCCGAGGCGTCCGACCCCGCCCGGACCGCGGAGCTGCCGCTCTGGGACGACATCCTCGCCACCCCCGACCCGGCGCTCGGCTCCCGCCCGCTGGACCCGGCCACCGACACGTTCGGGACGGCGGGGCACCTCACGCTCGACCTGCCCGCCGACGTGACCGGGCCGCTGCTCACCGAGGTCCCCGCCGCGTTCCACGGGCGGGTCAACGACGTGCTGCTCACCGGCCTGGCCCTCGCCGTCGCCGAATGGCGGCACGAACGCGGCGCCTGCGACGAGACCGCCGTCCTGGTCGACCTCGAAGGGCACGGCCGCGAGGAGATCGTCCCCGGCGCCGACCTGTCCCGCACCGCCGGATGGTTCACCACGATCCACCCGGTGCGGCTCGACCCCGGGCGGCTGTCGCCGGCCGACGTCCGCGAGGGCGGCCAGGCCGTCGGCACCGCCCTCAAGCGGGTCAAGGAGCAGCTGCGCGAGATCCCCGACAACGGCATCGGGTACGGGCTGCTCCGCTACCGGGGCCCCGTCGTCCGCGCCGGCGCCCACCCGCAGATCGCGTTCAACTACCTCGGCCGCTCCGCCGCGCCCGAGGCGACCGACTGGGGACCCGCGGACCAGGCCGACTCCGACGCCCTCGGCGCGGGGCAGGACGCCGCGCTCGGCCTCGTCCACGCCATCGAGGTCAACGCGCACACCCGCGACCTGCCCGGCGGTCCCGAGCTGTCCGCGACGTGGACGTGGGCGGGCGGCCTCTTCGACGCCGCCGCGATCGAGGATCTGGCCGAGCGCTGGTACGCGGCCCTGCGCGGCCTCGTCGCGCACGTCGTGGACGGCGCCGCCGACGGGCCCGTCGGCGGGTTCACCCCGTCCGACCTGTCCCTGGTGGACGTCAGCCAGGAGGAGATCGACGAGCTCGCCGCCGAGCTCGACGGCGAATGGGAGCTGGATTGAGCACGTCGCAGCTTGAGGACATCCTCCCGCTGTCCCCGCTACAGCAGGGCCTGTTCTTCCACGCGCTCCACGACTCGGGCCGCGACGTCTACACCGCGCAGATCGTGTTCGACCTGCGCGGCCCTCTCGACGCCGGCGCGCTCCGCGCCGCCGCCGCGACCCTCCTGCGCCGCCACGCCAACCTGCGCGCCGGGTTCCGGCAGCGCAAGGAGGGCTCGCCCGTCCAGGTGGTCCACCGCGCGGTCCGGCTCCCGTGGCAGGACGAGGATCTGTCGGCCCTGCCCGAGGCGGAGCGCGAGGCGAAGGCGCGCGAGCTGGCCGAGGCCGAGCGCGCCCGGCCCTTCGACATGACGAGGCCGCCGCTGCTGCGCTTCCTGCTCATCAGGCTGGCGGACGGCCTCCACCGCATGGTGTTCACCAACCACCACATCCTGCTGGACGGCTGGTCCACGCCCGTCCTGCAGACCGAGCTGTTCGCGCTCTACCTCGCCAAGGGCGACGACACCGGGATGCCGCGCGTCGCCCCCTACAAGAACTACCTGGCCTGGCTCGCCGCGCAGGACCGCGCCGCCGCCGAGGACGCCTGGCGCCGCTCGCTCGACGGCGTGCACGAGCCCACCCTCGTGGCCCCGGGCGCGCCCGAGCCCGGCGCCGGTACCCCCGGAAGCGTCCGGACCCGGCTCACCGAGGGCCTCACCTCCGCGCTCGCCGCGCGGGCCCGCGCCCAGGGCGTCACCCTCAACACCGTCCTGCAGCTGGCGTGGGGCACGCTGCTCGGCCGCCTCACCGGCTCGGCCGACGTGGTGTTCGGCGCC
Source organism: Actinomadura citrea (assembly GCF_013409045.1). Taxonomy (NCBI): domain Bacteria; kingdom Bacillati; phylum Actinomycetota; class Actinomycetes; order Streptosporangiales; family Thermomonosporaceae; genus Actinomadura; species Actinomadura citrea. Next base: position 6,018,780 of record NZ_JACCBT010000001.1, on the reverse strand, counting down.
GCGGTCTCCGGCCGGCCCCCGGAGCTGCCCGGCGTCGAGCAGATGATCGGCCTGTTCATCAACACGCTGCCGATCCGCGTCCGCGTCCGGCCCGCCGACACGGTCGCCGGGGCGCTGACGCGGCTCCAGGACGAGCAGGCCGCGCTGATGCCGCACCACCACCTCGGCCTGTCCGACATCCAGCGCCTCACCGGCGCCGGGACGCTGTTCGACACCATGACCGTCCTGGAGAACTACCCGTTCGACCCGGACGCCGCCGGCACCGACCTCGGCGGCCTCACCCTCCACGACGTCGACGGCCACGACGCCTCCCACTATCCGCTCACCTTCGCCGCCGTCCCGGGCCGCGGCCTGTCGCTGCGCATCGACCACCGCACCGACCTGTTCACCGGCGAGGACGCCGCCCGCCTGATGCGCCGGTTCGTCCGCATCCTGGAGGCCGTCGCCTACCGGCCCGACCTGCCGCTCGGCCGCATCGAGGTCCTGGACGAGGAGGAGCGCGCCCGCGTCCTCGCGGCCTGGCAGGGCCCGGCGACCGGCCGCCGCCCGCAGACCCTCACCGCCCGCTTCGCCGAGCAGCGGGCGAGGACCCCGGACGCCGTCGCCGTCCGGGCCGCGGGGGAGTCGTTGACCTACGCCGAGCTCGACGCCCGCGCGAACCGGCTGGCGCACCGCCTCGCCGGCCTCGGCGTCGGCCGGGACACCCCGGTCGCGGTGCTCCTCGAAAGATCTGCCGACATCGCCGTGGTCTCCCTGGCGATTCTCAAGGCGGGCGGAGCCTACGCGCCGATCCACCACGGCTACCCGCCCGAGCGGATGGCCTGGGCGGTCGCGGAGGTCGCCGCGCCCGTGCTCGTCGTCAACACGCCGATGCGCGACCGCGTCGCCGCCCTCGGCACCGCCGTGCGGATCCTCGTCGTGGACGACGACCCCGAGATCGGCGCCCAGCCCGCGGCCGCCCCGGCCGTCGAATGCCACCCGGAGCAGCTCGCCTGCGTGCTGTTCACCTCCGGCTCCACGGGCGTGCCCAAGGGCGTCATGCTGCGGCACCGCGACGCGGTCGACCTCGCCGCCGACGGCCGGCTCCGGGGCGGGGCGCACGACCGCGTCCTGGTCCACTCCCCGCACGCGTTCGACGCGTCGGTCTACGAGCTGTGGACGCCGCTGCTGCACGGCGGGACGGCCGTCGTCGCGCCGCCCGGCCACCTGACCGGCGAGGCCCTCGAAGAGATCATCGCCGCCGAGGAGCTGACCGGCCTGTTCCTCACCACCACCCTGTTCAACCTCGTCGCCGACGAGCGGCCGCGGGCGTTCGCGCGGCTCCGCGAGGTCCTCACCGGCGGGGAGGCGGGCTCTCCCGCCGCGATCCGCAAGGTGCTCGCCGCGTGCCCGGACACCGAGGTCGGCAACGTCTACGGGCCCACCGAGGCGACCACCTACACCACCATCGCCGGGCAGCGGGCGCCGCTCGACGACCCCTCCGAGACGTCCGCCGTGCTGGGCCGCCCCATCGACGACGTGCGCGTGTACGTGCTGGACCAGGGGCTGCGCCCCGTCCCGCCCGGCACCGCGGGCGAGGCCTACATCGCGGGCGCCGGGCTCGGCCGCGGCTACCTGCGGCGGCCCTCGCTCACCGCCGAACGCTACGTCGCCGACCCGTTCGGCGCGCCCGGCGACCGCATGTACCGCACCGGCGACCTCGTCCGGTGGCGGCCGGACGGCACCCTCGAATACCTCGACCGCGCCGACCTCCAGGTCAAGGTCCGCGGGTTCCGGATCGAGCTCGGCGAGATCGAGGCCGCCATCGCGGCGCACCCGGCCGTCGCCAACATCGCCGTCGTCGCCCGCGAGGACGCCCCCGGGACCAGGGCCCTCGTCGCCTACGTCATCGCCCCGGACCTGCCCGCCGCCGGGCACGGCCTGCGCGAGTTCGTCAGGGAGCGGCTGCCCGAGTACATGGTGCCGGCCGCGTTCGTCCTGCTCGACACGTTCCCCGTCGGGCCGAACGGCAAGCTCGACCGGCGCGCCCTCCCCGCCCCCGACTACGGCGAGGCCGCCGCCGGTCGCGACCCCCGCACCCCCGAGGAGGAGCGCCTCTGCGGGATCGTCGCGGACGTCCTCGGCATCGACCGCGTCGGCGCCGACGTCAGCTTCTTCGACCTCGGCGGCGACAGCATCGCCGCGCTCAAGCTCGCCACGCGGGCCCGGCGGGCCGGCGTCGAGCTCACCCCCCGCGACGTGTTCACCCACCAGACCGTCGAGGCGATGACCAGGGTCGGCGACCCGGAGGACCGGCTCGGCTTCGAGGTGCTGCTGCCCATCCGCACGTCCGGGACCCGGCCGCCGCTGTTCCTCGTCCACCCCGCCGGCGGCCTGGCCTGGGGCTACCTGCAGTTCCAGCGGCACCTCGGCACCGACCAGCCGATCTACGGGCTGCAGGCCCGCGCGTTCACCCGGGCCCGGCTGCCGGAGTCCATCGGGGAGATGGCGGCCGACTACCTGGAGCAGATCCGGGCCGTCCAGCCGTCCGGCCCCTACCACCTCGCGGGCTGGTCGCTCGGCGGGCTCGTCGCCTACGAGATGGCCCTGCGGCTGCAGGCCGCCGGGGAGCGGGTCGCCCTGCTCGCCCTCATCGACGCCTACCACGGTCAGGACCTCGAAACGGAGCGCCGCGAGATCCTCCCCGAGCTGCTGGAGGCGATCGGCGTGGACGCGCGGATGGTCGCCGAGGACGGCGACCCCGATCTGGCGCAGATCATGGCGGTGCTCGCCGAGCGCGACGACGCGCTCGCCACCCTCGGCGAGGAGGACCTCGTCAACGTCTACCGCAACTACGAGAACGGGCTCCGCCAGGCGGAGGAGTACCGGCCCGGACGGTACCGCGGAGACGTCGTGTTCTTCACCGCGCTCCGCGGCCGCACCGCGGACTCGCCCACCGGCCGCTCCAACTGGGGACCGCTCGTCGACGGCGGGATCGAGGACTACCCCCTCGACGTCGACCACCACCTGCTCATGGAGCCGGGCCCGGCCGCCGAGATGGGGGCCGTGCTGGCCGCCAGACTCGACAAACTGCACGCGCCACTCCAAGCCGCCAGAGCCACGGAAAGGGATGACCGATGACCAACCCCTTCGAGGACCCCGAGGGCACCTACCTCGTCCTCGTCAACGACGAGGGCCAGCACTCGCTGTGGCCGTCCTTCGCCGAGGTCCCCGCCGGCTGGACGGTGGCCAAGGACGAGGACACCCGCCAGGCGTGCCTCGACTTCGTCAACGAGAACTGGACGGACATGCGGCCGAAGAGCCTCATCGAGGCCATGGGTGAGTGAGGCGGGCTGGAGGCCGCCTCCGGAGACCGCGCATCTGCGGGTCCCCTCGGTCACCGAGTGGGAGATGGAGATGCGGGACGCCGCCGACCTGCGTCCCGCGCCGCTGCCGGGCGTCGAGATGACGTTCACCCTCGCCGGGCTGCCGTCCCCCGACGTCAACCGCGCCCTCTACGCGACCGTCGGCGCCCGCGTCTGCTGGACCGACCGCTTCCCGTGGACGTACGAGCAGTGGCGGGCCTGGGTGGAGCGGCCGGAGCTGTCGACGTGGATCGCCATGGCCGAGGGCACCATCGCCGGCTTCTTCGAGATCGAGGCGCAGCCCGGCGGCGACACCGAGATCCACCTGGTCGGCCTCACCCCCGCGTTCGTCGGGCGCGGCTACGGCGGCTACCTCGTCGAGCAGTGCACCCGCCGCGCCTGGCAGCGCGGCGAGCTGTGGGCCCTCAGCGGCGGGCCCGCGACGCGGGTGTGGCTGCGCACCAGCAGCCTCGACCACCCGAACGCCATCGCCAACTACCGGCGGCGGGGCTTTAAGGTGGCGGCGGAGAGCACCGCGTCGAAGCTCGTGCCGGACCCGCGGGTCGCGCCGTGGCCGCTGCCGCGCGACCCCCGCGCGGCGTCGCGCCGGCACGAGGAGGAGGAGTTGATCACGTGACCTGGTTCCGCTGCCCCGAGACGCGCCCCTGGGCGTCGATGCGGCTGTTCTGCCTGCCGCACGCGGGCGGGTCGGCGGTGTTCTACCGGCCGTGGGCCAAGCGGGCCGGCCCGGCCGTCGAGGTGCAGGCCGTCCAGTACCCGGGGCGCGCCGACCGGATGGCGGACGCGTTCGTCACCGACGCCCGCCAGCTCGCCCGCCTCATCGCCGGGGCGATGGCGCCGCTGATGGACCGCCCCGCCGCGCTGTTCGGGCACAGCATGGGCGCCGTCCTCGCCTACGAGGTGGCGCGGCTGCTGGAGGAGCGGGGCACCGCCCCGGTGCACGTGTTCGCCTCCGGGGCCCGCCCGCCCGACGACCGGGGCGACGAGCACCTCCGCCACAAGGACGACGACGGCCTCGTCGCCGAGCTGGTGCGGCTCGGGGGGACCGACGCCGAGCTGCTGGCGGAGCCGGAGCTGCGCGAGCTCGTCCTGCCGTACGTCCGCAACGACTTCACGCTGATCGAGGAGTACGCCCACCGGCCCGAGCCGCCGCTGACCGTCCCGGTCACCGCGATCATCGGGGACGCCGACCCGCACGTGGACGAGGAGCTGGCCCGCGGCTGGGAGCGCGCCACCCGCGGGCGGTTCGCGCTCCGGGTGCTGCCCGGCGGGCACTTCTACCTGGCCGACCAGCAGCCCGCCGTGCTCGCCGAGGTCCTGCGGACGCTGGAGGTCCCGGCCGTCTGACGCGCGGGCGGGCCGCCCCCCACGGGAGTCCGTGGCGGGGGCGGCCCGACGCTGCGGGGGAGCCTCCTGGGGTTCTTTAGTAGACGGACGCGCTGTACACCGACAGCGGCTCGGTGATGGGCTGGAAGAACGTCGTCCCGCCCGAGGAGCAGTTGCCGCTGCCGCCCGAGGTCAGGCCGAGCGCGGTGTTCCCGGCGAACAGGGAGCCGCCGCTGTCGCCCGGCTCGGCGCACACCGTCGTGCGGATGAGGCCGCTGACGCTGCCCTCCTGGTAGTTCACCGTCTGGTTGAGCGCGGTGACCCGGCCGTTGTGCAGGCCGGTGGTGCTGCCGCTGCGGTACACGGTCTGGTTGACCGCGGCGTTTCCGGCGCTGGTGATGTCGCGGGTGCCGCTGTAGAGGCTGACCGTGCCCTGCGTGTCGGTGGGCGTCGAGGAGTACGTGACGATGCCGTAGTCGTTGCCGGGGAAGCTGCTGCCGGCGGTGCGGCCCAGCGTCCGGCCCGAGCTGTCGGTCCAGGTCGAACCGATGTTGGTGCAGTGCCCGGCGGTGATGAAGGCGTAGCCGCTTCCCCTCCTGACGTTGAAGCCCAGCGAGCACCTGGCGCCGCCGGTGTAGATGGCCTCGCCGCCTCGGGTGAGCGTCTGGAACCTCCCGGCGACGCTCTCGGTGCGGACCGCCGCGCCCTGCCTGCTCGCGGCGGCGCGGACCTTCGTGAGCCGGGCGCCCTTGACCGTGCTGTCCACGCTGAGGACGACCTGGTTGCTCGCGGGGTCCACGGCCCAGGCGGTGCCCGGGACGGTCGCCTCGCGCTTGAGCGCGGCCTCGACCTTCTTCAGGTCCGCGCCGCTGCGCGCGACGGTCCGCGGCACCGCGCCCGCGGCGCGCACGGCCTGGGCGGCCTGCGCGTCGGTGACCGTGACGACCAGCTTGCCGTCCTTGAGGTAGGAGCCCGCGCTGCGGGTTCCGAGCTGGTTCGCCAGGGACGTCGCGACGTCGCCGGGAGCGGCCGGTGCGGCGGGAGCCGCCGGAGCCGCGGACGCGGTGGGAGCGGTGGCCAGGGTGGCGGCCACCAGGCCGGCCGCGGCCGTGGTGACGGCCGCGGCACGGACGCGCCTGTGACGGATCTTCACTTGTGCCTCCACGGGGGATAGGGCGCACCCGAGTGGTGCGCCGGAGGTCATCGACATGGTGTAAGAACAGTCAAGGCGGACGTAAGACGCAGAAGGTGACTAATTCGACACGTTCCCGTTGGCACTCTCGAAGCGGCGCCCGTGGTCAGTCCGGCAATGCCATCCGCCGCGCGCCGGGTAAGAACGATGTTCGGTCCCGGTCCTTTCGCCGGGGCGGAAAAAGGACCGGGACCGAAACCTCTCCGGCTTCCCGCCGCCTGGGAGCTCCGGCGGGCCGCCGAGGGGCCGGCTAGTAGATCTCGACCCCGAACGCCGACAGCGGCTCGGTCACGGGCTGGAAGAACGTGACGCCCCCGGACGAGCAGTCACCGCTGCCGCCCGAGGTCAGCCCGACCGCGCTCGACCCGGCGAACAGCGGGCCGCCGCTGTCGCCCGGTTCGGCGCACACCGTCGTCTGGATGAGGCCGCTGACGCTGCCCTCCTGGTAGTTCACCGTCTGGTTGAGCGCGGTGACCTGCCCGTCGTGGACGCCGGTGGTGCTGCCGCTGCGGGTCACGGTCTCGCCGACCGTGGCGTCGGCGGCGCCGGTGATGTCCTGGAACTGTCCGTTGACCGTGACGCCGCCCTGCGTGTCCTCCGGGCTGGAGTCGTACTTGACGAGGCCGTAGTCGTTGCCGGGGAAGCTGCTGCCGGCGTTGCCGCCGAGCGCGCCTCCCGATTCGTCGGTCCAGGTGGAGCCCGCCTCGGTGCAGTGCCCCGCCGTCAGGAAGTAGTACTCGCTTCCCTTCCTGACGTTGAAGCCCAGGGAGCAGCGGGCGCTGCCGGTGTAGATCGGGTCGCCGCCGGCGGTGAACATGCGGAACCTCCCCGCGACCCGCGTGGTGCGCACGGCCGCGCCCTGCTTGGTCGCGGCGCTGCGCACCTTGGTGAACCGGGCGCCCTTGACCGTGCTGTCCATGGTGAGGACGACCTGGTTGGCGGCCGGGTCCACGGCCCAGGCGGTGCCCGGGACGGTCGCGTCGCGCTTGAGCGCGGCCATGACCTTCTTCAGGTCCGAGCCGCTGCGCGCGACGCTCTTCGGCACGGCCCCGGCGGCCCTGACCGCCTGCGCGGCCTTGGCGTCGGTGACCGTGACGACCAGGTTCCTGGTCGCCTGGTCCACGTAGGCGCCGGCGCTGCGGTCGCCGAGCCGTTGCGCCAGCTTCGCGGCCACCCCACCGGTGTCGGATCGGGTGGTGACGCCCCCGCCGGGCGCGTCGAGGGTCGCGTTCGCGGCGGGGACGGCGACCAGGGCGGTCGCCACGAGCCCGGACGCCGCCACGGTGGCGGCGGCTCCGCGGACGCGGGTAGGACGGATCTTCACTGTGCCTCCAGGGGGGATTGGGCGCGCCCGAATGGCGCGCCGGAGGTCACGGGTCATGCTGGAAGATTCCTGAACGCCCATGTAAGTCGAGAAAGTGACTAATCGACCATCTACGGATTGTCACAATGGGTGCGGGTTCCGTGGTCGATCCTCGGGGAGGACTGTCCGTTTAGCTGGTTTCGGGCGGGACGGGAGGTCCAATGGGGTGCCCTCCCGGGGTGACGCCGGCCTCGGGGGCGCGGGAGGATGGTCCGGTGACGCTCCTCTTGGCCCGTTCCATCCTTGAGTCGCTGCTCGACCCCGCCCCCTGCCTGGACGCCCTGCGCCGCGGCTTCACGGCCGAGGACGGCGGGGCCGCCGCCCGCCGGGTGATCGTCGAGCTGCCGGAGCAGGGCACCGCGACGGCGCTGATGCCGGGCGTGGTCGAGGGGATCCCCGCCTACACGGTGAAGGTGAACGCCAAGTTCCCCGGCAGCCGGCCGGCGCTGCGCGGCGTCGTCTGCCTGCACGACCTCGGGACCGGCGAGCTGCTGGCCCTGCTGGACTCGGCGACCGTGACCGCCTGGCGCACCGGCCTGGCCGCCGCGCTCGGAACCCACGTCCTGGCGCGCCCCGCGGCCGGCTCGGTCGCGGTGATCGGTGCGGGCGCGCAGGCCGAACTGGTCATGCGGGGCCTGGGCGAGCTGCGGGAGGTGCGCGGCCTCACCGTGTTCGACCTGGACGCCGCCCGCGCCGCGGACTTCGCCGCGCGGCACGGCGCCCGGCTGGACGCGCCCGCGACCGTGGCGCCCGACCCGCGCGCCGCCGTCCGGGACGCCGGGATCGTCGTCCTGGCGACCTGGGCGCGCCGCCCCCTGCTGCACGCCGCCGACGTGGCCCCCGGGACGCACCTCACCTCGCTCGGCGCGGACCAGCCCGGCAAGGCGGAACTGGGGGCCGACCTGCTGGAGGGCGCCCGCGTCGTCGTCGACGACGTCCCCCTGGCCGTCGAGATGGGCGTGCTGGCGGGCGCGGGCCTGGACGTCGAGCACGCCGCCGGGACGCTGCGCGACCTGATGCGCGGCCAGGTGCCCGGGCGGGTGAAGGACGGCGAGATCACGGTGTACGCGCCCGTCGGGCTGCCCTGGCAGGACCTCGTGCTGAGCTGGACGGCCTACACCGCGGCCCGCGCCGCGGGCGCCGGCGCGGAGTTCGATTTCCTCGGCTGAACCGGTTTCGGCCATCAGGTGTACGGCCGCTAATTGGCGGAATACCCAGCGCTGGATTCCTGGTTTTCCCGGTGTCTTTACAATGACGCAGTGAATAGTGTTGGCTCCGTCCGGTAAGACTTCAGTAGTCGCGAGGCCTGTCGAAGGTGACCTAATGAAAATTCGATTTCGCGCTGACCGAATCTCCGGCAGCCCTTCTCGGCCACCGCCCTGACTTCATATTAGAAGCGCGTTCGGTGATTGTTCCCTTCTCGGGCCGCGGACGGGTGGCCGTGTTGGAGACGAAAATGATTCGGATTCTGCTCGCGGAGGGGGCGCCTCTCCTGCGCAGCGGGCTGGTCGCGCTGTTCGACCGGGTGAAGGACCTCGACGTGGTGGCGGCGGTCGGCTCGGGCGATCAGGTGCTCCGCACGGCGCGCAGACGGCGGCCCGACGTCGCACTGATCGACGTCGGGCTGCCCGACCTGGACGGATTCACGGCCGCCCGGGCGTTACGCGAGGCCGTCCCGGAGTGCCGCACCGTCCTCATGGCGGGCCGCTGCCGTACCGGCGACCTGCGGCGCGCGGTGGACGCGCGGGCGGCCGGGCTCGTGCTGAAGGACACCTCGCCGGGCGAACTCGTGGACGCGATCAGGCGGGCGGCCGAGGGCGCGCGCGTCATCGACCCCGACATGGCCTTCACCGAACTGGGCTCGGCCCAGAGCCCGCTCACCGAACGGGAGATCGAGGTCCTCACCCTGGCGTCACGGGGCGCTTCCGCGGCGCAGATCGCCGAGGACCTCGTCCTGACGATCGGCACCGTCCGCAACCACCTCTCCCGCATCAACCGCAAGATCGGCGCGGAGAACCGGGTCCAGGCCATCCGGATCGCCGAGGACGCCGGGTGGCTGTGAGCCCTCCTCCCAGCGGCCGATCAGGTCCCGGTACAGCGGGCACACCGCGGGCAGGTCCGCGTGCCGCCCGAGGTGGGCGCGGGTCCCGTCCAGCACCAGGACGCGGCGGGCGCGCATCGCCGAGCTGATCCGGTGCGCGATGACGACCAGCGTGCCGGGCCGCCGCGCGAACGCCTCCTCCATCCGCGCCTCGGCGGCCGGGTCGAGCCGGTACGCGGCCTCGTCCAGGATGACGACGGGCTGCGGCGCGAGGTAGGCCCGGCACAGCGCGACGCACTGCCGCTGGGCCTCGGTCAGCGCGCCGGGCTCCAGCCGCGCCCCGTACCCGCCGAGGTCGCGGACGAGCGGCGCCAGCCCCAGCGCGTCCACGGCCCGGCCCGCCTCGCACGGGCCGGCGTCCGGCGCGTGGTAGGTGAGGTTGTCGAGGAGGGTGCCGCTGAAGACGTACGCCTCCTGCGGGACGAGCACCCGGCGGCCCGGGTCGCCCGCCGGCCGCCCGTCCACCAGGACCTCGCCCGCGCCGGGCGCGGCCAGCCCCGCGATCAGCGCCGCCAGCGTCGACTTGCCGATCCCGCTCGGCCCCACCACGGCCAGGTGGTCGCCGGGCGGGACGACCAGGTCCAGGTTCTCGATCACCGGCCGCGCGCCGTCCCCGTAGGCGAAGGTCACGCCGCGCAGCTCCACCGCCGGAGCCCCCGGCACGGGCGCGGCGGGCTCGGGCGGGACGGGCGCGTCCGGCGCGCCCGTCTCCAGGATCCGGCCGAGCGTCACCGCCAGCCGCAGCCCGCTGCCGCCCATCCCGTGCACGAGCGTGCGCAGCGCCGGCTGCAACCCGTGCAGGACGTAGGTCAGCGCGCCGATCACCGTCCCCGCCGTGGCGCCGCGCCGCATCAGCCACGGCGCCGCCGCGAGGACCAGCAGCAGCGGCAGCCAGCCGCTCACCGCGAGGGCGACGGCGCGCACCGCCGCGAGCCGCGCCACCGCGCGCCCGGCCGCCGCCTGCGCCTCCACGGCGGCGCCCAGTTCCGCCCGCAGCAGGTCCTCGCCGCCGCACCCGACGGCGTCCCGCAGCCCGGCGGCCAGGGCGGTGGTCCGTTCGGCGATCTCCTCCTCGCCGACGACGAGCTCCCGCTGACGCGCGGCCGCCCTCCCGAACACCGCCCCGAACAGCGCCAGCCCGAGCACGAGCGGCGGCAGCACCAGCGCCACCACCTCCGGCGTCATCGTCGCCAGCCCCAGCAGCGCCGCCCCGGCCGTGAACGCGAACCCGCGCGCGACGACGAGCAGCCCGCCGAACGTGTCCCGGACGATCTCCACCTGGTGGGTGAGCCGCGCGACCGCGCCCGTGTCGGGCCGTCCCCGCAGCGACCGGTGCAGCGCCCCCGTCGCGACCCGCCTCACCAGGTCGTCCCGGAACGGCTCCACGATCGCGGCCAGCGCCGGATACAGCCGCCGGCTCCCGACCGCCCCCACCAGGGCCGACACGGCGAGGGCGCCGAGCCAGGCGACCGCGGCGGACGTGCGGCCCGTCCGGAACGCGTCGGTGGCCTCCCCGACGGCCCGCCCGAACACCGCCGTGGGCACGGCCTCCACCGCCGACCACCCGGCGGCCCGCGCCACCGCCCGCGGGCGCGCCCGGACGGCGTCCCCGGCACCGCGCCACAGGACCCGCGCCGCCTCCCGCCTCCCGATCACGCCGGACCCCCGAAGACCGCGCGGTAGTCGGGGTCGGGCCAGAGGACCTCGTGCGGGGCGACCCGGCGGACGCGGCCCTCGTGCAGCCAGACGACCAGGTCGGCGCGGGCGGCGGTGGAGGCGCGGTGGGCCACGATCAGGCGGGTCCGGTCGGCGAACCGGTCGAGCAGCGCGTCGGTGATCTGCAGTTCGGTCACGGTGTCGAGGCTGGAGGTCGCGTCGTCCAGGACGAGGACGCGTCCGGCGTGGGCGAACGCGCGGGCCAGGCCCACGCGCTGCAGCTCCCCGCCGGACAGCGGCGCCTCCGCGAGCGGTGTGCCGTAGCCCCGCGGGAGGCGGCGGATGAAGCCGTCGGCGCGGGCGGCCCGCGCCGCCTCGCGCAGCCAGGTGTCCGGCGGGCGCGAGGGACCGAAGGCGATGGCGTCGCGGACGGTCGCGCCGAACAGCGCCGGCCGGGCGAAGGCGTAGCCGATCTCGCGGCGCAGCGCCGTCCGGCCGAGCCGGGGGAGGGGCGTGCCGTCCAGCAGCACCTCGCCGCGGTCGGGGTCGGCGAGCCGCCCGGCGAGCGCGGCGAGCGCGGAGGCGCCGGAGCCGGAACGCCCCACGACGGCGACGGCGCGCCCGCCGGGGACCGTGAGGTCCAGGCCGTCCAGCGCGCCGGGGACGGCGACCCCGCGGAACTCCAGGCGGCCGGGGCCCGGCGGGACGTCGCCGGTGCCGTGGCGCCGCGCGGGCCACGCCAGGATCTCCGCGGCGCGGCGGGCGCCGGCGCGGGCGCGGCCGAGGCGGAGCAGCTGGGTGAGGACGGGCCCGAACCCGGCGGCGAGCCCCGCGTACTGGACGGTCGCGACCAGCTCGCCCGGCGTGACGCGGCCCGCCGCGAGCTCGGCGCCGGCGATCCCGACGGCCGCGACCTGCAGGAGCAGCAGCGCCAGCAGGCCGCGCGCCGCGATGCCGCCCTGCACCCGCCACATCGCCTCGCCCTCGGCGCGCAGGCCGGGGAGGGGGCCGAGGATGCGCGCCGCCTCGCGTCCCGCCGTGCCGGCGGCGGCGATCGTCCGGGTCCCGGCGATGGCCTCGGCGAGGCGGCCCGCGATCGTGCCCTGGACGGTGAGGTAGCGGTGCGCGGACGCGGTGATGTCGCGGACGAACGCGCGCATCAGCAACGCCACCGCAGGCAGTGCGGCCGCGATCGCCGCCGCGATCCGCCAGTCGATGAGGCAGAGGGCGGCGAGCGCCCCGGCGGCCGGCAGCAGCCCGGCCGCGGCCTCGGTCGCGGCGGCGGGCGCCACGCCCGCCTCGGCCGCGCCGCCCACCATGCGTCCGGCCACGTCCCCCGGCGGGACGCGCGGCGCCGGGTCCGCCGCCAGCAGGTGCCGGACGAGGGTGTGCCGCAGCCACGCCGTCGCCCGCGCGGCCGCGCAGCCGGTCGCGAGCTCCGACAGCACCTCCGCCGCCGCGGACGCCGCGACCAGCGCGACGCAGGGCCACAGCGCGGCCGAGGCGGGGGTCCCGCCCGGCGGGACCGCGTCGATCGCGCGGGCCAGCGCGAACGGGAGCAGGACGGCCGCCGCCGCGTCCGCCAGGGCGGTGGCCGCGACGAGCGCCGTCCAGCCGCGGGCGCGGCCGGCGGCGCGCAGCAGCAGCCGGTCCGCGCCGGGCGCCGGGGGAGGGGAGGTCATGGGGTCTCCAAACACGGTGGCGGCCACGGCCCCGGAAGAGGGCCGTGGCCGCCAGCGTCATCACAGGCAGATCGTGATGCTGTGGGAGCTGTGGCAGAGCAGGCTGAGGCTGCTGTTGCCGCCGCCGCCGCCGTTCTCGCTCACCATCCCCTGAAGGTCGAGAAGCGCCATGTTCTTCACCTCCTTTCGGGCTGGATAGAGGTGGCCGCCGTGGGGGTCCCCACGGGGGGTCGGTGCGCCGTCCCGAGGAACGGCAGTCCGGGGGCCGGGTCGTGGAGGGCCGCGCCGAGCGCGAGCAGCACCCCGGCGGTGCCGGTCGCGAGGTCCATCGACAGCCGGTACATGTGCTCGCCCGGCATCGCCAGCCCGCCCGCGTACGGCAGCGCGTGCCAGGCGAGGTCGCGGACGTGCCCCTCCACCCGCGCCCCGTCCGCCGGGTCGAGGCCCGACCGGGCGTGCCGGGCCAGGTGGAGCAGCATCCCGGCACGCCCGCTGAACAGGCTCGGCTGCGCGTAGTACCGGGACATCGCGGCGAGGCGGACGGCGTCGCGCGCCGCCTCGAACCGCTCGTCCGCCCGGTGGGCCAGGTACTCGTCCAGGACGAGGCCGATGCCGACGCTGCCGCGGCCGAGGTAGGGCAGCACCCGGCTGCCCTGGTCGACGTGCAGGGCGCCGTTGTGGTCGGTGACGCAGGCGGCGAGGTCGCGGTGCAGCGCGGCGGCGGCCAGGTCGAGCAGCTCGGGGTTCCCGTCGCGCTCGTAGGCGCGGACGAACATCAGCGCCGCGCCGGCGCCGCCGTGCATGAGGCCGGGACGCGCGCCGCCCCCTCCGCCGGACCGCTCCGCCACGATCTCCACGCAGCGGCGGGCCGCCTCGCGCAGGAACGCGTCGCCGGTCGCGCCGGCGAGGTGGTCCAGGACGAGCGCGACTCCCGGCAGGCCGCCGTAGAGGTCGTCGCCGAGCCGCTCCCACCGTTCGCCCAGGCAGTGCCGGGCGGCGGTGAGCGCGGCGTCCCGGTGGCCGAGGCGGGACAGCACGTACGCGGCGCCCATCAGGCCGTCGTACAGGCCGATCCCGGTTCCGCGGCGCGGGTTCGCCGCCCGCTCCGCCAGCCACTCCTCGTGGGCCGGGACCCGGCCGGCGCCCGTCGCGTCCAGCGCGTACAGGACGCCGGCGGCGCCGTGCGCGAGCCCGAGCGACGCGCCGGAGAACTGCTCCACGTCGCCGGGGAAGAGCCGGTCGGCGCGCTCGGGGGTGGCGCTCTCGAGGATCGCCCGTGCGAGGGCGTCCCTGGCGCGCTCCCAGCCGGGGGCGTCCGGAGTGAACGCCGGTGCGGGGGCGGGCACGACGTCCCGGGCGATCTGCGCGACCGCCTCGTCCAGGAACGCCCGGGGGACGGGGAAGTTCTCGGCGATCAGGTCGGCGAGCTGCCGCGCCTTGCCCCGGTCGATCACGAACAGCGTGGTCAGCGGGACGAACAGGGCGAGCCGCAGGCAGGCGAGGCTGTAGCGGTCCACCTCGGCGCCGCGCCGGTCGGGCGGGGCGAGGAACGCGGGGTTGGCGAGGGTCTGCCGGCCGCCGTCGGCCGCGGGCGCCGCCGTCTCGAAGTCGATCAGCGCGACCGAGTCGTCCGGCCGCACCATCACGTTGAACATGTGCAGGTCGTTGAAGACCACGCCGCGCTCGTGGATGGCGGCGATGACGCGTTCCACCCCTGCGTGGACGCGCAGCGCCCATGTGGTGTACTCGGCGGTCTTCGCGGGATCCGGCTCGGGATCGAGCATCGGGTGCCGTTCGGCGAAGAAGGTGTTGAGCGTGCGCCCCTCGATGAACTCCTGGACCAGGAAATGGTGCTCGCCGAGCGTGAACCAGTCGAGAACGGCGGGCACGCCGTCGATCCCGTCGAGCTTTTCCAGAATGTCCCGCTCACGCCGGAGCCGGGTCACCGCGTCCGCGCCGTCGGCGGCGAGGCCCGCATAGGGGCGCCCTTCTTTCAGTACCACCTTCGTCCCGCTTCGGGTGTCGGTAGCCGCGTAGACACCGCCCCCGTTGGAAAAGTGGAGGGCCGTGTCGATCCGGTAGGGCAGATCGGTCGTCGTCGTGGCGCCGCGTGCCTTGAGATGCGCTTCCAGGCAGTCGGGAAGGCTCACCCAGCCGGGGACGGAGAAGACGGGATCGCGCCGGTCCGGCACCAGTTCCCCGGAGCCGTCGCGCAGCGCTGGCACGAGCCGCCCCTGCTCGTCCAGGCACCGGCGCTCCGCGAAGCCGCCGTACCGGACGTGCAGCGGGCCCTCACCGATGCGCAGGTCGCTGAGGATGTACGGGCCGGGGAGGCCGTCCAGCCGCGCGCCGAGCCCGGTGAGCACCTCCGCCAGCTCGCGCTCGTCCTCAGGGTAGATCGTGACGAGCTTCCCGCTCGCCCCGCGCGGCGCGTACTTGGCGTTGCGCCTCCGGAGCGTCCCCGGGCCGCGCAGGTGCTTGAACTCGATTCCCCGGGCGACGCAGTATTCCCACGTGCCGGCGAGCGACTCCTCCGCGCTTTCCGGGCACCCCGAGACGTGCACTTTCCAGCCCTGCTCGGGGGCGCGCTGCACCGGCGGCACATAGACGACCCACTCGTCGCCGAAGACCTTTTCCCAGCCCTCGGGGAGTTCCCGCCGAGTGATGTCGAAGTCGGTGCTACGGGCCACCGGCGGAGCATCGTAAAAGAGCTCGTCTGCGAGGCAGTAAAGCTCGTACCCCTTGTCCACGGCCGGTTTCCCCTTTCCTGTGCGCCGGTTGCCGGAACGCACAGGGGAAAGAATTGCAGGCATGTCGGAAATGGACTAGTAGCGGACATCACGAATGACCCGTGAAGATGTACCGTCCGCCGGCGTGCGCCCGTCACGCGCCGCCCGTCACACTGGTATTGAAACAGGTTCTAGTTCCTGCGTAGGCTGTGCGGGCGGCGAGGCGACGGACCGGAGGTGACGCCGGTGATCTCGGAGCGGTTCCGAATCGACGGCAGGGTGGCGGTGGTGACCGGCGCGGGCCGGGGGATCGGAGCGGCCACCGCGGTCGCGCTCGCCCAGGCGGGCGCCGACGTGGTGATCTCCTCCCGGACGCGCGAGCAGCTCGACGAGGTCGCCGCCGGGATCGAGGCGGCCGGGCGGCGGGCCCTGGTCGTCCCCTCCGACCTGGCCGACCCCGAGACCGCCGCCGAGCTGGCGGACCTCGCCGCCGGCGAGTTCGGCCGCCTGGACATCGTGGTGAACAACATGGGCGGCGCCATGCCCGCCGCCTTCCTGGACACCTCCCCCCGGCACATGGAGAAGGCGTTCCGCTTCAACGTGGGCACCGCGCACGCGCTGACCCGCGCGGCAGTCCCGCACCTGCTGAAGGCGGACGGCGGCAGCGTCGTCAACATCTCCTCGGCCATGGGGCGCATCGCGGGCCGCGGTTACCTCGCCTACGGCAGCGCCAAGGCGGCCCTCGCCCACTACACCCGGCTCGCCGCGTTCGACCTGGCCCCGCGCGTGCGCGTCAACGCCGTGGCCGTCGGCTCCGTCGCGACGTCCGCGCTCGACGTCGTCATGACCAGCGACGAACTGCGCACCGAGATGGAGCGCAGGACGCCGCTGCGCCGCGTCGGCGAGCCCGAGGACGTCGCCGCCGCCGTCCTCTACCTCGCCGCGCCCGCCTCCGCCTACGTCACCGGCAGCGTGCTGCGCGTGGACGGCGGCATCGAGGCCCCCAACCTCGACCTCGGCCTGGAGGATCTGTGACCTACCGCGTCGTCCAGTGGAGCACCGGCAACGTCGGGCGGCACGCGATCGCCGGCATCGACGCCCGCCCCGACCTCGAACTCGCCGGGGTGTGGGTCTCCAACCCGGCCAAGGTCGGCCGGGACGCCGGCGACCTGGCGGGCCTCGGCCGCGACCTCGGCGTCACCGCCACCGGCGACGCCGAGGCGCTGCTGGCCCTGCGGCCCGACTGCGTCGTCTACACCTCGATGGCCGACGTCCGGCTGATGGAGGCGATCGACGACCTGTGCCGCATCCTGCGCGCCGGGGTGAACGTCGTCTCCAGCAGCCCGGTGTTCCTGCAGTTCCCGGACGGCGTCGTCCCGGCCGGGATGTCGGACCCGGTGCGGGAGGCGGCCGCGGCCGGCGGGGCGTCCGTCTTCGTCAACGGCATCGACCCCGGCTTCGCCAACGACGTGCTCCCGCTCGCCGTCACCGGCATCAGCGAGCGCATCGAGCAGGTCCGCTGCATGGAGATCCTGAACTACAACACCTACGACCAGGCCACGGTCCTGTTCGACATCATGGGCTTCGGGCGCCCGCTGGACGACGCGCCGATGCTGCTGCAGCCCGGCGTCCTCACCATGGCGTGGGGGAGCGTCGTTCGGCAGATCGCCGCCGGCCTCGGCGTGGAACTGGACGGCATCACCGAGGGGCACACCCGCCTCCCCGCGCCCGAGACCTTCGCCGTCTCCGCCGGGACCATCGAGAAGGGCACGGCCGCGGCGCTGCGGTTCGAGGTGCGGGGCATGCGCGGCGGCGAGGCCGTCGTCGTCCTGGAGCACGTCACCCGGCTCCGCGACGACCTCGCCCCCGACTGGCCGCAGCCCGCCGGCGCGGGCTGCTACCGGGTCGAGGTCCGCGGCGAGCCGAACTACACGGTGGACCTGCGGCTCCTCGGCACCGACGGCGACCACAACACCGCGGGCCTGAAGGCCACCGCGATGCGCCTCGTCAACGCCGTCCCCGCCGTCGTCGAGGCGCCCCCCGGCCTGCTCACCGCCCTGGACCTGCCGCTGATCCCCGGCCGCGGCCTCCTCTAGGAGCCCGCTCCTAGAACTCCAGGGCGTCCAGGAGCGGGACGAGCCGCTCCTCTTCGCGGTCGAGATGCGCCCCCAGGGCGGCGGTGAGCCGGTCGACCTCGGCGCGCAGCGACGCGGAGTCGCCGGCGTCGAGGACGCGGCGCAGCTCCTCCAGCAGCGCGCTGATCGTCGCGTGCTCGTCCCTCAGCTCCGCCAGCGCCGGGGCCAGCTCGGGGTGGCGCCGCTCCAGCAAGGGGAACATCTGCTGGTCCTCACCCATGTGGTGGTGACCGAGCCCCTGGCACATCGTCAGGCAGTTGACCCTCAGCTGAGCGCCCACGGCGGCCCCGGACGCGGCGACCTCCTTGCGGATCAGCTCCAGCTCCCCGCGGAACGCGTCGTGCACCGCGACCAGCATGGCGCTGGGCGACTCCGGCCCGGAGGGCGGCCCGGCGGCGACCTGGACCAGGGCGACGACGGGGAGCGTCCGTCCCGACTTCTCCTCGTACCCGGCCCAGCCGGGATCGGCCTCGGCGGCCCGGGCGAAGGCGCGGTCGCGCTCGTCCCCTTCCAGGACGACCGCGTCGGCCTCGTAGGTGAAGGCGCCGCTCTCGACCGTGACGCGCGGGTTCGCGACCAGGTTGTGGAACCAGGCCGGGTTCCTCGGCGCGCCACCGGCCGAGCCGATGACCAGGACGCGCCCGACGCCGTCGGGCAGGTAGCCGAGCGGCGTCGTGTGCGGGGCGCCGCTCCGCGCCCCGGTCGTGGTCAGCAGGAGCAGCCGCCCGCCCTCGAACGGGCCGCCGACCCGTCCGCCGTTCGCGCGGAACTCCTCGATGATCTGCTTGTTGAAATCCATTTGTCTCCTGTTTTCGGGCATGGCGAACAAGCCACGGAAAGAACGCGCGGCCGTGGCTTCGGAAAGGTGGTACAAGGGCATGCCGAAAGCACGGGCATGCCTGATGACGTCGCGCTGCGCGCGCGAAGAACGATGCGCGGCGCGCGCGGAAGATGAAGAGAAAGGGGAGTGGAAGAGGCGGGCCTCGGGCCCGCCGCGGCCTCACTCGGAGGCCGGGAACCTCACTCGCTCGTGGCCCATGGCCGACCCGGCAGTCACGAAATGCACATTACCGGCGCCCGGTCCGGAATGGCAAGATCAGGTGCCCTCGCGGTGGGCGACGGCGGCGGCCTGGGTGCGGCTGGAGACGTTCAGCTTGCCGAGGATGTTCGACACGTGCACGCTCGCCGTCTTGGGGGAGATGAACAGCGCCGCCGCGATCTCCCGGTTGTTGCGGCCCTCGGCGACGAGCTTCAGCACCTCCCGCTCCCGTCCGGTGAGGGAGTCGAGCGGACCGGACGGCGCGGTCCGGGGCGCCGCGCCCGCGCGGCCGGTCCCGAGCCGGGCGCGGACGCCGAGGTCGCGCAGCGCGGCCAGCAGCGGCCTGGCACCGAGCCGTTCGGCGGCCTGCACGGCCGCCCGCCACTGCACGGCGGCCTCGTCCCGGTCGCCGTTCTCGGCCAGCGCCTCGGCCAGCCGCCACCGCGACCGCGCCACCTCGTAGACGAACCCGCCGTCGGAGTCGCCGTAGGTGAACAGCTCGGCCGTCCTGCGCCACAGTTCCACGTCGTGGACGCCGTCCAGGCGGCGGCGCTCGGCCTCGGCGCGCGCCAGCCAGCCCTGCCCCTCCCAGCCGAGCCAGGCGCGCGGCTGCCCGTCGACGTTGACCGCGACGACGCTGCGCGCGATCCGCAGGAGCATGTCGCCGGTCTCCCGCGCCGCCCGCAGCGCCTCCTCGTCCCCGGCGGCGCGGGCCCGGGCCGCCCGGTCGGCCTCCGCCCAGAGCCCGGTCGCCGCGATGCGGATGGCCCCGACCGTCTCGATGTAGACGGTGTCGAGAACGTCGCGGACGTGCTCGGCGGCCGTCTCGGGGTCGCCGTGCCACAGCGCCTGCTCGGCGGCGAGCCCCCGGGAGAGGTAGTTGACGAACCCGTCCTGCGCCCGCAGCGGAGCGATCCAGCGCAGCCGCTGCTCGACCGTCGGGGCGCCCTGCGCGACCTCCAGGAACAGGGCGTACGCCGACACCTGCGCCTCGGGCGTGCGGACGACCTGGACCGCGAACTCGTCGGCGAGCCGGCCCGCCTCCGCCCAGTCCCCCGACGTGTAGTGGACGAGGTAGCGCAGGGACCGCAGCACGATGCCGAACGTGCTCCACACGAGGCCGTTGTCCACGGCGAACTTCACGCCCGCGTCGGCAGCACGGACCGCGCCCGCGAGGTCGCCGCGGTCGAACTTCGTCCGGGCGAGGTGGAAGGAGGCCCGCATCGCGATCATGGAGCTGTCGCCGGCCGCCGCGGCCAGCTCGTGGGCGCGGGCGAACACCTCCGCGACGCCGGTGTCGGCCTCCCGCGACTCGCGGTACAGGCCGAGCGTGACCAGCAGGCTGGCCTCGGCGCCGGTGGCGCCCGCCTCGCGCGCCGTCTCGATGGCGCGCTCGGCGAACTCGGGCATCTCCCCGGCCGCGTCCCGGTACATCAGCGTCCGGGCGTAGGTGGCGAGCGCGTCGGCGCGCTCGACGGTCGGCGGGTCGGCCGGCAGCATCGCCACCGCCTCCCGCGCCACCGCCTGCGACTCGGCGTCCTCGTCGATGTCGCCGAGGTAGCCGGCCAGGTGCTCGCGCAGCAGGCAGCCGAGCCGGACGTCGGCGGGGTCGGCCGCGGCCAGCACCCGGCGCAGCCGGTGCACCGCCCGCCGCAGCTCGCCGGCCCGCGCGGACGCCTGGGCGGCCGCCAGCGACAGGCGCATCCGGTCCGTGCCGGCGGCGGCCTCCGGGTCGGCGACGGCGTCCCACAGCTCCAGCGCCCGGTCGTAGTGCTCGTAGGCCTCGGCGGGCGCGGCGAGGCGGTCGGCCTCCCGGCCGGCCCGGACCGACGCGGCGAACGCTGCGGGCAGGTCGTGCGCGGCGAGGCTGTGGTGCGCCAGCTCGGCGGCCGACCCGCGCGTGCCGTCGGGGAGGCCGACCAGGAGCCGGGCGAAGTCGGCGTGCAGCCGGGTCCGCTCGCCGGGCAGCAGGTCGGCGTAGACGGCCTCGCGCAGCAGCGCGTGCCGGAACGTGTACCCGGCGCCGGACGGGACGAGCAGCTGGTGCGACACCACCTCGCGCAGCGCCTCGCCGACCGTCGCCTCGTCCAGCCCCGCCACGACGCGGACCAGTTCGTCGTCGACGCGGCGCCCCGCCACGGCCGCGACCCGCACCACCCGCTGGCCCGCGTCCGACAGCCGCTCGATCCGCGACAGCAGCAGGTCGGCGAGCGCGGACGGCAGCCCGGCCGCCCCGTCGTCCCCGGTGTCCCCGACGTCCAGGCCCGAGGAGTACAGCTCGGCGGCGTAGAAGGGGTTGCCCTCCGACCGGCGGTGCACCCGCTCGACGGTCCGTGCCGTGACCGGGGCGGACCCGCGCGCCAGCTCGGCGAGGTACTGGGCCGTCTCGCCCCGGCCGAACGGGCGGACCTCGACGCCCGTCACGTTCGGCAGCCGCAGCAGCTCGGCGACCACGGGCCGCAGCGGGTGCCGCCGGTGCAGGTCGTCGGACCGGTACGTCCCGACGAGGCAGACCCGCTCGCGCTGCAGGACGCGGCTGAGGAACGTCAGCAGGTGCCGCGTCGACCGGTCGGCCCAGTGCAGGTCCTCCAGGACCAGCAGCACGGGCCGCTCGTCGCCCAGTTCCCCGAGCAGGCCGAGCACCGCGCCGAACAGCTGCTGCTGGCCGAGCTCGGATCCCGCGGCGGGGCCGCCCTCGCCGTCGGGCAGCAGGCGCGCGAGCGCGGGCCGGGCGTCGAGCGCGGAGCGGACCTCGTCCGACTCCGGCGTCCCGGCGTGCGCGGCGGCCCACAGGGCGTCGGTGAGCGGCAGGTAGGGCATGCTCTCGCCCAGCTCGGCGCACTGCCCGACGAGCACGGCGCAGCCGCGGTCGACGGCGGCGGCGGTGAGCGCGGACACCAGGTGCGTCTTGCCGACCCCCGCGTCCCCGCTGACCAGCACGACGCCCGCGCTGCCGGCGGCGGCGCGGTCCAGCGCGGCGGTCAGCTCCGCGAGCTCCGCCGCCCTGCCGATCAGCATGAACTGCCCTTTCTGGTCATCTCGGTCGAGTATTCCATCCGGGGGGACGTGAACGGGCCCCGGACCGGGAGGGTCCGGGGCCCGCAGGGACGGTGTGCGTCAGCCGACCAGGGCGGGGGCCTTGCCGGTCTCCTGCCCCGCCTCGTCCTCCTCCGCCGGCTCCGGCTCCGGGACGGGCAGCACCTTCAGGTACGCGCGGAGCGTCTCGGCGGCGACCCGCTCCAGGGAGTAGCGGGAGCGCGCGCGGTCGCCGGCGGCGATCGAGTAGCCGTGCAGGGTGGTGTCCTCCGACAGCAGCTGCCGGATCGCCCGCCCGATCACGACCGGCCGTCCCGCCGGGACGTGGATGCCGGTGATGTGGTCCAGGACCTCGTCGGCGTTGCCGCCGACCGGGGTCGCCACCACGGGGACGCCGCAGGCCATGGCCTCCAGCGGCACCGCCGGGGACGGCTGGTGCGGGGCCAGGCAGAGCGCGAGGCTCGCGGTCCGCAGCAGCTTCGGCAGGGTCTTGCGGGGCAGCCGCCCGAGGAAGATGACCCGGTCGGCGACGTGCAGCTCCTTGGCCAGCAGCCGCAGCCGGTGGACGGCCGAGTCGTGCTCCAGGTCCTCGCGCTCCGGGCCGCCGGCGACGGCCAGCTCGGCGTCGGGGACGTGCACCAGGGCGCGCAGCGCGGTCTCGGCGTCGGCGCCGAGGTCCTCGCTGACGATCACCAGGCGGGGCCGGTCGCCGTGCGGCATGGCCGGGCCGACCTGCGAGAAGTGCTCGGAGTCCACGCCGTAGGGGACGACCGAGACCGACGGCCGCGGGACGCCCGTCCGCACGACCGCGGTGGCCTCCTCGGCGTGCCCGGCCAGGACCAGGTCGGCGTCCCGCCCGATGGCCTTCTCCAGGCGGTCGCGGTGCGGGTGGACCTGGCGTCCGGCCTGCCGCTCGACGGCGGCCACGCCGTGGTAGCTCTGCACGAAGGGGATGCCGAGCTCGCGGGCGACGGCGCAGGCGGCCAGGCCGCCGATCCAGCCGTGCGCGTGCACGATGTCGGGGCGCGCCGAGCCTGACCAGCGGCGACGCAGCCCGTCGGCGAAGTCGCGCAGGTGCTGGAGCAGTTCGTCGTCCGACAGCGGGCGGGCGGGGCCGGCGTCCAGGTTCACCTGGGAGGCGCCCGGCGCGAGCCGGACGCGACCGCGGGCGGCCCTGTCCTGGCGGCGCGTGTAGACCGTGACCTGGTTCGGCTCACCGTCGGCGACCAGCGGACGGGTGAGGGAACGAGCGAGATCCCGGACGTGGACTGACTGCAGGTGCTCGCCGTCAAGGTCGGAGGCGGACACCAGAGCGATGTGAAGCGGGCGATGCATGACGGATCCTCCGGGACTACGCAGGGGAAGCTCGGAGGTATCTGCGTCGTAGACACCTGCTCGGTCAGTTTCCTATCCCTCCCCCCTCTCCGTCAAACCTGACGAAACGGAATACCTGCCCCCGGCGCCGGCGGGAGGCCGCTCACCCTGCGGCGATACTTTTTCCGACGGACGACGAACCGGTCCGGTTCATGGCGTACGGCGCGAACCTGTCCCGCGACGGGTTCCGCGCGCGGCCACAGGGCCGCCGGGGAGGTCGCGGCCCTGCTCGGCTAGGTTCGACCCATGAAACCCGGTGATGTCGTCGACGACTTCGAACTCCCGGACGAGACGGGCGAACCGCGCACCCTGACCGGCCTGCTGGCCGAGGGCCCGGTGGTCCTGTTCTTCTACCCGGCGGCCATGACCCCCGGCTGCACCGCCGAGGCCTGCCATTTCCGCGACGTGGTCGCCGAGCTCGCCGAGGCGGGCGCCCGTCCGGTGGGCATCAGCGCGGACCCGGTCGGCAAGCAGAAGGAGTTCGCCGACAAGCACTCGCTCGGCTACCCGCTGCTGTCCGACCCGGACGGCGAGGTCCGCGCGCGCTTCGGCGTCAAGCGCTCCGTGGCCCTCATGCCGACCAAGCGCCAGACCTTCGTCATCGACACCGACCGCAGCGTCCTGGCGGTCGTCAAGAGCGAGGTCCGCATGAACACCCACGCCGACAAGGCGCTGGAGGCCCTGAGGGCCCGCCGCGGCTGACCCCGCCGCCCCGCCGTTCAGCGGACGATCGGCAGCATGATCGCGGACGGGTGGCCGGGGGCGTGGAAGATCTCCTGGTCGGCGGTGAGCATCTCGGTGGCGCTGCCGATGGGGGCGCCGGTGCCGGAGTTGCGGGCCACGCGGGGATAGGCGCCGCTGGCGACCTGCACGCGGACGCGGTGCCCCCGGCGGAAGCGGTGGCCGACCGGCCAGAGTTCGACGGCGACGCGGCGGACGCCGTCGGGTCCGGGCTCCGGGGTGCCGGGGACGAGGCGGCGCATGCCCTCGCACAGGTTGAGGGACTCGCCCTCGGGGGTGACGTCGCAGAGCCGCACGACGAAGTCGGTGTGGTCGCGGTTCGAGCGGACGTGCAGGTCGGCGGTGACCGGGCCGATGACCTCCAGGTCCTCGTCCAGGACGCCCGAGGTGAAGGTCAGCACGTCCCGGCGGCGCTCCAGGCGCTTCTGGTCGGTGGACGGGTGCGTCTCGCCGAGCAGGGTGGGGCCGCCGAGGAACGGCGTGGGGTGGTTCGGGTCGTAGCGGTAGACGTCGGGGTCGGACTCCGGCGGCTCGTCGGGGGACAGGGCGCCCGCCGGGTGCAGGTGCCAGCGCTCCTCGCGCATGCCGGGGACGGGCCAGTCGGGGAACTCGCGCCACTCGTCCGCGCCGGTGACGAAGATCCGGACGGGCTGCGCGCGCAGGCCGGACGGGTCGTCCAGCAGGTGGGCGCGGAACCACGCGATGGCGTCGGCGACCGAGCCGCGCATCATGCGCTGGTCGGCGTGGAACCAGGGGCCGATCGTCAGGTAGGGGCGCCGGCCGGCGGCGCGCAGGGCCGCGTAGTCCTTCATCTGCCAGGGCAGGAAGATGTCGTACCAGCCGCCCGTCATGTTCACCGGCGCTGTGACCTGTGACACGGTGGTGCTGAAGTCGCGCTTGTCCCAGAACGGGGTGTCGGGGCCGTTGACGAGCAGGTCCTGGAAGAAGCGCTGCTGCTCGCCGGTCGCGAGCCGGTCCAGCTCGGCCAGCGGGCGTCCCGACAGGGTGGCGCGGCGGGCGCGGCGCGGCGACATGATGCCGGTCGTGATGCCCGACAGGGAGCTCTTCATCCGCGCGGTCAGGTCGACCCAGATGAGCGCCGACTCCAGCGCGAAGGTGCCGCCGACGTTGACGGCCTCCCGGAAGGTGGACGCCGTGACCTGCATCGACAGCGCCTTCAGCTCGGGTCCGGCCTCGGCGGCGACGGCCCACTGGACGTAGCCGAGGTAGCTCGGCCCGTGCATGGCGAAGGTGCCGCCGAACCACGGCTGTGACGTCAGCCACTCGATGGTGGCGAGCCCGTCCTCCCGCTCGTCCAGCGCCTCGAAGACGCCGCCGGACCCGAAGCCGCCGCGCACGCTCTGCACGACGGCCTGGAACCCGTGCGAGGCGAACCCCTGCCCGCACATGAGGCCGAACGGCCCGCGCCGCCCGTAGGGCGAGCGGACCAGGACCGTCGGCGCCCTCTCGACGTCGGCGGGCGAGTACCGGTCGGCCAGCAGCGTCACGCCGTCGGCGGCCGGCACCTCCAGGTCCCGCTCGACCGTCACCCGATGGGGGCCGTTCCGCAATCCCAGCGCCGTGACCCCGAGCCGGCGCATCATTCCCACGCCTACCACTTGATCGATCGTAACGGGCAGGTCCCCGGGCCCTGGAGCCAGATGTGCCGTGATGTGCCTCGCAGTGCCTCGGGTCTTCACTACGATCAGGGACTCGTAACACGCAAAACGGAAATTTCAACGGGGCGGCACCGTGCTCCCCGGACAGAGGGGGGAATCTTCCGCGTCATGGCTGACCTGGGCGATCTGAGCTGGCATCGGGTTGTGGGAGCCGCCGCCGTGCTGGTGGTCGCGGTCGGGATCGCGGTGATCCTGCGGCTTCTGACCGGCCGGCTGTTCCGGCGCGCGGGCGACACCCGGTGGGCGTGGGACGACCTGGCCGCCCGCCTGGTCAAGGACCTGGCGGTGCCCGTCTCGGTGCTGCTCGGCCTGTGGGGCGCGGCCCGGGTGCTGGACCTGCCGCGGGGCACGCTGGACGTGACCGCGAAGGTGCTCACGGCCGCCGCGATCCTCATCGTCTCGCTGGCGATGGCCCGGCTGATCGCGGGCTCGGTCACCTCGATCGCGCTGGCCCGGCAGGGCGTCGCGGCCAATGTGACGATCTTCGCGAACATCACCCGGGTCGTGGTGCTGTGCGTCGGCGTCCTGGTGATGCTGCAGAGCCTCGGGATCTCGATCTCGCCGCTGCTCGGCGCCCTGGGCGTGGGCGGTCTCGCGGTGGCGCTCGCCTTGCAGGACACGCTGGCCAACCTGTTCGCGGGCGTGCACGTCCTGGCGTCCAAGACGATCGAGCCCGGCGACTACATCAAGCTGAGCAGCGGCCAGGAGGGGTACGTCGTCGACATCAACTGGCGCAACACCTCCATCCGGACGCTGTCGGACAACATCGAGGTCATCCCGAACCAGCGGTTCTCCGACACGATCCTCACCAACTACCACCGCCCCGCCGAGGACATGTCGCTGCTGATCCAGGCCCGCGTGGCCTACGAGAGCGACCTGGAGCGCGTGGAGAGCGTGGTCGTCGAGGTAGGCCAGGAGGTCATGAACGAGGTACAGGGCGGGGTGAAGGACAGCGAGACCCTGGTGCGCTTCCACACCTTCGGCGACTCGTCGATCGGCTTCACCGTGATCCTGCGGACCGACGAGTTCGGGGACCAGTTCCGCCTGAAGCACGAGTTCGTCAAGCGGCTGCACCGCCGCTTCGTCAAGGAGGGCATCGAGATGCCCTACCCCCGCCGCCAGCTCATCCTGCCCGACGGCGAGGGTACGCACGGTCTGGTCAGCGGATGAACCGGACGTCGGGGTGGCGGGGCGACGGACGGTCGAGGACCGGGCGGTGCCGTCCGAGCAGCGCCCGGTCGAAGAACGCGGTGACGTAGGCCCGCACCGACGCCGTCATCCGTCCCGGGTCGACCGTCCCGATGAGGGCGGCGCGGTCCTCGGCGGGGATGTCGAGCTCGCCGTCCAGCGCCGGAAGGACGGACTGGACGTCGGTGTAGGAGTAGTGGCTCGCGGCGGGGACGTTCAGATCGCGCTTCCAGCCGGTCGAGCGGCTCCAGAACGATCCCCAGGACGGGGTCGTCCGGTGCGTCTGCGGAGAGCCGCCCGTGGCGGCCCCCATCAGCATGAACGCGCGGTCGAGCCCCGTCTCGGCGACCCGCACGAAGTCGTCGTCGGCGTACTGCATGGTGCCGTCCATGTCGATGCCCGCGTCCACCCGCCGGTCGGTGCGCATGGCCTCGGCCGCCTCGATGCCGCCCGCGGAGTGCCCGACCATGCCGACCCGGGACAGGTCGAGGGCCCGCCCGAGACCGCCGGGCAGGGCCCGTCCCTCGGCGTCGGGGTTGCGGCCGGCCCGCAGGGCGGCGAGCCGGTCGAGGACGAGGCGGGTGTCCTTCACGCGCGCGTCCAGCGCGGTCTTCAGCCGCTGCGGCCCCTGCGGGGGGAGGCGCTGCCCCTCGACCCGCCCGCCGGGGAACTCGACCGGGGCGGTCTCGTAGGTGTGGTCAACGGTCACCACCACGTACCCGCGGGCGGCCAGCTCCTCGGCGATCGTGGTGCCGAGCGCGCGCGGGACGCCGAACCCGGGGGAGTACAGGACGACGGGCCGCGCGCGCCGCGCGTCCGCGGGGGCGCCCTCGGCGGCATGGGTTCGGGCGCCCGCCCAGTCGACCGTCCCGGCCTTGAACACGCCGAGCGCGTCGACCTCCGAGAGCGCCTTCGCGACTCCGGGGCGCAGGTACGGCGCGGTCGGCCCGGAGCCCCGGGCGGCCGGGTACCAGACGCTGACCATCAGCTCGCGTGTCCGGTCGGGCACCCACGGGTCGGCGCGGCCGGCGTCCACGAGGTGCAGCTCGGTCGTCCCGATGGCCTGGTGCGGGCCCGTGGGGCGGGGCAGCTCGAACCCGGCGGGCGCGGTGGCGGCGGTCCTGGTGGCGTGGGCGGAGGTGCCGCACGCGGACAGGGCGAGGGGCAGGACGGCCGCGGCCGCGAGCAGGCGGCGGGGTGCAGGTGATCGCATCGCCCCAGCCTTCCGGCCGCGGACCACTTCCGATCATGGTCGAACGTCCGCCGCGCACCCCGACCTTCGTCAGGGGCGCACGATCGGCATGAGGACCTCGTCGACGAGCGACGCCAGGTCGTCGTCGGTGATCGGGCCGCCCTCGGTGAGGTTGCGGTACACCATCACGGCCGGGCCCACGTTCGCGATCTGCCGGGTCGCGGCGGCCGGCCGGATCTCCCCGCGCGCGGCGGCCTCGCGGAGCGCCTCGTAGAGCAGGTCGCGGACGGGCTTGGACAGCCGGTCGCGCACGACCTCGTGGACGAGGCCGACGCCTTCCTCGCTGTCCTCCTTCAGCACCCGGAACGCCGCGCCGCGGCAGGCGTGCAGCGTGTCGCGCATGCACCGCAGGATCCGCAGCATGTCCTCGCGCACCGAACCGGTCGCGGGCGGGGTCGGCGGCTCCGGCAGGACGTGCTTGAGCGCGTCGGTGATCAGCTCGTTCTTGGACCGCCAGCGCCGGTAGAGGGCGGCCTTGCCGGTGCGGGCGCCGGCGGCGACGCCCTCCATGGTCAGCCCGCGGTAGCCGACGGCCTCCAGCTGGGCGAACACCGCGTCGAAGATCGCGGCCTCCAGGTCGCCGCCGCGGCGGCGGGTCGCCGGAGGACCCGCGTCGGCGGAGGTCTCCGTGTCGGGGGGAGGCCCGGAGTTCGCACGGGTCACGGCACGATCCCGAAAATAGTGAACGCTAGCGTTCTCTTTCGTGCGCATCGATGGTACGTTCCCCACATAGTGTACTTCGCCGTTCCTTATTTTTGGGAAGGTTCGCCTTGACCGCAGCCAGCGGGCGGACGGCCGAGCCCCGGGAGTCGACACCTCCCGGTTCGGCCGCGCCGCCCCTCCATCATCGTGCAGGAACCGTCCTCGCCGTCATCGTCGGCTGCCAGCTCATGATCGGCCTGGACACCTCCGTCGTCACCATCGCGCTCCCGGACGTCCGGGCCGGCCTCGGCCTGACCACCGGGGACCTCGCCTGGATCCAGAACTCCTACATGCTCGCATTCGGCGGCCTGCTCCTGCTCGGCGGGCGCGCCGGGGACGTGTTCGGGCGCCGCCGCGCCTTCACCGCCGGCATCGTGCTGTTCACCGCCGCGTCCCTGGCGGGCGGGTTCGCGGACGCGGGCTGGTGGCTGCTGGCCGCCCGCGCCGTCCAGGGCGTCGCCGCCGCCGTCGCGGCGCCGAGCGCGATGGCCCTGATCGCCACGAACTTCGCGGGCGCCGCCCGGGTCCGCGCGCTGAGCGTCTTCTCCGCCGTGACCGGCGCGGGCGCCGCCGTCGGCATGATCGTCGGCGGGGTGCTGACCGAGGCCGGGTCGTGGCGGTGGGTGTTCTTCGTCAACGTTCCGGTCGGGCTGGTCCTGGCGCTGGCCGCACCGCGCGTCCTCACCGAGACGCAGCGCCGCCCCGGCCGCTTCGACGTCCTCGGCGCCGTCGTCTCCACGGCCGGCATGACCGCCCTCGTCTACGCGCTGATCCGGGTCGGGTCGGGCGGCTGGGACGACGGCCGGGCCCTCGCGGCGTTCGGGGCGGCGGCCGCGCTGCTCGCCGCCTTCGTGGCCGTCGAGGCCCGCACCCGCCGACCGCTCATGCCGCTGTGGCTGCTGACCGGGCGCGACCGGGCCGCGTCCTACGTGACCCAGCTGTGCCTGGCGGCCGCCCTGTTCGGCGCCTTCTTCTTCCTGACCCAGTACCTGCAGCAGGTGCTCGGCTACGGGCCGCTGCGCGCCGGCGCCGCGTTCCTGCCGATGGTGGGGATGCAGTTCGTCGTCGTGCGGACCGCGCCGCGGCTGCTGGCGCGGGTCGGCGCCCGTCCGCTCGTCATCGCGGGGACGATCCTCATCGGCGCCGGACTGCTGTGGCTGTCGCGGCTCTCTCCGGGGGACGGCTACGCCGGCGCGCTGCTGGCGCCGTTCGTGCTCATGGGCGCGGGCGGCGGACTGTCGATGCTGCCGCTGAACGCGACGATCCTGGGCAGCGTCGAGCCGGAGCAGTCCGGTGCGGCGGCCGGGGTCGCCCAGACCATGCTGTGGTCGGGCGGGTCGCTCGGCTCGGCGGTCATGGTGACGGCCTACGGGTCCGCGGCGTCCGGCCACGGCCTCGCGGACGCCGTCGACGGCATGGACGCCGCGTTCGCGACCGGCGCGGGGTTCGCCGCCGCGGCGCTGCTGGTGGCGCTGCTCGTGCTGCGCGTCCGGCGCTGAGCGCTCACGCGGGCGGGGGAGCGGCCTCCTCGAACCACGCGAGGAGCTCGGCGTCGCCGACCAGCCGCGCCGTGTCGGCGGCCGACGGCGACCCCGCCCGCGGGTCGGCCCCCGCGTCCAGCAGGGCCCGCACGACCTCGGTCTCCCGCTTGAACACCGCGCCGGTGAGCGGGCGGTGGCCGCGGTCGTCGGCGCGGTCCGGGTCGGCGCCGCGCATCGTGAGCGCCCGGACGGTCTCCGGATGCCCGTGGCAGGCCGCGTGCATCAGCAGGGTCTCGCCCCTGTGGTCGGACAGGTTCACCGGCACCCCGTCGTCCACGTGGGAGAGGATCCCCTGGGTGTCCCCGGCCCGTGCCATCTCGAACAGCCGGGCCGCGAGCCCGTCCGACCCGGGCCGGAAGCCGTCCCGGAGCGGGACCTCGCTGTCGGCGGTGAGGAGCCCGCCGAGGCTGTCCTCCCCGTAGGACAGGCGCTTCTCCAGCGCGACCAGCGCCCCGTCCGCGGGGAACGAGGCGAACCGGACGTCGTCGGCCAGCGCCCGCATGATCATCAGGCCGCGCCCGTTCTCCGCGGACGGGTCGGGGTGCGGGACGCGCGCCGCGTCGAAGCCCGTGCCCGAGTCGATCACCTTGATCACGCAGCGCCGGCCCTGGATCATCGCCCGCACGGTGTAGTCCGCACCGTTCTCGGCATGCTTGATCACGTTGGTGCACGCCTCGGTCAGCATCATCTCGATGTCGTCACGGATGTGGCCCTCGACACCGAGCGCGGCCAGGGCCGCGTCCAGGAGCTTGCGTGTCGCCGGGACGCTCGCCCCGTCGCGCGGAAGCACGAGGTCCATGGTGATTTCCACATCATCTCCATCCGTCCCCATGAATCGTGCCCAATCGGACCTCTTAAAACATGGGGGGACGGTCACTGCGGCTCGGCGGGCCTCGGCGCGTAGTCGTCCACGTACTCCTGGCCCGACAGCCGCTGGATGGCCTCCATGATCTCGTCGGTGACCTGCCGGGCCGCCCGGCCGCGCGGAACGCCCCTGTCCCGGCCCCGGAAGTCCAGCGGCGCGCCGATGCGCAGCCCGATCCGTCCCGGCCGCGGGACGGCCTGCCCCCGGGGCTGCACCCGGTCGGTGCCCTCGATCGCCACCGGGACGACGGGCGCCCCGGTCTGCATCGCCAGGCGCGCCACGCCCGTCCGGCCGCGGTAGAGGCGCCCGTCCGGCGACCGCGTCCCCTCGGGGTGGATCGCGAACACCCCGCCGCCCTCCAGCACCGCCGCCGAGGTGTCGAGCGCGTCGAGCGCGGCCCGCCCCCCGGACCGGTCGACCGCGATCGCGCCGACGCTGCGGAAGAACGTCGCCGTGGCGCGGCCCCTCATCCCCGCCCCGGTGAAGTACTCGTGCTTGCCGAGGAAGTGGACCCTGCGCGGCACCATCAGCGGCAGCACGAACGAGTCGAGGAACGCCAGGTGGTTCGCCGCGAGGATCACCGGCCCGATCCGCGGGAGGTGCCGCAGGCCGCTCACGCGCGGCAGGAAGGCCAGGCGCATCGCGGGTCCCATGACCACGTGCTTCATGAGGGGATAGATCAGGCGTTCGGGGTCCATGTCCGAGCAGGTTATGGGGCGGGCCGTCCCGCCGCCGTTGGCGCCCGATACAAGTTCGGTGCCCCGGATCTTGTAGGAACCCGCACTTGCCCTTCCGTCCCGCCCCTCAACCGCTCGCCGCGGCCGCCCTCTTCTGGCGGATCACCTTCTTGACCGCCGGCGCCGCCGGCCCCGTCCGCGCCGTCAGCTCCTCGATCCGCCGCCGGTGCCGCCGCCGGTCCCGCCCCGGCAGGACGGTCTTCAGCTCGCCCGCCGCCGCGAGCGCCACCGCCGCGGCGTCGTAGCTGTTCACATGGGCCACCGGACGCCCCCGCAGCGCCGACGACGCCCCGCCCCACAGCGACTTCACCACCCGCGGGTCCTTCACGGCGACCTCCCTGCGGGGGACCACCCCGAGCACCCGGCGCGAGCGGACCCGGATCCAGCCGCCGCGCACCAGCTCCTCGCGGACCGCCGCCACGATCGGCCGGGCGTCCTTGCGCACCCAGTGCCGCCACGACCGCGGCCGCGACGCCGCGATCTGCGCCAGGACGCCGTACGGGTCGTCGCCCGGCGTCCCCGGGACGGGCCCGCGCCGCTCCTCGCCGAGCCGCCCGTCCAGGTACAGCTCGGTCAGGGCCGCGGCGCGCAGCACGTAACCGAGCCGCGCGCCGCCGCTGGTCATCCTCTGCTTCCGCAGGTCGTACGCCAGCAGGTACATCCGTGCCGGCAGCGACTCCGGAACCTCGACCATCGCTAGTCCTCGCCCCCGCCGCCCGGCGGGCTTCCCTCGTCCTCGTCGTCCCGGACCTTGCGCGGCCGCCCGGGTCCTCGCATCCGTCCCGCCGACCCCGGCATCCGCCCCGCGTCCGCGAGCGCCTTGCGCAGCAGGAACTCGATCTGCGCGTTGGTGCTGCGCAGCTCGTCCGCGGCCCACCGCGCCAGCGCGTCGTGCACGGCCGGGTCCAGCCGCAACAGGATCTTCTTGCGTTCCGCCACTGGTCGCGGCGGTCACTGGTAGAGCGAGCCGGTGTTGAGCACCGGCTGGGCGTCGCGGTCGGCGCACAGCACCACCAGCAGGTTGCTGACCATCGCCGCCTTGCGCTCCTCGTCCAGGTCGACCACGTTCTCCTCGTCCAGCCGGTCGAGCGCGAGCTGCACCATGCCGACCGCGCCCTCCACGATCCGCTGCCGCGCCGCCACCACCGCGCCCGCCTGCTGGCGGCGCAGCATCGCCTGCGCGATCTCCGGCGCGTACGCCAGCCCGGTGATCCGCGACTCGACGATCTTCACACCGGCGGACGCCACCCGCTGCGCCAGCTCGTCCGACAGCTGCCCGGTGATCTCGTCGGCGTTGTCGCGCAGCGACGTCCGGTCATGGGCGTCGTAGGGGAAACTGCCCGCGATGTGCCGGACGGCCGCCTCGGTCTGGAACGCCACGAACTCCACGAAGTCGTCCACCTCGAACACGGCCCGCGCGGTGTCGGCCACCTGCCACACCACCACCGCCGAGATCTCGATCGGGTTCCCGTCCAGGTCGTTGACCTTCGCCAGCCCGGTCTCGTGGTTGCGGATCCGCGTCGAGACCTTGCGCCGCTCCGTGAGCGGGTTCACCCACCGCAGCCCGTCGTCGCGGACGGTCCCCTTGTACCGCCCGAGAAGCTGCAGCACCCGCGCCTCGCCGGGCGCCACCGGCGTCAGCCCCGCCGAGACGACCAGCCCGGCCAGCGCCAGCAGCGACCCGACGACCACCCCCGCCGCGACGGCGGCGACCCCTCCCGCCGCCACCCCGCCGAGCGCCGCCGCCGCCCCGGCCACGATCAGCGCCACCGCGACCCCGAGCATCCCCCACCCGCCCCGGTCCGCCGCCGCCCGCTCCGTGATCTTCGGCCGTGGCATGTCCACCTTCGCCGCCGCGTCCACCATCCCGTCCTCCCACTCCCCGTTATCACCGGTATAGCAAAGTGATATCACATAAATTCCGGACAGACCACCGCGATCTGCCCGAGCATGCCGTGATCCCGCCCGGGGCCGGGCGGGATCACGGTGGTCAGCGGGCGGAGACGAGCTCCGGCTCCTCGGTTTCGGGGATGACCTTGGGGACGTTGCGGAGGGTGACCAGGGCGAAGGCCGCGACCAGGACGGCGAGGCCGGCGCTGCAGGTGAGGGCGGCGTGCATGCCGTCCACGAAGGCGTCGCGGGCGGCGGCGGCGACCTGGGCGCCGAGCGCCGCGGGCAGGTCCGCGGCGGCCTGGAGCGCACCGCCGAGGGAGTCGCGGGCGGCGGACGCGGCCGGGGCCGGGACGCCGGCGGGCAGGTCCAGGACGCCCCGGTACACCGCGTTCAGCACGCTGCCGAGGACGGCCATGCCGAGCGCGCCGCCGAGCTCGGTGGCCGTCTCGGAGATCGCGGACGCGGCGCCGGAGCGGTCCTTCGGGACCGACGCGAGGACGGTGTCGGCGGTGACCGTCATCGCCAGGCCCATGCCGATGCCGGACAGCAGCATCGCCGGGACCATCGCCCAGTAGGAGGTGTGCAGGCCGATCGTCATGAACAGGGCGAAGCCGCCGGCCGAGAGCACCATGCCCGCCGCAACGACGCGGGCGCGGCCGAGCGCGTTGATGAGCGGCGGGGCGAGCGCGGCGCCGCCGATCATGGCGCCCGCGGCGCCGGGCAGGCCCGCAAGGCCCGACCGCAGCGGCGACCAGCCGAGCGCGAGCTGGAAGAACAGCGAGAAGATCAGCGACTGGGCGACCAGGGTGAACATCGCGAACATGTTGGTGCCGACCGCCCCGGAGAACGCGGCGCGGCGGAACAGCCGGATGTCGATGAGCGGCTCGGCCACCCGTCCCTGCCGGACGAGGAACGCGACCAGCGAGAGTGCGCCGACCAGGGCCGAGACGGAGACCGCGGGCTCGTCCACGCCGTGCGCGGCGGCCTCCTTGACCGCGTAGACGAGGCCGAGGACACCGGCGACCGACAGCGGCACGCTGAGCAGGTCGAGGCGGCCGGGGACGGGGCCCCGCGACTCGGGCAGCACCAGCGCGCCGGCGACGCACGCCACCGCCATCAGCGGCACGTTGATCATGAAGACGGACCCCCACCAGAAGTGGTCGAGCAGGGCGCCGCCGACGACGGGCCCGAGCCCGACCGCGAGCCCGGCGATGCCGCTGAACGCGCCGACCGCCATCGTCCGCTCCTTCGGCTCGGTGAACGCGCGCCGCAGCAGCGACAGGCAGGACGGCATCAGCGTCGCCCCCGCGACCCCGAGCAGCGCACGCGCCGCGATCAGCAGTTCGGCGCTCGGCGCGTAGGCGGTCACGGCGGACGCGGCGGCGAACACCGCCGTCCCGATCAGCAGCAACTTCTTGTGGCCGATGCGGTCGCCGACGCCGCCCATGGTGATCAGCAGGCCGGCCAGCGCGAACCCGTAGGCGTCGGCGATCCACAGGATCTGCGTGCCGGAGGGGTGCAGGTCGGCGGACAGGTGCGGGACGGCCTGGTTCAGCGCGGTCAGGTCGATGTTCGGCACGAGCGCGACGAGAAGGCAGATCGCGAAGGTGCTCCATTTGCGGGCTGAGGGGTTCATGCCCAGGAGGTTCGCGCGGCGCGCTGACCGTCCGCGCACCGTCCGCTGACGGCGGCGCCGGGGGGCGGTCAGCCGCCGGTGAGCAGGGCGAAGGCCCGGTCGCGGGGGAGGTCCGCCGCCCGGGCGAAGGCCGCCTCGCGCGCGTCCTCGTCCAGCAGGGCCCGGACGTGGGCGGTGACGCGCTCGGTGTCGGGGTCGCCGGACACCGTGACGCCCCGCAGCGCCCTGCTCGCGCCGAGCAGCAGCGCCGCGCGCTCCCCGTCGCCCTCCCGGGCGGCCAGACCCGCCAGAGCGGTCGCCGCGTCCGCCTGGTAACCGAAGATCGGGTGGTCGAACGACATGTCCACCGCCTCGCGCAGCAGCGCCCGGGCCCGCCCGGCGTCGCCCTCGTCCGCCGCGAGCCACCCCAGCCCGACCAGCGCCGCGCCGCGCACGGCGGCGGCGATGAACCGCTCGGAGCCGTAGCCGGTCAGCGCCACCTCGTACATGCCCCGCGCCTGCGCGGCGTCCCCGCGCAGCCGCGCGACGGTGCCGAGTCCCTGGCAGCCCCCGGCGATCTTGTCGGGGGTGCCGGCCCGGCGCGCCAGCTCGATGCCGCGCTCGTAGTCCGCCCGCGCCGCGTCCAGGTCGCCGGCGTGGATGTGGACGAGGGCGCGCTGGTAGAGCAGGTCGGCGGTGTCCTCCAGCGCGCCGAGCCGTTCGACCAGCTCCAGCGCCTCGTCCAGCAGCGCGCGGGCCCGCTCCCGGTCGCCGCGCCAGTCGGCGAGCTGCGCGAGCGGGTCGAGCGAGTTGGCCGTGCCCCAGCGGTCCCCGCACGCCCGGAAACCGCGCACCGCCTCCTCGCACGCCTTCTCCGCCTCGGCCAGGTCGCCGCCGTACTGGGCGAGGAACCCGTCGCTCATCCGCACCAGCGCGCGCGTCCACGGGTCGTCCCCGACCTGCCGCTGGAAGACCTCCAGGTCGGTGCGTTCGGGGCCCGCCGTCAGCGCCCACAGCACGATGACCGCCGGGTGCCGCACCGGACGGTCGATGCGGCGCAGGAGCTCGGCCGCCCGGTCGAGCCACGCCACCGCGCGCTCACCCGTGGCCCCGCCCGACACCGCGTTCGTGACGCACAGGACGTACTCCTCGTGGAGCCCCTCGGGCGGGCCGGTGCCGACCACGTCCAGCAGTTCCGACGCCAGCTGCGCGCCCTCGACGCGCCCCCGCAGCCACCAGTACCACGACAGCAGCGCGATCATCCGCAGCGCGAGCGCCGGGTCGGGCCGCACGCTCCGTCGCAGCGCCGCGTGCAGGTTCCCGTGGTCGGCGGCGAGCAGTTCGAGCCACTCCAGCTGGTCTGTGCCCCGCAGGTGGGGCTCGGCGCGCTCGGCCAGCCCGGCGAAGTACTGCGCGTGTGCCCGTTCGAACCGTTCCACCTCACCGGCCCCGGCGAGCCGCTCGGCGCAGAACGCCCGGACGGTGTCGAGCATCCGGTACCGGGACCCGTCGCTCTGCACCAGCGACTTGTCGGCCAGCTCCACCAGCAGCTCGTCGGCGTCGTCCAGCCCGCACACGGCCATCGCCGCCTCCAGCGTGAGTCCCCCGGCGAACACCGTCAGCCGCCGCGCGAGGGTCTGCTCCGCCTCGTCCAGCAGGTCCCAGCTCCACTCCACGACCGCCCGCAGCGTCTGGTGGCGCGGCGGCGCCGTCCGGTTGCCGCGCGACAGCAGCCGGAACCGGTCGTCCAGCCGCGTCGCGACCTCCGCCACCGGCAGCGACCTCAGGCGCGCCGCCGCCAGCTCGATCGCCAGCGGCAGCCCGTCCAGCGCCCGGCAGATCCGCAGCACCGCCTCGGCGTTGCCCTCGTCCACCGCGAACCCGGGGCGCACCGCCTCCGCCCGATCCAGGAACAACCGCACCGCCGGATACCGGGGCAGCTCCCCGAGCGCCGCGCCCGCGGGCGGGACCTCCAGTGGCGGCAACGGCCGCAACGCCTCACCCGTGATCGCGAGGGCCTCCCGGCTGGTCGCCAGAACCCGCAACTCGGGGCAGGCGCTCAGCAGCCGGTGCGTCAGCTCCGCGACGGCCGCGACCACGTGCTCGCAGTTGTCCAGGACGAGCAGGACCCGCCGCCCCTCCAGTGCCGTGACCAGCCGCTCCACCGCGTCCGGCGGCTGCTCGCCGGGCATCGGCAGCATCCCGGCCTCGCGCAGCCCGAGCGCCCCGAGCAGCGCCTTGCCCACCTCGGCCGGGACCACGGGCGCCAGGTCGACGAAGCACACCTCGCCGCCGTCCCGTCCGGCCGCCTCGATCGCCAGCCGCGTCTTGCCCGCCCCGCCCGGCCCGAGCAGCGTGACGAGCCGCCCGTCCGCGAGCATCCTCCCGACGCGGCGCAGCTCCTCCTCCCGCCCGATGAAGCTCGTGAGCTGCGCCGGCAGGTTCGCCCGGACGGCCGCCGGCGCCTCCCCGCGCAGGATCGCCAGGTGGACGTCCGCCAGCTCCCGCGACGGATCCGCGCCGAGCTCCTCGGCAAGGACCGTGCGCCCGTCCTCGAACACCGCGAGCGCCTCGGCCTGCCGCCCGCCCCGGTGCAGCGCCCGCATGAGCAGCGCCCGCGCCCGCTCCCGCAGCGGCTGCGCGTCCACCAGGTCCCGCAGCGCCTCCACCAGGTCCCGCAGCGCCGCGACCGCGGCCCCGGGGTCCTCCGCGAGGACCGCCTCGCCGTACTCCTCGACGGCCGAGGCCCGCTCCTCCTCCAGCCGCGCCGCCTGCCCCGCCGCGAAGGGCGCGCTCACATCGGCCAGCGCCGGCCCCCGCCACAGCCCGAGCGCCTCCCTGAGCAGCCCGGCCGCCTCGTGCCGCCCGGCGGCCCTGGCGTCCGCCACGAGCCGCTGGAACCGGTGGACGTCGACGTCCTCCTGCTCCACGGTGATCCGGTACCCGGCGGGCGTCCCCTCGACCAGCCCCGGATCGCCCAGCCCCCGCCGCAGCCGCGACACCTGCGACTGCAGCGCGTTGGCCGCCCCGCTCGGCGGCTCCTCCCCGTACAGCCCGTCGATGAGCCGCTCGGCCGGGACGAGCCGCCCCGCGTCCAGCAGGAGCATCGCCAGCAACGCCCGCACCAGCGGCCCGCCCACCGGGACGACCGCCCCGTCCGCCGTGACCTCGACGGGTCCCAAGATGCCGAACCGCATGGCCCGATTCTCCCGCACTACGGTGGTTCCACCGACCTCTGGAGGGACGCCATGACCGAGATCCAGATCGTCACCGACTTCCTCGCCGCCCTCGAGGACCTGGACGTCGACCGGGCCCTCACCCACGCCGCCCCCGGCATGGTCTACCAGAACGTCCCGCTTCCTCCGGCGCGCGGCCTGCCCGCCGTGGAGAAGACCCTGCGCGCCATGGCCCGCTACGGCACGGGCTTCGAGGCCCGCGTCCACAACATCGCCGCCACCGGCCCGGTCGTCCTCACCGAGCGCACCGACGTCCTGGAGAGGGGCCCCTGGCGCGCCGAGTTCTGGGTCTGCGGCACCTTCGAGGTCCACGACGACAAGATCACACTGTGGCGCGACTACTTCGACTGGACGACCTTCCTCGCCGCCTCCGCCAAGGGCCTGCTGACCGCCGCGCTGTCCACCGCGCGAAAAAAGTGATCCCCGGGGCGGCGCGCCCCGGGGATCGGTGACTCGGACCGGCCGGCTCGTTACCGGTCGGTCGAACTCGGCGCGGTGTCCCCGCAGGACGGGTACTCCGCGAACGGCTTGCAGGAAGCGAGCACGTCGGTGGAGACGTCCACCTTCCAGGCCGACGCGATCGGCAGGGCCGTGACGTCCAGGTTCCGGAGGGCGTCCCTCTGCTGGGAGGCGTACTCCAGGTCGCTCTGGGGCTCGTCGAGCGGCGCGAGGACGAGGAACGGACCCTTGGGCCCGTCCTCGAAGACGGCGACGATCTTGCCCGGGCGAGCCGAGACGTCGGCGGACTCGGAGGCCGAGGGCTCCGGCTGGCTCGTGGACGGGGCCGCGGACGGCTCCGTGGTGGTGGTGCTGCTCGCGCCCGTGACGGAGGGCGAGGGCTGGGTGTTGGCGGACGCCGAGGACGACGGCCGTGCTTCGTTCGAGTCGTCCGAGGAACCGACGGCGCATCCGCCCGCGACGGCCGCGACGACCGCCAGCGATCCGAGAGCCTTGGCTGCGGCGGACTTCGAAACGCGGAAAGTGAAGAACATAGTTTGTATGCCAGCTGACAGGCCCGACGCTACGCCGGGCACGAGTATGTCGCTGGTCCTCCGTCATGGACTGTCCGGACTCCGGCCGCGCTGACCACCACCGGGTCGCCCCCCGATCGTTTGCCGAGCGGGCCGGGGTCCGGCACGGTAGAGCCCAACACCCGTGGTGAAGCACGGGATTCACACAAACTGGCCGGCGCCCGTGAAGCACGAGCGCCCCAACACAAACCGGGAATCATCATGAACAGAACCGTCATATACGGGCTGATCGCGATCGCGATCGGCGCCCTCGCCGGCATGATCGTCGGAGGGGTCATCGAGAGCCTGGTGCACACCGTGCAGCACGCCTGGACGACTGTCCTCCACGGCGGCGTCCCGGCCGGGCTCACCGACTCCGACGTGATGGCCGCCATAGTCGACGGCGGTTCCTCCGGCCACCTCATCGCCGGAGCCCTCGGCGGTTTCGTCGGCTTCGTCGGTTCCACCATCCGCGACGCCTACCGCGCCGCTTATCGCGACGCCGTCGCCCGGGACGACTGGGGGCGCGTCGTCGTCAGCGGTCTCGTCCTCGCCGTCGTCATCGGCGCCGGCGTCTTCTCGGTCGGCGACCTCGGTCTCATCACCGCCATCGGCGGCTTCGTCGTCGGCACCGGTGTCGGCGCCGTCACCGCCGATATCTGACCCACCCGCGGGGCCTGGCGAAGTCAGGCCCCGTCCCGTTCCACCCACGGGGGCCTGGCGACGCCAGGCCCCCGTCTCGTTCCACAGGATGTACCTGACTTGTCCGTAAGTCGTCGGGGCCGCGGTGGGTACCGCGGCGCTGCGGTAGGCCACTGCACGACAACTGACCGCGTACGGACGTGAGCTGAACGGTGGGAGCTTCGAGCGAACTGAGGTTGCCGGCTATGTCCTCAGTTGGCGGTTGAGCCGGCTGTCCGATCGCAGATCCGGTTGCTGGGCGGTGCGGTCGATGGTCTGTGTGAGGATCTCGCGCGCCTTGGCAAGATCGTCCGCCCGGCGGTCGAGGTCGGCCAGTTGCTCGCGCAGGGCGTCCAGGACGCCGGGGCAGGGACGCAACCGGGATGTGCCTGCGGCGCAGGGAAGGACCTGCCGGATGGTGCGGGTGGGGAGCCCGGCGGCCAGCAGAGCCCGGATGTGGGCGACCGTCTGCTCGGTGGCCTGGCTGTAGTCGCGGTAGCCGTTGGCGAGCCGATGGGAGTTGATGAGTCCCCGGCTTTCGTAGTAGCGCAGCAGGCGCTCGCTCACACCGGTGCGTTGTGCCAGTTCTCCGATCAACACCACGTCCCCTGTCGCCGGCTTGACCTTCCAACAGTGTCAAGGCGCAACAGTGCGCCGACCGGGTGCATTCCAGGACGACCCGGCCGGCACGAGGAGAAATAGTTGATCATCGACGCGCACA
The DNA here is from genome assembly GCF_013409045.1 of Actinomadura citrea. Lineage (NCBI taxonomy): Bacteria > Bacillati > Actinomycetota > Actinomycetes > Streptosporangiales > Thermomonosporaceae > Actinomadura > Actinomadura citrea. Next base: position 5,977,921 of record NZ_JACCBT010000001.1, on the reverse strand, counting down.
GTCACGTCCATGACCCGGTCCCCGAGCACATCACGTTGCTGGATGACGCCGGGGTGGACCGCGCGGTGCTGTTCATGACCCGCCCGCATCCGGAACGCGCGACCGATCTGGTGTCGCTGCGCCGGGAAATGGCGATCCTGCAGAACCGTCTCCAGGAAAAGACGACCACGCCGACACCTACCGGACCGCCTGGGCTGAACTGGACGCCGCCCTTGCGGCCTTCCCCGACCGCTTCATCGGATGCGGCTCCGTGCCGCTGGATCTGCCGGGTGAGCAGATCTCGGCAGTGATCGAACGGGAGGTGGTGGGGCGAGGGCTGTGTGGAATCGGAGAGCTGACACCGCCGCCGGGCCAAGCGGCACGCATCGAGCCCGTGCTCCAGGCCTGCACCGATCAGGGCGGGTTGCCGGTCGTGGTGCACGGTTTCGCCCCCACGACAGCCGACGACCTGCGCACTCTGGCCGAACTCGCACGCAGGTATCCGCGCGTGCCGCTGGTCGTGAGCCAGCTCGGCGGGCTGAACTGGATGGACGCCGTAGAACTGGTGCGTGACATCCCCACCATGTACCTGGAGCTGTCCACCGCCAACATCATCTTCGCGGTCCGCCTGGCGATCACCGAGATCCCCGAACGGACGCTGTTCGGATCCGACGCTCCCTACGGTGACCCCCTGTTGTCCCGGTCGACCGTCGAACGCGTCACCACCTCCGGCGAGATCCGTGACCGAGTACTCGGCGCAACCGCCGCCACCCTGTTCGGCCTGGCCTGACCCCCTCGTCAGCCCAAGTGTCGTTGGTCGGCGTGTTGCCTCTGTGCCACGTCCATCGGGGCAACACGCCGCAAGTCGATGTGGTCGCGTCATGGTTTGAGGCGGGCCCAGACCCATTTGCCTCCTGTCGGGTCGGGGGAGTAGCCGCACTCGGTGGCCAGGGCCGTGACGATCGGGAGGCCCCGGCCGCCGTCGTCGTCCCGGTGCTCCTCGGAGATGTCCAGGGTGTCGAGCGTCAGCTCCGCCAGTGGACGAGGTTGCGGGCTGACCGTGCTGGCGTCCCACACGGCGATGAGGACGCCGGCGACGTCCCGGCTGCATTGGTAGCGGATCTCCTCGCCGGGCGTCGCCGCCACGGCGTTAGTGATCAATTCCGAGGCGATCAAGAATGCATCGTCCGAAATATGCACGCAGTCCCATTTGTGGAGTCGCGCCATCGTCAGCGTGCGCGCCAGTCCCGGTGCGGCCTTCGACGCCAGCATGGAGAGCAGGAGGCAGTCCGGCGTTGTCAGCATTGCCGTGCCCTTTCCTTGTGTGTTTCCGGGTTTCTGTCCTCAGGATCGGGCGCACAAGCTAATCTCGCGCGTATCTGGGAAAACCGGAAACACTGGAGAGGTATGGCCAACAGCAGGGAGCCGCTCGACCCCAAGATCTCTATCTGGCATTTTCTGGCGTACGCACTACGCTTCGAGCGGGAAAAGCATGATCACTCGCTGGCCCAGTGCGGGCAGATCATCGGTGCCGCGCGATCGACTGTTTCCAACATGGAGGCCGGGCGGCTCAAGTTGCACGATGACCAGGCGAGAGTGCTCGACAAAAAGTACAACACGCCCAGGCTCTTCGAAATGCTGATTTGGTTCGCTCGTACGGCGCATGAGCCGGATTGGTTCCGGCAGTACGCCCAGTACGAGTCGCAAGCCACCATGATCAGGATCTACCAGGGGCAGGTCATCCCCGTCCCCTTCCAGACCGAGGACTACGCTCGGGCGTTCGTCCAGGCCGGGGGTGCGCCCGATGTCGAGAGCGTCGTATCGGCGCGCATGGCCCGCCAGAAGACGCTGCTGAGCGGTACGGCCGGGCCTCTGCTGCTCGTGTTGCTCGACGAAGGCGTCCTCTACCGTCCAGTCGGCGGAGCCGAGGTGATGAGGGCCCAACTCCAGCGCCTGCTGGAGTTCAGCGATCGAGCCAACGTGATCACGCGGGTCATCCCGAGGTCGGCCGGGGCCTACATAGGGCTTGACGGCCCGTTCCAGATCATGAGTCTGGAAGCTCGGGACATCGCCTACATCGGGGCTTTTCGCGGAGGCCGGTTGGTGGAGGTGCCTTCCGAAGTTAGGCAGTTGAACATGGACTTCGAGCGGATCGGAGCGAAAGCCCTCCATGAGGACGCCTCCCGGGCTCTGATCCGCAAGGTGATGGAGGAGTGCACATGACCAGCGCGTGGAGGAAGAGTTCTTACAGCGGTGGTGCGACAGACGAGGCGTGCGTCGAGATGGCCGCGTTGCCCGACGGCGTCGGGGTCAGGGACTCCAAGGATCCTGAGGGGGGACGGCTGACCGTGAGTGGCGACGTGTTCGGCGGTCTGCTTCAGCGGATCAAGGAAGGGGCTCTCGACCTGGCCTGACGGGGACGTGGGCGGGCCGGTCCGGGAGCGGGGACGCTCCGGGACCGGCCCTGCTCGGTGAAAGGAGCTGATGCGCTGAGGGCTTGGCGGTGGCGTTGCGCACCGTGCGGATGTCCGGGGTGCGGCACGCGGGCGAGACGCCGGGCCCGGACGGTGGCCGTCCGGGCCCGGTGGCTCTGCCGGACTCAGCGGGCGTAGACCTCCAGCGTCCACCTCCCCGCCGGTTTCACGCCCTTCATCAGCTTCGCCAGCGCGGCGTCACCGGTGCCGTGCACCTTGCCCGCCTCCGCCGGCAGCACGGCGATCTCGATCGCGTCCGTCCCGCCTTCGACGTCCTGGTCCCAGGCGATGCCCGTGGACTCGGCGCTCTCACAGTCGACGATCTTGGTCCGCCCGCCGATCCGGACGACCGCCACCGCCGCGCCGTCCACACACGTCACCCGCATTCGCGTCGACTTCCCCGGCTCCTTGAGCGGCACCGTCCGGGAGCTCCCGTCGGCGGTCCCGGTCACCCGCGCCAGCCGTTTCAGCTCCGCCACCGGCAGCTGCTTCGGCTGCGTGGGCGGACGCGTCAACATGGTGCAGGTGTCGGGGTCGCACTGGCCGCTGTACACCAGGACGCTCCACTCACCCGGCATCGGCCCGTGGCCGGCCAGATACCGGTCGATGTCGGTCATCGAACCCAACGTGCTCGGGCCCTGGCCGCCGTCCTTCAGCGGGACGGCCACGACCTCGAAGGTGATCGGCACGCCTGGCGTGACCTTGAAGACCGAGGTGGCGTTGTCGCCAGGCGTTCCCTTGTCGCAGCCGCCACCGTCGAAGAGGCCCGGCTTCCTCTCCTTGTAGACCATGAAGTCGCCCGAGCACCGGAGGGCGGTGCCGATGAACGGCCCGGTCGGCGTGACGGTGAACCATCCCTTGGCCCGAAGTTTCGAGAACCGCACCTCCTTCAGGGGCAGCATGCCGTCCCGCCCCGCGGACCCCGGGAAGTCCGGGTTGACGACGCCCGCCATCGTCGGTGCCAGCGCATCCCGACCGCGGGCGTTCCCATCCTGCTGGACGATCCCGAAGGCCGTCCCCGCCACCAGCACCGCGCCGAAGGCCGCGGCGGCGGCGCGCAGCCGGTTGCCGCGCCGGACCCGGCGGCGGACTCCGTCCAGCAGATCCGGGGACGGAACGCCGCGTGCACTCTCGGCCTCCATGACCTCGGTCAGGTCCTTCAGTTCGTGTGCCATCGGTCATTCCCTCCCTGCGGTGCGGCGGCCAGGACGCCCGGATCGATCCGGAGCTTGGCGAGGGCCTTGCTGGTCTGGCTCTTCACGGTCCCGACCGAGCAGCCGAGCACCGCGGCGACCTGCGGCTCCGACAGATCCTCGAAGAAGCGCAGCACCAGCGTGGCGCGCTGCCGGTGGGGGAGCCGGCCGAGCGCCGCCCACAGGACCGCCTTGTCCTCGGCGGCGCCGATGCCGTCCGCCGGGTCGCGGCCGTCCGGCGGCCGTTCCGTGGGCCGCTCGCCGCGCCAGTACCGCTTGGCCCAAGACGCATGGGTGTTGACGAGGATCCGGTAGACGTAGGGATCGGGGTTGTCCTCGATCCGCCGCCACGCCCGCCACGCTTTGACCAGCGCCGTCTGCAGCAGGTCCTCCGCCTGCGCCCAGTCGCGGCACAGCAGATAGGCCGTTCTGAGCAGCCGCGGCGACCGTTCCGTCACGTACGCCGCGAAGTCCGGTGGCTCCCGCATCCGACCTCCCAGTAGATCTCCCGCCGACATCTACCGGCTGGACCCCCGAATCGGTTGCCCGGCGTTAAGGAGTTTCCGGATGCCATGTGATGCGGCCGGTGGCGGCTCTACGGAGTGACGGGCGGGTGGGCGAGCCGTAGGCCTGGCGCCGGCGGCAGCGGCGCGGGCGCCCCCGTCTCCGGAACGGCTTGGAAGGCCTCGATCACGTAGGCGGCGAAACGGCGGGACGCCTGGAGCCGGGCGTCGTGCGGTGCGTCCTGGATGCCCCGGTGGGCCATGAGCATGAGGACCAGGTCGTCGACGACGAAGCCGGAGCGCAGCCGGCCGGTCTCCTGGGCGCGGCGGGCCAGTTCGGCGACCGCCCGCAGGGTTCGCTCCCGATCGACGGCGAAGTCCATGACCTCGGGGAAAGCCGTCATGAAGGCGTCGGCGAAACCCCGGCTGAGGGCGTGGAGCTCGCAGATCCGCTCGACCAGGCTCCGGAATCCGTCCCACGGGTCCGGGTCGGCGAGGGCGTCGTGGACGATGGCCCGGCAAGCTCGCCGCTGCTCGGCGAAGGCCTCCGCGATCAGAACCTGCTTGGTCGGGAAGTGCCGGTACAGCGTGGCCGGGCCGACGTCCGCGTGCCGGGCGACCTCTCGCATGGGCGCACCCAGGCCTTCCTCGCCGAACACCGCGCGGGCGGCGGCCAGGATGCGGGCCCGGTTGTCGCGGGCGTCGGAGCGCGCGGTGTGAGGCAAACGGCCGGTCATCGCCTCTCACTTTAGCCAAACGGACGGGTGCGTCCGTTACGGTCCGATGACGGTGGCCCCGCCCGGGTCCCGGTACTCGGCCGGTGATGCCTCCGGCTTGGAGGCCGGTTCGCCATCCACGGTCGCCGCGGCCGTGACCCCGCCACGCACCCTCCCGAGGAGCCAGGATGAAAGCCGTCGTGATCAGGAAGTTCGGCGCCCCCGAGGGGCTGGCGGTCGTCGACCTGCCCGTGCCCGTCCCCGCCCCGGGACAGGTGCGGATCGCCACGGAGGCCATCGGGGTGGGTGGCGTGGACGCCGTGATCCGCCGGGGGACGCTCGCCGCCCACGGCTTCCGGGAGGGCCATCTCCTCGGCAGCGAGGTCGCGGGACGCGTCACCGCCGTGGGAGAGGGCGTGGACGCTTCGTGGACGGGGCGGCGGGTGTGGGCGTTCACCGGCCTGGCAGGCGGGTACGCCGAGCAGGCCGTCGCGGCGGTCGAGGACGTCCTGCCCCTGCCCGACGGCCTGACCGGCACCGACGCGGTGACGCTCGGCGGCTCCGGTGTGGTCGCCCATTTCGCCCTGGACCGGGCCCGTCTCGCGCCCGGCGAGGCGTTGCTCGTGCGCGGCGCGGCGGGCAGCATCGGGATCACGGCGGTCCAGCTCGCGACCGGGTTCGGCGCCGGCGCGGTGGCGGTCACCACCTCGTCGGCGGAGCGCGGCGCCCGCCTGCGCGACCTGGGCGCGACGCACGTCCTCGACCGTTCCGGCGAGGGCGGCGGCCCCGGCGCGCCATCGGGCTTCGATGTGGTGATCGATGTCGTGGGAGGCCCCCGGCTTCCTCATTTCCTGGACAGGTTGAACCCCAACGGGCGATTCGTGGCCGTCGGAGTGGTCGGCGGGCAGCCACCGGAGGATTTCGGCATGCGGCTGATGGACGCCTTCCGCAGGTCGCTGTCCTTCGCCACCTTCAGCTCCGACACCGTGCCCGGCCCCGACAGGCAGGCCGTGCGGTCGTCCCAGTTCGCCGCGGCCGCGAACGGGGACCTGCGCACGGTCGTCCACGAGGTGCTGCCGCTGGATCGGGCAGAGCAGGCCCACCAGAAGATGGACGCCGGCGAGGTCTTCGGCAGAATCGTCCTGGCCCCCTGAGCCAGAGACGGAACCCGCGCCCCCGGAGCTGCTGGAGTTGCGACGCCAGCGCCAGGACGCCGAAATTCGCTCGCGCGGGACCTCGCCCGGGCGTCAGACTCTGGAGGTGATCGAGGTAGCCCTGAGCCCCCTGGACGAGCCCGCGCTGGCGCGGCTGCTCGACGCGGCCGTGGCCGGCGCGGACCCTCTTGAGGTGATGCCTCCGGTCAACGGCGCGCCCGGCTGGACGCCTGAGCGCCGGACGGCGTTCCTGGAGTTCCATCGCGCGAGATGCCTGAACCCGGCGACGGCGGTGGAGCGCACGTGGGTGGTCGACGTCGATGGGGAAGCGGCCGGGGCGGCGCGCCTGCAGCCCCACGGAGACGCGGTGGAGGCGGGCATCTGGTTGAGCCGCGCTTCTCGTGGCCGCGGGATCGGCACGCGGGTGACGGCATTGTTGTTGGCCGAGGCCCGGTCGACCGGAGCGGCGAGGTTCCTCGCCTCGACGACGGCGGGCAACCGCGGCGCCCGCGCGTTGCTGGTGAGCCTGGGCGCCGCGCTCACCACCGAAGGGGACGAGGTGACCGCGGAGCTTCCGCTCGGCTGAGCTGCCGCGCCTGCAGCCGGACCTGCGGCACGGTCCGCGCGGTGCGCCGGAAACGGCACCCGGCGATCCATGCTCGCGGACGGCTCCGGCGTCCAGGCCCTGGATGCGCTCGCCGGCCCCGGCGTTCCGCGGTCCGGCTATTGCGGATGGCGGCGTTCGGGGACGGGCTGGGGCCGCCAAGCTGTCGCGGCCATGGCCAGTAGGAGCCCGGTGAGGGTCAACCAGTAGCCGGTGTCTTGCGCGTTCGACGGCGGGTTGGTCAACGGGGAGGCCACGGCGGGCAGGACGTAGATGGTCGCGGCCAGTGCCCAGCGCGGGCTGCGCGCGATCGCGGTGGCCAGCACTCCGGCGAGCAGGAGGACGCCCTCCGTGCCCGCCCTGACCAGTTGCCAGGTCTCGCCGTACTCCCGGCTCCCGGGCATGGAGGTGAGCGCCAGGGCGGCCGCGGGGATCACCAGCCACCACAACGGCCGCACCCGCAGGGCCCGAGGCCCGGAGAGATTCCCCGCCCGGATCGCCGCAAGTGCCATGGCCCCGATCGCCAGAACGCTGTAGGGGGCCAGCGAGGCCCAGTTGTGGTACGCCGGTCCGAAGAACTGCGGCGGCCAGGACGTCGTCTCCGCCCCCACCAGCATGGCCCGGCCGGTCGAGAACGCCACGGCCAGGGCGAGCGGCAGGACCATCAGTGCCCAGCCGCGCAGCAACGCCACGACGAGCACTGCCGAAGCGGCCAGCCACCCGGGGGACGCGTGGTCGCCGATGCCGTACGCCAGATTCGCCAGCGCCAGCATCAACAAGCCGAGGTGCACACCGTCCGCCCACCACGGCCCGGCCTCCCCCGCGGCCGCGCGGGCCCGGGCGGCGAAGCCCGCGGTGAGGAGCCCGGCCGTCTCCCGCGGCGAGGGAGCGCGGCGTGAGGTGTCGTTCAGCAGTGTGTCGAGCATCTCGGCGCCGTACTCGGCGCGGTGAGCGGGCGGGAACGTCCGCAGGAACAGCCGATACCAGCCTCGGGTGAATGCTCCGCTCATGCTCCGGCCTCCCCCGTCATCGGGGAGGTGTGGCCCGTGACGACCCGGGCCGCCTGCTCCAGGCGCAGGGCCTCCCGGTGGACGGCCAGGCGCCCGTCCTCGGTCAGCCGGTAGTAGCGGCGCGGACGGCCCTGGACGGTCTCCTCACCGTCCACGACGATCAGCCCGCCGCTCGCCAGCCGGTCGAGTGCCCCGTAGAGGGTGCCGACGGCCAGCCGGACGCGCCCGTCGGACAGCGCCTGCGCCCTCTTGATGATCCCGTAGCCGTGCACGGGCCCGTCCAGCAGCGCGGCCAGCACGAAGTACGTGGGCTCGCTCATCACCGTGGTTCGTTTGACCATACGGCAGACGATATATCACCCGACGAAGTATCCGCCACACCCCCGGCTCAGGTGAGGTGACCGATCACGATGGTGCGTGGGAGGCGGCCGGCCGACGTCACTTCTTGTACGGGGCCACCTTCTCTCGCAGTTCCTGCATGGTGCCCTGGAGGAGCTGCCGGAGCCGGTCGCGGTCGGCGCCGTCGGCGTCGGCGTAGTCGTCGATGTCGATGAGCTGCTTCTTGGTGGCGGTGATCGAGTTGAGCTGGTGGTCCAGCTTGATGTCACCGAACCACGGGCTGCGCAGCATGTTCGCCATGTCGGTGCGGAACATCGCCACCAGATCGTCGGGGTCGGCGATGTGGTTCTTGACCTCGGCGACGAACGTCAACGTCGCCTTGCTGCCGAGCACGGCCTGCTGCAGCACGCCGTCCCCGGTCTTGCGGTCCAGCACGATCGTGAAGCTGTACAGGACCGCGTCGCCCACCGGTTTGAACCGCACGTACTGCAGGTCCCCGCCGGACTTGATCCCGATGACGGGGCACCCCAGGTGGGCCATGGTGAACACCATCTCGCCGATGAGGGCCTCGTCCTTGCTCTCCCGCTCCTCGGCGCTGTTCTTGAACTTGTTGATCATCGAAAGCATGGCGGTCCTCCGGTTCAGGCGGCGATGCGGCCGTGCAGGTACTTCGCGCAGGCCTGGGTGACGGCGGCGATGTGCTCCTGGAGGACGGGGTACTTCACCGTGTAGTGGTCGGCGAAGTACTGGTCCAGGTCCAGCAGCAGGGGCACCTGCACGTAGACGTAGCCGGTGGCGAGATCTGCGTCGACGGTGAGCACGCCGGGTTCCCCGACGTCCAGGAAACCGCTCTTCACCTCGGACTTCAGCGCCTGCCACACCGTCCGCGCGTCCCGCACGTACTCGCCGTAGGCGATCGTCACGGCCGCGTGCTGGCCGAGCGTCTTGGCGGCCGTGACGGTGCCGGCCCGGTGCGTGAGCTGGAACATCAGGCGGTGCTTGCGCTCCCGGTGCTGGAACCGCAGGTAGTGGTGGTTGCCGTCGGAGTTCAGGTCGATCAGCGCGTTGCCGTGGGCGACCGCCGCGGTGATCACGGCGCCGACGAGCAGATCGTCGATCTCGCGGGTGTGGAGCTCTTCGGAGAAACGCTGCCAGCTGCGGTTGACCAACCGGCCGAAGACCTGGTCGAGCTGCTCGGTCACGATCACCTTCCGTCGAGGGGGATCAAGGAACGGAGGTGAGACTCCCGAACAGCGGATTCGGTTTCATGGCATCCCGGTTCCGCCCGGGCACAGGGCCGGGGGAAAAGAAGAGCGCGGGCGGATCCAGTGGATCGCCCGCGCTCGACCGTACGCCGGGTCCCCGTGCGGAGGGGGACCCGGAAAATCACTTGCCCGGCACCTCAGCGACCGCGAACACGTTCTGTCCGAAGCGCAGGGGCAGCCGGTCGAGCGGCCGGCTCAGCGGAACGACCAGGCGGTCGTACAGCCTCACCAGTCGCGGGTCGGCGTAGTCGACCGTGCGGTCGACCATGAACCGGTTGAACAGCCCGCCCAGGAGGTTGATGGGTCGGCTGAACTTCACCCGCAGCCCGGCGGCGCGGAGCAGCCCGCTGAGGTCGTCCGGCGTGTACCGCACACGGCGGCCGGCCTCGAAGCGGTCGAAGGGGCTGTACAGCTCCGGGTAGCCGGCCTCCCAGACGATGAAACGGCCGCCCGGCACGATGACCTTGGCCAGGGCCTCGATCGTCTTGGCCTCGTCCGAGAGATGCCCGAGAACGTTGACCATGAGCACCGTGTCGACGGGCTCGATCTCGGGAGTGCTCGGGAGGTGCAGGCGCAGGACCTCGGCCTTGGTGAAGCGGCCACGCAGGTGGTCGACCCACCCTTGCTCCTGGTCACTCAACACCAGGCGTTCGAGGTTGGCGCCCAGCAGCTTCACGAGCCGCTCGGAAACCTCCCCCGTCTGCGCACTGACGTCGAACAGCGAGTGGCCGACGACGTATCGGGCCACTCGCGCGGCCTGGTAGTCGTGGTACCGGTCGGCGTCCCCACTGGACGTCCACGACGAGATCGCCGCGGGATCCAGGTGGCCGTCGCCGTCACCGGCGGTGGGCTTGACCGGCTCCCTCGTCTCGATGAACGGGCGGAGAGAGTCCGGCAGAGGCACGCGTGCCATGGTGGTTCTCCCTTTCGTTTGGGTGCGCCCCGCTGGTTCTTTTACCGGCAGGGACACACATGCTTCCCCAATAACAGTCGGCGGTTGCCCCTGAAGCGCAACCCGAGGTCAGAAATCAGAACCCGCCAAGCACACGCCTGCGAGCCATGTAAGTGCGCACGTGTGAACTTTGTACGTGGTGGACGCAGAGGTGCGGCAGGCGTTTACATGCGTCTCAGCATTAGGGCTGTCGCCCATTCGCACTGATGGCAGGACGGCCGAAGGGTCCGCCCGGACCCCCCACTCGACGGGTTCTCGGCCCTCGCGACGGCTTCGTCGAGATCGGTCTTCTCCAGGCGATGCGTCCGTCCACCTCGCCTGAAGGGCGGCCGTGCGGTGGGCGACAGGACGAGCCCGACGGCCACGATCACGCAGGTCGTGGGCGCCTCTGCGCTCTTCAGGTGCCGTGGAGAGAGCGTGGCGCTTGGATCGGCCAGTGCGTGCACGGCGGCGATGCGCCTCGTTTACGGGACGGCGCGCCCGGCGAAGGATTCGATCAGCTACAAGGTCGTGGAGAGCGCGGTCAGGCGGTCGTGGAGGTCGTCCTTCCAGCACGCGCGCGGTGCAGGGTTGTCGCCCGCGACGTCGGGCGGCGACGGATTCGCCCGGAACTCGTCCGGGTCGCATGACCGATGATGGCCACGCGCGCTTTCGGGACGGTGGCGCGGTCGGCCTGTCGCTGTGCAGCGCCGTGCGCAGGTTCTGCCCGAGCGCGCCGTCGATACGGGAACGCCGCATACCCTTCGCCCACTCTTCCTTGATCATGAGGGCGGGGGAGCCGGGGCACGGGTCGGGATCCTCGCCGGCGTCCTCGACCCAGCCGGCCTCGCCGGCCATGGCCACCAACTTGCCGACGAGTCTCGCGCCCGAGGGGGCCGTAGCGGATGCGGCGTTCGCTGAACGCGGCCAGCACCTCGACGGGATCGCCCTAGATGAAGGGTGCAGCGCTGATGTTCCCCCGTCCGTCGCCGAGCCGGCCGCGACTCGGCGCCGGAAGTCGGCCTCGCCCTCCGGCGCGCTGAGCACCGGATCCGCGCCTTACAGGCCCCCTCGTTCTCGTCGCCGGGGAATGAGCTGTGCGCCGGTCCTACATTCCTCCGGCCCTCGTCGTCCGCTCATTCCACAATGAAATAAAGTTCCGCGGCGACGTCCTCGAATTCCGCCAGCACCGCTCGCGAGAACCTGTTCTCATAAGATTCGTCGCGCCGGGCGCGCGGAATCGCCTCTTCGTAGATATCGTCGATGAGAACTCGCGCGCGCCGGAACGTCGAGCCCTTGCCGTGCTCCTCGGACGGGCGCCTGGTCAGCGCCTTGATGCTGGACCAGTGCTTCTTCGGCACCTCCGACTCCTGGGAGAGCCCGAGGGCGCCGCGCCACCGGATGTGGAAGGCCCGGACCGCCTCGACCACCGCGTCCGTCAGCTGCCCGCTTTTGTAGACGGGGCGCGCCGGCCCCGTCCCGACCTGGACCGCCTCCTCGGTGAGCGCTTCGAGGAGCCCGTTGAGCTGCCGCATCGTGCGCAGGGACGCCTTCGGCCCGGCCGGGTCGATCCTTTCGGGATCGAGAACCCGGTCGATGCCTCCGACGAAGAAGCGGGCCTCGTCCAGGCGGCGGCGCAGGATTCGCTCGGCCAGTCCGAGTTCTTCACGGACCTCGCTCAGCACGTTCTCAGCCGATACGAGGACGTGCCGTTCGCGGTCGGAGAACGACCCGAGGTTGTCGCCCTTGACGAGGTCGAAGTGCGTGAACAGGAAGAACAGCTTCTCGCCGTTTCCCGTGGCGCCCGCCGTCCGCATCACCGCGACCGGCGCCGCCTGCATCGGCTGCTGGGCGTTGTCGACGAGCACGACGGCGTCGACCTCGTCCAGGCGCTTGCGCAGGGGAGTGGAGACCTCGGCGATGGAACCGGGCGTGTGCCCCAGCCCCTCCCCGTCGATCAGGACGAGCCGCGCCGCATGCTCGGCCCAGACCGGACGGAACGGTCCCGCCACCCGGATGCCGTTCACCAAGGGGGTCAGGAGCCGGCCGAAGAACGCGGCCTGGTTGCTGGAGAACCTGGTGATGATGCGGAGGAACTCGGCCCGGTCCGCGCACTCCCAGGACCAGGACACCGGCCACCCGTCCGGATCGCGCCGCAGATCGCCCTCCCCGAGCAGCGCGAACCGGTTCTCGACGGCGTGCAGGAACGCGTCGACGATCCGCTCGCACATGTCGGAGCGCCGAACGCGCCTCTCGAGCTCGTCCTCGATGTACTCCTCGATGGGGCGGCCGTCCTCCCCTGCCCCGGCCGCGTTCTGGATGCCGACCAACTGGGTCGCCACCACATGCTTGAGGGCGCGCACCGCGTTCTGGACCAGCGCCGTCGTGCCCGGATCGGTCGCGCGGGCCGCCGGCGTGGCCGCCTGGCCGTCGTCCAGGTCATCGTCGAGGTCAGGCCCCGCGTCGGGGAGGGCGGCGCGACCGAGCAGGTAGCTGAACCGGTAGCGCTGGCCGACGTGGTCGAGCAGCCTGTTCTGGACCACCTCCTGGGAGCGGCTCTCGAACGCCGCCCGCGCGGCCTCCCAGACGTTGTCGCGCAGATGATCGGCGATCTCGTCGCGCCCGGCGAAGGTGACGGCGGCACGGAACGGTCCCTCACCCGTGAGGATGATCTCGGTGTCGGCCACGGTCGTCTTCGAGGTCGAGGTGGAGGGGAACCGCTCGGTCTCCGGGTCCGTGCCGAGCAGCTGCCGGACGACCGTCGTCTTCCCCGCCCCCGTCGTGCCCAGCAGGAGCACATGCCGGTATCCCTCGGCGTCGCCCGGGAGTGGGAGCAACTCGTCTCGAACAGCCAGAAAATCCCTGTGCGCGCCTCGTGTGATCGCCTCGCCCGCGGTGGGCCGCTCGGTGAGCTGCCATTGCCGCTCGACCGCGTCCGCCAGGTCGGCGGGCATCCGCCAAAAGCCGACGATGTGCGGAGCGGGCACGGGTTCGGCGAGTGGGACCGCGTCCGCCAGCTTCCAGTGGATGAGCCGCCTGTCAGCCCAGGGACCGCAGTCGCACGCCCTTTCATCGCACACGTCCGCCAGCCGGGCCACGGCGACGATGGCGTTGCGCTCTCCACAAAGGGCGTCGAGGCTCTCCGGCGAGCGGCCGGTCAGCCGATTGGTCAACCGCTTCAAATCGTCGTCCATGTAAGAGCCCGCGCAGATCGCGATCCAGCCGCGCTGATCTGTGCCGCTCTGGCGGTTGTAGACGGCCTGGTGGCCATGGGCGACTGCCCACGCGGCTGGCTGAGGGACGGTCAGAGCCCAGGAGAGTTCCGCCAATTCACATCCTTCGGTAGGGGTCCCGAACCAGGACCAAAGAATGCCTGTGGCACGTGGGACGCCCCGGCCGCGCCACCGGTTGCCCAGGGGGCGGCATGTCCAGGGAAACCTCGGGGTCATTCGTCCGGCCTTGGGCTCAACAGTCGCCGAGAGTGATGCGGTGACCTCGCCGGACCACATCAAGCCGAGCAGTTCGACGACCCCGAGTTTCGTGCCCGGGGCGTCGTAGAAGAGCTTGCCCTGACCGAACTGTGAGGTTGATCTGCTGGGAAGGACGCGAAGTCCTTATCCGTCCACGGCGACGCGACCCGGGGTACCTATCGAACCTGCGTCCCCGAGGTTCGATAAACGTCTGGTCATAACTGAATGCTCGAGGTCCTGTCGCCCATGGGGGTGCACCATCGCCCAACAGAAATGTGCGAGGACTTTCGACGCAACGAACCCGAGCGGTTCGTGCGGACGAGCGGGGCGATTCTTGCCATCTATGACGTGTCGTCGCGGGCGATGAGACCGACGCGCAAGAAGGATTCGCTCCGGCTCCGGAGGAGGGGGCGACGCCACTCACAAAGATGGACAGTGGGCCCCTGGGAAATGCCATCGGCCTTGAGTTGGACAGGCTCGTCTCAAGGCCGATGATGTCCGTAAGGGGTCAGTGAGCCGCTGAACGAATCTTGCGGAGGAGAGTGCGCCATTCGTCCTCGGTGAACTCCAGGGTTGGCCCGGTGCCCTCAAGCTTGGTGTCCCGGACGCCGATGGTGCCGTCGGCGGCGAGGCCGACCTCGACGCATTCGCCGTTCGGTTCGCTGTGGTGTGACTTGCGCCACCCGTGGAAGTCCTTGGTCATGTTTCCGATCCTGTCTGATCGGTGAGCTGGTTGGCTACCCGTTCGAGGAAGGTGATGCTGTCGTCCCTGGACAGCGCTGCATCTCTGACGCGGTCGTACATCCGGGTGTACTGCGCCACTTCATTCCGCTGGGTAACTATGAGGTCGGTGGTGACCGTGTCGACTACCGCCAAGGGTGAGTCGCCTGGTTCGCTGAACGTGTAGAGATAGAAGGATGACTTCGCGAGGAAGCCGCCCGGAATACGAGTGTTGTGCAGCAGAACGCGGACGCTAATCCGGTCCACCATCGAGACCACGTCGACCATGTGACGGAGTTGGTTGACCATAGCTAGAGGCGGGACAGCCAGCCGCTGAATGACGCACTCGTCCAGGATGATCTCGTAGGACGGACCGTCCGGCCGGAGAAGTTCGTGTTGCCGCCGCATACGAGCTTCGGCCATGCGCTCGGGGACGTAGTCGAGCTTGCCCTGGCACTTGTCCAGGTCGACGAGGGCTGAAATGAATGCGGGTGCCTGCAAAACCGCAGGCATCGCAGTCTGGTTGTAGGCGCGCACGGTCGCGGCGCTGTACTCCAGGTCCGCGTAGAGCTTTTGGCGGGGCCCCATGGAGACCCCGTACCGATCCCACCAGCCCTTCTGTCCGGCCTCCCGGGCGAGTTGGCAGATCCGGTCATACTCGCTGCCGGTGACGTCCAAGGCATCGAGCAGGTTCATGATCTCGACGAGGTCGGGGCGGATTTGGGCGTTCTCCAGACGAGTGATCTTCGTCCGGGAGTGAAAGACGAGGCGGGCGAGGCCATCGGTCGTGAGGCCGCGGCTCTCGCGAAGTTTGCGGATCTCAACCGCCAGCCGGCGGCGGCGGACATAGGGGCTCGGCATGGCCGTCCTCCCGATATCGCATCGGACACGGTCCGTACTGATCGCTAACACTCTGCAATCGAACGTGTCCGGCAATACTAAAGTCACGCCCCGACAAAATCCCGCCACGCCGACGCGAGGGCCAAAATCCGCACATGCGGAAATCGGGAGTGCAGCCCTCGCCAGTCCGGTTCGGCCGTTAAGCCCTTATTTGCAAACGCCCATACCTGCGCGTATCGGAGATATGCGAGAAGTTCCGAGGAGTCGAGCCACCTCTTCCTCGTGATGCTTCCGCCCGCGTCGCGGCTAGAAAACCTCTTTAACCGTGCTGGTCAGCACGTTGAATGGAAGAGGCCACCGACGAGCTGGGCGTGGGCCAGGTTGTTGTAGAGCTCGACGGCTGCGGTCGTCTCTTCGATGTGAACCTGGATCCTGTGGTCTTCCAGGATCTTCAATGTCTCGGGCATGGTCTGCAGGCGTAGTTCCATGCCGCGGCTGAGTACGATCACGGTGCAGCCGTGGTCGAGGAGTTCTTGGACGTCGGCGGGCTGGATGCCTGGCTCGTGGCGGGTGCCGTGCTCGGACCAGTCCCAGGCGCGGCCGCCTCCTGGATACAGCTTGAAGTCCTTGCCCGATGCCAGGCCCTCGACCTCCATGCGGCCCCATGAGATGTGCGTGATCAGGGGCGACTTGTCCATCAGTGGACTCCTTGCGGCGCATACCAGTTCGAAATGTTCTGGATCGTAGGCCCGCCCGAGGCGTTTCCCAAACATCAGACCGGTCTGGGCGTGATCATGAGCGTTGCTGAGGCACCTATCGCTACCAACGCCGCGAGGATTGAGTCTCGCTCGCTGGATGAGTACGCCCGTGTCGATGCACTCACCGTGTGGCCCGATTCCGGCCTGGCCTCCATAGCTGCCTGATTCCGAGAGAAAGTGGCCCGTCCCGCCGGTGTACCAAAGGGCAAACCCGACCCCGAACGACCACCCGGCTCCAAGAACCGACATCCCGCACCCCGCCACGATGTTGGCAAACGATCAAACGCGAGACCACCGTCGCCTACCCGATTCACGCAGGAAGGTGAAAGAACAAGTTCAGGGGTTACGAGGAGGCCGACGTGGAGGCTTCGGCCCGCCGCGCCGCGAGCCACTGCTCGGTGTAGGCGGTGACCTCCTCGATGAACTGCTCCAACCCTGCCCGATCGAGATCCATTTCGGTGATGAGGTAGAGCAAGATGAAGACCTGGGCATGCAGAGTGGCCGACACGTCGTCTGGGACGGTTTCCTTCAGCAGGGGCGCGTCGACGGCGCGGCGGACCATGTCCTCGGCGACGAGCGGGTTGATCAGGTTCGCGTCCTCACCGGCCGCGATCCGCACATCGGCGACGAACCGGACAAGCTGACCCACGATGTAGGTGGGCGCGAACTTTCGGCGTACCGCAACCTCGAACGCGCAGAAGAGCAGCGACATGTACCCAGCCGCGGTCTCATCGTCCACCTGCATCTCGTCCTGCAGAGGCACCCACGCCTCAGGCCCCTCCAACAGGAACGACCGCAGCGCGAGGATGTTCTCCTCGCCAATCCGGACAATCGAATAGTCCATTACTGAAGAATCTCGTCCGCGAGAGTGCGCGCTTCCGCTATAAAGGCATCAAGCTCGGGATCATCGAGCTGGGCCTGACCGATCAGAGCGGCAAGAAGAATGATTTGGTGCTCTAGCTTTGTATTCTCGTCTAGTGTTGCGATCGATCCTCTGCCCAATAGGGTCAGAATCATTTTTTCCGCTACGTCCGGATTGATAATCTCGGCTGAGTCGTCGCTTCTTTCTCGGGCGCTTGCAACGAACTCGATAACTTCACTATCGTCTGCGATTATCTCGCCTTGCCTAAAGCGTCGTTCGACGGCAACGACAAAGGCCGCGGCGACCAGAGCTGCGTAGCCCTGCTTCGCTTGCTCCGGATCGAGTTGCCGCAGTAGCCGGCGGTGCTCGTCAGCTTGTCCCGAAAGCTGGGCGCGCAGCGTTGCTACCTGATCACTAGATACGGGCATTTTATCTCCTTATAAGCTTCCGCGCCATCGTTATGCTGTAACGCCCTGCTCCTATTGCCATAACGGTCGTACCGATAATTCCGAGCGTAATGTCTCCTACCTGTACCTTCGCGTCTACTGATTTTACGTGATCAGGGTTAGTGCGAGCTACGCACGACTGCCCTGTTGGTTTCACTCGTTCTAGGTGTTTCTGACCTGGTTCAACCAGCTTGTCGGCCGAATCCTTGAGGTCGTCTGCCTTCGTGAACATTAGACGAGTCATGTCTCGCAAGCGAGATGGTTTTTCGGGGTCGTTCTCCTGATAATCGCGCGAAGCTCCATCGTCTTCGACGCGGCGGAGTTCGCCCCGCCCGGCCTCTCCGCCTCTGGCTCCGACTGGGTCGAGGTCTTCACGGGTCGGGAGTCCTGTCGGTTCTGTGGTCTCCGGTACGCTTCGCGTCGGATCACTACCGGGCTCGTCGGTTTGCTCTCGTCCGTATCGAGGCTCGACGCGCACCTGGCCTTGGCCGTCGGTGTACACGTCGGAGATAATGGGATTGGGGCGGACCTCCGGTTTCGACTCATCGGAATCTTCCGGGTCCGACTCGGCGCCGTCGCCTTCGGCATTTCTACTATGGGCGTCGGTCTGTTCACCGCGAGCCTCTGGGGGCGTGGCGTTCTCGCCGGTTCCTTCGGGAGGGGGCGTGGTCTCGTCGCCGGGTTTCGGGGCGTCTGTCTCGTTGCCCGTGGTTCCGTCGTCAGCCTTGGGCTCTGGGGGCTCGGTGCCCTGATCGGTCGTTTCGGGGCCGACAGAGGATGCTTCGCGGCCGGTTTCGGCGGCGGGCTCGGTCGGTTGGCCGACCTCTGGGCCCGGCAGCGTCCCGTCCTTCGCGTCCCGAGTTCGGTCGTCGGCGGGTGGTGAGCCGTCCGCTGGTGGTTCGGCCGGTGGGTCGCCGCTGTCGTCGCCCGCGTCTGAGGAGTCCTGCGGGACGAGGGGCTCGTGCTCCTGATTTTGCGGACGCGGTGTCTCTTGCGCCGGGGGCTCGGCCTCTGCTTCGGGGGTCGCAGGCGCAGGCTGGTCGCGACCGCCGGAACCTTCACCATTGCCGGACCTGTCGCTGCCGCTGGACATGTCGCCGTCGCCGATAGTGCCGGGCGGCGTCTCGGTGCCTGGGGGTTGTGCTTCCGGTCCGCGCTCGTCCGACCCCGCGTTCTCGCTCTGCGGCGGCGCACCGCTGTCGCGGCTTTCGCCGGCGGTTCCTTCGCCGGGTCCGTTGGTGGTCTGGGCGTCCTGGAATATGGCTCGCCGTTCTTCCGCGGTTTCCAGCTGGCTTTCTCGGGCGGCGGCGAGGCTTGCACGGCGGGAGTCGGGCGGGAACTGAGGAGCCTCGGCCGGGCGGGTGCTCGGCTGCTCGGAGGACGCGGGGGCGTCGGCGGTGGTGCCGTTGTCCTTGCTGCCGTCCTGTCCTTCCGCCTTGCCCGGCTCGGCCTGATCGGTCTTGGACTCGCGGTCGTTGGTGCCCCGCTGGCCCTCGTCTTGCCTAGGGTCCTCGGTCTTGGCCTGGCCGGGCTTTTCCGCTTCTGTGCCGCCGTTGTCGTGGTCGCGATCTTCGTCCGGCCGGGAGTCGACCTCGGTCTTGCCGGTCTCCGACTCCTTCTCGGTCTTCGGCTCGGCTTCGGACGGCGGGTCACCCGGGGTTCGCGGCTTCTCTCCGGCCGGGCCGGTGGAGGAGGAGTCGGTGGAGGATCCGTTGGATTGCGCCTCGCGGTCGCCGCGTTGTTCGGTGCCAGCTTCCGGCCGTCCTGGAACCGGCTGGCCTGCTGCCTTGTAGCTGTCTATACGGGGGGTCCCCGATGTGCCGGGGGCGTCGGCCCGAGGCTGGTCGTCGGTGCGTGGCGGGGTGGGCTTGTCGGGGGTCTCGGGACCTTTGCCCGGCCCACCAGGGGGGTTGTCCACGCCCACGCTTGCAGCCCTTTCATCGGGGGAAGGCGAGCCGGTCGGCCAGACGGTTCGCCGGGTGCGTCCGTGGCGTGCGGGGCCAACGCCGGATCACACAGGCCCCTATGTAATCGCGCACGTGCGAACTTTGCACGTGCCGATATTCCACTCACCTCCTCCTGGCGCGCGTATCGTGCGACGCTGTGTCGGTTTCCCGCTGATTCGTCTACTTGTTTGGACCGGTCGGATCGGAGCGGCTTCACGCGGCGAGTCATTCAAGCGTTCCGATGGTGCGGTCTTCATGCCGATATAGGCGTTATGGATGCTTGGGGGGCGTGCGCGACCCGCCGCTTCTCGCGGCCTGGCAGTGCCGCGACGGACGTCCTCGACGCCGCGCCGTGGTGTCGCCACTCATCTGCGTTCAGGGTGATCTGGTCATCCGGTCCAGGCGGCCACGGGTGACGTGATCGTCGAAGACGGACCTGCCTCCTCGGCCCTTCGTCCGAGTGCGGCAGCTGAGCGTGCGCGAATTCCGCACGTGCGGAGGTCGGACCTGAGACCAGCACACGTTCTAAATCCCTTGCCGGGGCAGGTGGCACTCTGATCCTCCGTGCTCGATTGGCGACCGAGTGTGACGATGTGCGTGCGGAACAAGGATCGACTCATCAGATCCGCAACGGCTACGTCCATCACGACCCGAGGTGCTCTGATGTCTCTGACGACGCTCCCGCCAGCACAGCCGGTGCCGCTGTGCTGGCGGCGCTCCTTCCCCGGCGGGCCCGAGCAGGCCCGCAACGTCCGCCGGTTCGCGGGCTGCCTGCTGGACGGCTGCCCCTTCCTCAACGACGTGCTGCTCGCCGCCGACGAGCTGGTCGTCAACGCGCTGCGGCACACCAAGTCGGGCCAGATGGGCGGCTCGTTCACCGTCGAGGTCGTGCGGGACGGCGGCCTGGTCGCGGTCTCGGTCACCGACCAGGGCGGTCCCGGCGAGCCCGCCGCGCTGGACGCCGACGCGCTGGCCGAGTCCGGCCGGGGCCTGCGCACCATCTCGCTCACCGCAGCGAGCTGGGGATGGCACGGCAACGGCGAAGGCCGCACGGTCACCGCCGTGTTCGCGGGGGAGTGGGCCGCGTGACCGAGCCCGCCTCCTGGACGCACGATCAGGTCCACCTGCGCGTCCACGCCGCGATGACCGCCGCGATGCGCGCCGACCCCCACTCCATCGACGCCGCGCTCGTCCAGACCAGAGCTCTCGACCCGTCCAGCCGGGAGTTCGTCGCCCATTCGCGGCGCCTCGTCTTGGCCTGCACGGTTGCGCTGACCTGCGTCCTCGCCTCCCACCGCCCCGGCGAGGGCCCGAACGGCGAACCGATCTGCCGTGGCTGCGGGACGTCCGAGTGCCGGACGCTGCGCGGCCTCGCGCACGTTTTCACGGCCTACAGCGTCCGTCCGGCACCGGTCGACCGGGCCGAGGCGTGGCGGCGCGCGGACGCGCACTTCTGGCGCGGCGGCCGCCCGGTCCCGCTGATCGTCGAGGACTTCCCGGACGGGTTCGTCGCCCGCGCCGCCGACGGCTCCAACGACGAGGCCGCCCCACTGCTGGTCGTCGACCGGCACACAGGCGCGCTGAGCCGCTGGCCGTCCATGCCCTTCGACGTCCTCGTCTGCGAATACACCCGCTACCGGGCGGGGCTCTGACCGGCTCATGGAGGAACGCCGAAGCGACCTCGTCGTCAATGGACGGATCATGCGCGACCTTCTCGACACCGCCATCGCCCAGGCGCGGTGCATCACCACCGGTGACCGCCCGGACGACCTGCGGCCCGTTACGCCCGAGACTCGATCTAAGAACACGGGCCTGTATCTCTGACCCCCGCGCCCTCCGCCGACCTTGGGCCTATGTCCGCGGGTCGGCGGGGCAGGAGTTGATGTTCGGGAGCGCGCCGGTGACCAGGTAACGGTCGATGCTGGTGGTCGCGCACCGGTTGCGGAGGTAGGCGGTGTGTCCGTCGCCGTCGTAGGCGAGGACCTTCGAGCCGCGGATGCTGCGGCTCAGGCTCTTCGCCCATCCCAGGGGAGTGGCCGGGTCGTGGGTGTTGCCCACCAGCAGGACGGGAGGCGCGTCGCGGATGTGCACCGGCCGCTGGGGATTGGCCGGGGGGATCGGCCAGCCGATGCATCCGGTCGTCATGTCCCAGAACTCCGACGTCCCGCCCATGTGCGGAGCCCGCTGCCGGACCAAGTGCTCACGCCTGCGCAACTCGCCGAAGCCGGACACCTGGGGGGCGATGTCCTGGCACAGGATCGCCCGATAGGCGGCCGTGCTCGCCGGGTCGTACAGTGCCTGGTCTCGCATCTGCCCCAGCAGTGAGGCATCGTTCCCGTCGGCTTCGGCGATGCCCCGCGCGAGCCCCTGCCCGAACTCGGGGAACAGCGTCAGCATCGCGTAGACGCTGTAGCGCAGTTCCTCGGCGGTCAGCGGCCGGCCGTCCGGGACCGGCAGGGGGTGGTGCTCGGCCCGGTCGACGAGCGCGTCCCACACCTTCGCGACCGGGCGCCCGTGCAGTTCGCAATCGGCTGTCCGCGCGCACCAGGCCGCGAACCGGTCGAAGGAGTCCTCCACGGCCGATGCCGCCTGGCCCACCATGCGGCGCGACGGCATGCCGTGGTCCACGACACCGTCCAGTGCCATGGTGCGGATCCGGTCGGGGAACAGCCGCGCGTACTGGGTGCCGAGCATGCTGCCGTACGACCGTCCCAGGTAGCTGACCTTCCGTTCCCCCAGAGCGGCGCGCACGGCGTCGAGATCGCGCGCCACGCTCACGGTGTCGACGTGCCGGATGAGCGGATCGCAGCTTTCCCCGACCGCTCTGTTGCGGGCCACCATGCGCCCATACTCACGCTCGGTTCCGGGGAACTGTGTCACTTCCGGATCGTGGACGGGCATCCCGCAGGAGATCTGTTCGCTGCCGCCGACACCGCGCGGGTCGATGCCGACGATGTCGAACCGCTCCCGCAAGCGGGGTGAGAAGAACTGTGGTGCCCAGTCTCGGACCAGGTCGGCGGCGCCCGTCCCGGGGCCGCCGGGGTTGTACAGCAGCGTGCCGGCACGGGCCTTGGTGGCCTTCCTGCGGGTCACGGCCAGCGAGAGCTTCCGCCCGCCCGGGTGGGACCAGTCCACGGGCACCGTGACCGTCCCGCATTCGGCGCCGGTGGTCCCACAGGCCCGCCAGGCGATCGTGCTTGCCGCCGCGCTGCCCGGGACGGCCATCATGGGCGGGATGGTCAGGGCGAAGGCCGCCAGCACCGAGGGTCGCTTCATGTGTAACGATCTTGCTGATGCGGCGCGGTCGGCGTATCGGCCGGACGGTCGCCTACCGGTGGTGAGCATCGACCGTTCGGAGGAGGCTCATGCCATCGGAAGGCGGTCGCCGCGTTACCGTTCGGGGGATGTCCCCGACTATCTGGGAGGAGTCGCGGTGAGACCGCCGGACTGCTTCATCTGCCAACGGTCCCTTCGCGACGGCGAACCGTACTCGTCGTTCACGGACGTCTGGTTCGCGCTCACCCCCGAGGAGGAGGCGATCCGCCGGGAACAGGACCGGCAGGGCTGGGTCGGTCATCCTCCGGAGGTGGAATGGTTCTGCGACAAGCACTCCGCATTGGCTGAGGAGCATGCGCATCTGCACTGGCGAGAGGCTCTCGAACTGCTGGCGCGGCAACGCGGGCAGCTCGGCGAGGCGCGCTGAAGCCGGTCTCGGCGAGGCGGGCGCGCGGGCGCGGGGTCATGACGGCCGGTGGCCGGGTGGGTTCGGGGGCCAGGCGGTCCCCCTGGCCATCAGGTGGAGGCCGCTGAGCCATGCGGGGTTGGTCGCGAGCACCACGCGTATCGAGACCGGGATCGCCCCGGTCCGCTTGGTCGGGAACTCGCCCGGCGCGGTGGCTCGGGTCAGGTAGGCGAGGCCCTGCCGCAGAAAGGTGCGCGGCCCGGGGTCGAGATGGCTCGCCCACGGCGGCTCGGTCTCGCCGCGCAGCCAGGCGTAGCAGGCCATCGCGTAGCCGAACTCGCGCTCCGTCAGATACCCGAGGCGTGAATAGTCGTCGTGACGGGCCGCGTTGAGAGTGCGCTCGTCCAGATCGCCGAGTGGCTGGACGGAGAAGCCGCGGGTCGTCTCGCCGAATCTCAGCGCGGCGTTCGTGCTGAAGACGCCGAAGCCGAAATAGACGGTGAGGAGGTCGGTCAGCCGCTCGTGGTCCTTGCGTTCGTTGGTGATCCGCTCCTCGCCGAGGAGGCGGACATGGCACAGTTCGTGCGCGATCACGGCGATCAGGTAGGCGGCGTCGGACGCCTCCGTCACGTCCAGCCCGATGACCGCCCGGCCGTCCTCGACGTAGTAGTGCCCGACCGCACGCCTCCCCTGGCGCGCCGCCGGGTCCTCGCCCTCCCGGTCGAAAAGCTCCACGGTGAGCTCGGACCGGTCGATCTCCATCAGCCCGCACACCCACGCGACCACGTCGTTGATCTGCTTCGGGGTGCCGGTGTAGTCGGCGGAGCGAAGATCCGGCCGGGGCAGGACGATCGGCCGCAGCGCCGGGTCGCGGCCGAACTCGCGGACGAACCAGGTGATCGACGTCTCGATCCACGCCTGATGCGCGACGCCGACCGGGCACTCGGCGCTGAATGCCGGAGACCAGGGCGGGGGCGTCTCGCGCCTCTCGTTCATAAGGGTTCCTGACGGTCGTCTTCTCGCGGCTCCGTCCCTGCGGAGCCGCACTGGAAAGCAGTGGCCCGGCCAGGCGGAACGGCGTCCCTGCCGCCGCTCATTCGGATGCGCTTCCATCGCCGGGTCGGCTGTGCACAGTTTTTATCACGCACTCCGATCGCCTTGCCATCATTGATCATGAATGGCCTGCCGATTTGGCCAGAATGGCGTTGGTTCGAAAGTCGAGTGACCAAACCTCGCCTGCCCGCGCGTTTGGCATCCGAAGCTCGCACGTGTGCGATTTCGGATGTGCGAAGCCTGCCTGTGTCGGGCCGCCCCCCTCGGGCAGCGACCGTGGGTTCGTGATCAAGACACGACCGTGGCCTGGCGCGGTGTCGGACTCCCGAGCTCAAGGCGGGGTCGCTGCCCACCTCTTCCGTGGCGCCGGCGCCCGCTCCAGAATGATCTCCTCCCCTGACGGCACGCGAATGGCCTTTTCCGGCCGCGCGGCCAATACCTCTCGTCACGAGTGGCGAAGCTCATGGAGGATTGCAGCGCGGGCCGCATGGCGGCGGAAGACGTCCTCCGTCCGGAATTGAAGATCATCCGGTGTGGTCGCCCGGCCGCCCTCGACGGAACGCGGACACGGGAGGGGATTCATGGGTGAGCTCGGTCTTGCCGAGAGCATCGCCGCGCTTCGCGCGGAGTTGATGGAGGCTCTGGAGGCGGGGAAGGAGTCGGAGCTCGCTTTCGGCGTCGGTCAGATACAGCTGGAGTTTCACGTCGGCGTCACGCGCCAAGGCGGGGCGTCCGGCAAAGCGAAGTTCTGGGTTCTCGAACTGGGCGGCGACGGGTCCTACCGGCGCGAGGAGATCCAGCGCGTGACGGTCACGCTGGAGCCGCCGCGCGACGGTGACGGCCGCCCGATCAAGGTGACGCGCGGTCTGGCGGACAAACCCTGAGATGCCCGAGCTCACGGCCCGTGCCGTCGAGATCCTGCGCCGGGGCCCCGGCGGCCGGTGGAACGTGGGCTCCGGCTACCTGGTCGGGCGGCGGTGGGTGCTGTCAGCGGCGCACAACGTCATGGACGCCGAGACGCTGCTCGTCCGGCGGGTGGACGAGACGGAGCATCCGGCCGAAGTCGTCGTGGTGGACGAGCCCGGAGACATCGCCCTGCTGGCGGTGGCGGAGGATTCCTTACCGGACGACCTGCCCCCGGTCCGTTTCGCCCGGGTCGATCGCTCCCGGACGGGCCAGGTCGGCCCGTGCTGGGCGATCGGCTTTCCCAGGTGGAAGGAGCGCCCGCGGGGGCCGGAGGAGGTCCCGCAGCGTGAAAGCGCTCAGGTGAACGGTTTCATCCCGACGGGCTCGAACCTGCGCACGAACCTTATGGAGCTGGGCGTTTCCCTGATGCCGCGTTCGGCGGGCGGGCGAGGCGTAAGCGAATGGCAGGGGATGTCCGGGGCAGTGGTATTCGCCCACGACGGATCGGGCGACGAATACGCCATCGGCGTGGTGGTGGAGCATCATTTGTCAGAGGGGCCGTCCGTCCTCACCGTCGCCCCGCTGGACCACTGGGCGGACACGGTCCGCGACACGCCCTGGGGACGGGAACTCGGGTTGGGGAACCTGGCGCGCCTTCCGCGCCCGCAACGCCCTCGTCCGTTCTCCTCGGGCCATGTGAACCTGAGCAGATCGCTTCCGGACTTCACCGACAGGGACGAGGCGATCGCGAAAGCGGGGGCCCTGCTCACCGACCGGCTGACCGAGACGTGTCCGCTGGTCGTCCTGCACGGCATGGCGGGCGTCGGGAAGACCGAACTGGCCAACGAGCTCGCCCACCGGCTCGCCGCCACGTTCACGCATGCGCGGATCCGGGTGGACGTGGCCGCGGCCGCCACCGCGGACGCCGCCATGGTGGAGGTCCTGGCCGCGTTCGGCCTGCCCAGCGACGCGATGCCGCGCGATCCCGGGCAGCGCCGACGCGAGTTCCAGTCGCGGCTGAGGCAGGGGCCCAGCCTGCTGCTGCTCGACAACGTGTCCGAGGCGCGCCAGGCCGCCCCGCTCCTGCCCGAGACGCCCGGCACGGCCGTGATCGTGACCAGCAGGACCACGCTGGCCTCGATGGACGGCGCCGACCGGCTCCGGCTCGACCCGCTGCCCGACCCCGAAGGGCTCCGGCTGCTCGAACGCATCGTCGGCGCCGAGGCGGTGGGCCGCGACCGCTCGTCCGCCCTCAAGATCGTCGAACTCCTGGCCGGACTTCCGCTGGCCATCCGCATCGCCGCCGCGCACCTGGTGATGAGACGCACATCGCCGGCCCGCTACCTGTCGGAACTGCAGGACGAGACCAGGCGTATATCCCGTCTCCAAGGCGAAGATAGGGGAGTGCGCAGCAGCTTTGAACTCAGTTACCGGTCACTTCGGCCCGACACGGCGAGGCTGTTCCGCCATCTGGGCGTTCTGGCGGGCCGGGATTTCACCGCCGAAATGGTCGCGCGCACCGGTGACGTGGACGACGAGGACGCCGAGCGCATGCTCGGCGAACTGACGGACCGGCATCTGACCGAGATCGCGGGAGAGGACCGCTACCGCCTCCACGACCTCCTCCGGCTCTACGCCAGAGAACGCATGGCGGACGAGGAGCCGGCGTCCGCCCGGCGGGAGGCGTTCCGGCGCTCATTGAACTGGTACGGCGACCGCCTGCACGAATGGATGGCGCGGCCGGGTGCGCACGAGCAGCCCCCGGCCGATGCGATCGCGTGGTTCGCCCACGAGTCCCTGAACGTGCGGGCGAGCCTGCGGGCCGCCGCGGAGGCGCGGGAGGACCGGCTCGTCGTCAGGATCGCGGAGTCGCTCTACGGCCTGATCTTCTACCGCGCGCACTGGGAGGAGATGGAGGCGGTCAAGGCCCTCGCGGTCGAGGCGGCGCGGCGCGTGGGGGACGCCCCGGCCGAGCTGGGATCCCTGATCCACCTGGCCGAGGCGCGCCGGCTCCTCGGGCGCGGGGCTGAGGCGCCGCCCCTCTACGAGCGGGCGCTGGAGGTGGTCCGCTCCATGGGCGATCCCGGCAAGGAGGCGTGGGTGCTGACCCATTTCGGCGATTTCCAGTGCGACCTCGACCAGCCCGAGCGGGCCCTCGACCGCTATGCCGAGGCGGAGGCGATCTACCGGGGCAGGGACGACACGGCGGGCGAGATCTGGCTGGCCGCGCACATCGCCGACGCGTACCGCCAACTCGGCCGGTACGCGGACGCCGCCCGCGTCCTGGAGGACGCGATGGCCGTGAGCGAGGGGCGAGGCGATCGCGACGAGATCGTCTGGTGCGCGTGGCATCTCGCGCTGGCCTATGACGGCCTGGGCCGTTTCGCCGACGCCGAAGCGGTGCTCCGACCGGCCGTCGCCTTCCACCGGGAGATCGAGAACGAGGCCGGTCTCGCCACCATGCTGTGCATTCTGGGCGGCGTGCACCGCCACGCCGGACGTCCGTCCGACGCCCGGCGGGCCTACTCCGAGGCGCTCGACCTCCTCGTGAAAATCGACGCTCCCACGCGGGTCACCGAAGTGCGGCAGATCCTCGCGGACCTCTCCGGAGAGGACTGAGACGCCCGCAGTCCCCCGGGGGCGTCGGCCTGGAGTCCCTCGCCCACGGCGACTTCGGGCCGTCACCGGCCCTCGACCGGCTCGCCGAGGTGGCCGGTCCTGTACGCGGGCGCGAGATTGCTGCGGCCGGGGTTATTCGATGGTGCGCTTGGTCATCCCGTCGGAGCCGGGGTCGATGCCCCAGCTGAAGACGGTGTGCGGGTGGATGCGGATGACGTCGCCGCTGAAACGGGAGCCCTCCGCGACCGCGGCCTCGGCGCGTCCGCGGATCTCGATGCCCCGCACCCGCCACGGCTTGACGGAGGCCAGGTCGTCCACGACGAAGGCGACCTGGTCGTTGTGGCGGAGGTTGCGGTACTTGCGGGATTCGGCGAGGTTCCAGCCGCCGATGTCGATCGTGCCGGTCTCGGCGTTGTAGTCGAACCCGACCGGGTTGTTCTGCGGGTCGCCCTTGGGGCCGACCGTGGCGAGGCGGCCGAGGCGCTGGGTGGAGAGGTATTCGCGTTCGAGATCGGTGAGGCTCATGCCGTCCAGGTTGCAACCTCAACCTTGGCTGAGGTCAAGCGAGGCGAGGACGCTGCGGAGACGGGGCGACATCGCGTCCGGGAGCGCGTCGAGAGGCCACCAGCGGGCCTCCAGGATCTCGCCCGCGTCCAGGTCGAGCCGCCCGCCGACGACCCGCGCCGCGTAGTAGGCCTCGACCCGGTGCCGGAAGCCGCCGGCGACGTGGAGCGGCGGCGCGGTGACCTCGACCTCCAGGGCCGTCTCCTCCCGGACCTCGCGCGCGACCCCGTCCTCGAGCCGCTCGCCGGCGTTGACGTATCCGCCCGGCAGCCCCCAGGCGCGGTAGGCGGGCCACAGCCGGTGCCGGAGCAGGAGGATCCTCCCCTGATCGTCCCGGACGATCCCTCCCGCGTACACCAGGAACGTCTGATGCCGGAGCCGCGCGAGACGCCACTGCGCCCGGCCGCCCAGCCGCCTCCACACCGGCGCGGCCAGGACCCCGAGACGGGCCCGCGCGCCGAACGGGATCCTCATTTCCGCGATGCTAGCGGGCCCTGCGGGGCGGGCCGCCGCCCTGGGGAACGGGTTGTGACTCTGGCCACACCGCACCGGATCGGGGATCTTCGGTGGCCTGCCGGTTCGTCCCAGAAGAAAGCCGTGTACGCAGATCGGGGGACGATGTGACCACGACCGCCATGGACCGTGCCGGGACGGACACCGACGCGGCGCCCGCGAGCCGGCGTGGCGCGCACGTCCGGCTGCTACGCAAGATCGGCGTCGCGGTCGCCGGAGCCGCCCTGATCGTCGCGGGCGTCGCCATGCTCGTGCTGCCCGGTCCCGGCATCGTCGCGATCCTCGCCGGACTCGGCCTCCTCGGCACCGAGTTCCCGACCGCCCGCCGCATCAGCACGAGCGTGAACGGTCACGCGCGCGCCGCGTGGCACCGGATCCGGGGCGGGGCCTCCCGCCTCGGCCGAAAGGGCTGAACTCCGGCTGCCGCCCGGCGCGCAGGACGCATTTCCGGCGCCCTGCCCCATCCGCCGCGAATCACCGCAAGATAGGTGATTATCCCGCATGGTCCTTCCTCTCGGGGAAGGGCCATGCTTCCTTCCGCGCCCGAGCCGCCGATCCCCGGAAGGCGGCTCCGCCGGGCCGATGGGGGTGGGCGGGCTCGGCGGCGAGCAGGGAGGCGTGGTGCGGGACGGGCTCCTGGGGCCGCGGGGAAGAACGCCGGAATGGTTGTGAGGTCTTGGGGTCGACCGCCCTGAGATTTTGGCTGTTTCGGATGGCAATGGCGAATCATGCCAAACAAAGTTGATCAGTCTTGAGCTTGGCGTAATGGCGGTTCGGGTATAGGACGGAAGACACAATTCGATACGTCGCTCCGGAGTGTGCCGATGCGTCTGTCCCGCCCCTGTCTGGCCGCCTTCGGTGCGGCGACCTTCACCGCCGCCTCACTGCTCGGGTCCGGGTCCGCTTCGGCGGCCGGGCCCGCCTACGTCGCCCTCGGCGACTCCTACTCGTCCGGCACGGGGGCCGGGAACTACGATCCCGGCAGCGGAACGTGCCAGCGCAGCGCCAACGCCTACCCGAACCTGTGGGCGGCGTCGCACGCCACGTCGTCGTACAAGTTCGTCGCCTGCTCCGGCGCGACGACCACGACCGTCGCCAGCGGACAGCTCGGCGCGCTCAGCTCCTCCACGACGCTCGTGAGCGTCACCGCCGGCGGCAACGACGCCGGATTCGCCGACGTCATGCAGACCTGCGTCCTTCAGTCGACCTCCTCGTGCCAGAGCAAGGTGACGCAGGCCGAGACCTACATGAAGAACACGCTTCCCGGGCAGCTCGACTCGCTGTACGGCAAGATCCGCGCGAAGTCCCCGTCGGCGCGGGTGGTGGTGCTCGGGTACCCGCGCCTCTACATCATCGTCGACTGGTGCGCCGGGCTGAGCAACACCAAGCGCACCGCGCTCAACCACGCCGCCGACACCCTCGACGGCGTGGTCTCCGCCGCCGCGGGGCGCGCCGGGTTCACGTGGTCGGACGTCCGGGACGAGTTCTCCGGGCACGAGCTGTGCTCCGGCGACGACTGGCTCAACGCGGTCACGATCCCGATCGGCTCGTCCTACCACCCGACCGCGCTGGGCCACCGGTCCGGCTACCTGCCGGCGCTGACGGGCTCGGCCAGCCTGGCCCTCCAGAAGCAGGCCTGACCGGCGAGCACCGCGATCGCGCCGGCCATCAGCAGCGCGCTCACCCACACGGGCGAGCGGTAGCCGAGGCCGGCGGCGATCGCGGTGCCGCCGAGCCACGGGCCGAGCGTCCCGCCGACGTTGAACGCCGCGGTGGCGAACCCGCCCGCCAGCGTCGGCGCCGCGGAGCCCTGTTCCAGGACCCGTGAGATCAGCGCCGGGCCCGTCCCGAACGCCAGCATCCCCTGGACGAACACCAGCACGACCACCGCCGCCGGGCTCCCGGCCGTCAGCGCGAGGACGGCCCACCCGGCGGTCAGGGACGTCATGCCCGCCGCGATGAGCGCGGCCGGATGCGCGTCGGCGATCCGTCCGCCGATGGTGACGCCCGCGAGGGACCCGGCGCCGAAGAGCGCCAGCAGCGCCGGCACCCAGGCGGAGCCGAACCCGGCGACGTTCGTGGCGAGCGGCGCGAGGTAGGTGAACGTGCAGAACGTCGCGCCCTGGAACAGCGCGTTGACGGAGAGGGTGAGCAGCAGGCGTCCGCCGGCCAGGGCGCGCAGTTCACTGCGGGCGCTGCCCGCGGACGGGCGCTCCTCCGGGATCGCCCTGGCGATCGCGACGACGGCGGGCAGCGAGACCAGCGCGACCGCCCAGAAGGCGGCCCGCCAGCCCCACGCCCCGCCGAGCAGCGCGCCGGCCGGGACCCCGGCGACGCAGGCGACGGTGACACCGCCGACCACGACGGACGTGGCGCGGGCACGGGCGGCGGGGGGCACGAGCGCGGTCGCGGCGGCGAGCGCGACGGCCCAGAACCCGGCGTTGGCCAGGGCGGCGGCGACGCGGGTCGCCAGCAGCACCGCGTAGCTGGTGGTGAGGGCGCCGACGACGTGGACGGCGACGAAGGCGGCCAGGAAGATCAGCAGCGCGCGGCGGCGCGGCCACCGGCGGGCCAGCAGCGTCATGGACGGGGCGCCGATCACCATGCCGACGGCGAAGGCGGAGGTGAGCAGGCCGGCGGCGGGGATGGAGACCCCCAGGTCCGCGGCGATGCCCGGGACGAGCCCGGACAGCATGAATTCGGAGGTGCCCTGGGCGAACACGGCGAGCCCGAGGACGTAGACGGCGAAAGGCAAGGGGAGACTCCCGAGACGGCGAACAGGTCGGCTGTCGTTGGGGGCTGCGCCGAGATGGCCGTCCGGCATCGGCACGGACGGCGACGGCAGAGAAAGATCCCTCGGATGCGAGGGCGAGGAAGGCAGCCCGCCTCAGGCGGCCCGCACGAAGGGGAGCCGCCCGGGAGTCAGCGTCTGTCGGACTCGGGGCTGGACATGGCCACGAGGCTAGCAGGAGTCCGGACGACCCCTGTCCAGAACATTATTCTGGCATGGCAGAATAATGTTCTATGAAGGAGGCCGGACGGGAGCGGATCCTGCGGGCGGCGCTGGAGCTGTTCGGGCGCGACGGGGTCGCCGGGACCACGCTGAGCGGGCTCAGGGCCGCGAGCGGGGTGAGCGTGGGTAGCTTCTACCACCACTTCTCCGGCAAGGAGCAGGTGGCGGAGGCGCTGTTCGTCGAGAGCATCGGGATGTACCAGGACGCCTTCCTCGCCGAGCTGAAGGGCCATGGCGCGGCGCGGGAGGCGGTGACCGCCGTCGTGGCCTTCCACGTGCGGTGGTGCGGGGAGCATCCCGGCCGGGCCCGGTTCATGTTCACCGAGCGCCCTGCCGGGAGCGAAGGGCTGGCCGAGCGCAACGGCGCGTTCTTCCGCGAGGTGCGCAGCTGGTGGCGCGTGCAGGCGCGGCACGGGGCGCTGCTCGACGTGGACGCGGTGACCGCGTTCGTCCTGTGGCTCGGGCCCGCGCAGGAGTTGTGCCGGCTGTGGTTGAACGGCCAGAGCCCCGAACCGGACGGCGAACAGGTCGCATTGCTGAGCGAGGCCGCATGGCGGTCGGTGGGAGGTCCCCATGGTGATTGACGCGTGGATGCAGCACGGGACGGTGCGGTTCCTGCGGCACGAGATGCTCGACTCGCTCTGGAGGTGGACCGGGCAGGAACCGCCGGCGGAGGAGATCCCGGTCGGGACCACGGTCGCGGCGATGGACGCCGGGGGAGTGGACTTGGGCCTGATCAGCGCCTGGTACGGGCCCGAGGGCGACCTCGTGAGCAACGACGAGGTCGCCTCGTTCGTCCGGCAGGCCCCCGGCCGGCTCGCCGGCATCGCCTCGGTCGACCTGCGCAAGCCCATGGAGGCGGTGCGGGAGCTCAGGCGGTGCGTGGGGGAACTGGGCTTCAAGGGGCTGCGCGTGGTGCCGTGGCTGTGGGAACTGCCGCCCACCGACCGGCGGTTCTACCCCCTGTTCGCCGAATGCGTGGAACTGGGCGTCCCGTTCTGCACGCAGGTCGGTCACACGGGCCCGCTGCGCCCGAGCGAGACGGGCCGGCCGATCCCGTACGTCGACCAGGTGGCGCTCGACTTCCCCGAGCTCGTCATCGTGGGCGGGCACATCGGCTACCCGTGGACGGAGGAGATGGTCGCGGTGTGCCGCAAGCACCCGAACGTCTACATCGACACGTCCGCCTACACGGTCCGCAGGTATCCGCCGGAGCTCGTCCGGTACATGGCCCAGGACCGGCACCACAAGGTCATGTTCGGCACCAACTACCCGATGCTGACCGCCGAGCGGGCGCTCACGGGCCTGGACGACCTCGGCCTCGGCGAGGACGCGCGGGAGGCGTTCCTCGCCGGCAACGCCCGGAAGGTCTTCCGCCTGTAATTGATCTACAATGTAAAGGTCACCGCCGGAGCGTCCGGCAGGCGAGCACCCCCAGGGGAACGGGCGCCCAGAACGTGACCGCCCGGAACAGCAGGACGGCGTGCAGGGCGGGGCCCGCGGCGATGCCGAGCGCGGCGAGCGCGGCGACGAGGGCGGCCTCGGTGGAGCCGACGCCGCCGGGCGTCGGGACGGCCGAGCCCGCCGCGGCCCCCACCAGGTACGCGGCGAGGAGCGCCAGCGCGTCGGCCGGGCCCACCGCCGTCCCGGGGACGGCGAGGACGCTGAGGGCGAACGCGACGCTGAGGACGAACGTGGTCCCCGCGGACGCGGCGAGGGTGACCGCGAGGTCGCGCGGGCGGCGGCACAGGTCGGCGAGCCCGCCCGCGGCGCTGCGGGCCGCGGTGGAGCGCACCGCGCGGCGGCCCCACAGCACGGCGGCCGGCAGCAGCACCCCGCCGGAGACGAGCAGCGGGAGCGGCGGCACGAGGTCGGCGGCCCGGGAGGCGTGGTGGCCGAGGGCGTCCAGCATCCGGTCGTTCCCGCCGTCCGGGGCCAGGACGGCGCCGAGGCCGAGGACGGCGCCCATCAGCAGCAGGTCGGCGGGGACGCCGGCCACCTGGAGGACCGCCACGGCGACGGCCGCGCGGGGCAGCGGCAGGCCGCGGCAGACGAGGTAGCGGGTGTTGACCGCCGCGGCGCCGAGGCCGCCGGGCGTGACGCGGTTGGCGGCCGACGCGGTGAGCTGCGTCATCGTCGTCCTGACCAGCGGCAGCGGGCGGCCGGCGGCGCCGCGCAGCGCGACCGCCGAGAGGACGTAGTGCAGCAGGGACAGCAGGACCAGGCCCGGCAGGAACCCCCAGCGCATGTGGCCGAGCGCCGCGAGGGCCGGCCGCAGCGGCCCGGTGGTCGCCGGCACGGCGGTGACGAGGACGGTCAGCAGGAGCCCGGCGACCGCCCAGCGGGCCCGGTGGATCCGCCGGGTGAGGGGGAGCGTCGCGGCGTCGGCGCCAAGGTCGGGGAGCTTGGCGGCCGCCGCGTGGTCGGCGCCGGCTGTGATCGTCTCCACACCTCAGTGTTCGGCTACTCGCCTGAAGCGTGTGCGACCTCCGGGCCCCTTCGACAAGAACGTTGCGTGACCTGCGGGCCCCGGGCGCGCAGGTCAATGCGGTTCAGGCGGCCGGGCGGTAGCGGTTCTGCCGGGTCTGGGCGCCGATGTAGCGCAGCATGCTGCGCAGTGCCCAGTGGTTGAGGCCGGTGGGCATCATGCGGTAACCCTGCCGGTTGGCCAGGGCGAGCGCGGAGAACTGCGCCTGGTCGAGCGGGGACCAGGGGATGTCGAAGCGGTCCCGGACGACCTGCGGCAGGCAGCCGAAGGTGATCAGGCGGAGCGGGCGCTCGATGACGAGGCGTCCGGCGCGGTCGATCCGGGGGCCGCCGACGGGCAGCAGGGTGACGGTGCCGGAGCCGTGCTTGGCGATCTCCAGGGCGCGGGCGGCGGCGGGGGTGAGTTCGAGGGTCCGGGTGCAGACATGCCAGAACTTGGACTGGAAGGCGGCGTAGTCGGCGGGGACGGGGCGCATGCTGACGCCGTAGCGGGAGTACCAGGTGACGGTCTCGGCGTACATCTGCTCGTGGTCCTCGGCGGTGAGGGTGCCGGGGTGGAAGGTCTCGGCGGCCTTGAAGATCTCCCAGGTGAACGTGGCGTGCGCCCACCAGAACGTCTCGGGCTCCAGGGCGTGGTAGCGGCGGGCGTGCTCGTCCACCCCGCCGATGACGCGGTGCAGGTCGCGGATGGTGCGGGCGCGGGCGGCGCCGTCCGGGGCGAGGATCGTCGCCCAGATCTGCGGGACGGACCGGTGGATCCGGTCGAAGGGGGCGTCGAAGAACGCGGAGTGCTCGGTGACGCCGGCGCCGACGCCGGGGTGCATGAGCTGCATCAGCCCGGCGGCGGCGCCGGGGAGCAGGGAGCGCAGGTCGGCGGCGTGCCGCCAGAGAAGGGTGCCGGGGCCGAGCGGGGCGAGGGCGGCCCTGCGCGCGGGCCTGCGGGCGGCGGCGGTGACGACCGTCGGGGGCGAGGGCGGGGCGGGCATCGCACCTCCTGACCAGTGACCACTTACTTCACCGTAGCCGCTGTGAGACAGAAGTCAATCTTTGTCGCATGCCGGAGGGTGGGGCCCGGAGGGCGGCGGCCCGGCCGCCGGCCTCCGCCGCCTCTCCGAGGACCCCGTGTGACCTCCGTCGTCCTGCGCGAACCCTCCTGACCTCGTGCCCTCTCGCGGGTCAGGCGGTCGCGGGCTTGTACACGGCGACGGCGCAGGCGCTGCCGAGGCCGATGTTGTGCTGGAGGGCGACGCGGGCGCCGTCCACCTGGCGGGCGCCGGCCTGGCCGCGCAGCTGCCAGGTCAGCTCGGCGCACTGGGCGAGGCCGGTGGCGCCGAGGGGGTGGCCCTTGGAGATGAGGCCGCCGGAGGGGTTGACGACCCACGTGCCGCCGTAGGTGGTGGCCTCGTCGTCGACGAGCTTGTGGCCCTCGCCGACGTCGGCCATGCCGAGCGCCTCGTAGGTGATGAGCTCGTTGGCGCTGAAGCAGTCGTGCAGCTCGATGACGTCGACGTCGTCGATGGACACCTGCGCCTCGTCCATCGCCTTCCGGGCGGCGCGCCGGGAGACGCCGAAGCCGACGACCTGGATGGAGGAGTGGTCGGCGAAGCTGTCCTGCGTGTCGCTCGCGATGTGGTGGCCGGCGATCTCGACGGCCTGGTCCCACAGGTCGTGCTCGTCGAGGAACCGCTCGCTGACGACGAGCGCGGCGCCGGCGCCGTCGGAGGTGGGGGAGCACTGCAGCTTGGTCAGCGGGTCGAAGATCATCGTGGCGTTCTTGACGTCGTCCAGGGAGTACTCGGTCTGGAACTGCGCGTAGGGGTTGTTGACCGAGTGCTTGTGGTTCTTCCAGCCGATCCAGGCGTAGTGGTCGGGGGTGGAGCCGTACTTCTCCATGTGCTCGCGGCCGGCGTTGCCGAACATCTGCGGCATGGGCGCCTTGTCCAGCTCCCACTCGCGGCCCGCGGTCATGGAGCGCAGGTGGTGGTCGATGATCGTGACCTTGGACTCGCCCATGCCGGCGCCGAGCGAGCCCTTCTTCATCTTCTCCATGCCGAGCGCGAGCGCGCAGTCGGCGAGGCCGCCGCGGACGGCCTGGCGGGCGAGGAACAGCGCGCTGGACCCGGTCGCGCACGCGTTCATGACGGTCATGACCGGGATGCCCGTCATGCCGGTCTCATAGAGGGCGCGCTGGCCCATCGATCCGTACATCGAGCCGGCGTAGGCCATCTCGACGGCGTCGTAGCCGACGCCTGCGTCCTCCAGGGCGTTGCCGACGGCCTCCTTGGCCATGTCGGGGTACTCCCAGTCGCGGGAGCCGGGCTTCTCGAACTTGGTCATGCCCACGCCGACGACGAAGGTGCGGTTGGCCATCGGGCTCGCCTCCTGTTACCGAATCCTGTTCGGTCACACCATAACCCGCGGGCCGCCCGGCGGGCGGGGTCGCTCTCGATGATCGGGATGACCGGGCCGGTCAGGCCGCCATCTCCTCGGCGAGCGCGGCGGCGAACGCGTCCACGTCGTCCTCGGTGGTGTCGAAGGAGCAGACCCAGCGGACCTCGCCGGTCGCCTCGTCCCAGGTGTAGAAGGGGAACCGCTTGCGCAGCCGCTCGGCCGCGTCCTTCGGCATGAGCGCGAACACCGTGTTGGCCCGCACGTCCTGGGTGATCTCGACGCCGGGGACGGCGCGGGCGGCGCCCTCCAGGCGGCGGGCCATGGCGTTGGCGTGTGCGGCGTTGCGCAGCCACAGGTCGCCGTCCAGCAGCGCGATGAGCTGTGCCGACACGTACCGCATCTTGGACGCCAGCTGCATGCTCGACTTGCGCAGGTACGCCAGCCCCCGCACGGCGCCCGGATCGAGGACCACGATCGCCTCACCGAGCAGCAGCCCGTTCTTGGTACCGCCGAACGACAGCACGTCCACGCCCGCGTCGGTGGTGAGGGCGCGCAGCGGCAGGCCGAGGGACGCGGCGGCGTTGGCGATGCGGGCGCCGTCCATGTGGACCGACAGGCCGCGCTCGTGCGCCGCCGCCGCGACGGCCGCCGTCTCCCGCGCGGTGTAGACGGTGCCGAGCTCGGTGCTCTGGGTGATCGACACGACGGCCGGCTCCCGCCGCTGGACGTTGCCGAAACCCGTGGCGTACCGGTCCACCAGTTCGGGGGTGAGCTTGCCGTCCGGGGCCGGAACCGTGACGAGCTTCAGCCCCGCGATCTTCTCGGACGCGCCGCACTCGTCGGTGTTGATGTGCGCCGACTCCGGGCACACCACCGCGCTCCACCGCTCCGACATCGCCTGCAGCGACACCACGTTCGCGCCCGTCCCGTTGAACACCGGGAACACCTCGGCCTGCTCGCCGAAGTGGCGCCGGACGACCTCGCGGAGCCGGCCGGTGACGGCGTCGTCGCCGTAGGCCGGCTGGTGGCCGGCGTTGACCGCGGCCAGGGCCGCGAGGACCTCTGGATGGACGCTCGCCTGGTTGTCGCTGGCGAAGCCGCGCGCGGCGGACGGACGGATGTCGGACGGCTGAGTCATGCGCCCATTCTCCAGGACGCCGCCGATGTCCCCTTATGCCAGGCGGTCGGTGAGGTTCTGCACCGGGGCGGGCACGGCGTCCGGCGGCGGCTCGGCGGTGCGCAGCGCCATCCGGGCGCGCATCGCGTCCAGGTCGTCGCCGAACCTGGTGACCGTGGACTGCAAGTCCCGCCAGAGCCCGGTCCGCTGCTCCAGCGCCGCGACCTTGGCGCGCAGGTCGGCGACGCGCCGCTCGGCGGCCTCCAGCCGGGTGTGGTTGCCCGCGGTCTCGCGGCCGGTCCGGATCAGGCTGGTGGCGACCGCGGCCAGGTCGCGCTCGGTGTCGTCCATGCGCTCGTCGAGGCGCGGCAGAAGCCGGTCGTTGAGCTGCCCGACCAGCGAGTCGAGCTCGATGCGGATCGTGCGCAGTTCGGCGTCCTGGACCCGGACCGACTGCTCTAGGATCGACAGGCGCTCGACGAAGGAGGGCAGCAGCCGG
Source organism: Actinomadura citrea (assembly GCF_013409045.1). Lineage (NCBI taxonomy): Bacteria > Bacillati > Actinomycetota > Actinomycetes > Streptosporangiales > Thermomonosporaceae > Actinomadura > Actinomadura citrea. Next base: position 5,939,867 of record NZ_JACCBT010000001.1, on the reverse strand, counting down.
AGGAGCTCCGCCGACCGTTCCAGATCCCGCCCGGCTCTGACCAGGACGCCGGCGCCCTCGCGCAGATGGTGCTCCACCTCGGCGGCGGCGCGGCGGACAAGACCCGGTATCACGGTCATGGCGCTCCCTTCCGGGGCCAGTGGGTGGAATCTCCTTAAACTGTAGGCGAATCGACCGTGAACGTTTTGTGAACCGACCGGTTTATTTCGGGGTCGGCGCGCCTTTCCGGACGGGCGCTTGCCGCCGCGGCCGGGTGGACGGCGCGCTGCAGACGCACAGGCCCTGCCGCACGATGAGCGAGGCGCGTTCGGCGGTGTAGTCCGCCCGGCTCGCGGCCGGTCGAACGCGGTGGCACGTCAGGCAGAGCATGGGTCGTTCGTCCTCCCCGTAGCGCCGGGAGCGGGCCGTCCCGCACGCATTCCCCCCGGACGCGTGCGGGACGGCGGACCCACAGGATGGTCCTTCGACTCCCCGGCGCCGCTCACGGTAGGCGCACCCACGTTGCATGCACGTTGCGATCATCCGGTCACGGATCGTGTCGCGATCCGGCCGTGCGGGATCCGGCGAATCGGTTGCGCCGCCCCGGTGATGGATCGATGCTCGAACGGAGCCGGATTTCCCTCCGGGAGAAAGGGCTGATGGTGGTGCGCGAGCCGGTGACCGTCCGGGCGCCGATCGCCGAGTCGTGGCGGCGCTCCAAGGACGCCGACGTCGACGCGGGCATGGAGGCGGCGCCGCTGGTGTTCGATCGGGACGCCCTCGCCGCCGCCCGCGGCGCCCACCCCCTCGAACCGCACCTGCCGATGCTGGATGCGCTGCTGCGGCGGGTCGCCGATGAGGCCGAGCACCTGATGGTGATCAGCGACGCCGCCGGGCACGTCCTGTGGACGCAGGGTCCGGCCTTCGCCCGCCGCGCCGCCGACGCCATCGGCCTGACCGAGGGCTTCCTCTGGTCGGAGGACGCCGTCGGAACCAACGGCATCGGCACCGCGCTCGCCTCCGGGCGGCCCGAGTACGTGTACGCCGCCGAGCACGTCGCGCACATCCTGCACTGCTGGTCGTGCGCCGGTGCGCCGATCACCGATCCCGACTCGGGACGCGTGGTGGGCTGCATCGACGTCAGCGCGACGGTGGGGGCGCTGCATCCCGCGACCGTCGCGCTCGTCGCCGCGGCGGCGCGGCTGGCCGAGGCGCGGATGGAGAACGAGATGCTGGGGCGCGACCAGCGGCTGCGCGAGCGGCTCCTGCCGCACCTGCGGGGGCTGCGCGGCACCGGCGTCCTCGCCACCGCCGCCGGCCGCATCCTCGCGGCACCGGGGGGCGGGCTGGTCGGCCGGCGCGTCGCCGTCCCCGAACCCGGTGGGACGGTCGTGCTGCCGGACGGCCGCACGGCCATCGCCGAGCCGCTGGGCGAGGCGTTCCTCCTGCGGATCCCGGGGGCGCGCGGCCGGGTCGACGAGAGCGCCCCGCCCGAGCGCGGCCTGGCGGCCAGGCCCGCGGCCGCCGGGGCGCCGCTGCTGACGCTGGCGCTGCTCGGCGACGGGCCGCACGCGCTGCTGGACGGGCGGCGCTTCGACCTGACGCTGCGGCACGCCGAGATCCTCGCGCTGCTGGCGCTGCATCCGCGGGGGCTGAGCGGCGACCGGCTCTCGCTGTACCTGTACGGCGACGAGGGCAGCGCGGCGACCGTCCGCCCCGAGATCCACCGGCTCCGCCACCAGTTCGGCGACGTCGTGCGCGCCCGCCCCTACCGGCTCGGCTGCGCGGTCGACGCCGACTTCCTCGCGGTCCGGCGGCTGCTGGACGAGGGGGACGTCGCCGGCGCCGTGCGGCTGTACGGGGGCGAGCTGCTGCCGCGCTCGGACGCGCCCGCCGTCCGCGTGGAACGCGACGAGCTGGCGGTGCGGGTCCGGCGGCAGGTGCTCGACCGGGGCGGCGCCGACGTGCTGTGGATCTACGCGCAGACCGAGCCGGGCCGCGCGGACCTGGAGGCGCTGGAGCGGCTGCGGGGCGTCCTGCCGCCGGGGGATCCGCGGCTGGCCGCCGTGACCTCCCGCAGCGCCCGGCTCCTCAGCGGCGAGCCGTAGGCGGCGGCACCGCGGCGGTGGCGAGGTGGGCGCAGTCGTTGTAGCAGACGGGCGCGAGCCCGGTCCCGTCGTGGCGCCACCGGGTGACCGACGCGTTGGCGACGGGCTCCTTCTCGATCCGCATGACCTCCTGCTCGGTCAGCTCCTCCACCAGGTAGCGGGTCATGACGATGATCGCGTCATGGGCGACGACCAGGGCCCGGCCGCCGGGCGCGCCGGTCTCCAGGTCGCGGTAGAAGCTGCGCAGCCGCAGCGCCAGGTCGGCCCACGACTCGCCGCCGGGCGGCCGGTGGTAGAACTTGCCGAGCTGGCGCAGCCGCTCGGCCTCACCCGGGTACCGGGTGCGGACGCCGCGGGGGGTGAGCCCCTGCAGGACCCCCTGCTCGCGGTCGCGGATCCGCTCGTCCACCCGGATCCGCGGGACGGCGAAGGAGGTCTCGGCGAGCGCGATCCTCGCGGTGTCGTGGGCGCGCACGTAGGGAGAGGTGATCACCGTCGTGGGGCGCTCGTCCTCGGGGAGCGCGTCCAGCCACCGGCCGAGCGCCGCCGCCTGGGCCCGGCCGGTGTCCGACAGCGGGACGTCGGCGTCCCGCTCGGGGATGTCGACCTCCTCGGCGTCGGTGCCGAGGACGGCCTGGTAGGCGAGATTGCCGGTGCTCTCACCGTGCCGGGTCAGGGTCAGCCATCGCAGCGCGTTCACGCCCGCCATGCTGCCATGCCCCGCCGCTTCCCGGCCCCGCGCCGGGGGGCGCCGTGCCCTGCCGGGCGGCGGCGTCGCGGTTGCTCTACAGCCGGTAGTACTCTTTGGTGCCGTGACGAACGTGCTGTCCACCACGACCATCGTGGTGGCGCTCCTGGCCGCCGGCTACGCCCTGGTGACGGCGCTGCGCGGCCGGGCGATGGGCGCCGGCGACCTCGCCGCGTTCGGCGTCCTGGAGGTGCTGCTGGTCGCGCAGGCCGTGGTCGCCTTCGTCAGGCTCTCCGGCGGCGAGGGCCCGGACGGCCCCGCCACCTTCGTCGGCTACCTGCTGGGATCGCTGCTGGTCCCCGTCGCCGGCGCCGGGTGGGGGCTGCTGGAGCGCACCCGGTGGGGCCCCACCGTGCTCGTCGTGGCCGGGGTGGCCGTCGCCGTCATGATCGTGCGGATGAACCAGCTGTGGAGCGGTACCGGTGCCTGACCCCGAACACGAGCCCGTCCGCGAGACCGAGCCCGTCCGCGAGGACCCGCCCGCCCCCGAGACCGCGGTCCGGGGGCCGCTGACCCGCGCGGACGACGGCGCCCGCGCCGGCGCCGAGGCCCGCACGGGCGACGGTGCCCGCCCCGGCGCCACCGCCGGCGGGCCGGGACGGCTGCTGGTCGCCGTCTACGCGATCTTCGCGCTCGCGGCCGGCGCGCGGGCGGGCGTGCAGATCGCCACCCGCTTCTCCGACGCGCCCGTCGCCTACCTGCTGTCGGCGTTCGCCGCCGCCGTCTACGTCCTGGCGACGGTGGCCCTGGCCCGGGGCGGCCGGACCTCGTTCCGGATCGCAGTCGCCGCCTGCGCGACGGAGCTGGCGGGCGTGCTCGCCGTGGGCACGCTCAGCATCGCCGACCGCGCCGCGTTCCCCGACGAGACCGTCTGGTCCGTGTACGGACGCGGCTACGGGTTCGTGCCCCTGGTCCTGCCCGTGGTGGGCCTGCTGTGGCTGCGCCGCACCGCCCGCAGAGGTGGCGGAACCCCCGCGGGCGGTGGGCGCCCTGTGAGCGGCGGCGTGTGAGCCCTCCGGCCACAGGTGTCTGTCGGTCATGCCGTCCTCCTGCGAGGGGGCGGGTCACGCCGCGGCATGGGCCGAGCCGTGGGATCCGACGGGGAGGGCGCGCACGGCGGCCCGCGTGATCGCCTCGATCTCCTCGGCGGAGCGGTCGGCGGTCGGGTTGCGGCGCATCCAGCGGATCAGCTTCAGCGGCGGCGCGAACACGATGCCGTCGGCGGTGAACGGCGTGCGGGCGAGCTTGCCGCCGTGCACGGCCAGCACCGGCGTCACCGTCACCGGCGTCCCGGCGGCGCGGGAGATCGCCGCGGCGGCGGCCTCGGCCCGCGCGGTCAGCCCGGCGACGAGTTTGGACTGCGTCCGGCCGTCGATGAACAGCCGGCCGCCGTGCTGGGACACCTCGGCCCCCGGCGACCACGCCTCGTTGTGCACGAGCCACACGCCGCCGGGCCCGACCACCAGTGCGTCGGCGGTCCCGTGCTCGGGGACCGTCCGGGCGTGCAGCACGCGGTGCCCGCGCCGCTCCAGCGTGTAGCGGAGGAAACGGTTCATGCGCTGCTCGCCGCGCAGCCCGAGCCGCCACACCCGCGACGCGCTGTAAATGCGCCAATGGACGAGCGTGTCCGCGGCCGCCACCACAACGGCCATCACGACTCCGAAAACGGCGTTGACGAGCAGCCCGCACAGCACGAGCGTCGCCGCCGCCAGAAAGGCGCGTGTCCGCAATCGTCCTTTTCGGCCCCGCTGCCAGAGTTCCTCGTACACCGCCTGCGGCGAGCCGCCCGTGAAAGCGGGGCGGTCCCTGAGGTAGATGGAGCTGCCGAACATGTCCGTCCTCCCAGCACCTGCGGCGACGCCACCAGTATGGGGACGCTCCGGCATTCCCGCCACACTTTGCGAGGTGACTTAAATCAAACTCCCGCGCCACTTCTTGGGCCTGGGGCATTGCTCACCTGCCCGTTCGCGCATGATTGGTGCGACGATTCGTGGGAACATCGGAGAAGAGCCGCCGGAGATTGCCTGAAAGGCGCGGTGCAACTATCACCGCAACATTCAAATCCCTTTTCATTGCAATTGATTGCCCGGTGGTCCGGGCGGCGCGGCACACTGGGACGATGCACCTCAGCGCCGCCGAAGGCCTCCCCGTCCGCCACGCCGTCCCCGCCCTGCGCGCGGCCCTGGACGAGCACGGCGCGGCGGTGCTGGCGGCGCCTCCCGGCACGGGGAAGACCACCCTGGTCCCCCTCGCCCTCGCCGGGCTCGCCCTCGGCGCGCCGCCCGCGCCCGGCAAGGTTCTGGTCCTGGAGCCACGCCGCCTCGCCGCCCGCGCCGCCGCCCGCCGCATGGCCTGGCTCCTCGGCGAACGCGTCGGCGGCCGGGTCGGCGTCACCGTCCGCGGCGAGACCCGCCCCGGCGCCCGCGTCGAGGTCGTCACCACGGGCGTGGTCCTCCAGCGCCTCCAGTCCGACCCCGAACTCGACGGCGTCGGCACGGTCATCCTGGACGAGTGCCACGAGCGGCACCTGGACGCCGACACCGCGCTGGCGTTCCTGCTCGACGTCCGCGCCGCGCTGCGCCCCGACCTGCGCCTGGTCGCCGCGTCCGCCACCGCCGACACCGGCCCGTGGTCGCGCCTGCTCGGCGGCGCCCCGGTGGTGGAGACCGCGGCGGCGCTCCACCCGGTCGAGACGGTCTGGGCGCCGCCGCCGCGCCCCGTCCCGCCGCCGCACGGCATGCGCGTCGACCCGGGGTTCCTCGCGCACGTCGCCGCGACCGCCCGCCGGGCGCTGGCCGAACGCGACGGCGACGTCCTGTGCTTCCTGCCGGGGGTCGGCGAGATCGCCCGCGTCGCCGGGCTGCTGTCCGGCGCGCCCGCCGAGATCCTGCAGATCCACGGCCAGGCGCCGGGGCGCGTGCAGGACGAGGTGCTCGCGCCCGCCTCCCGCCGCCGGATCGTCCTCGCCACCTCGGTGGCCGAGTCGAGCCTCACCGTCCCCGGCGTCCGCGCGGTCGTGGACAGCGGCCTCGCCCGCGAGCCGCGCACCGACCACGCCCGCGGCCTCGGCTCGCTCACCACCGTCCGCGCGTCCCGCGCCACCGCCGACCAGCGCGCCGGGCGCGCCGGACGCGAGGCCCCCGGCGCCGTCTACCGGTGCTGGACGCAGGCCGAGCACGACCGGCTCCCCGCCCGCCCCCGCCCCGAGATCGAGCTGGCCGATCTCACCGGCTTCGCCCTCCAGGCGGCCTGCTGGGGCGATCCCGGCGCGACCGGCCTCGCCCTGCCCGACCCGCCCCCGGCCGCCGCGATGGAGGCCGCCCGCTCCACCCTGCACGCCCTCGGCGCCCTGCGGGACGGCCGCGCCACCGACCGCGGCCGCCGCCTGGCCCGCGTCGGCCTGCACCCCCGCCTCGCCCGCGCCCTCTTCGACGGCGCCCGGCGGGTCGGCGCCCGCGACGCCGCGCAGGTCGTCGCCCTGCTCTCCGAGCCGCCGCCCCGCTCGGCGGGCGACGACCTCACCGCCGTCTGGCGGGCCCTGCGCGGCAGGAACCGGCCCGCCGACCCGCACACCGCGCGCTGGCGCGACGAGGCGGCCCGCCTCCAGAGGTCGCTCGCCCCGGGGGGCGCGAGCCCGGCCGGGCTCGGCGACGACCATGTGGCGGGAACCGTGGTGGCGCTGGCGTTCCCGGAGCGGGTGGCGCGGGCGCGGCGGGGGAGCGGCTACCTGATGGCGTCGGGGACGGGGGCCGAGCCGGCGGAGGGGTCGGCGCTGGCCGCGGCGCGGCCCGGCTGGCTCGCGGTCGCGGCGGCCGACCGTCCCGCCGGGGCGGCGTCGGCGCGGGTGCGGCAGGCCGTGGTGATCGACGAGGAGATCGCGCGGTCCGCGGCGGCGCCGCTGGTCGAGACCGTCGAGGAGGTCGTGTGGCGCGACGGCGAGGTGGTGGCGCGCCGCGTCGAGCGCCTCGGCGCGATCGAGCTGGAGGCGCGGCCGCTGCGGGAACCCGATCCCGGGCTCGTGCGCGCCGCCCTGCTGGACGGGGTGCGCGCGGAGGGCCTCGGGCTGCTGCGCTGGAGCCCGGCGGCCGTCGCGCTGCGGGAGCGGCTGGCGTTCCTGCGCGGAGCCCTCGGGGAGCCCTGGCCCGCGGTCGACGACGCGGCGCTGCTGGAGCGGGCGCCGGAGTGGCTGTCCGGCGCGCGGCGGCGGGCCGACCTGGCGAAGGTGGACGTCGCGGGCCTGCTGCGCGGGCTGCTGCCGTGGGACCTGGCGAAGCGGCTGGAGGAGTACGCGCCCGAACGGGTCGAGGTCCCGTCCGGGTCGCGGATCCGGGTCGACTACTCGGGGGAGCGGCCCGTCCTCGCGGTGAAGCTGCAGGAGCTGTTCGGGTGGGACGCGGCGCCGCGGCTCGCCGGCGGGCGGGTGCCCCTGGTCGTGCACCTGCTGTCGCCCGCGGGACGCCCGGCGGCGGTCACCGCGGACCTGGCCTCGTTCTGGCGCGAGGGGTACCGCGCGGTCCGGGCCGAGCTGCGCGGCCGGTACCCCCGGCACCCGTGGCCGGAGGACCCGGCGGGCGCCGTGGCGACGAAGCGGACCAAGCGGGCTAGCGGGAGCTGATCAGCATGTCGATGCCGTCCAGGACGCGCGCGAGGCCGAACTCGAAGGCGCGTCCGGGCGCGATGGCGGCGCTGTACTCGTACCCGACCGCGGCGCCGACGCGGGTCCCGAGCGGGTAGTCGTCCTCGGTCACCAGCTTTTCCAGGAGGGGGGCGCTCGCCTCCCACCACTGCTCGTCGGTCATCCCGCTGCGGCGCTCGGCCTCGGCGGCGTTGACCGACACGCGGGCGGCGCTCTCGGCGAAGCCGGTCACGAGCGCGACGACGGAGTCCATCTCCAGGTCGCTGAGGCCGAGGCCGTCCACGGCGCGCAGTTCGAACTCGAATCTGGCGCACGTGTTCGGGCCGAGCGGCGGCCGCGCCATGGTGATCTGCAGCAGCCACGGGTGCCGGTGGAATAGCGCCCAGTCGTCGCGGGCGATGTGCTCCAGGCGGGCCCGCCAGGAGTCGTGCCCGGGCGGCGTCAGCTCGCCGAACGCCCGGTCGACCATGACGTCGATCAGCTCCGCCTTGCCCGGCACGTAGGTGTAGATCGACATGGGGGAGACGCCCAGCTCCTCGGCGATGCGCCGGATCGACAGCCCGTCCAGGCCCTCGGCGTCGGCCAGCCGGATCGCCGCCCGGACGATCTCCTCCGCGGTCAGACGCGGCTTGGGCCCGCGCCGGGGGCGCTCCCGGACGTCCCACAGCAGCTCCAGGGTGCGCTTGGGGTCGCCCGCCCCGCTGTACTCGGTCACCGGCCGATCCTCTCAGGGATGAAACTCTGTACTGCGTACGTTATATTGGCCGCGATGGTAAATCCGTACTGTGTACATAGTTTTGGAGGACGGGTGACGGAACCACGGTTCGCGGTCGTCGCCGAGGGGCTGCGCAAGCGCTACGGCGGCACCGAGGCCCTCGCCGGGCTGGACCTGCGCGTCCCCGCGGGGACCGTGCACGGCCTGCTCGGCCCGAACGGCGCGGGCAAGACCACCGCCGTCCGGATCCTGACCACGCTGACCCGCCCGGACGGCGGCAGCGCCCGCGTCGCCGGGCGCGACGTGGTCCGCGACGCGGTCGAGGTGCGGCGCCGCATCGGGCTCGTCGGGCAGCACGCCGCGGTCGACGAGGTGCTCGGCGGGCGGCAGAACCTCGTCATGTTCGGCCGCCTGCACCACCTCGGGGCCCGGCACGCGCGGCGGCGGGCGGACGAGCTGCTGGAGCGGTTCCGCCTCACCGACGCCGCGACCAGGCCCGCCGGGGAGTACTCCGGGGGCATGCGGAGGCGCCTCGACCTGGCCGCCTCGATGATCCTCGCGCCGCCCGTGCTGTTCCTGGACGAGCCGACCACCGGCCTGGACCCGCGCAGCCGGGGCGAGGTGTGGGACGCGATCCGCGACCTGGTGGGCGGCGGCACGACCGTCCTGCTCACCACCCAGTACCTGGAGGAGGCCGACCGGCTCGCCTCCGGCGTCTCGGTGATCGACCACGGCCGCGTCATCGCCGAGGGCACTCCCGACGCCCTCAAGGCGCGGCTCGGCGGCGACCGCGTCGAGGTCGTCGTGGACGACGCCGGAGCGCTCGCCGACGTCGCCGAGGTCGTCGGCCGGGTCGCGACCGGCGAGGTGGACGTCGACGCCGAGGCCCTGCGGGTCGGGGCGCCGGTGTCGGGGCGGGCGGCCGCGCTGACCGAGGCCGTCCGGGCCCTGGACGAGGCGGGCGTCGCCGTCGCCGACATCGGCCTTCGCCGCCCCACGCTGGACGAGGTGTTCCTGCACCTCACGGAGAAGGAGGAAGTGCCTCGATGTGCGAAGCGAACTGGGGGGCCGTCCCCCCGCGGGGCGGACGCGTGAGCGTTCAGGCGGCGCGGTGGGCCGTGGCCGACGGGTGGGTCCTGACCTCGCGCGCTCTCGCCCACTGGGCGCGCAAGCCGGGCGAGGTCGCCGTCGGGCTGCTGTTCCCGGTGATGGTCGTGCTGATGATGGGCTACCTGTTCGGCGGCCAGATGGACGTCCCCGGCGGGGGCGGCGGCTACCGGGCGTTCATCGTCCCCGGCATGTTCGCGCTGACGATGACGTTCGGGGTCGAGACGACGTTCGCCGCGATCGCGAGCGACGCGAGCAAGGGGGTGACCGACCGGTTCCGGTCGATGCCGATGGCCTCGTCCGCCGTCGTCGTGGGCCGGGCCACGGCCGACATGCTCCACTCGGTCGTCGCGCTGGCCGTGATGGCGGCCTGCGGGGTGCTGATCGGCTGGCGCATCCACGACGGCGCGGGCAAGGCCCTCGCCGGGCTCGGGCTGCTCCTGCTGCTGCGGTTCTCGCTGGTCTGGCTCGGCGTCTACCTCGGCCTGGTCGCCAAGGGACCGGAGTCGGTCGCGGCCGTCCAGGTCCTGGTCTGGCCCATCGGGTTCCTTTCCAGCGCCCTGGTGGCGCCGAGCACGATGCCGGGCTGGCTGGGCGCGATCGCCGAATGGAACCCCATGTCGGCGACCGTGACGGCGTGCCGGGAGCTGTTCGGCGAGCCGGCCGCCGGCGGGTCGTGGGCGGCGCAGCACAGCCTGCTGATGGCGGTGGTGTGGCCGCTGGCGATCGCGGCGGTGTTCCTCCCGCTGTCGGTCCGCCGCTACCGCGCCCTCGGCCGCTAGGGCAGGAGGGACGCCCGGTGCCGGGCCAGCGCCAGCGCCGGGTAGCACGCCTCGGGCAGGGACGCCGTGCCGCCGCGCTCGGTGCCGAGCGCGGCGCGGAGCCGCGCGCCCACGGCCGCCGCGTCGTAGGGCTGGACGACGCACAGCTCCGCCTGCATCGCCTGCCGCGCCGCCGCCATCAGCGCCGGGACGTCCCCGACGACCACGATCTCGGCGGGGGCGTCGCGGTAGGAGAGCCGGACGGCCAGGGCGTGCATCCCGGCGGTGCCGGCGCCCTCGTAGCGGAACTCGCAGACCAGGCGGTCGCCGTCCAGCGGCCCCTCCTGGATCAGCCACGCCTGGCCGGGGACGACCCGCCCGAGCGACTCCTCCCAGGGCGCCGCCGGGACGCCGGCGAGGCGGTCGGCGGCGCGGGCCGCGGCCGCGCGCCCCTCGGCCGGGCCGATCGCGGCGAGCGCCCGCAGGAAGGCCCGCGCGCCCGGGGTGGCCGCCGCGTGCAGGCAGCCGATCAGGTCGCCGAGCGCGGCGCGCCGCGCGGCGGCGTGCGGGGCCGCCGCCTCCAGGCCGCCGAGCTGCGCGGACGTCCACATCTCGGCCTGCAGCGGGCCGGGCTGCGCGGGCAGCGCGTCGGCCTCCCGGACGTAGGCCGCGTACACCTCGCCGAGCCCCGGCAGCATCAGCTCGGGGCCGGCGGACGGTCGGGTCGCACTCACCACCTCAGCCTATGAGACACGGGAGGGCGGCCCGGCCGTCCCTCCCGGAGCCGTGCGCCCCGGGCCGCCGGGCCTACGCCGGGACGGTCAGCAGCGTGCGGCCCTCGCCGATCGTGCGGACCTCGAACCGGCTGATCTCCTGCGGCCGCAGCGCCGTGCCGCCCTGCAGGGCCAGCTGGGGCTGCGGCGACCCCGGCAGGCCGTAGCCCTTGTCGGGGACGGACCAGCCGACGACGGTGTGCGCCTTGCCCCGCTTGTCCACGGCGACCAGTTCGCACGCGAGCGGCCCGTCGACCTTGCTGAGCCGCAGCGCGATCCGGCTGCCCCACGCCTTCTGCTGCATCGCGACCGTCCCGGTGACGCCGGTGCCGGCGTCGGCCGCCGACATCGCCCGGCCGTCCCGCAGCAGCTGGGCGGTCCCGCCGTCCGGCGCGGAGGCGGCGGGGCCGCGGTCGACCCCCAGCGTGTACCCGGTGCCGAGCGCCCCGCCGAGCAGCACGACCCCCGCGGCGGCCGCGGCCAGCGCCCGCGCGGTCCGGTTCCGCCGCTCCCGGCGGATCCGGTGCCGGATCAGGTCGGTGACCGCCGCCGGATCGGGCGGCGCGGGCATCGCCTCCACCGGATCGGAGATCGGGCCGATGCCGTCCAGGGTCTGGGCGAGCCCGCTCAGCGCGCCGAGCTCCTCGTGGCAGGAGAAGCACGACGCCAGGTGCGCCTCGAAGGCGCGGCGGTCGGGCTCCTCCAGCAGGCCGAGGGAGTAGGCGCCGACGTCGACGTGCGGCATGTCCGGCGCTCTCATGGCGTCACGCCCCTCTCCTCCAGGGCGACGCGGAGTGCCCGGAGCGCGTAGTAGACCCGGGACTTCACGGTGCCCACGGGGATGCCGAGATGCTTGGCGGCCTCGTTCACCGAGCGGTCCCGGAAGAAGGTCTCGTTGAGGACCTCGCGGTGGGCCGGAGACAGGGCGAGGAGGGCTTCGGACACGACGACGGAGCGCAGCAGATCCTCCAACCCGTCGGGCACGCGCATGTTCTCCAGCGGGCCCTCGCCCGCCTCCTGCGGCCGTGCGTTCTTGCGGCGCTGGTCGTCGATGACGATCCGGCGGGCGACGGTCGCCAGCCAGGGCAGCAGCGAGGTCGCGTTCTCGTCGAGCTGGTGCGCGCTGCGCCAGGCGCGGATCATCGTCTCCTGGACGACGTCCTCGGCCCAGTGCCGGTCGCCGCCGGTCAGGCGCAGGACGAACGACAGCAGCGGGCGGCCGTACACGCGGTACAGCTCGTTCACGATCACCTGGTCGTCCACGCCGCCGGCGGGCCGCGGGCCGCGGAACCAGCTCCACGGTCCGGGAGGGCGTTCGCGGGTGGCCGGCGCGGCGGCCGGTGATCTGTGGGCCATCGGGGGTCTCCGGCGGGGTGCGAGGGGTGCGGGGCGACGCGGTGACCGTGGGTGTCACGTTGGGAGGCAGTACGGGACCCCTGCGCCGCGCGGTTCAACCGAGACCGTTTCGTGGGGGATTTTCCGCATTGCTCCTTACTTGTTCGCCACCTTTTCCTTACCGCTCGGGCCCAGGGATCATCGAGGTGCGTCTCAGGGGCGAACGGGAGGCGACGACTCCGACCCGCGCATCGGAACCTTCGCCGGGCAACACTCACTCCACGCATTGGAGCGAATGCGGGCATCGGGCCCATTTGCCCACAGATACCGAGGGCGGGGATCGGAACGGTGAAGGAGAACGGGGAAGTACAGCTCAGCTACCGCCTGCTGCTGGCGGTGGACATCCAGGGGTACAGCAGGCGCGACACGCGCGAGCAGCTGCGCGCGCAGCGGCTGCTGTCGGACGCGCTCGACGGCGCCGCCCGCGGCGTCGGCCTCGACCGCGACGGCTGGGACAAGCAGGTCGGCGGGGACGGCGAGCTCGCCACGCTGCCGGAGGGCGTCGACCCGGCGACGGTGGCCGGCGACTTCGTCATCCTCCTCGACGAGGCGCTGCGCGAGGTCAACCGGGACGCAGGCCGCTTCCGGCTGCGCGTCCGGCTCTCGCTGCACCACGGCACGCTCACGGCCGGGCCGTTCGGCCCCGCGGGCGACGCGCCCATCGTCGTCCAGCGGCTGCTGGACGCGGCACCGCTGCGCCGCCAGCTGGCCGACGACGCGGACCGCGACCTGGCCTACGTCGTGTCGGACTCGCTGTTCGACGACGTCGTGCGGACCGGGTTCTGCGCCCTGCCGCCGCGCGGCTTCCGCGCCGTCAGGGTCGTGGCGAAGGGCGCGGTGTTCCGCGGCCACATCCTCACCGGCCGCGCCGTCGGCGAGGACGCGGGCGAGGACGCGGGCGAGGGCGCGGGCGGGCCGGGAGCCCGGACCGCCCGCGTCCTCGACTTCCCGGCCCTCGCCCTCGGCTGACCGGGGAAGCGATCGGCGCGCCCCGCGGTTGACGCCGGTAAGGCCGACGACCGATGGAGGCGGACATGGCGGACGACACGGCGCTGGTGAAACTCCTGGCGGGGCGCGACATCGGGGTGCTGGCCACCCTCAAGCGCGACGGGCGGCCCCAGTTGTCCACGATCAACTACCACTTCGACGAGGGGCGCCGGCTCGTCCGGATCTCGATCACCAGTGACCGGGCCAAGGCCCGCAACCTGGCCCGCGACCCGCGCGCGAGCCTGCACGTCGGCTCGCCGGACGGCTGGTCGTGGGCGGTCGCCGAGGGGACCGCCGAGCTCTCGGCGGTCGCCGCCGATCCGGGCGACGCCGCCGTCGAGGAGCTCGTCGCGGTCTACCGCGACATCAGCGGCGAGCACCCCGACTGGGACGAGTACCGCCGCGTCATGGTCGAGGACGGGCGCCTCGTCGTCCGCCTGCACGTCGAGCACCTCTACGGACAGGCGCGCTGACGCCGGGCGGGGCGCGGGCTAGGCCCCCAGCAGGGCGGCCAGGAGGCGGTTGTCTCCGCGCTGCCAGAGCGTCCCGGTCTCCTCGAAACCCGCCTCGCGGAGCGCCGCGACGTGGGTGGACAGCAGCTCCGACTCCGACCCGTGGTGGCCGGTCGTCTCGTCGCGGGCCACCGCCCGCAGCTCGGCCAGGTCAGGGTCGGCGGCGATCGCCTCCCACCACTGGTCCCACCCCTCGGGACGGTCACCGGCGAACCGGCGCGCCTGCTCGCGCTCGCGCAGGGCGACGTCGAGGGCCGCGAGGCCCGGCGTCCGGTCGTCCACCCCCAGGTTGTCGCCGTTGAGGAACAGCCCGCGGGGCCGCAGCACCCGCGCGAGCTCGCCGTAGGCGACGCGCAGCTGCCCGGCCGACAGCCAGTGCAGCGCCGTGGTGCTGACGGCGGCGTCGGCCTGCCGGTCCAGCCGAAGCCGGGCCGCCCAGCCGGGCTCGCGCAGGTCCAGCTCGGTGAAGGTCAGCCCCGGCCGGCCGGCGTGCACGGCGCGGCCGAGCGACAGCAGCAGCGGGTCGGCGTCGACCGCGACCACGGTCGCGCCGGGGAGGCGGTCCAGGATCCGGCCGGCGAGCGACCCCGGCCCGCAGCCGAGGTCGAGGACGAGCGGGTCGGGCCGTCCGGTCGCGGCCTCCAGCGCGTCGAGGAGGGCGGTGAACCGCTCCTCGCGGTCGGGGATGTAGCCCTCCTGCTGGACGTCCCAGCGGGCGGTCCACGCGCTCGCGACCTCGTGGCTGAGCATGGTCATGATCCCTCCTGTGACTGTCGTATAAACTTTGGACAGTCACAGTGTGAACCCGGAAGGCGTAACTGGTCAAGTGGAGTTCAACAGTCATACCGATGCGGTGGTGCAGGCGGCCGCCGGCCTGGTCAACGAGCTGACCCCGGGGGAGCGGCGCGGCCGCGCCTACACCCCGCCCCCGCCGCCCGCACTCGCCGCCGCCGTCACCGACGTCCTCCGGCGCGTCGGCCGCGGATCGCGCGCCACCGAGGCCGAGCTGCCCGCGCTCGCCGCCGTCGCGCGCGAGCTGCGCGCCGTGTTCGACGCCGTCGCCGCCGGCGACGTCGACGGCGCCGCCGAGCAGGTCAACCGGCTCCTGGAGAAGACCGAGGCCCGGCCCCGCCTGGAACGCCACGACGGGCACCCGTGGCACGTCCACTACCACGGCTCCGACGAGAACGACTGGGCCGGCCCGTGCGCCACCGGCCTCGCCATCGTCATCGGCAGCGAGCTGCACGACCGCCTCGGGGTCTGCACCGCGCCGCACTGCGATCGCGTCTACGTCGACACCTCCCGCAACGGCACCCGCCGCTTCTGCTCCACCGCCTGCCAGAACCGCGTCAAGGCCGCGGCGTTCCGCGCCCGCGCGCAGTCGTCCTGACGGGGCCCCGAAACCGGGCCTGCCGCTGCCGTCGGCGTGGCTGTAGCGTGTGGCGATGATCCAGGCCACCGCCACCACCGCCGCCTCGCCCGAGGACCTCTTCCGGCACCTGGCCGTCCCCGAGGCGTGGGGCGCCTGGGGCAGGTTCCCCACCCCGGCGCGGCGGGCGCGCGCGGGCGACACCGCCCCCTACGGCGTCGGGACGGTCAAGAAGATCTGGCCGGCCAGTGAGCGGACCGTCGCCTACGAGCCCTACGAGCACTTCGGGTACGTCGCGCTGTCGGGCCTGCCCGTGCGCGGTTACCGGTCGGACGTCCGGCTGGAGCGACGGGGCGCCGGCACGTTCCTGCGCTGGGAGGCGACGTTCGAGCCGCTGATCCCCGGCACCGGACCGGTCGTCGGCTTCGCGCTCCGGCAGATGCTGAGGGCCTTCACCCGTTGGCTGCCCGCGCACGTCGAGCATTGCCCGCCGGACTGCCCCGCCCGCAGGGCCGAGGGCATCTGACCCGGCGGGGCCTCCGGCCCCCGGCGGAAGGTCTGAGCCGGAGACCGTGCGACCCCCCGCACGGCCTCCGGCGAAAAGGTGCAGGCCGAGAGCACCCCGCAGTTCCCTCGGCCTGCACGACCATGGACCCCTCAGGCGGGGTCGGGACCGTAGACCTCCCACAGCTCCCCGGCGAAGAACCTGCCGAAGTCGAGCAGCTTGCCCGCCCCGTCGGGCCCCGTCGTGCGGAAGGTCGTCAGCTGCCGCGCGAAGTCGGTCAGCTGGATGTGCAGCACGCCCGCCGCGACGACCTGCGCGCCGTCCTCCTCGTCCTCGGCGACGTGCCCGTCCAGCAGCCGCACGTAGAGGGTGGAGGTGTCCGGCCAGATCCGCGTCGGCGGCCCGTGCAGGACGTTCTTGTGCCCGCTCAGCGTGCGCCGCCGCCCCTCCCCGTCGGTGTAGAACAGCCGGTACTTCATCAGCCGCCTGTCCTCGGGCGCCTCCGCGACGAACAGGTTGAACGTGCCCCGCTCGACAGGGCGACGCCCCCCGTGCCCGGTCGCGTCGACCCATCCGGCGGCCGTCGCCTCGTGGTCCGGCTCGGCCAGGAAGCGGTCGGTGTCCGCCGCGGTGATCGTCAGGCGGAACGACAGGGGCCGGCGCCCCTCGGCCAGCTCGCCGATCCGCGTGTCGGTCTCGCCGTAGGTGACGAACCCCTTCATCTCCTCGGTGAACGACAGCGACGTACGGCCCGCGACCACGGTGGACGGTCCCCGTGTCCCGCCGTGGCTCCCCGATGCCGGGCCGTACGTCGAGCCGTTCCCCGCCCCGCCTGGCGAGCCGGCTCCCCCGGCCGGCTCGGCCCCCGTGGCAGGCGGGGCGGTCGGTCCCCCCGCCCCCCGGCGGGCGGACGTCTTCTCCAGCAGCCGCGTGGCCAGCCGATCGGCCTGCGCGGCGATGGTGAGCGAGGGGTTCGGGCCCACCGGACCGGGCATCGCCGCCCCGTCGGCGATGTAGAGGCCCGGGAACCCGAACACCTCACCGAAGGCGTCGCAGACGCCTTCGCCCGGGTGGTCGCCCATGGGGGCGCCGCCCAGCGGATGGACGGTGATGATGCGCTTGCGGAACCACATCGGGTTGTCGGCGTAGTCGGCGCCGAGCACGTCCGCGATCCCCTGCATCGTCTTGCGGACGCGGTTGAACAGCTCCTCGCTCGTCCGGGCGTTCCAGTCGGCGGCGAGCCGGCCGTCCCTGAGGTGCAGCCGCCCGTCGGCGGTCTCGCGGCCCATGCCGAGCAGCGGCAGCGAGCTGACCGTCAGCGCCCCGTCGCCGATCAGGTCCGAGAGCTCCTTGGACAGGTTGGTGTCCGGCGCGTCCTTGAAGAACTCGGTGAAGCGGCCCCACAGGAACTCCACCGCGCGCTCGAACTCGCCGCGGACGTCGAAGCCGTTCACGATCCAGTCGGTGAACCCGGGGTAGCCGCCGTCCTGGATGTAGGCGCCGGGGCCCGCGCCGGGCACGCCGTCCAGGTCGTCCGGCAGCCGGATCGCCGTGGTGATCACCGGTCCGCGGCTGGCGTCCAGCGGGCGGACCCGGTTGCGGTCCTTGGCCCGCAGCAGGAACGTCAGCAGGTCGCCGTTGCCGCAGAACCGGGTGCCGAGGGCGGAGCTCAGCCCGGGGAACGCCTTCCGCGACTTCAGCAGCAGGTACGTGGTGCCGTACGTGCCGGCGCCCAGCACCAGCCGGTCGCAGGTGATCGTCCGGATCGGCAGGCGGCGCTTCCTGGCGGTCAGATCCGTGTGGTGGACGTAGTCGACCTCGTATCCGCCGCCCCGCCGGGGCCGGATCGCCTTCACCTCGTGGGAGGTGCGGATGTCGGCGCCGTGGTGCGCCGCCGCCGACAGGTAGTTGTGGTCGAGGCTGTTCTTGGAGCCCTCGTTGCAGCCGATGTCGCACTCGCCGCACAGCTTGCACGTCCGGCGGGGGGCGCCGTGCAGGTTGCCGTACGCGGGGTCGGCGATCGGCAGGCTCACCCCGGGCGCGCCGCCCGGCTCGGAGGCGAAGCTGACCGCGAGCGGCGGCAGCGTGCTGTGCAGGCCGAGCTCGGCCGCCGCGTCCTGCATCGCGTGGGTCTTCGGGGTGTCGTCGTAGGGGACCTGGTCCAGCGGGTACGGCGTCGCGCCCATCATCCGCTCGACGGCGTCGTAGTGCGGGTCCAGGTCGTCGCGCGAGACCGGCCACGGCTCGTGCCCCCCGCCGGGCACCGGCCGGTCGTGCACGAACCAGCGCTCGTCCTTGCGCAGCAGCACGTTCGCGTAGATCAGGGAACCGCCGCCGAGGCCGGCGGACACGACGGAGTCGCAGCCCTTGAACCCCCACACGTCGTACATCCCGTACAGGCCGGCGGCCGGGTCCCAGAACGCCCGGCCCATCTCGGCGGGGGAGCGCGGGAAGCTGCCGGGCGGGTACGGCTGCCCGCGCTCCAGCAGGACGACCCGCCGCCCGGCCTCCGCCAGCCGGTACGCGGTGACGGATCCGCCGAATCCGGATCCGATCACGACCGCGTCGGCGTGCTCGGCCGCGCCGATGCCTCCGGTCATCGCTCAGCCCGCCTTCCGCTTGAGGAAGTCCACGACCTGCGGGAACACCTCGGTGTCGGAGGCGGCGCCCATGAACGGGTCCTGATGGCCGTAGCCGGGCAGGACCGCCAGCTCGTGCAGCCCGGGAGTGACCTTCTCCAGGGTGCGGTGGCAGACGATGTTGGAATCGGTGAACACGTGGTTGCGGTCTCCGGTGAGGAACAGGATCGGCGTCGTGACCGAGGCGGCGCGCGAGAGGTAGTCGTCCGGCAGCGCGGCGGAGCGGGGATCGCGCGGGTGGCGCTTCACCGCGCGGCCGGCCTTCACCATCGCGTGGAGGTGCCGGTAGTAGTTGACGTTGCAGGCCCCGAACAGGTCGGGCAGCCGGCCGTGCGTGACCGGCGACATCTTGGCGTGCGTGAAGATCGGTTTCCCGCCGCCCCACATGAAGCTGAGCATGTGGCAGGCGGGCTCGCCGCACTCGCGGTGGAACGGCGCGACGGCCTTGGCGAGCATCCAGCCGCGCGTCAGCAGCGGAGCGTTCGCGTACCGGGGGTCCAGATGGCAGGGCCCGAGGACGTACTCCATGAGGGCCGGCCCGTACCCGAGCTTGATCTTCGACCAGCGCGGGGTCCGCGGGGTGAGCGAGACGCTGTTGCAGACCAGGCTGGTGACGCCGGTGACGGTGGCGGCGAACAGCGCCATCGAGAACGAGATCGCGCCCACGCAGTGGGAGATCACGTGGACCCGCCGGTCCCCGATGTGGCGCCGCAGCTCGGCGAGCATCGCCGGGTGGTCGTGGAGCGCGATGGCGTCCAGATCGTGGCGCGTGGCCTCGGAGTTGTAGGGGAACCGGCCGCTGATCCGCAGGTCGACCGCCCACACGTCGCCGAACCCGGCGTCGTGCAGGTGGTTCACCAGGTTGGTGTGCTCCGGCATGATGTACATGTCGCTGGACGTGGTCAGCCCGTGCACGAGGAGGACGACGTCGTCGCAGTCGTTCCGGCGGAACCGGGTCAGGTTCAGGCCGAGGCCGTCACCGGTCGCGAAGGGGTGCACGGACACCTCGGCGTCCGCGACGCCCGCGTGCGTGAAGCGCGCGATCCGCTGCTGCTCCATGTCCATCTCCTCCGCTTCCTGACGGTCCAACCCTGCCAAACGCGGATATCGGCGCGGCATCGTGGAGAACCCGTACTTACGGGTGCGGGCTCGCCCGCCCGACGTACGGGACGTACGTGAAGTAAGAGTCGGATCTACTCGGAACGGTTCATCGCGGTCGCGACGCCGACCCGGGAGGAGACACCGATCTTGCCGAAGACGCG
Source organism: Actinomadura citrea (assembly GCF_013409045.1). Lineage (NCBI taxonomy): Bacteria > Bacillati > Actinomycetota > Actinomycetes > Streptosporangiales > Thermomonosporaceae > Actinomadura > Actinomadura citrea. The sequence goes on along the minus strand of NZ_JACCBT010000001.1, from coordinate 5,920,371 downwards.
GGAGAGGTGGGTCTCGACCGTCCGGACGCTGAGGTACAGCCGCTCGGCGATCTGCTGGTTGCTGTTGCCCTCGGCGACCAGCAGCGCGATCTCGTGCTCGCGCGGGGAGAGCCCGAACGGCAGGTCCTTCCTGCCCTTGGCGCCCCTGGCGGGCGTCCCGGGGGAGGGCACCCGGACGCCGAGCCGGCGCTGCTCGCGGACGACCTGCGCCAGCAGCCCCTTCATGCCGCACGACTCGAAGACCTCCGCGGCGGCCCGCAGCCGGTCCCGGGCCCGGGACCGGTCGCCGGCGGCGGCGTGCGCGAGCCCGGCGGCCAGTTCCGCGCGGCCGGCCTCGGGCCGCCGTCCCGCCTTGGCGAGCAGGTCGGCGGCCTCCGCCGCCAGCGCCGCGGACCCGGCGGGGTCGGCGGGGCGGAGCGCGTGCGCGCGGGTCAGCCGGGCCAGGCCCGCGTCACCGGTCAGCAGCGGGTCGGCGATCGCTTCGGCGATGTCGGCCCAGTTCGCGGCGTCGGCGGAGTCCAGCTGCGCGGCGCGGACCGACGCCAGCGCCTCCGCACAGATCACCAGCGTGCTGAAGTCCAGGCCGGAGGTGCCGTCGCCGCAGGCGGCGATCAGCGCGGTGGCGCCCTCCTCCAGCCGGCCCTCGTTGATCACCGCGACGGAGCGGGCGACGTGCGCCATGTGCGTCCACCACTCGCCCGACCCGGTGTCGTTGGCGACGGCCTCGTCCCCGGCCCGCAGCGCCCGCTCGTGGTCGCCCATCCAGGACGCGATCAGGCACTGCTGGATCAGCCCGTAGGCCAGCACCTCCTGCGAGCGCAGGTCGCGGCCGACGGCGGTGGCCTCGTCGGCGACGGCGGCGGCCTCCTCCAGCCGCCCCAGCTGGGCCAGGACGCGCGACTGCCCGGCCAGCATGTAGCCGAGCACGAACGTCTGCCCGGTCGTGCGGGTGATCGACACCAGCCGCTCGGCGTGCCGCAGCGCCTCGTCGTACATGCCGAGGAACGACTCGGCGAACACCAGCCAGGCGAAGCAGTCCAGGCAGTCGGCGAAGTCGTTGTCGGACGCCGTGGAGAACAGCCGGTCGGCGGTCTGGGCGTGGGCGATCGCCTCCGCGACCTCGCCGCGCCCGTAGGCGACCATCGGGCGCATCGCCGCGACCGCCGCCGTCAGGCCGAGGCCCCACCCGGGGGCGCTGTCGGGGATGGTCTCCAGGATGGCGTGCGAGCCGCGGGTGTCGATCCGCTGGATCCGGTCGGCGACGAGCCGGATCCGCAGCAGCACCGCCTCGGGGGTCTGCCGGTCGGTGCTGCGGCGCAACTCGTCCAGGACCAGCGCGCGGGCCTCGTGGATCCGGCCGAGCTGCCGCTCCATGATCGCGCACATGTGCACGGTGCGGGCGCGGCGGACGGTGTCGTCCGGGGGCAGCAGCCCCAGCAGCGTGCGGGCGGTCTCGCGGCCCTCCTCGGCGTGGCCGCTGACGGCCTGCACCTGGGCCAGCTCGACCAGCAGCTCCACCCGGCCGGGATAGGCGTCGTCGGCGGCGCCGGGCATCAGGTCCAGCGCGGCCTGCAGCCAGTACGCGGCGGTGGCGGGCGCCTGCTGCGCGACGGCACGGGCGGCCTCCACCAGCGTCCGGATCGCCTCGGCGTCGCCGAAACGCGCCGACCGCACCACGTGGTGGGCGCGCACGGCCGCCGGGGCGCCCAGCTCGGCGAGCCGCTCCGACACCCGCGAGTGCGCGGCGATCCGCCAGCCCGCCGCCGTCGAGGCGTAGGCGACGTGCCGCACCAGGGGGTGCCGGAACCGGAACCGGCCGCCCGGCGCGGGACGCACCACGTCGTGGCCGGTCAGCACGTCCAGGGCGGTGAGCGCGGCGTTCTGCTCCATCTCCGCCGCGACCGACGCGAGCGCGGGCTCGAACACGTCCGCGGCCACCGCCGCCGCCTGCGCCATCAGCAGCGCCTGCGGCGGCAGCGCGCTCAGTTCGACCTGCAGCGCCGCCCGCACCGCCGCCGGAACCTCGGTCAGGTTCGCGACGCCCTTCTCCCAGTGCCGGTCCAGGCCGGTACCGGCCGCGGGCGCGGTCCCGCCCGCCATCCTGGCCAGCGCCTCCAGGTAGAACGGGTTGCCGCCGCTGGCCTTGAACAGCGCCTCGCACCGCGCGCGTCCGACGTCCGGGCCGAGGAACTCGCGGACCTCACTCTGGGTGAGCGGATCGACCGTCACCCGCGCGCCCTGCGGGCCCGCCGCGTCCACCAGCGCCGCCAGCCGCGGCGACGCCTGCGCGGGACGGTAGGCGACCGCCAGCAGCACCCGGGCCCGCGGCGGATGCCGGACCAGGTGGTCCAGCAGCTCGATCGTCGCGTCGTCGGCCCAGTGCAGGTCGTCCAGGATCAGCACCAGCCCGGACGGCTCGGCCAGCGCCTCCAGCAGGTGCCGGACGGTGCGGTGCAGCTGGTAGCGCGCCACCCGCGACTCGGGCGAGGCGGCGGGCGGGTCGCCGGACAGGTCGGCGAGCGCGGGGAACACGGTGCCGAGCAGGCGCAGCGCCGCCGGCGGCAGTTCGAGGGCGTGCTCTTCGAGGCGGTCGTCGAGCGCGTCGACCACGGCGCCGAACGGCATCTCCTGCTCGAACTCGGCCGCGCGCCCCGCGACGAACGGCAGCTTGCGGGAGATCGCGCCGTCGGCGAGCTCGTTCAGCAGCCGCGTCTTGCCGGCACCGGGCTCGCCGACCAGCGCGACGAGGCCGTAGCCGCCCTCGACCGCGTCGAGAGCGCGGTCGATCCGCTGCAGCGCGTCCCGGCGCCCCACCAGCGGAGCGTTGCCGGGACTCCCGGCGGCGTGGGCCGCACGACCCTCCATGTCCACACCCCAACAGCGACAGGCGGCCGATACGCCGTGACCATGCTTCTTGTTGTGGTACCTCTGAACGAGCGGGATTTACCTTATCGGGTGGAACGTCAATAAGGCGGAACAACACACCCTGCCTGCGCCTAGCCCACCCGCGACGGCGTCCTCTGGACCGTATGTACATAGCTATGAACGGCCCTGGCGGGTCCCATGTCAACCTCGGGAGGGTAAACCGTCCCGCGACCGTGACATCCCGTCGCCGGGTCAGCCGTCCAGGCCGATCCGCCGTGCGGCCTCGCTCCAGCGGGCCTCGTCGCCCGACGGGGTGTAGCGGCGGAGGTCCTGCGTGGCGGCGACCAGGGCGCGGGACTCGCCCAGGTCCGCGACGGCGCCGTGCGCGCGGGCCTGCGCCAGGACGTTGCCGAGGGCGGTCGCCTCGACGGGCCCGGCCACCACCGGCAGCCCGCTGGCGTCGGCGGTCAGCCGGCACAGCAGGTCGTTGCGGCTGCCGCCGCCCACCAGGTGGACGACGTCGATCTCCCGTCCCGACAGCCGCGCCGCCTGGCGGAGCGTGGCGCGGTGCGCGAGGGCGAGGCTGTCGAGGATGCAGCGCACGGTTTCGGCGCGGGTGGACGGCTCGGGCAGCCCCCGGCGGCGGCAGTGCGCGGCGATGCGGGCCGGCATGTCGCCGGGCGGCAGGAACTCGGGGTCGTCGGGGTCGATGAGGCAGCGCAGGCCGGGCACTTCCGCGGCCGCGGCGAGCAGGGCCGGCAGGTCCGCCTCGCCCCAGGTCCGCAGGGACTCCTGGAGAAGCCACAGGCCCATCACGTTGCGCAGGTAGCGGACGGTCCCGTCGACGCCGCCCTCGTTGGTGAAGTTGGCCTTGCGGCTCTCCTCGGTCAGCACGGGGGCGTCGAGTTCCACGCCGACCAGCGACCACGTACCGCAGGAGATGTAGGCGAAGCGGTCCGTGGCGGCGGGGACGGCGGCGACGGCGGAGGCCGTGTCGTGCGAGCCGACGGCCGTGACGCGCAGGGCGCCGTGGCCGGTCTCGGCCCCCACGTCCGCGCGGAGGGTCCCGATGTCCGCGCCGGGGTCGTGCAGCGGCGGGAAGATCCGCGCGGGAAGGCCCAGCCGGGCGACGAGGTCCGCCGACCAGGTGCCGCCGCGGACGTCCAGCAGCCCGGTGGTGGAGGCGTTGGTGCGCTCGGCGCCGATCTCCCCGGTGAGCCAGTAGGCCAGCAGGTCGGGGATCAGCAGGAGCGTCGCGGCCCGGGACAGGTCGTCGGCCGCGAGCTGGTAGATCGTGTTGAACGGGAGGAACTGCAGGCCCGAGGACTGGTAGAGGACGTCCTCGCCCAGTTCGGCGCGGACCCGGTCCATCACGCCGTCGGTGCGGGCGTCGCGGTAGTGGACGGGGTTGCCGAGCAGGGCGCCGCCGGCGTCCAGCAGCCCGTAGTCGACCGCCCAGGAGTCGATGCCGACCGAGGACAGGCCGCGCGGGGCGGAGCGCAGCCCGTCCAGGACGTTGCCGTAGAGGCCGAGGATGTCCCAGTGCAGGGTGCCGTTGACCCGGACGGGACGGTTGGGGAAGCGGCGGATCTCCTCCAGGGCGAGGGTGCCCGGCCCGACGCGCCCGGCCATCACCCGCCCGCTGGACGCCCCGAGATCGACGGCCGCGAACATCGCTTCGCTCATGCTGTGTCCTCGTGGGGGACGACCCCCCACGCCCCCCGGTTCGCTCCGCTCATGCTGTGTCCTTGTGGGGGGGCGACTCCCCACGCCCCCCGGTTCGCTCCGCTCATGCTGTGTCCTTGTGGGGGGGCGACCCCCCACGCCCCCCGGTTCGCTCCGCTCATGTGAGGATCAGCACCTCCAGAGTCCTGGGCCCGTGCACGCCCTCCACACGCGACAGCTCGATGTCGCTGGTCGCGGACGGGCCCGACACGAACGTCAGCGGGCGCCGCGGATCGAGCCGTTCGAGCGCCTCCGGCACATCGGCGGCGACCTGGCCGGCGTGGACGACGATCAGGTGGTAGTCGGGCACGAGCGACAGGGCGCGCGGCCCCTGGGCGGCGCCGTGGTCCAGCACGATCGTGCCCGTCTCCGCGACCGCGGCCGCGCAGGCGGTGACCGCCCCGGCGAGACCGTCGAGGGAGGCGACCGACGGGTCGCGCACGAGCGCCGCGCCGGTCGCGGACGTCCACTCCTCCGGGAGGCCGGAGGGGACGCCGTAGGTGCCGGGACGGGCCGCGAGCCGTTCGGCGACGGTCGAGGCGACCTCGGACGCGGCGGCGCGCAGGACGGTCGCGCGGTAGTCGGCGACCCGTTCCGCGAACAGGTCGAGGATCGCGTCCTCGTGGTGGCGGCGCAGGTAGCCGCGGTCGATCCTTTCGTAGGAGGCCGCGACCTCGGCGGCGGGGCGGGCGGGCGCGGCCCGCTCGATCCGGCGCAGGATCTCCTCGCGCGCGTTCACCGTTCCCCCTCCTCGTGCCCGCCGCCGGTCCGGGCCCACCAGGCGCGGAACGACTCGGGCGGCGGCGCGGGCGCGTCCCGCGTCTCGGTCCAGGCGCCCAGCGGCCCGGGCAGCCGCCGGATCCGGCCGCCGCGCGCCACGACGCGGCGGCTCGCGGACGCGGCGCGCTGCGCGAGCGCGAGCCGGGTGGGGGAGCGCAGCGTCCACCCGGCCGCCGTCATCGCCACCCGCTCCAGCGGATGGCGGGGCCCCTTCTCCACGGCGCGGGCCCGCAGGTGCACGAGCACCTCCGGGATGTCGATGGCGACCGGGCACGCCTCGAAGCAGGCCCCGCACAGCGTCGACGCGTACGGCAGCGACGCGTCCACCTCCGACCCGATGCCCCTGATCTGCGGGGACAGGATCGCGCCGATCGGGCCGGGGTAGGGCGAGCCGTAGGCGTGGCCGCCCGCGCGCTGGTAGACCGGGCACACGTTCAGGCACGCCGAGCAGCGGATGCAGCGCAGCGCCTGCCGGCCCACCTCGTCGGCCAGGGTGGCGGTGCGGCCGTTGTCCAGCAGGACGAGGTGGAACTCGCGCGGGCCGTCGCCGGGGGACACGCCCGTCCAGGCCGAGGTGTAGGGGTTCATCCGCTCGGCGGTGGACGAGCGGGGCAGCAGCTGAAGGAACACCTCCAGGTCCCGCCAGCTCGGCACGATCTTCTCCACGCCCATCACCGAGATGAGCGTCTCGGGGAGCGTCAGGCACATCCGGCCGTTGCCCTCCGACTCCAGCACGACGAGCGTGCCGGTGTCGGCCACGGCGAAGTTCACGCCCGACACCCCGACCTTCGCCGACAGGAACTTGGCGCGCAGGTGCCGCCGGGCCGCCTCGGCCAGCTCGGCGGGCGCGTCGGTCAGCCCCTCCGGCGCGTCCTCCATCGCGCGCAGGAAGATGTCGCGGATGTCGGAGCGGTTGCGGTGGATGGCCGGGACGAGGATGTGCGACGGCCGGTCGTCCCCGAGCTGGACGATCAGCTCCGCCAGGTCGGTCTCGTAGGCGGTGATCCCCTCCTCGGCGAGGAACTCGTTGAGGCCGATCTCCTGCGTCGCCATCGACTTGACCTTGACGACCTCGGTCTCGCCGGTCGCCTTCACCAGGTCCGCGACGATCCGGTTCGCCTCGGCCGCGTCGCGGGCCCAGTGCACCGTCCCGCCGGCCTCGGTGACCTTCTCCTCCAGCAGCCGCAGGTAGTGGCCGAGGTTCGCCAGGACGTGGTCCTTGATCTGCTTGCCCGCCTCGCGGAGCGCGGGCCAGTCGTCCAGCTCGGCCACCGCGGCGGCGCGGCGCCCCCGGATCGTGGTGGTGGCGTGCGCGAGGTTCCCGCGCAGCCGCGGGTCCGCCACCGCGCGGCGCGCGGCGTCCGGGAACGACGGCATTCCGAGATAGGTCGGCATCGCGGGCGAGGTCATGCGGGCTCCTCCTCCGTCGAGGCGAGGATCTCGGCCAGGTGGACGGTCCGCACTCCGGCGCGGGTGCGGGTGAGGGCGCCGCCGATGTGCATCAGGCAGGAGTTGTCCGCCGCGCACAGCGTCTCGGCCCCGGTCTCCCGGACGGCGGTGACCTTGTCCGCGCACATCGCGGCCGACACCTCGGCGTTCTTCAGCGCGAACGTCCCGCCGAACCCGCAGCACTCGGCCGCGTCCGGGAGCTCGACCAGGTCGATGCCGCGGACCTCGCGCAGCAGCCGCAGCGGGCGGTCGCCGACGTGCAGCATCCGCAGCGAGTGGCACGTCGGGTGGTAGGTGACGCGGTGCGGGTAGTAGGCGCCGACGTCGGTGACGCCGAGGACGTCCACCAGGAACTCCGTCAGCTCGTACACGCGGGAGGCGACCCCGGCGGCGCGCGGCGCCAGCCGGGGGTGCCAGTCGCGGATCATCGCCCCGCAGGACGCGGACGGCGTCACGACCGCGTCGTAGGGCTCGAACGTCTCCGCGAACCCCTTCACCAGGGGCAGTGCCTGCCGCCGGTAGCCGGTGTTGAGGTGCATCTGCCCGCAGCAGGTCTGCGACTCGGGGAACTCGACGTCGTGGCCGAGGCGCCGCAGCAGCCGCACCACCGCCTTGCCCGTCCCCGGAAACAGCGTGTCGTTGACGCAGGTGAGGAACAGCGCAACTCTCACAGTGCGTGCCTCCCGAGGGCGGGGCCGCCCAACGCGGAGCGGCTGGACTCGCGGACGACCAGCTCGGGCTGGAACATCACCTGCTGGTGGGCGTGCCCGCCCGTCTCGTCGCACTCCTCCAGCAGCAGCTCGGTCGCGATCCGGCCGAGCTGGTAGGTGGGCTGCCGCACCGAGCTGAGCGGGACGGCGGCCGCGGCCGAGAACTCGATGTCGTCGTACCCGATCAGCGCGACGTCATCCGGCACCTTGATCCCGGCCTGCAGCAGGACGCGCAGCACGCCGAGCGCGAGCAGGTCGTTCGCGCAGAAGATCGCGTCCGGCAGCGGCGGGCCGGCCTCCAGCAGCCGCCGGGCCGCCTCCTGCCCGGCCCGGGCGTTCATCGCCCCGACGGCGACCTCGCGCATCGCGTCGCGGCCGAGCCCGGCGGCGCGCACCGCCCGCAGCGCGCCCTTGCGCCGGTCGGCGCACTGGCGCAGCACAGTCGGCCCGGTGACCAGCGCCAGCGTCCGGGCCCCCGCGTCCAGCAGCTCGGCGGCCGCGAGCTCGCCGCCCGCGACGTCGTCAACGGCGACCGAGCACTGGTTGGCGCGGGGCGTCGGGTGGTCGAGCAGCACCACCGGGACGCCCCGCTCGCGCAGCCGGTCGGTGGCCTCGCCGTCGTCGCCGACCGGGGTCAGCAGGACCCCCCGGACGCGCTGCTCGGCGAACACCCGCAGGTTGCGCCGCTCCCGCTCGTCCGACTCGCCCGAGGAGGACAGGATCACCGAGTAGCCGCGCTCGCTCGCGATGTCCTCCACGCCGCGCGCCACGTCGGTGAAGAACGGGTTGGCGAGGTCGAGGACCATCAGCCCGATCGTGCTGCTGTGGCCGGCGCGCAGCGTGGACGCCGAGCCGTTGCGGACGAAGCCGAGATCGCGGATCGCCTGCTCGACGCGGGCGCGGGTGGCCTCGGCGACGCGCTCGGGCCGGTTGAGCACGTTGGACACGGTGCCCGGCGAGACGCCGGCGTGCGCCGCGACCTGCTTGATGCCGACCGTCCGGCCCGGCGGCGCGGAGCGGCCGGTCTCGTCTGCGCCCAATCTGTGTGCCCCCGAGTCGTCCGCTGGTGTGTCGCCGCTCACTTTGGGTCATCCGATTAAAACGTGTCAACCCGGGATCGGGATCAACCGGGCGCGAAACCCGAGCGGCCGGTCCCGGCCGCGATCGACTTCTGAACGTCGCCGACCCTTGTGCGTACGGGCTTTCCGCAGCGTCGGCCGGGGACCGCGGCACATTCCCCTCTTGACGGGTGCTCCGGGTCACATCTAGCGTCCTCCGCAACATCCTGTTAAAACGTTTTTCATCTGTTCTTCACAGACGTCCCCCGCGAGGAGGGCCGCGATGAGTGCACCGGGCCGCTCGGCGCCGCCGACATTGGCACTGGTCAACGTGAGTAAGTCGTTCGGCGCGGTCCGCGCGCTGCAGGGGGTCACCCTGGAGCTCCACGCGGGCGAGGTGCACGCCCTTGCGGGCGAGAACGGCGCCGGCAAGTCCACAGTGGTAAAAACGTTCGCAGGCGTGCACCGCCCCGACGCGGGCGAGGTGCGGGTGGACGGAGAGCCGGTGGCCTTCCACGGCCCCGCCGACGCGCAGGCCGCCGGCGTCGCGGTCATCTACCAGGAGCCCACGCTGTTCCCCGACCTGTCGGTCGCCGAGAACATCTTCATGGGCCGGCAGCCGCGCGGGGCGCTCGGCCGCATCGACCGCCGCGCCATGCACGCCGAGACGGCGCGGCTGTTCGAGCGGCTCGGCGTCGCGCTGGACCCGCAGCAGCCCGCCCGCGGGCTGTCGATCGCCGACCAGCAGGTCGTCGAGATCGCCAAGGCCATCTCCCGGGACGCGCGGGTGCTGATCATGGACGAGCCGACCGCGGCCCTCACCGGCCAGGAGGTCGCGCGCCTGTTCGCCGTCACCCGCAACCTCCAGGAGCACGGCTGCGCGGTGCTGTTCATCTCGCACCGGCTCGAGGAGATCTTCGAGCTGTGCCGGCGGGTGACGACGCTGCGCGACGGCGCCTACGTCGGCACCGACATGGTCGCCGGCATCACCCCCGACGACCTCGTCCGCCGGATGGTCGGCCGCGACCTCGACGCGCTCTACCCCAAGCAGGACGTGACGCCCGGCGAGGTCGCGCTGAAGGTGAGCCGGCTGACCCGCGAGGGCGCCTTCACCGACGTCTCCTTCGAGGTCCGCCGCGGCGAGATCGTCGCGCTGGCCGGGCTGGTCGGCGCCGGCCGCAGCGAGGTCGCCCGCGCCGTCTTCGGCGTGGACCGCTGGGACGCCGGGACCGTCGAGGTCGGCGGGCGCGCGCTTCCGGCGGGCAGCCCCACGGCCGCGATGTCGGCCGGGCTGGCCCTCGTCCCCGAGGACCGCCGCCAGCAGGGCCTGGTCATGGACATGTCGATCGAGCGGAACATGGGTCTCACCCAGCTGCGGACGCTGCGCCGCGAGACCGGGCGCGGGGGCCTGATCTCCCGGAAGGTGGAGCGGGACCGCGCCGCCGACTGGGGCCTGCGCCTCCAGTTGAAGTACGCCCGGCTCAGCGACGCCGTCGGCGTCCTGTCGGGCGGCAACCAGCAGAAGGTCGTGCTCGCCAAGTGGCTGGCCACCGAGCCGGCCGTGCTGATCGTGGACGAGCCGACCCGCGGCATCGACGTCGGCACCAAGGCCGAGGTGCACCGGCTCCTGTCGGAGCTGGCCGCGCAGGACCTGGCGGTACTGATGATCTCCTCCGACCTGCCGGAGGTGCTCGGCATGGCCGACCGCGTGCTCGTCATGCACGAGGGCCGGCTCACCGCCGAGATCGCCCGCGCGGACGCGACCGAGGAGAGCGTGATGGCCGCCGCGACCGGCCGCCCCGGAACCGGAAAGGCGGCCTGAGCCGATGACCGTCCTCACCCAGTCCCCGGCCAGGCCGGAGTCGGGCGGACCGCCGGGCGGCGGGCGCCGCCTCGTCGACATGGTGCTGCGCGCCCGCGAGCTGAGCATCCTCGGCGCGCTCGTCGTCCTCGTCGTGGGCACCACCATCGCCAACCCGCGGTTCATGTCCGGCCAGGGCATGAAGGACATCTTCCTCAACGCCTCGATCCTGGTGCTGCTCGCCGTCGGGCAGAGCATGGTCGTCGTCACCCGCAACATCGATCTGTCGGTCGGGTCCGTCGTCGGGCTCGTCGCGTTCAGCGCCGGGAGGTTCGCCTCCGGCGGGGACCGCAACGTCGTGCTGGTCGTGCTGGTGGGCGTCGGGATCGGCCTGGTCTGCGGGCTCGTGAACGGGCTGCTCGTCAGCTTCTGCCGCGTGCCGGCCCTCGTCGTCACCCTCGGCACGCTGTACGTGATCCAGGGGCTGGACTACCGCATCGCGCACGGTGACCAGATCGGCGCCGCGGACCTGCCGTCCTCGCTGCTGAGCCTCGGCAACGACGGGATCCTCGGCGTCCCCTACCTGCCGATCATCACCGTGGTGGTGATGCTGGCGGTCGGCTACTACCTGCGCTCCTACTCCTCCGGGCGCGAGTACTACGCGATCGGGTCCAGCCCGGAGGCCGCGATGCTCGCCGGCGTGCCGATCCGCCGCCGCGTCCTCACCGCCTACCTGGTCAGCGGCGCCCTCGCCGGGCTCGCCGGGGTGCTGTGGCTCGCCCGGTTCGGCACCGTCGTCGCCGACGCCGCGAACGGCTGGGAGCTGAAGGTCGTCAGCGCCGTCGTCGTCGGCGGCGTCGCCATCACCGGCGGCGTCGGCACCGTGTACGGGGCGGCGCTCGGCGCGCTGCTGCTCACCACCATCGGCAGCGTGCTGGTGGTGCTCAAGGTCAACTCGTTCTGGCAGGACGCGATCACCGGCGTCCTGCTGCTGCTGGCCATCAGCGTCGACCGGCTGCTGGCGCTGCGGGTCACCCGGGCGCTGAAACAGCGGTCCCTGGCGTCGGCCGCGCACCGCGCCGCCGCGCCGGAGAGCAAGGAGGGACGGTCATGAGCCGCCTGATGCGGTGGGAGACCGCCGTCACCGCGCTGCTGGTCGTGGTCTTCGCGAGCGGCGCCGGGTTCTCGCCGGACTTCGCGAACAACGACAACCTGTCGTTCGCGCTGGACGACCTCAGCGAGATCGCGCTGATCGCGCTGCCGATGACGCTGCTGGTCGTGTGCGGGCAGGTGGACCTGTCGGTCGCCTCGGTACTCGGGCTGTGCAGCGCCCTCACCGGCAAGCTGTGGGACGGCGGCATGGCCATCGAGGCGATCATCCCGCTGGTGCTGGTCGTCGGCGTCGTGTGCGGGCTCGTGAACGGCCTGCTGGTGACCAGGCTCGGGCTGCCGTCCCTCGCCGTGACGATCGGCACGATGACCCTCTACCGGGGCCTGGCGTACGTGACGCTCGGCACCGGGGCGATCTCGGAGTTCCCCACCGCCTACACCGACCTCGCGACCTCCTCCATCCCCGGCACCCCGATCCCGTACCCGGTCGCGCTGTTCGCCGTGCTCGCCGCCGTCACCGGCGTCGTCCTGCACGCCACCGGCGTCGGGCGGTCGCTGTTCGCGATCGGCGCGCAGGAGGACGCCGCCTACTTCGCCGGCATCCGGGTCAAGCGCCTGAAGCTGATCCTGTTCGCGGTGTCCGGCCTCGTCGCCGGGTTCGCCGGCATCGTCTTCACGCTCCGCTACGGCAGTGCCCGCGCCGACAACGGTCTCGGCCTGGAGCTCACCGTCATCGCGGCGGTGCTGCTCGGCGGCGTCGACTTCGACGGCGGCAAGGGCACCCTCGGCGGCGTCATCGCGGCCGTGCTGCTCATCGGCCTGCTCCGCAACCTGCTGATGCTCAACGACGTCTCCACCGAGGTCCAGTCGATCGTCACGGGCCTGCTGCTCATCATCAGCGTCCTCACGCCGCGGCTGATCGCCGTGGCGCGCGAGGCCCGAGGCCGGCGGCGGGGCGCGAGACCCGCGGTCCCCGCCGCCGCACCCTGACCACACCGCACGACCACGATCACACCGCACGACCATCCACCCCCGCCCCCCGCCGTATGTCCACCCACCCCGGAGCACGACCCGGAACTGTGAAAGGCACCCTGATGACCATTCGTTTGCGCGCCCCGCGCCGGCTGGCGGCCGCCGCCACGGCGGGCGCTCTGGCCCTCAGCCTGGCCGCCTGCGGCGGGACCACCAAGGACTCCGCGTCCGGCTCGGGGGACGCCAAGTCCGGGGGGAACGCCTCCGCGGACCCGAACGCGCCGCTGAAGAAGGGCCTGAAGCTGGCGTTCCTGCCCAAGCAGGTCAACAACCCCTACGAGACCATCGTCGACAACGCCGGCATCGCGGCGACCAAGGAGTTCGGCGGCGAGGCCAAGGAGGTCGGCCCGTCCGACGCCTCGGCGTCCTCGCAGGTCTCCTACATCAACACGCTGATCCAGCAGCGGCACGACGCGATCCTCATCGCCGCCAACGACGAGAACGCGGTGTGCGGGCCGCTCAAGCAGGCGCGGTCCAAGAACATCAAGATCGTCGCCTACGACTCCGACACCAACCCCGCCTGCCGTGACGTGTTCATCAACCAGGCGAGCTCGGAGGAGATCGGCCGCAGCGAGGTCAAGCTGCTCGCCGAGCAGATCGGCTCCGAGGGCGAGATCGCGATCCTGTCGGCGACCGCGAACGCCACGAACCAGAACACCTGGATCAAGTTCATGCAGGACGAGCTGAAGAAGCCCGAGTACTCCAAGATGAAGCTCGTCAAGGTGGCCTACGGCGACGACGACGACCAGAAGTCGTTCCAGCAGACCCAGGGCCTGCTGCAGGCGTACCCGAACCTGAAGGGCATCATCTCGCCCACCACGGTCGGCATCGCCGCCGCCGCGCGCTACATCTCCGGCTCCAAGTACAAGGGCAAGGTCGCGCTGACCGGCCTCGGCACCCCCGACCAGATGCGCAAGTTCGTCAAGGACGGCACGGTCAAGGGATTCGAGCTCTGGGACCCGAAGAACCTCGGCTACCTCGCCGCGTACGCGGCGGCGGCGCTGTCGTCCGGGCAGATCACCGGCGCGCAGGGCGAGAAGTTCAAGGCCGGCAAGCTCGGCGAGCGCTCGATCGGCGCCAACGGCGAGGTGATCCTCGGCCCGCCGACGGTGTTCGACGCCAAGAACATCGACCAGTACCACTTCTGATTCTGAACGAAGCGAACCGGGGGGGTGGGGGGTCGCCCCCCCACAAGGAGACGATCCCTCCATGTCTGGAAGCACGAAGCGCGTCTGCTTCCTGCTGAAGGTCAGGCAGGACCGCCTGGAGGAGTACAAGCTGCGCCACCAGGCGGTCTGGCCCGACATGCTCAGCGCTCTGCGCGACACCGGCTGGCACAACTACTCGCTGTTCCTGCGCGAGGACGGCCTTCTCGTCGGCTACCTGGAGACCGACGACTTCGAGGCCGCCCAGGAGGCGATGGCCCGCACCGAGGTGAACGCGCGGTGGCAGACGGAGATGGCGCCGTTTTTCGAGGACCTCGACGGCCGCCCCGACGAGGGGATGCGGACGCTCCCAGAGGTCTTCCACCTGGACTGACCAGGTGACGGAGAGAAGAGAGGCAAGCGTGAACGACACCAGCGCGGTGAAGGACGCCCTGCGCCGCCAGCAGATCGAGACTCCCTCGTGGGCGTACGGGAACTCGGGGACCCGGTTCAAGGTCTTCGCCCAGCGGGGCGTGCCGCGCACCCCGCGGGAGAAGATCGACGATGCCGCGCAGGTGCACCGGTTCACCGGCGTCGCGCCCAGCGTGGCGATCCACATCCCCTGGGACCGGGTGGACGACTACGCCGCGCTGGCCGCCCACGCGAAGGAGCGGGGCGTGCGGATCGGGGCGGTGAACACCAACGTCTTCCAGGACGACGACTACATGCTCGGCAGCGTCACCAACCCCGACCCCGCCGTCCGCCGCAAGGCCCTCGACCACCTGCTCGAAGCGGTCGACATCATGGACGCCACCGGGTCCAGCGACCTGAAGCTGTGGTTCTCCGACGGCACGAACTACCCGGGGCAGGACGACATCCGCGACCGGCAGGACCGGATGGCCGAGGCCCTCGCCGCCGTCTACGAGCGGCTCGGCGACGACCAGCGGTTCCTGCTGGAGTACAAGCTGTTCGAGCCGGCGTTCTACATGACCGACCTGCCGGACTGGGGCGCCTCCTACGCGCACTGCCTGAAGCTCGGCCCGAAGGCGCAGGTCGTGGTGGACACCGGCCACCACGCGCCCGGCACCAACATCGAGTTCATCGTGGCGTTCCTGCTGCGCGAGGGGAAGCTCGGCGGGTTCGACTTCAACTCCCGCTTCTACGCCGACGACGACCTGATGGTGGGCGCCGCCGACCCGTTCCAGCTGTTCCGGATCATGTACGAGGTGGTGCGCGGCGGCGGCTACGACGCCGAGACGGGCGTGGCGTTCATGCTCGACCAGTGCCACAACATCGAGCCGAAGATCCAGGGCCAGATCCGCTCGGTGATGAACGTCCAGGAGGCCACCGCCAAGGCGCTGCTGGTGGACGCCGCCGCGCTGCGGTCGGCGCAGCGGTCCGGTGACGTGCTGGAGGCGAACGCCGTGTTCATGGACGCCTACAACACCGACGTCCGGCCCCTGCTCGCCGAGTTGCGCGAGGAGATGGGCCTGCACCCGGATCCGGTCGCCGCCTACAAGGCGTCGGGCTACTACGAGCGGATCGCCGAGGAGCGCAAGGACGGCCAGGCGGCCGGCTGGGGAGCATGAGCGTCCTTCCACGCCGCACCTGAGGCCACGCACGCACACATGAGGAGATATCCGATGACCGCCACTCCACCCGAGGTGGAGCATCTGCTGGAACGCGCCAACACTCTCGGCTCGGATCCGCGCAACACCAACTACGCGGGCGGCAACGCGTCCGCGAAGGGCACGGTCACCGACCCCGTGACGGCCCGCGACGTCGAGCTGATGTGGGTGAAGGGCTCGGGCGGCGACCTCGGCACCCTCACCGAGAAGGGCCTGGCCGTCCTGCGGCTGGACCGGATGCGCGCCCTCGTGGACGTCTACCCGGGCGTCGAGCGCGAGGACGAGATGGTCGCGGCGTTCGACTACTGCCTGCACGGCAAGGGCGGCGCCGCGCCGTCCATCGACACCGCCATGCACGGCCTCGTGGAGGCCGCGCACGTCGACCACCTGCACCCCGACTCCGGCATCGCGATCGCGACGGCCGCCGACGGCGAGGAGCTGACGCGGCGGATCTTCGGGGACCGGGTGGCGTGGGTGCCGTGGCGGCGTCCCGGCTTCCAGCTCGGCCTGGACATCGCCGAGATCAAGCGCGCCAACCCCGGTGCCATCGGGGTGGTCCTCGGCGGGCACGGCATCACCGCGTGGGGCGAGACGAGCGAGGAGTGCAAGGCCAACTCCCTCGACATCATCCGCACCGCCGAGGCCTACATCGCCGAGCACGGCAGGGCCGACCCGTTCGGCGAGGTCGTCCACCCGGCGCTGCCCGAGGACGAGCGGCACGCGCGCGCCGCCGCGCTGTTCCCGCTCATCCGGGGCCTGGCGTCCACGGACCGGCCGCAGGTCGGGCACTACACCGACGGCGAGGCCGTCCTGGACTTCGTGTCCCGCGCCGAGCACCCCCGGCTCGCCGCGCTCGGCACGTCCTGCCCGGACCACTTCCTGCGCACCAAGGTCGCGCCGATGGTGCTGGACCTGCCGCCGGACGCACCCCTCGACGACGCCAAGGCGCGCCTGAGGGAACTTCACGCCGCCTACCGCGAGGAGTACGCCGCCTACTACGACCGGCACGCCGGCCCGGACTCGCCGCCGATGCGCGGTGCGGACCCGGCGATCGTGCTGGTGCCGGGCGTCGGGATGTTCTCCTTCGGGGCGAACAAGCAGACCGCCCGGGTCGCCGGCGAGTTCTACGTCAACGCGATCAACGTGATGCGCGGCGCGGAGGCGCTGTCGTCGTACGCGCCGATCGACGAGGCGGAGAAGTTCCGCATCGAGTACTGGGAGCTGGAGGAGGCCAAGCTGCGCCGGATGCCGGCGCCGAAGCCCCTGGCGTCCCGCGTCGCGCTCGTCACCGGCGGCGGTTCCGGCATCGGCGCCGCCACCGCCCGCCGCCTCGCCGCCGAGGGCGCCTGCGTCGTCGTCGCCGACCGGGACGTCGCGGCGGCCGAGAAGGTCGCCGCCGAGATCGGCGCCACCGCGGCGCGCGCCTCCGACGTCGCCGTCGCCGCCGGTGCGGACGTGACCTCGGAGGACGAGATCACCGCGGCCGTCCGGGAGGCGGTCCTGGCGTTCGGCGGCGTGGACCTCGTCGTCAACAACGCCGGCCTGTCCATCTCCAAGCCGCTGCTGGAGACGACCGCCGCCGACTGGGACCTGCAGCACGACGTCATGGCGCGCGGCTCGTTCCTGGTCTCCCGCGAGACCGCCCGCGTCATGGTCGAGCAGGGGATGGGCGGCGACATCGTCTACATCTCGTCCAAGAACGGCGTGTTCGCCGGGCCGAACAACATCGCCTACGGCGCGACCAAGGCCGACCAGGCGCACCAGGTGCGGCTGCTGGCCGCCGAGCTCGGCGAGCACGGCATCCGCGTCAACGGGGTCAACCCGGACGGGGTCGTGCGCGGCTCCGGGATCTTCGCCGGCGGCTGGGGCGCCAAGCGCGCCGCCGTGTACGGCGTCGAGGAGGAGAGGCTCGGCGAGTTCTACGCCCAGCGGACGCTGCTCAAGCGCGAGGTGCTGCCCGAGCACGTCGCCGCCGCCGTCTTCGCCCTCACCGGCGGGGACCTGACCCACACCACCGGACTGCACGTCCCCGTGGACGCCGGCGTCGCCGCCGCGTTCCTGCGCTGAGGAGGACCCGCCCCGTTCGAAGAAGGCCGGCCGGCGGCCCGGACCGCGCGGCCGCGGCGCTCACCCCGCCGCGTCCGTGCCGTCCCCACCCGGGCCGCCGGCCGTCCCTGCTGGGCCCGCTCGACCAAGTGAACCCGAAGGGATAACGATGCCGCCGGCTGAGAAGTTCGCGCGCCCCAACGTGTCCGTCGTCACCTCCCTGGCCCTGGGCCCCGCACCGGGCGGATCCGGCGTCGGCGGGCATGTCCCCATGGACGGGGCGTCTGCCGGGCGCCACACCCTCACAGCCCGTTAGGAGAGGACAAGCAATGGCAGACACCACAGCACCGCCGGTGAAGGTCGGCCTCGTCGCCGGCGGGCTCGGCGCCTACTGGCCGCAGTTCCCCGACCTGCTGCCGCAGCTCAAGCGGTCCGCCGAACGCGTCTCGGAGCGGATGCGCGGGCTCGGCGCCGAGGTCGTCGACGTCGGGTTCATCTCCGACGCGCAGGAGGGCGCGGCCGCGGCCGAGCGGCTGCGGGCCGCGGGCTGCGACATCATCGTCGGCTTCCTCACCACCTACATGACCGCGACGATGTTGGTCCCGGTGGCGCAGCGGGCCGACGCGCCCGTCCTGCTGATCAACCTGCAGCCGACCGAGTCGATGGACCACGCCACCTTCGACACCGGCCAGTGGCTCGCCTACTGCGGCGCCTGCCCGCTGCCGGAGATGGCGAACGCGTTCGCGCGCTGCGGCGTCCCGTTCCGCTCGGTGTCGGGCTACCTGGAGGACGAGCGCGCCTGGGCGCGGATCGGCCGCTGGGTGCGCGCCGCCGGGGTCCGCGCGGCGCTGCGGCGGGGCCGGCACGGGCTGATGGGCCACCTGTACCCGGGCATGCTCGACGTCTCCACCGACCTCACGCTCGTCAGCGCCAACTTCGGCGGGCACGTCGAGGTGCTGGAGTTCGACGACCTGCGGGTCCGGGTCGAGAAGGTCACCGATGCCGAGACGGCCGCCAAGAAGGCCGAGGCGGAGAAGATCTTCGAGCTGGACGCGTCCGTCAACGACGACGACCTGACCTGGGCGGCCCGCGTCTCGGTCGGCCTCGACCGCCTCGTCGAGGACTTCGGGCTCGACAGCCTGGCCTACTACCACCGCGGCCTGGACGGCGAGGTGCACGAGCGGCTGGGCGCCGGGATGATCCTCGGCGCGTCGCTGCTCACCGCGCGCGGGATCCCGGCGGCCGGGGAGTACGAGCTGCGCACCTCCCTGGCGATGCTGGTCGCCGACCGGCTCGGCGCGGGCGGCTCCTTCACCGAGCTGCAGGCGCTGGACTTCCACCGCGGCCACGTCGAGATGGGCCACGACGGGCCCGCGCACCTGGCGATCAGCGCCCGCCGCCCGCTGCTGCGCGGCCTCGGCGTCTACCACGGCAAGCGCGGCTACGGCGTGTCCGTCGAGTTCGACGTCAAGCACGGCCCGGTCACCGCGATCGGGATCATCCAGCGCCGCGACGGCCGGTTCGCGTTCGCCGCGTCCGAGGGCGAGACCGTGGACGGGCCGCTGCTGCGGATCGGCAACACCACCTCCCGCGTCGACTTCGGCTGCGACCCCGGCGAGTGGACCGACGCGTGGTCGGCCACCGGCATCTCCCACCACTGGGCCCTCGGCACGGGCCACCGCGTCGCCGACCTGAAGGCCCTCGCCGACCTCCTGGAGATCGAACTGGTCCACGTGAACCCCTGACGGAACCCTCACGACGCGACGCCGCCACCCCCCACCCCCCCGCGCAGTTCCGAAGGATGTCCCGTCATGCCCAAAATCCCCCTACTACGCGGTGCCGCGTGCGCTGCCGCCCTCTGCCTCTCGCTCACCGCCGTCACCGCCCTGCCCGCCCGCGCGGACGCCTCCGGGCTGCGCGCCACCGGACTGCGGACGGACGCGCTCGACGACCCCATCGGCATCGACGACACGACGCCCACCCTGAGCTGGCGCCTATCGGCCCCCGGCCGCGGCTCCGCCCAGGCCGCCTACCAGGTGGTCGCGGCGACGTCCCGGGACCGGCTCGGCAGCGCCGACCTGTGGGACTCCGGCAAGGTGTCCTCCGGCGCAGCCGACGCCGTCTACCGGGGCACGGCGCTCACCTCCCGCCGCCAGGTGTGGTGGCGGGTCCGGGTCTGGGACGGCTCGGGGCACGCGTCGGGCTGGAGCGCCCCGGCCCGGTTCGAGACGGGCCTGCTCGCCAAGGACGACTGGTCCGCCAGGTGGATCGGCGACGAGCGCTGGCTGAACCGGGCGCCGACCCCCGCCACCGTCGCGCTGCCCGCCGGGACCAAGGCCCGCCACCTGCGGCTGGACGTGACGAAGCTGGGCCTGCCGGTCAAGGAGGGCGCCTCGCTGCTGTCGCGGCTCCAGCTCGCCGAGATCGAGGCGCTCGACCCGTCCGGGGCGAACGTGGCGAAGGGCGCGAAGGTCACCGCGTCCGAGGTCCGCGAGTACCCCGGCAAGTGGATGCCCGAGTTCGTCGCCGACGGGTCCCTCACCACGCAGAAGGCGCCGTTCGGGTACACCAGCCCCGCCTACGGCTCCCAGGACCCCGGCCACCACGTCTGGCTGCAGCTCGACCTCGGCGCCGTCAAGGACGTCGCGACGGTCAAGCTGTACCCGCGCACGGACCTGATGACGAGCGACGGCAGGACGCCGAACTTCCCCGTCGACTACACGCTGCAGACCTCCGACTCGGCGGACGGCCCGTTCGCCACGGCCAAGACCGTCACCGGTCAGGAGCCTCCGCCCGCCTACCAGACGGACCTGCCCCGGCTGCCCCTGCTCGCCCGGCAGTTCTCGCTGAAGGACGAGGTGCGGTCCGCGCGGCTCTACATCACCGCGCTC
Organism: Actinomadura citrea; assembly: GCF_013409045.1. Classification (NCBI taxonomy): domain Bacteria; kingdom Bacillati; phylum Actinomycetota; class Actinomycetes; order Streptosporangiales; family Thermomonosporaceae; genus Actinomadura; species Actinomadura citrea. The sequence goes on along the minus strand of NZ_JACCBT010000001.1, from coordinate 5,900,131 downwards.
GGCATCTACGACGCCACCCTCAACGGCCGCCCGGTGAGCGACGCGGTCCTGGAACCGCCGAACACCGACTACCGCAAGCGCGCCGAGTACGCGGCCTACGACGTCACGAAGCTGCTGCGGCGCGGCGGCAACGCGATCGGCGTCCGGCTCGGCAACGGCACCTACAACGTCACCTCCACCAGCGACCGCTACACCAAGTACGTCGGGACGCAGGGCGCGCCGAAACTGCTCGCCCAACTGGAGGTCACCCTCGCGGACGGGACGACCGCCCGGGTCGCGACCGACTCGTCCTGGCGCACCGACCTGGGCCCGACCACGTTCACGCACTGGTACGGCGGTGAGGACGAGGACGCCCGCCTCGCCCGCAAGGGCTGGGACGAGCCATCGGCGGACCTGGCGTCCTGGCGCCCGGCGGCCGAGGCGCCCGATCCCGGCATCGCGCTCACCGCGCGCATGTCACCGGCGATCGTGCCCGTCGGCCGCCGCAGGACCGTGAAGGTCACGCAGCCGAAGAAGGGCACCTACGTCTTCGATCTCGGAGAGAACATCGCGGGCTGGCCGCAGATCCGGGTCCGCGGCCCGCGCGGGACGGAGCTGGCGCTCAAGCCGGGGGAGCGGCTCGGCGCGGACGGCCTCGTCGAGCAGGGCACGATGATCGCCGGCGGCGCGCAGCGCCCCCCGATCGAGGACCACTACACCCTCTCCGGTGAGGGCACCGAGACCTGGCATCCCCGCTTCGTCTACCACGGCTTCCGCTACCTCCAGGTGACGGGCCTGCCGTCCGCGCCGGACGCGGACACCGCGTCGGCCGTCGTGCTGCGCGCGGGCAACGCCTCCGCCGGATCGTTCGAGAGCTCCGACCTGCTGCTGAACGGCATCCACACGATCATCGACCGGTCGATCCAGGGCAACATGTTCAGCATCCTCACCGACTGCCCCGACCGGGAGAAGCTCGGCTGGCTGGAGGAGACCCAGCTCGTCCAGGGGTCGGTCACCCGCAACTACGACGTCGCGGCCTACTACCCGGCGCTGCTGCGCAACATGGCCGAGGCGCAGACCTCCGACGGGCTCGTCCCCGACATCGCGCCCGAGTACGTCCAGTTCTCCGGCGGCGTCCGCGACGACCCCAACTGGGGCAGCGCCATCATCCTGGCCGCCTGGCAGCACTACCGCACCTACGGCGACATCCGCCCGCTGCGCGACTTCTACCCGAACATGCAGCGCTACCTGGACTACCTGACCTCCAAGGCGAAGGGGAACCTGCTCGACTACGGCCTCGGCGACTGGGCCGCCGTCGACAAGACCACGCCGCGCGGGATCGCCGCGACCTACGGCTACCAGCGCAGCGCCGCCGCGCTCGCCTCCGTCGCCGGACTGCTCGGCAGGGACGACGACGCCGCCCGCTACCGCAGGCTCGCGGGCGACATCGCGGGCGCCTTCAACGCCGAGTACCTGGACGAGGCCGGTCACACCTACGGCTCGGGCAGCCAGGCAGGGGACGCGTTCGCGCTCGACCTCGGCATCGTCCCGGAGGCGAACCGGCAGGCCGTCCTCGACCACCTCGTCGCCTCCATCAAGGGCAAGGGGTACCACCTCACGGTCGGTGAGATCGCCCTGCCCGCGCTGTTCCGGGTGCTGTCGGCGGCCGGGCGCGACGACGTCATCCTCGGCGTCGCGCAGCAGGTCACCGACCCCAGCTACGGCTACCAGGTCGTGCACGGCGCGACCGCGCTCACCGAGTACTGGGACGGCCCGACCGGCTACGGCTCCCAGAACCACTTCATGCTCGGCGCGATCGACGAGTGGTTCGGCGCCGGGCTCGCCGGGATCGGCCAGGCCGCCGACTCGGTCGCGTTCGGCAGGCTCGTGGTCCGGCCCGCCGTCGTCGGCGACCTGACCCGCGCCTCCTCCGACTACCGGACGCCGCGCGGCACGGTCTCCAGCGCGTGGCGCCGCTCCGGGCACGACCTGCGGCTCGACGTGACCGTCCCGCCGGGCGCCCCCGCGCGCGTGGAGGTGCCGCTGCTCGGCGCCGCCGGCGCCAAGGCCCCGGCGGGCGCCCGGTCCCTCGGCGTCCAGGACGGGCGCGCCGTGTACGAGGTCGGATCCGGGTCCTGGACGTTCACCGTCCGCACCCTCGGCTCCGTGCGACAGGACCGGACCCAGCTCGCCGTCGAACCCCCCTTCGGTGCCGACGTCCCCGTCATCGACGGCGAGTCCTCGAAGGCCCGATTCCGCGTCACCAACCTTGAGCGCCGCGCCGTCACCGTCCCGGTGAAGGCCGCCGCGTCGGACGGCTTCACCGCCGCCGCCCCGGAACGGGTCACGATCCCCGCGGGCGGCTCCACCGAGGTCCCGGTCACGATCGGGCGCACCGGCGGCGCGACGGACGGGACCGTCACCCTCACCGTCGACGACGAGAGCGTGCGGGCTCCGGTGCGCGTCACCGGCAACCTGGTGCGCGTCGCCGAGATGTCGGCCTCCAGCACCCACAGCGGCTCGTCGCCGATGTGGACCAACGACGGCGGCACCGACTCGGGCGTCTGGCTGAACGGCGTCGGCGGCTGGAACGACGACACCGCCGGGGACTTCCCCGACACCCTCACCGCCACCTGGGACGAGCCGCGCCGCGTCGGCCGCGTGAAGGTCTTCACGCTCGACGACCCGGCGCACCCGGCGGCCAAGACCGGCATCCGCGACTTCGACCTCCAGGCCCGGGTGGACGGGACGTGGACGACGGTCGCGACCGTCACCGGCAGCACCGCCGGGACGGTCGAGAAGACCTTCGCGCCCGTCCGGGCGTCGGCGCTCCGGCTCCTCGTCCACGACTCCAACGACCACAACTACAGCCGCGTCATCGAGCTGGAGGGCTACGCCTCATGACCCATTCCAAGGCCCGGCTGGTCGCGCTGCCGGCGGCCGCGCTCCTGGCCCTGTCCGGGCTCGCGATCGCCGGGGCGGCCGAGGCCGCTCCGCCGTCGGGGCCGGACGCGCCGGCCCTGACCCGCGGGACCTTCGCCGACCCCCCGGCGTCCGTGCGGCCCAAGTACCGCTGGTGGCAGCCGCTGGCCCACACCGACGACGAGGAACTGGCCGACGAGCTCGAACAGATCAGGAAGGCGGGCGGCGGCGGAGCCGAGGTCGCCCCGTTCAGCGTGGAGGGCACCGGCAACAACTCCCCGGAGTTCCTGAAGACCTACGGCTGGGGCACCCCGCTGTGGGCGCAGAAGACCCGGACGATGCTGGCCGCGGCCAAGTCCAAGGGGCTCGGCCTTGACTTCACCATCGGCCCCCGCTGGCCCGCGACCGTTCCCACTGTGAACGACGTCAACGATCCGAGCGCGCAGCAGCAGGTCGTCTTCTCCCACGAGTTCCGCAAGGGCGGCACCAGCAGGTCCGGTGCGCTGCCGGCCAACTTCAACGTCGCGCCGCCCGCCGGCGCGAAGAAGACGCTCATCGCCGCGCTCGTCGCCAAGTGCTCCGACGCCGACTGCGCCACCTCCACCGGCTCGCGGATGCTGGATCGCGCCGGCGTCACCGACGTCACCTCGAAGGTGGACGCGCAGGGCGGCCTCACGGTCGACTTCCCCGGCGACGGCGAGAGCACCTACGCGCTGATCGCCTTCTACCAGACGCCCAGCGGGCAGTCCCTTTCCGGCTACACCGCGACCGGCACCAACTACGCCCTCGACCCGTTCAGCGAGGCCGGCGCGAAGGCGACCACGGACTTCTACGACGAGCACATCCTCACCCCCGACGTGCGGAAGCTGCTCGCCCAGATGGGCGAGAGCGACCTGTTCGAGGACTCGCTCGAACTGGGCACCACCCAGAAGTGGACGTCCGAGCTGGTCGACCAGTGGACGAAGCGGCGCGGCTACTCCCCGGTCGAGGTGCTCCCCGCCCTGGCGGGCGCCGGCGACCAGGGCATCACCGACAAGCCGTTCTTCGACTTCGGCGGCGGCGTCGGCGCCCGGGTCCGCACCGACTACCGGCAGACCCTCAGCGACCTCTACATCCGCAACCGGCTCGACGTGCTGCGCGAGTGGGCCCACAAGCACCACATCAGCACCCGCATCCAGCCCTACGGCATCCCGGTGGACGTCGCGGAGGCCGCCTCGCACGTCGACGTGCCCGAGGGCGAGTCCCTGGCGTTCGGGCAGTCGGTCGGGGCCTACAGCAACGTGCAGGACTACCGGGTCGTCGCCACGGGCGCACACGTGTCCGGGCAGCCGGTGGTGTCCGACGAGTGCTGCGCCTTCTCCGGCTCGGTGTGGGGCTCGACGGCCGGCGCCGGATCGGACGCCTCGAACCTCCAGGCGGTCTACCGGGGCCTCGCCGGCGGCGTGAACCAGGTCGTCTGGCACGGCTTCCCCTACCTGAGCAGGGGACCCGCGGGCGCCGGGCCGCAGTCGGCCTGGCCCGGCATGACCTACGGCGGCAACACCTCCTACTCGGAGGCGTTCGGTGACAAGGGCGGCCCGAACTGGGCCGACTACCGCGCGGTCAACGACAACCTGGCCCGGATGCAGCTCGTGCTGCGGCAGGGCAAGCCCCGGTTCGACCTGGCCGTGTACTGGCAGGACTTCGGCATGAACGGCACCGGCACCACCGGGAGCGGGTCGAACAAGCTGATCCAGAGCTCCTCGGCGCTGGCGTCGGCCGGATACACCTACGAGTACCTCAGCCCGGCGCTGCTCCGCCGCAAGGACGCCGCCTACTCCCGCGGCGCCCTGTTCGGCGACCGCTCCGCCTACCACGCGGTGCTGCTGAACGACCAGAAGACGATGCCGGTGGACGCCGCGGAGAAGCTGGTGCGGCTGGCGCGGCAGGGGCTGCCCGTCGTCATCGTCGGGGACGTGCCGAGCACCGTGCCCGGTGGCGGCGACGCCGTGCGGCAGGACGCGCGGCTGAAGTCGGCGATGACCGAACTGCTCCGGCAGCGCGGCGTGGTGCGGGTCGCGAGCGAGGCGGACGCGCCGGACGCGCTGCGGCGCCTGCGCGTCACGCCGGCCGCCACTCCGCACGACGGCTCGGGCGCGATCCTCGACGTGCGCCGCCAGGCGGGCTCCACCGACTACTACTACCTGTACAACCAGACGAACACCGCGACCGCGCAGAAGATCACCCTGACCGGCGACGGCGTCCCCTACCGGCTGGACACCTGGACCGGCAAGATCACCCCGATCACCGACTACACGTCCGGCCACGGCACCGTCACCGTCCCGGTCCGGCTGGCCGGAAACGACGCCACGGTCATCGCGGTCACGCCGCGGCACGACGCCACCTTCACCGGCGGCCCGCACGGCCCCCGCCCGCCGGGCGGACAGCGTGCGGCGGCCGTCCCGCAGCCGGTGAAGCTCGACGAGTGGTCGCTGGCGGTGGACTCCTGGGGCCCCGGGCCCTCCGGCAAGCCCGGTGACACCGCGCACAGGGCGCTCGGGCCGGTCACGGTGAAGGCCGGGGCGGGCGGCGCGCTGCCCGCCTGGTCGGCGATCACCAAGGCCAACGGCTATCCCGTGGACCTCGCGGACGTCTCGGGCGTGGGCACCTACACCGCGCACGTCACCCTGGACGACGGCTGGAAGGGCATCGACGGCGCCGCACTCGATCTCGGAACACCGGTGGACACCGTCCGCGTGAACGTCAACGGGCATGATCTTCCGCCGCTGAACCAGGCGGACCTGCGGCACGTCGAGGTGGGCCGGTACCTGCGGCCCGGGGCCAACACGATCACCGTGCGGGTCGCCTCCACGCTGCTCAACGCGGTCCGCGCCGCGCCCGGCACCGGGGCCTCGTCGCGGGCGCCGATGGACTACGGGCTGTTCGGCCCCGCCACCCTCACCCCGTCCGGCGGCGACCGGCCGGTGCTGACCGTCGAGGCGCTCGAACCGGAGCTGCCGCTGGCGGACGGCGGCTACAACCGCGCGACCGTGCTGGTCACCAACGCCTCCGGGCGCGCGGCCAACGTGACGGTCGCCGCGTCCGCCGCCGAGGGGATCAGCGCCGAGCCGGAGCGGGGCCGCGTCACGGTTCCCGCCGGCGGCTCGGTGACGGTGCCCGTCGGGCTGCGCGACAAGGGGGTCGCGTCCGGCGCCAGCACCCTGAAGCTGACCGCGCGCAGCGACGCCGGGCCGTCCGCCGCCACGGCGGTGACCCTGCGGCACTCCGGTGACCTCGCCCTCAACCCGGGCGGCACGCCGTTCCCGCGGGTGGTCGCCGACGCCGGCCAGGACCGGTACCCCGCCAAGCTCGCCGTGGACGGATCGCCGAGCACGTTCTGGGTGTCGTGGGGCCGCGCCGCAGGCCAGGGACCGACCCCCGCCGACCCGGTGCGCTACGGGGTCGACTTCGGCGCGCCGGTCGAGTTCGGCTCGGTCGTCGTGGGCGGGCGCTCCAACTACGGGCCGCGCGACTACGGCGTCCAGGTCTCCTCCGACGGCCGGACGTGGCGCACCGTGGCCACCGCCGCGGACACGCCCAAGGAGGGCGGGACGACGACCTTCGCCAAGGTCAGCGCCCGCTACGTGCGCCTGGACATCACCAGAAGCTGGGACGGCGTCGGCGCGAACGTCCAGATGAGCGGGTTCTCGGTACGGCCGTAGGACGGAAGGGCCGGGGCGGACGACGCTTAAGGCGGGCGCGGTCCGCCCCGGCCCCGTCCGGCGGGTTCTGCAAGCCGCAGCAACGAACTGGAGGTTGCTTCTCGTGATTCGCCGTGATGTGACGGGTTCCGCCGATCGCCGTGTCGTCGCCGTCGCCGTCGCCGCCGTGACGGCGGCGGTCGTCACCGGGCTGCCGGGGACCGCGCAGGCCGCGTTGAAGGCAGGGCACGCGCCGCAGGCCCCGGCGGGGCTGACCGTGGGAGACCAGGCCCGCCCGCTGAGTGTGGAGGGGGCGCCGCTGTTCGGGTGGACGCCCCGTGACCGCGACCCCGGGGAGGTGCAGAGCGCCTACGAGATCACCGTGCGGGGGCCGTCCGGCAAGGCGGTCTGGGACAGCGGGCGGGTCCGGTCGGGGAGCCAGGAGTACGTGAGGTACGCCGGGCCGACGCTCGCGCCGGAGACGTCCTACACGTGGACGGTCCGGACCTGGGACGGCTCCGGAAAGCGCTCTCCGTGGGCGCGGCCCGCCGCGTTCGACACCGGGCTCGCCGACCGGGACTGGCAGGCCACCTGGATCCGGCGCACCACCGCGGAGGCCGACGACTACACCCTCGCTCGCAAGGACTTCACGGTCGGCGCGTCGAAGGTCGTGCGGGCCCGCGTGCACATCGCGGCCGGTCAGCAGTACGAGCTGCACCTGAACGGCGAGGCCGTCGACCGCGGCCCCGCCTTCGAGTACGCCGACGACGGCTTCTACAAGACCGTCGACGTCACCTCGAAGGTGAAGGCCGGGCGGCCCGCCACGATCGGCGCGCTCTACCACTGGTACGGGTCGGGGCAGGGACGCCCGAAGGGCGAGCCCGGCCTGCTCGTCAGGCTGGTCATCGACCACGCCGACGGGACGCGCCAGGTCGTCGTCACCGACGGGACGTGGAAGGTGACGCGCGCCCCCTGGAAGAAGGCGCCGAAGCGCAACGGAGACGCCGGCGACTACGTCGAGGACATCGACGGCACCGCCGTCCCGCTCGGGTGGGACGAGCCGGGCCACGACGCGTCCGCCTGGCAGGACCCCCAGGTCGTCGGGGTCCATCCCGCGTCCGGGTTCCAGCACCTGCGCGGACAGGAGACCGACCTGTCGTACCGGACCGTCCGGCCGGTGAAGGTCACGCGGCTGGGCTCGGGCGCGCTGGTCGCCGACTTCGGGAAGGTGATCCCGGCCGTGCCGGTGGTGCGGTTCCGGAACGGCGTCGCCGGACGGCACGTCGACCTGCACGCCTCCTACGTCCTCAACGACGACGGGACGGTCTCCCGCTCCAAGGACGACAACCAGGACACCGACCTCAGCTACGGCTACACCCAGCGCGACGGCGACCAGACCTTCCGGCCCCTCACCTATGTCGGCTTCCGCTACCTGGAGATCGCACCGGACTCCGGGGCCGGGGCGGACGACGTCTCCGCCGTCCTCCAGCACAACGAGGTGACCCGCAACAGCCGCCTCCGCACGTCCAACGCGGGAGTGAACGCCGCCTACGACCTGATGGCGCGGTCGGCGCTGTACGGGTCGCAGTCCCAGTTCCTCGACACGCCGACCCGTGAGAAGGGGCAGTTCCTCGGCGACTCCGCCGACACCTCGCTGGCCATGATGGGCGCCTACGGGGAGCGTCGGCTGACCCGGCAGGCGATCCGCGAGTTCATCGCCTCGCAGGCGCGGTACTGGCCCGACGGGCGCCTCAACGCCGTCTACCCGAACGGCGACGGCAAGCGCGACATCCCCGACTACACCGAGATGTTCCCCGGCTGGATCTGGGACTACTACGAGCAGTCCGGCGACTCGTCCACCCTGGCGGAGGCGTACCCCGCGATGAGCGCGGTCGCCGGCTACGTCCGCCGCTACATCGCCGGGGGGACGGGCCTGGTCACCAACCTCGAAGGGGGCTCCGGGCAGTACAGGTACGGCATCATCGACTGGCCCGCGACCATGCGCTACGGGCACGACATGGACACGGCCGCCCGCACGGTCGTCAACGTGCTCGGCGTGGACGTCCTGAACGCCACCGCCCGCGCCGCCGAGGCGCTCGGCAGGACCGGGGACGCCGAGGCGCTGCGCAAGGACGCCGGGACGCTCACCGGCAACATCAACGCCAGGCTCCGGCGCCCGGACGGCGTCTACGTCGACGGCCTGACGAGCGACGGCGCCCAGAGCGCGCACGCCTCGCAGATCGCCAACGCCTACGCGCTCGCCTACGGCGTCGCCCCCGCGGGCGGCCGGGACGAGGTCGAGTCCTACATCGCCGGGCTCGGCATGCAGATGGGGCCGATGACCGCGCACCGGCTCCTGGAGGCGCTCGGCGGGCGTCCCGCGGACGTCGTCACCCGCCTCACCGACGAGGAGGGGCCGGGCTGGGGCAACATCCTCGCGCGCGGCGGCACGTTCACCTGGGAGTCGTGGGACGCCCCCGAGACCGGGCAGAGCTTCTCCCACCCGTGGGGCGCGACGTCGCTGGTCGAGGTGCAGCGGACCCTGCTCGGCGTCTCGGTGACCGCCCCCGCCTCGGCGGCCGTCCGGATCAGGCCGCCGCTGACCGGGCTGGACCGCGCGTCCGGGACCGTCCCGCTGCAGCGCGGAGACGTCGGTGTCACCTGGAAGCGGGACGGGCACGGCTTCTCGCTCGACACGGACGTCCCGGTCAACGTCCGCGCCGAGATCCACGTCCCCGCGCGTTCGGCCGGTGACGTGCGCGTCTCCGGACCGGGCGGCGCCCGCTTCACCGGCATGAAGGGCGGCTACGCCGTCTTCGAGGCCGGCTCCGGGCACCTCACCTTCCGTTCCGAGCACCGCTGAGGAGCCGGGCGATGACCGAACGAATGAGCGGGATGAGCCGGCGGGGCTTCCTCGGGGCTTCGGTGGCCGGAGTGGCGGGCACGGTCGTCCTCGGGTCCGCCGGCGGCGCCGCGTCGGCGTCGTCGCCGGCGGCCCGGACGCCGTCCGGGCTGCTGACCTCCCTGATGCCGGACGGCCTCGGCGTCACGGCCCGGCCGAGGCTCAGCTGGCAGGTCGCCGACCTGGGCCCGGGGACGAGGCAGACGCACTACCAGGTGCAGTTCGCCACCACGCCGGCCCGCCTGGAGCACGGCCCGCACGCGTGGGACAGCGGGAAGGCCGCGTCGGCGGCGTCCGTCGCCGTGCCCTACGGCGGCCCGGCGCTGTCGCCGCGGACGGCGTACTGGTGGCGGGTCCGGACGTTCGACGGGCACAGGGCGTCCCGCTGGTCCGAGCCCGCCCTGCTGGCCACGGGCGTCGGCGAGTGGTCCGCCGAGCCGATCTGGACGACGGCCGCGCGGGCACCCGGCGACGGCGTGCTCAGGGCCCGGCTGCAGATCACCTCGGTCGCGGCGAGCCTCTGGTTCCGGGCGTCCGGGTCGAGCGCCAACTACCTGTGGCAGCTCCGCGCCGGATCTCCGGGCGTCCTGAAGAAGCACGTCTGCGTGAACGGCGCCTACCAGGTTCTGGAGGAGAAGCGGCTCCCGATCCCCATCGAGACGGGCCGCTGGTACGACGTGGCGGTCGAGATGACGGGCTCCACCTTCCGGACGTCCGTCGACGGAGCCGAGGTCGACACCGCCACCGACGCCACGCACCGGACGGGCACGGTCGGGATGCGCAACGGCTCCACCGAGGCCAACGTGTGGGACCGCGTCACCTTCACCGGCCCGGACGGCGAAACGATCCTCGACGAGGACTTCGCCGACGGGCGCGGCACCTTCGGCGCCGGCACGGTCGCCGGCGGCGCCCTGACCCTCGCCAAGGGGCAGTCGACGCTGTCCTCGGCCGGGTCGCCCGACGACGACTGGGCGTTGCTGCGCACCGAGTTCGTCCCGGAACGCAAGCCGATCGCGGCCGCCGTGCTCCATGTCGCCGCCCAGTCCCCGGCGGCCATCCGCCAGTATCCGGCCAAGATCTGGGTGAACGGCGAGGTGGCAGGCTTCGCCTCCATGCGAGGCGGGGCGGGGGCGCCGAAGTACCACTCCTTCGACCTGACCGAGGCGCTGGAACCGGGCCGGCGCAACGCGCTCGCCGCCCTGGCGTACACCACCGAGGACAAGCGCTTTCTCGCCGAGCTCGTCGTCACCTACGCCGACGGGACGTCCACCACCGTCGGCAGCGGCCCGGCGTGGAAGGCGCGCCGCCAGGCCGGGCTGCTGCGCGACGGCGGGACGATCGGCTCAGGCTTCTACGTGGGTCCCCAGGAGTACTGGGACATGCGGCAGGAGCCGGCCGGCTGGACGGGGCCCGGCTTCGACGACTCCGGCTGGGAACCGGCGGCGGTGAAGGCGGCCATCGACGGACTGGAGCCCGCGCTCGTCGAACCGGTCGGGCTGCACGACACCGGACCCGCGTCCGTGCGGAAGGTCTCCTCGGGCACCTGGCTCGTCGATCTCGGACGGGAGATCGCGGGCGGTCTGCGCCTGTCCGTGCGGGGCAGGGCCGGGCAGACCGTCGAGGTCCGGCTCGGCGAGGAGCTGAACGCCGACGGGACCGTCAAGCACGCGCTGCGCGCCGGCGTCACCTACAAGGAGGTCTGGACGCTCCGCGACGGCCTCCAGACCATCGAGCACTGGGGCTACCGAGGGTTTCGCTACGCGCAGCTCATCTGCGACGACGCCCTCGACCTGTCGCAGGCCGTCACCGGACGCGCCTGGCGGGCCGCCTGGCGCGACTCCGACGCGTCGTTCTCCAGCTCCAGCCCCGACCTCGACCGCGTGTACGAGCTGTGCCGGTACTCCATCGAGGCGACGCGCGGCGACCTCTACACCGACACGCCGACACGCGAACGCGGCCCCTACGAGGGCGACGCGCTCATCAACCAGGCGTCCGAGTACGCGGTGCAGCGCTCGTTCGCGCTGGCCCGCGCGTCCGACGCCCACCTTGCCCGCAACCCCACCTGGCCGACCGAGTACCGGCTGATGAACGTCATGTGCGCCTGGCAGGACTACCTGCACACCGGTGACCCGGAGCAGCTCGCCGCGGACTACGCGATCCTCGCGGCCAAGCACCTGACGTCGCACCTCGGCGACGACGGGCTCGTCCACAAGAACCCCGGCTCGCCGACCCAGGATCTGGTCGACTGGCCCTCGTCCAATCGTGACGGGTACGTGTTCACCGACGTGAACACGGTCGTGAACGCCTGCCAGTACGCGGCGTTCACCGCCATGGCCGGCATCGCGAACGCTCTCGGCAAGACCGCCGACGCCACGAGCTGGCAGGGGCGCGCCGACACGCTGGCCAAGGCGATGAGGGAGAAGCTGCTCGACGCGTCCAACGGGCGGTTCTTCGACGGAGTGGGCACCACCCACAGCGCGCAGCACGCCACCGTGTTCCCGGTCGCGCTCGGCGTAGCGGGGCCCGGCACGGTTCCCGATTCCGTCGTCCGCGCACTCGGCGAAACCCTCGCGGACGGCGGCATGAAGGTCAGCGTCTACGGCGCGCAGTTCCTTCTGGACGCCCTGTTCGCCACCGGCCAGGCCAAGGCGGCGATCGCGCTGATGACGGCCACCGGCATGAGCTCGTGGCTGCACATGCTGGACGACCTGGGCGCGACCATCGTGGCGGAGGCGTGGGACCCGTCCCTCAAGCCCAACATGACGTTCTCGCACGCCTGGGGCTCGGCGCCCGCGAACGTCATCCCGCGCCATGTCCTCGGTGTGCGGATCACCGCGCCGGGAGCCGCCGAGATCGAGGTCCGGCCGCGTCCCGGCAATCTGAGCCGGATCTCCGGGCGGGTCCCGACGATCCGCGGCCCGGTCTCCGTCGCGCTCGACCGCGGCGAGCGGTACCGCCTGGACGTGGACGTGCCGCCCGGCACGGTCGCCCGCGTGGTCGTGGAGCTCGGCGACGACGACCCCCGCGCGTTCCGCGTCACCGGACCCCAGGCCCGCGCCCCCCGCGCCACAGGCCGGGACGCCACCGGCCGCCTCCTCACCATCGGCCCGGTCGGCTCCGGCCGCATCACAGTGACCAGGAGAAGACAGTGAACGACGAACGCACGGGGCAGGGGTTCACCCGCAGGCGCGCACTCCAGATCGGCGCCGCGGCCGCCGTCGTGGCGGGCGCGGGCCCGGTCCTCGGGGGCGAGGCGGCCGCCGAGGCCGCGCCCGGCCTCCCTGCGGGGCCGGCGGCGGGCGGGTTCGCCCGCCCCGGCGCGGCGGTGCGGCCCCGGTTCCGCTGGTGGTGGCCGGACGGCCTGGTCGACCCGGCGGAGATCCGGCGCGAGATCGACCAGATCGCGGACGCCGGGTTCGGCGGCGCGGAGATCGTCGCGGTGCACCACAGCATCCGCGACAAGTCCGTCCTGGACCCGGCGGGCCACGGCTGGGGCACCCCGGCCTGGAACGCCGGCGTGGAGGCCGCGCTCGACCAGGCGGGGCGGCGCGGCGTGACCGTCGACCTGACGATCGGCCCTGCCTGGCCCGCCGCCGTTCCGACGATCACGCCGGACGACGAGGCGGCCGTCCAGGAACTGGCGTACGGGACGGTGCCCGTCGCGGGCGGCGCCACCCATGACGGCCCGGTCCCCGAGCCGGTCACCGCGCCCGAGGGCGGCGTGACGAGGCGGCACCTCGTCGCCGTCCACGCCTTGCGGACCGCCGCCGCGAACAACACCCGCAAGGAGACCGGCCTAGACCCCGCGTCGTTCACCGACCTGACCTCGAGGGTCACGGGGGAGCGGATCACCTGGACGGCCCCGGAGGGCGGCGACTGGCTGCTGTTCTCCTACTGGCGGCGCGGCAGCGGGCAGCGGCCGGAGTCCGGCCCGCACTCCTCCCCGGACAGCTGCGTCGTCGACCACTTCAGCCGCGCCGGGACCCGCGCCGTCACCGCGTTCTGGGAAGCGCGCCTGCTCACCCGCGACATCCGCAAGCTGATCAGGCGGGCGGGCGCGACGCTGTTCGAGGACTCGATCGAGCTGGAGACGGCTGCGCTCAACTGGACGCCCGACCTGCCCGCCGAGTTCCGGCGCCGCCGCGGCTACGACCTCATGCCGTACCTGCCGGTGATCGTCCGCCTCAAGGAGAACACCAAGTTCGCCTACGACGCGGCGACCACCGCCCACGTCCGCCACGACTTCTGGCAGACGGTCTCCGACCTGTTCAACGAGTTCCACTTCGAGGCGATCGCGAAGTGGGCGCACTCGATCGGGCTGGAGTACCGCGCGCAGCCGTACGGGCTGGAGACCGACGCCATCCACACCGCCGCGATCCTGGACGTCCCGGAGGGCGAGTCGCTCGGGTTCAAGAACCTGGACGACTACCGCGCTCTCGCCGGAGGCCGCGACATGGGGGGACGGAAGGTCCTCTCCTGCGAGGCGGGGGCCTACCAGGGCGGCGCTTACAACACCACCTGGGGCAAGTTCCTCCGCACCATGGGCGGAGCCTATGCGGCCGGGCTCAACCAGACCGTCCTGCACGGCTTCTCCTACGCCACCGCGCCGGGGGCGGCGTGGCCGGGATTCGCGGCCTTCACCCCATACAACGGCGGCGTCGGGTTCTCCGAGTCGTGGGGGCCGCGCCAGCCGACCTGGCGGCACGCCCCCGACGTGGCCGGCTACCTGGCGCGCGTCCACCTGGCCATGCAGGCCGGCACGAGCCGCATCGACGTGGCCGTGTTCCGCCAGAAGGGCTACACCAAGACCGGTATCGGCGCCGGGTGGTTCACCAAGAGCGGCGTCCCGCTGGGCTGGACGCACCAGCTCATCAGCGCGCCGCTGCTCGACCTGCCGTCCGCGACCGTGTCCGGCGGGCGGCTCGCCCCCGGCGGTCCCGCCTACAAGGTCGTGTTCGTCGAGGGCGACCGTTTCGGTGGCAACGAGTGCACGCTGCCGCTCGGCACCGCCCGCACCATGCTGAAGCTGACGAAGGCGGGCCTGCCGCTGGTGTTCCTCGGCGACTGGTCGGCCGCGACCGTCCCCGGCCTGGCGCGCGACGGCGAGAACGAGCAGCTGCGCGCCGTCCTCGCGCAGGTGTTCGCCCAGCCGCGCGTCCGCGTCGTGGCCGCCGAGGCCGACGTGCCCGGGGCGCTGGCCGACCTCGGCCTGCGCCCGACGGTCGCCTACGCGGAGGCGTCCACGCTCCTCACCGCCCACCGGCGGGACGGCCGCGCCGACTACTTCTACCTCTGCAACGGCAAGCACGCCGAGACGGTCAAGCCGCCGGTCGCCGCGATCGACCACGAGGTCACCTTCACCCGGTCCGACCGCGAGGCCGTCCCGTACCGGCTGGACCTGTGGACGGGCGAGACCGAGCGGGTCGCCGTCTACCGCGAGGAGGGCGAGACGATCACGCTGCGGGTGGCGCTGCAGCCCGCCGAGGCCACCGTGATCATTCTGGCGCGCGGCGGGGAGGCCCCGTCCGCCACCGCCTCGCAGGCCGAGCTCCGCGTCGACCGGCAGCGCCTGGTCGCCCGCGCGGGGGCCGCCGGCGCCTACTCCACCACGCTGCCCGGCGGCCGCACCGTGCGGACGATGATCGGCCCCGTGCCCGAGGCGCGGACCCTCACCTCCTGGCGGCTCCAGGTGGAGGACATGACGCCGGACGGCGTGAAGCGGCACGACCTGGAGCTCGACGGGCTCAAGCCGTGGCCGGACATCCCCGAACTCGCGGACGTCTCCGGCATCGGCACCTACAGCACGACCGTGGACTGGACGGGCGGTGGCGCGGTGCTGGAGCTCGGCGAGGTCCTCGACACCTGCCGCGTGACCGTCAACGGCCACCGGCTCCCGGTCAGCGTGATCGTCCCGGTCGTGGACATCGGCCCCTGGCTGCGCCGCGGCGCCAACACGATCGAGGTCGAGGTCGCCACGACGCTGAACAACCGGCTCCGCGTCTCCGATCCCGGCGTGTACGGCGGCGCGTCCCGCCAGAGGTACGGGCTGATCGGGCCGGTCCGGCTCGTCCCCTACGGCGAGGCGGTGGTCCCCGCCCGCTGAACCCCGGACGTGCGGGAGGGCGTTGGCCCGCCCTCCCGCACGGTGGACCCCTCATCCCCTGTCCCGTCAAGACCGGAATCGCGAGGAACCCATGCACACCAGCGTATCCAGGCGCCGCCGCGGCGTAGTCGCCGTCGCTCTCGGGCTGTCCGCCCTCACCGCCGCCCAGGCGGCCCCGCTCGGCACCGCCTACGCCGAGCCGGGCCGCGACGCGGCCCCGTGGCAGCGCTACAACTTCTCCCCTTCGTCACGGACGCTCCACCCGGTGTCGGTCTTCAGGTCCAGCGGCACCGTGGCGGACCCGGGCGCCGTCCTGAAGGGCGGCACGACCACCCTGGCCGGGGCCGGATCGTCCGTCACGCTCGACTTCGGCAAGGAGGTCGGCGGACTCACCACGCTGCACTTCGCAGGGTCGGACGGCCCGCAGAAGGTCGGCGTCGCGTTCTCCGAGTCGTCCACCTACGCGGACACGACGAGTGACGCCTCGACCGGAGGCCCCCGCAGCCGCGACGGCGCCGTCTCAGTGGACGTCGACGGCGCCACGTCCTACACCACGCCCCCCGAACTGCTCCGGGGCGGCTTCCGCTACCTGACGATCTTCCTGTCCTCCGGCGGCCGGGTCGACCTGGACAAGGTGTCGCTGTACTTCACGCCCGCGCCGACGATGAAGGACCCGTCGAAGTACGCGAACTACTTCTATTCGAGCGACGAGCTGCTCAACCGCATCTGGTACGCGGGCGCCTACACCGTCCAGCTCAACACGATCTCCCCGAAGACGGGCCGGGTCTGGGGGCCCCCGGCGGCGCTGTGGGACAGCACCGGCGACATCGGCGTCGGCGACACCATCCTCGTGGACGGCGCCAAGCGCGACCGGACGGTCTGGCCCGGCGACCTCGGCATCGAGATCCCGAGCGCCTACGCGGCGTTCAACGACACCGAGTCCGCCCGCAACGCGCTCACCGTCGTCTACCAGCACCAGCGCGACACCGGCGAGCTGCCCTACGCCGGGCCCGAGCTGGACAAGTGGGGCTCGGACACCTACCACCTGTGGACGCTCGCCGCGAGCTGGGACTACTACCGCTACACCGGCGACACGGGCTGGGTGTCCGGCGTCTGGGACCGGTACCGGAAGGGCGTCGACTTCATCACCCGGAAGATGGACGACAAGGGCCTGGTGTCCATCACCGGGACGTCCGACTCCGTCCGGATCCTGGCCAAGGGCGAGAACCTCATCGCGAACGTGCTGATGTGGCGCGTCCTCGACACCGGCTCGCAGCTCGCCAAGGCGCAGGGCGACGACTCCCTGGCCGCGTCCTACGCCGAGCGGGCCGCCGCGCTCCGCACCGCCATCAACGCGAACTTCTGGGACGAGGCAGTCGGCGCGTACAAGTTCTATCCGAACTCGACGATCCACCCGCAGGCGGACAACTCCCTCGCCGTCTGGTACGGCCTTGCGGACCGGCGGCAGGCGCGCCGCATCAGCGAGTCCCTCAAGGGCAACTGGAACGAGATCACCTCGACCGCCCCCGAGAACAAGGGCAACCCCGGTGTCTTCTCCGGATCCATGGAGGTGAACGCCCACTTCGCCGCCGGCGGCCAGGCCGCCGACCAGGCCGGCATGGACATCATCCGGCGCCAGTGGGGCTACATGCTGAACCACCCGGAGGGGACCGGCAGCACCTTCTGGGAGTCGTTCCGCAACCCGGGGGACGGGTGCGTCTTCTGCAGTTCCTACGTCAGCCTCGCGCACGCCTGGGCGACGGGCCCGACACCGGCTCTCACGTTCTCCGTGCTCGGCCTGAACCCCACCGGCACGGGCGGACGGTCGTTCGACTTCGTCCCGCACCCGGCCGACCTCACGTTCGCGCAAGGCCGCATCACCACGCCGGTCGGCGCGGTCGACGCCTCCTGGAAGGTCGCCGGCGGGACGTACACCGCGCACCTGAAGGCTCCGGGAACCACCGTCGGCCGCGCCGGCGTGCCGACGTTCGGCGCCCGGATAGAGGTCCGCGTCGACGGACGCCTCGTCTGGGACGGCACCCGCGCACACGCCAAGGGCGTCCACACCGACGGCGAGTACGTGTACATCGAGGGCCTGCGCGGCTCGCACCGCCTGCAGAGCGACCGCGCATGACCGCCACCTCTCCTGCCGCCCCCGTCCCTCCCGCTCACTTCACCCTCCGCTCCACCCACCCCTGAGGAGCCCAGCATGAACGAGTTGTCGCGCAGAAGGTTCGTCCAGGCCGGCGGTGTCGCCGCCGCGGCGGTCACGGCGAGCGGCGCGGTCGCGGCGCCCGCCCTCGCGGCGCCCGCGGCCGCCCCGCACTGGGCGCTGCGCCCCATCGACCTGCGGGTCGACCATCTGCCGTCGCCGCTCGGCATCGACGACACGGCGCCGACGCTCGGCTGGCGTTTCGCCGCCGGGCCGCGCGACGCCGTCCAGACGGCCTACCAGGTGCGGGTGGCGAGCGCGGACGCCCGCCTCGCCCGCCCCGACCTGTGGGACTCGGGCAAGGTCGCCGGGGGTGCCGTCTCGACCGTGTACGCGGGACGCGCGCTGAAATCCCGGCAGCGGGCCTCATGGCAGGTCCGGGTGTGGGACGGGCAGGGCCGCGCGTCCGCGTGGAGCGAGCCGTCCCACTTCGAGATGGGCCTCCTCGCCCCCGCCGACTGGACGGCCGGGTGGATCGGGAACGCGGTGTGGTCGGCCGACCCGGAGCCCGCGCCCGCGACGGTCGCGTTCGCCGCCCGCACCGCCCGGTACGTCCGGCTGGACGTGACCCGGCTGGGGCTGCCGCTCAAGGAGGGCTGGCCCTACAAGGTGTCGCGGCTCCAGCTCGCCGAGGTCCAGGTGCTCGACGGGGCGTCCGGCCCGAACCTGGCGGCGAAGGCGCCGGTCACCGCGTCGGAGAGCTACACCGTCGGTGGCCAGTGGGAGCCGAAGGCCGTCACGGACGGCAACCTCACCAGCGACGCCGCGCCCTTCGGCTACACGAGCCTGGAGCGCAAGGACCAGGCCCTCGACGCGCCCATCTGGGTCCAGATCGACCTCGGCAGGGAGCAGCGGTTCGACCGGGTGCTGCTCTACCCGCGCACCGACGAGACGACCGACGACGGCAGGACCCCCAACTTCCCGGAGGACTTCACCGTCCAGACCTCCAGCGACGGCACGGCGTTCGACACGGCCGCCACGGTCGAGGGACAGCAGGCGCCGCCGCCGCTGCGCCGGCAGCCCGAGGCCCTGCCCGTCTTCAGGCGCGAGTTCACGATCGGCAGGCGCGTCCGCGCGGCCCGCCTCTACGCCACGGCGCTGGGCGTCCTGGACGTCACCGTGAACGGGCGGCCCGTGAGCGACGCCGTCCTCGAACCGCCCTACAGCAAGTACAAGGAACGGATCGTCTACACCACCTACGACGTGACCGGCCTGCTCCACCGGGGCGGCAACACGGTCGAGGTGGAACTGGGCACCGGCATGGCGCACGTGCCGCCGACGCCCGGCCGCTACGAGAAGCTGACCCGGTCGGACGGCAGACCCGCTTTCCTGGGCCAGCTGGAGATCACCTACACCGACGGGTCGCGCGAGGTCGTGACGTCCGACGCGTCCTGGCGCACGGCGCTCGGCGCGACCACGTTCACCAACTGGTACGGCGGCGAGGACCACGACGCGCGCCGTACCCGGCGGGACTGGACGGCCGCGGTGCGCGTCGCCGCGCCCACCGCCCGGCTCGCCGCCCGCATGGCGCCGGCGATCGTCCCCGTCGGCACCCTGCGCACCAAGAAGATCACGAGCCCGAAAGACGGCGTCCACGTCGTCGACCTCGGCACCAACTTCGCGGGCTGGCCGCGGCTGAGCGTCAGCGGCCCGGCCGGGACGAAGGTGACGATGCGCCCCGGCGAGCTCCTCAACGCCGACGGGACCGTCAGCCAGCACACCACCGGCTCGCCCATCTGGGACACCTACACCCTCTCCGGCGACGGCACCGAGACGTGGCATCCCCGGTTCTGCTACCACGGCTTCCGCTACCTGCAGCTCGAAGGGCTGCCGGGGGAGCCGGACGACGGCACGGTCACCGGGATCGTCCTGCGCGCGGGCAACGCCAGGGCGGGCTCGTTCACCAGCTCGCACGGCCTCCTCAACGACATCCACAAGATCATCGACCGGGCCGTGCAGAGCAACATGTACTCCGTCCTCACCGACTGCCCGCACCGCGAGAAGCTCGGCTGGCTGGAGCAGGCCAACCTGGTGTTCCCCGCCGTCGCCCGCAACTACGACGTCACCGCCTACTACGGCGAACTCGTCCGCGACATAGCCGAGGCCCAGACCGCGGACGGTCTCGTCCCCGACATCGCGCCCGAGTTCACGGTGTTCTCCGGCGGGTTCAGGGACGACCCCAACTGGGGCAACGTCATCGTGTTCGCGCCCTGGCAGATGTACCGCGCGTACGGCGACGAGGCGACGCTGCGCACCTACTACCCGAACATGGTCCGCTACGTGGACTACCTGTCCGCCAAGGCGAAGGGGCACCTGCTCGACTACGGCCTCGGTGACTGGATCACCTTCGACGACAGCACCCCGAAGGGGGTGACCGCCACCTTCGGGTACCACCGCGCCGTCACCGCCCTCGCACGGATCGCCAAGGTCGTCGGAAAGGGCGCCGACGCCGCGCGTTACGAGACGCTCGCGGGGGAGATCGGCTCGGCGTTCGACGCGAAGTACGCCACCGGCGACACCTACGGGTCCGGCAGCCAGGCGTGCGACGCCCTCGCCCTCGACATGGGCGTCGTCCCGGCGGGCAGGAGGGACGCCGTCCTCGCCCACCTGGTGAAGAGCATCGAGGCGAAGGGCTACCACCTGACGGTCGGTGAGATCGCGCTGCCGTCGGTGTTCCACGTGCTGTCCGCCGCAGGGCGCGACGACGTCATCCACGCGGTCGCGACCCAGACCGGCAACCCCAGCTACGGCTACCAGGTCGTGCACGGCGCGACCTCGCTGACCGAGAACTGGGACGGGCCCACCTCGGGCGCCTCGCAGAACCACTTCATGCTCGGCGCGATCGACGAATGGTTCCACGCCGGCCTCGCGGGGCTCGGCCAGACCGACGACTCGATCGGGTTCGCGACGCTCCTCGTCCGGCCGGCGGTCGTCGGGGACGTCACCCGCGCCGCCGCGACCTACGAGACGCCGCGCGGGCACGCCGCGTCCTCGTGGCGCCGCACCGGCAAGAAGCTCCGCATGGACGTCACCGTCCCGCCGAGCACGCGGGCCCGCGTGGAGTACCCGCTCCTCGGCGGATCCGCGAGGCCGAAGGCGCCGAAGGAGGCCACGTGGATCGGCGTCCAGAACGGCCGCGCCGTCTTCGAGGTCGGCTCGGGCGACTGGACCTTCGAGGGGAGCGTGTCCTGACGGCCGGATGAGCCGGTTCGCGTCCGCCCTCCGGTGCGCTACTGTCACGGTTATTGACAGTCAAGGATCTTGACCGTAGTGCATCGGAGGGGGAACGCATGGACGCCGGGCGAGGGGAGCCCGACCTGGGCATGCTGGCGGGTCGGCTGACGCGGGCGCTCCAGGAGGAGCTGTTCCGCCGGCTCGCGGAGGAGGGGCACCCCGGCGTCCGGCCGCGCCACGGCACCGTCCTGGCCTTCCTCGAACCGGAGGGCCTGCGCGCGACCGAGCTGTCGGCCCGCTCGGGGCAGCACAAGCAGATCGTCGGCACGATCGTGGACGAGCTGGTGGAGCTCGGATACGTCCGCCGAGAACCCGATCCGGGCGACCGCCGCGCCAAGCGGGTCGTGCCCACCGAGCGCGGCCGCGACGAGATCACCAAGGCCCGCGCGATCCTTTCCGGCATCGAGGACCGCCACCGGCGGGCCCTCGGCGACGAGCGCTTCGGCGTCTTCAAGGAGGCGCTCGTCGAGGTCGCCCGGTCCCAGAGCGACTGGAACCGGGGCGCCTAGCCCCGCCCGCGGGCCGGGCGCGCGAGCGGCCCGGCCATGTTTGGCGGCACGTCTCCGGGCAGGAGAGCGCACGGCACACAGTCGAGGAAGGAGGGACACCGTGACCGTACCGAACGTGGATCTCATCGACGGGACCGCGATGCCGCAACTCGGCTTCGGGGTCTTCCAGGTGGGCGACGACGAGGCCGAGAGCGCCGTGACGATCGCCCTGCGGAACGGCTACCGCAGCATCGACACCGCCAGCGCCTACGGCAACGAGGAAGGCGTGGGGCGCGCGCTGCGCGCCTCGGAACTGCCGCGCGAGGAGCTGTTCGTCACCAGCAAGGTCTGGAACAGCGAGCAGGGCTACGACGACGCGATGCGCGCCTACGACGCGAGCCTGCGCCGCCTCGGCCTGGAGTACCTCGACCTCTACCTGATCCACTGGCCGATGCCGGGCCGCGACCTGTACCTGGAGACCTGGCGGGCGCTGGAGCGGCTGAAGCACGACGGGCGGGTCCGGTCGATCGGCGTCTCCAACTTCACCGTGCCGACGCTGCGGCGCGTCATCGACGAGGCCGACGTCGTCCCCGCCGTCAACCAGATCGAGCTGCACCCGTACTTCCAGCAGGACGGAATGCGCGCCTTCCACCGGGACCACGGCATCCGCACCGAGGCGTGGGCGCCGCTCGGGCAGGGGCACGGGCTGCTGGACGACCCCGCGCTCGACCGCATCGCCCGAGCCCACGGCCGCACCCCCGCGCAGGTCGTGCTCCGCTGGCACCTGCAGATCGGGAACGTGGTCATCCCGAAGTCGGCGACGCCGTCCCGGATCGCCGAGAACATCGACGTCTTCGGCTTCGAGCTGACGCCGGACGACCTGAAGACGCTCGGCGAGATGGACAAGGGCATCCGGTTCGGGCCCGACCCGGCGACGCTCGAGACGGACTAGCCGGCTCCAGGATCAGCGCAGCTCTCCGACGCCGACGAGCCCGGCGAACCGCTCTCCGTCGGTTCTGACGCCCCCGTCCAGCCATTCGCGCGGCCCGGTGAGCCCCGGGTGCAGCAGGTCGAACCCGTCGAAGAACTCCAGGATCCGGGCGCGGGGACGGGCGCCGAGCCGCGCGCTGGCGCCCTCGTAGACGCGCTCGGCCTCCGCCATCCGCTCGGGGAAGGCGTCCGAGGCCAGGTGCGAAAGGATCAGCCGGCTGCCGGGCGCCAGCGCGTCCCGGTAGCGGGCGACGAGCGCGTGCGGGTCCTCCGCGTCGTCCACGAAATGCAGCACCGACACCAGGAGCAGCGCCACCGGTTCGGAGAAGTCGAGCAGGCCGGCGACGACCGGATGGCCGAGGACGTCGTCCGGCCGCCGCAGGTCGGCCTCGGCGAACCCGACGTTCCCCGCGTCGGCGAGCAGGGCGCGGCCGTGCGCGCAGACGACCGGGTCGTTGTCGACTTGGACGACCCGCGCGTCCGGGCGGGCCCGCGTCGCGGCCTCGTGCACGTTCTCCCGCGTCGGCAGTCCCGACCCGAGATCCAGGAACTGCCGAAGGCCGGCCTCGGCGGCGTCCCGCACCGCGCCGCCGAGGAAGGCGCGGTTGAGCCGGACGCCCCGCACGACGCGCCCCTCGGAGATCTTCACCACGCGCTCGGCGGCCTCCCGGTCGGCGGCGAAGTTGTCCTTGCCGCCGAGCCAGTAGTCGTACATCCGCGCCACGTTGGGCGAGGACGTGTCGAGACCGGCGGAGGCGCCGTCCGAGAAGTCGGTCACCGGGTCATGATCGGACAACCGCCCCCGCGCGGCAACACGAACGCGGCACTCCGGCCGGTGGCCGCCGGCAGACCCCAAGATCGTGACTGTGTGCGACCGAGCGTAACGTTCCGTGCATGGGGGAGGATCGGGGGAGCTGGACGGGGCCCGGCGGCTTGCGGGTGACGGCGGTGCGGCTGACCGGTGCGCACCGGGCGTGGGCGGAATTCGCCGGCGTGCGGGGGGCCACGGCGCTGCTGGTGACGCGGGACGGCGTGCCCGTCGGCCGCGGCTACTACCCGTCGGTCGAGGATCTCGCCGAGGTCGTCGACCTGGCGGAGCTGCGCTCGGGCTAGCGGTTGCGCGAACGCCCTCGCGCGTGTAGTCGGTTACTGGTGGGACAGCGCAGGTGTGACGTCGCCGTGGTGGGATCGCTCAACGCCGACCTCGTGGTGGGCGTGGAGCGGCGGCCCGCGCGGGGGGAGACCGTGCTCGGATCCGACCTGGCCACGCACCCGGGCGGCAAGGGCGCCAACCAGGCGGTCGCCGCGGCGCGGCTCGGCGGCCGGGCCGCGATCGTCGGCCGGGTCGGCGACGACGGGCACGGCGCCCTGCTGCGCGACGCGCTGGCCGCCGACGGCGTGGACCTCGCGCACCTGGCGGCCACGCCGGGCGTCCCGACCGGCGTCGCGCTGATCACGGTCGGCCCGGACGGCGACAACAGCATCATCGTCTCGCCGGGCGCCAACGCCCGGCTCGGCCCCGCCGACGTCGAGGCGGCCCGCGCGCTGATAGAGAGCGCCCCGGTCGTGTCGTTCCAGATGGAGGTGCCGCTGCCCGCGGTGGAGGCCGCCGCCGGCGTCGCCGCCCGGGCGGGCCGCCGGGTCGTGCTCAACCTCTCGCCGTCCGCGCCCGTGCCGGACGAGCTGCTCGCCCTCTGCGACCCCCTCGTCGTCAACGAGCACGAGGCCGCCTTCCTGCTCGGCGGGGACGGCGACCCCGGGCGGATGGCGGCGGCGCTCGCCGGGTCCGGGCCCCGCTCGGTCGCGGTCACGGTCGGCGCCGACGGCGTCGTCGTCGCCGACGGGCGGGGCACGACCGCCCTTCCGTCCCCGCGGTCGGAGGCGGTCGACACCACGGGCGCCGGGGACGCCTTCACCGCCGCGCTGTGCCTGCGCCTCGCCCGCGGCGACTCCCTGCGGGACGCGGCCCGCTACGCCACCCGCGCCGGCGCGGCCGCCGTCCGCCGCTCCGGTGCGCAGAGCTCGTTCCCCACGCCGGACGACCTGCCCGCCCTCTAGGTCACCGGTCGGTGCGGGCGCGCAGCCGGTACAGCTCGTCGGCGGCGTCGTGGACGTCCGCGCCCAGGTCGAACGCGCTGAGCAGGTACAGGTCGTCGGCGGTCTCGATCTCCAGGATCCGCGTGTGCAGCAGGAGCCGGCGCCGCTCGTCCACCCGGATGCAGACCACCTCGTCCCAGCGCAGGCGGTGGCGCCTGGCGTAGCCGGTCACGACGGTGAGGCCGTCGCCGTCGGCGGCGAGCCGGACCGGGGCGATCAGGTCGCGCAGCGCGAGCACGTTCAGGCCGATCGCCGCCGCGCCCGCCAGGAACCGGAACTGGGGGTCGTGGGCGTACAGCACGAGCAGCGCCGTGACGGCCGCCGCGGCGGCGCACTTGACCACCACATGACCTGGCGGTACGCGCCACCGCCGCTCCTGACCCGGCTCCATGCCGCCGACCCTAGCCGCAGCCGGGGCCTGCCCGCGCCATGGATCGGTCCGATAGCGTCGGGCCATGCGACTCGGTGTGCTGGACGTGGGTTCGAACACGGTGCATCTCCTGGTGGTGGACGCTCATCAGGGCGCGCGGCCCCTTCCCGCGTACTCCCACAAGGCCGACCTCAGGCTCGCCGACCATCTGGACGGGGAGCGGCTCTCCGAAGAGGGCGAGACGCTGCTGCGCGACTTCGTCGACGAGGCGCTGCAGATCGCCGAGGACAAGGGCGTGGAGGACCTGGTCGCGTTCGCCACCTCCGCCGTCCGGGAGGCCTCCAACGGCGAGGACGTGCTGGCGCGCATCCGCGAGGACAAGCGGATCGACATCCGGGCGCTGTCCGGCGAGGAGGAGGCACGGCTGACGTTCCTCGCCGTCCGGCGCTGGTTCGGCTGGTCCTCGGGACGGCTGCTGGTGGTGGACATCGGCGGCGGCTCGCTGGAGGTCGCCTCCGGCATCGACGAGGAGCCGGACGCGGCGTTCTCCCTGCCGCTCGGCGCCGGGCGCCTCACCCGCGACTGGTTCACCGCCGACCCGCCGCCCGCCGAGGAGGTCCGCAACGTGCGCCGGCACGTGCGCGCGGAGATCGCACGGCGGGTCGCGGACGTCGCCCGGTACGGGGCCGCCGACCACGCGGTCGCCACGTCCAAGACGTTCAAGCAGCTCGCCCGGATCGGCGGCGCCGCCCCGACGGCCGACGGCCCCTACCAGCGGCGCGTCCTCGCCGGCGAGGCCCTCACCGACTGGACCGACAAGCTCGCCGCGATGCCCTCCGCCGAGCGCGCCGAGCTGCCAGGCGTGTCCGAGCGGCGCGCCCCCCAGCTGCTCGCGGGCGCGATCGTCGCCGACGCCGCGATGGACCTGTTCGAGCTGCCGGAGCTGGAGATCTGCCCGTGGGCGCTGCGCGAGGGCGTCATCCTGCGCCGCCTCGACATGATCACCGGCTGAGCGCGGGGACCGGGACCGGCCTCACGACCAGTTCGGGTGGCCGAGCACCCCGCCCTCGGGCGTGACGGCGCGGTCGCCGGTGCCGTCCGCGCGGACGGCCCGGATCACCGGGTCGGTGACCGCGCCGCGCACGTAGGCGAGCCAGCGGCCGCCGTCCGACCACGCCGGGTCCATGTCGCGCGCGGTCCCGGACGTCAGCGCGTGCGCGCCGGACCCGTCGGCATTCATGATCCAGATGTTGCTCCCGGTGGCCGGGCCCCGCACGAAGGCGACCTTGGACCCGTCGGGAGACCATTCCGGGTCGACCGCGCGCACGCCGTCCTTGCTCAGCCGCGTCCAGGCGCCGCCCGGCCGGTCCGCGTCCATGCTGTACATCTGCTCCACGTCGGCGTCGCGCTTGCTCCAGAACACGAGCCTGCCCGTCGACGACCACATCGGGTCGTCCTTGAGCGAGCCGTCCGTGGTCAGCTGGGTGGCCGGGCCGCCTCCCACGGCGACGGCGAAGATCTGCCGGACGCCGTTCCTCTCGCCCATGTAGGCCAGGCGGGCGCCGTCGGGCGACCACGTCACGCGGGTGCCGCGCACGATGCCGGTCACCTTCCGGGCGCCGGACCCGTCGGCGTTCACCACCCAGGCCTCGGCGCTCCTGTCGCCCATCCTGGTGAACGCCACGCGCTTGCCGTCCGGTGACCGCTCGGGGAGGACGTCGCAGCTCGGCCCGCCCACCAGCGTCTTCGCGGACGCGTCGCCGGGCCGGTAGACGCCGATGTCGGCGTTGCACGACGTCGGCCACCCGGGCGCGGTGTCGATCCGGACGAACATCGGCGTGGTCGGGAACGCCGCCGAGCCCGCCGACGCGTTCCGCGCGCCGCCGGACTCCCGGCCGGTGTAGTAGACGGCGCCCGCCACGATCCCCGCGACCAGCACCCCCGCAGCGGTCGACGCGGCGAACACACTGCGCCGCGACGGGCCCCGGCCCCTGGCCGGGGGCACCGGGAACCCCCGCGCGGTGGGCGGGTCGGTACGGCGCTCGTACACGGGTTCGGTCCGCGGCTCGGTCCGGGGCTCGGTCCGGGGCTCGGTCCGCGTCTCGGGCCGGGGCTGCGGGACCGGGACCGGCGCCGGGACGTCCTGGGACGTGGCCGACGGGTCGGCGGCGGGCGGGACCACCGGGGTCCCCGCGGGCGGGGAGGTCCACATCTCGCCCAGCTCGGTCGTCACGGCGGCCTCGCCGGATCCGCCGACCAGCGCCAGGAGCAGGTCCCGGGCGCTCGGGCGCTGCGCGGGGTCCTTGCGCAGCGACGCCTGGACGAGCCCGGCCAGCGACGGCGGCAGGTCGCCGATCTCGGGGTCGGCGTGCACGGCGCGGGCCGCCATGATCTGGAAGGAGCCCTGCCCGAACGGGTTGCGCCCGCTGGCGGCGAACGCCACCAGGCAGCCCCAGGCGAACACGTCCACGGCCGGGGTGACCTGCTGCGTGGTGATCTGCTCGGGCGCGATCCAGCCGGGCGTGCCGACGACCTGCCCGGTCCGGGTGTGGGAGGAGGCCATGTCCAGCGCGCGGGCGATCCCGAAGTCGATCACGCGCGGCCCGGAGATCGACAGCAGCACGTTGCTCGGCTTCAGGTCGCGGTGCACCAGGCCCGCGCTGTGGATGGCGACGAGGGCGGCGGCAACGCCGACCGCGACGCCGTGCAGCATCCCCGGCGACAGCGCCCCGTTCGCGCTGACGTGCTGGAGCAGCGACGGCCCGTCGATGTACTCGGTCACCATGTAGGCGAGCCCGAGGTCCTCGCCGTGCTCCAGGACCTGCGCCGTGCAGAACGACGCGACGCGCTGGGCGTTGGCGGCCTCGTCGTGGAACCGCGCGAGGAACGTCTTGTCGCCCGCCAGTTCGGCCCGCACCACCTTCACCGCCACGGCCCGCCCGTCGGCGTCGCGGCCGAGGTAGACGGCGCCCATCCCACCCTCGCCGATCCTGGCCTCGATCCGGTACGGGCCGATCCGGCTGGGGTCGTCCGGCCGCAGCTCACCCAGGGAGGTCGCGTCCATGGAGTCTCACCTTCCGCCCCCACGGAGCCACGTCTTGGCGACCGCCCCACGGCGGCACGCGGCCCCAACGCCTCCATACGATGACAGAGGAGGCGGTGAGGTTCTAGCGCGGGCCGTCCGATCTCGTCTCAGTGGAAGTTCCGGGCCCGGACGCGGCCGGGGACCGGCAGGCGTCGCAGCCGGGTCGCGCGCACGTTCACGACCCCGTCCACGCGCTCCAGGCGGCCGCTGACCAGCAGCGCCTGCGAGTCGACGGCGAGGCCGCGGTGCCGCTGGAACACCTGCGGCGGGCACACCACGTTGATGATGCCGGTCTCGTCCTCCAGGGTCATGAACACGATGCCGCCGGCCGTCGGCGGGCGCTGCCGGTGGGTGACGAGCCCGGCGACGACGACGTTGGTCTCGCCCGGCGTCCCCGCGAGCCGCGCGGACGGCAGCGCGCCCAGCTCGTCCAGCGCCTCCCGGACGTGCGCGACCGGATGGGTGTGGGAGACGCCGGTCGCCCACAGGTCGGCGAGGGTCTCCTCGATCGGCGTCATGGCGGGGAGGGCGGGAGCGGACGCGCCCGGTGTGACGCCCTCGATCCGCCCCGGTCCGGAACCCGCCAGCGCGCCCGCCGCCCAGAGCGCCTCGCGCCGCGACAGGCCGAACCGGTCGAACGCGCCCGCCGTGGCGAGCGCCTCCAGGGCACCGGCCGACAGCGGCACGCGGCGGGCGAGGTCCTCCATGCTCGTGTAGGGGCGTCCCTCCGCGATGGCCTCGGCGGTGTCGTCACCCAGGTTGCGGATGCCCGACAGCCCCAGCCGTATCGCCGGCTGCGGCGCGGCGGGCGCGTGGGGATGGCCGGAGTCGACCTCGACGGGCTCCTCCAGAGTGGGATGGACGCCGCTGGCGTTGATGTCCACGCCCCGGACCACGACACCGTGCCGCCGGGCGTCGGCGAGGAGGCTCTGCGGGCTGTAGAACCCCATCGGCTGGTTGCGCACCAGGGCCGCGGTGAACGCGGCGGGGTGGTGGCGCTTCAGCCAGGCGCTCGCGTACACCAGATGGGCGAAGCTCTGCGCGTGCGACTCGGGGAACCCGAACCCGGTGAAGCCGAGGATCTTCTCGTACACGCTCTCCGCGATGGGGGCCGGGATGCCGCGCTCGGCCATCCCGTCGAGCAGCCGCCGCCTCAGCCGCTCGACGCGCTCGGGGGCGCGCTTGGCGCCCATCGCCTGCCGGAGCTGGTCGGACTCGGCCGGAGTGAAGCCCGCGCAGTCGACGGCGAGCTGCATCATCTGCTCCTGGAACAGCGGCACGCCGAGCGTCCGGGACAGGGCCGGCTCCATCAGCGGGTGCGGGCACTCGGCGGGCTCCAGGCCCTTGCGGCGCCGCAGGTAGGGGTGCACGGACCCGCCCTGGATCGGCCCCGGCCTGATCAGCGCCACCTCCACCACCAGGTCGTAGAACTCGCGGGGCTTGAGGCGGGGCAGCGTCGCCATCTGCGCCCGCGACTCGACCTGGAACACCCCGACCGTGTCGGCGTCGCACAGCATGTCGTAGACCTCCGGGTCGTCCGGGGGGATCGACTGGAGGTCGTGCCGGCGCCCGTGGTGCTCGGCCACCAGGTCGAAGCAGTCGTGCAGCGCCGCGAGCATCCCGAGGCCGAGGAGGTCGAACTTGACCAGGCCGGCCGCAGCGCAGTCGTCCTTGTCCCACTGCAGGACGCTGCGGCCCGGCATCGCCGCCCACTCGATCGGGCAGATCTCCCCGACGGGCCGGTCCGCGATGATCATGCCGCCGGAGTGGATGCCGAGGTGGCGGGGGAGCGCCAGCATCCGCTCCGCCAGTTCCCTCACCGGCGCCGGGATGCCGGTCTCCGTCCCGACCGGGTCGCGCGGGTCGATGCTCTTCGACCACGCGTCCTGCTGGCCGGGGGAGAAGCCGAGGGCGCGTGCCGCGTCCCGGACGGCCATGCGCGGGCGGTAGCTGATGACGTTCGCGACCTGCGCGGTCCGCTCCCGCCCGTACTTCTCGTAGACGTACTGGATGGCCTCCTCGCGGCGCCGGTGCTCGATGTCCAGATCGATGTCGGGCGGGCCGTCCCGCCCGGGCGACAGGAACCGCTCGAACAGCAGGCCGTGCCGGACGGCGTCGACCCCGGTGATGCCGAGCGCGTAGCAGACCGCCGAGTTGGCCGCCGACCCCCGCCCCTGGCACAGGATCCCCCTGCTCCGGCAGAACTCCACGATGTCGTGCACGATCAGGAAGTAGCCGGGGAAGCGGAGCTGCTCGATGACGTCCAGCTCCCGGGCGATCTGCTCGTAGGCGCCGGAGATCCGCTCCCGCTCGGGCGGCCCGTACCGCTGGAGCGCGCCCTCCTTCACCAGGAGCCGCAGCCAGCTCGCCTCGTCGTGCCCGTCGGGGACGGGCCAGTCGGGCAGCCGGGGCGCGACCACGTCGAAGTCGAAGCGGCACTCGTCCGCCAGCGCGACCGTCCGCTCGCGTACTCCGGGGAACCGGGCCAGCCGTCTCGCCATCTCCGCGCCGCCGCGCAGGTGCGCGGTGCCGCTCGCGGGAAGCCAGCCGACCATGTCGTCCAGGCCGCGCCGGGCCCGGACGGCGGCCATGGCCTGCGCGAGCCGCGCGTCGGCGCCGGGCGCGGCGAAGTGCACGTTGTTGGACGCCACCACGTCCACCCGGGCCCGGCGCGCCAGCTCGAACAGGGCGTCGTTGCGCAGGTCGTCGTCGGGCTGGTCGTGGTCGACCAGCTCGACGAACACGTTCTCGCGGCCGTAGGCGCCGACCAGCTCGCGCAGCTCCCGTTCCGCCGCGTCCGGGCCGCCCGCCTCCAGCGCGGCCGGGACCGGGCCCTTCCGGCAGCCGGTGAGGACGGCCCAGTGGCCGCCGTGCGCACCGGCCAGCGCCTCCACGTCGTACACGGGACGGCCCTTGCGCCCGCCCGCGAGCTGCGCGGACGTGATCGCCGAGCAGAGCCGCGCGTACCCGGGGGCGCCCCGGGCGAGGACCAGCAGGTGCCGGCCCGCGGGGTCGGGCTCGCCGGTCCGCGGCCCGGGCAGGCCGAGGCCCAGCTCCGCGCCGAACACCGTGCCGATCCCGGCCTCGCGCGCGGCCTGCGCGAACTGCACGGCCCCGTACATCCCGTCGTGGTCGGTGACCGCCATCGCCCGCACGCCGAGCCGCGCCGCCTCGGCGACCAGCGACCCGGGGTCGCTCGCACCGTCCAGGAAGCTGAACGAGGAGTGGACGTGCAGCTCCGCCCACGGCACCTCCGCCTCGGCGCGGCGGGGCGCGCCGGCCGGCTCCGGCGGCGGCTCGGGCGCCCGCTCGCCGGGCCGCCACGACAGCCGCTCCTCGAACTCCCGCCACGGGATCGGCGGATTGTGCCATCCCATCAGCCGAGGTGCCCATGGGTCATGGACGGCCGCTCAGTCATAAACCGCCTCGACGTGCCAGCGCCCGCCCTCGACGGCGAGCAGGTAGGCGGCGCCGTCGTCGGTGGTGACCTGGAACCGGGCGCGGCGGCGCGCGGCGGCCGGGTCCCACCAGCGCTCGTCCGCCGGCCACGGGCCGGTCCAGCCGGTCACGGCGGCGGGACGCCCGCGCACGGAGAGCGTCGCGGGCGGCGCGGACACCTCACACCGCGCCGACACCACGACCGCCGCGCCGGACGCGTCGGCCAGCTCGGCGGGAGCCGGCGCCGCCGGGACGACCGCCGGCGCGGGCCCGGAGACGCTCCCGGGCCACGGCCCCTCGCTCGGCTCGGCGGGGGCCAGGTCGCCGACCGGGACGCGGACGACCCGCTCACCCGGCCCGCGCCCGCCCACCAGCACGGGCCGCGCGATCCCGTGGTGGCCGAGCAGCGCCTGGATCCGGTCGGCCGCCCGCGCGATGCGGTCGGTGACGGTGGTGCGCCCCCAGAGCCCCTCCTGGCGTCCGAGGTCGGGGACGAGCTGGTCGGGCGCCAGCTCGACCCACGTCACGCCGCCCCAGCCGTCCTCGCCGCCCCCGTCCTGCCCGGCCGGCCGGTGGGCCGACAGCTGCCACCGCACCCGCTCGGCGACGGCCAGCGCCGACAGCCCGTCGTGCCGCCACAGCCGCCGCAGGACGTGCCCGTCGGCGAACCCGACCGCGACCTCCAGCCGGACGCACGCCAGCCCGCCCGCCGCGAGGCCCTCGTGCAGCTCGCCCGCGAGCCGCTTCGCCGCGAACACGACCCGCTCCGCCTGCTCGGCGGGCGGGTCGAAGCCGCCGCGCACCGACAGGTCGGCGGCGGCGCGGACCGGCGCGAGCGGGCGCGGTTCCTCGCCCCGCGCCAGCCGGTGCGCGAGCGCCCCGTCCGTGCCGAACCGGCCCGCGACGTGCCCGGACGGCAGCGCCGCGAAGGCGCCGAGGGTATTGACGCCGAGCCGTCGCAGCAGGTCGGCCAGCTCCGGCCGGTCGAGCACCGACAGCGGGTACGGCGCGAGGAACGCCGCCGCGCCGCCCTCGGGCACCACGACGCCGCCCTGCCCCGCACGCGCCGCCAGCTCGGCCGCGAACAGCCCGTCCGCGACGCCCGAACCGCAGTCGTGGCCGGCCTCGACGACCGTGTCCTGCACCAGGACGCGCAGCGCGTCCTCGCCCCCGTAGAACCGGGCGGGGCCGCGCGCCGGGATCGCGCAGAGCCCCGGCCGCACCACCTCCACGCGCGGCGTCAGCTCCGCGACGGCCTGCGCGACCGCCTCGAAGCGCCGTCCCTCCGCGTCGGTGTCGCGTTCGCGCACCACCAGTTCGGGACACCGCCGCTGGGCGTCGCGGAGCCGCTGCCCGCGCCGCACCCCCTCGGCGCGCGCCGCCGCCGAGCAGGCCGCCACCCGCCCCTGCACGACCACGGCGCCCGGTGCCGCCGCGTCGATCCCGACCGCGGTGACCGGCCAGTCCGGGCACCACGCCACGAGGACCCTGGTCACGCGATCCCCTCCTCGGCCGGCACCCGCACGAGCGGCGGGGGGCCGGACGGCCGCGGGTGGACGGGCGCGCCGGCGGCCACGGAGCCGGGCACGAGTTCCAGCGGCGGCCGCGCGGTCTCCACCGGCCGGACGGTGCCGTCGGCCGCGGGGAGCCAGAGGGCCGCGCGGCGGCCGGAACCGGGGGCGTCGCGGCCCTCGGCGACGACCTGGACGCGGCGGCCGGTGAGCCGGCCGTGCCCCTCGGCCAGGCCCTCCCAGACCGGGTCCTCCACGCGGAGGCGGAGCCGGGTGCCGGGCCAGTCGCGGGCGAACGCGCCGGTCAGCGTGAGGACGCAGCCGTGCTTGCGGGCCAGCGCCGACAGCCGGCGCACCGCGGCGGCGCCGGGCCGCTCCGGCGGGCACAGCAGGACCAGCTCGACGGCCTCGGCCAGGGCGGCGACCACGTCCGGCCAGTGGTCGCCGGGCTCGTCGACGAGCAGCAGCCGCTCGGGCGCGGCGCCCATGCCCGCCGCGGCGGCCACGCCGAAGCCGGGCAGGCCGACGACGGCGCACCAGCCGCCGGCGCCGTCCTCGCCGCCGTGCCGGGACACGCCCGCGGCGAGCGCGACGCCGAGAGAGGCGGCGCCGGGACCGTCAAGCCCGACCACCGAGCCTGGACGCAGCCCGCCGCCGGGGACCACGGTCCGCAGCGCGGGCAGCACCGGCACCGTCGCGTGCGGCGCCGCCGCTCCGGCGCCCTTGAGCGCCGCCGGTCCGGTGTCCTCCAGCACCGCCGCAAGATCCCGCAGGGCCGCCTCCGGCACGCTCGCCCTCCTCTCACCGCCTCCCGCACAAATCTCGAACACAAGTTCGACTGTGTCAAGTTGTCGCAGGTCACGCGGCGGAGCCGGCAGCGCCGAAAGCCTGATAGGGGCGGGCTTCACGGCATTTTTGTGCATGATGGAGACATGACGATCGATGCGCCGACCATCGAATGGACGGGCGACGCCCTGCGGCTGCTGGACCAGACCGTCCTGCCCCACCGGGTGGAGTTCCTCGCGGTTCAGGACGTCGACGCACTCGTGGACGCGATCCGGCGGCTGGTGGTGCGGGGCGCCCCCGCGCTGGGCGTGGCGGGCGCGTTCGGCGTCGCCATCGCGGTCCGCCAGGCCGCGCGCGAGGGCTGGGACGGCGCCGGACGCGACGCCGCGATCGCCCGCGTCCGGGAGGCCCGCCCGACGGCGGTGAACCTGGCCGCGGGGGTGGACCGGGTCCTGCCGTTCGTTCCGCGGGGCGCCGACGCGGTGGCGGCCGAGGCCCAGGCCCTGCTGGACGAGGACGTGCGCGGCAACCGGGCCATCGGGGCCTTCGGCGCCGACTGGATCCTCGCCCGGGTCGGGGACCGGCCCCTGCGCGTCCTGACGCACTGCAACGCCGGCTCGCTCGCCACCGCCGGCTGGGGGACGGCCCTCGGCGTCGTCCGGGAACTGCACGGCCGGGGACGCGTCGAGCTCGTCTACGCGGACGAGACCCGCCCCCTCCTGCAGGGCGCGCGGCTCACCGCGTGGGAGCTCGACCAGGCCGGCATCCCCTGCCTGGTGCAGGCGGACGGGGCCGCGCCGAGCACCGTCCTGCGCGGCCTGGTGGACGTCGCGGTCATCGGCGCCGACCGGATCGCCGCCAACGGCGACACCGCCAACAAGATCGGCTCGGTCGGCGTGGCGCTGGCCTGCCGGGAGGCCGGGATCCCGCTGGTGGTCGCCGCGCCGTGGAGCACGGTCGACCTCGCGCTCCCCGACGGCGCGGGCGTGCCGATCGAGGAGCGCGACGCCGGGGAGATCCTGGCCTGGGGCGGCGCGCGGACCGCCCCGGACCGGGTGGGCGCGTTCAACCCCGCGTTCGACGTCACTCCCGCCCGCCTCGTGACCGCGCTGGTCACCGAGACGGGCGTGCTGGAGGTCGCGGCGGGCGCGACGCCCGCCCGGCGGGCCGCCGCCGGATCCGGCCGGGGCCGGTACTAGCGCGGGCGGGCGGTCAGAAGTACGTGCCGAACAGGTCCGTGGCCGGCCAGGTCGTCACCGCGTTCGCGACCTTGTGCAGCGGGGCGCTGAAGTCGTCGTAGTCGTAGGTGAGCCCGGACGGGTCGTCGCGCTGGTCGAACAGCAGCGCCCAGGTCACGCCGTCGTAGCGGCGCGTCACGATCGTGCTGGTCCCGTCGAGGGCACCGGAGTGCCAGGTGTTCCGGCCTCCCGTCACGTCGCGCACGTACCAGCCGAAGCCGTAGTAGGACCCGCCCGAGTTCAGGCCCGTCTCCGGCTTGGCGAAGATCGAGGCGATCGAGGAGGAGTTCAGGACGCTCGTCCCGCCGTCGTGGATCTGGGTGAAGCGCACGTAGTCGACGGCGGACGCGAGCCAGCCGCCCATCGGGGTGCGGTTCTCCACGTTGAACGTGCCGTAGGGGGCCGGGAGGGTCGTCCCGGCCTCGTCGAACACCGACGGTCCGGTCCGCTGCGAGAAGTAGGGCACCTCCCCGGGCGCGCGGTCGGCCTTCAAGGACGTACCTGGCCGCATCCGGGTGATCCCCAAGGGGCCCAGCACGTTCTGCTGGACGTACTGCTCGTAACCCGTCCCCGCGACCTTGCCGATGATCTGGCCGAGCAGCAGGTATCCGTAGTTGCTGTAGGCGAAGGTGGTGCCGGGGTCGTGGTCGAGTTTCAGGCCCGTCCCGTACTGCACCATGTGCTCCCGGCCGATCGGCAGCGGCACGCCCAGCAGTTTCGCCGTGGCGCGGTCGCGGTAGGTCGGGTCGCCGGAGATGTCGCGGTCCCAGCCGCCTAGGTGCTGCAGCAGCCGCCGCACCGTCACCTGGCCGAGGCGCGGGTCGGGGGACTGGCCGGGCGGCGGCGTCAGTGTCAGGAGGTCCGTCACGCGTGCCGACAGGCTGAGCCGGCCGTCCTGGACGAGCCGGGCGACCGCCGTCGCCGTGACGGCCTTGCTGAGGCTGGCGAGCCGGAACAGCGACGTCGGCTGGACCTTGAGCGAGGTGTCGTCGCTCCAGGTGTAGCCGCGCGCGAGCACGAGCTTGCCCTTGCGCATGACGGCGAGTGCTCCGCACGGGATGTTCCGGGCCTGCATCAGCGACTTCACGGCCGTGTCGAAGCCGCCGAGCCCGGCGCCCGCCGTCCCGGAGACCTGCCACGTCCGCGCGCCCGCCCGCGTCGCCGCCTGCTGGGACGGCGTCCCGCAGCCGCCCGCGAGCGCGGGCACCGCGAGGCCGAGCCCCGCGGATCCCATGAGCCTGCCGAAGTCCCGCCGACTGAGCCCCTGCCCCACCGCGTCCCCCTCCAGATCGCCCGGCCCCACATGATCGAAATGGGGTGAGCAGGGAAGTTAACATGATCTTGGGGTGAGGCGGCCGGTTTCCTGGAGATACCGCCGGGCCGATCGGCCATCATGGTGACCGTGCCGACCTCCCCGAACCCCCCCGCCGCGCCGCGTCCGGCGGAGCTGGAGGCGGTGCTGGAACGGATCACCTACGCCAACGAGGACACCGGCTACACCGTCGCGCGCGTCGCGACCGCCAAGGGCGGTCCCGACCTGCTCACCGTCGTGGGCGCGCTGCTCGGCGCGCAGGTGGGGGAGAGCCTGCGCCTGGTCGGGCGGTGGCGCTCGCATCCGAAGTACGGCAAGCAGTTCGAGGTCGACTCCTACACGACCGTCCTGCCGGCGACGATCCAGGGCATCCGCCGCTACCTCGGCTCCGGCATGATCAAGGGCATCGGCCCGGTGATGGCCGACCGGATGGTCGTGCACTTCGGCACCGACATCCTGCGCGTCATCGAGGAGGAGCCCGAGCGCCTCGTCGAGGTCCAGGGCCTCGGCCCCAAGCGCACCAGGCGGATCGGGGAGGCCTGGCAGGAGCAGAAGGCCATCAAGGAGGTGATGGTCTTCCTGCAGGGCGTCGGCGTCTCCACGTCCCTCGCGGTCCGCGTCTACAAGCAGTACGGGGACGCCTCGATCGACACCGTCCGCAAGCGGCCGTACCAGCTCGCGTCGGACGTGTGGGGCATCGGGTTCAAGACCGCCGACACCATCGCGCAGGCCGTCGGCATCCCGCACGACAGCCCCGAGCGGATCAAGGCGGGCCTGCAGTACACGCTGTCGGAGGCCGCCGACGACGGGCACTGCTTCCTGCCCGAGCCCAACCTCGTCACGGCGGCGGAGAAGATCCTCGGCGTCGGGCGCGAGCTGATCGTCCCGGCGCTGGACGAGCTGGCGGGCGAGGAGGGCGTCGTCCGGGAGCCCATCCCCGGGGACGGCGAGGACGCCGCGACGATCCCGGCGGTGTACCTCGTCCCGTTCCACCGGGCCGAGCGCTCCCTGGCCCGCGGGCTGCTGGAGCTGCTCGACGCCCCCGCCGACCGGCTCAAGGCGTTCGCCGGCGTCGACTGGGACAGGGCGCTGCCGTGGCTCAAGCAGCGCACCGGCCAGGCGCTCGCCCCCGAGCAGGAGGACGCCGTCAAGCTCGCGCTGACGTCGAAGGTGGCCGTGCTGACCGGCGGCCCCGGCTGCGGCAAGAGCTTCACCGTCCGCTCGGTGGTGGAGCTGGCCGCCGCCAAGCACGCCAAGATCGTTTTGGTGGCTCCGACCGGCCGGGCCGCCAAGCGGCTCGCCGAGCTGACCGGGCACGAGGCCGC
This sequence comes from Actinomadura citrea, assembly GCF_013409045.1. Lineage (NCBI taxonomy): Bacteria > Bacillati > Actinomycetota > Actinomycetes > Streptosporangiales > Thermomonosporaceae > Actinomadura > Actinomadura citrea. The sequence continues at coordinate 5,862,459 of NZ_JACCBT010000001.1, read as the reverse complement.
GACCGTGCACCGGCTGCTCCAGCTCCAGCCGGGCGGCGACCCCAAGTTCGACCAGGACAACCCCCTGGACGCCGACCTGGTCGTCGTCGACGAGTGCTCCATGGTCGACCTGATCCTGGCCAACAAGCTGGTGAGGGCCATCCCGCGCGGCGCGCACCTGCTGCTCGTCGGGGACGTCGACCAGCTCCCGTCCGTCGGCGCGGGCGAGGTGCTGGCCGACCTGCTCGGCGCCGAGGTCGTCCCGCGCGTCCGGCTGACCAGGATCTTCCGGCAGGCGCAGCAGTCGGGCATCGTCGTCAACGCGCACCGCGTCAACTCCGGCGACCACCCCCACACCCGCGGCTACCCCGACTTCTTCCTGTTCCCCTGCGACGAGCAGGACGAGGCCGCCGAGCTGACGGTGGACGTCGTCGCCCACCGCATCCCGCGCAGGTTCGGCCTCGACCCGCGCCGCGACGTCCAGGTCCTCGCCCCGATGCACCGTGGCGCCGCCGGCGCCGGCACGCTGAACTCCCTGCTGCAGGAGAAGCTGACCCCGCATGACGACGCCCGTCCCGAGCGCCGCTACGGCGGCCGCGTGTTCCGCGTCGGCGACAAGGTCACCCAGCTGCGCAACAACTACGACAAGGGCGAGGCCGGCGTCTTCAACGGCACCGTCGGCGTCGTCACGTCCGTGTCCCTGGAGGAGCAGTCACTGACCGTCGTGACCGACGAGGACGAGAGCGTCGACTACGCCTTCGACGAACTGGACGAGCTCGCCCACGCGTACGCGATCACGATCCACCGCTCGCAGGGCAGCGAGTACCCGGCCGTCGTCATCCCGCTCACCACCGGCGCGTGGATGATGCTGCGCCGCAACCTCCTGTACACCGGCATCACCCGGGCCAAGAAGCTCGTGGTCCTCGTCGGGTCGCGCCGGGCCCTCGCCGCCGCCGTCCGCACCGCCGGCGCGGGCCGCCGCCACACCGCCCTGGCCCACCGCCTCTCTCAGCGGTAGCGCGCCAGTTCCCAGGGGTCGTGGGCGCAGAACACCTCGACCTCGCCGCCGCGCGCCAGCTCCCGCAGCCGCGCCACGTTCGCGAGCCGCAGCTCCCGGTCGACCTCGCCGCCCGCCTGGACGAGCTCCATCAGCGGATGCGCGACCGGCTCGGGGCGGTCGACCTCCCCGTGGTACATGTACGCGTCCCCCGCGTGCAGCAGCCAGCGGGCACCGTCGCGGACCGCCACGCCCGCGTGTCCCGGCGTGTGGCCGCCGAGCGGCACCAGCAGGATGTCCTCGGGCACGCCCTCCAGCGACCGGACGCCCTCGAAGCCGTGCCAGGTCTCGCCTTCGGCGCCCGCGTAGGCGACCCACTTCGGGCCGTGGGCGAGCTGCGCCGGGGTCTTGCCGCCGTCGGCGAGCTCCGCCTCGAACAGGTGCACCGCCGCGTCCGGGAAGTCGCTCAGCCCGCCCGCGTGGTCGCGGTGCAGGTGCGTGGGGACGACGTGCCGGACGTCGGCGGCCGCGTACCCGAGCCCCTCGACCTGCCGGACGGCCGTCGCGGACGGGTCGAGCGTCGGCCCCGCCATCTCCACCCAGTCGTCCAGCAGCCGCTCGGACGGGCGCTCGATGTCGCCGAGTCCGATCCCGGCGTCCACGAGCACGAGCCCGGCCGAGTCGGTCTCCACCAGCAGCACGTGGCCCACGGCCCCCGCAGGGCGCAGCGGGCTCTGCGGCCCGTCGGCCGGTTCGATCTCCCGCATGGGGGCGCAGTCGAGATGGTGAACGCGCATCGGTGCTCCTTCAGATTCAGATCAGGTCGGCGAGCTGGCGGGTGACCTCGTGGATGACGGACACGTCCCGCCGGACGCGGGCGAGCATGACGGCGCCCTGGACCGACGACAGGACGAGCGCGGCCAGTGGATCGGCACGCTCGTCCGGCACGCCCCAGCCGCGCAGGGCCATCGCGATCCCGCCCTGCCATTCGGTGTAGGTGCCGTCGCAGGCGGCGCGGATGGTCTCGCTCTCGGCGGCCGTCTCCAGCGCCACCGTCGCGACCGGGCATCCCTTGCCGAAGTCGGACTCCAGCAGGGCGCGCGCGAAGTGGTCGCCGAGGGCCGCCAGCCCCGCCCGCCCGTCCGGCGCGGCGACGAGCGCCCCCGCGAGCGCCTCGCCCACCGCGCGGCCGGACAGCGCGACCGACTCCGACGCGAGCTGCTCCTTGCCGTCCGGGAAGTGGAAGTACAGCGAGCCCTTCGGCGCCCCGCTCTGCGCGAGGACCTGGTTGAGCCCGGTGCCGTGGTAACCCTGCCGCTGGAACAGCTCCGCCGCCGTCCGCAGCACGCGTTCACGCGTCTCGCCCCGAGGTGCCATGGGGCGATTCTAGGTAGACTGGTCTAATAGTTCAAGGGCGGAGTGCGGCGTGCAGCGCCTCCACGGCCTCGCGGAGCCGGGCGCGCGGCTCCGCGGTGCGGACCAGGCCGTCCTCGCCCACGTCGGGCCGGATCACCGGGATCCGCGCGCACGCGGCCTCGACGATCTCGGTGCCCGCGTAGCCGAGCACCTTGCGCAGCGAGGCGTGCGCGTCGCCGCCGCCCGTGGGCGCGGCGGGGGAGGCCACGTTCAGCCAGGCGACGGGCTTCTCGTAGATCTCGCCGCCGCCGATCGTCCAGTCGAGCAGGTTCTTGAAGGAGCCGGGCAGCGCGCCCGCGTACTCCGGGGTGCAGATCAGCAGGGCGTCCGCGGCGCCGATCGCCGCGCGCAGGTCCGCGACGGCCGGGTGCAGCGGCTCGCGGTCGTCGTCGGGATTGAAGTGCGGCAGGTCGCCCATGCCGGCGTAGAGCGTCGCGTCCAGCCCGTCCGGCGCCACGGCCCGCGCGGTGCGCAGCGCCGCCTCGTTCGTGGACCCCTTGCGCAGGCTCCCGCAGAGCATCAGCACGTTCGTCATGATCGTCAGGCTACGCGTCAGTCCCGGGCGGTCAGCCGGTCGAGGCGCAGGCCCGTGAAGGCGTCGGCGGTGACGCCGCGGGCGCGCTCGGACCAGACCAGGTGGTCGTGGCGCGACCACAGCGGCATCGCGGGCATGTCGCGCAGCAGGGCGCTCTCGGCGAGGCGCGCGGGGATCACGCCCTCCTCCGGGGTGGCCGCGCGCTCGGCCTCGGTGAGCAGGCCGGACGCGTACTCGTCGTCGAAACCGGTTCCGGCGTCCAGGAGCGGCGCCAGCGCGGCGGCGGGCGCGGGGTAGGCGGCGGTGGTGTGGACGACGAAGGGGCCGTCCACCTCGTGGGAGTCCACGGCCGCGCGCAGGTCGGCGACGGGATGCGGGCGGGCGTCGAGCTTCAGTTCCTCGCCGAGCCCGTGCGCGACGGCCTTCACCCACGCGTCGTCGCCCCGGCCCGCCTCGTACCAGAGGTTCAGCGGGCCCTCCAGCCCGCCCGCGTCGGCCAGCGCGGCGACCGCCGCCTTGGAGTCGTGGACGCACAACCGGCACTGCCCGTCGCGGTGACCGGGGCGGATGCCCGGCGCGACGAGCGAGTCGGCGGGGGAGTACTGGTGGCCGAGCGGCCCCTCCGTGACGGCGGACCGGTCGATCGCCATCGACAGCGCCGTCCGGACGGTCGGGGACGACAGCCGCTCCACCCGGGCCGGGAACGCCAGGTAGGTGACGTCGCGGCCGGGGACGGCGAGGTGCCGGTCGCCGAAGTCGGCCTCCATCGACTCGTGCCGGTCCGGCGGCACCAGCGTGGCGACGTCGAGCTCGCCGGCGCCGGCCGCGGCGTACTGGCGCTTCGCGTCCGGCATCGCCCTGACGACCACGGACCGGCCCTCGCCCGAGCGGCGCCGCAGAACGATCTCCCGCGCGCTCCGCGACCTCACCTGGAAGAGGCCGTTGCCGACCGGGGTGCGGCCGTAGGACGCCCAGTCGCGCGACGCGAGGACGCTCTCGGGCATCGGGAAGAACGCCGGGTCGCCGAGGAGGGCGGGGAACCCGTTCAGCGGGCGGTCCAGCGTCACCTCGAAGGTCCGGTCGTCCTTCACCTTCAGGCCCGGCACCCCGTCCTCGCCCGCGCGGGCGCCCTTGACGCGGGCGACCTCGGTGAACAGCCGGGACCCGGCCCAGCGCTCGCGCAGCACGGCCGTCCAGGCGCCGGTGAACGAGCGGGACGTGACGGGCGAGCCGTCCTGGAAGGTCGCGCCGGGACGGAGCCGGACCGTCCAGACGCGCCGGTCCGGGCTGGTGACCGACGCGGCGGCGGCGTTCGCGGGCGCGCCGGTCTTCGGGTCGTAGGAGACCAGGCCCGTCCACACTGCGTTCGCGATCATCCGGCCGGATGCGTCGCGCACGTCGCCGGGCAGCAGCGTCGCGGGGGCCGCGGCGCCGACCGAGATCCGCGGGTCGGCGGGCTCGCTCCAGGCCTTCAGGGCCGCGACCGGCGCCACGAGCACCACCACGGCGCCGGCGACCAGGGCGGCGGTGCGGGCTGAGCTCTTCACTGGCCTCTCCCGGGAGCTGGGCGACCCCAGGGGAGGGTAGACCACGTTGTCAGGTCTCACCAGTCCTTACGGTGCTGAGTCCATTTCGTGACCGCCGACCTGTTGATCAAGTCGGCGGCGCCGGTCACACTGGCGCTTGCGAAGATCCGTTCCGTGGAGGCGCGATGCTCCCCCGCACATCCTTTCCCTCCGGACGCCTGCTGCAGGGCGGCGTCGCGGTCGCGGCGTCCGTGGCACTGACGGCCGGCAGCGCCTGGGCCTGCCCGCCCGAGCCGGAGAGCACCCAGACCAAGCAGGCCGCCGCCACCGCGGGCGAGGGCGCCGGCGGCCACGCCGGGCACTACCACCGCGCGGCCCCCGCGAGCACGAAGTCCGAGGCGGTCAAGGGCGTGCGGCGCGTCGGCGGCGTCTCCGACGCCAAGGGCGCCATCTCCCTGATGTTCATGGACTACGGCCAGGGCCGGCACAAGCGGACGATCATGTACGCGACCGGCGAGTTCGGGCTGAAGGCCTACGACGTCAGCGCCGACCCCCGCGTCCCCAAACTGGTCGGGCAGCTGAACATGCCCGGCATGTGGGAGACCGAGGACACCGACTTCGACCCCAAACGCAAGATCATCTACCTGTCCCGGGACCCGCGCGCGTTCGGCGGCACCACCGCCACCGGCGAGTCGGGCATCTACGTCGTGGACGCCTCCAAGCCGGAGAGCCTGCGCCAGCTCACCTACGTGACGGTGCCCGCGGGTCACACGACGACCTGCGTGAACGACTGCAAGTACCTGTGGACGGGCGGTCCCGCGAAGGCCAGCTGGATGCCCGCGGACTGGGGCGGGCGCCCCGTCTGGGTCACCGACGTCCGCAACCCGGCAAAGCCGAAGGTCCACAAGGACCCCATCGACACGGGCCGCAACGACGGCAAGACCGACTACACCCACGACATCCAGGTCGACTCCGACGGGGTCGCCTGGGCGTCGGGGCGCGGCGGCGTGCGCGGCTACCACACCACCGGCCGCCACTACGACCCGGTGGAGAAGAAGTGGCGCAAGGCCACCGCGGTCGACCCCGTCCCGTACGCGGGCGGTGGCCTGGACGAGGCCACCACCAACTCCACCTTCATGCACAACAGCTACCGGGCGGTCGGGCAGACCCGCGACCAGGCCGCCGACCCGCGCAGGTGGGGCAACGGGAAGCTGCTGTACGTCACCGAGGAGACGTTCAACGACGGCTGCGCCAACGACGGCCTGCTCGTCATCGCGTCGCTGAAGGGCTCCTACGGCGGTGAGGGCTGGCGGTCCACGCCGGAGCACAAGTTCCGGCTGAACACCGTCGCGACGTGGGGCGTGGCGGGCAAGGAGGGCAGCGATCCCGAGAGCACGGACTGCTCGGCGCACTACTTCGACGTGCGCGACGGCGTGATCGCCCAGTCGTTCTACTCGCAGGGCACCCGGTTCCTGGACGTCTCGGACCCGACGAACCCGCGGCAGGTCGCCTACTACCGCCCGGCGGACGCCGCGTCCTGGCAGCCGTACTGGCACGGCAAGTACGTCTACGTCGCCGACAACACCCGCGGCGTCGACGTCCTGGAGCCCACCTTCCGCTGACCGTCCCACCGGGGTCCGCGACCCCGCGCGAAGGCCCGTCCTCATCCCCCCGAGGGCGGGTCTTCGTCCTGTTCGGGCCGGTTGACGCGCGTTTCGGTCTCGCCTGCGCCGCGCTCGGCCGCCGCGACCGCGGACCCGGCCGCCCGGCGCAGCTGCTGCCCGGCCTGCTGGACGACCTGGACGGGCCGCTCGGGCAGGTGCCGCGAGGCGCCGCGGTGGCGCCGCCAGTGCTCGCGGGCGCGGGCGCGGTGCTCGACGCGCAGGTTCTCGATGAGCCGGTCGATGTCCATGGACACCTCCCCGTACAGCGGCCACAGGTCGCCGGCCGCGGCCCGCTCGTGCAGCCGCCGGGTGAGCCGGGCGCGGCGCTCGCGGGCCACGTCCACCCGCACCTCCAGCTCGTGCTCGGCGAGGAACGGCCGGGCGTCCCGGGTCAGGTCCGAGCGGGCCAGGCGGCCGTAGGAGGCGACGCTCGCGGCGATCCCGGCCAGCGCGTCGCCGAGCTCGCGGCGCAACTCGGCGTCGGTCAGCAGCCGGCCCCGGTCGCCGAGCCGCTCGTCGTCGGCCAGGGAGCGGGTCAGCCCGCGCAGCGACAGCGTGAAGTGCTCCAGCGTCTCCATGGCGTTGCGCAGCGCGACGCCGGCGTCGATGAGCCGCCGCGCCCGCGTCCGCGGGTTGAGCCGGACGCTCTCCTCGGCGGCGCCGAGCTCCCGGTCGGTGCGCCCGAGGTCGCGGGCGAGCCGCTCGGCGTCCGCCTGCCAGCGGGCCGCCTCGCCCTCGGTGCGCTCACCGCGCAGCCCGTCGGCGATGCCGGCGATCAGCTCCCGCAGCTTCTCGGTGACGTCCTGGACGGCCTCCTCCGCGGGCCGCACCCGCACCGTCGGCACCAGCAGCGTCGCCGCCAGCCCGGTGGCGGCGCCGATCAGCGTCTCCAGGACGCGGTCGGCGGCGCCCGCCTCGCTCGCCGAGCCCAGTGCGAAGATCAGCATCGCGGAGATCGGCGCCTCCAGCACATGCTCGCCGAGGCGCAGCACGTGCCCGATGACCAGGGCCGCGAGGATCGTCAGGCCGAGCGTCCACCAGGAGAACCCGATGGTGCCCGCGGCCAGCACCGCGATCAGCACCCCCGAGGTGACGGCGGCGACCCGCAGGACGCTCGCCTTGATCGTCTGGTAGACGGAGAACTGCACGACGAGCAGCGCGGTCAGCGGCGCCAGCAGCGGCTGCGGCCCGCCGGCGGGCAGCACCGTCAGGGCCAGCACGAACGACAGCGTGGCGGTGATCGTCAGGCGGGCGATGCGGTACGCGGTGGACCGCACCTCCGTCGCCACGCGCAGCGGCGAGCGGCCGCCGCGATCACCCTCGCCGGATCGGCGGCGCAAGAACACGAGCGACATGCGCACTGTCATTCCCGCAGGCGGGCAAAGGTCACAGGGATGGACAAAGATCACAAAACGGCGAGGTGTCGGGCCGCCGGCGCGGGACGCGGATCACTCCCGCCGGCGGGCGCGGAACGCGGCGACGTTCGTGCGGTTCGCGCAGGCCTCCGAGCAGAACCGGCGCCGGCCCGCCCGCGAGGTGTCGGCGTACACGCGGTCGCAGCCGTCGGCGGCGCAGACGCCCGTCCGGCCGAGCCCGTGCTCGACGATCAGCTCGGCGAGGTTCATCAGCGTGGTGGCGCGGAACCGCTCCACCAGCCGGGACGACGGCGGCGCGTAGTGCATGTGCAGGCCGTGCGGCTCGTGGTCGGCGAGGTGCGGGTGCATCGGGATCTCCAGCATCAGCCGGTTCAGCATCGCCGTCGCCTCCTCCAGCCGGCCCGCCTCGAAGAAGGGGCGCAGGACCCGCCCCCAGCGCCGGAGGTCGGCGGCGTCGGCGTCCTCGAACTCCTGCCAGAAGAACTGGTTCTCCCGCAGGACACGGCGCAGCGCGTCCGGGGAGTCGTCCCCCTCGGCGCTCGTCACGGCGTTGACCAGCGCGGCGGCGGCCGCCACCCCGTGACTCTTGTACCCAGTGATGCGCATTACCCGAGCCTCCGGTCCCGCAGCCGACCAGTAAATGTTAGGAGCGGTCACCTGCGCCCGCTGCAACCGCGGCCGGCCGCGGATGCGCGTCCGGCAGTTCGAGCCGCCCGCTCGTGGGGGCCCGGTCGCGGGCGGCCGGACGCGGCGGTGCGCCGGAGCGGCGCTAGTGCCGCCAGCGGGTGGCGGCGGCCACCTGCTGCGGCGTCGCCCCGTCCAGCAGCGCGATCTCCCCGCGCCGCACCGCCGCCACCGTGTCGGTGACGGCCTCGCCGAGCGCCTCGCGCAGGACGGCGTCGGCCTCGAACGCCGCGACCGACTCGGCCAGCGACGCCGGCAGCGGGGCGATGCCCCGCGCGGCGCGCTCCTCCTCCGCCAGGCCCGCGGGGTCCACCTCGACCGGCTCCGGCAGCCTCAGATCGGCGCCGAGGCCGTCCCGGCCGGCCGCGAGCAGCGCCGCCAGCAGCAGGTACGGGTTGGCGGCGGCGTCCAGGCACTTGACCTCCAGGTTCGCGGCGGTCGCCTGTTCGCCCTCGGCCCCCGTCACGAACCGCAGCGCGGCCTCGCGGTTCTCCAGCCCCCAGCACGCGAACGCGCCCGACCAGTGCGACGGGACCAGCCGCAGGTAGCTCGCCACCGACGGTGCGCCGACCGCGAGGAGCGCGGGCAGCCGGCGCAGGATGCCCGCGGCGAACGCCTCCCCGGCCGGCGTCATCCCGTACGGTCCGGGGCCGCCCGCCATCGCGTTCACCGCGCCGTCCGCCGTGCCGTCCCGCCACAGGCTGAGGTGGGCGTGCGCGCCGTTGCCGACCGAGTCGGCCTCGACCTTGGGGGAGAACGAGGCGGCCATCCCATGCCGGATCGTCACCGCCCGGATCGTCTCCCGGACGAGCACGGCGGTGTCGGCCGCGCCGACCGGGTCCTCGGCGGCCACGGACACCTCGTACTGCCCGACCGCGTACTCCGGGTGCAACTGGACGACCCTCACGCCCGTCGCCTTGAGCGACTCCAGGAGGTCGCGCAGGTAGCCGGCCAGCTCGGTGATCCGCGTCATCCCGTACGCGGGGCCCTTGCAGGCGGCGGAGAACTCCTCTCCGCCGCCGTCGGACACCGCCCACTCGATCTCGAACGCGGCCTTCACCGCGAAGCCGCGCCCGGCGAGCCGGTCCGCCTCGCGGCGGAGCAGGGCCCGCGCGTCCAGCGGGTGGACGGACCCGTCCTGGGCGTACCGGTGCGCGGGCGCGTGCGCCCAGCCCGGCAGCGCGGCCAGCGCGACGAGCCGGTCCAGGTCGGGGTGGAGCCGCAGGTCCCCGCTCGGGCCGCCGATGTGGCGCCCGGACACGATCGAGTCGTCCAGCAGGAACACGTCGAACACCGGGGACATCCCGACGCCCCACGCCGCGGCGTGCTCCAGCCGCTCCACCGGGACGGTCTTGGTGCGGGTGATCCCGCTGACGTCCACCCACGTCAGCGCGACCGCGACGATGCCCTCGCCGGCCAGCCTGCGCGCCGCCTCGGCCGCGCGGGCGCCGAGCCGGGCGCGCTCGTGCCCGTCCAGAGCCTGCTCTCCGGCGTCGCTTCCCTGGAGGGCGGTCTGAGAGGTGGGTTCCACGGTGGCTGGCTCCTGGTGGGGTGGCGGCGGAGGTGAACACGCTCCGTAAGGGCATCGTAGAGAGAACGCAGTCGTGTTTCAGGGAGGATGCGGGAGCCGTGCTGGAGTATCTGGAGTCGCTGCGGCTGGTCGACCACCACTGCCATGGCGTCCTCGGCAAGGACCTCGGCAGGACGGCGTTCGAGGAGACGCTCACCGAGGCGGAGACCGCGGGGCCGCCCGGCGTGAGCATGTTCGACACCCAGGTCGGGTTCGCGCTGCGGCGCTGGTGCCCGCCGATCCTGGACCTCGACGCCCACGCCGAGCCCGGCGAGTACCTGGCGCGCCGGGCCGAGCTGGGCGCCGCCGAGGTCAACCGGCGGTTCCTGGCCGCCGCCGGACTCGACGCGCTCTGCGTCGACACCGGCTACTCACCGGAGGTGATCCTCGACCCGCCTGGCCTCGGCCGGCTGGCCGGGGCGGAGGCGCACCAGATCGTCCGGCTGGAGTCCGTCGCGGAGCGGGCGGCGGCGGACGGCGTCCAGGCGGGCCGGTTCGCCGGCGAGGTGCGGTCCCGGCTCCAGGCCGCGGACGCCGTGGGGGCCAAGTCGATCGCCGCCTACCGGGCCGGGCTGGAGCTGTCGGGCGTGCGGCCGTCGGAGGCGGAGGTCGCCGGCGCGGCCGGGCGGCTGATGCTCGCGGCGGAGAGCAGCGGCGCCCCGCCGCGCGTGTGCGACGAGGTCCTGCACCGGTTCCTCGTCTGGTGCGCGGTGGACGCCGGGCTGCCCGTCCAGTTCCACGTCGGCTACGGGGACGCGGACGCCGACCTGCGCCGCGGCGACCCGCTGCTGCTCATCGAGCTGCTGCGCGCCATGGACCCCATCCCCGCGATGCTGCTGCACAACTACCCGTTCCACCGGCACGCCGGGTACCTGGCGCAGGTGCTGCCGAACGTGTACGTCGACGCGGGCCTGGCGACCCACAACCTCGGGCACCGCTCGCCCGCGCTCATCGCCGAGCTGCTGGAACTGGCGCCGTTCGGGAAGGTGCTGTACTCCTCGGACGCGTTCGGGCTGGCCGAGCTCTACCACCTCGGGGCGCTGCTGTTCCGGCGAGGGCTCGCCGGGTTCCTGGCCGGGGGAGTGGAGGACGGCGCCTGGACGGCCCGCGACGCCGAGCGGGTCGCGGGGCTGGTGGCCTACGGCAACGCCCGCCGGGTCTACGGTCTGGGGTGAGTCGATCTTCCGGGTGGAACCGGCGAACGGGAGGAACCGGGATGGCCGCACGTGAACGCCTGCTCGTCATCGGGGGCGACGCCGCGGGGATGAGCGCCGCGTCCCAGGCCCGCCGGCTGCGCGGCCCGGACGAGCTGGAGATCGTCGCCGTGGAGCGCGGGCACCACGCGTCCTACTCGGCGTGCGGCATCCCCTACTTCGTCGGCGGCGTGGTGGACGAGCTGGACGCGCTCGTCGCCCGCACGCCCGCCGAGTTCCGCGAGCGCGGCATCGACCTGCGGCTGCGCACCGAGGCCGTGGAGATCGACCCGGGCGGCGGCCGGGTGCGGATCCGGTCCCTCGACGGCGGCGGCGAGCGCTGGGAGCCCTACGACCAGCTCGTGATCGCGACCGGCGCCGTCCCCGCGCGCCCGGAGCTGCCCGGCGTGGACGCGAAGGGCGTCCACGGCGTGCAGATCCTCGACGACGGCGTGGCGATCCGCCGCGCCGTCGAGGAGGGGAGCCCGCGCAGCGCCGTCGTGGTGGGCGGCGGCTACATCGGCCTGGAGATGGCCGAGGCGATGGTGATGCGCGGCCTGGAGGTCTCGCTCGTGGACTTCGCCGACCAGCCGATGCGCACCCTCGACCCGGACATGGGCGCGATCGTCGCGGACGCGATGCGCGGCATCGGCGTGCGGCTGTACCTGGGGGAGCCGGTCGAGGGCTTCGACGCCTCCCCGGACGGGCACGTCACCGCGGTCCGCACGCGGGACCACACGCTGCCCGCGGACCTGGTCGTCCTCGGCCTCGGCGTGCGGCCGGCCTCCGGGCTGGCCGAGGACGCCGGGATCGAGACCGGCCCGACCGGCGGGATCGTCACCGACCGGCGGATGCGCACCCGCGCCGATCGGGTGTGGGCGGCGGGCGACTGCGTCGAGACACGCCACCTGGTGTCGGGCGCGCCGGTGGCGATCGCGCTCGGCACGCACGCCAACAAGCAGGGCCGCGTCGCCGGGATCAACATCGGCGGCGGCTACGCCACCTTCCCCGGCGTGGTCGGCACGGCCGTCTCCAAGATCTGCCGGGTGGAGGTCGCGCGGACCGGGCTGAACGAGGCCGAGGCGGCCGCGGCCGGGTTCGAGACGCTGAGCGTGGCCGTCGAGTCCACCACCCGGGCCGGCTACATCCCGGGCGCCGCCGCGATGACGACCAAACTGATCGCCGAGCGCCGCTCCGGCCGGCTGCTCGGTGCGCAGATCGTCGGCGAGGAGAACGCCGCCAAGCGCGTCGACGGCCTGGCGATCGCGCTGTGGAACGGGATGACGGTCGAGGAGATGACGGGACTCGACCTCGGTTACGCGCCGCCGTTCGCACCCGTCTGGGACCCCGTCCTGGTCGCCGCCCGCAAGGCCGCCGACGCCGTCGAGCAGGACATGCGCTCCGGATCTTGATCCCCTTTGTCGGTGATCTCCCCTACGGTGTGGGCTCATGGCGAGTGCGGGGCCGGTGGCGGCCGACGAGAGCACCTGGGAGATGCCGGACGCGTGGCGGCGGATCGCCCATCCCCGCCGGGACCGGCCGGGGCCGTGGCCGCGGGCGCGGACCGACGCCGCGGCGGCGGGGAGGGCGCGGGCGCTGGTGGAGGCCGCCCGAGCCGAGGTCGAGGACGTCCTCGCCCTGCCCGGCACGGCTCCCGAGCTGGCCGAGCACGGCCGCGCCCACCTGAAGGGCGAGGCGGACGCGCTGGGCGCGGCGGTGGTCGCGACCGTCGCGGTGTCCAAGCGCGGCCTGCTCGCAGTCGGCGGGAAGGACCCGTTCCGGGATGCGTGGGCCGCCGAGCACGGCCTGCCGTTCGCCGCGTGCGCCTTCGCCGAGCTGTGCGACGTCACGGCCGACTACCAGCAGGCGGGAAGCAAGGCGACCTGGACCGGTGCGCGGTGGGCCCGGCCGTCCGACTACCACGGCGGCTGGTGGGCGGAGGAGGGCGCGGCGCGGCACCTGCGCGCCCTGCTGGCCGCCGCCGACGACGACGTGTACGCCGCGGCCGTCGAGGAGCTGGCGGGCCGGCGCCGGACGCCGCTGCAGCGTCTGGTCGTCTCCTACCTGGTGCCGACCAGGCAGGACTGGGTGGACGAGGTCCGCGCCGACCCGGCGGTCATCGGCCTGCCGCCCCACTCGCAGCACCGGTGGATGCTCTTCTGCTCGCTCGGCGGGCCGGAGCAGGTCGATCCGGCCGCCCTGCCGCTCGGCTACTACGACCGGAGGACGAGCGTCGTCGCGACCCTCGTGGACGGCGTCGGGCCGTCCGGCGCGGTGCCGCTCGTGGCCGGGGCGCTGGAGGGCCGGTACACCGACACCGAGACGTACCGGAACCTGCTGGACGTGCTCGCCCGGCTGCCCGTGGACGAGGCGTTCCAGGCGCTCGTGGACCGGGTCCGCCACAAGTACGTCCAGCCCGCGGTGATCGCCGCCGCGCGAGCGTATCCGCGGCGGGCACTGCGCCTGCTCGCCCCGGCCGCGCGGACGCCGGAGGCGGAGGAGGTGCTGCGGGCGCACCTGCTCACCCATCCCGAGCTGGTGGAGGAGATGCTGCCGGAGCTTGCGGAGGAGTCGCGCGCGGCGATCGAGGCGCTTCGCAAGACCATCGTGCGGGTACCCGAGGCGCCCGCCGGCGCCCTGCCGCCGCTGCTCGCGGACCCGCCGTGGACCCGGCCCCGGACGAAGGCCAGGCCCATCGTCGTCAAGGACCTCGCCTCGCCCGGCACGCGCTCCATCATCTGGGAGCCCGGCGAGCGGGACGCCTGGACGCAGGACCTCCACCATCTCTGGCGATGGGCGAAACGCATGGAATGGCCCGTCCAGGTGGAGAAGTTCGAGAACGGGGCGCTGCCCGCCCACCAGCAGCCCATGCTGTTCATCGAGGCGCCCGAGGACCTCGTCCGCCCGCTCCTGGCGGGCTGGGAGCCGCCCGACCCGTGGTACGTGGACGAATGGTTGCGGGTCGTCGTCGCCCGGTTCGAGCTCGACGCGCTGGACCCGGCCGTCCACGCGGCCCGGCGCGACCCCGCGGGCGCGGGCGCCGTCCTCCTGCCGTTCCTGAGCGACGAGGTCGCGCGGCTCATGGCCGACTGGCTCGTCCGGCTCAAGCAGGCGGGCAGGACCGCGCAGACCTGGTTCCAGCGGCACGGCACGGGCGCCGTCCCGGCCCTGCTGCCGCCCGCTCTCGGCAAGGCGGGCGCCCAGCGCCGCGCCGCCGAGGCCGCGCTGCGGTTCGTCGCCGCCCGGCACGGCGCCGAGGCGGTCGTCACGGCTGCCCGCGTCCACGGCGACAGGGCGGCGGACGCGATCGAGGCTCTGGTCACGGCCGACCCGCTGGACGTCCTCCCGGCGAAACCGCCGCACGTCGGCGACTGGGCCGACGTGCGCCTGCTCCCGCAGATCCTGCTGCGCGGCCGCGAGCGGGCGCTGCCGGACGCCGCCGCGCGGCACGTTCTGACGATGCTCGCGATGTCCCGGCCCGGTGAGGTCTACGCGGGGGTGCCCGTGCTCCGCGGCGCATGTGATGAGGAGTCGCTCGCCGAGTTCGGCTGGCGGCTGTTCCGGCTGTGGGAGGCGCAGGGCGCGCCGTCGAAGGACGGGTGGGCGCTGGCGCAGCTCGGCCTGACCGGCGACGACGAGACCGTCCGCCGCCTGACCCCGGTGATCCGGGCGTGGCCCGGCGACGGCGGGCACGCCAAGGCCGTCGCCGGTCTGGACATCCTCGCCGCCATCGGCACCGACGTGGCGCTCATGCACCTGCACGGCGTCGCGCAGCGGGTGAAGTTCAAGGCGCTCAAGGCCAGGGCACGGGAGAAGATCGAGGAGGTCGCCGCCGGGCTGGAGCTGACCGCCGAGCAGCTCGCCGACCGGCTCGTGCCCGACTTCGGCCTGGACGCCGACGGGACCCTCACCCTCGACTACGGCCCGCGCCGCTTCGTCGTCGGCTTCGACGAGCAGCTCAAGCCGTACGTGGCGGATGAGAGCGGGGCCCGCCGCAAGGCGCTGCCCAAGCCCGGCGCCAAGGACGACCCCGAGCTCGCCCCGGCCGCCTACAAGGCGTTCTCGACGCTGAAGAAGGAGGTGCGGGCCGTCGCCGCCGACCAGCTCCGCCGCCTGGAGGCGTCCATGGTCGCGCAACGCCGCCGGCCCGTGCGGGAGTTCCGGGAGCTGCTGGCCGGGCACCCGCTCGTCCGGCACCTCGTCCGGCGCCTGGTGTGGCTCGCGTCCGACGGCCGGGGGACGATCGCGTTCCGCGTCGCGGAGGACGGCACGTTCGCCGACGTCGACGACGACGCCGTCACCCTCGCCGATCCGGCGGAGGTCCGGGTCGCGCATCCGGTCGACCTCGAAGGCTCGCTCGCCGCCTGGTCGGAGGTGTTCGCCGACTACGAGATCCTGCAGCCGTTCCCGCAGCTCGGACGTCCCGTCCACGCCCTGGCCGGCGACGAGGGGAGGAACGGCAGGCTCGAACGCTTCGAGGGCCTGACCGTCCCGGTCGGCAAGGTGCTCGGCCTGACCTCCCGCGGCTGGGACCGCGGCGGGCCCCAGGACGCGGGCATCGAACCCTTCATCTCCCGGAGGCTCCCCGGGGGCCGGTACATCGTCATCGACCTCGATCCCGGCATCGCCGTCGGCGCCGTGGACTCTCTGCCCGACCAGACGCTGGAGGCGGTCGGCCTGGCGAGCCGACCCGAGCAGCGGTGGCTCGGCGGCGGCGCCACGGGCTCCTTCGCCGACCTCGACCCGGTCACCGTGTCCGAGATCCTCGCCGACCTGGCGACGCTCACCTGAGAAGAGAACCCCCATGGATCTGCCGAAGGCGCTGCTGGACCCGCCGTGGGCGCGCAGGCCGGCCCCCGTGCCGTCCGGCGACGAGCCGATCATCGTTCCCGGGCTGGCCGCGCCGGACGACCGCGCGGTCGTCTGGGCGCCCGGCGAGCGCGAGAGCTGGGCCGCGGTCCGTCCCTACGGGTCCTTCCAGGACGGCGAGTGGGAGGAGGCCGCCGAGAAGTTCCGCGACGGGCGCATGGGCTACGAGCCCACGCGGGCGGGTTTCCTCGCGCAGGCGCCCGAGCATCTCGCGCGGCCGCTGCTGGCCGGGTGGGAGCCGCACGTGACCTGGGACTTCGACCATTCCCTCCAGCCGATCGTGGCGCGTTTCGAGACCGCCGCCTGGGACGTGGCGGTCCGGCTGGCCAAGCAGAACCCGTACGGGACGGGCCCGGTCGTGCTGCCGTTCCTGTCCGCCGACGTGGCCCGGCTGGTCGCCGACTGGCTCTACCGGCTCAAGTCGGCCCAGAAGCTCGCGCACGCGTGGTTCGACCGGCACGGCGTGGCGGCCGTCCCCTACCTCGTGCCGGACGCGCTGGGCAAGCGGGTCGGGCCGCGCCGGGGCGCGGTCAAGGCCCTGCGGGTCATCAAGGGCGACGTCGTGGGGGCCGCGCGCGTCCACGGCGACGAGGCGGCCGAGGCGGTCGCCCGGCTCCTCGCCGCGGCGCCGCCCGGCGGCGCGCCCGTCGAACCGCCGGTCAGGGCGCCGTCCCTGCCGAAGTGGCTCGACACCGACGCCCTTCCCCGCCCGGTCCTGCGGGAAGGCGGGGAGCTGCCGCGCGAGGCGGCCCGCACCCTGCTGCTCGCCCTGACGGTGAGCCCGGGCGGCCGGCTCGACGTGACCGGCGTCGTGGACGGCGCCGCCCGGGTCTGCGAGCCGGAGTCGCTGACCGCGCTCGTCTGGGCGCAGTTCGAGGCGTGGCAGGCGGCGCGCATGCCCAAGGGCAGCGGGTTCGTGCTGTCGGCCCTCGGACGCTTCGGCGACGACGTGGTCGTCCGCCGGCTCGCGCCGCTGGTCAGGGAGTGGCCGGGGCGCAGCGGCGGGTACAGCAGCGCCGTCCAGGGGCTCGAAGCGCTGGTCGCCATCGGCACCGACCTCGCCCTGACGCACCTCAACGGCATCGCGCAGAAGTCCCGGTACAAGGGGCTGCGGGGCGAGGCGCAGCGCAAGCTGGCGCAGATCGCGGAGCGGCGCGGCCTGACGGCCGGGCAGCTCGCCGACCGGCTCGTCCCCGACTTCGGCCTGGACGCCGACGGGACCCTCACCCTCGACTACGGCCCGCGCCGCTTCGTCGTCGGCTTCGACGAGCAGCTCAAGCCGCAGGTGTCGGACGAGGGCGGCGCCCGCCGCAAGGCGCTGCCCAAACCCGGCGCCAAGGACGACCCCGACCTGGCCCCGGCCGCCTACCGGCGGTTCGCGGAGCTGAGGAAGGACGTCCGCGCGGTCGCCTCCGCCGAGGTGGCCCGGCTGGAGTCGGCCATGGTCACGGGCCGCGCGTGGACGCGCGCCGAGTTCGGCGCGTTCCTCGTCGCGCACCCGCTGATGTGGCATCTCGCCCGCCGGCTGGTCTGGCTGAGCGGCGACCGGGCGTTCCGGCTCGCCGAGGACCGGACGTTCGCCGACCTGCACGACGAGACCGTCGAGCCCGCCGCTTCGGCGGACGTCCGGATCGCCCATCCCGTGCTGCTGGGCGACACCCTGGCCGCCTGGTCGCAGGTGTTCGCCGACTACGAGATCCTGCAGCCGTTCCCCCAGCTGGGACGGCCCGTCCTCGCCCTCGCCGACGGCGAGGGGAGCAGCGGCAGGCTCGAACGCTTCGAGGGGCCGACCGTCCCCACCGGCAGGGTCCTCGGCCTCACTCGCACGGGGTGGCGGCGCGGCGCCCCGCAGGACAACGGCATCGAGCACTGGATCTCCCGCACGCTCGCGCCCGGCGTCAGCGTCGTGGTCGACCTGAGCCCCGGCATCGCGGTGGGCTACGTCGACCTGAACCCCGTCCAGAAGATCGAGCGGGTCTGGATCGGCACGTCACCCGGCGACCCGTCCCGCACGGCCGGGAACGGTCTCGCCGGCGTCGACCCGGTGCTCGTCTCGGAGCTGCTCGCCGACCTGACGACCCTGACCGCGCCCTAGGCGAAGCGGCTGCTCGGCACGGGGCCGGGGGAGCGCACCATGTCCCTCGGCCCGGTGAGCCAGTGGCCGGCGACCGCCCGGACGAAGCCCGCCAGCCGCTCGTCGGGGTCCGGCGGCGCGCCGCCGTCGCCGTCGTCCGGCAGGGGGTCGGCGGCGACGATCTCGGCGGCCAGTTCCGCTTCGGGGCGCTCGTCCGGCGGCACGGTCTCCGGCTCGCCGCCGGGCGTGACCCGCAGCTGCGAGCCCCACGGAGCCACCGCCACCTGGTGCAGGAACCCGGTGACGTCGGCGCTCACCACGGGCGGGTCGGTCCAGCAGGACGCGTGCTCGAACAGCACCTGCCCTTCGGTCCGCTCCCGCAGGCCGTCGGCGTCCGTCTCGTTCAGGTCGTAGGCGACCACGAGCGCCCCCGGGCGCTCCGGGGCGAACGGCTCGGCGGGCAGCCCGAACAGCCGTGCCGCGGCCAGCCCCAGGATCCGGCTCGACCGGTCGGGCAGCAGGCCGACCGACGCGGGACGCCGCCCGGCCGCGTCCAGGACCAGCCGCAGCCGGTCGAGGGTCCGCCTGCACAGGGCGAAGCTGTCGGAGGTGTAGGCGTAGCGCCCCGTCATGCCGTCGTCGAACCCGTACGGCGAGATCGTGGCGAGGACACCGCCGCCCAGCGCGAAGTGCCAGCCTCGCAGGTCCCGGGAACCGAGCGGACCGGCGGCCCGCGCCCGCGCGACCATCCGCGCGAGCCGGTCGCGAGCCGGGACCCAGTCCCCGTCCGGCGCGGGCAGCCGCGCCGCCTCGTGCGCGGCCCGGTCGAGGTCCCCGGAGAACAGCGCGTTGTAGGCCAGCAGGTACCGGGCGGGCCACGGGTCCAACGCGTCCACGCGCGGTTCCAGGGCCGCGACGGCCTCGGCGTGCCGGTTCTCGCGTTCCAGCGCCGACACGAGCTCCATGAGCAGGACGGGCTCGTCCGGCATCATCTCCAGCGCGCGCCTCAGCGCCGGGACCGCCAGGAAGGCGATGCCGCGCTCGACGCAGGCGTAGCCGAAGTCGTAGAGCTGCTGCGGCTCCTGCCGGGCGGCCATCGCCGCGGCCGCCTCGCGCATGTCGTCGAAGCCGGACAGCGCCGCCGCGCCCTCCATGAGCCGCGCGACCTCGCCCAGTTCCATCGCCTCGGCGTTGAACCGCAGATGCCGGATCAGTCCGGCGATGTCGCCGCTTTCCAGAAGTGCCCGCGCGTCGCTCATGGGCGGCCACGCTAGCGCCGGCCGCCCGCGCCGATCACCCGGTTTTCGCGCTACCCGATCGCCGCCAGCGCCCGCAGGACGTCCGCGACGAGGTCGTCGGTGTCCTCGACGCCGGCCGAGAAGCGCACGAAGCCGGCGGGCACGGCGTCGCCGCCCCACCGGGCGCGCCGCTCCGCGGAGCTGTGCACGCTGCCGAAACTGGTGGCCTGCATGACGTGCCGCAGCGAGCCGAGGAACCTCTCGGCGGACGCCTCGTCTCTCAGGGCGAACGACACGACGCAGCCGAACCGGCGCATCTGCCGGGCCGCGACCTCGTGGGACGGGTCGTCCGGCAACCCCGGATACCTGAGCCCGGACACGTGCGGATGCCCCCGCAGCGCCTCGGCCACGGCCAGCGCGTTGGCCGCCTGCCGGTCAAGCCTCAGCTGGAGCGTGGCGAGCGACCGGTGCGCCAGCCACGCCTCCATCGGCCCGGGGATCGCGCCGACGGTCCTGCGCCAGACCCGGACCGCTTCCGCCAGCCCCGGGTCGCGGGTCGCGACATGCCCGAGCAGCAGATCCCCGTGCCCGCTCAGCGACTTGGTGTCGCTGGCGACGGAGAAGTCGGCCCCGAGGTCCAGCGGCCGCTGCCCGAGCGGGGTGGCGAGGGTGTTGTCCACCGCCACGAGCGCGCCCGCCCGGTGCGCGGCCTCGGCGACCCGCCGGATGTCGCACACGTCCAGCTCGGGGTTGGACGGGGTTTCGAGCCAGATCAGCCGCGCCCCCTCCAGCAGCCCGATCTGGGCGTCGTCCGCGGTCGGCCCCATGCGGACCACCGCCCCGTACGACTCCAGGCGCTCCTTCAGCGCGCGGGTCGTGTGGTAGCAGTCGTCGGGCAGCACCACGACGTCGCCGGACCGGACCTGCGACAGAAGGACGCCCGCGACCGCCGCCATCCCCGAGGAGAACGAGACGACCTCCGCGCCGCCCTCCAGCTCGCCGATCGCCCGCTCCAGCAGCGTCCATGTCGGGTTGGTGTCGCGCCCGTAGGTGTAGGGCCCGCTCGCCTCCCCGGTCAGGTGGTAGTGCGCCGCGAACACGGGCCCGGGCAGGGCCGGGGCGAAGTTCTCCGCCTCCGGCCGCCCGGCGCCCACGGCCAGCGTCCCGTCCCCGATCTCCATGCGCGCCCTCCCCGGCAGGTCCGGCCCCCATCGTCCCACCTGCGGAACCGGCCGGGCCGACCCCCTCAGGCGTTGCGGAGCGAGTCGGCTATGCCGCGGGCCGTCTCCGACTCCTCCATGCGGCCCAGGCGCTCCAGGGCGTAGGACTTGTTGTAGTGGTCGTTCCAGGAGTCGGGGCCGTTGTCGATGGCGTAGTCGATGGCGGGCAGGGCCTCCTCGTAGCGGCCGAGCTTGACGAGCGCCGCGCCCTTGACGCTGTGGGCACTGGCGAGGTCGTAGCGGCCGGCGCCGACGGCGCGGCCGGAGGCGAGGAGGGCGACGGCGCCGTCCACGGCGGCCAGCGCCTCGGCGTCCCGGCCGGAGTCCATGAGGATGATCGCCCGGTTGATCTGCGGCGCGGGGTAGTCCGGCCGCAGGGCGATCGTCTGGTCGTAGGCGGCGACCGCCTCGGCGGCGCGCTCCATCGCCAGGAGCGTCCCGGCCCGCTCGAAGTGGGCCACCACGTCGGACGGATCGCGCTGGAGCGCCTGCTCGAACGCGGCGAGGGCCTCGGCGCGCCGCCCCGTCGCGGAGAGGGCGATGCCGCGCATGCGGTGCGCGGCGGCGTACTCGGGCCGGAGGCGGACGGCCTCGTCCAGTTCCCTGACGGCGTCGTCGAGACGGCCGGACTCCAGGTGCCGAACGCCCTGGTCGTGGTGCTCGGCCGCGGCCGGGCGCGCGCGGCCGCTCATCTGCTCCAGCCTCGCGCCGGGGACGAGCCTGCCCCCGCAGGACGTGCAGCGCGGCGCGCGGAGCCGGGAGCCGGACGCGTGGCACCGGTCGCAGAAGTAGCTCCCGCAGAAGTCGCAGATCATGAACTCGACCGCGTAGGCGTCGGGGTCCCGCAGTGCGACGGGGTTGCCACCCGGCACCTTCGACACCGAGATGAGGCGCGTGCACGCCCACCCCGAACAGCTGAGGAGCATGGTTCCCGTTCCCTTCAGTGTGCGTAATCCCAGTCGAGTTCCCAGACGCGCATTCCCCGGTCCCGGGTTCGCGTGATCGCGATACGGGAGTCGGCGCTGAGCCCGGCCCATGCGACCGCGGCGGTGTGCGCGCTGAAAGAGTGCAGGCAGCGGCCGGCCGGGAGGTCCCACACGCGCAGCGTCCCGTCGGACTCGCCGGAGATCGCGAACCTGCCGTCGGCGGCGGGGGCGAGGCAGGTGGTCGAGTCCGACAGGCGGTGCAGCAGGCGCCCGGCGCGCACGTCGAAGACCCGTAGCGCGTGGCCGGGGCCGACGGTGGCGGCGACGCCGCCGTCCGCGCTCACCTCGATCGAGGCGAGCTCCTCGGACGGGCCCGGGACGTAGCCGTCGGCCTGGCCGGTGGTCCCGTCCGCCGTCCACAGCGTCCCGACCGTGTGCCCGCACGACACGACGGTGCGGCCGTCCGCGCTCATGGCGGCGGGCGTCCGGCCGGGGAGGATGTGGCGGCGCTCCCCGTCCAGCTCCCACAGCGTCACGATCCGCTGCTGGTCGCCCACGAGGAGGGTCCGGCCGCCGGCCCCGAAGCCGACCGTGAAGACGATCCCGCCATGGCCCTTGAGGACGTTCCGTCGCCGGCCGTCGGCCAGGTCCCAGACGCGGACCACGCCGCGCTCGTCGCCGGACGCGGCGAGCCGCCCGTCCGGGCTCACCGCCAGCGCCCTGACCTCGGCGCGGTGCCCGCCGAGCACGTGGACGCAGGCGCCGGACGCGACGTCCCACACCCGGACCCTCCCGTCGCTCGCGCCGGTCAGCAGCCGGGACCCGTCGGGGGAGAAGGCCAGGGCCTCGAGGGACGTCCCGCCGACCTGGAGGGCGTGGAGACGCTCGCCGGTCTCGACGTCCACCAGCCACACGAGGGACCAGCCGCCGAACCGCAGCGCGAGGACGCCGCCGCTGCTCAGCACGCTCCCGCTCACCAGGCGGCGCTCGGTGTCCGGCAGGGGCCGCACCTCCCAGGCGCCCGTCACCGCCGTGGGGCGGCCGTGGCGTCCGGCGGCCCGCCACAGGTCGAGCAGCTCGCGGTTGCGCTCGTGGCCGGGGACGTTCCGCGCGGCGCGGATCTCCGCCGCGGCCCGCGCCCAGTCGCCGCGTTCGGTGTGGCCGCGTGCGCGGGCGAGCGCGAGGCCCGCGGTGTCCGCCTCGCGCGCGAGCTCCGTCGCCGCGCGCGGCCGGGCGTGGCTCCACGGCGCGCGGGGGCCCGCGGGTCCCAGCCGCCAGGCGTGGACGGCCCGTCCCGCCGCGGTGAGCGCGTGCCGCCCGTCGCCGCTCAGCACGGGCGCGACCAGGGAGCCACCGTCGCCCGGCAGCGTGCGCAGGCAGCGTCCGTCGTTCAGGTCCCACAGCTGGAGGCCGTCCGTCAGCGCGCGCGCCCCGTCGCCGCTGACCGCGAACCGCCCGCCCCGGCCGACGGGGAAGCGGACCGTCCGCAGCGGCAGGCCCGCCACCGGGTCCACCAGCCGCTGTTCCTTGTCGGACACCGCCAGCGCGACGCGTCCGCCGGGGCCGAGCGCGACGGTCGCCCCCGGCAGCGGCATCGTGCGGACCAGGTTCCCGGTGCCGGTGTCCCAGACGCGGAGCCGCATCGTGGTGGGCTCCCACTTCACGACGTGCGCTCCGTCGCCCGTCACGGCGACGGAGGTGCCGTGGCCGCGGTCGAGATCCTGCTCGGTCTGGAGCGTGCGCAGGCGCCGCCCGCCCAGCGTCGCCCACACCCGGACGCCCCCGCCTTCGGTGGCCGACACCAGCAGCGAGCCGTCTCCGGAGAAACCGAGCGAGGCGACCCTGCCGGGGTGGTCCTCGAACCGGTGCAGGACGCGCCCCGCCCGGACGTCCCACAGCAGGAGGGTCCCGTCCCCGCCACCCGAGGCCGTGAACCGGCCGCAGGGGCTCAGCGCGACGGCGCTCACCCCGCCGGCGAAACCGCCCGTATGCGCCGGCACCGCGTGCAGGCAGCGGCCGGCGGCGAGGTCCCAGATCCGGACGGTGCCGCCCTCGGTGCCGCCCTCGGAGCCGGAGGCGGGAGCCGACGGGTCGCCCCGTCCGCCGCTCGCCGCCGTCGCCGCGCCGGGGCCGAGCGCGATGGCGCCGACGCCGCCCGCGTGCCCCTCCAGGACGACCGGCGGCCCGGGTGCGCGCAGGCGACGGGCGCGTTCCAGCGCGGCGGCGGGTTCGGGGGCGTCGGGCGCCCGCCGGACCGCCGCCTCAAGGAACGCCGCCGCCTCGGCGGGGTCGCCGCGCTCCAGATGGACGAGCCCGAGCAGGTGGTCGCCGATCCAGTCGCCGCCGTGCGTCGCGCGGACCGCCTCCAGCTCGCCGGCGAGCTCGGCGTCGGTCAGCCGCCCCGCGCGCCAGCGGTGCAGGCCCCGGCCGAACACGGCGTGCGGGTTGTGCGGATCGGTCTGCAGCGCCCGCTCCCACAGCGCCTCCGCCTCCGCGGGGTACCCGAGGTCGAGCATGGACAGCGCCTGGTTCGCCAGGCCGTCGGCGAGCAGCGTGGCGGGGCGGGGCCGCTCCCGGGGGTAGGGGGCCCCGACGACCTGCGCGTAGACGGTGACGAGCTCGCCGGCCAGCTCGTCCATCCGGTCAGGGCGGGCCGCGGGGTCGGGGCGGAAGCACGCGCGCAGCAGCGCGGTCAGCGAGGGCGGCAGGCCCGGCGCCCGCGCCGCGAACTCCTCGAACGCCCGCCCGCCCAGCGCGCCGGACCGGACCGGCGGCCCCCCGGTGAACATCGACAGGACGCTGAGCGCCCACGACCACACGTCGGTCGCGCGCGTCAGCGGCGTCCGGCGGTCCCGGGCGGCCAGCGCCTGCTCGGGCGAGCAGTACGCGGGCGTCAGCCCGGCGAAGCTGACCAGCGGATCGGCGTCGGGGCGCGGCACGCCGTCCTCGCCCGCACGGACGCGCGCCTTCGCCAGCCCGAAGTCGGTCACCTTGGCGGTGCCGTCCCGCGCGAGCATCACGTTGGCGGGCTTGACGTCCTGGTGGACGAGCCCGGCGCGGTGCGCGTGGTCCAGCCCCCACGCGAACTGGATCGCCACGTCGACGATCCGGCCCGTCGCGCGCCGCGGGTCGGGGTCGCGCAGGCGGCCGGCCCGGATCGCGTCCGCGAGGCTGCCGCCGTCCACCCACTCGGCGAACACTCCGGGCAGCGGCCCGAGCCGGCGCACGTACGCGCAGCTCACCGTGTGCGGGTGCAGGCCGAGCCCGACCCAGGTCTGCGCCTCGTCCTCGAACTCGCGCAGGCCCCCGTGCGTCGCCACCACCTCGGGGCGGGGCACCTTCATCGCCAGCTCGGCGTCCCACCCGCGGTGCCGCACCCGGTAGACCAGTCCCATCCCGCCGCTGGCGACCACGTCTAGGACCTCGTAGAGGTCGAGGACGACGTCGCCGCGCCGCCACGCCCGCAGGTCCCCCGCGTCGGTCATTCACCGGATCCTACGGATTTGTCGGCGCGCTCCTCTACGGTTGGGCGGCATGGAAGATCAGCTCCCCGACGAGGACGCCCTGACGATCCCGGACGCGTGGCGGCGTTCGCTGCACGCGCGGCGCGGCGGCGCGCCCGGCTCCAAGATCAAGGTGAACGGGTCGGCGGCGCGCGACGTCCAGGACTTCGTGGAGCGGAGCCGCGGGGTGATCGAGGCGCTGCTGGAGGGCGGCGCCGGCGACCCCGAGCTCACCGAGGGGGCGCGGCGGCACCTGGACGGGCAGGCCGATCCGGCCGGCGCGGCGGTGGTCGCGGCCGTCACCGCGATGGGCGTGGGCGGCCACGACCAGGACAAGGTGTACCGGGCGTACATCGACGCATGGGTCGGTGAGCACGGGCTCGCGTTCGCTGCGTGCGCGCTGGTGGAGCTGAGCCGGACGAAGGCCACCCGGAAGGGCGGCGGCAAGTGGCTCGGTACCCGGGTCGGCGCCGACCGCATCACGGACGAGTACGCGCTCAGGATCCCGGATCAGGAGGCACGGCGCGTCCGCGGGCTGCTGGCCGTCGCGCCCGAGGCCGACTACGCCGACGCGGTCGAGCGGCTCGCGGCCTACAGGTCCGGCTGGTGCGCGAGCTGGCTGGTGTCCTACCTCGTCCCGACGCGGGAGGACTGGGTCGACGCGTGCTGCGCGGCCCCGCCCCCGCAGGCGCGCCGCCACGACCTGCTGTGGGCGGTGATGTCGGCGCTGGGCAGGCCGGAGCAGCTCGCGGCGCCGTACCCGGCGCGCGGCCTGCACTGGGGCCAGGCGACCCGGGCGCTGCTGGCCACCATGGCCGACGGCGTCGGCGCCGGCGTCCTGCCCTTCCTGGTCGCCGAGGCGGACGGCGGCTACCTGGAGTCGGAGGACCGCAAGCGCATCTTCGAGACGGTCGCGATCCTGCCGACGGACGAGGCGTTCCAGGCGCTGCTCGACCGGCTCGACGGCAAGCACGTCCGGGCCGCCCTCGGGGAGGCCGCGCGCAGGTTCCCGGTGCGGGCGCTGCGGCTGCTCGCCCGCGCGGGCGCCGACGACCTCCTCGCCTCCCACATCGAGGCCCACCCCGAACTGGTCGACGCGGTGCTGCCCGGCCTGCCGGAGGACACCGCCGCCGCTGTCCGGCGCGTCGCCGCCTCGTCCGCCCGCGTCCCGGACGCGGCGCCGGAAGAGCTGCCCGCCGTGCTCGTCGACCCGCCGTGGCTGAACCCGCGGCGCCCCGTGCTGAAGGGCCTCACCGTCCCGGAGCCGCGGCTCGTGTGGCAGGACGGCGAGCGGCAGAGGTGGCTCGACTCCGACCCGAAGACCGAGAAGCCGGACGACCCCGACTGGGAGGCGCTGGTCGAGGCCTACACGACCGCGGGCCATGACTCCGGCAACGTGCAGCTGATGGTGTACGGGCCGGAGGAGCTGATCCGACCCCTCATGCCCCGTTGGAAGGGCTACGGCGTCCGGTGGGCCTACGTGTGGATGCGGCCGCTCGCGGCCCGCTACGAACTCGACGCCCTGCCCCCGGCGATCCGGACGGCCAAGGCGTTCCCGGAAACCTGCTGCGAGCCGCTGATGCCGTACCTGGACGGCGGCGTGGCGAAGTTCATGGCGGAGGGGCTCGCCAAGCGCGGCGCGCTCCTCGCCCCGGCCCGCCGGTGGTTCGGCCGCCACGGGCTCGGCTCGGTGCCCCTGCTCGTCCCGGGGGCGCTCGGCGAGAAGCCCAGGGACTGGCGGCACGCCGAGATCGCCCTGCGGTACGTGCAGGACCTCCGCGGCCTCGACGGCGTGGTGGCCGCGGCCCGCGACGCGCACGGCGACGAGGCCGCCGAGGCGATCCGCACGCTGCTGTCCACCCCGCCGGTGGAGACGGGCCTCGAACAGCCGCCCAAGATCGGCACATGGGTGGATCCGGCCCCGCTCCCGCAGGTGCTGCTGCGGGGCCGCGACCGCGCCCTCCCGCGGGAGGCGGCCGGCCGCCTGGTCGAGATGCTCGCCCTCCCGACCCCCTGCGGGATGGACGAACTGGCGGAGGCGTGCGCGCCGGGCACGGTGGCCGAGTTCGGTTGGGCGCTGTTCCGGCAGTGGCTCGACGCCGGCAAGCCGTCCAAGGACGCCTGGGCCCTGCGGCAGCTCGGACGCACCGGCGACGACGACACCGTCCGGCTCCTCACCCCGGTCATCCGGGCGTGGCCGGGGGAGGGCGGGCACAAGAACGCCGTCCACGGCCTCGGCGTGCTCGCCGAGATCGGCACCGACGTGGCGCTGATGCATCTGCACGGCATCGCCCAGAAGGTGAAGTTCAAGGGTCTGCAGGCGGAGGCGCAGGAGCGGATCCGGCAGGTCGCGGAGCGGCTCGACCTGACCACCGACCAGCTCGCGGACCGGCTCGTCCCGGATTTCGGCCTCGACGCCGAGGGGGGCATGACCCTCGACTACGGGCCGCGCCGCTTCCTCGTCCGGTTCGACGAGCAGCTCAGGCCGTTCGTCGCCGACGAGGACGGCAAGCAGCGCAAGTCCCTCCCCAAGCCCGGCGCCAAGGACGACCCCGAACTCGCGCCCGCCGCCCACAAGGCGTTCGCCGGGCTCAAGAAGGACGTCCGCACCGTCGCCGCCGACCAGCTCCGCAGGCTGGAGCAGGCGATGGTGACGCGGCGCCGCTGGACGCCCGCCGAGTTCGGCGAGCACATCGTCCGGCACCCGCTCGTCTGGCACATCGCCCGCCGCCTGGTCTGGCTGGCGGAGGACGGCGGCGCGACCACCGCGTTCCGCATCGCCGAGGACCGGACGTTCGCCGACGCCCACGACGACGCGTTCGCCGTCCCCGAGTCGGCCCGCGTCGGCATCGCCCACCCGCTGGACCTCGGCGACACGGCGAAGGCGTGGTCGGAGGTCTTCGCCGACTACGAGACCACGCAGCCGTTCCCGCAGCTCACCCGCCCCGTCCACACGCTGACCGAGCAGGAGCGCGGCAGCGGCCGGCTGGAGCGGTTCGAGGGCCTCAAGGTGCCCTTCGGCAAGGTCCTCGGCCTGGTCAAGCTGGGCTGGGACCGCGGCGTGCCGCTGGACGCCGGCGGTGAGCGGTGGATCTCCCGGCGGGTCGCCGACGACCGGTACGTCGTCATCGACCTCGATCCCGGCATCTCGGTCGGCGCCGTCGACGCCACCGGTGACCACCAGGTCCTCGACTACGTGTGGTTCGGGACGGAGCCCAACGACTTCTGGCCCAGCAAGGGGACCCCGCTGAGGTTCGGCGAGCTGCACCCCGTCATGGCCTCCGAGATCCTGTCCGACCTGACCACCCTCGCCGAGGCGGCCGAGAAGTGAGCGACACCACCACCGGCGGAACCCCCGCCGACTACCAGCGGCCCCCGGCCGAGATCCGGTTCGCCGGCGAGCTGGAGAGGCTCCGCGAGAGCGACGCCGGGCCGAGGCCGCCCGGCTGGGCGCTCGGCCTGACGGCCGCGCGGCGGTTCATCGTCGGGGACGAGGCGCTCGGCGTCCGCCGCAAGTTCGTCGGCGACACCGCCCTCATCGACCGGGCCCTGGTCACCCTCGCCACCAGCCGGGGGTTGATGCTCGTCGGCGAGCCCGGGACGGCGAAGTCGCTGCTGTCGGAGCTGATCGCGGCCGCGGTCAGCGGGACCTCCACGCTGACGATCCAGGGCGGCGCGGCCACCACCGAGGACCAGATCAAGTACTCGTGGAACTACGCGCTGCTGGTGTCGGAGGGGCCGTCCACGCGCTCCCTCGTCCCGGCGCCGCTGCTCACCGGGATGGCGGAGGGCAGGGTCGTCCGGTTCGAGGAGATCACCCGCTGCCCGCTGGAGGTGCAGGACTCGCTGCTGTCGCCGCTGTCCGACCGCGTCCTGGCGATCCCGGAGCTGTCCCGCGCGGCCTCCGCGGGAGGCAAGGCCCCCTCCTCCCACGGGGGGCAGAGCGCGGACGCGATGGTCTTCGCGCGCGACGGGTTCAACATCATCGCGACCGCCAACACCCGCGACCGCGGCGTCAACGAGATGAGCGCCGCGCTCAAGCGGCGGTTCAACTTCGAGACCGTGTTCCCGATCGCCGACTTCGCGACCGAGCTGGACCTGGTCGAGCAGGAGGCGGGACGGCTGCTGGAGCACAGCGGCGTCGAGGTCGCGCCGCGCCGGGACGTCCTCGAAGTGCTCGTCACCGTTTTCCGGGAGCTGCGCGACGCCACCACCGAGGAGGGCCGGGCGATGGACCGGCTGTCGGCGGTGATGAGCACCGCCGAGGCGGTGTCGGTCGCCCACCAGGTCGGGGTGCGCGGCTGGTTCCTGCGCGGCGAGGAGGGCGGAGCCGCCGACATCGTCGAGTGCCTCGCCGGCACCGCCGCCAAGGACAACCCCGAGGACCTGGCCCGGCTGCGCCGCTACCTGGAGCAGCAGGCGCCCCGCCGCGACGGGGAGCAGTGGAAGGCGCTGCACGCCGCCCGGCACCTGCTGCCCGGCTGATGGGCGTCACGTTCGTCGGGGTCCGGCACCACAGCCCCGCCTGCGCCCGGCTCGTCCGGGAGACGATCCGGCGGCTGCGGCCCGCGTACGTGCTGGTGGAGGGGCCCGCCGACTTCGGGGACCGGATCGGCGAGCTGCTCCTCGGCCACGAGCCGCCCGTCGCGGTCTTCAGCTACTACCGGGACATCGAACGCGTGCACGCGTCCTGGTCGCCGTTCTGCGCCTACTCCCCGGAATGGGTCGCGCTGAACGAGGGCCGGGCCGCCGGGGCGGAGCTGCGGTTCATCGACCTGCCCGCCTGGCACCCGGCGTTCGCCGGCCGCAGCAACCGCTACGCCGACGCCGAACGCCGCTACGCCGAGGTGACCGCGCGGCTGTGCCGGGAGTTCGCCGTCGACAACACCGACATCCTCTGGGACCACCTGTTCGAGATCGACGCCGAGGGGGCGGGGGAGCGGCTCGACGCCTACTTCGGGCTCCTGCGGGGCGAGGCGGAGGCCGGGGAGGACGACACCGCCCGCGAGTCCTACATGGCGGAGTGGGTGCGGGCGGCCGAGGCCGACGCCGGCGGCCGCCCCGTCGTCGTGGTGACCGGCGGCTTCCACAAGCCGGCCCTCGAAGCGCTCGCCGCGTCCGGCGGCACGGCGTGGCCCCGCGTGCCCGAGCCGCCCGGCGACGCCACCGGCGGCAGCTTCCTCGTCCCCTACTCGTTCCGGCGCCTCGACGCGTTCACCGGCTACCAGTCGGGCATGCCGTCGCCCGAGTACTACCAGCGGCTCTGGGAGGACGGCCCCGACGCGGCCGCCGGCGCGCTCGTGGAGACGGTCGTGGCCCGGCTGCGCAAGCTCGGGCAGGTCGTGTCGACGGCCGACCTGATCGCCGCCCGCACCCTCACCGGCGGCCTCACCCGCCTGCGCGGCCACGCGGCGCCGGCCCGCACCGACCTGCTCGACGGCCTGGTGTCCGCGCTGGTGAACGACGACCTCGACCAGCGGCTCCCGTGGACCTCCCGCGGCGCGCTCGCGCCGGGGGCGCACCCGGCCGTCGTCGAGATGGTCGACGCGCTGAGCGGCGACAGGACCGGGCGCCTGCACCCGGGCACCCCCGCCCCGCCGCTCGTCGGCCATGCGACGGCCGAGCTGACGCGGCTCGGGCTCGACCGCGACGGCCCGGTCGCGCTGAAGCTGACGACCCCGCGCGGGCTGGAGCGCAGCCGGGCCCTGCACCGCCTGCGCGTCCTGCGGATCCCGCTCGCGGACCGCGAGTCCGGCCCCGCGACGGGCGCCGACCCGGTGCTGGAGGAGCGCTGGACCGTGGACGCCTCCGACCGCGACGGGCGCCGCCACGCCGCGCTCATCGAGGCGGGCGCCTACGGGCCGACGCTGGCCGACGCCGCGGCGGCCGTCCTCGACGAGCGGATGAACGCCGCGGGGACCGACATGGAGCGCCTCGCCGCCGTGCTGTTCGACGCGGCGCTGTGCGGCTGCGCGGACCAGTCCGGCCGGATCGCCGAGTCGATCTCCGCCGGGATCGCGGGCACCTCCGACATCGCCGCGCTCGGCGCCGCGCTCGGATCCGTCCTCGGGCTGTGGCGGCACGACCGCGTCCTCGGCACGGCCGGCAGCCCGCTGTTCGGCACGGTCATCGAGGAGTGCGCCGACCGGATCCTGTGGCTGGCGGAGGGCGTGCGCGGCGGCCCCGCGCCCGCCGACCTGCGGCGGCTCGGCGCCCTGGCCGCCGTCCGCGACGCGCTGCTGCACGCCTCCGGCACGCTGCGCCTCGACCGGGACGCGGCACTCGGCGTCGCCCGCCGCGTCGCCGCCGGATCCGGCGCCCCGCCCGACCTGCGCGGCGCCGCGTTCGGGCTCGCCCGCGCCCTCGGCGACGCCTCCGACCCGGCCCGCGCGGTGCGCGGAGCGGCGGGTCCGGCGACGTTCGGCGACTGGCTCGCCGGGCTGTTCGCGCTGG
This sequence comes from Actinomadura citrea, assembly GCF_013409045.1. Taxonomy (NCBI): domain Bacteria; kingdom Bacillati; phylum Actinomycetota; class Actinomycetes; order Streptosporangiales; family Thermomonosporaceae; genus Actinomadura; species Actinomadura citrea. The sequence continues at coordinate 5,831,236 of NZ_JACCBT010000001.1, read as the reverse complement.
CCAGGCAGGAGGTGCTCGACCCGGGCGCCGCCGTCCTCGGCGTCCTGGACGAGCTGGTCGTCGGGCTGAGCGAGGACGACTTCCTCGTCGCGCTGCCCGCGCTTCGGCAGGCGTTCGAGTTCTTCCCGCCCCGTGAGCGCGCGACCATCGCCCAGGGGCTGCTGGACCGCCGGGACCTGCGCGGCTCCGCCCGCGCGCTGCTCCGGGCGCCGGACGCGCCGCTGCTCACCGCCGAGGCCCTGGCGCTGGACGCCCGCGTGGACCGGGCCCTCGCGGCCGCGGGCCTCACGGCGGATCCGGAGACCCGGCCCACCACGCAGAGCATCGAGGGGGCATCGTGATCCCGCCCGACCTGGAACGCTGGCGGCTCGTCCTCGGCGCGCCCGCCGAGTCGTGCACGGGCGCGCTGGACGGCGAGGCCGCCGAACGGGACGCGGCGCTCGGCTGGCTGTACGGGCGCGACCCCGACCTCGGCCGGCGCGGCGTGCGGCGCGGCTCCGGCGGGGGCGGCGACGCCGAGACCGACCGGTCCGGCGACCGCACCGGCGGGACCGGGCCGTCCCAGCTGACCACCGTCGGCTGGCTCGACGCCGTGCACCGGCTCTTCCCCAAGGAGACGATCGAGCGGCTCGAACGCGACGCCGTCGAGCGGTACGAGATCCACGAGATCGTCACCGACCCGGCGGTCCTGGAGCGCATCGAGCCCGACGAGGCGCTGCTGCGCGCCGTCCTGCGGACCAAGCACCTGATGAACCCCGAGGTCCTCGCGCTGGCCCGGAAGATCGTGGAGGCCGTCGTCCGGCAGCTGATGGAGCGGCTGGCCACCGAGGTCCGGCAGGCGTTCCACGGCACCCGCTCGCGGCGGCCGAGCCGCGTGAAGAACTCCCGCAACTTCGACTTCCACGGCACCGTCCGCGCCAACCTCGCCCACTACCGGCCCGACGAGAACCGCCTCTACATCGAGAACCCGAGGTTCGTGTCCCGGACGAGGCGGCACATCGAGCAGTGGCAGATGATCCTGCTGGTCGACCAGTCCGGCTCCATGCTCGGGTCCGTCGTGCACGCCGCCGTCACCGCCGCGTGCCTGTGGGGGCTGCCCGGCCTCAAGACGCACCTCGTCGCGTTCGACACCTCCGTCGTCGACCTGACCTCCGACGTGACCGACCCGGCCGAGCTGCTGATGAAGGTGCAGCTCGGCGGCGGCACCGACATCGCGCGGGCGATGGCCTACGGCGCCGGCCTGGTGGAGAACCCGCGCCGGTCGATCGTCGCGGTCATCACCGACTTCTTCGAGGGCGGGAACGAGCACCGGCTCGTCGAGGAGGTGCGGCGGCTCGTCCAGCAGGGCACGCAGGTGCTCGGCCTGGCGGCGCTCGACGAGGAGGCGAACCCCTCCTACGACCGGAGGACGGCGCAGCGCCTCGCCGACGAGGGCGCCCACGTCGGCGCGATGACGCCGGGGCAGCTCGCCGGGTTCGTCGCGGAACGGATCGGCCGATGACCCGCGCCGACCTGCTCGCCCTGACCCCGGACGCGCTCGCGGCCCTCGCCAACCGCGGCCTGGTCAAGCGCGCCGCCAAGGACCTGGACGCCGGCGGCGGCCCCGAGATCACCGTCTCCCCGGACGGCGGGATCGACGGCGCCTTCCCCGACGGCACCACGGCGTCCCTGCCCGCCGGAGCGGGGCTGGAGGCCGCGCGCTGCTCCTGCGCGGCGACCGGGACGTGCCGCCACCGCATCTGCCTCGTCCTGGCCTACCAGCGGACCGCCGCCGAACCGGAGGCCCCCGAGGACCCGGAGCCGGCGGCCGCCTGGTCGCCGGGATCCTTCGACGACGACGCGCTCGCCCGCGTCCTCGGGCGGCGGGCCCTCACCGCCGCGCGCCGCGGCCTCCGCGCCGGGTACTCGGCTAAGATCCGCCGTCCCACCGCGCAGGATCCGGTGGCGCAGGTCGAGCTGCAGACCTGCACGGTCCGGTTCCTGGTGCCGGGCGAGCTCGGCTACGTCCACACCGACGCGGTGGCGGCGGTGCGCGGCGAGGTCACCGTGCTCGCCGTCTGGGCGTTCCGCGCCGCCGACGAGCGCGGTCTGGAGGGCGAGGAGATCCGGCTGGAGGTCGGCGGCTCGGCCAGGACCGGCGGGGACGGCCTCGACGCCGCGCTCGACCTCGCCGGCCAGGTCCTCCTGGAGGGCGCGGCGCACGCCGGTCCCGTCCTCGCGACCGCGCTGGGGCGCACCGCCGCCGACCTCGGAGCGGCCGGCCTGCACTGGCCCGCCGCCGCTCTCGGCGACCTGGCCGAGCAGCTGGCCGCGCACCACGACCGCCGCGCCGACCACGACCCGGCGCGCGTCGCCGGGCTGCTCGCCGAGGTCCACGCCCGGCACCGCGCCGCGCGCGGCGGCGCCGCCCGCTCCCAGGTGCTCGGCACGGAGGAGGCCGCGGACACGCCGCTGCGCCGCGTCCGCCTCGCCGCCCTCGGCTGCCGCGTCGGGGGCACCCCCGCGGCCCGCACCGCCGACGTCTACCTCGCGCACACCGGCACCGGCATCGTCCTCGTGCTGAAACGGCGCTGGGACGTCCCGGACGGCGACCGGCTCACCGGCGCCGACCTCGCCGGGCGCCGCGTCCTCGGGTCGCCGCTGCGGTCCCTCGCCGCCGCGAACGTCGTGTCCGAGAGCGCCTCGCGCAGCGCCGGGCGGGTCGTCCGGGTCGCCGCCGGGCGGATCGCCAAGACGACGGTCACCCCGCTCGGCGACACCTGGGAGAGCCTGCCCGCCGCGCTGCTCGTGCGCGACCTGGCCGCCGCGGGGCGGGCCCTGGACGCGCTGCCGCCCCGCCTCGTGCGGCCCCGCGTGGAGGCGGAGCTGGTCCGCGTCGTCGAGATCGCCGAGGTCCGCGACATCGGTTACCACCCCGGGGCGCAGCGGCTGGAGGCCGTGGTCGCCGACGCGGCCGGCACCCCGGCCGTCGTCTCCGCCGACTACAGCCCGCACCGCCCCGCCGCGCTGGACGCCCTGGCCGGGGCGCTCGCGGCGGAGCCCCGGTTCGTCTCGGGCGCCGTCCGCAGGGACCGCGGGGGCCTGCTCATCGACCCGTTCGCCGTGCTGACCGCCGACGGCCCCGTCGTCCCCGACCTGGCCCCCGGCGACGGCACCGCCGCCTTCGGGGCCCCGCCCGCGGCACCGCCCGACCCACTGGCCGGGGCCCTGGACGAGGCACTCGCCGCCTGTGCGGAGGCGGCCCATCGCGGCCTGCTGCGCCTGCCGTCCGGAACGCGGGAGCGCCTCGTCCGCGCGGGCGGGACGCTGGAACGCGCCGGCCTCCGCACGTCCGCCGGGGCGCTCGCCGCCCTCACCGCCGCGCTCGCGGCGGACGACCCGCAGGAGATGACCCGCGCCTGGGCCACCGCCCACATCCGCCTGGTCACCGCGGCCGAGTTGCGCTGACGCGCCGCTACGCGCGGCAGGTGAGCGGGCGGCCGCCGTTGAGGGCGACCATGTCGTTCAGGGCGGCGATCAGGTCGATCGGCGCGCCGGGCGCCCGCCCGTCCAGTTCGGCGTAGGCGCGGTGCAGGTTGCCCACGAGGCGCTCGGGGTCGGTCAGCTCCGCGTACGGGCCGAGGTCGGCCTCGCGGGCGGCCTCCAGCGGCGACAGCCCGGCCGGCCGGGCCTCGGCCGCCGTCGCTTGGACGAACCGCGCGTAGCCGAGCACCCGGTCGATGAGCTCGGGACCGGCGACGGGGCCGTGCCCGGGGACGATCGTCTCCGCGCCCAGCGGCGCGACGACCTCCTCCAGGACCTTGATCGCGCCCGCGACGGAGCCCTGCATCAGGAACGGGGTGCCGCCGTTGAACAGCAGGTCGCCGCAGAAGAGCACCCGCCGCTCCGGGATCCACACGATGGAGTCGTTGGTGGTGTGCGCGGGCGTCCCGACGTGCCGGACCTCGCAGCGCAGGTCGTCCACCCACAGGGTCACGCCGTCGGTGTAGGTGAGGAACGGCGGCTCGATCTCGACGTCACCCCAGTCGACCTTCGTCCAGAACGGCTCGTCGAACGGCATGCCCCAGCTGAGCGCGCCCTCCCGGGTGCCCTCGTGGCCGACGACGGTCGCGCCGGAGAACAGGTAGTTGCCGAAGGTGTGGTCGCCGTGGTGGTGGGTGTTGACGAGCGTCCGGACGGGATGGTCCGTGACGGACCGGATCGACGCCAGGTACGCGCGGGTGCGGCGCTCGGTCGAACAGGAGTCGACGCTCGTCACCCCTCGCGCGCCCGTGAGGAAGCCGGTGTTGTTGATCCACCAGGTGCCGTCGGGCTGGATGTAGGCGAAGATCCCGTCGGAGACCTCCTGCAGCCGCGGGCTTCCCGGTCCCTCGCGGTCGGGTGCGTCGCTCATGGGTGTGGAAGTGTAACCGGCACGGGAGTGCGACCGCCCGCCCGCGGCGGCGCGGTCAGTACTCCGCCAGGCTCGTCAGCAGGTGCGGGCGCGGGGAGACCTCACGGGCGGACGGCTCCCGCGACCCGGCGGACCGCAGCACCTCCCCGGCGCCGAGCACGGCCGCGTCGCCGGTGTCGTCCCCGACCCGCGCGCTCAGCCCCGTCCGGTCCTGGACCAGCCGCTCCAGGCCGGGCAGCCGGGCGCAGCCGCCGGTGAGCGTGATGCCGACGCCGAGCAGGTCGCCGGAGATCTCGGGCGAGCAGCCGGAGAGGCCGGCGCCGATCGCGTCCACGATCCGCGCCACCGGACCGGAGATCGCGCGGGCGACGTCCACGGTGGTGAGGACGACGCCGCGCGGCATGCCCGTCGCGACGTCGCGCCCGTGCACGACGGTCTGCCGCACCGGGCGGCGGCCGAGCGGCGGCACCGCGCCGACCTCCAGCTTGGCCGCCTCCGCCCCCGCCAGCGACAGCGCGATGCCGTGCTCCTGCCGGACGAGCGCGGCGATGGCGCGGTCCAGCGCCGACCCGCCGACGTGCGCGGTGTGCGAGGTGACCAGGCCGCCGAACGCGATGACGCCCACGTCGGTGACGTCCGCGCCGATGTCGGCGATCACCGTGATGTCGGGCCGCCCGCAGGAGGTCATGCCCATCCCGATGGCGGCGGCGATCGGCGTCGGCACGAGCGTGAGGCGCCGCGCGCCCGCCTGGTAGGCGGAGAACTGCAGCGCCCGGTAGTGGACGGAGGTCAGCCCGCTCGGGACCGTGACGACCAGGCGCGGGCGCGCCGTGTAGTGGCGCCTGTGATGGCGGCGCACCAGGTGCCGCATCAGGTACTCGGCCTCGTCGGTCTCGGTCGGCGCGCCTTCGCGGATGGGCCGCACGAGCGTGACGTCGGGATTGCGCCCGGCCATCTCCCGCGCGGGGACGCCGAGGGCGAGGATGCGTCCGGTGTCGCGGGAGCGCGCGAGCAGGGACGGTTCGCGGCAGACGACGCCGCGGCCCTTCACATGCATGCGCACGGTCGAGCTGCCCAGGTCGATAGCGGTGTCCCGGCCCGCGAAATCCCACATCGCGCCCCTCCCAATCGCCCCGTTCGTCGCAAGAGTCCAGATGATTCCCGTGGTGGTCGCGGCGATGCCCACGCCCGGGTAAGCGAATCGCAACGACCTGGCGATCCGGGATCCGAAATGTCGGGAACGCGGGGCGCGGTGCGGCGCCCGCCCGGGACGCAATCCCGGGCGGGCGCCAAAAGATCATGTTGGGACGGTGCCGATCCGCGCGTCCCGCCGCGCCGCCCACCCCCGCCGGGCCCGGACGGCGCCCGCCGCGCGGCACGCCCCGTACAGCAGGAACGAGACCGTGGTGACGTACGGGCTGATGGGGATGCTGGACCCGATCGACAGCAGGATCCCGCCCAGCACCGACACCGTCGCCAGCGCCGCGCTCAGCAGCGGCGCCAGCACCGGCGACGCGGTGACCCGCACCGCCGCCGCGGCCGGCGTGCAGAGCAGCGCGAGCACCAGCAGCGCGCCCACGACCTGCACGGACACGGCCACCGCCAGGCCGAGCACCAGCATGAAGGCCGGTGACAGCGCCCGCACCGGCACGCCCCGCGCCGCCGCCACCTCCGGGTCCAGGCTCGCGAACGCCAGCGGGCGCCACATGACCGCCAGGCACGCCAGCACCACCGCCGACGTCGCGAGCAGCCACGACAGCCGCGGCGCGTCGATCGCGACGATCTGCCCGGTGAGGATCCCGAACTTGTTGGCCGACCGGCCCTGGTAGAGCGAAAGGAACAGCACGCCGAGTCCGAGCCCGAAGGGCATCAGCACGCCGATGGCCGACCCGCGGTCGCGCGCCTTCGCGCCGAGCACCCCGATCAGCCCGGCGGCCACCAGGGCCCCCGCGATCGAACCGCCCGCCACGCTCGCCCCGGCCAGCAGGGCGGCGGCCGCTCCGGCGAACGACAGCTCGCTGATGCCGTGCACGGCGAACGCGAGGTCGCGCATGACGACGAACGTCCCGGCGAACCCGCCGACCAGCCCGAGCACCGCCCCCGCGACGAGCGAGTTGCGCACCAGCCCGAGCAGCGCCCCGTAGTCGTGGAAGTTGAAGATCTCGTGCCACGCCTCCTGCCAGCTCATGCCGTCTCCTGGCGGGAAGTTCGCGCACCGTGGGCGGCGCCCATGTCGAGGATCCGGTCGGCGAACGGGAGGACCGGGTCGATCTCGTGCGTGACGAACACGACCGCGGTGCCGTGGTCGCGGCGGCGCCGGTCCACCAGTCCGGCGACGATGCGCTGGTGCTCGGCGTCCAGGGAGGCCAGCGGCTCGTCGCACAGGAGGACGCGCGGGCCGGTGGCCAGCGCCTGCGCGATGCGCACGCGCTGCAGTTCGCCGCCCGAGAGGAGTTCGAGCGGGACGTCGGCGAACGCGGCGGCGCCCACGTCGGCCAGGACGGCCTCGACCCGGCGGCGCGCGTCCCGGCGCGGTCGCCAGGGACCCCAGCGATGGCCGTCGATGCCGAGCCGCACGAGGTCGCGGGCGCGCAGCGGGGTGTGCGGCGGGACGGTCCGGTGCTGCGGGACGTAGCCGACGATGTCGCTGCCCCGCCGGGGACGGCGCCCGTTCACCGTGACCGTTCCCGACGACAGCCGCTGGAGCCCGAGCAGCACCCTGAGCAGGCTGGTCTTCCCCGACCCGTTGGAGCCGGCGACGGCGAGGAACTCGCCGGGCCGCACGTCGAGGTCCAGCCCGCGCCACAGGGTCCGCTCGCCGTAGGACAGGGTCGCGCCGCGCAAGGTGATCACGACAGCGCCTTCTGGAGCGCGGCGATGGTGCCGTCCATCCAGGTGACGTAGTCCCGGCCGGCCGGGAGGGTCTCGGTGACCGGCACCACCGGCACGTCCGCCTCGCCCGCCGCCTCGCGGACCCTGTCGGTCTGCGGGCCGCTCGTCTGCACGTTCGCGACGAGCGCCCGCACCTTCCGGCCGGAGAGCAGCGCCAGCGTGTCGCGCAGCGCCCGCGGCGGGACGTCGTCCCCCTCCTCGATCGCCTCGCCGAACTCCTCCGGCGTCCGGTCGACCAGTCCGGCCGCCTCCAGCAGGTAGCCCGGGACGGGCTCGGTGACCGCCACGCCGTCCCCCGCATGCGCGGCCCTGACCGCCGCCACCCTCCCCTCCAGCGCCTTCAGCCTCGCCTTGAAGGAGGCGGCGTTCGACGAGAACGTCCGCGCGTCCTCGGGGTCGGCCTCGGCGAGCGCGGCGGAGATCCGGTCGGCCAGCCGCGCGACGGAGGGCAGGTCGTACCAGACGTGCTCGTTCGGCTCCCCGCCCGCCGGGGCGGCCCTCCCGGAGATCTGGACGGCGTTGAGCACCCGGGCCTTCGACCCGGACCCCCTCAGCAGCGTGCCCATGAAGTCGTCGTAGCCGCCGCCGTTCTCGATGACCACCCCGGCCTCGGACAGCGCGAGCCTGGTGCGCGTGCCCGCCTCGAAGGAGTGCGGGTCCTGCGCGGGGTCGCTGATGAACGAGGTCACCTTCACCTTGTCACCGCCGATCTGCCGCGCGATGTCCCCGTACACGTTGGTCGAGGCCACGACCGAGACCGTCTCCGCGGCACCGGCGCCGGAGGACGAACCGCAGGCGGCGGACCCGAGCGCCGAGACGGTGAGGGCGGCGCCCGCCCCGAGGACGCGGGCGCGCTGAGCAGGCATCATGGAAGCTCCTGAAAATGAAAACGATTTTCAGTGGCAACTTAACATGAATCGTCCCCTTGGTCCCCTCCTCTTGCCGCTTCGGCAACGCTCCGCACGGAAAAGGCCGCCGTCCCGGTTCCGGGACGGCGGCCTTCGACGCGGTGGCTCTAACGCTTGCGGAGGACCCCGCCGTACTCGTAGATGCCGCGGTCCAGCCTGGAGGCGCCCTCGTACTGCTCCAGCTCGGGCGGGACGGGGGCGAGCGGCGGCTGCACGTCCAGCGGTCGCCAGTCGACCAGGTTGCACAGGCCCGGCTCGACGGGGTCGAAGTCCGACAGCAGCGCGTCGATCTCGGCGGGCGTCCGCGTCTGCCACGGGATGCCCGCCGCGGTGACCTGCGCGGTCATCTCGGCGCTGCGCACCGGGTCGTCGCACGCGACCTGGGAGAAGGTGAGGTGGCTGCCCGGCGCGGCCCGGTCCATGATCACGTTCAGGACGCGGCGGGGGTCGTCGGCGTCGGGCAGGTGGTGGCCGACCGACAGGAACAGGGTCGCGACCGGCTCGTCGAAGTCGATCAGCCGCTCGACCTCGGCGTCCTCCAGGATGGCGTCCTGGTCGCGCATGTCGCCCTGGATGACCGTGGTCGAGGAGTCGCCGGCCAGCAGCGCCCTGCCGTGCGCGAGGACGATCGGGTCGATGTCCACGTAGACGACGCGCGCGTCCGGCGCGAACTCGCGGGCGACCTGGTGCACGTTCGCGTCGGTCGGCAGGCCGCAGCCCATGTCGATGAACTGGCGGATCCCCGCCTCGGCGGCCAGGTACCGGACGGCGCGGTACAGGAACAGGCGGTTCTGCCGGGTGATGTCGAGCCCGGCGGGGTGGTGTTCGAGCTGCCCCCGGATGAACTGCCGGTCGACCTCGTAGTTGTCCTTGCCGCCGAGCAGCCAGCCGTAGGCGCGGGCGGACGTCGGGACGTCGTGGGGGATGTCCGCCAGGGACGGCCTGTCTTGATCGTTCACAGGGGGAACGCTACCCCGCCGCGGCCCGGGGCGGGGGCGTCTCGCCATCGCGGGCCGCGGCCGCGGATCACCAGGCGAACGCCTCCGGCGCGGGGCCCGGGCCGGGGAAGATCTCGTCCAGGGCGGTGAGGAACTCCTCCGGCAGGTCCAGTCCGGTGGCGCGGACGGCGGAGTCGAGCTGCTCGCGGACGCGCGGGCCGACGATCGGGCCCGTCACGCCGGGGCGGGTCAGAAGCCAGGCGAGGCCGACGTCGCCCGGGTCCAGGCCGTGCTCGCCGCACAGGTCCTCGTAGGCCTGGACGCGCGCCCGCTCGGCCGGGTCGTTCAGCATCTCCGCGGCGCGGCCCGACCGGGACCGGGAGCCGTCCCCGTCGCGCTCCTTGCGCAGGACGCCGCCGAGCACCCCGCCGTGCAGCGGCGACCACGGGATCACGCCGAGCCCGTAGGCCCGCGCGGCCGGGAGGACCTCCATCTCGGCGCGCCGCTCGACCAGGTTGTACAGGCACTGCTCGCTGACCAGGCCGAGCGCGCCGCGCCGGGCGGCGGCCTCGTTGGCCTGCGCGATGCCCCAGCCGGGGAAGTTGGACGATCCGGCGTACAGCACCTTGCCCTGCTGGACGAGGACGTCGACCGCCTGCCAGATCTCCTCCCACGGCGTCGTCCGGTCGATGTGGTGGAACTGGTACAGGTCGATGTGGTCGGTGCCGAGCCGCCTCAGTGACGCCTCGGCGGCCTGGCGGATGTGCAGCGCGGACAGCCCGCCCTGGTTCGGCCAGGGCGCGTCCGGCGCGGCCATGTCGGCGTAGACCTTCGTCGCGAGGACGGTCTTCTCGCGGCGCCCGCCGCCCTGGGCGAACCAGGTGCCGAGGATCTCCTCGGTGCGACCCTTGTTCGCGCCCCACCCGTAGGCGTTCGCGGTGTCGAAGAAGTTGATCCCTTCGTCGAGCGCCGCGTCCATGATCGCGTGGGCGTCGGGCTCCTCGGTGAACGGGCCGAAGTTCATCGTGCCGAGGACGAGGCGGCTGACCTTCAGGCCGGTACGGCCGAGCTGGGTGTACTCCATGGTGATCCAGCCAAGCAGCTGAAGTGCCCTCCAGGTCAAGTGTGACGCGCCCCCCGGTGCCTTGCGCCGCGCGCACGGCACCGGGGCGGCGGAAAGGGGCTAGGGAGCGACGTACTTCGCCCACGGCTCGATGCCGGGGCCGTTCCAGAAGGATCTCGGGTGCGCCACGGCTCTCGGCCGGGGCTCAGGCTTTGACTCGTTCGACGGTCTGTCGCTTCGCGGAGCCTGTGCCGCGGAATCGTCCGGCCTCGTGGAGTGGCCGCCGGGTGGCGCGGCCTTTTTCGCCGGGATGTGTCCGGGGGCGGTAATTGGGGGCTTATGGTATTTCTTGGGGGATTTGCTACTTCGTGGCGGAATCTGGGGGGTCCGCTCGCTATCAGGGGGCTGGTCGGCTCGCTTTTCCGTGCTCATCCGGTCGATCTTCTCGACGAGCTCCCGCACGGACGGCGACCACTCCCTGTAGGCGGGCGCGCCGGGCCGTACCGCGCCCGCGAACTGTCTCTTGCGCGTCGCGCCGAACCTGTCGATGCGGACCCTGGCCCCCGCATGGGGCGCGTGCAGGAACCGGCCGTGCCCCACGTACATGCCGACATGGCTGCGGCCGTGGAAGAAGATGAGGTCCCCCGGCCGGAGATCCCCCATCTGCACCTTCCGGTCCACTTGGCGGTACTGGGCGTAGGTGACGCGGGGTATCGTGACGCCCGCCCTGCGCCACGCGGCCATCGCGAGACCGGAGCAGTCGTAGCCGCCCGGCCCGTCCGCGCCCCACCGGTAGGGCTTGCCGAGCTGCTTGCGGGCGAAGCGCAGCGCCTTCTTGGCGCGCTTGCGCTGGACGGTCTCCCGCGTCCGGTACTTGTCGTACGCCTGGACCTTCTCCAGGGTGGCCGCGTCGAGGTGCAGGCTCTTCAGCACCGTCGGGTTGAGCGCGGCGAAGGCCGTGGAACCCAGTGGGACCGTCAGCGCGAGCCCGGTCACCGTGGCCGTGACGGCCGTTCGGAGCATGCCCCGTTTTCGGTCGGCCGCCCGACCGCGGCCGGTATGGCCCGCGTTCGTTCCGCTTGCGCCTTCGGTCTCCTGCGAGTGGCGTGCAGTGGGCATTCCTCTGCTCTCCGTTTCCGTTCGGATTTCGGCAGGTGATCATCATCCCGCCGAGGGAACGGGTACCCGTTGATCGGCACGGAATTTGTGAGAGCGAGCCGATTTTACGTGATCATGGTGGGAAATTGGAGACGGCCTTCAGTGTCTTTGATCATGCGGTCAGATGGGCCAGAGATTTCAGCGGAACGGCGAGCCAGGCCGGCCTGTTCTGCGCTTCGTAACGCACCTCGTAGACGGCCTTCTCGAATTCGAATGCGCGGATGAGCACCGAATGCGCGGCCGGATCCGGTCCGCCGCCCGCCGCGTAGCCGCGGCAGAACGCCGCGCGGTTGCGCGCCGCCCAGGCGTGCGCCCGGGTCTCCAGCCGCGGCCCCGACTCGCTCGGCACCGCGCCGGCCTTGGTGATGAGGAACCGCGCGGCGTACTCGAACGAGCGGAGCATCCCGGCGACGTCGCGCAGCGGGTGCGCGAGGGCCCGGCGCTCGCTCTGGGTCCGCGCCGGCTCGCCCTCGAAGTCCAGCACCGTCCACCCCGACTCGGTGCGCAGGACCTGCCCGAGGTGGTAGTCGCCGTGCACGCGCTGGACGGGCAGCGGCTCGGCCCGCGCGGCCAGGTCCAGGAACGCCTCCGTGAGCGCCTTGGCGTGGGGCGCGAGGCCGGGCACCGCTCGGCAGGTGCCGGTCAGTTCGGCGTTCATCCGCGCGGCCATCGCGCGGACCTCTCCGGCCGGGACGACCGTCACGCCGAACGCGTCGGCGAGCGCCCGGTGCACCTCGGCGGTGGCCGCGCCGAGCCGTTCGGCCTCGGCGGCGAAGTCGCCGCCGGCGGCACTCGCGTCCAGCTCGGCCCACTCGTCGCCGCCGGGCGGCGGCGTGTGCGCGAACCAGTCGCGGACGCTGGCGATCGCGAGGCCCCACCCGTCCACGCCGGTGTGCAGGTAGTCCGACAGGAGGGCGAGCGTGACCGGCTCCCCGCCCCCGCCGGCCCGTGCCCCGTGCCCCGGGTCCAGCTCGATCCAGCCGAGGACGGCCGGGACGTGCGCGCAGCCCCGCCGGGAGAGGGCGAGGTTGACCTCCAGATCGAGGTTGACGCCGGGGGACAGGCGGCGGAACAGCTTGCAGATGTACTCGTCGCCGAACAGTAACGAGGTGTTGCTCTGCTCGGCGGTCATGGGCAGGCTCGTCAGGTCCGTCCGGATGCGGGCGCCGTCGGCGTGGTGGAACCGCAGCGGGCCCGCGGACGCCCCGTCCGCCAGGGCGTCCAGCAGCACCCGGGTCAGGTCCGGGTCGTGCGCGGCGTCGTACAGCCGCACCTTCGCGGACCGGTCGCCGCAGGGCCCGCCGATCTCGACGTGCCGGAGCCGGTCGGGCAGGTCGCGGCGGGCGCCGAGGAGGAGCTGGTAGTGGTCGGTGGTGTCGTCCTGGCGGACGTCGAGTATGAGGTGGTGCAGGGCGGGGTCGCCGGTTCTGAGTTCGGTGGCGGTGCCGATGGTGAGGTCGTGGATGGGGCCGTCTTTGCCGCCGAACCACCGCTGCCGGGGCAGCCACTCGATGAGGTCCCGGACGAGGTCCGGCTCTGGAGGAAGCACGGTCAGACGGCCCTTCCCGTGCGCATGCCCGGCCCTGCGGCGGCGCCCGCCCCCAGATCGCCGTCCTCAGGTGGAACCAGCTGGAACCAGTAGAAACCATGCCCGGGCAAGGTGAGCAGGTACGGGAGTTCGCCGATGGCCGGGAACTGGACGCCGCCCATGCACTCGACGGGGGAGTAGCCCTCGAAGCGCCGCAGGTCCAGCTCGACCGGCTGCGGGAACCGGGACAGGTTGCTGACGCACAGCACCGTGTCCATCTCGTCCCACGGGCTCTCCTCCTCGGTGATCTCGCGGGTGAAGGCGAGGACGGAGGGGTTGGAGGCGGAGAGTTCGACGTAGGAGCCGACGCCGAAGACGGGGTGGCGTTGGCGGATTTCGATCATTTTGCGGGTCCAGTGGAGCAGGGAGCCGGGGTTGTTGGTCTGGGCTTCGACGTTGACGGCCTGGTAGCCGTAGATGGGGTCCATGATGACCGGCAGGTACAGGCGTGCGGGGTCGCAGGTGGAGAATCCGGCGTTGCGGTCGGGTGTCCATTGCATGGGGGTGCGGACGGCGTCGCGGTCGCCGAGCCAGATGTTGTCGCCCATGCCGATCTCGTCGCCGTAGTACAGGACGGGGGAGCCGGGGAGGGAGAGCAGGAGCGCGGTGAACAGTTCGAGTTGGTTGCGGTCGTTGTCCAGTAGGGGGGCCAGGCGGCGGCGGATGCCGATGTTGGCTTTCATGCGGGGGTCTTTGGCGTATTCGGTGTACATGTAGTCGCGTTCTTCGTCGGTGACCATCTCCAGGGTGAGTTCGTCGTGGTTGCGTAGGAAGATGCCCCATTGGCAGTTGTCGGGGATCTTGGGGGTCTGGGCCATGATCTCGGAGATGGGGTAGCGCTGTTCGCGGCGTACGGCCATGAAGATGCGGGGCATGACGGGGAAGTGGAAGGCCATGTGGCATTCGTCGCCGCCGGCGGCGGGGTCGCCGAAGTACTCCACGACGTCGGCGGGCCATTGGTTGGCTTCGGCGAGCAGGACGCGGTCGGGGTAGAGGCGGTCGACCTCGGCGCGGACGCGTTTGAGGTAGGTGTGGGTTTCGGGGAGGTTCTCGCAGTTGGTGCCTTCGCGGGCGTACAGGTAGGGGACGGCGTCCAGGCGGAATCCGTCGATGCCCAGGTCCAGCCAGAACCGGAGGTTTTCCAGCATGGCGTCTTGGACGTCGGGGTTGTCGTAGTTGAGGTCGGGTTGGTGGGTGAAGAAGCGGTGCCAGTAGTACTGGCCGCGGACGGGGTCGTAGGTCCAGTTGGAGGATTCGGTGTCGACGAAGATGATGCGGGCGTCGGGGTAGCCGGTGTCGTCGTCGGACCACATGTAGAAGTCGCCGAACGGCCCGTCGGGGTCGGTCCGCGACGCCTGGAACCAGGGGTGCTGGTCCGAGGTGTGGTTCATCACCAGATCCGCGATCACACGAATACCCCGCGCGTGCGCCTGCTCGATCAGTTCGACGAAGTCCCCGAGTTCCCCGAAGTCGGGCAGGATGCTGGTGTATTCGGCGATGTCGTAGCCGCCGTCTTTCAAGGGCGACTGGTAGATGGGCAGCAGCCAGAGGCAGTCCACGCCGAGCCATTGCAGATGGTCCAGCTTGGAGATCAGCCCGCGCAGGTCGCCGTACCCGTCGTTGTTGGAATCGGCGAAGCCCCGGACCGACACCTCGTAGAACACCGCCGTCTTGAACCAGTCCGGTGTGCGGGGAGTGTCCTCGTCGAACGGGTCCGGGATGGGGCCGGCGGCCGGTCCCACGGCCGGCCTGGGGGCCTCCCCCCGGTGCCCGGCGCCGGTGCCCGGCGCGGTCACCCCGTCGTCGCCCAGGTCCGGTCGGGTGCTGCGGGTGAAGTTCTTCGGCTGGCCGTCCATGGTCACCCCGGGTGTGTTGGAGACGTCTAGATCAGCAATTCCCTCCGGCCCGTCCAGGTGTGTGCGCGACAGGCAACCATCCGTAAAAGGTTCAGTACGGTCCGTGACCGTGGGGCCGGTTTCGGGGCCGGGCGGCGCCGCCCCGCCGTGCGAACGCGCCCATGACCGGGGTAGATCGCCCGGGTCCGCGGGCCGCCCGGGCGCGCCGCCGCCCGCCGGGAAGGTCATCGCCCGGTCGCGGCCGGGCAGCGCACGGAAAAGCAGCGCAAAATAACGGCGATTCCCGGCCTGTCGAGTGGCGAGGGGCGCCGTGAATACTTGCCGCGCGACGGTTGTGTCATGTCCGTGTTTTTAGGTTCGTCGCTTTTTCTGTCGCAACCCTCGGGTAGGTCATTTCCAACCTCAGAACCCGTCAGATCGGCGGGTTCTGCTCAGTTCGGACGGAATGCGTCCGTCCAGAAGCGATCGGAGGGACAGTGGAGCGCTGGGAGAAGTCGCCATCGGTCGTACCGACGCGGGATGACCTCGTGGCCCGGCTGCGCGTCCGTTTCGCCGACATTCCGGTGGAGCGCGTGCGGCGCTGCGTGGACGACCTGTGGTGCTGCTGCGCCCATCTGGGGGTGCGGCCCGAGGAACGGACCATCGAGCGCCTCGCGGCGTCCCGGCTCACGGGCGTCGTGCGGGGCGGCCGCCCGCCCTATCCGGACGAGCGGCCGGGGTCCAGACCGCCCGGCCACCTGACCGCCCCGCCCCGGCCCGCCCGCGCGGCGGCCCGAACTCCGATCGGGATGTGACAGATGAAGGACACGGCGGTGCCGGGTCTGAGCACCGAGACCCGGCGAGGGTTCCTCGTGCTCAGCCTCCCGGCGCAGATCAGCTGGCAGAACTACGCGGGGATCCGGGAGGAGGTGAGCAAGGCACTGTCCCTCGCCTGCGCGGGCGTGCGGGGAACACCGCGCGGCGGGGTCGTGGTCGACTTCGGTGACGCGGTCCTGCTGGACGCGGCCGGGCTCGTCCTGATGGCACGGGCCGAGACGCGCGCGCAGCTGCTCGGCTGCCCGCTGCGGGCCGTCGTGCCGGCCCTTTCGGCGCACGTCCGGCGGGCGCTTCACCTCACCGGGCTGGACCGGCTCGTCCCGGTGTTCGCCGACGTCGGGTCGGCGACGGCCGCGCCCGTCCCGGAGGCGCCGCCGGGGGAGGCCGACACCACGCACGTGCTCGACGCGATCCGCGCGCTGCATCCGGGGGACGCCGGCCTCACCCCGACGCCGCCCGCCCCGTCCGAACTGATGATCACCACGACCGCGGCCGGCGACGGCGACCACACCGTCGTGCACCTGTCCGGAGTGCTGGACGAGGTGACCGTGCCGCGGCTCGGGGAGACGCTGACCAAGCTGGTCGAGGGCGACCTGCGGCACCTGATGGTGCGGATGCACGACCGGCTCGGCGTGCGCTGCGACCCGCTGCCGATCCTGCTCGGCATCCGCTGGCGCGTCGCCGCTGAGGGCGGCTGCCTGGCGCTGCCGGCGCTGCCGGCCAGGCTCCGCGAGATCATCGACCGCGAGGGCCTCGGCTCGGTGTTCACCGGCTGCCGGTCCCTCGAGGACCGCGCGCTCAGCGGCGCCGGGGCCGGCTAGCTCCGCCGCCCCGCCCGCCACCGGCCCGCACACGTCCGTTCTCCTGGAACGTGAAGACGTGTGCGGGCTTGGTGCGCGGGTCGAGACGGACGTAGTTGGCCTTCGTCCAGGTGTAGGTGGTGCCGTCGAGTTGGTCGGTGAGGGTGTGGGGTTGGTCGGGGTCGTCGGGGAGGCCGAGGGCGGGGAGGTCGAGGTGGACGGTGGCTTCGCGGGGGTGGTGGGGGTTGAGGTTGATGATGGTCAGGACGGTGTCGTGGAGGTGGCGTTTGGAGAAGGCGAGGAGTTCGGGTTGGTCGATGTGGTGGAAGTGCAGGTTGCGGAGTTGTTGGAGGGCGGGGTGGGTGTTGCGGAGTGTGTTGAGGGTGGTGATGAGGGGGGCGATGGTGGTGCCGGTGCGGTCGGCGGTTTCCCAGTCGCGGGGGCGGTACTGGTATTTCTCTGAGTCGCGGTATTCCTCGCTGCCGGGGCGTACGGGGGTGTTCTCGCAGAGTTCGTAGCCGGAGTAGATGCCCCAGGTGGGGGACAGGAGTGCGGCGAGGATGGCGCGGATTTCGAAGGCGGGGCGGCCGCCGTGCTGGAGGTATTCGTTGAGGATGTCGGGGGTGTTGGTGAAGAGGTTGGGGCGCATGTAGGCGGCGGTGGGGCCGGTGAGTTCGGTGAAGTAGCGGGTGAGTTCTTCGGCGTTGTTGCGCCAGGTGAAGTAGGTGTAGGACTGGTGGAATCCGATTTTGGCGAGGGTGTGCATCATGGCGGGGCGGGTGAAGGCCTCGGCCAGGAACAGTACGTCGGGGTCGGTGGTGTGGATGTCGGCCAGGAGTCGTTCCCAGAAGGCGACGGGTTTGGTGTGGGGGTTGTCGACTCTGAAGATTTTGACGCCGTGGTCGATCCAGTGGTGGAGGAGGTTTTTGACGGCGGTGTAGAGGCCGTCGGGGTCGTGGTCGAAGTTGAGGGGGTAGATGTCCTGGTATTTTTTGGGCGGGTTCTCGGCGTGGGCGATGGTGCCGTCGGCGCGGGTGGTGAACCATTCGGGGTGCTGGGTGACCCAGGGGTGGTCGGGGGAGCATTGCAGGGCCAGGTCCAGGGCGATTTCCAGGCCGCAGTTGCCGGCGTGTTCGACGAAGGCGTCGAAGTCGTCCAGGGTGCCCAGGTCGGGGTGGACGGTGTCGTGGCCGCCGTCGGCCGATCCGATGGCCCAGGGGGAGCCGGGGTCGTAGGGGCCGGCGTCCAGGGTGTTGTTGGGGCCTTTGCGGTGGGCGGTGCCGATGGGGTGGATGGGCGGTAGGTAGACCACGTCGAAGCCCATGTCGGCGATGGCGGGCAGGCGTTTCATCGCGGTGCGGAACGTGCCGGAGATCGGGCCGCGGCGTCCCAGGGGGTCGAAGGTGGCGCCCTCGGAGCGGGGGAAGAACTCGTACCAGGCCCCGAACAGCGCCCGCTGCCGGTGCACCACCAGCGGATACCAGTCGCTGACCGTCAACAGATCCCGCAACGGATGGCGTTCCAGCACGTCCTCGACGTCGGGATCGGCCACGGCCTCCATCCGGTCGGTGACCGGCACGGTCTCGTCCCGGAGGCGCTTGGCCAGCCGTTCCACGGTCGGGCGGTCCTTGCCGGGGACGGCCTCGGCCGCGCGGGCGAACAGCCGCGCCCCCTCGGTGAGCATGAGTTCGACGTCCTGCCCCCGCGGAATCTTGATCTCCGCGTCGTGCCGCCAGTGCGCGATCGGATCGCCCCAGGCCTCCACCCGGAACGCCCACGACCCCATCTCCGTCGGCGTCACCTGCGCCGACCACCGGTCCAGCCCGACCCCGACCTCGCTCATCCGCTGCGGCGCCAGCTCCTCACCCTCCGGCGTCCGCAGCACCACCCCCGCACCCAGCCGCTCGTGCCCCTCCCGGAACACCGTCGCCGACACCTCGACCGTCTCGCCCACCACCGCCTTCGCCGGCCACCGGCCGCAGTCCACCACCGGCGCCACGTCGACGATGGGAATGCGGCCGAGCTCCGCCTCCAGCTTCACCTGCATGGGCCCCGCTCCCGCTCTCCTGCCGTCCCGGTACCGGTCGCAGACATCCATGCCCCGTCCGCAACTCACCGGCATCCGCGAAATCACAAGATCACGCAAAGAACTCCCCGGAGCCTGAGAGGCCCGTCTGCCACACCGCCCAATGGCGGAACTCCTGGCGCCTAGGGCACCGCCAGCGCGGCTTGACCAGCCCATGCCGCACCAGAGGGCGCCCGTCAGCAGAGATCCCACAGCGTGAGGGGCTCAAGATTGCGATGATGGCCCGGTGAACGAGAGCCCAGGGGCACGGATGCCGATCATCCTTGGCATCGACGACCTGCGCCCCCTGCCGAGGGCCACTCGGCTCGCCCGCACCAGCCGGGAGGGCGTCCTGCTCCTTGAGGAGCATCGCGACCATGAGATCGACGAACTCTGGCTCGACCATGATCTGGGCGGCGACGACAGCATCATGCCGGTTGTGGCCCTGCTGGAAGAGGCGGCCTTCGACGGCCGCCCCTTCAAGATCGGCATGATCTTCGTTCACAGCGCCAATCCCAGCGGCGCGGAGACTGTGGTCCGAGTGCTGAGGCGTTGGGACTACCAAGTCCGTCGGGCAACCGCCTAGATTCCGGGGGGTGGTGTGCCCGGGAACGCGCCTCGCTGTAGCCAAGGAAGTCCAGAACCTTCAACGGCGCCCGCCGGGAGCCGGGCGGTCGAGGGGCTCATCCGGCTCGGCCACCCGGCTCGTGTCCTGCCGCCGCACATGCCGACAGCTGGTGCAACGGTAACGGCAAACCTTGATCAACAATGGCGTCGGCCGCTATCCGGACAGGTCGTGCGCCGCCGGTCGGGTCACCGCGGTTCGCGGCGTTCCCACGCATCCGCAACGGCGAAAAGTCTTTCCGAATAAGTTCGGGAGGTGTGTCGGGTTGGGGTGGTGGTGTTCGTAGCAGGGGTGAGGCCGCCGCAGGGCGCGGCGCGACCAGTTTTTCTCCTGAGGAGTCACCGTGACTGCCACCTACACCTTCGACATCTTCTCCACGCTGGACGGTTTCGCCAACCACGACGGCGACTGGGGCGGTTACTGGGGCAAGCAGGGCCCCGAGTTCCTCGAGCACCGCGCCGCCGCCTTCCGCGACCCGCTGCGCATGGTGCTGGGGGCCACCACCTACACCTCCAACGCGCCGTTCCTGGCCCCGGGCTTTGACCGCGGCCTGTTCGACGGGTGGATCACGCGGATGTTCGAGTCCCCGGTCACGGTGCTGTCCAGCCGGCTGACCGAGCCGCTCGACTGGCCGGACACCACCATCGAGTCCGGCGATCCCGTCGAGGTGGTCACGCGCCTCAAGGCCGAGTCCGACGTGCCGCTGCGCTCCCACGGCAGCCTGAAGCTCAACCGGGCGCTGCTGAACGCCGGCCTGATCGACGCCATCGAGGTGACGGTCTTCCCAGTGATCTCCGGAAAGACAGGCGTGGACCGCGTCTTCGACGGCGCCGACGACTTCGACCTGGAACTCCTCCAGGCCCGGACCTTCGACCGCCACACGCAGGTCCTGACCTACCGGCCGACCCGCCACGGCTGATCGACCACAGGACGGCGACCGGCCGATCCGTTCGAGGACCGGGCGCTCGCGGGCGCGGCCGTGCCGGGGTTCCGCCTGGAACACCCGGCCCGGCGGGGTCACCCGACCCGGTGGACGTTCGTGGCGACCGCGCTAGTCGGCGGCGCGGATGACCGAGGCGATGCCGCCGGACGTCGTGACGAGGCGCTGGTACTCCGGCCGCCGCAGCTCCCCGCCCATGAACGGGTACGGGTTGCGGTGCACGGCCGGGCTCGGCTCCTCGCTGAGCGCGGCGAAGTGGATCTCGCGGGCGCCGGTCGCCGCCACGACCCGCGCGACGTTGCGGTCGGTGACGCCGCCGCCGGGCATCACGACGACGCGGTCCCCGGCGTGCCGCACCAGCTCGGCGATCAGCGGCGCACCCTCCAACGCGCTCGCGTCCTGCCCGGACGTCAGGACGCGGGCCACGCCGAGGCCGGCGAGGACGTCCAGCGTGGCGAACGGGTCGGCGGCCATGTCGAAGGCGCGGTGGAAGGTGACGGGCAGTTCGCCCGCCGCCGCCATGAGCCGCTCGACGACCGGGCGGTCGACCGTCCCCTCCGGGGTGAGCGCGCCGATCACCACGCCGTGCGCGCCGGCCTCCCGGACGAGCGCCACGTCGTGCTCCATCGCCGCGACCTCGTGCTCGTCGAAGATGAAGTCGCCGCCGCGCGGGCGGATGATGACGTGCACCCTGATCGACGACACGGCGGCGAGCGCGGCGCGGACGGTGCCCAGGGTCGGGGTGAGCCCCCCGTCGAACAGTGCCGCGCACAGCTCGACGCGGTGGGCGCCCGCCTTCTCGGCGGCGACGGCGCCCGCGACGCTGTCGATGCAGATCTCGTAGGTGAGGCTCACGGACGTCCTTCCGGGATGGTGCGGATCTCGCCCACCGGGCGCCCGCCACCGAGGACGGGAACGGTGCCCAGCGGGCCGGCCGGGGTGGTGTCGGCGCCGAGCGCGGCGAGCGCGCGCAGCGCGATGGCGGTGGTGGCGCGGGGGCTGCCGTCGATGACCTTCACCGCGACGGCGCGGCCCTCGGCGGTGGCGGCGACGAGCACGCCCTCCGCGCCGCCCTTGGCGACCGAGCCGGGCAGTGCCCGCATGAACTCGGTGTTGTCATGTCCCGTCCCGCCCACGTACTCGGGGTGGGCGCGCATGGCGTCCGCGACCGGGCGGGCGTCCTCGGCCAGGACGAGGGACCGCGCGGCGCGGGCCAGGCCGGTCAGGGTCAGGCCGAACAGCGGCGCGCCGCACCCGTCGACCGCGACGGGCGAGGGGTCCTCCCCGGCGCAGTCGGCCATCACCTGCCGCACCAGCTGCTGCAGGGGGTGCGACGGGTCGAGGTAGGTGTCGAGCGGCCAGCCGTTGGCGACGCACGCGGCGAGCATGGCGGCGTGCTTGCCGGAGCAGTTCATCCGCACCCGCGACTCGCCCTCGCCCGCCCTGACCAGCGCGTTCCTCGTCGCCTCGTCCTCGGGCCAGGACGGCGGGCACCGCAGCGCGTCCGCGCCGAGCCCCGCGTCCGAGAGGATCCCCTCGACGGTCCTGACGTGGAAGTCCTCGCCGGTGTGGCTGCCCGCCGCGATCGCGAGGCGCTCCCCGGCCAGCGGCGCGCCCGCCTTCAGGCAGGCGAGCGCCTGGAACGGCTTGGTCGTGGAGCGCGGCAGGACGGTCTCCCGGGCGGCGCCCCGCAGGTGGGCGAGTGAGCCGTCCGGGGCGAACCCGGCGACGCTGCCGTAGTGGCGGCTCTCGACGAAGCCGTTGCGCACGACCTCGGCCAGTACTTCGTACATGTCGATCCTCACGGTCGCGCCGCCGGTACGGCCTCGCGGACGGCGCGGGACGGACGGGTCCGCTGCCGCGCCTCCAGCGTCCGCGCGAGCTTGGCCAGCGACGCGTTGATCACCAGGTAGATCAGCGCGATCACCAGGTAGGTCTGGATGAGCAGGTGGTTGTAGTTCGCCAGCACCTTCCCGCTGTAGAGCAGTTCGGCGTAGCTGACGACGTAGCCGAGCGAGGTGTCCTTCAGCAGCCCGGCCGACTGGCTGACGAGCGACGGCAGGACGCGCCGCGCCGCCTGCGGCAGCACGACCAGCCGCATCGCCCGCCCGCGGGTGAGGCCGAGTGCGAGGCCCGCCTCCAGTTGCCCGCGCTCCACCGAGCGGATCCCGGCCCGGAAGATCTCGGCGAACGCGGCGGCGTTGGACACCGCCAGCGGGACGACGAGCTTCCAGAACAGCGGGAGGTCGAGGCCGTACCTCGGCAGCGCGAAGAGCACGACGTAGACCAGCAGCAGCGCCGGAACCGTCCGGACGATCTCGACGTAGGCCGCGGACGGGACGCGCAGCCACCGCGCCGGCGACAGCCGCCCGAGCGCGAGCGCGACGCCGGCGGCCATCGCGAGGGCGATCGACACGGCCGCGGCGTAGAGCGTGGAGCGCAGCCCCTCCAGCAGGTACCGCCACATCGGCCACGTCCCGTACGGGCGCCACCGGTCGGCGGCGAGCTGGCCGTTCTCACCGAACTGGCGCAGCGCGAGCGCGACCAGGACGGCGCCGCCGAGCAGGGTCAGCGCGGTGGCGATCCGGATGCGGCGCCGGGCGCGCGGCCCCGGCTCGTCGAACAGCAGGCGCGAGGAGCTCATCGCAGGATCGCCAGCTTCCGTTCCAGGCCGCCGGTCACCAGGCCGAAGACCCCCGACAGCGCCATGTACGCCAGGCCCGCCGTCACGAAGATCCAGATCGGTTGCGCCTCGGCGAGGTTGACCCGGTTCGCGGCGGCGGTCAGCTCGACCACGCCGACCGCGGCCGCGAGTGCCGTGTTCATCAGCGTCATGATCGCGATGTTGCCGAGCGGCTGGACGACCGTCCGCAGCGCCTGCGGAAGGACGACCAGCCGCAGCGACTGGACGAACGTCAGCCCGAGCGCGCGGGCGGCCTCGCCCTGCCCGGCCGGCACCGCGTTGATCCCGGAGCGGATCGCCTCGGCCGTGTACGCCCCCTGGTAGAGGGCGATGACGACGACCGAGGTGGTGAACAGCCCGGCGATCACCCCGATCTCGGGCAGCCCGAACACGGCGATGACGAGCCACACCAGCAGCGGAATGTTCTGCAGCACCTCGACGTAGGCCATCCCGGCGGCGCGCAGTACGCGCACCGGGCTGACCCGCATCGCGGCGACGGCGGTCCCGGTCGCGAGGGCTCCGGCGAGGGCCAGCAGCGTCAGCTCGACGGTGAGCAGCAGGCCGTCGCCGAACTCCCCGAGGTGGTCGGTGATGACGTTCATGACAGGGCGGGGCCTCCGCTCACTCCGAGCCCGGGGCCGAGCCGATCGCGGGCGGCTGCGGCGCCTCGCCCTGCACGACCGTCCCGATCGAGTTCTTCCAGACCTTCGCCCACAGGCCCGACTGCTGGATCTGCTTGAGCCAGTCGTTGACGAACTGCTTCATCTGCGCGTCGCCGTGCTTGAGGCCGATGCCGTACGGGTCGCTGGTGAACGGCTTGCCCTGGATCTGGATGGACGGGTCCTGCTTGGCGGTCGCGAGCAGCACGGCCTCGTCCTGGACGTAGGCGTCGCCGCGGCCCTGCTTGAGCGCCTGCACGCACTCGGGGTCGCTGCCGAACGTGACGATCTTCGCGTCCGGGGCGACCTTCTTGATGGCGGGGATCGCCGGGGTGTTGGCGCCCGCGATGATGGTCTTGCCCTTCAGATCGGCCGGGGCCTTGATGCCCGTCTCGTCCTTCTTCGTGGCGATGACCAGGCCGGAGCTGTAGTACGGCCCGGCGAACGCGACCTGCTTGGCACGTTCCGGAGTGATGCTGTAGGTCTGGAACACCACGTCCACGGTGCCGTTGGCCAGCAGCGCCTCGCGGGTCTCCGACGCCGAGTTGACGATCTTCACGTTGGGCTTGCCGATGATGTACTTGGCGAGCAGCCGGCCGAAGTCGGCGTCCAGCCCCTCGACCTTCTTCGTCGCCGGGTTCTGCTGGGAGAGCAGCGGCGCGTCCAGCGAGCCGCCCACGACCAGCTCACCGCGCTGCTTGATCTTCTCCATGGTGGAGCCGGCGGGCAGGTCGGCGGCGACCGGGGCCGAGGCCGCCAGGTCGTCGCCCGCGCCGCCGCCGGAGCCGGGCACCGCGGAGTCGGAGTCGCCGCCGGAGCAGGCCGCCAGGCCCGTCAGCGACAGCGCGGCCATCGCGGCCACCGCCGCCCGCCGCATCCCCGCAGGGGTACGCACCATGATCATCAACCTTTCTCGGGTGGCGCGCCATGGGCGGCGCACCGGGGTCGCACTAGTGGCTGAGGACCTTGGCCAGGAAGTCCCGGGCCCGGTCGCTGGCGGGGGAGTCGAAGAAGGCGGCCGGCGCTCCGGTCTCGACGACCTCGCCGTCCGCCATGAACACGACGCGGTCGGCGACCCGGCGGGCGAACCCCATCTCGTGGGTGACGACCACCATCGTCATGCCGTCGCGGGCGAGGCCCGTCATCACGTCGAGGACCTCGCCGACCATCTCGGGGTCGAGCGCCGAGGTCGGCTCGTCGAACAGCATCGCCTTCGGGCGCATCGCGAGCGCGCGGGCGATCGCGGCGCGCTGCTGCTGGCCGCCGGACAGCTGCGCGGGCAGCTTGCCGGCCTGCTCGCCGATGCCGACCCGGTCGAGCAGCTCGCGCGCCGTCCGCTCGGCCTCGGCGCGCGAGACGCCGCGCACCCGGGTGGGCGCGAGCGTCAGGTTCTCCAGGACGGTCTTGTGCTGGAACAGGTTGAACGACTGGAACACCATGCCCACGTCCGCCCGGAGGCGGGCGAGGGCGCGGCCCTCCTCGGGCAGCTCCTCGCCGTCGACGCGGACGACGCCGCCGTCCGGCGTCTCCAGCCGGTTCAGGCACCGGCACAGCGTCGACTTGCCCGACCCGGACGGGCCGATCACCACGACGACCTCGCCGCGGGCCACGTCCAGATCCACGTCGCGCAGGGCGGTGTGGTCGCCGAAGTGCTTGTACAGGCCGCGAACCTCGATCATTCGGTCACCTACGTCCCAACTTCCTTCGAAATCGAAGTCAAAGAGGACGATAGAGCGTCAAATCGACGTAAGTCAACGCGTTGCCGTACCAAGTTCGCGCATGCTATCTATCTGGGGTGCGTAACAGCAGAGACGACGGACCGGCGGCACTCGTGCGGCTGGTGGCGACCGGCCAGGCGGAGTCGCGGGCCGAACTCGCCCGGCTCTCCGGCCTCGCCGCCTCCAGCGTCTCGCTGCGGGTCGAGCAGCTCATCGAGGCCGGCCTGTTCGCAGAGGAGGGCGCCGGGGCCTCGCGCGGGGGCCGGCGGCCCCGTCGCCTTCGGCTCGCCCGCGAGGCGGGCGTGCACCTGGTCGCCGATCTCGGCGCGCACCACGCCCGCCTCGCGGTCGCCGACCTCGCGGGGACGCCCCTCGCCCTGTCCGACCTCGCGTGCGACATCGCCGTCGGGCCCGAGGAGACGCTGGCCGCGGTCCTGCGCAGCCTGCACGCCCTCGCCGGCGAGCACGGCCTGCGGGACGTCCCCGTCCGCGGCGTCGGCATCGGGCTTCCCGGGCCGGTCGACCCGGCGACGGGCCAGGTCGTCTCGCCCTCGCGCATGCCCGGCTGGAACGACTTCCCCGTCCGCGACTACGTGTCCGGCCGCGCCGGCGTCCCGGCCCTGGTCGAGAACGACGCCAACCTCATGGCCGTCGGCGAGCACCGCGGGTCATGGCCGGCCCTCGACAACGTGATGGTCATCAAACTCGGCAGCGGCATCGGCTGCGGCGTGATCGTCGACGGGCGGCTGCACCGGGGGCGCGGCGCCGCGGGCGACATCAGCCACGTCCGGATCCTGTCCGAGGCCACCGTCGACTGCTCCTGCGGCCATCCCGACTGCCTGGAGGCCCACGCCAGCGGCGCCGCCCTCGCCGCGTCCCTGGCCGCCCAGGGCATCGAGGCGGACAACCCGTCCCGGATCGTCGACCTCGTCACCGACGGCGTCCCCCAGGCGACCAGCGCGGTGCGCACGGCCGGGCGCCTCATCGGCGACGTGCTGACCGCGCTCGTGAACTTCTTCAACCCCGACGCGCTCGTCATCGGCGGGAGCCTGTCCAACGCCGAGCCGCTCGTCGCGACGATCCGGGGCGTCATCTACGAGCGCTGCCTGCCGCTCGCCACCCGCAACCTGGAGATCGCCACCTCCCGCGCGGGCCGCGACGCCAGCATCCTCGGCGCGGGCCACCTGCTCCTCGGTGTCGCGGACGAGTGGATCGACCGCGCCCTGGAGCGCTGAGGGCTACCCGCTCGCCGCCGCCGACAGCGCCTCGCGGGCCGTCGCCACGTCCGGCGCGATGGCGACGCGGCGCTGCAGCCCCGCCACCTCCGACACCCGGCGGACGATCCCGCGCGGCGGCAGCACCACCCACATGGGCACGCCCAGCTCGGTCGCCCGCATCTGCGACCGCGTGATGACGTTCAGCCCGTTGGAGTCGCAGAACGTGCAGCCGGTCAGGTCGAGGATCAGGGCGGGCGTCCCGGAGTCCAGGAGCCGGACGGCCTGCGCGAGGACCGCCTCGCCGTTGCTGAGGTCGACCTCGTCCGGGAACGTCAGCGTCCCGCAGGTCTCCGTGCGCTCCACGCGCCCCACTCCGAGATCCATGACTCGCCCCAAAGCCGATTTCCTCACCTGGATGACAACGGGGGGTACTTCACTGCGACTGTAAGCTCCAAAGCTGGACGAAACCTGAAAGAAAGAGTCAAGTCTAGGACCTCCCTCACCCATATCGCCGACGATCTCGTTCACCGGCGTTTGATCCCGTTTCGTCGCATTGGTGGACGCGCGCCGGAGCCGCTCGTCCTGCCGCCGTCCCGCCGTCCACTCCAGGGCCGTCCTCTTTCCCGAACCCTCCCTGACCCGACACGAGCTTGACGCTCAGGCTGTCGCCACGGATGACCCGCGCCTGGAACCCGGCCCTCATTTCCGCCGACGGCCCGGTCTGACCACCGCCCTTGTCACAACAAAGCCCTATATTTCCCCCTACGCCGGCAAGGCGTGCGGAACCGGGGGTGGACATGAGCTCGGACCCAGTCGTCATCGACGGCGGTGAGCGTTCCTGCGTGCGCCTCCTGCTCGAACTGCGCGGCCGCATCGCGGACCTGGCGCCCGGTACCGTCGTCCACCTCATCGCCGCCGACCCGGCGGCCCCCATCGACCTGCCCGCCTGGTGCCACCTGACCGGTCACGCCTACCTCGGCCCCGTGGACGGCGCGCCCACCCCCACCTACGCGCTCCGGGTGGCGGCCGACGCCCGGCCGACCTCGCCGGAATCCCCCTGGCGCCCCCGCTGACCTGCCGCGCTACCCCTCGCGTTCCGTCCGCGCCGCCGCTTTCACCGCGTTCGCCATGGTGGTGTCGCCCTGGGCCCGGTAGCCCGCGACGACGCCCGCGACGTCGGCCTCGGGGCGGTTCTGGCTCATCTTCGCCTTGGCCTCGACCCGGGTGACGCGCAGTTCCAGGCCCACGATCGCGCGCAGCTGACCGGCGACGAACGCGGGCGGGGCGTCGTCGACCGCCCAGGACGGGGCGCGGCCCCGCTCGTGGCGGTCGGTGAGGCGGCGGACCATCGACTCCACCCACGCCGGGTCGTCGTGCACGACGAGGCGGCCGTAGACGTGGGCGGTGAGGTAGTTCCACGTCGGCACCACGCGCCCGTGCTCGGCCTTGGACGCGTACCAGGACGGCGACACGTACGCGTCCGGCCCGTGGACGATCAGCAGCGCCTCCCCGTCGGCGGGCTCGCGCCACTGGTCGTTGTTGCGCGCCACATGCGCCAGCATCGCCCCGTGCTCGCCCACCGACGGGTCGTACAGGACGGGCAGGTACGTCGCGATCAGACCCCGCGGGGTGACGGTGACGAGGTCGGCCGCCCCGCAACCGGCCAGCAGCTCCCTGACCTCGGCGTCGTCCGCCGAGAAATGCGCCGGTACGTACATGGACGCGACGCTACCCCACGGCGATGTCGGCGCCGCGTGCGAAGCTGGTGGGGTGAGCGCCGATGAAGAGCGTGACGGGGTTCGGCTGACGAACCTCGACCAGCCCCTGTTCGAGGGGGCGGACGCGACGAAACGCGACCTGGTCGACTACCTGGACGCCGTCGCCGGATGCCTGGTCCCGCAACTCGCAGGCCGGCCCCTGTCGGTCAAGCGCGTGCTGCGCGGCCAGAAGCCGTTCATGCAGAAGAACACGCCGAAGTACACCCCGTCCTGGGTGCGGACGGTGGCGGTGTGGGCCGAGACCTCGCAGCGGGAGGTGTCCTACGCGCTGTGCGACGACCGCCGCACGCTGCTGTGGTTCGCGAACCAGCGCGCCGTCGAGTACCACCCGCCGCTCGTACGCGCCGACACGTGGGACAAACCCACCCATCTGGTCATCGACATCGACCCGCCCGGCTCGGACGCGTTCGGCGACGCGGTCGCCGCCGCCCACCTCGTGCGCCGCGCGATGGACGACTCGGGCCTGCGAGGCGCCGTCAAGACCAGCGGTGCCAAGGGCGTCCACGTGTTCGTGCCCCTGGACGGCGCCACGCGCATCGAGGACGTGGCCGCCGCGACCCGCGCCCTGGCCGTCCGCGCCGAGCGGCTCGACCCTGATCTGGTCACGACGGCCTTCATCCGCGAGGACCGCGGCGGCAAGGTGTTCCTCGACTCGACCCGCGCGGGCGGCGCGACGGTCATCGCCGCCTACAGCCCGCGGATCCGTCCGGGCGCGCCGGTCTCGTTCCCGGTGGCCTGGGGCGACCTCGACCGCGTGACGCCCTCGGACTTCACGCTCCGCACGGCCGCCGCCCTGCTCGCCGGACGCGACGTCTGGACGGACCTCATGCCCGAGCCGCAGGCGGTCCCCGCCGACCTCGTCGAGCAGGGCCACACGATCCCGATCGCCCGGGTCCAGGCGATGCACGAGGGCAAGCGCCGGGCCCGGGCGCGCCGCGAGGGCTAGGGGAGGCGCTCAGGAGCCGAGCACGACGGGCAGGGTCCGGTGGCCGTTGGAGATGAACGACTCGACCGGCCTCATCTCGGCCGGGTCGACGGCGAGCGCCATGTCGGGGAAGCGGCCGAAGAGCGCCGGCAGCGCGATCTCGGCCTCCAGCCGCGCCAGGTGGGAGCCGACGCAGAAGTGCACGCCGTGGCCGAACGAGATGTGCTCCTTGTTCGCCCGCCTGACGTCGAACAGGTCGGCGTCGTCGCCGTGCAGGGCGAGGTCGCGTCCCGCGGCGGCGTAGGCGGCGAGGATCGCCTCGCCCTTGCCGATCGTCACGCCGTCGACGTCGATGTCCTCCACGGCGTAGCGCAGCGGCAGGTTCGCGACCGGCGCCTGCCAGCGCAGCGCCTCCTCGATGACCTCCGTCCACGGCACCTCGCCGGACCGGACGAGCGCGTACTGGTCCGGGTGCGTCAGCAGCGCCGTGATCGCCTGGTCGAGTAGGTTCACCGTCGTCTCGTGCCCGGCGGAGATCATCAGGATCAGCGTGTCGACCAGTTCCTGCTCGCTCAGCCGCGAGCCGTCCTCGTCGCGGGAGGAGATGAGCACGCCGGCCAGGTCGTCGGCGGGCTCGCGGCGCCGGAACGCCACGAAGTCCTGCAGGATGCCGTACATCTCGGTCTGGTTGGCGAAGGCCTCCTCGGACGTCAGCGCCGTGTTGAAGACGCCGTCCACACAGCGGCGCAGCGCCGGCCGGGCCGCGACGGGGACGCCGAACAGCCGGCAGATCACCTCGATGGGCAGCGGGTAGGCGAACGCCTCGCGCAGGTCGGCGCGGCCGCCGGGGGAGGCGGCCAGATCCTCCAGGAGGGACCCGGTGATCTCCTCGACGTCCGGCCGCAGCGCCTCGGTGCGGCGCGGGGTGAACGCCCGCGAGATGATGGTGCGGAGCCGCCGGTGGTCGTCGCCGTAGGCGGTGAACATGTTCCGCACCGAGACCCACAGGCTCAGCGGCCAGTCCTCCGCGATCTCACCGTCGATCCATTTCGTCCAGTGCCGGTTCGGGTCCTTGGACACCCGCGGATCGGCCAGCAGCCGTTTGAGCTGGTCCTGGCCGGTCACCGCCCAGGCGACGACGCCGCCGGGCAGTTCCACGAGGGTCACCGGCCCCCGCGCCCGCAGTTTCGCGGCCTCTCCCTGGACGTCGCTGCCGGCCGGGTCGATGACGAGCGGGATCTCCATTGAGGTCCTCTCCAAGCGGGGATGGAACATGTCCGTAACGACATGCATGCGATGAGCGACGAAGCCAACGTAAGGGGTCGTGGCGCCATACCGCCAATTCACCTGGAAACGGACGCGTCCCGCCTGTTTCGGCCTTTCCCTAAATGGCCGCGCGGAAATCCTCAGGGCGGGTCTCGGTGTGCTGGGGATCGCCCTCGCCCCACCCGTGGCCGGGCGACACCACGTTGTCGGGCGGGGCCTCCGGCGCGGTGCCGTACAGGTAGGAGCCGAGCCCGATCAGCAGCCGCTGCACGTCCGCCTGCGGCCGGACGACCAGCCGCAGGAACTGGCTCGTGGAGCCGAGCTTGTTGCCGCACTCGCGGACGAACACCCCGTGGTGCGCGATCAGGTGGTCGCGCAGCCCGACGCCGTCCTTGCCGTCCGGCAGTTTGACCATGAGGAAGTTGCCCTGGGACGGGAAGACCTTGAGGCCCGGCAGCGACGCCAGCTGCTGCGACATCAGCAGCCGGTCGCGGGCCAGCAGCCGCAGGCTCTCCCGGTACTCGGAGCCGTGCTCGCGCAGCAGGAACACCACGAACTCGGCGAAGGAGTTGAGGTTCCATTTCGGCAGCGCCGCCCGGACGGTCCGCGCCAGCGCCGGATTCGCCACCAGGTAGCCGAACCGGACGCCGTGCAGGCCGAAGTTCTTGCCGAGGCTCTTCAGCACGATCACGTTCGGCCGGATGCGGGCCTCGTCGGCCACGCTGGTGTGCGCCTCGGTGTCGACGAAGTCCAGGAACGACTCGTCCACCACGACCAGGTCCAGGTCGATGAGGCAGTCCAGCAGCCGGACGATCTCGCGGCGCGGGACGTACCCGCCGTCGGGGTTGTTGGGGTTGCACACGACCGCGGTCCGCGAGCCCCGCGCCCGCACGAACCGCACGAAGGCGTCCACGTCGAACTCGAAGCCGAGCAGTTCGTGGAGCTGGAACATGTCGACCCGCTTGCCCGTCTCCAACGGCTGGTCCGTCCATCGGCCGAACGTCGGGATCGGCGTGGCGAGGCTCTCGCGCACGAGCAGGTGGTCGATCCAGGTGATCAGCTCCGTGGACCCGTTTCCCATGACGACCGTCTGCGGGTGGTGCCCGAGCGTTGCGCAGAGCTCGGCGGTGATCGTGTCGGCGTCGCTCGGGTAGTACTTGAGGATCTGCTCCAGCGAACCCGCGAGCTGGGAGAACATTCCCGGCGTGGGGAAGTACGGGTTGCACGGGATGCAGAAGTCGACCAGGTCCCGGCGTCCGGACGAGGCCCGCTGGAGGGCGAAGAAGGACGGGCTGTGCGCGCTCTGGCGCAGCACGCTCGGATCGATCTGGTCCGCTGGCACGCATGGGGGTACGCGCCCCTCGGCACGCCGGTTCAGCGGCGTCCGGGCGGCCCCGGCCGGCGGGTCCGGGGCCGGCCGGGCCGCGTCAGGTCGCGCCCGCGCGCCGGCCGGCGCCGGCGGCCGAGGCGAGGCCGGGCGGGGCGGCGGCGAGGGCCGCCTGGATGGCCTCGACCAGCGCCAGCGCCGACTCCTCGGTCAGCTCGACCGCGACGCGCGCGGACGGCCCCTCTCCGGCGTTGGTGAAGTCGATGTTCACGGTGTGCTCGTGGCAGGCGTGGTACGGGTGGTCGACGTAGACCGCGCCGCCGGTCAGGGTGAACCAGCCGTTCGCGCCCTTGGCCGCGCCGTCCAGCTCCATCTTCACCGTCTGGTAGGTGCACATGGGGGTCTCCTCTCAGGCGCCGAGGTGGCGGTCGAGGAAGGCGAAGATCTTCTCCCAGCCGTCCTTGGCGGCGGCGGGACGGAACGCGGGCCGCTCGACGGCGAAGAACGCGTGCCCCGCGCCGGGATAGGTGTGGAACTCGTGCTCCTTGCCGAGCCTGGTCAGCTCGGCGTCGAGCGCGGCGACCTCGTCGGGCGCGGGGAACCGGTCCTCCTCCCCGAACAGGCCGAGCAGCGGGCACGACAGGTCCGGCGCCTTCGAGACGATCGACCGGGCGGAGGTCGGGTAGTCCTCGGGCGGGTCGTTGACGACGAAGGCGCCGTAGCAGTCGACGGCCGCGTCGAGGTCCAGTTCGCACGCCGCCAGGAACGCGTGCCGCCCGCCCGAGCAGTGCCCGATCACCCCGATCCGGCCGTCGGCGTGGTCGAGCGAGTTCAGATGGGCGGCGGCGCCGGCGACGTCGCCGACGAGCTGCTCGTCCGGGACGCCGCCCCTGGCGCGTGCGGCGGCGGCCTGGTCGTCCGGGCTGACGCCCGCGCCCTCGCGCGAGTACAGGTTCGGGGCGATCGCGGCGAACCCGTGCGCGGCGAACGTCCGGACGAACTCCTTGGTGCCCGGGTCGTAGCCGGGCATGTGGTGGATCACCACGACGCCGCCGCGCGGGGCGTCGCCCAGGGGCCGCGCCAGGTACGCCTCCAGCTCGGCCTTGCCGTACCCGGTGATGGTGACCGTTCCGGCCCACATCGCGTCGCTCATGACGTCGGTGCTCCGTTCCTCGGCGGGGTGCGCGCGCACGCCGTGCTCCCGCCGGCGTGCGGACCGTGACAGTCTCACGCATACCCCACGAGGCTCAGGCGTTCAACGTCCCCGTGCCGAGCAGGCCGAACAGCAGCAGGCCGACGACGATCCGGTAGACCACGAACGAGGTGAAGCTGTGCCGGGCCACGAAGCGCAGCAGCCAGGCGATGGAGGCGTAGGCCACGATGAACGACACCGTGGTGCCCACCGCGAGGGGCAGCACGCCGGCGCCCGAGCCGAGCGCGCTCGGCAGCTCGTAGATGCCGGCGCCGGTCAGCGCGGGGATGCCGAGGAAGAACGACAGGCGGGTCGCGGCGACCCGGTCGAGGCCGAGCATGAGCCCGGTCGACATCGTCGCGCCCGACCGGGAGAAGCCGGGGAAGAGCAGGGCGAGGATCTGCGAGGAGCCGATCAGCATCGCGTCGGTGAGGGACGTGTCGTCCTCGCCGCGCTTGTGGGTGCCGAGCCGGTCCGCGGCGAACATCACGGCGCTGCCGCCGATCAGGGACCCGGCGACCACCCACAGCGAGGCGAGCGGGCCCTCGATGAGGTCCTTGGCCGCGACCCCGACGATCACGACCGGGACGGTGGCGAAGATGACCCACCAGCCGAACTTGTAGTCGTGGTGGTAGCGCTCGGACGGCCGGGCGATCCCGACGCCCCACGCCTTGACGATCCGGACGATGTCGGAGAAGAAGTACACCAGCACCGCCGCGATCGCGCCGACCTGGATCACCGCGGTGAACCCGACCACGCCCTTGTCGTCCACCGGAATGTCCATCAGGCCCTCGGTGATCTTCAGATGCCCGGTCGAGGAGACCGGGAGGAACTCGGTCAGGCCCTCCACGATCCCGAGGACGATCGCCTGCCCGACATTGATCACGCTCAAGGGCCCGGTTCCTCTCCGACCTGCGCCAGTTCGCGCCGAGCCTACTGCCGCGCCGCGGCCGGGTCCCGCGACGAGAGCGATAACTTCACTGATCGTTAACCGGGCGGACGGTCTCCGGACACGCGCAGCGTCAGATCTCCTGGGTCACGGGGCGGCGACCGCCGTGATGTCCGAGGCGGCGACCGCCGCGTGGGCGCGCCCGGTCAGGGACGGGGCCAGGGGCTTCCGGCGAGGCGCTCGATGTCGGTGTTGAAGCGCTGGAGGAAGGAGGCGAAGGCCTCGACCTCCTCCGCCGTCCAGTCCGACATGATCTTGTCGATGCCGGCGGTGATCTGGCCGCGCTCGCTGTCGAGGCGGCGCTCGCCCTCGGCGGTGATGCGGAACTTGCGGGCGATGCCGCCGGCCGGGTCGGGGATGCGCTCCACGAGGCCGTCGCGCAGCATGGCCGATGTCTGCCGGTTCAGGGTCGAGGGGTCCAGGTCGAACGCCTCGCTGAGCTGCCGGATCGACATGGGGCCCTCGATGCGGATGCGGCTGAGCAGGATGTAGGCGCTGCGCTCCAGCAGGCCCCCCTCGCGCCGGGATCGGCGGGTGGCCAGGCTGTGCCGCCCGAGCAGCATGGTCTCGTACTCGATCAGATCCGTGGGCTTGTGCATGCCGGTCCTTCTCCCGGACGCGGGCCGCCCGGGTCGCTCCTGCCTCGATGCTCGCACCCCATGCCTACCACAGCGATGTGCGCCGTACATAAGTTGTGCATCGACCATAACGTATGTATGGTGCACAAGTTAATCGACCCCACAGAAGGGATGTCACGTGGACGAGTCCGCGCCCGCCGTCCGACCCGGCGGGATCGTCGGCGTTCTCGCCGTGGGCGGCATCGTCGCCGCGTTCATGCAGACCCTCGTGGTGCCGCTGATCGCCGAGCTGCCGCGGCTGCTGCACACCACGGCGTCCAACGCGACCTGGGTGGTCACCGCGACGTTGCTGGCCTCCGCGGTCGCCATGCCCATGATCGGGCGGCTCGGCGACCTGTACGGCAAGCGCCGGATGCTGCTGGTCTGCATGGTGCCGCTCATCACCGGGTCGGTGGTCTGCGCGCTGTCCGGCTCGCTGATCCCGATGGTCGTCGGCCGGGGCATGCAGGGCGTCGGCATGGGCATGATCCCGCTCGGCATCAGCGCGCTGCGCGACCTGCTGCCGCCCGAGCGGCTGGGGTCCTCGATCGCGCTGCTGAGCTCGTCCATGGGCATCGGCGGGGCGTTCGGGCTGCCGCTCGCGGCCGTCATCGCGGAGAACACGAGCTGGCGGGTGCTGTTCTGGGGGTCGGCCGCGCTGAGCGCGCTCGTCGCCACGCTGATCTACCTGCTGGTGCCGGCCACGCCCGTCCAGACCCGGGGCCGCTTCGACGCCGTGGGGGCGGTCGGCCTCGGCACCGGCCTCGTGTGCCTGCTGCTCGGCGTCTCCAAGGGCGCCGACTGGGGCTGGGCGAGCGGCACGACCATCGGGCTGTTCGCCGCCACGGTCGTCGTCCTGCTGGCGTGGGGCTGGTGGGAGCTGCGGACCCGCGACCCGCTGGTCGACCTGCGCGTCACCGCGCGCAGCCAGGTGCTGCTCACCAACGCCGCCTCGGTCGTGATCGGGTTCTCGATGTACGCCCAGTCGCTGATCGTGCCGCAGCTGCTGCAGCTGCCGAAGGCGACCGGGTACGGGCTCGGCCAGTCGATGGTCGCCGCCGGCCTGTGGATGGTGCCGTCCGGCCTGCTGATGATGGCGGTGTCCCCGCTCGGCGCCCGGCTGTCGGCCGCCCGCGGGCCCAAGGTCACCCTGGTCGCCGGGAGCCTGGTGATCGCGCTCGGGTACGGGTCGTCCACCCTGCTCATCGGCGCCGCGTGGGGCCTGATGATCGTCACGGCGATCTGCGGCATGGGCGTCGGCCTCGCCTACGGCGCGATGCCCGCGCTCATCATGGGCGCGGTGCCGCGGTCGGAGACCGCCTCGGCCAACAGCTTCAACACGCTGATGCGCTCGGTCGGCACGTCGGTGTCGGCGGCCGTGGTCGGGGTCGTGCTGTCCCAGCTGACCATCGACCTCGGCGGGCACGTGCTGCCGTCCGAGGACGGCTTCCGCGCCGGCCTGCTGATCGGCTGCGGCGTGGCCCTGATCGCCGGGGTCATCGCGCTGGCCATCCCCGGGCGCGGGCGCTCGGTCACCGCCGCGGCCGATCAGGCCGCCCCGGCGGAGGAGCGCGCCGGGTCGAAGGCCTGACGCCGGTCAGCCCCGCGCCGGGGACTCGCGCCGCAGGAGGTAGGTGTCCATGATCCAACCCTTGCGGGCGCGGGCCTCGGCGCGCACGGCGCGGATCTCCTCGGCCACCTCCGCGACCGGGCCGGAGACGAGGATCTCGTCGGGCGTGCCGAGGTAGGCGCCCCAGTAGACGTGGTAGCCGTCGCCCGCCTCGGCGAACGCGCAGTGCGCGTCCAGCATGACGAGCACGTCGTCGGCGGTGGCGCCCTCGGCGGCGAGGCGGCGTCCGGTGGTGATGTGGACGGGGCGTCCCACCCGCGTGAGCCCGACGCGGTGCCGCGCGGTGAGCGCCGAGACGCTGCTGATGCCGGGGATCACCTCGCACTCGAACGCGGCGCCGACCTCCTCCAGCGCCGCGAGGGTGCTGTCGTAGACGCCGGGGTC
This sequence comes from Actinomadura citrea, assembly GCF_013409045.1. NCBI lineage: Bacteria > Bacillati > Actinomycetota > Actinomycetes > Streptosporangiales > Thermomonosporaceae > Actinomadura > Actinomadura citrea. The sequence continues at coordinate 5,794,849 of NZ_JACCBT010000001.1, read as the reverse complement.
CCCCCAGACGAGGATCGCGCCGGTCTGCCCGTCGGCCAGTTCGCCGGTGACGAAGGACTCGTAGATGCGCGCGCGCCGCGACCGCCAGTCCTCGACGGCGGCGGTGTAGGCGGCGGCGTCCCGGTCGCGCTCGGGGTCGCGGGCCTCCACGATCCGGTACGGGTGCCGGCCGTGCGCCGCGATGAGGTCGTGCCGCAGCCCGGCCAGGTCGTTCTTGGCCTCGCCCTTGTCCACGACGAGGAAGACGTCGGCGGCGGCGATCGCCTTGGCCGCCTGGAACGTCAGGTGGTCGGGGTCGCCCGCGCCGATGCCGATGATCAAAAGCCGCTTCACCTGGCCAAGTGTGCCAGCTGTAGACTTGGCGCCGCATTTCGCTCAAGGAGGCCAGTGGACGCGCGTGTCATCACCGTCGTGGGCGTCGGAGCCGACGGGTGGGACGGCCTCGCGGAGGGCTCCCGCGCGGCGCTGCGGGCGGCCGGCGTGCTGCTCGGGGGCGCCCGGCACCTCGCCCTCGTCCCGGACGGCCCCGCCGAGCGCGTGCCCTGGCCGTCCCCGCTGCTCCCCGCGCTGCCCGGCCTGATCGAACGGTACGAGGGGCGGTCGATCGCCGTCCTGGCGAGCGGCGACCCCATGTTCTACGGGATCGGCTCCACCCTCGCCGAGCTGGTCGGCCCGCGGCGGCTGCGGGTGCTGCCGCACCCGTCGTCGGCGTCGCTGGCGTGCGCGCGCCTCGGCTGGCCGCTGGAGCGGGTCGAGGTCGTCAGCCTCGTCGGGCGTCCGGCGGAGACGCTGAACGCCGCCGTCGCGCCCGGCCGCCGCGTCCTGGTCCTCGGCGCGGGGCGGCAGGCCCCGGCGGTCGTGGCGGCGCTGCTCACCGGGCGCGGGTTCGGCCCCAGCCGGATGACCGTCCTGTGCGACCTGGGGGCGGAGAACGAGACGGCGGCGCACGGCGTCGCGTCCCACTGGACCGACCCCGCGGCCTCGGCGCTCGCGGTCGTGGCCGTCGAGTGCGTGCCCGGCCCGGACGCCGCCCCGCTGCCGCGCGTCGCCGGTCTGCCCGACGACTCCTTCGAGCACGACGGGCAGATCACCAAGCGCGAGGTCCGGGCGGTGACGCTGTCGCGCCTCGGGCCGCTGCCCGGCGAGCTGCTGTGGGACGTCGGCGCCGGGTCCGGCAGCGTCGCGATCGAGTGGGCGCGGGCGCACCCGTCGTGCGCGGCGGTGGCCGTCGAGAGCCGCCCGGAGCGGGCGGAGCGGATCGGCCGCAACGCCGGGGCGCTCGGGGTCCCGGGCGTCCGCGTCGTGGAGGGCCGCGCGCCGGACGCCCTGGAGGGCCTCCCGCCGCCTGACGCGGTCTTCGTCGGCGGCGGGCTCACCGTCCCCGGCCTGCTGGAACGCTGCTGGGACGCGCTCCGGCCCGGCGGGCGCCTCGTCGCCAACGCCGTCACCCTCGAATCGGAGGCCAGGGTCGCCGAGCTCCGCCGGACCCACGGCGGCGAACTGGTCCGCCTCGGTGTCGAGCGCGCCGCCCCGCTCGGCGGGTTCACGGGCTGGCGCCCCGCGATGCCCGTCACCGTCTGGACGACGCGGAAGGACATCCTGTGACGGTGTACTTCGTCGGCGCGGGCCCCGGCGCCGCGGACCTCATCACCGTGCGCGGCCTGCGGGTGCTGGAGGCCGCGCCGGTCTGCCTGTACGCGGGGTCGCTGGTGCCGGCCGAGCTGCTGGAGGCGTGCCCGCCCGGCGCCCGGCTCGTCGACACCGCGAACATGACGCTGGACGGGATCGTCGCCGAGCTGACCGCCGCCCACGGGGACGGCCTGGACGTCGCGCGGCTGCACTCGGGCGACCCGTCGGTGTTCAGCGCGGTCGCCGAGCAGATGCGCCGCCTCGACGCGGCGGGCGTGCCGTACGAGGTCGTCCCCGGCGTCCCGGCGTTCGCGGCCGCGGCGGCCTCGCTCGGGCGGGAGCTGACCGTCCCCGGCGTCGGCCAGACCGTGATCCTGACCCGGACGGCCGTCCGCGCCACCCCGATGCCGGACGGCGAGGACCTCGCCACCCTCGGCGCGAGCGGCGCCACGATGGTGCTGCACCTGGCCGTCCAGCGCATCGAGGAGGTCGCCGCCGAGCTGCTGCCCCGCTACGGCGCGGACTGCCCGGTCGCCGTCGTGGCCCGCGCCAGCCGCCCGGACGAGCTGGTCCTGCGCGGCACCCTCGCCGACATCGCCGCCCTGGTGCGCGAGGCCGGAGTGCGGCGCACCGCGGTGATCGTCGTCGGGCGCGTCCTCACCGCGTCGGCGTTCCCCGACAGCCACCTCTACAGCGCCGGGCGGGACCGGGCGTGCGGCGCGTCCTGATCCTCGGCGGGACGGCCGAGGCCCGCGCGCTCGCGGCCCGGCTGACCGGTGTGCACGTCGTCTCCTCGCTAGCCGGGAGGGTGTCCGACCCGCGCCTGCCCGCCGGCGAGGTCCACATCGGCGGGTTCGGCGGCGCCGAAGGGCTCGCCACCTGGCTGCGCGAGCACCGGATCGACCGTCTCGTCGACGCGACGCACCCGTTCGCGGAGCGGATGAGCGCCTCCGCCGCGCGCGCGTCCCGGCTGACGGGCGTGCCGCTGCTCGCGCTGCGCCGCCCCGGCTGGGTCGAGGAGGACGGCGACGACTGGCGGCGCGTCCCGTCCCTGCCGGCCGCCGCCGCCGCGCTGCCGGACGGCGCCCGCGCGTTCCTCACCACCGGCCGCCGCAGCATCCCGGTGTTCGCCGCGCGGACCGGTGTGTGGTTCCTCGCCCGGTCGGTGGACCCGCCGGAGCCGCCCGTCCCGTCCCACGTGCACGTCCTGCTGGCGCGCGGCCCCTACACCGTGGGCGGCGAGCGCGCCCTGATCCGCGAGCACCGCCTGGACGTCCTGGTCACCAAGGACAGCGGCGGCGCGATGACCCGCGCGAAGCTCACCGCCGCCCGCGAGGCCGGGGTGCCGGTCGTGATGGTCGACCGCCCGGCCCTCCCCGGGAGCGTCCGGGCGACGGACGACGTGGCGGCCGCGGCGGCCTGGGCTCAGGGGTAGCGGCGCGGGGTGTAGACGACGCCCCGCTCTGTCACCCGGGTGGCGGACGACCCGACGATGAGCAGGCAGCGCATGTCGACCCGCTCGGGGTCCAGCTTGCCGAGCGTCGTCACCGTCACGGTCTCCTCCGGCCCGCCGACGTCCCGCCCGATCACCACCGGGGTCTCGGGGGAGCGGTGCTCGAGCAGCAGGTCGCGCGCCGCCGGGAGCTGGTGCCTGCGCCGGCTCGACGAGGGGTTGTAGAGGGCCAGCACCAGGTCGGCCTCGGCGGCGGCCGCGAGCCGCCGCCGCACCACGTCCCACGGCTTGAGGATGTCCGACAGCGACAGGACGCAGAAGTCGTGCCCGAGGGGCGCGCCCGCCCGGGCGGCCACGGCCTGCGCCGCCGTCAGGCCCGGCACGACCTGCACCGGCACGTCCGCGAACGCGTCCGCGTCCGCGGCCTCCAGCACGGCCGTCGCCATCGCGAACACCCCGGGATCGCCGGACGAGACGACGGCGACGCGGGCCCCGTCCCGCGCGAGCGCCAGCGCGTGCCGGGCCCGGTCGGCCTCCACCCGGTTGCCGGACCCGTGCCGCCGCTGCCTCGGGTTCGGCGGCACCCGGTCCAGGTAGGGGCCGTAGCCGACGAGGTCGGTCGCGGACGCCAGGACGTCCTGCGCCTCCGGGGTCAGCCACGGCCGCCCCGCCGGGCCGAGCCCGACGACCCACACCCCGCCGGCCCCTTCCGGCCGTACCGGGGGAGGAGCCGTGAACGAGCGCTCCGCCGGGCTCGTCAGCAGCGCGAGCGACATGTAGGGCACGTCCGCCGGATCGACGTCGGCGAGCGGGAGGACGCGCTGCCGGTCGGTGGCGGCCCGCTCGACGTACCAGCCGTCGCCGAGCCGTCCCGCGTCCTCGAAGGCCTGCCTGACCTTGGGGAACGTCCGGCCGAGCTTGAGGACCGCCGCCGCGTCCGCGGTGCGCAGGCGCGCGGCCAGCTCCTCGCCGGGCAGCGTCCCCGGCAGGACGGTCAGCGTCTCCTCCCGCTCGACCAGCGGGCGCCCCGCCGCCGCCGACGCGGCGCTCAGCGACGTCACGCCCGGCACCACCTCGGCCGGGTAGTGCGGCGCGAGCCGCTTGTGCAGGTGCATGTACGACCCGTAGAACAGGGGATCGCCCTCGCTCAGCACCACGACCGTCCGCCCCGCGTCGAGGTGCGCGGCGAGCCGGGCGGCGCAGTCGGCGTAGAAGTCCTCCAGCGCCCCCTGGTAACCGCCGGGGTGGTCGGTCGTCTCCGTCGTCACCGGGTAGACGAGCTGCTCCTCGATCCGTCCGTCCCGCAGGTACGGTTCGGCGATCGCCCGGGCGATGCTGCGGCCGTGCCGCGCGCAGTGGAAGGCGACCACGTCCGCCTCGCCGATCAGCCGCGCCGCCTTCACCGTGACCAGCTCCGGGTCGCCGGGCCCGACGCCCACGCCGAACAGCCGTCCCGCCATCACTCCGCCTCACTGGCGATGGCGTTGACCGCCGCCGCCGTCATCGCGCTGCCGCCGCGCCGCCCGCGCACCACCAGATGGTCCAGGCCGCTCGCGGCGAGCGCCTCCTTGGACTCGGCCGCCCCGATGAACCCGACCGGGATCCCGAGGACCGCCGCCGGGCGCGGCGCGCCCTCCTCCACCAGTTCCATCAGCCGGAACAGCGCGGTCGGCGCGTTCCCGATCGCGACGACCGCGCCGCCGAGCCGGTCGCGCCACAGCTCCAGCGCCGCCGCGCTGCGCGTGGTGCCGAGCCGCTCGGCCAGCTCGGGCACGCCCGGGTCGCCCAGGGCGCACACGACCTCGTTGCCGGCGGGCAGCCGCGCGCGGGTCACGCCGGACGCGACCATCCGCGCGTCGCACAGCACCGGCGCGCCGGCCAGCAGCGCCGCCCGCGCCCGCGCCACCACCCCCGGCGACCAGGCGAGATCCTCGACGAGGTCGGTCATGCCGCAGGCATGGATCATGCGGACCGCGACCCGCGCCACATCGTCCGGCAGTCCCGACAGGTCGGCCTCCGCGCGGATCGTCGCGAACGACCGCCGGTAGATCTCGGCGCCGTCCCGGACGTAATCGGTCACTGCCGTCCCTCCGCCGTCCTCAGCACGACCGGGCCGCGGGGCATCCCGCAGCGCCGCTCGCATCCCGTCCAGTGGACGGGGGTCTCCGGCGCGCGGGCCAGGCCGTCCACGAAGCGCCGCGCCTCGCCCTGCACGTCGCCGCGCGACTTGGCGCATCCGGGGCTGCCGGTGCAGGCCGTCACGCCCACCCACGGCGACGCGAAATCGGTCGCGAAGCCCGCCGCCGCAAGCGCCGCGGCCGCACGGCGCGCCCCGTCCCGGTCCAGGTCCACCAGCACCACGCTGCGCCACGGCGTCACCCGCACCCCGTGCGCGACTCCGGCGAGCGCCTCGGCCTGCGCGCCGGACAGCCGGCCGAGCGGGGGCACGACCTCCAGCGCGGCGAGCCCGTCCCGCTGCGCGACGATCCCGGCGTGCGGCGGAGCGGGGTCGGGGCGCGGCGGCGTCTCCCGCACGGCCGCCCCCAGCCGCTCCGCGACGAGCCGCGCGCCGTCCGGCACCTCCGCGAGCCTCCAGGCGTCGCCCCGGATCTCCAGGAACGCCTCCGCCGCCGCGAGCAGCGCCGCGACGGGGTCGCCCGGGACGGGTTCGAGGGACGTCCCGGCCAGCCGCAGGCCGCGGGCGGTGTGGGCCGCGTCGGCGTCCAGCGCGGCCATGTCGCCGGTGCCGTCGTCGAGCGCGAACAGGAAACGCCCCGGCAGGCGGGCCAGATCCGGACGCGCGCAGAGCCCCTCGTCCAGCGCCCTGACCAGCGGGTCCGTGGCGATGACGCCGCGCGGACCGCGCCCGCCGAGCGGGGACGCGACGATGTTGCGCACCCGCTCGTGGGTCGCCGAGGGCAGCAGCCCGGCGGCCTCCAGCCGGGCCGCGAGGGCCGCGGTGTCGCGGACGCCGCGCACCTGGAGGTTGCCGCGGGACGTGAGTTCGATCACGTCCCGCCCCAGCTCGCGGGCGGCGGCGCCGAGCACCGCGAGCTGCGCGGCGGACACCGCGCCGCCAGGGACGCGGACGCGCGCCAGCGGCCCGTCGGCGGCGTCGTGGGTGCGCAGTGCCCCGGGGCACGCGTCGGCACGGGCTCTGACATTCGGCACGGGGAGGATGTTAACCACAGTTTGCAGGGCGACCGCGCTGCCGTACTCTTCTGCTCAGACGATGGCAATGGGAGGAAGCCGGTGCGAATCCGGCGCGGTCCCGCCACTGTGACCGGGGAGCGAACCCCGCTGTAGGCCACTGTCCGCAGGGACGGGAAGGCCGGGGCGAGCATCGATCCGGGAGCCAGGAGACTCCTGCCGTCGCGACACCCGCGACCGGGGCGAGGACCCCAGGGGGAGGATGCGCCGTGCCCGAGCACAGCCGCACGGTCCTGTTGCTGTCGACGTCCGACACCGACCTGCTGAGCGCCCGCGCTTCCGGCGCCGCCTACCGGCTCGGCAACCCGGCGCGGCTCACCGCCGCCGACCTGCCCGAGCTGACCGAGGGCGCCGACCTCGTCGTGGTGCGGCTGCTCGGCGGGCGGCGCGCCTGGGAGGACGGTCTCGACGCGCTGCTCGCGGGCCCCCGGCCGGTCGTCGTCCTCGGCGGCGAGCAGGCCCCCGACGCCGAACTGATGGAGCTGTCCACGGTCAGCGGCGGGGTGTGCGCCGAGGCGCACGCCTACCTCGCGCACGGCGGTCCCGCCAACCTCGCCGAGCTGCACGCGTTCCTGTCCGACACCGTGCTGCTGACCGGGCGCGGCTTCGCGCCGCCGGCCCCGACGCCGACCTGGGGACGGCTCGACCGGGCCGCCCGCGACGGCGATGGGCCCGTGGTCGGCGTGCTCTACTACCGCGCCCACCACGTGGCGGGCAACACCGCGTTCGTCGAGGCGCTCTGCGCGGCCGTGGAGGACGCGGGCGGGCGCGCCATGCCGGTGTTCTGCTCGTCGCTGCGCACCGCCGAGCCCGAGCTGCTGGACACCCTGCGCCAGGCGGACGCGCTGGTGGTGACCGTGCTCGCGGCGGGCGGGTCACGGCCCGCGACGGCCGGGGCGGGCGGCGACGACGAGGCGTGGGACGTGGGCGCCCTCGCCGCGCTGGACGTCCCGATCCTGCAGGGCCTCTGCCTCACCACGAGCCGGTCCGACTGGGAGGGCGGCGACGAAGGGCTGTCCCCGCTGGACGCGGCGTCGCAGGTCGCGATCCCCGAGTTCGACGGGCGGATCATCACCGTCCCGTTCTCGTTCAAGGAGGTCGACCGGGACGGGCTCACCGTCTACGCCGCCGACCCCGAACGGGCCGCGCGGGTCGCCGGGATCGCCGTCCGGCACGGCCGGCTCCGCCACACCCCGGCCGCCGGGCGCCGCCTCGTCGTGATGTTGTCGGCCTACCCGACCAAGCACGCCCGCGTCGGGAACGCCGTCGGCCTCGACACCCCGGCGAGCACCGTCCGGCTGCTGGCCCGGCTCCGGGACGCCGGGTACGACCTGGGGGAGGGCTTTCCCGGCGTCGACGAGCAGGACGGCGACGCCCTCGTCCACGCCCTCATCGCGGCGGGTGGCCAGGACGAGGACTGGCTCACCGAGGAGCAGCTCGCCGGCAACCCCGTCCGTATCTCCGCCTCGTCCTACGAGCGCTGGTACCGCACCCTGCCCGCCGATCTGCGCGAGGGGATGGAGCGGCACTGGGGCCCGCCGCCGGGGGAGTTGTTCGTCCAGGACGGCGACATCGTCCTCGCCGCGCTCCGCGCGGGCAACCTCGTCGTCATGGTGCAGCCGCCGCGCGGCTTCGGGCAGAACCCCATCGCGATCTACCACGACCCCGACCTGCCGCCGAGCCACCACTACCTGGCGGCGTACCGGTGGCTGTCGGACGAGTTCGGCGCGCACGCGATCGTCCACGTCGGCAAGCACGGCAACCTGGAGTGGCTGCCCGGCAAGGCGGCGGGCATGTCGGCGTCGTGCGGCACCGACGCGGCGCTCGGCGACGTCCCGCTGATCTACCCGTTCCTCGTCAACGACCCCGGCGAGGGCACGCAGGCCAAGCGCCGCGCGCACGCCGTCCTCGTGGACCACATGGTCCCGCCGATGGCCCGTGCCGAGACCTACGGCGACATCGCCCGCCTCGAACAGCTCCTCGACGAGCACGCGACGATCGCCGCGATGGACCCGGCGAAGCTGCCCGCGATCCGCGCGCAGATCTGGACGCTCATCCAGGCCGCCAGGCTCGACCACGACCTCGGCCTGGACGACCGCCCGCACGACACCGAGTTCGACGACTTCCTCCTGCACGTCGACGGCTGGCTGTGCGAGGTGAAGGACGCGCAGATCCGCGACGGCCTGCACGTCCTCGGCCAGGCGCCCACCGGCGCGGTCCGCGTCGACCTGGTGCTGGCCATGCTCCGCGCACGCCAGATGTGGTCGGGGCGCGAGACGCTGCCCGGCCTGCGGGAGGCGCTCGGGCTCAGCGAGGCCGGCGGCGAGGCGCTCGCCGACGTGGACGCCGCCGAGGCCGCGGCCCGCGCCCTCGTCCAGGCCATGGAGGACGCCGGCTGGGCCGTGGGCGCGGCCCGGGAGACCGCCCGGGACGTTCCGGCGGAGCGCCGCGAAGCCGTGACGCGCGTCCTGGAGTTCGCCGCCGCCGAGATCGTCCCGCGCCTGGCCCGGACGTCCGACGAGCTCGACCACGTCCTGCACGCCCTGGACGGCGGCTATGTCCCGGCGGGCCCGAGCGGGTCGCCGCTGCGCGGCCTCGTCAACGTCCTGCCGACCGGTCGCAACTTCTACTCGGTCGACCCGCGCGCCGTCCCGAGCCGCCTCGCCTGGGAGACCGGGCAGGCGATGGCCGACTCGCTCCTGGAGCGCTACCGCGCCGACCACGGGGAGTGGCCGCGCTCGGTCGGGCTGTCGGTGTGGGGGACGAGCGCGATGCGCACGGCGGGCGACGACGTGGCCGAGGTCCTCGCGCTGCTCGGCGTCCGCCCGGCCTGGGACGAGGCGTCCCGCCGCGTCACGGCGCTGGAGCCGGTGCCGCTCGCCGAGCTCGCCCGGCCGCGCATCGACGTGACCGTCCGCATCAGCGGCTTCTTCCGGGACGCGTTCCCGCACGTCGTCGCCATGCTGGACGACGCCGTCCGGCTCGTCGCGGGGCTGGAGGAGCCCGACGCCGACAATCACGTCCGCGCCCACGTGCGGTCCGACCGGGAGCGGCACGGCGACGAGCGCCGCGCGACCCTGCGCGTGTTCGGGTCCGCGCCCGGCGCCTACGGGGCCGGGCTGCTGCCGCTCATCGACAGCCGCAACTGGCGTGACGACGCCGACCTCGCCGAGGTGTACGCGGTGTGGGGCGGCCACGCCTACGGCCGCGACCTCGACGGGGTGCCCGCCCGCGCCGACATGGAGAGCGCCTACCGGCGGATCGCCGTCGCCGCCAAGAACGTCGACACCCGCGAGCACGACATCGCCGACTCCGACGACTACTTCCAGTACCACGGCGGCATGATCGCCACCGTCCGCGCGCTGACCGGCCGGGCCCCGGAGGCCTACGTCGGCGACAGCACCCGCCCGGACGCCGTGCGCACCCGCACCCTCTCGGAGGAGACCGCGCGGATCTTCCGGGCCCGCGTCGTGAACCCGCAGTGGCTGGCCGCCATGCGCCGGCACGGCTACAAGGGCGCGTTCGAGCTGGCCGCGACCGTGGACTACCTGTTCGGCTACGACGCCACCACCGGCGTAATGGCCGACTGGATGTACGACCGGATCACCGCCGCCTACGTCCTGGACGAGGAGAACCGCGCGTTCATGGCGGAGTCGAACCCGTGGGCGCTGCACGGCATCGCCGAGCGGCTGCTGGAGGCGGCCGAGCGCGGCATGTGGGAGCACCCAGACCCCGAGGTTCTCCGGGGCCTCCAGGAGGTCTACCTCAAGACGGAGGGCGACCTCGAGGACGACACCAGCCGCTGAGCGGCCTCCGGGGACCCCGCCCAGTGAAGGTGCAGGTAGGAGGCGGTGATCCGGGCGTCGCCGTAACCGTCGCGGCCGTCCCGCCACCGGAACAGCGGCCCGGCCTCGGTGTCCAGCGCGGTCCGGTGGAACTCGTGGCCGCGGAACCGCTCGCCCGGCCGGGTCAGCGGGGACTCCGCCACCGCGACCGCCTCCCGGTAGCCGAGCGTCAGCCGGGACGTCATCCGCGCGCGCCCCGGCACCCGTCCGCACATCGCCCGCCCGTCGAGTTCCTCGCACAGGTAGAGGAGCCCGGCGCATTCGGCGGCGATCGGTCCGGGGAACGCCGCGACCTCGGCGAGCATCGGCGCGTTGGCGGCCAGTTCGGCGGCGTGCACCTCCGGGAAGCCGCCGCCGACGACGAGCGCAGCCGCCCCGTCCGGCAGGGCCTCGTCCCGCAGCGGGTCGAAGACGGCCACGTCGGCGCCCGCCGCGCGCAGCAGCTCCACGTGCTCGGCATAGGAGAAGGTGAACGCCGCCCCGCCCGCGACCGCGACCACCGGCCCGCCCTCGACCGGCGCGACCTGGTCGGACGGATCCCACGCGGGCCCCGGCAGCGGCGGAGCGGTGGCCGCCAGGCGAAGCACGGCGTCCAGGTCGCAGGAGCGCTCCACCAGCGCGCCGAGCCGCTCCACGGCCCGGACGGCCTCCGCTCCGCGCTCGGCCGCCGGGATCAGCCCGAGGTGGCGGGACGGGGTCACGACCGCGTCGTCCCGCCGGATCGCGCCGAGCACCGGCACGCCCGTCGCCTCCAGCGCACCGCGGCACAGCTCCTCGTGCCGCTCCGAACCGACCCGGTTGAGGATGACGCCGCCGATCCGCACGCCCGGCTCGAACGTCGCGAAACCGTGCACGAGCGCCGCCACCGACCGGCTCTGCCGCGCGGCGTCCACGACCAGTACCACCGGCGCCGCGAGCAGGTGCGCGACGTGCGCCGTGGAGGCGAACCCCGTGTCCCCGCGCCCGTCGAACAGGCCCATCACGCCCTCGACCACCGCCACGTCGCACCCGGCGGCGCCGTGCAGGAACAGCGGCGCCACCCGTTCCTCGCCCGCCAGCCACGGGTCGAGGTTGCGGCCGGGCCGTCCCGCCGCGAGCGCGTGGTAGCCGGGGTCGATGTAGTCGGGGCCGACCTTGTGCGGGGACACGGCGAGGCCGCGCGCCCGCAGCGCCGCGATCAGCCCGGTCGCCACGGTCGTCTTGCCGCTGCCGGACGCCGGAGCCGCGACGACCAGCCGGGGGATCACCACTCGATGCCCCGCTGCCCCTTCTGCCCGGCGTCCATCGGGTGCCGGACCTTGCCCATCTCCGTCACCAGGTCGGCGGCCTCGATCAGCCGGTCGGGCGCGTCCCGGCCGGTGACGACGACGTGCTGGGACCCGGGACGCGCGGTGAGGGTCTCGACCACGTCGTCCAGGTCGAGCCAGCCCCACTTGAGCGGGTAGGTGAACTCGTCGAGCACATAGAAACGGTGGCTCTCGGCGGCCAGGTCCCGCTTGATCTGCGCCCAGCCCTCGCGGGCGTCGGCCGCGTGGTCCTCCTCGGTGCCGGGGCGCTGGATCCACGACCAGCCCTCGCCCATCTTGTGCCAGGCGACCGGGCCGCCCTCGCCGCTCTCCCCGAGCACGCGCAGCGCCCGCTCCTCGCCGATGCGCCACTTCGCCGACTTCACGAACTGGAACACCCCGACCGGCCAGCCCTGGTTCCAGGCCCGCAGCGCCATCCCGAACGCCGCCGTCGACTTCCCCTTGCCGGGACCGGTGTGGACGATCAGCAGCGGCCGGTTGCGGCGCTGCCGGGTGGTGAGGCCGTCGTCGGGGACGGACTCGGGCTTTCCCTGGGGCATCTCAGGCCGCCTTCCCGCCGTCGCGCCCACGGTGGGCGCGGACGATCCCGTCGAGGTCGCCGAGCGGGACGAGCCGCGCCCCGAGCCGGGCCGCGAGCCTCCCCGCCAGGCCGAGCCGGACCGGGCCGTCCTCGCAGTCCACGACGATCCCGGCGGTGCCGGCCAGCAATCCGGCGGCCCGGTCCACGTCGCCCTCCGCGGTCGCCCGCCCGTCGGTGACGACCACGAGCAGCGGGCGCCGCGCCGGGTCGCGCAGCCGCTCGGCGCGCAGCACCTCGGCGGCGCGCGCGAGCCCGGCGGCCAGCGGCGTGCGGCCCCCGGTCGGCAGGGCCCGCAGGCGCGCCGCGCCCGCCTCGACCGACGACGTCGGCGGCAGGACGAGTTCGGCGGTCCGCCCCCGGAACGTGATCAGGCCGATCTTGTCGCGGCGCTGGTAGGCGTCCAGCAGCAGGCTGAGGACGGCCGTCTTCACCGTCGTCATGCGGCGGCGGGCGGCCATCGAGCCGCTGGCGTCCACGACGAACAGCACCAGGTTCCCCTCGCGGCCCTCGCGGACCGCCTCCCGCAGATCGTCCGGGCGCAGCACGAGCCCGGCGCCGGACCGGCCGCGCGCCCGCTGCCGCGGCGCGGCGGCCAGCAGCGTCGCCACCACGTGGGGGTCGCGGACCCTCGCGGCCGGGCGGCGCGCCCCGGTGACCCGGCCCCGCGCCGTCCGCGACCGCGACCGCCGTCCCGCGGCGCCCTCGCCGACGCCCGGCACCTCCAGCAGCGGCACGGCGTGCGGCGCGGCGGCCGACGCGACCCGCTCGCCGCCCCCGCCTCCCGGCCGCCCGTCCGGCTCGGGGCCCGCGTCCTCGGACGGGGCCGGTCCCCGCCCGCCGTCCTCAGGCGGGGCCGGGGGCTCCCCGCCCCCGCCGCCGTCCGGGGGAGGATCCTCGGGGGACGTGCCGTCGAGCAGCTCGTCGAGCAGCGACTCGTCCAGGCCGGGGGCGTCGAAGGGATCCCGCCGGCGCCGGTGCGGCAGCGACAGCCGGGCCGCAGCGCGCACATCCTCGTCCGTGACCTCGTCGCCTCCCCGCCACGCGGCGTGCGCGAGCGCGGCGCTCGCCGTGACCAGGTCGGCGCGCAGCCCGTCGACCTCGAAGCCCGCGCACACGGCCGCGATCTGCTCCAGCCGCTCGTCCGGCAGCCGGACCCCGGCGAGCCTCTCCCGCGCGGCCGCGATGCGCTCCGCCAGCTCCGCCTCGGCGTTCTCCCAGCGCGCGGTGAACGCGGCGGGGTCCGCCTCGAACGCCAGCCGCCGCCGCACGACCTCGGCGCGCTCCTTCGGGTCCCGCGTCGCCCGTACCTCGACCGTCAGTCCGAAGCGGTCGAGAAGCTGGGGGCGCAGCTCGCCCTCCTCGGGGTTCATCGTCCCGACCAGCAGGAACCGGGCCGCGTGCCGCACCGACACCGACTCGCGCTCCACGTAGCAGGTGCCGAGCGCGGCGGCGTCCAGCAGGAGGTCGACCAGATGGTCGTGCAGGAGGTTCACCTCGTCCACGTACAGGACGCCGCGGTGCGCCGCCGCGAGCAGCCCCGGCTCGAAGGCCTTGACGCCCTCGGTCAGGGCGCGCTCGACGTCCAGCGCCCCGGCGAGACGGTCCTCCGAGGCGCCCACCGGCAGCTCCACCAGCGCGGACGGCCGCCGCTCGGACGGTCCGCCCGCATCGTGCGGGCCGTCCGGGCAGGACGGGTCGGGCGCCGCCGGGTCGCAGGCGAACCGGCAGCCCGGCACCGTGTCCACGGCGGGGAGCTGCGCGGCCAGGGCCCGCACGATCGTCGACTTGGCGGTCCCCTTCTCGCCGCGCACCAGCACACCCCCGACCCGCGGTGAGACGGCGTTGAGCAGGAGCGCCAGCTTCAGGTCGTCCAGCCCGACGACGGCGCTGAACGGATAGGCGACGTTCACACCTGGACCTTCCGGTTGACATGGGCGACCCGCCAGCCGCTCCCGGCGGCGGCGAGCCTCGTGGTGGACAGCGGCGCGAGGTCGATCCGGTCGGCTGCGAGAACGCCGGCGCCGAGCGCGTGGGCGAGCGCCGCCCGGATCACGCCCGCGTCGCAGACGGCGACGCCGCAGGGACGTCCGTCGAGCCACGCCGCGACCCGCGCCGCGAGCGCGGACCGGCTCTCGCCGCCGGGGGGCGCGGCGTCCGGGTCCGCCAGCCAGGCGGCCAGCGCGTCCGGATCGGCCTCCGCGAAGCGCACGCCCGCCCAGGAACCATGATCGGCCTCGGCGAGCGCCGCGACCGGGCGGGCGTCGAGGCCGAGCGCGGCGCAGGTCTCCCGGGCGGCGCGGGCGGGCGAGGTCCACGCCTCGCCGGCCGGCAGCGCGCGGGCCAGCGCCTCCGCCCTCGCCAGACTCGACGGGTCGGCGGCGAGGTCGGCGGGGAAGCGGGCCTGCCGCATCCCCGCCGACGTCGCGTGCCGGACGAACAGCACGCCGGTCAGGGCGGGCCGATCACGCCGGCGCCGGGGCGCGGGCGGCCCGGTCGCAGAACCATCCGAACAGGGTTCCGAAGGACGCCCAGAACACCAGCTGCGTCCCGAGCGAGGTGATGCGGAACTGCCACAGCAGGGTGGCGGGGAACCCGTCCGGCACCTCGTCCACGCCCGGCAGCAGCAGCGACGCCACCACCACCGGGACGACGAACGCCAGCACGGCCGCCGGCCACCGCGCCCACGGCCCGCCGCGCACGCTGCGCGCCGTGGTCACCGCGATGGCGGTGGAGAGGAGCCCGACCCCGATCATCGCCAGGTACAGCAGGGTGCGGGTGTTGATCGTCTCCGGGTCGCCCACCGCGGGCGGGTTCGCCGGATACTTCAGGAACGGCACGACGATGACGGCGGCGAAGGCCGTCCCGGCGGCGGCGAGCGCGAGCGCGGCGTCCGAGCGCGGCCCGACGCGTCCCCGCAGTCCCGCGAAGGCGAGCGCGAACACGCCGCCCACCGCGAGGCCGTAGAGACCCGTGGCGAGGAAGAGCCCGGCCTTCTGCGTGCCGCGGCTCACCTCCTCGCCGTGCTCGTGCGTTCCGGACTCCTTCCCGCCGGTTCCGGACTCGTGTTCATGTGTTCCGGACTCGTGCCCGTGCGTTGCGGACTCGGGCTCGGCGGCCGCGCCGTGCTCGTGCGCGGCGGCGGCGTTCTCCAGGGCGATCGCGTCGTCGATGCGGGGCTCGCCGACCGTGAAGGCGAAGACGCCCGCGACAAGACCGGCCAGCAGGCCCAGAAGAAGGCCCCTGACCAGCAGGGTGCGCACCATGCGGCGGCCTAGTGGCAGGGCACGCCGAGCAGGTGCCGCCCGTCGTGCATCAGCTCGTGGAGGTAGCCGCCGGTCTGCGACACGGCGCCGTTGTCCATCAGGACGAGGTAGCCGAGGAGCAGCAGCGCGGGAACCGCGAGCAACCAGGGAACGAGGTGGGAAAGGGGGATGTGGCGAGCCGACAGCGTGCTCACGGAGCCTCCGGTGGGGATCAGGCGCGTCCCGGACAATGAGGTCGCGATCACCCGAGCGACCTGGCTCCCGGGATCGTCGTCCCGGATACAGTGGCGCGTCCGCACCGGCATCTCACCGGATTTCCCTCGGGCAACCGTGAATCAGCCGAACGGTACGGGCCCGGCGATCGCCCTGTCAACAGCGGTCCCCGCCCCCCGCGGAACCAGATAACCGGTCGGCAAGAGCCCGAAATCCGGTTTTGTTGCCATGAGGAGCGACTCGCCTATCATGGCGATTTTCGTCTCGCGTCCCCCCCGCTGTCGAGAACGACGACGTTGGAGCTCCCTACATGATCAGCCAAGAGACCGTGCCGCCCACCTCCCTCGACGAGGTCAAGGGGTGGTTCCCGAAGATCGACCAACTGCTCTTCACCTGGTTCCTGGAACGCCAGGAGCGGCTCGGTGAGCGCGGCAACCTGGTGGAGCTCGGCTCCTACCTCGGCAAGAGCGCCATCCTGATGGGCCGCCACCTGCGGGAGGGCGACACCTTCACCGTGTGCGACCTGTTCGACGGCGACGCCCCGGACGACTCCAACCGGGCGGAGATGCAGGGGTCGTACTCGACCCTGACCCGCCGGGCGTTCGAGTCGAACTACCGCGCCTTCCACGACCGGCTCCCGGAGATCGTCCAGGGGCCGACCTCGCTGATCCTGGACCACGTCCAGCCGGAGACCTGCCGGTTCGTGCACGTGGACGCGTCCCACCTGTACGAGCACGTGCACGCCGACATCAAGGCGGCGCACGTGCTGCTCCCCGCTGGGGGCCTCATCGTGTGCGACGACTACCGGTCCGAGCACACCCCCGGGGTCTCCGCCGCGGTGTGGGAGTCGGTGGCCACCGACGGGCTGCGCCCGATCTGCGTCACCACGCAGAAGCTCTACGGCACCTGGGGCGACGCCGACGCGGTCCAGGACGACCTCCTGGACTGGCTGGCGACGCGGGAGGACGCCTGGCACGAGGTCCAGCAGGTCGCCGGGCGCCGGCTCGTCCGCATCAAGGGCAAGGGAGCGACACGCCCGCCGAACGAGACGGGCAGGCTGAAGGAGCGGCTCGCGCGGGCGGAGAAGCGGCTCGCCCGCGCGGAGGACGGGCTGGCCCGCGCGCGCCACGAGCTGGAGGCCGTCCGCGGCTCGGTCAGCTTCAGGGTCGGCCGGGCGGCCACCGCCCTTCCCCGCGCCCTTCGCGGCGGCCGCAAGCCCTAGGCGACACCATCGAGGTGGCGCTGACCGTCAAAGCAGATCACCCCGCGCACCGGCGCCGACCACGGCGAGGTCAGCTGGGACGCCGTCGTGACCAACCAGGACGGCCAGGCCGCCGCGACCTACGACGTGCTCAGCCTCGTGGTCAAGACCTGGCCCGAGACCCCGGCGCTGGATGCCTGACATGGACGCCACCACCGACGAGAACGCGCCGGTGCTCCCCGAGCGGGACGGAGCGTGGCGGTCGTGACGCTGAACCGGCCCGAGTCGCCTACACCGAGCCCAAGCGGCTGATCGCCGACGCGTGGGGACGCGACCTCGACACGCGGAAGGCCCACCGCGGGCCGGTCAGGCACGGGCCAGGTCGATGGCCGTCCGCGCCATCGCGGTGGCGCCGTCCAGGACCGCCTTGTCGGCGGCCGGGGTGACGCACGCCGCGGTGAACTCGGGCTGGTGGTTCACCGCGGGCAGGCAGTCCAGCCCGAGCATCGGGTGGATGGCGGGAACGGCGTGGGAGACGTTGCCCATGTCCGTGGCCGCGCCGGCCGGGGAGCCGCCGGGCAGGTCCGGGAAGACGCGCCCGAGCGCCTCGGCGTTGGCCCGGTACAGCTCCAGCATGGCCGGGTCGGGCCGCAGGTCGGCGTAGTCCGGGGAGATCGGCGTGGTGGTCAGTTCGCAACCGGTGGCCACCGCGCCGGCCTCGAAGCAACGCTGCACGCGCTGATTGAGCTCGGCGAGACCCTCCATCGTGGACGACCGCACGATCCACCCTCCCCGGCTCGCGTCGGGAATGATGTTGGCCGCGGTGCCCGCCTCCGTGACGATGCCGGCGATGCGGTCGTCCGGGCCCGTCTGCTGGCGGAGCAGCCCGATCGCGACCTGCGCGACGGTCATCGCGTCGGCGGCGTTGACGCCGAACTGCGGGTACGCGCCGGCGTGCGCGGGCTTGCCGCGGTAGGCGACCTGGAACTGGGAGACGGCCGAGCCCGGCATCGCGGCCATCTCGACCGCGGCGGGGTGCACCATCATCGCCGCGTCCATTCCCTGGAACGCGCCGCGCTCCAGCATGAGGATCTTGCCTCCGCCGCCCTCCTCCGCCGGGGTGCCGAGGACGGTCACGGTCAGCCCCAGGTCGTCGGCCATGCCGGCGAGCGCCGCCCCGGCCCCGACCGCGGCGGCGGCGATGATGTTGTGGCCGCAGGCGTGGCCGATCTCGGGGAGGGCGTCGTACTCCGCGCAGATCCCGATGTGCACCGGTCCCGTCCCGGCGGTCGCGCGGACGGCGGTGGGCAGCTCGTAGCAGCCGTGCTCGACCTCGAACCCGGCGGCGGCCAGCGCCTCGGCCACCCACGCGCTGGCCCGCGTCTCCTCGAAGGCCAGTTCAGGGTTGGCGTGGATGCGGTGGGACAGCTCGACCAGGCGGTCGCTCCAAGCGCCGACGACGTCCGCTGCGTGCCGCTTCGCGTTCTCGATCCTCACGGTGGCGGTCATGCTCGCGCCGCCGGTGCGGTGTGGATCGAGACGGGACGGGTGGCCGCGTCGTAGGCGGCCCTGGACCCGGTGGCGCCCATCCCGCTGTCGCCCGCCGGCTCGTAGAGGCGCTCGGGACCGCCGCCCTGCCACTGGTTCACCCACACCACGCCGGCAGGGAGAGCGCGTGCGGCGGCCATGTGCTCGGGGTCGTTGGTGTACACGGTGGCGGCGAGACCGAACCGCGTCTTGGCGGCCTGGGCCAGCCCCTCCTCGAAGGAGGGCACGACCGCCACCGGGGCGAGCGGGCCGAAGGTCTCCTCGTTCATGACGAGCATGGAGTCGTCGACATCGGTGAGCACGGTGGCGGGATAGAAGAAGCCCCTGCCCTCAGGCCTCTTGCCTCCGGTGCGGACGGTCGCACCGCGTTCGAGGGCGTCGGCGACGTGGCGTTCGACGATGTCGCGCTGCCGCTGGTCCACCAACGGACCCAGCACCGTCTGCCCGTCGCGGCCGTTCCCGAGGGTGTAGGTCCCGGCGGCGTCGACGAGGGCGTCGATGAACTCCTCGGCGATGTCCTTGTGCACGTAGATGCGCTCCATGGACGTGCAGATCTGACCCGAGTTGGCGAACGCGCCGAACGCGACGGCCGCGGCGGTGACGGCCGGGTCCACATCGGCGTCGACGACCACGGGGTCCTTTCCGCCGAGTTCGAGGATCGAACGGTTCAGCCGTCCCCCGGTCTCGGCGCCGACCTGGCGGCCCGCCTCGACGGAGCCGGTGAAGTGGACGAGCCCGATCCGCTCGTCCGCGACCAGCGGCACGCCGGCCCGGGAGTCGCCGTGGACGAGGTTCACCACGCCGGGCGGCAGGTCCGCGAGTTCGAGGAGCCGCACCGCCGACATCGGGGACCGCTCGGACGGCTTGACCACGACCGTGTTGCCCGCGGCGAGCAGCGGGCCGATCGCGCCGAGCGCCATCGGCACCGGGAAGTTCCACGGCACGATGACCGCGGTCGCGCCGACCGGGTTGCGCAGGATGGTGGTGCTGCTGCCGTCCGGCCCGGGGACGGTCTCCTCGAACGGGTAGTCCAGGGCCTCGGCGGCGGCCGCCTTGACCTGCTGCGCGGCCGCGCCGATGAAGCCGGTGCCGAGCGCGACGGGCTTGCCCATCTCGCGGCACTCGAGTTCCGCCAGCTCGGCGGCGTGCTCGGCGACCGCGTCCGCCCACCGGGTCAGCCGCGCCACCCGCTCGGCGGCGGGCAGCGCCGCCCAGGCCGGCTGCGCTCTGGCGGCCGCGGCCACCGCCGTGCGGACGTCCTCGGGCGAGCCGCTGGGGCAACGCGCGACGACCTCCTCGGTCGCGGGGTCGACCACCTCGTGGAACGCGTCGCCGCGGGAGTCCTCCCAGACGCCGCCGATCAGGTTCTGCAAAGCCTTCACTGGTCGTGCTCCTTGCGCGAGTACGTACCGCCCGAGGGCCCGGGCCGGGCGTCGTACGGGTCAGTTGAAGCGGTCGGCCATGAGCTCGCCGACCATGATCGATGCCAGGTTGGTGTTGGCCCGCGGGACGGACGGGAAGATCGACGCGTCCGCGACGCGCAGGCCGTCGACGCCGAGGACGCGGCACGCCGGGTCGACCACCGCGCGGCGGTCACCGGGCGCGCCCATTCGGCAGGTGCTGGTGCCGTGCTGGGCGTCCACCGCGGTGGCCAGCAGGAGATCGTCGAGTTCCGCGTCGTCGTCCAGCGCCGCGAACAGGCGGTCGTTGACGGCCTCCACCGATCCCTCGACGACTGCGGCGGCCTCCGCGCTGCGCGCCAGCTCGACGAGCGCGCGGACGCCATCGCGCAGGCGCGCCAGGTCACGGTCGTCCGAGAGCATCCGCTCCCGGACCTCGGGCTGGGCCTGCGGGTCGGCGGACGTCAGCGTCAGCACCCCGCGGGAGTGGTTCTGGTTGAGCCACACCCCGAAGCCGCCCACCGGGAACCGCGTGTCGGCCCCCTCCATGGACAGCACGTTCATGTTCAGCGACACGAACATCATGTCGAGGGCCGTGCCGCCGGGCGACCCGCTGCTGTAGCGGACGCACACGTTGGTGTGGCGGTCGTCGGCCGTCTTGACAGCGGCGTCCGCGGTCAGCGGCAGCCCGACCACGATCATCGGGTGGTCCTGCAGGGCGCGGCCGACGGGGAGGTCGGCCCGGACGGCGATGCCGAGGCGGCGAAGGTCGTCCGCCGGGCCGATGCCCGACCTCATCAGGATCGCCGGAGAGTGGATCACTCCGGCGCTGAGCACGATATCGCCGGCGTACTCGGTCACCGCCGTCCCGCCCGTGATGACGCGGACGCCGACGGCCCGGTCGCCTTCGAAGACGACCCGGTCGACCAGGGCGTCGCCGCGGACCGTGAGGGTGTCCAGGGACCGGGCCGGTTCGAGGTAACCGTCGTTGACGGTGACCCGGCGCCCGGCCCACGAGTTGATCGGGTACGGCGAGACCCCGGCCGCCCCGGGCGCGTTCACGTCCGGGGCCCAGGCGTGCCCGGCGGCTCGTGCCGCCTCCGACAGCGCGGCGTCCACGCCGCCCCACCGCGCCTGCGGCATCCGGAAGATCGGGGTCGGCCCGCCGCGCCCGTGGTAGGGCTCGTCGCCGAACTCCTCGTCGTCCTCCAGCCGGGCGAAGTACGGCAGGACGTCCTCGGGCGACCAGCCGGTGCATCCGGCGGCGGCCCAGTCCGCGAAGTCCTCCATCGGCGGGCGGATCGCGATCTGCCCGTTGATCGACGAGCTGCCGCCCACGCCACGGCCGCGCCAGTACGGCGCATGCGGCTGCTTGTCCGTCCGGGACGAGGTGACGCCCTCCCAGACCAGGCCCGCGACGGCGGCCGGGTCCATCAGCGCCCGCGCCGGGTTCGGCGACCGCCACGCCTCCGGCATCTGCCCCGACCTGTAGTCGGGACCGGCCTCCAGCAGCAGCACTCGCCTGCCCCGCTCTGCGGAACGGGCGGCGAACGCGGCGCCCGCGGAGCCCGCGCCGACGACGATGATGTCCCAGCCCGCGTCTGCCATGGCGAACCTCCTGCGTTAGGCCAGGTGAGCGGCTGGGGAGAGGTCCGAACCGCTGATGGCGGTAGACTGCCCTCCGCGATTAATTCAGTCAAGAGTGAAAGTTCATTTTTCTTTGATCGAATAGGAGCCGGTCGTGTCCAGCCCCGCCCGTGACGGCGATCCCACCGGCGGCGACGCCCTGATCGACGACTTCGGCCTGCGCATCGGCCGTGCGATGAGCTGGCCCCCCATGGCCGGTCGCACCGCCGGCGTCCTGATGCTCAGCGAGACGCCCATGACCATGGCGGACCTGCAGGACGCCCTGAACGCCAGCAAGGGCTCGATGTCGGAGATGACGCGCCTGCTGGTGGAGAGCGGCACCGTCCGGCGGTTCAAGCAACCGGGCTCCCGCCAGTACGTGTACGAGTGGCGCGAGGACGCGTGGGCGGGCTGCCTCCAGCACCAGCTCGAAGCGACGACCGAACTGCTGGTCCTCGCCCAGCGCGCGCACGCGCGCAGCGCCGGCCTCCCCGAGCGCCAGCGCGAACGCCTCCGGCAGATGCACGAGTTCTACATCTTCATGGTGAGCAGCCTCGAAGCACTCCTCGAGGAGTACAAGGCGTCCCGCTGAACCGTGCCCGCCGGAAGCGGTCGCCCCGCCCTCGGCACCTTGATAGAACGCGTTCTAGTATCGGCCGTATGCGACACGGCATCGTGCTCTTCACCAGTGACCGGGGCATCACGCCCGCCGCCGCCGCGCAGGCCGCCGAGGAGAACGGGTTCCATACCTTCTACGTGCCCGAGCACACGCACATCCCGGTCCGGCGCGACGCCGCGCACCCCGGGACGGGCGATGAGTCGCTCCCCGACGACCGCTACTCGCGCACGCTCGACCCCTGGGTCGCGCTGGCGTCCGCGGTCACCGTCACCTCCACGATCCGGCTCGCGACGGCCGTCGCGCTGCCGGTGGAGTCGGACCCGATCACGCTCGCCAAGACCGTCGCCTCGCTCGACCACCTGTCGGGCGGCCGGGTCACGATCGGCGCGGGGTTCGGCTGGAACACCGACGAGCTCGCCGACCACAACGTGCCCGCCGACCGGCGGCGGACGGTGCTGCGCGAGTACGTGGAGGCGATGCGGGCGCTCTGGACGCAGGAGCAGGCCTCCTACGCGGGGGAGTTCGTCTCGTTCGGGCCGTCCTGGGCGTGGCCCAAGCCCGTCCAGCCGCACGTCCCGCTGCTGATCGGCGCGGGCGGCGGCCCGAAGACCCTCGCGTGGATCGCCGCCCACGCCGACGGCTGGATGACCACCCCGACCGAGCGGGACATCCTGTCCAAGGTCGCCGCCCTGCGCGCGGCGTGGGCGGATGCGGGGCGCGCCGGCCGCCCGGAGGTCTGCGTCCTCGCCGCGGCGCGCCCCTCGCCCGAGGACGTCGCCGCCTGGGAGGAGGCCGGCGTCACCGAGATCATGTGGGGGCTGCCGGACCGGCCCGCCGACGAGGTCGTCGCCTTCCTCGCCCGCCACGCCGCCCGCCTCGGCCTGTGACACGCGCCGGAGAGCGAAGTCAAAAGGGCTTTTAACCTGTTTTGCCGGGCTCGTCCGAAATGCCGGAGACAATGGCGCGGACGCGCCGGTCAGTGCTTTCGGCCGACCCCCGCATAGCACCATTGGCGGTCCGCGTGCGGCGGCACGGTCGTCCCCGGGTCGGGGCGCCACATCGACAGGGTGGTGAGGCCGGGCTCCACGAGCTCGAAACCGTCGAACAGCCGCGTGACCGCCGCGCGGCTGCGCAGAGTGATCTGGTACGTGGCCCGCTCGTACACCGCGCCCGCGTGCCGGACCCTCCTGTCGGCGTCGAAGTCACCGGTCACGTGCGACAGCGCCAGGTGGCTGCCGGGGGCCATCGCCTCGCGGAGCCGCGCCACGATCCCGGGCGGGTCGTCGCCGTCGCCGATGAAGTGCAGCACGGCCAGCATCAGCACGGCGACCGGGCGGTCGAAGTCGATGAGCCCGTTCAGCTCGGGGTTCGCCAGGATCTCACCCGGGCGGCGGGCGTCGCCCTGGATGACGGTCACCTCCGGCGTCCCCGCCAGCAGCGCCCGCCCGTGGGCCAGCACGACCGGCTCGATGTCGACGTACACGACATGGGAGTCCGGCGCGACCTGGTGGGCGATCTCGTGCACGTTGCCCTGGGTGGGCAGGCCGGAGCCGATGTCGATGAACTGCCGGATCCCGGACTCGGCGAGGAAGCGCACGGCGCGCCGCAGGAAGGCGCGGTTCTGGCGCGCCATGAAGGGGGTGTCGGGAGCGTGCTTGACGACCTCCTCCACGGCCTCCCGGTCGGCGGCGTAGTTGTCCTTTCCACCCAGAAGGTAGTCGTACATCCGCGGGACGTTCGGCGTGTGCGGATCGACGGTGTCCAGCGTCCTCTCCCCGGCTCGCGGCGTCGCGACTTCCGGCCTGGAGAATGTCGCGAAGTTACCCGGGACATGTAAGCATTGCGATCAACCCGGAAACAACCGAAACGACGATGCCGACGCGGAGGGCGCGAATGCGGAGCGACGCCGGTACCCCATCGGATATCCCCGGTCCGCCCACGGAGGACGATGGGACGGCGGCCATCGCGGCGGCCGGAGGGCTGCACGAATACCAGCTGAGGCTGCACGCCGAGTACGGGCCGGTGGTGCGGTTCCCGCTGCCCGGCGCCGGCCTGGCGGTGTCGGTGGCCGACCCGGTGCTGCTGGAGGCCACCGCGAAGATCAACAAGCGGCCGGAGAAGCTGTTCGAGTTCCTGGCGCCCCTCCAGGAGTCGGGCAACCTGCAGACGATCCCGGCCGAGGAGCACGGCCCCTGGCGCCGGGTGATGCTGTCGGTGCTGGCCGGTCGCCCCTCCCACGAAGCGCACTTCGCCCGCTTCACCGCGCTCGCCGCCGAGCTGGCCGACCGGTGGGAGGCGCACGACGGCCCGGTCGCGCTCCAGCAGGACCTGAGCGAGCTGTCGCTGCGCATGATCTGCCAGTACGCGCTCGGCAGCGGCCTGGAGTCGCCGGACTCGGCCGCGCGGGTCGTGTCCGCGTTCGAGACCGTCCTCACCGAGTACATGGGCCAGGCCGGAGACGGGGCGGGGAGCCGCGCCCAGGAGGCCCTGGCCTACCTGCGCGCCACCGTCGACCAGGTGCTGACCGCGCACCGCGAGCGCGGCGACTCGGCGCCGGCCGGGCGCAGCGACCTGATCGCGGCCCTGGTCGAGGCGGGCGAGTCCCCGGCGCGGATCCGCGACACGGTCCTGATGACGATGCTCGCCGCCCACCACACCACCGGCGTCGCCATCTCCTGGACGCTGTACCTGCTGGCCCGGCACCCGGACGCCTCCGCGCGCGTCGCCGAGGAGCTGGACCGCGTGCTCGGCGACCGGCTCGTCCCCGAGTACGCCGACCTCAAGCGGCTGACCTACCTGGACATGGTGCTCCGGGAGACCATGCGGCTGTACCCGCCGGGACCGTACGGCGCGCGGGAGGCCACCGAGGACATCGTGCTCGGCGACTACACCGTCCCGGCCGGGACGACCATCTTCTACCCGTTCTGGGCCGTGCACACGAACCCCGACTACTGGCCCGACCCGCAGACGTTCGACCCCGGCCGGTTCGCGCCGGAGGCGTCGGCGGGCCGCCCGCGCCTGGCGTACATCCCCTTCGGGATCGGCCCGCGCAGCTGCGAGGGCGC
This sequence comes from Actinomadura citrea, assembly GCF_013409045.1. NCBI lineage: Bacteria > Bacillati > Actinomycetota > Actinomycetes > Streptosporangiales > Thermomonosporaceae > Actinomadura > Actinomadura citrea. The sequence goes on along the minus strand of NZ_JACCBT010000001.1, from coordinate 5,769,890 downwards.
CGCGCTCGCGACGGTGGAGGCCCAGCTCGTCCTGGCCGTCCTGCTCAGGCGCTTCGCCTTCCGGTCGGCGCCCGGCCAGACGGTCACTCCCATCGAACGCTTCGTCCTCTGGGCCGCCGAGGACATCCACCTGACCGTCACCCCGCGCGAGTCCGCCTGAGCCCGGCGGGTGGTAGAACAACCGGATGGAGTTCTTCTGCTACCACCGTGACCGTGCCGGCTCGATGGGGCTCCGCGAGGAACTGGGGGAGCAGCACTGGTCCTACATGGACCGGTACGAGAAGGAGCTGATCGCCCGGGGCCCGACCTTCGTCGGCGACGTCCCCAGCGGCAGCGTCCACATCGTCGACCTGCCCGATCCCGCCGCCGCCCGCGCGTTCGCCTTCGACGAGCCCAACTACCAGGCGGGCGCCTACAGGGACGTCATGGTCCGCCGGTGGCGCAACGCGCTGGGCCGCACGATGTGGGACTTCCCCGGCGGCCGGACGGGCGGCGACCGCTTCCTGGTCATCGGCCTGGGCGAGGGGGAGGCCGCCGACCTCGACGTCCCGGCGGACGACGACCTGATCGCCTACGGCCCCCTGCTCTCCGACGACGGCGAGGCCTGGCTCGGCACGGCCGCCCTGCTCCGCGCCCCGGACGCGGGCGCCGCCCGCACCATCCTGACCCAGGACCGCTACGCCGCGGTCGAGGTCCACCCATGGGAGTTCGGCGGCCGCCGCTGACCTCGCCCGACCCCCCGCGTCAGACGTTGCGCAGGACCGAGACGACGATGCCGAGGACGGCGGCCTCGTCGCCGTCGATGACGTCGTAGGCGGGGTTGCGGGGTTCGAGCAGCACGTGGCCGTCGCGGCGCCGGTACACCTTCACGGTGGCCTCGCCGTCGATCATGGCGGCGACGATCTGGCCCGAATGGGCCTCGGGCTGCCGGCGGACCACGACGATGTCGCCGTCGCAGATCGCGGCGTCGACCATCGAGTCGCCGCGCACGCGCAGCCCGAAGACGGTGCCGCGCCCGGTGAGCTCGCGGGGCAGCAGCAGCGTGTCGTCGGCGTGCTCCTCGGCCGGGATGGGGGAACCGGCGGCGATGTCCCCGACCACGGGGACGGTCACCGGGCCGTCGGCGGACTCCCGTGGCGGGCCCTCGCGCAGGAACACGCGCACGTCGATCGGGCGGGCCACCGCGTCGCCGCGCCGCAGGAAGCCCTTGTCCTCCAGGCTCGCCAGGTGGCGCGACACCGACGACGGCGACCGCAGGCCCACGGCGTCGCCGATCTGGCGCGTGCTCGGCGCGTACCCGTACCTGACCGCCCAGTCGCGGATCATGGCCAGGATCCGCTGCTGGCGCGGGGGCAGCGCGGAGGCGTCCAGGTCCCCGAACGGGTCAAGATCACTGTAGGCGGTCACCCACGGAATTGTAGGGGCGCGGCGCCCGGGAGCGGCCGGGACGCGCGCCGGGCGGTGGTCCTCAGGAGCGCGTGGCGGCCTCCAGCGCGGCCGTTTCGAACGCGGCGGCCAGTGCCACGACGTCCTCGGGCGCGCGGGACGGGGAGCCGGCGTCGAACGGAGGCCGCGGGTCGTACTCCGTCCAGAGCTGGACGGCCTGGGCGGTCCGCGTGTCGGTGAGGAACTCCACCAGCCGCAGCGCCATGTCGATCCCGCTGGAGACGCCGGCGGCGGTCACGACGCGGGCGTCGCGCTCGACCACCACGCGCTCCTGAGCCGGGACGGCGCCGAAAAGGGGGAGCTTGTCCAGGTGCCGGTAGTGGGTGGTCGCGCGCAGTCCGTCGATCAGGCCGGCGGCGCCGAGGATGAGGGAACCGGAGCACACGGAGGTCGTCCAGCGGGTGGCGGGGTGGACCTCGCGCAGCCAGGCGGGGAGCGCCCCCTCCAGGACGTGCACGGTGCCGGGCCCGCCGGGGACGACCACCACGTCCGGGCGCGGCGCCTCGTCGAGGCCCACGGCGGTCAACCGGAGGGTGCGGCAGTCGTCGAGCACCGGCCCGGCCTGCTCGGCGGCGAACACCACCCGCACGCCGGGGGTGAGGGCCAGCATCTGGTACGGGCCGATGACGTCCAGGGCGGTGAAGCGGTCGTACAGCGGGATGACGACCGTGATGTCGGGAGTGGTCATGGCGGCGGCTCAGTGGTGGTACTCGCGCCGGCGCCGGAGCAGCACGCCGAGCATCGCGACCATCATCAGGACGTGCGCGGCCGTCATGAACGCCATCCCGCTCATGACGCCGGCCCACACGAGCGGGACCAGCACCGCGGGCACGTACATCGCGGCGCACATCTCCAGCGTGCAGGCCCGGCCGTGGCGGCGCAGGAGCATCCACGCGGCCATCCCGATCGCCATGTCGGTGGCCATGAGCAGGTAGTGGGCGCCCGGATGCGCGTCGAAGTCGACCGTGAGCCCGAGAAGCGCCCGAAGGCCGCCGAAGACGAGCATCCCGGCGAACATCGCGAGCACCATCTCGACGTAGTGCATTGCGAGCCGCGGCCAGGTGGTGCGCCGGTGTGCGGGGGCCTGTGGACCGGGATCCAGGGGGCGGGACGTGGTAGCCATGGCATCACCTTCGGCGCGCCGGGGCGCGTCCGCCAGTCTCGGACGGGGGACAGGTCCGAAAACTTGGGGTGGCTGTCTATCGGACATAGGTCATAGGTGCCGTATCGAGCAATATCGTGGCGGTATGTACGAACTACGGCGCGTCCTCGTGGTGGGCTACCCGGCGGCCGAACTGCTGGACATCGCCTGCGTCGTGTCGGCGCTCCAGGTGGCCAACTTCCTGAACCGGCGCGGGGTCTACGAGGTCACGCTGGCCTCGCCGGGCGGCAGGCCCATCCACACCGGGACGGGCCTGACGCTGCAGGCGCAGGGGTCGCTGGAGCGCGCCGCCGGACCGCTCGACACGCTGGTGGTGTCCGGGGGCATCGGCTACGTCGACGCGATGGAGGACAAGCGGCTGGTCGCGCACGTGCGCAGGCTCGGCCTGGAGTCGCGCCGCGTGGCGTCGGTGTGCACCGGCGCCGGGGTCCTCGCCGCCGCCGGGCTCCTGGACGGACGGCGGGCGTCGACCCACTGGGAGCACGCCGACTTCCTGGCGCGCCGGTTCCCGGCCGTCGACTTCGACAGCGGGCCGATCTTCGTGTCCGACGGGCGGGTCTGCACGTCCGCCGGCGTGACCGCCGCCCTGGACCTCACGCTGTCGTTCATCGAGGCCGACGTGAGCCCGGACCTGGCCCGGAGCGTGTCGCGACAACTGGTGACGTACCTGCAGCGCCCCGGAAACCAGGCACAGATGAGCATGTTCACGGCGCCCTCGGCGCGCCACTCGCTGGTCCAGGACGCCGTCGCGCACATCGCCGGGAACCCGGCCGCGGACCTCTCGACGGCGGCGCTGGCGGCCCGCGCGGGCCTCAGCCAGCGCCACCTGGCCCGCCTGTTCCTGGCCGAACTCGGCATGACCCCGGGACGGTTCGTGCGCCGGGCGCGCGGCGAGGCGGCGGCGCACCTGCTGACCGGCACGGCGCTGACCGTCGAGACGATCGCGGCCCGCTGCGGGTTCGGCAGCGAGGAGGCGCTGCGCCAGGCGTTCCGCGGCCTGTACGGCGTCTCCCCGTCCCACTACCGCGCCACGCAGAGCACCGCACAGAGCACCGCACAGTGAGCCGGGTGCGTGGCGCGACGGCCGGTGGACGTGCGGATCCGCCGTTTCGCGCGATCGGGCACCGCCGGCACCAGCGGGATGTTTAGATCGAGGTCGGGGCGGTAGCGAGCGGACCGATTCCTTCGGTCGCCTCGGGAGACGAGTCATGCCACCTTCAGACCAGCCGCACCGCGACCAGGTACGCGCGCCCGAGGACCCGACCGGCGACCAGGCGGGCGGGCCCCCGTGCCACACCGCCGCCCGCTACGCCTCCTTCACCGCGGCGACTTCACCCACGTCGGCCGCCCGTTCCCCGCTCACCGCGTCCGATCCCTCCTGAGCCACGGCACGGCCCCGTCCTGGAAGCGCCAGCGGGCCGCACTGAACCCCTTCTCCTTCCCGAAGGCGAACACCGTCGCCGGCTCGACCGCGAAGACGTGCCGCGGGTCGCTCAGGGCCGTGTCGGCCGGATCGTAGAACTCCCCGTCCCGGACGACGGGATGCCACCACGGGTACTTGGCCGGGAACAGCTCCGCGACCTGTCGCAGCCGGTCGGCGTCCCGGACCAGGTGCGCCGTGCCTTCGACCACCAGGTCGACGTCGCCGCCCGGCACGGTGACGGCGCAGCCGCCGTTCCGCACGAGGTCGCGCGCCTTGCGGGCCGTTCGGCCGGTGTTGAAGCAGACGGCCCCCTCCAGCCAGACGCCCAGCACCGGCACGACGTGGGGTCCTCCGCCGCGGCCCGAGGTCGCGAGCAGGTACGTCTCGCTGCCGGCCAGCCGTGACCGCACGTCGGCCCAGGTGAACGCGGCCAGGGGAGTGCCGCTGGGACTGGACAGCCGCTCCGCGCTCGGCTCCGCCATGATCGCTCCTGGATTCTCGGTCGGCACCGCCCCGCTTCCGGGACTATCACGGCGGCCCGGACCCGGCAACGCGAGCGCCGGTTCCAGACGGGCATTCCCTGAAATGTCAACGATCTAGCACGCAATCTGCGCGGCTACTTTCACGCACAAATTGTTGACAATCTCGTCTGCAGATTCGTAGCATCGCCGACACGCCGGCGGTGCCCCCGCGGCGCCCCCCGACCGTCCAGGAGAAGCCCCGTGATCAGAATCCGCGCGGCCGCGGCCGCCGCCGCTTGCGCCCTCCTCCTCGCCGCGTGCGGAAGCGGAGGGGGTGGTGCGGACGCGTCCGGGGACGGTCCCGCCTCGGTGAAGGTCAGCGTCATCCCCATCGTGGACGTGGCGCCGATCTACCTCGGGAGACAGCAGGGCTTCTTCGCCGAGCAGGGGCTGAAGCTGGAGCTCGCCTCGGCCCAGGGCGGCGCCGCGATCGTGCCGGCCGTCGTCAGCGGCCAGGTCGACTTCGGGTTCAGCAACTACACCTCGCTGATCCTCGCCCGCTCCAAGGGCCTGCCGCTCAAGGTCGTCGCGCCCGGCGCCGGGTCGACCGGCGTCAAGGGCAGGGACTTCGGGGGTGTGGTCGTCAAGACGGGCAGTCCGGTCAGGTCGGCGAAGGACCTCGCGGGGAAGCGGGTCGCGGTCAACACCCTGAACAACATCAACGACACCACGGTCCGGGCCTCGATCCGGGCGGCCGGAGGCGACGCCGAGAACGTCAGGTTCACCGAGCTCGCCTTTCCGGACATGCTCGCGGCTCTCGACAAGGGCAACGTCGACGCCGTCCAGGTCGTCGAGCCGTTCCTGACGACCGCGCTGAAGAACGGCGGCCGGCTGGTCGCGTCCAACTACGTGGACACCGCCCCCGACCTGACCGTCGCGGGCTACTTCACCTCCCAGAAGACCGCCGCCGCCAAGCCGGAGCTGGTGAAGAGGTTCGCCGCGGCGATGCGGAAGTCGCTCGGGTACGCCGCCGACAACCCCGACGCGGTGCGCAAGGTGCTCGGCACCTACACCAAGATCGACCCAGCGCTGACCAGCTCGCTCACGCTTCCCACCTACCCCGCGCAGGTGAACGCCGCATCGCTGAAGACGCTCTCGGCCCTCGCGGTGCAGGACGGGCTGATCAAGACGGCCCCGGACGTCAAGGACCTCCTGCCGTGACGTCGGCCGTCGCGACGGGGAGCGGCCGGGAGGGGCGGCGCCGCCGCCCCGTTCCCGCCTGGGCCCTCGGCCTCGCCGGCCTGGCCTGCCTCATGGCGGTCGCGGAGGCGGCGCCCAGGGCCGGGCTGGTGAAGGAGCGTTTCCTGCCGCCGTTCAGCGCGATGGTCTCGGCGCTGGCCGGGCAGGCCGGGACGCCGGTGTTCTGGCGGGCGCTGCTGGAGACGCTGCGCGGCTGGGCGATCGGCCTGGCGGTGGCGATGGCGGCGGGCGTGGTCCTGGGCATCCTGATCGGCGGCGTCCCGTTCGTGCGGGCGGCCCTGGCCTCGACGATCGAGTTCCTGCGGCCCATCCCGTCGGTGGCGCTGATCCCGCTGGCGGTGCTGCTGTACGGCACCGAGATGCGCTCGACGCTCCTGCTCGTCGTGTACGCCTCCTTCTGGCAGATCCTGGTGCAGGTCCTGTACGGGGTGCAGGACGTGGACCCGATCGCCCGGGAGACGGCCCGCTCGTACCGGTTCGGCCCGCTGTCGCAGGTGCGGACCGTGATCTGGCCGACCGCGCTGCCGTACGTGGTGACCGGGTTCCGGCTGGGCGCGGCGGTCGCGCTGATCCTGGAGATCACCGGGGAGCTCGTGATCGGGTCGCCGGGGCTGGGCAGGCAGATCGCGGTGGCGCAGGGGTCGGGCGCGGTCGCGTCGATGTACGCGCTGGTCATCGTGGTCGGCCTCGTCGGCGTGGTCGTCAACGTGCTCGCGCGGGCCACCGAGCGCCGCGTGCTGCGATGGCACCCGTCGATCCGCCGGGAGGTGGTCTCGTGACCGTCCTCGGCGTCCTGCGGAGGGTCCTGCAGGCGGTGACGGTGCCCGCGCTGCTGGTCGGGGCGTGGTGGGCGGCGACGGCGGGCAGCACGGACTTCTTCTGGCCCCCGCTGAGCCGGATCGTCGGCGCGTTCGACGACACCTGGTTCCACGGCCGCCTGACCGCCGACGTGCTCCCCAGCCTGGCCCGCCTGCTCGCGGGCTACCTCCTGGCGCTGCTCCTGGGGGTCGCGCTCGGGGTCGCGATCGGTTCCGTGCGCGTCCTGCGGGCCTTCCTGGAACCGGTGCTGGAGTTCTTCCGGGCGATCCCGTCGCCGGTGCTCGTGCCGATCCTGATGCTGTTCGCCGGCATCGGGAACGGGATGAAGATCCTGGTGATCGTCTCCGGATGCGTCTGGCCGATCCTGCTGAACACGGTGGAGGGCGTGCGCGCGCTGGACGAGGTGCTGCGCGACACCGCCCGGTGCTACCGCATGCGCCCGCAGTCCCGGCTCGTCCATCTGGTGCTGCGAGGCGCGAGCCCGCGGATCGCCGCGGGCGCGCGGCAGGCGCTGTCCATCGGGATCATCCTGATGGTGATCAGCGAGATGTTCGCGGCGAGCAACGGGGTCGGCTTCACGATCATCCAGTTCCAGCGCGCCTTCTCGATCCCGCAGATGTGGACCGGGATCCTCCTGCTCGGACTCGTCGGGATCGCGCTGTCGGGGATCTTCCAGCTCGCGGAGGCACGGCTGCTGAACTGGTACACCGGCCTGCGCCGGTCGCAGCGAGAGGGTTGAGATGACCACCACGCCCACCGGCGCGAAGAGCCCGGGCACATCCACGGCGCTGCTGGACGTCCGCGGCCTGAGGAAGGTGTACGAGGGCAGGGGCCGCGACGTCGAAGCGATCCGCGACCTGACCTTCTCCGTCGGGACGGGGGAACTCGTCTGCATCGTCGGGCCCTCCGGCGCAGGCAAGACCACCCTGTTGAGATGCGTCGCCGGGCTCCTGCGGTGCACGTCCGGGGAGGTGGTGCTCGAAGGGCAGAGGGTCACGGGCCCGCCCCCGGGCATGGCCGTGGTCTTTCAGGAGTACGGCCGCAGCCTGTTCCCCTGGATGACGGTGCGGCAGAACGTCGAACGCCCGCTGAAGGAGAAGAGGGTCCCGAAGGCGGAACGGCGGCGGCTCGTGCGGGAGGCGCTGGAGGCCGTCGGTCTGGCCGAGTCCCACGACGCCCACCCCTGGCAGCTGTCGGGAGGCATGCAGCAGCGCGTGGCGATCGCCCGCGCGGTCGCCTACGAGCCGCACATCCTGCTGATGGACGAGCCCTTCGCCGCCGTCGACGCCCAGACGCGCGCCGACCTCGAAGACCTCGTCCGGGCCCTCTGGCGCCGGCTCGGGGTGACCGTCCTGTTCGTCACCCACGACATCGACGAGTCCGTCTACCTCGGGCAGCGCGTCATCGTGCTGTCGGACTCGCCGACCGTCGTCCTGGAGGAGGTCGCGATCGACCTGCCGGACGAGCGCGACCAGCTCGCCACCCGCTCCGACCCGCGCTTCGCCGAACTGCGGGCCCGGGTCTACCGGCTCGTCCAGCAGGCGAAGGGCGGCCACCGGCCGGCGGACGCGTGAGACGCGCCCACGTTCACGCACTAGGCGATGCACGACTGTTGACGATCTGAGAGGTTGCGATGAGTCCAGAGGTTGCGGTGAGCGCGGAGAAGGCGTCGGCCGCGGGTCCGTTGCTGGTCGTCAGCGCCCATGCCGGGGACTTCGTCTGGCGTGCGGCCGGCGCGATCGCGCTGGCCGCCTCGCGCGGTGACCGGGCGAAGGTGGTGTGCCTCAGCTACGGAGAGCGCGGGGAGTCCGCGCGCGCCTGGCGCGAGGGGAAGGGCCTCGACGAGATCAAGGCGCTGCGCCGTGCGGAGGCGGAGGCCGCGGCGGCCGAGCTCGGCGCCGATATCGACTTCCTCGACGCGGGGGACTACCCGCTCCCGGAGAGCCCCGAGCTGGTGGACCGGCTGGTGCGGGTGTACCGCGACTTCGAGCCCGCCGTGGTGCTGACCCACCCGCCGGCCGACCCCTACAACGGCGACCACCCGGCCGCCGCGCGGATGGCGTTGCAGGCGCGGGTGCTGGCCCAGGCGATCGGGTACGACGCGCCGGGCGAGCCGCTCGGCGCGCCCCCGGTGTTCTTCTTCGAGCCGCACCAGCCGGAGCAGTGCGACTTCAAGCCGGACGTCCTGCTCGACATCACGCCGGTGTTCGACCGCAAGCGCAAGGCGATGGAGTGCCTGCCCGCGCAAAGACACATGTGGGACTACTACACCGACCTGGCCAGGCGGCGCGGCGTCCAGCTCAAGCGCAACGCCGGGCCGAACCTCGGACTGGCGCACGACACCATGGCCGAGGCGTACGTACGGCTGTACCCGCAGACCACGGACGTGCTGGCATGAGAACGATCGTGGTCACCGACCCGCCCCGCGCCGACCTCGCGCAGGTCGACGCGCTCGGGGAGCACGGCGTGGCGACCGTCCACGAGGCGATGGGACGGACGGGCTGCCTCGGCCCGTCCCTGCGGCCGGTGCACCTCGGATCGCGCATCGCCGGGACCGCGGTCACGGTCCTGTCCTGGCCGGGCGACAACCTGATGATCCATGTCGCGGTGGAGCAGTGCCGTCCCGGGGACGTGCTGGTGGTGGCGACCACCTCCCCGTCCACCGACGGGATGTTCGGCGAGCTGTTCGCGACCGCCCTCCAGCACCGCGGCGTTCGCGGCCTCGTCATCGACGCCGGAGTGCGGGACGTGGCCGACCTGCACCGCATCGGCTTCCCCGTGTGGTCGGCGGCCGTCAGCGCGCAGGGCACCGTGAAGGCCACGCCCGGCGCCGTCAACGTGCCGATCGCCGTCGGCGGGCAGACGATCCGTCCCGGCGACGCGATCGTCGCCGACGACGACGGCGTGATGCGCGTCGCCCGGCAGGACGTGCCCCGCGCCGTCACCGCCGCGCGGGCGCGCGCGGAGAAGGAGGAGGCGACCCGCGCGGCGTTCCGCGAGGGGCAGCTCGGCCTCGACCGGTACGGGCTCCGCGACCGGCTCCCCGGAATGGGCATCGAGTACGTCCCCTACGAGGAGTACGAGGAGACATGAACGGGGTGCGCTGCATGCTGATGCGGGGCGGCACCTCCAAGGGCGCCTACTTCCTCGCCGCCGACCTGCCCGCCGACCCGGGCGAGCGCGATGCCCTGCTGCTGCGGATCATGGGCACGCCCGACCCGCGGCAGATCGACGGGATCGGCGGCGCCCACCCGCTGACCAGCAAGGTCGCCGTCGTCACCCCCTCCGACCGGCCCGGGGTGGACGTCGAGTACCTCTTCCTCCAGCTCGGCGTGGAGGCGGCGACGGTCTCCGACCGGCAGAACTGCGGCAACATCCTCGCCGGCATCGGGCCCTTCGCCGTCGAACGCGGCCTCGCGGCGCCCGGCGGCGAGCGCACCGGCGTCCGCATCCTGATGGTGAACTCGGGCAGCGTCGCGACCGCCCGGTTCGCGACCCCGGGCGGTGCCGTCCGCTACGACGGCGACACCGCGATCTCCGGCGTCCCCGGCACCGCGGCGCCGATCGTGCTGGACTTCGAGGACACCGAGGGCTCGGCCACCGGCGCGCTGCTGCCCACCGGCAACGTCCGGGACCTCGTCGACGGCGTCGAGGTCACCTGCGTCGACAACGGGATGCCGGTCGTGGTCGCCGCCGCCCGCGACCTCGGTGTCACCGGCTACGAGACGCCCGACGAGCTCGCCGCCGACGACGGCCTGCGCGACCGTGTCCAGGCGCTGCGCCTGCGGGCCGGCGAGCTGATGGGCCTCGGCGACGTCTCCGGCGCCCCGGTCCCCAAGACCACGCTGGTCGCCCCCGCCCGCGACGGCGGGACGATCTGCACCCGCACCTTCATCCCGCTGCGCCCGCACGCCTCCATCGGCGTCCTCGGCGCCGTCAGCGTGGCCACCGCGCTGCTCATGGACGGCGCGGTCGGCCACGACATGGCGCGGCTCCCCGAGCCCGGCAAGCCGATGAGCGTCGAGCACCCCACCGGGCGGCTGGACGTCGAGGTCGAGCTCGACGGCATGTCCCCGCGCCGGTCCAGCATCGTCCGCACCGCCCGCAAGCTCTTCGACGGCACCGTCTTCCCCCGGAGTTCCGCATGAACGTCAGACACGAGATCGCCCACGTCGCCCACGTCGAGCTGCTGACCCCCGAACCGGACAGGAGCCTCTGGTTCTTCACCCGCGTCATGGGCCTCACCGAGGTCGGCGCCGAGGGCGACTCGGTGTACCTGCGCACCTGGGACGACTACGAGCACCACACCCTCAAGCTGACCGCGCACACCACCTCCGGCATCCGCCGGACCGGGCTGCGCGCGTCCTCCCGGGAGGCGCTCGACCGGCGCGTCCGAGCGATCGAGGAGGCCGGGCTCGGCGTCGGCTGGCGGGACGGCGACCCCGGCATCGGCCCCACCTACGTGTTCCGCGACCCCGACGGCCACGAGCTGGAGATCTACTGGGAGTCGCAGTGGTACGAGGCGCCGCCGGAGCTGAGGCCGTCGCTGAAGAACCAGGCGCAGGCCTATCCGGCGCTCGGCGTCTGCGTCCGCCGCCTCGACCACGTCAACTTCCTGGCCGCCGAGGTGGAACCGAGCACCGGGTTCGTCCGCGACGTCCTCGGCGGGCACCCCACCGAGCAGATCCGGCTGGATGACGGCGCCATCGGCGCCCGGTGGCTGACCTTCACCAACAAGTCCTACGACCTGGTCTACACGCGCGACCGGACGGGCGCCCGCGGCCGCCTGCACCACATCGCGTTCGCCACCGACACCCGCGAGGACATCCTGCGGGCCGCCGACATCTTCCTCGACAACGACGTCTTCATCGAGACCGGCCCGCACAAGCACGCCATCCAGCAGACGTTCTTCCTCTACGTCTACGAGCCGGGCGGCAACCGCATCGAGCTGTGCAACCCCTGCGCCCGCCTCATCCTGGCCCCGGACTGGAAGACCATCACCTGGACCGAGGCCGAACGCGCCAAGGGCCAGGCGTGGGGGCTGAAGACCATCGAGTCCTTCCACACGCACGGCACCCCGCCCGTGGACGCCCCCGCGCCCTGACGCTCACCGCTCGCTGCGCGTCGCGTCCCCGGCGGTGCCGCTGGCGCCCGTCCCGAGATGCCGGACGCGCCGCTCGACGTCCCTGCGCGCGCCGCCGGTGTCGGGCGCCGGGTCCGACCCGAGCGTCCCGGCGGCCTGGCTCGCGCCCGTCCCCACGCCCCGGATGCGCCGCTGCACATCGGCGCGGGCCCGCTCGCCCGCCGACTCCGGCGCGCGGTCCCCGACGTCGCCGTGCCCGCCCGTCCCCAGGTGCCGGACGCGCTGCCGGACATCGGTCTCGGCCTCGTCCCCGCCCGGCCCGGCCTCGGTTTCGAGCATTCCCGGCCGGTCGCTCGCGCCGGTTCCGACGCGCCGGACGCGCCGCTCGACGTCCGTCTCGGCGTCCATGCCCCTGGTCTCCTCGCGCACCGCTTCCCCCCGGCGTCCGTCCGGCCTCACGTCCGAACACTCCTGATACCCGCGCTGACCAGGCAACATGCCCTCGCACGCGCAAATACGCCGCGCGGGGCCCGCGGACCCAGGCGGGCCGCGCTGCTCTGGGCGGATCCGCCGTGGGCAGATCAGGCTGTCACCGGTGCGCGGGCGGACGCAGAGTGAAGGGCATGAGCGAGGAACAGGCAATCCCGTTGTTCAACGAACGAGTGCGGCGCGAGCTCTACCAGCAGCGCGTTCTCGTCCTCGACGGCCCGCTGGACGACGACAACGGCACGCTGCTGGCGACGCAGATGATGATCCTGGCGAGGGAGGACTCCTCGACCGACATCGCGCTGTGGATCCATTCCCCCGGCGGGTCGGTGCCGTCGATGCTGGCGATCCGCGACGTCATGCGGCTCATCCCGTGCGAGGTGTCCACACTGGTGCTCGGCATCGCCTACAGCGCCGGTCAGTTCCTGTTGTCGTCCGGCACCCGGGGCAAGCGCCGCGCCATGCCGCACGCCCGCGTGCTGATGCACCAGGGCTCCGCCGGGATCGCGGGAGCCGCCGTCGACATCGAACTGCAGGCGAACGACCTGCGCCACACACGCGACACGGTCCTCGGGCTCATCGCCGAGGACACCGGCCAGCCCATCGAGCAGGTCTTCGAGGACTCGCTGCACGACCGCTGGTACACGGCGGGCGAAGCACTCGAGTACGGGTTCGTCGACGCGATCGTCAGCACGTTCGACGAGGTCATGCCCACCCGTCACCGACCCGTGGGGCTCGGCGCCCCGTCAGGAGCCGCACGATGAGCACCTACACGATCCCGAACGTCATCGCGCAGCACCCCCGCGGCGAACGCGTCATGGACGTCTACTCGCACCTGCTGACCGAGCGGATCATCTATCTCGGCACCGCCATCGACGCGGGGGTCGCGAACGCGCTCGTCGCGCAGCTGCTGTTCCTGGAGTCCGACAGCCCCGAGCGCGACATCCAGCTGTACATCAACTGCGAAGGGGGAGACCCGAGCGCGATGCTCGCCGTGTACGACACGCTGCGCTACATCCGCCCGCAGGTGGCGACGACGTGCGTGGGGCAGGCGGTCGCCGTCGGCGCCGTCCTCCTCGCCGCGGGCACCCCCGGCAAACGCGCGGCGCTTCCCCACACCCGCGTCGTCCTGCACCAGCCGATGGGGCAGGGCCGCGGAGCGATCCCGGACCTCATCCTCCAGGCGGACGAGGTCGTCCGGGTGCGCGCCGACATCGAGGGCATCCTCTCCCGGCACACCGGGCAGGACGTCGCGACCCTGCGCGCCGACACCGACCGCGACCGCGTGTTCACCGCGAACACGGCGCAGGACTACGGCCTCATCGACCACGTGATCGAGGAGCGGCAGCCGATGCCCGCGTAGTGGTCCGCCTACGCGGCGTGGTCCGCCTACGCGGCCAGGGCGTACGCGACCTGGCAGGTCGGGCCGGCCGGAGCCGCTCCGGCCGGCACGGCCAGCAGCGTCGTCGCGATCGCGAGCGTCAGGTCGCCGAGCGTCACGTCCAGGGCGCCGGCGACGGCGGCGATCATCTCGCTCGACGGCTCCTTGACGCCGCGCTCCATCTCCGAGAGGTACTGCGGCGAGACCCCGGCGCGGCGGGCGGTCTCCACCAGTATCTCTCCGCGTTCGAGGCGCAGGCGCCGCAGGCTCTGGCCGAGCGCGTCGCGCCACAGCGGCTCCGCCCGGCGCGCCGCGTTCGGCTCGCGGGGCGTCTCGTCGGCGGGCATGTCGTCGGCGGGCATGAGCGGTCGCGCGGTCTCGGCCATGCGCACATCGTAGGTCGGCCGAGCTGCGGGCCCCAGGAATTCCGCCCACCGCAGAACAGCGGAGCCGGGGGCGGCTGCCATCCTGGGGGCATGCGCGTACTGGTCGTGGGAGCAGGGATCATCGGGGCCGCGCTGGCGGACCGGCTCACCCGTCCGGCGTCCGGCGCCCCCGCGCGCCTCACCGTGGTCGAGGGGGAGGGGCCCGGCGCCGGGACGTCCGGCACGAGCTACGCCTGGATCAACGCCAACGACCCCGCGGACCCGGCCTACCACCGGTTCCGGACGGCGGCGATGTCCACCTGGCGCGACCTGGCGGCCGGCTTCGGCGACCCCGCCTGGTACCGGCCGTCGGGCAACATCATGTGGGCGACCGCCGACGAAACCAAGGAGCGGCTGGCCGACCGGGTCGCCCGGCTCTCGGGCCTCGGCTACGCCGCCGACCTGATCACTTCCGACCGCCTCCACGAGCTGGAACCGCACGTCGCGGTTCCACCGGACGCACTCGTCGCGCACTACCCGGACGAGGCCTACGTGCATGGAGGCCCCGCCGCGCGGGCCCTGGCCCGGCGCGCCCGTGAACACGGCGCCGACGTCGTGACGGGCCACCGGGCGGTCCGCCTCAACACCGACGGCGACCGCGTGACCGGCATACGGCTCGACGACGGCCGCGACCTGGACGCCGACCTCACGGTCTGCGCGGCGGGGCGGCACAGCCCCGCGCTCCTGGCCACCGCAGGGGTCCCCCTCCCGATGGTCGACCCGTCCGAGCCCGGCTCGGCCGCCCCGTGCCTCGTCGCCACCACCTCGCCCGCGCAGGGTGTCCTGAACGGACTCGTCCACGCCCCCGGCCTGTCCGCCCGGCCCGCGGAGGCAGGGGGACTGGTCCTGGAGGCCGACGACCTGGACGCCGGAATCGACGAGTCGGCCTCCCCGGCGCTCATCCGGCAGGTCGGCGGCGAGCTGCTCGCCCGCGCGCGTGCGCTCATCCCCGCCCTGGCCGCGAACATCTCCGACGTACGGCGATGCGTCCGCCCCCTGCCGACGGACGGGTACCCGCTCATCGGCTTCCAGCGCCCCGGCCTGTACACCGCCGTCACCCACAGCGGCATCACCCTCGCCCCCCACCTCGCCGCCCTGATCGCCCAGGAGCTCGCCGGCCGACCGTCGCCCGCGCTCGCCCCCTACCGCCCGAACCGCCCACCCCCACACCCGAGGCCCTAGAGCTGCCGGGCCGGACTTACCGTGTACGGGTACAGTGCGCCGGGAGGAAGATCCATGAGTTCACGGGCCGACGCCGACGAGCTGACCGAGCAGCCCCGCGTCCCGCTGAGCCGCAGGCGGGTGCTGCGGGCGGCCGTGCGGCTCGCCGACCGCGACGGCCTCGAATCCCTCACCATGCGCCGGCTCGCCCAGGAGGTCGGTGTCGAGGCGATGTCGCTCTACCACCATGTGGCCAACAAGGAGGCCGTTCTCGACGGGGTGGTGGAGGTGGTGCTCGACGAGATCATGACGGCGGTGGAGGAGACCGAGGCCCCGCCCCCCGAGCGGGACTGGCGGGCGGCGCTGCGCGCGCGGATCCTCGCCGCCCGGGACGTCCTCCTCCGCCACCGCTGGGCCCCGCAACTGCTCGGCACGCGCAGCACCATGAACCCGGTCGTCATCGCGTACTACGACCAGGTCGTCGGCCTCCTCCGGGCGGGCGGTCTCTCCTTCGACCTGGCCCACCGCGCGCTGCACGTCCTGGGCAGCCGCGCCCTCGGGTTCGCTCAGGAGTTGTTCCAGCCCGGCGAGGCTCAGGCCGCCGACGATCCTGCCCTGATGGAGCAGATGGCCGGCCGGTTCCCCCACCTCGCCGGGATGCTGGCGGACGCCGCCCACGACGATCCTGACGGCACCCTGGGCTTCTGCGACGACCAGTTCGAGTTCGAGTTCGCCCTCGACCTGATCCTCGAAGGGCTGGAGCGGCGCCGCGCCGCCGGCAGGTGACCCTTGCCGGTCGCCCGCGAGCGCACCGGACGTCCCCCGACAAAGTCCGCCCTGCGGGGCCTTGACTGCCTTACGTCGTACGAATACCTTACGGCGTATGAGAACCTTACGGCGTACGACGGATGCGTCCCCCGCGCCTTCGGGAGAGAAGGTCGCCATGAAGGCCTGGACCTGGGACCGCTACGGCCCGACCGACGTGCTGGCCCTCAAGGACGTCGACGAACCCGACATCGCCCCCGACGAGGTGCTCGTCCGGGTACGGGCGGCGTCCGTGAACCCCTACGACTGGCGTCACATGCGGGCCGACCCGAAGCTGGTGCGGCTCAGCTGCGGGCTGCGGCGGCCGAGACCGGGCCTCATCCTCGGCGCCGACCTCGCCGGCGTCGTGGAGCGGACGGGCGGCGCGGTGACCGGGCTGCGCCCCGGCGACGAGGTCTTCGGGGAGGTCCGCCTGGGGTCGTTCGCCGAGGCCGTCGCCGTCCCGCAGGACCGGCTGGCCGTCAAGCCCGCCCGTCTCGCCTTCGAGCAGGCCGCGTCGGTGTCGATGGCCGCGCACACCGCGCTGCAAGGGCTGCGGGACACCGGCAGGATCTCCGCCGGGCAGCGCGTCCTCGTGAACGGGGCCTCCGGTGGCATCGGGACGTTCGCCGTCCAGCTCGCCAAGGCGTTCGGAGCCGAGGTCACCGGCGTGTGCAGCACCCGCAACCTCGAACTGGTCCACTCCCTGGGCGCGGACCATGTCGTGGACTACACCCGCGAGGACTTCACGAAGCGAACGGGACGGTACGACATGCTCATGGACATCGTGGGCGACCGGCCGCTCGCCGAACTGCGACGCTGCCTGACGTCCCGCGGCACGCTGGTGATCGTGGGCGGCATCGCCTCGCCGCGCGGCGGGCTGCTCGGCCCCGCGGGGCAGATCGTCCGCGGCGCTCTGGCCTCCCCCTTCGTCAGCCAGCGCATCGCCTCCGTCGGCTGGAAACCCAACTCCGCGGACCTGCGGTTCCTGGCCGGTCTGATGGAGCAGGAGCAGGTCACGCCCGTCATCGACCGGACCTACCCGTTCGCCGAACTCCCCGAGGCCCTTCGCTACATCGAGCGCGGCCACGCCCGGGGGAAGGTCGCCATCGCCCTCTGACTCCCGGGCGGGTCCGTCCGGGAGTCAGGCCATCGCGATGGCGGCGATCCCGGCCAGCACCACGACCGAGCCCGCCAGACGGCGGACGGCGTTCGTCTCGCCGAGCACCCGCCACGCGGCCAGTCCGCCGAGCACGATGCTCAGCTCACGGGCGGGAGCGACCAGGCTGACCGGCGCGATCCGGAGCGCGAAGAGCACGAGCAGGTACGCCACCGGCGACAGCAGGCCGATGGTGAGCACCTCGCGCCGGTGGTCGCGCCACAGCCGGGCGACCCGCGCCCTGTCCCGCAACGCGTACGGCGCGAGGAGCAGGCTCTGGGCGAGCGCGCCGGAGCCGAAGTAGACCAGCGGCGGGACCGCCAGTTCCGTCACCGAATGCGCGTCCCACAGCGTGTAGCCCGCGATCATGACCCCGGTCAGCACGCCGTAGAAGACGCCCGCGCGGCGCCGTGCCGGCGAGGCGCCGCCCTCCGCCGGTGCGCCGCTGCTGACGACCAGGACGCCGGCGATCACCAGGAGCGCGCCGACCAGGCCCGGCAGGCCGGGGTCCTCGCCGAGGAAGAGGACCGCCACCAGCACCGACAGCAGCGGCCCGGTGCCCCTGGCCAGGGGATAGACCACCGACAGGTCGCCGACGGCGTACCCGCGCTGCAGCACGATCCCGTACGCCACGTGCAGGATCGCGGTCACCAGTGCGGCGAGGAGCCATGTCCACTGCGGACGCTGAGGCTCCAGCACCAGGAGTACCGCCGCGGCGGGGCCGAACACCATGGCCGAAACGGTGTAGTAGAGGAAGACGAAGGCCGCCCCTCCGTCGCCGACCCGCTTCGCGGAGAAGTTCCAGAACGCGTGCACCACCGCGGCGACGAGAACGAGCGAAAGTGCCCAGCCGTTCACAAGGAGACCTTCCCCCGACTGCGGCGCCATCGTACTCGCGCCCGCCGTCCGGGGCAGTGGTGACCGGTTGTGGACGTTGGGCGGGATCTTCCGACCTGCGCGCAGCTAGATTGAACGTGAATTTCACTCAAATTTCGTGATTCGTGGGGCCGTTGGTCGAGCAAGCGCTTGGCAGAGGTCTCCGGGACGAGGGTTGGCTGATGGGCAGACGGTATCTCGGCAGGCTCTGGTTGATCGTCGCCACCGCGGCCGGGCTGGTCCTCGGGCTGATGGCGGGCGCGGACGCGCACATCGAGCGTCCCTCGTACTGGCCGCTGCCCGGCCCGGACTGCTCGGTCAGCCCGTGTGCGGGCGGCGCGGTGCCCAAGGCCAGGAGCCTGGCCTCGTCGATCACGACGAGCAGGGGCGGCGAGACCCGCGTCGTGTGCCGCCCCGACTCGCTCAAGCGGCTGGAGGCCTCGATCAAGCGGGCGCGGAGGTCGGGCTACGACATCCGGCCGCACGACCACCGGCGGTTCAGCGCCGCGGAGGCGCGGGAGCTCACGCGGATCAACCGGGCGCTGGCCTCGCGGTGCCGGTACGGCGAGATCCAGCCCGCGGTGACCGACTCGGGCAACAACGACCGGGTCGTGGTCCTGCCGGGCGTCTACACCGAGCCCACCTCGCGCGCGAAGCCCACCCACGACAAGGCGTGCGACCCGTACAAGCTGAGCACGGGGGCCTACTCCTACCTCGGCGAGTACATGTGCCAGAACGACGCCAACCTCATCGCCGTGCTGGGCCGTTCGCCCGGCTCCGGCAAGGACCCGGACCCGCCGCTGGTCGACCGGCACGGCATCCCGAACCGGGGCGCGTGCGTGCGCTGCAACCTCCAGCTCGAGGGGTCCGGCGTCAGCGCGGACGACGTGGTGGTGGAGGCCGGCGACCCCTCGTCAGGCAACGGCGGCCCGCGCCGCTCGGCGAAGGACGTGGGCATCCGCGCCGACCGGGCCGACGGGTTCGTCCTGCGGAACGTGACCGTCCGGCACGCCGAGGAGCACGACATCTACGTGCTGGAGAGCAACGGGTACCTGCTCGACCGCTTCAAGACCTTCTACGCGGGCGAGTACGGCGTGCTCACCTTCGTCGAGGACCACGGCGTGATGCAGAACTGCGAGGCGGCGGGCAACGGCGACTCCGGGCTCTATCCGGGGTCGGGCGCCAAGACCTCGGCGGGCCGCGACCCGAAGGTCTATCCGACGGCGCGGTACAGCCAGGAGATCCGCTACTGCGACTCCCACCACAACACCAGCGGCTACTCCGGCACGGACGGCAGCGGCACCTGGCTGCACCACAACAACTTCTACGACAACGGCCTCGGCTTCACGACCGACGTGTTCACCGCGGCGGGGCACCCCGGCTTCCCGCAACAGGGCGACCTGATCGAGAAGAACGACTTCTACTCCAACAACTTCAACCCCTACCTGCCCGGCAGTGACGTGGTGCCGTCGGTGCCGGTCCCCGTCGGCACCGGCATGTGGATCGCCGGCGGCGACGACAACGTGGTCCGCGACAACCGGTTCCGTGACAACAAGAGGCGCGGCGCCATGCTGTTCGCCGTCCCCGACGCCTTCGTCTGCGGGCCTGGGAACGGGCCCATCACGGGCTGCGACCCCCTGAAGCTGTCCACGTCCCACCGCAACTCGTTCCACGGCAACACGATGTCCGGCAACGGAGTGGACTTCTGGTGGGACGCCTTCCCCGGCAACGTGGGCAACTGCTGGTACTCCAACGGCAACGCGACCGGCTCCCCGAAGAACCTGCCCGACTGCCTGAACGGCAAGATCCCCTGGCTGAGCATCGGTCTCGGCAATCTCGGGAACGAGGCCGAACTGTTCGTCTGCATGTCCGACCTGAAGCCGGGCGGCCCGTGTCCCTGGTTCACGTCCCCGACCGCGGGGAAGGCGGCGCCCGCCGACGACCACGACCACGGCGCGGGGGGAGAGCTCAACGACGCGCTGCTCGCGGCGGTGACCTGCCACTCCTGGCACGAGATGAACACCGACCAGCGCGACCACATGCTGACCAGGATGCAGGTGTTCATGGGCGGCCAGATCGACCACCCCGGGGCACGCGGCACCACTCTCAGCAACCAGAAGGCGACCAGCGTCCTCGACAACGCCTGCGGCCTCTCCTTCGCCGGCCAGTTCAAGCTGTACAAGCTCTACGCCCGCGCGGCGGCGTTCACCCCGCAGCTCCGGCGCTGACGCCGGCGAGAAAATGCGTCGACCGCCGGGTCGACCTTTGGAAGGGTGTGAGCCCCACAGCCCCACAGCCCCACGCCAGAGGAACGCCATGCCCCGCGCCGTCACGCTGATCCGCTCCGCGTCCCTGTCCTCCGTCGCCGAGTACGCCTACGCGGCGACCGCCCCGGCGGAGGCACGGCTGATCTTCCTCGCCGGGGCGTGTCCGCTGAACGAGGACGGCTCCACCGCCGCGACAGGCGACTACGCAGGGCAGGCGGCCAAGGCCCTGGAGAACATGAGGACCGCCCTGGCGGACGCCGGCGCGGCACTGCACGACGTCATCAGCACCCGCGTACTCGTGGCCTCCTCCCGGCAGGAGGACCTGGCGACGGCATGGCAGGTGGTCCGAGACGCGTTCGGCGACCACGACGTCCCCAGCACACTGATCGGCGTCACCGTGCTCGGCTACGCCGACCAACTCGTAGAGATCGAAGCCACCGCCGCCGTACTCGACCCCTGAGACCACGAACATCGCGCAGGAACCCGCGAACCAGGCCGCGCCGCACACCCCTCTGGCCGCTCCAGGCTTCTGGGCGAGTAGCACCCGGGCCCGAGGCTGCCGAGTGGCTAGCGCGTCTACAACGGCCTAGCCCCGGCTCCGACGCATCCGCGCACCGCGGGGCCAGGCCACGTGAGTTCTGAAAGCGTGCCGCAAAGTCCAGCCCCGCGCGCAGGGGGAGTGGGGGACGGAGTCCCCCACATCGGGGGTCCGGGGGTCGCTCCCCGGGAAAGCATTGCGGGCCACCGGGAGGGCGCCGAAAAGCGCCGACCATGGTGGCCCGACTCGGGGGTCCGGGGGTCGTCCCCCGGGAAAGCATTGCGGGCCACCGGGGAAGGCGCCAAAAGCGCCGAACACGGTGGCCCGACTCGTGGGCGATACTGGGATTGAACCAGTGGCCTCTACCGTGTCAAGGTAGCGCTCTCCCACTGAGCTAATCGCCCTTGCGTGTGCTGCGAGGTGGAGACGGGATTTGAACCCGTGTACACGGCTTTGCAGGCCGTTGCCTCGCCTCTCGGCCACTCCACCAGAGCGAGGCCTGACGGGGGCCTCTCAGAGCGGACGACGGGATTCGAACCCGCGACCCTCACCTTGGCAAGGTGATGCTCTACCAACTGAGCCACGTCCGCGTGCCGGTCCGGGGGTCGCCCCCCGGGCTCGCACGAACAACTCTAGCGGAATCCCGGAGTGCTTGCGTACCGGTCGGATGCCGAGTCGGTGAGCTCGGCGTGCAGGGTGTTCCAGAAGTCGAGTTCGCCGTCCTCTTCGAGGTGGGCGATGCGGCCCCAGAACTCGCGGTCCTCGGCCTCGTGGGCGGCGGCGAGCGAGATGGCGGGCATCAGGGTGGTGCCGGCGTCCGCGGCGTCGAGGTCGGCGGGGGTGACGTCGGCCGGGAGGGCGACGGGAGTGGCCGGGCGGTGGTGCTTGCCGCGCTTGCGGACGCGGATGGGCGGGGACGTCGGGGCCTTCGCGGCGGCGACGCGGCCGGCGGCGAGGGCCACGGTGCCGCACAGGACGAAGGCGAGGATGCCGCCGAGGACGACCTCCTGGGCGGGGACGTGCTCGGGGGCGGGGGAGTGCTGCTGCTCGTGGGTGCGCGTCGAGGCGGCGGGGGCGCCGACCTGGTCGACGGTGGGGGCGGGGGCGGCGTGCTTCGGGGTGTACTTGGCCTCGACCTTGATCTTGGACGGGTAGCCGAAGCCGACGACGGAGTCCATGTCGCGGGTCTTGCGCATGAGCTTGTAGCCGTCGGCGTTGCCCTCGATGGTGTGGAGGGTGTGGCCGTCGACCTTCTCGACGATGCCGACGTGGTCGACCTGGTCGATGTCGCCGGAGCCGTTCCAGTCGTAGAAGACGATGGCGCCGGGTTCGGGGTCGTGTCCCCAGGCGTCGTTCTTCTTGAACCACTTGGCGTGGTCGACGGTGGAGGCGAACTGCCCGGCCTGGCCGGTGACGTCGGCCTTGTCGGCGGCCCAGGCGAGGAACATGTCGCACCAGGGCGCCGTCGAGAAGTACTCGTCGTGGTCGCCGTCGAGGTTCTTGCGGTACCACTCGCCGAACTTGGTGTAGCCGTCGCCTTTCTCGGTGTACCCGAGCTCCTTCGTGGCGATGTCGAGCAGCTTCTTGCCGATCGGGTCCATCTCGCTCCTGACGCGCCTCGCTCGTTCGGGCGGGGTGGCGCCCGACCGGGGGACGGAACGTGCCGCGTTCCAAGGTCACGTTCCGATCTCGACGGAATGTAGCCGAGGTAAACGGTGGGCGGCAAGCGGTTCCATGGAACCGGTCAAAAGGGACTACTCAGTAGTAGCCTCGCGGGAGGACGGTGACCGGACAGGGCGCGGCGCGCAGGACCTTGAGGGCTACCTCGCCCAGGAAGACCCGGTGGGCTGCGGCGTCCTCGCTGGACGCGCAGACGAGCAGCTCGCCCTCGGGCCAGTCCACGTCCTCCAGCGCGTCCGCGACGTCGTCGCCCTCGGCCACCTCGGCGGTGACGTCCTCGGGGAGCAGGTCCGCGGAGTCCAGGGCGAGCCGGATGGCGAGCGCGAGGTCGTCACGGAGCGGTTCGGGGTTGACGTCGCCGATGGCCAGGGTCACCAGCCGGAGCGGCACCTCCAGGCGCTCGGCGGCCTGCGCGGCTCGGATGACCGCCTCGTCGCACTGGGGCCGCCGCACGTACATGACCGTGATCCGGCCCAGCTCGTCGGGCGACCGGTGGCCGGACGGGGCGAGCATCACGGCCTCGGTCGCTGAGTGGAGCAGGTGGTCGGCGGCGGCGCCGACGCCGATCCGGCCGCGCGCGCCGCCCTCGGGGGAGCCGACGACGATCAGATCGGCGCCGATCCGGCTGGCGAGCACGGTCAGGCCGCGGCCGACGCTGCGGCCCTCCTGGACGAGCAGGTCCGCCGGCTCGCCGTCCAGGAGGTCGGCCGCCTGGTCCAGGAGCGCGCGGGCCTCGCCCGCCGCGGCCGGGAGGTCCGGCGGATGGACGGTCGCCACGCTCAGCCGGCCGCCGGTCAGCGCGACGATCCCGCGGGCGAGGTCGAGTGCCTCCCGGCCGCCCGCGTCGGGAACGTATCCGGCGAGCACATGTTCACCGATCATGTCCGAAGCATTCCCCCTGAGGCCCGGAACAGACCAGGATGAGTTTTGGGGTACTTTTGCCAGGTTCGCAGATTTTTGGGGGGATTTATGGGTGGCGAGGTGCCCGACCTCGAAGCCGGCCGCTGGACCGTCGACCCGGTCCACTCCGAGATCACCTTCTCGGTCCGGCACCTGATGACGACGGTGCGCGGCTCGTTCCCGGACTTCGAGGGCGAGGTCGTGATCGGGGAGGACCCGTTCGACTCCACCGCCCGCGCGGAGATCCGGATGGGCTCGATCGACACCCGCAGCGCCGAGCGGGACGAGCACGTCCGCTCCGCCGACTTCCTGGACGTGCGCCGCCACCCGGTGATGAGCTTCGCCGGTACCGGTGTGGAACGTGCCAAGATCGGCCGCCGCGCCCGGACGCCCCGCTACCACCTGCACGGCGACCTGACGATCAGGAACGTGACCCGCCCGGTCCGGCTGCTGACCGAGTTCCACGGCGTGGGCCCCGACCCGTGGGGCGGCGTCCGCGCGGGCTTCACCGCGACCGCCTCCATCAGCCGCCGCGACTTCGGCATCGAGTTCAACATCCCGCTGCAGGGCGACCGGGTCATGCTCGGCGACGAGATCGCGATCGCGCTGGAGATCCAGGCCGTGCTCGCCGCCGCCGACGTCCCGCTCGACCGCTGACCGCCGGCCCGACCGGCCGTCCCCGGCCCGAAGCGGCCAGGTCGCGGCTAGGCGCCGGCGCGGGAGGCGCGGGTCAGGCCCAGGAGGTCGCGGGCCGGGCCGGCGGGACGCCGGCCGGCCGGCCAGACCGCGCGCAGCGGGCGTGAGAGGTCCAGTTCGGGGACGGGGACGCAGACCAGCCGCCCGGCGGCCACCTCGTCGGCGACGGCCAGATCGCTCACCACGACCGGCCCGGCGCCGGAGACGGCCGCGGCCTTGAGCGCGGTGGTGGACGCGAGCTGAAGCATCGGCGGCGCCGTCCCGCCGTGCGCGGCCAGCGCCCGGTCCAGGACCTCGCGCGTGCCCGACCCCTCCTCGCGCAGGACGAGCGGCGTCCGCGCCAGCTCGGCGGCCGGGACCCCGGAGCGCCGCCGCGCCCAGGGATGCCGCGGGCCGACCACGACGACGAGCCGGTCGGTGGCGACGACGGTGCCGTGCAGCCCGGACGGCGTGCGCGCCCCCTCCACGAACCCGAGGTCCGCGCCGCCGCGGCGCACCTGCTCGGCGACCAAGGTCGAGTTGGCGGTGCGCAGGGTCACCGCGACGCCGGGGCGGACGGTCCTGAGCGTCACCAGCCAGCCGGGCATCAGGTACTCGGCGACCGTGAGGCTCGCCACGACGCGCAGCCGCCCGTCGCGCCGCTCGCGCAGCGCGTCGAGCCCCGCGTCGAGCGCCTCCGCCGCCGCGACCACCTGCCGGGCCCACTCGGCGACCAGCGCGCCCTCCTCGGTGGGACGGGAGCCGCGCGGCGACCGTTCGAGCAGCGCCACGCCGATCTGCCGCTCCATCGAGCGGATCCGGGCGCTGGCGGCGGGCTGGGTGACGCCGAGCTCGGCCGCC
This sequence comes from Actinomadura citrea, assembly GCF_013409045.1. Taxonomy (NCBI): domain Bacteria; kingdom Bacillati; phylum Actinomycetota; class Actinomycetes; order Streptosporangiales; family Thermomonosporaceae; genus Actinomadura; species Actinomadura citrea. Next base: position 5,745,023 of record NZ_JACCBT010000001.1, on the reverse strand, counting down.
GCGCGCCCGACGCTGCCCAGCCGGACGACGGCGAGCAGCAGTTCGAGGGCGCCGAGGTCGGGGACGCGGTGCGAGACGGCCATGACCGCGATTCTACGGACCCATAGGCCCGCTTTATGACCTCATAGAGCTATGACCTCTACTGACGGGGGCGAATGCAGGGGAACCTGGACGTCATGAGCCTCCCCACCCCGAACCGCTCCCTGCTGGGCGCGCTCGACCGCCCCACCGAGGTGTTCCGGCATCTCGGCCCCAACTGGTACGCGGCCGTCATGGGCACGTCGATCGTTGCGAACGGGGCGAACGCGCTGCCGGTGGACGTCCCCGGCCTGCACGCCTTCGCCGTGGTCGTGTGGGCGGGCTCGCTGCTGATGCTCGTGGCGCTCATGGCGGCGCGCGCCGTCCACTTCACCCGCCACGCGGACGTGGCGCGGTTCCAGCTCCTGGACAACCCCGCCACGGCCGTGTTCTACGGCTGCCCGCCGATGGCGATGCTCGCCGTCGGCTACGGGACGCTCATGCTCGGCCCCGAGGTGATCGGCGCCCAGGCGGCGATCGCCCTGGACACCGTCCTCTGGACGCTCGGGACGCTCTACGCCGTGCTGGCCGCCGCCGGCGTCCCCTACCTCATGATCACCAGGCACCGGCTCGGGCCCGCGGACCCGACCTGGCTGCTGCCCGTCGTCGCCCCGATGGTCGCCGCGGCGCTCGGGCCCGCGCTCGTCCCGCACCTGCCGGAGGGGCAGGCCCGCGCCACGCTGCTGTTGGGCTGCTACGCCCTGTTCGGCGCGAGCCTGCTGGCCACGCTGGTCCTGCTGCCCGGCATCTGGGCGCGGCTCGCCGGCGGCCCGCCGTCACCGGTCGCCCTCACCCCGACACTGTTCCTCGTGCTCGGGCCGCTCGGGCAGTCCACCACGGCCGTCGTGCAGATCGCGAATGCTGCGGGGACGGCCGCTCCCGGGTACGCGGCTGCGACGCGCGCGTTCGCCGTCCTCTACGGCGCTCCGGTGATGGGCTTCGCGCTGCTCTGGCTGGTCATCGCGGCGACCGCGAACCTGCGGGCGCTGCGCGGCGGCATGCCGTTCGCGATGACGTGGTGGGCGTTCACCTTCCCGGTCGGGACGTGCGTGACCGGCGCGTCCGGCCTGTCGCGGATCACCGGCCTGGACGCGCTGACCGACGTGGCCGTGCTCCTCTACCTCCTCCTCGTCACGGCCTGGGCCGTGGCCGGCGTCCAGACGGTCCGGGGCGCGCTCAGCGGGCGCCTCTTCCTGCCCGCCGTGCCGCGTCCGGCTCCGCTGCGACCGCTTCCCGCCGCCTAGAAGACGTGCGCGAGCGGTGGTCCGGCGTCGATCACGCTCGTCCTCCCGGAGGGCGGGGCAGGAATACCCGCCGGGGGGCCGGGGTTCGGTAGAATAATTGAAAGTTCTACTATTTGGAGGCCGGCATGCAGTTCGGGATCTTCACGGTCGGCGACGTCACCCCCGACCCGACCGACGGGCGGGTTCCGACCGAGGCCGAGCGGATCAAGGCCATGGTGGCGATCGCGCTCAAGGCCGAGGAGGCGGGCCTGGACGTCTTCGCGACCGGCGAGCACCACAACCCCCCGTTCGTGCCGTCCTCCCCGACCACGATGCTCGGCTACATCGCGGCGCGCACCGAGCGGCTGATCCTGTCCACCGCGACCACGCTGATCACCACGAACGACCCGGTGAAGATCGCCGAGGACTTCGCGATGCTCCAGCACCTCGCCGACGGCCGGGTGGACCTGATGATGGGCCGCGGCAACACCGGCCCCGTCTATCCCTGGTTCGGCAAGGACATTCGCGACGGCATCCCGCTCGCCATCGAGAACTACCACCTCCTGCACCGGCTCTGGCGCGAGGACGTCGTCGACTGGGAGGGCGAGCACCGCACGCCGCTGCAGTCGTTCACCTCGACGCCGCGGCCGCTGGACGGCGTCCCGCCGTTCGTCTGGCACGGCTCGATCCGCAGCCCGGAGATCGCCGAGCAGGCCGCCTTCTACGGCGACGGCTTCTTCGCCAACCACATCTTCTGGCCGACGGACCACTTCCAGCGCCTGATCGGGCTGTACCGGCGGCGCTACGAGCACTACGGGCACGGCTCCGCCGACCAGGCGATCGTCGGCCTCGGCGGGCAGGTGTTCATGCGCAGGAACTCCCAGGACGCCGTCCGCGAGTTCCGCCCGTACTTCGACAACGCGCCGGTCTACGGGCACGGGCCGTCGCTGGAGGAGTTCACCGCGGAGACGCCGCTCACGGTCGGCAGCCCGCAGCAGGTCATCGACAAGACGCTGACGTTCCGCGACCACTTCGGCGACTACCAGCGCCAGCTGTTCCTGATGGACCACGCGGGGCTGCCGCTGAAGACCGTCCTGGAGCAGATCGACATGCTGGGGGAGGAGGTCGTGCCCGTGCTGCGCAAGGAGTTCGAGGCGCTGCGTCCGGCGCACGTCCCGGCGACCGCCCCGACCCACGCGTCCCGCCTCGTCGAGGAGGTGCGATGACCGCCCTCGCCGTCGTCTCCGCCGGGCTCGGGCAGCCCTCGTCCACCCGGCTCCTGGCCGACCGGCTCGCCGAGGCGGCGGCCGGCGCCCTCCGGGGGGACGCGACCGTCGAGACGATCGAGCTGCGCGACCACGCGCACGCGATGGTCGACGCGACCCTGACCGGCTTCCCGTCCGGGACGTTCCGCGCCGCCGTCGAGACTGTGGCGAACGCCGACGGCCTCATCGCCGTGACGCCGGTCTTCAACGCGTCCTACAGCGGGTTGTTCAAGACCTTCTTCGACGTCCTGGAGCGCGGCTCCCTGGACGGCACGCCGGTACTGCTCGGCGCGACCGGCGGCACCGCCCGGCACTCTCTGGCCATCGATTACGCGATGCGGCCCCTGTTCGCGTACCTGCGCGCTAGCGTCGTCCCGACCGGTGTCTACGCGGCGTCCGAGGACTGGGGGAGCGCCGAGACGGCCCTGCCGGAGCGCGTCGCCCGGGCCGGCGCCGAACTGGCCGCCCTGGTGGAGGCCCGGCCGGCCCCGGTGAAGGACGACCCGTACGAGGCGCCCGTGCCGTTCGAGCAGCTTCTCGCCGGACACTGAACTTGAGATTTGGCTTATATAAGCCAAGCCTGTAACTTGGGTCACGTGCACGCATTCGATGTGGTGGGCGATCCCGTCCGGCGCCGGATCCTCGAGCTGCTCGCCGGCGGCGAGCGCTCGTCCGGTGAGGTCACGGCGGCCGTCCGGAGGGATTTCGGGATCTCCCAGCCCGCGGTGTCGCAGCATCTGAGGGTGCTGCGCGACAACGGATTCGCCGTCGTGCGGGCGGAGCGGACGCGCCGGCTCTACGCTGTCGACTCAGCACCTCTGCAGGAGATCGACGCGTGGCTCGAACGCTTCCGCCGGTCCTGGACGCCGCGTCTGGACGCCCTGGCGACCGAGATCGCCCGTGGGAAGCGCGCACACCGTACGCATCACGACGACCCAGGGAGCGAGACATGATCGAAGTCACCGGCCAGATCAACACCGTCACCCGCACGGTGGGCGAGAAGGCGCTGGAGTCCGGCACCGCGAGGACCGCGACGATCAGCAGGGTCTACGACACCGGCGTCGACGACCTGTGGAACGCCGTCACCGACCCCGAGCGGATCTCCCGCTGGTTCCTGCCGGTCTCCGGCGACCTGCGGCTCGGCGGCCGCTTCCAGCTGGAGGGCAACGCCAGCGGGACGATCGAGCGCTGCGACCCGCCGAAGGGGTTCGCGGCGACGTGGGAGTACGGCGGCCAGACCACCTGGATCGAGGTCCGGCTGACCCCCGAGGCGGACGGCCGGACCCGGTTCGAGCTGGAGCACACCGCCCTCGTCGACCCTTCGCAGAACCAGTTCGGTCCGGGCGTCGTCGGCATCGGCTGGGACATGGGGCTCCTCGGCCTCACCATCCACGTGGAGTCCGGCGAGGACGCCCGGGCCAAGCTCGGCGATGCCTGGGCCATGTCCGAGGAGGGCCGCGAGTTCGCGCGGCAGGCCGGTGAGGGCTGGTACGCCGCCGACGTCGCGGCCGGCGCCGACGAGGCCACCGCCCGCACCGCGGCGGACTTCACCATCGCCATGTACACCGGGGAGCAGTGACCTCCGGCGCCGAGCGCGCCCGGCGTCCGCCCCGCCCTTCGCGAAGTCGTCATTGAGACACGCCCTGTAGCCGCCTTCAGTCGTCGGCGGTGACCGGCGAGGCAGAATGGCGGGGTGGACGTCAGGGTCGGTGTCCGCGTCGAAGGAGTCGTGCAGGGCGTCGGGTTCCGGCCGTTCGTGCACGGTCTCGCGACCGGCCTCGGGCTGTCGGGGCTGGTCGGCAACGACGCGGGCGGCGTGTTCATCGAGGTCGAGGGCGCCCCCGACGAGGTCGGGCGCTTCCTGGACGGGCTGCGCACGCGCCCGCCCCGGCTCGCCCTCGTCGAGCGCGTCACGACGCGGGAGCTGGACGCCGTCGGGCGCGGCGGCTTCGCCATCGTGGGAAGCGACGCGTCGGGTGAGCGCCGGGCCCTCGTGTCGTGGGACGCGGCGACCTGCGACGACTGCCTGCGCGAGATGCGCGATCCGGGCGACCGGCGCCACCGGTACCCGTTCATCAACTGCACCGCCTGCGGGCCGCGCTTCACGATCGTCACGGGCGTTCCGTACGACCGTCCGAACACGACCATGGCGGGCTTCGCGATGTGCGGGCCGTGCGCCGCCGAGTACCGGGACCCGGCCGACCGCAGGTTCCACGCCCAGCCGGTGTGCTGCCCCGCCTGCGGTCCGTCCCTCACCCTGCGCCCCCATGCCGGCGATCCCCTGGACGCCGCGCGGACGGTGCTCGCGGACGGCGCGGTCCTCGCCGTCAAGGGCCTCGGCGGCTACCACCTCGCGGCACGGGCGGCGGACCGCGGCGCGGTGGCCGCGCTGCGCTCCCGCAAGCACCGCGAGGACAAGCCGTTCGCCGTGATGGTCCCCGACCTGGAGGCGGCCCGGGACCTGTGCGACCTCACGCCGGCCGAGGAGGCGTTGCTCACCGGACCGCGCCGCCCGATCGTGCCGGCGCGGCGCCGACCGGACGCGGCCCTCGCGGACGCGGTCGCACCGGGCAACCGGTCCGTCGGCCTCATGCTGCCCTACACCCCGCTGCACCACCTGCTCGTCACCGAGCCCATCGTTCTGACCAGCGGAAACGTCTCGGACGAGCCGATCGCCTACCGGGACGAGGACGCCCTGGAACGGCTCGCCGGCATCGCCGACGCCTTCCTCGTGCACGACCGGCCCATCCACACCCGGACCGACGACTCGGTGATGCGGGCGTTCCGCGGCCGGACGCTGCCCGTCCGGCGGTCCCGCGGCTACGCGCCGGAGCCGATTCGCGTCCCCGCCGGCCGCCCGGTGCTGGCGTGCGGCGCGGAGCTGAAGAACACGTTCTGCCTGACCCGCGACAGCCGGGCGTTCGTCTCCCACCACATCGGCGACCTGGAGAACCACGAGACGCTCCGCGCCTTCGAGGAGGGCATCGAGCACTTCCGGCGGCTGTTCGACATCGCGCCCGAGCTGATCGCCTACGACCCGCACCCGGAGTACCTGTCCACGAAGTACGCGCTCGACCAGGACCTGCCCGGGGTCGCCGTCCAGCACCACCACGCGCACATCGCCTCCTGCCTCGCCGACAACGGCGCGGACGGCCCGGTGATCGGCGTGGCGTTCGACGGCACCGGGTACGGGACCGACGGCACCCTGTGGGGCGGCGAGTTCCTGGTCGCCGACCTGCGCGGCTTCGAGCGCGCCGGGCATCTGGAGCCGGTTCCGCTGCCCGGCGGCGCCGCCGCGATCCGCGAGCCGTGGCGCATGGCGGCGGCCTACGGGGTCCCTGACGACCTGCCGGTGGCCCGCCGCCCCGAATGGGCCGCGGTCACCGCCCTCGCCCGGCGCGGCGTCAACGCCCCGCCGACCTCCAGCATGGGCCGCCTCTTCGACGCGGTCGCCGCCGTCCTCGGCGTCCGCGACCGCGTCAACTACGAGGGGCAGGCCGCCATCGAGCTGGAGCAGTGCGCCGACATCGCCGAAACCGGCACATATTCGGCGTGCCTGAACGGCGCGACCGGCTTCACCGTCGCGGGCGGAGAGTTCCTGGACGCGGTGGTGGCCGACCTCAAGGCGAACGTCCCCGTCCCGACGATCGCCGCGCGCTTCCACAACGGCGTCGCTGCGCTCGTCGTCACCGCCGCCTCCCGCATCAGGGCGGAGACGGGCATCGGCACGGTCGCGCTCTCCGGTGGCGTGTTCCAGAACATGCTCCTGCTCGACCGCGCCGTCACCGGCCTCGCCGGCGTGGGCTTCGAGGTGCTGACCCACCACCGCGTCCCTCCCAACGACGGCGGCATCAGCCTCGGCCAGGCGGCCGTCGCCACCGCCCGCGGCTGACTCCGCGCCCGCCCTGGCGCCGGTTCCGGAAGGCATGATCATCGGATGGCGGACGAAGGAGACGAGTCACCGGGGGCCCGGCCGAGGTCATGGTTCATCCGGCGATGGGCGGCCCCGCTGGCGCTGGCCGTGTCGGTCGCCGCCTCCATCGGCGCGGTGCACCTGCTGGCGGACGGCCGCCCCCTCCGTCGTCGGTGAGATCGTCTGGGCGCGGGACGACCGCACGCTCGGCTACACCATCGGGGATGTGCGGTCGGAGGCCGAACCCGGCCCCTTCCATGAGCGCGGAGTCGGGAACGTCGCCGTGCACGCCCTCGACACGGGCGTGCGAGGCGCCGACCTGCGGGGCGGCCGCGTCCTGTTCCGGCAACCCGACGACTCCGCGGCGGTCACCACCGCCGTGATGCACCCGGACGGGCGGGCTACGGCGCGATGAAGAAGGCGCGGCCGCCGAGCTCCGTCATCTTCTCCTTCTCCGCCGGCAGGCCGATGAAGGTCACCCAGACCTACAAGAGCAGACCGAACGTCGTGACGGCCTTCATCATCGCCACCGACGACCACCCCCGGTACGCCTGTCTGGGAGGAGTCGACTCCTTCGGCAGAGTGCGTGACGGCCGCTTCGCGGAGGCCTCGGGGAGTGGCCTGGGCTGCTCGGTCGCCTACGCCTACTGACCCCGCCCGCTCGGGGCGGTGTCAGAGGTTGCCCAGGACCCGAGTGGCGGTGATCTCTATGACGACGCGGTTCGGGTTCGGGCGCGGCGGCTTGTAGCGGGCGGTGTAGAGGTCCTCCGCGTGCGCGACGGAGGCCGGGTCGGTCCGCAGGACGGCGCGGCCCTCGATGGTCGACCAGCGGCGGCCGTCCACCTGGGTGACGGCGACGGGCAGGCCGGAAGCGCCGGCGTCGCGAACGTGGCGGGCCTTCGCCGAGGAGGCCGAGGTGATCACACGTACGGTGCCGGCGTCCAGCGTCGCGCCGACGGGGACCGAGTGCGGGGTGCCGTCCCGGCGGAGGGTGACGAGGGTGCACAGGTGGCGTTCCCGCCAGAAGGCGATGAGCCGCTCGTCGGTGAGGTCCAGCCGGTGTCGTCCGTCCACTGGAGGAAGCCTATCCGGACTGGCCGGATACGACGGAGTTATGATTAGTTAGCGTAAGAAACTATCTGAGACGGGGAGGGGGCGGCGTGCCGTCCAAGCACTATTCGTGGATCGCGCTGAGCAACACGACGCTGGGCATGCTGTTGGCCACGGTCAACTCATCGATCGTGATCATCTCGCTGCCGGCGATCTTCCGCGGCATCCATCTGAACCCCCTCGAACCGGGCAATGTCAGCTACCTGCTCTGGATGCTGATGGGCTACATGCTCGTCTCGGCCGTGCTGGTGGTGACGCTCGGGCGGCTCGGGGACATGTTCGGGCGCGTCCGGATGTACAACGCCGGGTTCGCGGTCTTCACGGTCGGGACGCTCGTGCTGGCGCTCGACCCGCTGCACGGGGGCGCCGGTGCGCTCTGGCTCATCGGCTGGCGGGTGCTCCAGGGGATCGGCGGCGCCATGCTGATGGCGAACTCGGCCGCGATCCTCACCGACGCGTTCCCCGCCCACCGGCGCGGCATGGCAATGGGCGTCAACCAGGTCGCGGGGATCGCCGGGACGTTCATCGGCCTGGTCGCCGGTGGGCTGCTGAGCGAGATCAACTGGCGGCTGGTGTTCTTCGCCTCGGCGCCCATCGGGATCGTCGGGACGATCTGGGCGTACCGGAGCCTCGTCGAGACCGCCAAGCGGGCGGTGGGCGCCAGGATCGACTGGCTCGGCAACGTGACGTTCGCGGTGGGGCTGACCGCGCTGCTCGCCGCGATCACCTACGGCATCCAGCCCTACGGCGGGCACGACATGGGCTGGACGAATCCCTGGGTGCTCGCCGGGGTGATCGGCGGCCTCGCCGTCCTGGCGGTGTTCTGCTGGATCGAGACCAGGGTCGAGCAGCCGATGTTCCACCTGAGCCTGTTCCGCATCCGGGCCTTCGCGGCCGGCAACCTGGCCGGGCTGCTCGCCGCGATCTCGCGCGGCGGGATGCAGTTCATGCTGATCATCTGGCTGCAGGGCATCTGGCTGCCGCTGCACGGCTACGACTACGAGGACACCCCGCTGTGGGCGGGCATCTACCTGCTGCCGCTCACCGCCGGCTTCCTGGTCGCCGGGCCGCTCTCCGGGCACCTGTCCGACCGGCACGGCGCCCGCGCGTTCGCCTCCGGCGGGTTGGTGCTGTCGGCGCTGGCCTTCGCCGGGCTGCTGGTGATCCCGACCGACTTCGGGTACACCACCTTCGCGCTGCTGATCTTCCTCAACGGGATCGGCTCCGGGCTGTTCGCCGCCCCCAACACCACCGCGATCATGAATTCGGTCCCGGCGGACCAGCGCGGCGTGGCCTCCGGGATGCGCGCCACCTTCATGAACGCCGGCATGGTGCTGTCGATCGGCGTGTTCTTCTCGCTGATGATCGCCGGCCTGGCCGACACGCTGCCGAGGACGCTGACGCAGGGCCTGACCGAGCACGGCGTTCCGGCCGGGCCGGCCGCGCGGGTGGGCGAACTGCCGCCGGTCGGCACGCTGTTCGCGGCGTTCCTCGGATACAACCCGATCCAGAACCTACTCGCTCCGTTCCACGTGCTCGGCGGGCTCGCGCCGGACGACGTGGCCACGCTCACCGGCCGCTCGTACTTCCCGCACCTGATCTCCGAGCCGTTCCACCACGGCCTGGTCATCGTGTTCGGCCTGGCGATCGCGATGTCGCTGGTGGCGGCGCTGGTGTCGCTGCTGCGCGGGCGCCGGTACGTGCACGACGACGACGCCGTCGCCGACGAGCCCGCGCCGCAGAAGGCGGGGCGCGGCGCCGCCTGACCCGGCCCCGACCGAGAGCCCCCGGCCACCCCGCCCGGCCGGGGGCTTTCCGCCGGGCTCTTGACACTGTTCCGCAAACGTTTTCATACTCCTCGGCATGGGCGGTACGGGCACCGGCGGAGGCGCGACCGGGCGCCGCCGTGCCGAGGGCCCCCGGGCCTCGATCCGGGCCGTGGCGAGGCTCGCCGGGGTGTCGCCGTCCACGGTGTCGCGCGCCCTGAACAATCCCGAGCTCGTGAACGCCGAGACCCGGCGGCGCGTGCTCGAATGCGCCGAACGGCTGGGCTACCGGCCGAACCGGGCGGCGCAGTCGCTGGTCCTCGGGCGCACCCGCAACGTCGGCCTGATCGTCCCCGACATCGCCAACCCGTTCTTCGCGCCGTTCATCAAGGGCGTCGAGGCCTACTTCCGGGACACCGAGTACGCGGTGTTCCTGGCCGATACCGACGAGGACACCGCGACGGAGGTCCGGCTGGCCGAGGCCATGGTGGAGCGGGTGGACGGGCTGATCCTGTGCGCCCCGCGCATGACCGGGGCGCGGCTGCGCGCCGTCGCGGCCAGAACCGCCGTGGTGCTGGCGAACCGGACCAGCGGGGCGGCGCCCTCGGTCCTGCTGGACTTCCGGCCCGGCATGGAGCAGGCGGTCGCGCACGTCCACGCGCTCGGCCACCGCCGCTGCGCCTACCTCTCCGGCCCCGCCAACTCCTGGTCCAACCGGCAGCGGCGCAGGTTCCTCGGCGCCGCCTGCGCGGAACGCGGCATCGAGCCGGTGGACCTCGGCCCGTACGAGCCGCGCTTCACCGGCGGGTACCGGGCGGCGGACGAGGTGCTCGCCGCGGGCGTCACCGCGGTGTTCGCCTACAACGACCTGGTCGCGCTCGGCGTGCTGTCCCGGCTCGCCGCGCGCGGCGTGCCGGTGCCCGGCGAGCTCAGCATCGTCGGGTTCGACGACGTCCCGATGGCCTCGATGACCAACCCGCCGCTCACCAGCGTGGCCATGCCCGTCAACGCGCTGTCGCGGGCGGCCGCCGCGACCGTGCACGCGATGCTCGACCCCCGGGCGCCCAAGGCGCCTCCGCTGCCGCCGGCGACCGAGCTGGCGACCCGACTGCTGATCAGAGGCACCACCGGGCCGGCGTGACCGGCCCAGCCCGTAGGACCGCACGTCCTGCCTGGAGGATCCGCCATGAGAACTCCTCGATCCGCACTCCTCACCCTCGCCGCCGCCGGCCTGCTGATGACCGCCTGCGGGGCGCCCGACTCGGGCGGCGCCGCCTCCGAACCGGCCGCCTCGGACGTCCGGCTCCCGTCCAAGCCCGTCACCCTCAACATCATCGACGTCGCCGGCAACCTCCAGCTCACCCAGCAGATCTTCGAGAACTACAGGAAGGAGCACCCGGAGCTCGTCGGCAGGATCACCTACACCAAGGCCACCGCGCCCGAGCTGGCCGGCAAGGTCAAGGCGCAGCAGGACGCCGGACGCCTCGACATCGACCTCGTGCTGACCGGCACCGACGGCCTCTCCGCCGGCCTGGAGCAGAACCTGTGGGTCGACCTCGCGGGCAGGTACGCCGCCAAGCTGCCCGATCTGAGGTCGCAGTACCTGGAGCCCGCCGCCAAGATGCAGGACCTCGCGCAGGGCCGGGGCGTCGTCGTGACGTACTACCCCTCCGGCCCGCTGCTGGAGTACGACCCGAAGAGGGTCCCGGACCCGCCGAAGACGGCCGAGGCCCTGCTGGCCTGGGCGAAGGCGCATCCGAAAAAGCTGGAGTACGCCCGCCCGTCCAACTCCGGCCCCGGACGGACGTGGCTCATGGGCCTGCCCTACATCCTCAAGGACCCCGACCCCAAGGACCCCTCGAACGGCTGGCCCAAGACCTGGACCTACCTCAAGGACCTCGACCGGTACATCGAGTACTACCCGACCGGCACCTCGCAGACGATGAAGGAACTGGGCGAGGGCACCCGCGACATCATCCTCAGCACCACCGGCTGGGACATCAACCCGCGCGTCCTCGGCCAGGTGCCGAAGGACGTGCGGATCCAGCCCCTGGAGGGCTTCACCTGGGTCACCGACGCCCACTACATGGTCGTCCCGAAGGGCGTGTCCGGCGGGAAGCTCGCCGTCCTGCTCGACCTGGTGAAGTTCGCGCTCCAGCCGAAGCAGCAGGCGATCACCTACGACAGGGGCTACTTCTACCCGGGCCCCGCTGTGAAGGGCGTGACGCTCGACATGGCCCCGGCCGAGAGCCAGAAGGCGATCAAGGAGTACGGCCGCCCGGAGTACGACTCGCTCATCGCCGGCAGCCCCAAGGCCCCGCCGCTCGACGCCAGGGCGCTCGTCGCCGCCTTCGACCGCTGGGACCGCGAGGTGGGCGGGCAGAAGGTCAAGCAGTCATGACGCTCGGCACCGCGACGGAGCGGGACGCGCGGCCCGGGTTCGGGCGGCTGCGCCTGGACGGCGTCACGCGGCGGTTCGGGAAGGCGACCGCGCTGAGCGGGTTCGATCTGCTGATCGAGGGCGGCGAGTTCATCGCGCTGCTCGGACCGTCCGGATGCGGGAAGTCCACCGCGCTGAACTGCCTGGCCGGGCTGCTGCCGCTGTCCGGCGGCGCGATCTGGCTGGACGAGGAGCGCATCGACACGCTGCCGCCGGAGCGGCGCGGGTTCGGGATGGTGTTCCAGAACTACGCGCTGTTCCCGCACCTGTCCGTCCGCAGGAACGTGGCGTTCGGGTTGTCGGTGCGGCGGGTCGGGAAGGCGGAGACCGCGCGGAGGGTGGACGAGGCGCTGCGCACCGTCGAGCTGACCGAGCACGCCGGCAGGCTGCCCGGACAGCTGTCGGGCGGCCAGCAGCAGCGGGTCGCGATCGCCCGCGCGATCGTGCTGCGGCCGAGGCTCGTGCTGATGGACGAGCCGCTGTCCAACCTGGACGCCAAGCTCCGCGTGCAGATGCGCACCGAGATCCGGCGCATCCACCAGGATCTCGGACTGACCACCGTCTACGTGACGCACGACCAGGAGGAGGCGCTCGCGCTCGCCGACCGGGTCGTGGTGCTGCGCTCGGGACGGATCGAGCAGATCGGGACGCCCGAGGACGTCTACACCCACCCGGCCGGCACCTACATCGCCGGGTTCATGGGCTACCGGAACCTGCTGGAGCTGCCCGTCCTGTCGTCCGGCGACGGGACGGTCCGGCTCGGCGGCGAGAGCGGGCTGACCCTGACCGGGCGGAGCCGGCAGCCGATCGGCGGGCCGCGCGCGGTCGCGGCCGTCCGGCCGGAGGACTTCCAGGTCGCCGGGTCCCCCGACACGGCGACGGCCGAGAACCTCGTGAGGGTCCGCGTCGAGGTGGCGGAGTTCCACGGCCGGGAGGTCGCCGCCGAGGCCGTGACGGACGGCGGGCGCGTCATCCATTTCAGGACGCCGGAGCGGGTCGCGCCGGGGGAGCGGGTCGCGCTGACCGTCCCGCCCGAGCGCGTGCTCGTGTTCGGGGAGAGCGTGCGGGAGGCGGCGCGGGCGCTCGACCGACCCGCCGCCGAGGCGCTCGGGGAGACGGGGGCGCGCGATGGCGGTTGAGGCCCCCGCCCGCGGCGAGGCACGGATGCCCCGGCGCGGCGGCCTGCGGCACCGGCTCGCCGAGCGCGGCGTCGACCGCGTGCTGCTCCTGCTGGCGCCCGCCGTGCTCGTCGTCGCGCTGCTGTTCCTCTACCCGATGATGTACGGAATGGGGCTTTCGCTGCAGCCGAAGGACGGCGGCGGCCCGTTCGGCAACTACGCCGCCTTCTTCCGCGACTCCTACCAGCGCGGCACCATCGGCAAGACGCTCAGGCTGGCGCTGCCCGCCGCCCTGATCAACGTCGGCGCGTCGGTGCCGATCGCGTACCGGCTGCGCGGCCGGTTCCGCGGCCGGCGGCCGCTGACGGCGCTCCTCGTCCTGCCGGTGACGCTCGGCACGGTCCTGGTCGCGGACGGCCTGCTGCGCTACCTCGGCCCCAAGGGCTGGTTCAACCGGGTGCTGCTCGACCTCGGCGTCGTGGACGAACCCGTCCGGCTCGTCTACAACTACTGGGGCGTGCTGTTCTCGCTGCTCATCACCGGGTTCCCGTTCGCGTTCCTGCTGGTGCTGGCCTACATGTCGGGCATCGATCCGACGCTGGAGCGCGCCGCGGCCACGCTCGGCGCCGGGCCCTGGCAGCGGATGCGGCGGATCGTGCTGCCGCTGCTCGCGCCGGGGCTAGCGACGACGTTCGTGCTCGCGTTCGTGCTGGCGTTCTCGGTGTTCCCGTCCGCGAACCTCGTCGGCGAGCCGGCCGGGGAGACGCGGGTGATGGCGATCGCGGCCTACCAGGCGGCGTTCGAGAAGTACGACTACTCGATGGCCTCCACCATCGCCGTGCTGATGGGCGTGTTCGAGCTGCTCGTCATCGCGGTCACGCTGCTGCTGCGCGGCCGCCTCTACACCGGGCCCGCGTCGGGAGGTAAGGGATCATGACCGTCGTCTCGCGCCCGCGCCGGCCGCCGACGAGCAGGCCGGGCGGCTGGGCCGTCTGGCTGTTCGTCGCGTTCTTCCTGGTGAACCTGGCCGCGCTGATCCTGTCGGTGGTCGTGAACTCGTTCGGCACGAAATGGTTCGGCGGGTGGCTGCCGCAGGGCTTCACCGGCGCGTGGTACTCCGACGCCTGGGCGGAGTTCGCGCTCGGCGACGTGCTGACCGCGACGCTGGAGATCACGCTGATCGTGGTCGCGCTGTCGCTGCTCATCGGCGTCCCGGCCGGGTACGCGCTGGCACGGCGCGACTTTCCCGGCAAGCGGATCGTGACGGTCCTGCTGCTGCTCCCCGTGGTGCTGCCGCCGATCACCTACGGGATCCCGCTCGCGACCGTCCTGTACAAGGTGCACCTGGCCGGGACGATGACGGGCGTGATCGCGGCGAACCTCGTCCCGGCGCTGCCGTTCGTCGTGCTGGTGATGACGCCGTTCGTGGAGCAGATCGACGCGAACGTGGAGTCGGCGGCGCGGATGTGCGGCGCCCGCACCCGGCAGGTGTTCGCGCGGGTGCTGGTGCCGCTCCTGCTGCCGGGGATCCTCGCCGCCGGGATCCTGGTCCTCGTGCGGACCGTCGCCATGTTCGAGCTGACGTTCCTGGTGGCGGACGCCGACAGCCAGACGCTGGTCGTCGCGCTGTACAGCGCCGCGTTCACGCCCGGGATCCGCGCAGCCCAGGCCATCGACGCGATGGCCGTCATCTACATGGCCCTGTCGGCGGTGCTGCTGGTCATCGCCCTGATGTTCGTCAACCCGACGCAGATCGTCGCGCAGGTGAGGGAGGCCCCGGCCGAATGAGCGCTGTCCGGTTCGACTACACGGGGGAGCGGGTGCTGGTCACCGGCGCGGCGGGGCTGATCGGCCGCGCGCTGGTACGGCGGTTCGCCGACGCGGGCGCCGCCGTGCTCGCCGTCGACGTGGACGCCGGCGGCCTCGCGGTCCACGACGGCGACCCGCGGGTGGCGACGATGCCCGGCGACCTGGCCCGCGAGGACGTCGCCGACGCCGTCTTCGCCAGGGTCGCGCGGGACGGCGGCCTGGACGTGCTCGTCAACAACGCCGCGATGACCGGGCTGCGCACCCCGTTCATCGACATCGACGCCGGCGTCTGGGACGCGGTGATCGCCGCCAACCTGCGCTCGGCGTACCTGCTGTCGGTGCGGGCGGTCCGCCACTGGCGCGACGCCGGGCGCGGCGGGACGATCGTCAGCCTGTCCTCGCCGGGCGGATCCCGCGCGCACGAGGACCAGAGCGCCTACGACGTGACCAAGGCGGGAATCGAGGCGCTCAGCCGGGCGATCGCCGTAGAACTGGGCGGACTCGGCATCCGCGCGAACTGCATCGCTCCCGCCAGCGTCGGCGGGGAGGTCCGGCCCGCGACCGACCTCCCGGCCGGGCGCACCACCGCGCCGGAGGAGGTCGCGGACGCGGCGCTGTTCCTGGCGTCCCCGGCGGCGTCGCAGCTCAACGGGCACGTCCTTCGCGTGGACGGCGGCCTGCACGCGCGGCTGCGGACCGACCCGTCCGAGGAGCGGCGGCGCGAGTCCGAGGATGCGGGCCCAAGGCGGTGAAAGCGCGGACCGGCCGCCCGCGGTGGCGGGCGGCCGGTCCGGAACGCGCGGACGGGCGCGGGGTCAGACGCGCCAGGACTGGACGAGCGCGTCCAGCGTCACCTGGTCGTAGACGATGCCCTGGGCGCTCAGCTCCTGCGCGACCAGCTCGCCGTCGCCGTGGTGCTTGGCCAGCAGCCGGTACACCGCGTACGGGAACCAGTGGTTGTCGCTGATCCGCTGGATCTCGGCCTCGTCGCAGCGGTAGCCCTCGGCCCTGACCTCGGCGAGCGTCGCGGCGACGTCGCCGTGGCGGCGTTCGAGGATGTCGATGACGAGGGACCGCAGGTTCTCCGGCGGGGGCCCGGCGGGCGCGGCCTCCTCGGGGGCGGCGCCGTAGGAGCTGCGCCCGTTGAGGCTGCCGCGCGACGCGGCGCTGACCACGGCCAGCTCCGGCTCAGGCTCGGGGGCGGGTGCGGGTGCGGGCGCGGGCGCGGGCTCGGGGGCCTCGGTCGCGGCGGGGGCCGCGGCCGGAGCGGAGGCGGCCGGCGCGGCCGGGGCGGCCTCGCCCGCGGGCGCACGCTTGGCCTCGGCCCTGCCCGGGGTCCCGGACTCGATCGCCTTGCCGGAGTACCCGGGGACCTGGATCTGCGGGAACGGGCCGGTGTTGCGCAGCGGCATCAGCGTGATCTGGTTCAGCGTGACCGGCCCGGCGATCGCGCGCGTCTGCGGCTCGGGCTGCTTGGCCTCCTCCTCCTCGGTCTTCTGCGACACGTACCGGTGGAGCGTCCGCAGCAGGAC
The DNA here is from genome assembly GCF_013409045.1 of Actinomadura citrea. Classification (NCBI taxonomy): domain Bacteria; kingdom Bacillati; phylum Actinomycetota; class Actinomycetes; order Streptosporangiales; family Thermomonosporaceae; genus Actinomadura; species Actinomadura citrea. The sequence continues at coordinate 5,728,769 of NZ_JACCBT010000001.1, read as the reverse complement.
GAACAGGCCGAGCATCGACACGATCGGAGGGACCGCGGCGGTCGCCTGGAAGGAGAAGGTCTTGTGGCCGACGTGGCCGACGTTGAAGATGAGGCTGGCCGTCCAGCCCGCGAGGGCGATGGTCAGCGGCAGGCAGAAGTCGAGCCAGCTCATCAGGGCCCGGCGCTTGATGACGAAGGCGTCGATGGCCAGCAGGAACAACCCGAGTTCACCGACGATGATGAACAGGTCGACCAGCAGGGGGAACGACTCGGCCTTCCAGCCCCGCAGGCCGTGTTCCAGGGCCCAGTGATAGAGACCGGCATAGGACTGGGCGAAGCCACCGGCGGTGGCGGTCAGGACCGCGGCCGCCATGAAGGCGATGGCCCCCCACCGTGTGATGACCTGTGCCCGGTTGGCAGCGCTCATGCGGCGTGTGCTCCCAGATTTCTCACAACTAAAAGTGATCGGTGGGAGACTATCCATTCCTTTGCCGTTTCGTGGGCGATTCGCATCACGTCTCGGTCCCGTTCCCCGCGAAACGGCGGGGCGCGCCGGGGGAACCTCGCAAAAAACCGCAGGCGGGAGCCGCCGCGGCGTCATAGCGGGAGCTCCCGCAGCGCCTTGGCGGGAGCCCCCCGCCAAGGCGCGCCGGTGCCTTGGCGGGGGGCCGGGATTCCGCGGGAGCGGTGACGGAATCCGGCCGTGGAACCCCGGTCAGGGCACCCGCAGGACGAAGTCGAACTTCGCGGTGCGTCCGCTGGGACCGGTCTGGACCTTCATGAGCAGCGCGGGGTCGTAGAGCATGTCGGAGCTGTTCCGGGGCTCGTTCGGGAAGTACAGCTGCGTCGTCAGGATCTGCTGGTAGGGGGCCTGGGCCTTGACGTGGATGTGCCGGGTGCGGCCGGGGTAGAGGCCGGGCACGATCGTCCTCAGGGCGAATCGTCCCGACGCGTCCGTGTATTGATGTCCACGTAGCGTATAGCCGTAATTGTCGTAATTGCCGTAATAGTCCGCCTGCCAGAAGTCGAGCAGGGCGTGGGCCACCGGCCTGCACGACGTCGAGTAGACGATTCCGGACACGGTGAGGGGCGTCCCCGGCATGCCGGGCGTCACGATCGACGCGCGCTCGGGGGAGCCGGGCTTGAAGTAGGGGCCCTCCATCTGCGAGTGCGTCGGGGAGTCGTCCCCGTCGTCGCACTTGGGCGTGGGGGTGAGCGGCTGCTGCTCCGTGCGGGCCTGCGCGGGCGCGGCCACCGCGGACACGGCGGTGGGCAGCGCGAGCGCGCCGATGCTCGCCGCGCCCGCGGCGACGATGAAGTTCTTGCGGCTGAGGCCGTTCTCCTGGCCGTCGCCGGCACCGGGGTGGCCGGTGCCGGTTTCCTGCTCGTCCGCTGGCATGGGGTTCCTCTCGGGGGTCGTCCGGGATCTTCCGGTTGGCGGGGCTCCCTGGGAGTCGAGTCCGCGACATGTATAAGCCGCCGGGGAGGGGGCGGTCTTGCCGCTGCGTGCCGTGACTTTGGCGGCGAGTGCCAAAGCCCGCCCGAAGCGTCGTACTGACTCGCTCATTGACCTTCCTGACGCGCCGTAGAAGCCTTGCGGGTGGCGTCCGAGACCCGCCCGCCGACCGGAGGAGCGTCATGCCCACGCGCGTTGACACCTCGGACCACCCTGCCCGCGACCAGGCGGACTTCTGGCGCCACCTGATCAGCTCGGCCTTCGGGCCGTTCCACGTGCAACCGCGCCTGCCCGGCGGGTTCGCCGCCCGGCTGAGCGGCCGGGCGCTGGGTCCGGTGGAGACCGGAGAGGTGTACGCGCCCGCGCACGCGGTGCGGCGCAGCGCCCGGCAGATCGCCCGCGACACCCGCGAGTGCTACAAGCTCGGCCTGGTGCTGCGGGGCTCGTGCGTGCTGCGGCAGAACGGCCGCCGGGCCGTGGTCGGGGCGGGGGACGTGGTGTTCTACGACCTCACCCGTCCGGTCGAGATCTCCTTCGACGCCCACCACATCTTCACCGTCGTGATCCCGCACAGCGCCGTCCCGCTCCCGCAGGAGCGCCTCGCCGCGTTCGGCGGCACCCTGCTCGGCGGGCGGGCCCGGACCGGGCGGCTCGTCTCGTCCTTCCTCGGCGCCCTGGCCGAGAGCGGCGCCGAGGACGCCGGCGGGGGCGACGCCGCGAACGGCGCCGGGCCCGCCGCGGGGGACGGGGCCGCGGCCGACGACCTGTTCGGCACGGCCGACGGGATCTACGCCCGCCACCTCGGCGGCGCGCTGGTCGAGCTGGTCACCGGCGCGGCCGGCGAGTGGCTGGGCGCGCCCTCGTGCCCGTCGCCGGAGGGAGCGGAGATGCTGCGGGCGATCGAGGAGTGGATCGAGGCGCGCCTGCACGACCCGTCGCTGAGCCCCGCCGCGATCGCGGCCGCGCACCACATCTCCGTCCGCCAGCTCTACCGGGTGTTCGCGCCGACCGGGACGACCGTCGCCCGGTACGTCCGGACCCGCCGCCTGGAGCACTGCCGCCGCGAACTCGGCGACCCGTTCCTCGGCACGCAGCGGATCGGCGCGATCGCCAACCGCTGGGGCCTGCCGGACGCCGCGGCCTTCAGCCGCGCGTTCCGCGCCGCCTACGGGCAGACGCCCAGCGCCTACCGCGCCCGCACCACCGGCATCCGGCGTGACGCCTAGCGCCGACGAATCCAGGCCGGGTGCGAATCGATTCCCGTATCCCGGGAACGCGAAGAGGAGGACCAGGAACGCGATGGAGGACGCGAGGGGGCGCCGCCGTGCCACGCCGGGAAAGCCGCGCCGTGGTGAACTGGAGACGATGCCTTCCGGCGTCGAATAGTCAGGCAGTCTGAGGAGCCGCGCCATGTCCTTGACCATGCAGCCGGGCCCGCTCGCCGGTTCGCCCGGCGACGAGGTCAACTTCACGATCGACGGGCCGGCGCACCGGTTGTTCATGCACGACTTTCCGCGCCGGGTACGTGCCCGGTTCGCGGGGGAGACGGTGCTGGACACCGAGCGCGGGAAGTTCTTGCACGAGACCGGGCTGCTGCCCGTGCTGTACGTCCCCGAGGAGGACGTGCGCTCCGACCTGCTGGAGAAGACCGCCCACACCACGCACTGCCCGTTCAAGGGCGACGCCGTGTACTGGACGGTACGCGTGGGCGACCGGGCGGCCGAGAACGCGGTCTGGGGATATCCGGATCCGAAGCCGGAGTCGGCGTGGCTGCGCGGGCACATGGCCTTCTACTGGGGCCGGATGGACGCCTGGTTCGACGAGGACGAGGAGGTCCACGGCCATCTGCGCGACCCGTTCCACCGCGTCGACGCCCGCGCCACGTCCCGGCGTGTGCGGGTGCTGCTCGACGGCGAGGTCGTCGCCGAGAGCGGGCGGCCGAAGCTGCTGTCGGAGACCGGGCTGCGCAACCGGTACTACATCCCGGCCGAGGACGTCCGCCGCGACCTGCTGACCCGCAGCGAGAAGCGGACCTTCTGCCCGTACAAGGGCGAGGCGACGTACTGGTCGCTGGCCGGCGCCGAGGACGCCGCCTGGTCGTACGAGGAGCCCCTGGAGGACGCGGCGAAGATCGGCGGATACCTGTCCTTCGACCACGAGGCCCTGACGATCGAGCCCCTGCCGCCAGGGCCGGCCTGACGTCCAGGGCCGGCGGCGCGGGGACGCCGGAGCGTAATGCACTCGCGGAGCGGCGGTCTCCTGCCGCATGATTTCGGCATGGTCGATACCTCCCTTTATGCGGCGTTCGTTGTCGCCGCCCTCGCGCTCTGCGTCACGCCCGGCCCCGACATGATGTTCATCGTCGCGATGGGCGGGCGCGGCGGCCCGGGCACGGGCCTCATGGCTGCGGCGGGGGTCGCCACCGGTGCCCTGACCCACGCGGTCGCCGCGACGCTGGGCCTCTCCGCCCTGTTCACCGCGCTGCCGGCGCTGTACCACGTGCTGCGCTGGGCCGGCGCCGCCTACCTGCTCTACCTCGCGATCAAGTCGTTCCGGGACCGCGGCGAATCCGGCGAGGAGGACGCGGCCCCCGTCGGCCCGGGGCGGCTCCGCGCGTTCTGGCAGGGCGTCGTCACGAACCTGCTGAACCCCAAGGTGATCCTCTTCAACATCGCCTTCCTGCCGCAGTTCGTGAACCCCTCCATGGGGCATCCGATGGTGCAACTGCTCGTCCTCGGGGTCACGCTCGTCCTGATCGGCCTTGCCGTGGACGGCTGCGTCGGCCTGCTCTCCGGCCGCCTCGCGAACCTGCTGCGGCGCAGCCGCCGCGTCGCCCGCGCCCTGAACATCTTCAGCGGGACCGTCTTCACGGGGCTCGCCGTGCGCCTTATCGCCGTCCCCAAGTGAGGGCCTGCGGGTTTACAGTTCAGGTAACCCTGAGCAAAGGAGGCGGCTGTTGGTACCGTACGCGGCGTCCTCTCCGCCTTCCGCGTTCTGGTCGGCGCTCGAACCCGAGCAGCGCACCGCTCTGCGCAACGCCGCGCGTCCCCGCACGTTCCCGGTCAAGGCGCCGCTCGTGTACCAGGGCGACGAGTCCGACCATGTGATCATCATCGAGCGGGGCTGGGCGAAGGTGACCTCCGCGACCGAGGACGGCCACGACGTGGTGCTGGCCGTGCGCGGCCCCGGCGACCTGCTCGCCGAGAGCGCGGTGCTCGGCGGGCGGCCGCGCGCCGCGACCGTCACCGCGCTGGCCCCGATCCGCGCCCTGGTCGTCCCCGCGGCACGCTTCACCGGGTTCCTGGACGCGCACCCGGACGTGTGGATGCTCGTCACCGGCACCTTCGTCCAGCGCATGGACGACTCCGACCGGCGGCTGACCGCCCACATCACGAGCCGGGGCCCGGAGCGCCTGGCGTCCCTGCTCGCCGACCTGGCGGAGCGCTCGGCCCACCACGCCCCGCCCGCCGAGGACGGGTCGATCGAGATCGGGCCGCCGCTGTCGCAGGAGGAGCTCGGCAGCTGGATGGACGCCTCCCGGGAGACCGTCGCCCGCGCGCTCAGCGGGCTGCGCCGCGAGGGCCTGATCCGCACCGGCTGGCGCAGGATCACCGTGGTGGACCTGGCCCGCCTCCGCGCGTTCGCCAAGGAACAGGACTGACGGCCCGCCCGTCCTCCCGCCCTAGGATTTCGGGCATGAGCGGTGACGGCTACCACCATGGCAACCTGAGGCGCGCCGTACTCGACGCCGCCATCGAGGCGATCGCCGAGGCGGGCCCGGCGACGTGGAGCCTGCGCGAGCTGGCGCGCCGCGCCGGGGTGTCGCACGCCGCGCCCGCCCACCACTTCGGCGACAAGGCCGGCGTGCTGACGGCCGTCGCCGCCGAGGGGTACACGCTGTTCGCCGACGCCCTGGAGGCCGCCGGGAGCGACCTGCACGGCGTCGGGCTCGCCTACGTGCGGTTCGCCGTCGAGCACCGGGTCCACTTCGAGGTCATGTTCGCGCCCGCGCTCTACCGCCCCGACGACCCGGAGGTGGCCGCCGCCCGCGACCGCGCCGGCCGGGCCCTCGCCGAGGGCGTCCGCGGCGCCGCGCCCGGCCGTGCCGCGGGGGACCGGACGGCCGGGATCGCCGCCTGGTCGATCGTGCACGGCTTCGCCCACCTGTGGCTGAGCGGCGCCCTGCGGGACCTCGGCGACGACCCCGTGAAGGCCGCCGACCCGGTCATCCGCCTCCTGTTCGAGCGGCCCGGGTCAGCGTGACGCGGCCTTCTCCTCGATCGCCGGCCGCTCGCCGTCGGATTCGACCGGGCGGCGTTCGGGGACGGCGGCCAGATCGGCCCGGAAGCGGCGGTTGAGGGCGGCGCGCATGCGTCCCATGGCGGTGCGGCCGCGGGGGCTGTCGATGCCGTCGACGGGCGGCGGGACGTCCAGGTCGGCGGCGGGGGCCGGGCGCGGATCGGTGATCGCGGCGATCGCCTCGTCCGGGAGCGGGCGCTCGACCTCGCTGAACTTCCCGTCCGGCGACTGGCGGATGACGCCGGTCTCCAGCCCGTGCTGGGCCAGGCCGAGGTCGCGGTGTTGCAGGCCGACGCAGATCCGGTAGGTGACGACGTAGGCCAGCACCGGTCCGAGGATGATGAGGAAACGGAAGAACCACGTCGTCCAGAACAGCGAGACGTCGAACTTGTGGGAGAGGACGTCGTTGCCGCCCGCGAGCCACAGCGCCCCGTAGAAGACCACGCCGCCGACGCCGATGCCGGTGCGCGCCGGGACGTCGCGGGGCCGGTCCAGCAGGTGGTGGATCTGCGAGTCGCCGGTCACCCAGCGTTCCAGGAACGGGTAGACGGCCAGGCCGGTGAAGAGCAGCCCGGGCACCACGAGGGCCGGGACGACCACGCTCATCGCGACGGTGTGGCCCCAGGCGCTGATCTCCCAGGACGGCATGATCCGCAGCGCGCCCTCCAGCCAGCCCATGTACCAGTCGGGCTGCGACCCGGCGCTGATCGCCCCGGGGTCGTAGGGCCCGAACAGCCAGATCGGGTTGATCTGGAAGAACGCGGCCAGCAGCGTCGTCACGCCCAGCACCCACAGGAAGAACGCCGTCGTCTTGGCGATGAAGACCGGGAAGAACGGGTAGCCGCGGACGGTCGTGTTCGAGCTGCCCTTGCCCGGGAACTGCGTGTGCGTCTGCCGCCAGGTCAGCACCACGGCGTGCAGCGGGATCAGCGCCGCCAGGATGCCGGGGATCAGCAGCACGTGGATGACGTACAGGCGCGGGATGATGTCGGTGCCGGGGTACTCGCCGCCGAACAGGAACATCACCGCGTACGAGCCGACCAGCGGGATCGACGCGAGCACGCCCTCCAGGATGCGCAGGCCCGTGCCGGACAGCAGGTCGTCCGGCAGCGAGTAGCCGAACAGGCCGTTCAGCATCACGAGCATGAACATGGCGATGCCGATCAGCCAGTTCAGCTCGCGGGGCTTGCGGAACGCTCCGGTGAAGAAGTTGCGCAGCATGTGCACGAGGATCGAGCCCATGAAGATGAGCGTCGACCAGTGGTGGATCTGCCGGACGAGCAGGCCGCCCCGCACGTCGAAGCTGATCTTGAGTGAGGAGGCGTACGCCTCGCTCATCTCCACGCCCTTCAGCTTCGTGTACGAGCCGTTGTAGACGACCTCGTGCATGCTCGGCTTGAAGAACAGCGTCAGGTACACCCCGGTCAGCAGAATGATCACGAAGGAGTACATCGCGATCTCGCCGAGCAGGAAGGTCCACTGGTCCGGGAAGGCCTTGCGCAGCGCCTTGCGCGCGAATCCGGTGGTGCCGAACCGCTCGTCCAGCGCCCGAACCGTGACGTCCACTCCCTTGGGCGGCCTCCGTGTGCCGGCCCGCGCCCCACCGGGCGCCGTCGTTCCCGCCATCGTCCGCATCCCTCCGTCGCGCTCTGGGCAGTCGCGCTTCTGGGGAAAAAGACCGACCTCGGCCGACAAATGTGACATTCCTGGATGTGGACCGCGTCACACGGCGAGGCGGTGACGCGCCGTCTCGGCGGGCGGGGGTCAGCGCGCCGGGACGGCGAGCCTGCCGCGGCGCAGGTAGCGCGGACGCCAGCGCGCCCGGTAGCAGAGCCGGATCGGCGGCGGGAGCAGCCCCAGCACGGCGCGGCGGGTGCCGTCCGGGGCGCCGTCGAGCAGCCAGGGCAGGAACACCCCGAGTCCGCGAAGCCCCAGCCCGCGACGGAACTCCACGTCGAAGGTGCCCCACTCGAACGGGGTGAGGGTCTCCTGGATCAGGGGCAGGGCGTTGGACTCCTTGAAGTCCAGCAGCGCGTCCACCGAGGCCCGCAGGTCGCGCGCGTACCCGGCGAACGCGGCGCGGTCGCGGTGCTCCAGCGCCGCGTCCACGCCGTCGATCAGCGGGACGGCCTTCAACGCCAGCGCCGCCATGGCGTCGAGGACCACGCCGATCCGACCGGGCCCGTCGGCGTCCTTGGCGTACATGACCGTCCAGAGGGCGTTCTTCTCGGCGCGGTCCTGGAGGCTCCAGTGGGAGGTGAACAGGGACCAGGTGCTCGCGGCCGAGGCCCAGCCGAGAGCGGAGCCGGGCCGGGCGGCGGTCCGCGCAGCCGCCGTCTCCAACCGGGCCGCGTCGCGGCGGAAGGCGTCGTAGGCGGCGTACAGCATCGTCAGGTCGAACTTCCTCGCCACGCTGTCCATGCCGCCTCCCACGCTCTCCGCGCTCGCGCCGTTCACAGAGATAGAGGGGCGGTACGCGCCCGGATGTGACGCGATACGGAGCCTGACTTTGTGTGATCTGCCCCACGGGCGACGGGATATGCGGGGGAGAGGGCGGTGCGGCCTGCCGGACGGCGGGCGCCGTCGCCGTCCGGCAGGGCCGCCCGTCAGGTCACCGGGTTGTCGACCAGGTAGACCTTCGGGGACGGCGCGTCGCACGTCGCGGGGGCGGCGCCGGGTGCGCCGTCGAAGGACAGTTCGGCGGCGGCCGAGCCGAGCCCGACCGAGACGCTCTCGGCGCCGGAGGAGGGGGTGAACGGGCCGGCGGTCAGCGTGCCGGTGCCGGGCAGCGGCACCGTGATCTGCCCGTCGCGCACCAGCGGCGTCCTCGGGAGGGCGATGCCGCCTGCGGGGATCACGTTCTGCCGGGCCGGCGTGCCGCCCTCCACCTCCAGGTTCAGGGCGGTGACCGTGCCGGACACCGAGCCGTAGCCCTTGTCGACCAGCCGGTTCACCGTACCGGCAGGGATCACCAGCGCGCCGCTCGCCTCGGTGAAGGAGAACGAGCCGCCCCGCCTGGCCACGAGCGGGATGCGGGCGCCGACCGCGATGCCGACGTCGAGCGGCTCGCCGCCGAGGGTGCACCTGTACGGGGAGTTGATGATGCCCACCAGCTCGTTCGACTTCGGCTCGGGGAAGTTCAGCGGGGCACCGGAGATCTTGGCGGGCGGCCGCCCCGGCGCACCGCCGACGCCGATCGTCAGCAGCGCGTTGCCGGCCGACGGCTTGCAGTCGGCCGTGATCGGCAGGCTGAACCCGGCCTGCGACTTCAGGTCCACCTCGGCGAACGCGTGGTCGAAGGCCAGCGTGACCTTGCCGCCGTCGGGCGCCTTGTACGGGCCGACGTCGAACGTCCCCGACAGGGGCAGGCCGACCTTGAGGGGCTTGCCGGCCTCGACCGGGATGTCCTTGATCTCGAACGGCTCGTCCTCGGCGATGTTGACGGCCGAGGGCGTGGAGTCGCTCGCGCCGATGGTGAGGTCGGTGACCCGGGCGTCGGCCCTGGTGATCCCCAGGATCGGGGCGAGTGCGGTCAGCCACTCGGGGAAGGTGATGCTCCCCGAGCCCTGGGTCAGCCAGAACTCCTGGCCGGGCCCGAGCTGGACGGGCGCCACGCCCTGCACGTCCACGTCCGTCGGCAGGTAGAACACCGGCAGCCCGGCGAGCGCGATCGTGCAGCCGATGGGCAGCTTGAACCGCCCGGTGTCGACGCCGATCCCGGGCACGTCCTGCGGGGGGAGCGCGTGCGCGGCGGGCGCCTGGACGAGGGCGAGGGCGAGGGCGGCGGCGCCCGCGAGGGCGGCGAGGCCGCGGCGCGGCCGCCCGCCGGAGCCCGGCGCGGCGGAATGTCGGAATCTCATGGGGCATCCCTTCAGAAGTACGTTCCTGTACTGATGGGTGCCGACATGGTGAACCCGGCCGTCCGGGACGCGATACGGAGGGCGTTGAGGAAAGCCGCGCCGTGATTGGCAGCCGCACATACAAAGGGCTGACCACCCCGAGGGAGCGTTGACCACCCGCCCGTTCCGGTACGTTGCTGGACGTTTCCAGCGCACGAGGAAGGGGCCGGGCATGGCTGTCGACGCGGCGGGGGCGGACATCGCCTCCCTGGTTCTGCGGGTGTCCGTGGGCGGCACGCTGATCGCGCATGGCTGGAACCACGCGTTCGGCGGCGGGAGGATCGAGGGCACGGCGGGCTGGTTCGCGTCGATGGGGTTGCGGCCGGGGCGGCTGCACGCGTTGATGGCGACCGGCACCGAGCTGGGTGCGGGCGTCCTGCTGCTGCTCGGGCTGCTGACGCCGCTCGCGGCCGCGGGAGCGGTGGGCACGATGGCGGTGGCGTTCGTCATCGCCCATCTCCGCAACGGCTTCTTCATCTTCCGCCCCGGGCAGGGCTACGAGTACGTCGTCATGATCATCATGGTGGCGTGCGCCCTCGGTGCGCTCGGCGGCGGCGCGGTCTCCCTGGACCGCGCCCTCGGAATCGAGGACGACCTGTCGGGCTGGACGGGCCTGGCCGTCACCGCCCTGGCCGGGGGGCTCGGCGCCGCCCTGCTGCTGGCAGCCTTCTGGCGCCCCGGCAAGCGCCCCGCCGAGACGCCGGAGGGCTGACGCGCGGTGCCCGCCCGGCCGGACCACGCCCGGGTCGGATAACGTCACGAGCGTGCGACCCTCGATCTCCGAAGAGCCCGAAGCGCGGTCGGAATCCCTTCATTCCGTCCTGGACCTGCTGGACCTGGAAGAGCTCGACCGGGACCTCTACCGGGGCGCCCTCGTCTTCGACGACCCGTACCCGCTGTACGGCGGGCAGGTCGCGGCGCAGGCGCTGCGCGCGGCGGGCGGCACCGTCCCGGAGGGGCGGCTGCCGCACTCGCTGCACGGCTACTTCCTGCGCGGCGGCGACGCGGCCCGGCCGACGATCTTCCGGGTGGACCGGGACCGCGACGGCCGCTCGTTCTCGGCGCGCCGCGTGGTGGCGCTGCAGGGCGGCGAGGTCATCTTCAACATGTCGGTGTCGTTCCAGCGGCCCGCCGACGACGAGGACCGGCAGGTGCACCCGGCGCCGCGGGTCCCGGGGCCGGAGAACCTCCCGGCCTCCCCGGTCCCGCGGCTGTTCTCCATGGAGAGCCGCGTGCCGCCGCAGCCCTACGAGGCGGCCGACTTCCCGACGCGGCTGTGGTCGCGCTGCACCGTGCCGCTGCCGGACGACGACCTGCTGCACGCGTGCGTGCTGACGTACCTGTCCGACATCTCCAGCGGGCTGATCGCGCTGCACGACGGCGCCGCCCGGTCGGGGTCCAGCCTCGACCACGCCGTCTGGTTCCACCGGCCGGTCCGGATGGACGACTGGGTGCTGATGGACCTCGTCCCGCAGACGGTCGCCGCCGGGCGCGGCTGGTACACCGGAACGATCCACACCCGGGACGGCGTGCTCGTCGCCAGTCTCACGCAGGAGACCCTCTTCCGCACGCCGCGCTCCTGACCCGTGCCGGGGCCGGCCTCCGCCCGCGCGGAGGCCGGCCGCGTGGCGGCTATCGCCAGGTGTCGTCGGCGGTACGGCTCGACGTGCCGGTCGTGTAGGTGCGGTTGGCCCCGCCCTCCCACATCACGGCCCCCGCGTCGGTCTTCTTGACGTACTTGTATTCGATCTTGGTGTTGGCGGGCAGCGTGACCGTCCCGTTCCAGACCGGGTAGCCGGACGGGGACAGCCTGACCGCTTTGGCCGTGTCCCACGAGCCGAGCGCCGGGGCGTCGCCGACGAGGTAGACGCTCGTTCCCCAGGTCGTGGCGGCGGTGACGTTGAAGGTGTCGGAGACGGTCCCGGGGTCGGAGGTGGGCGGCGGCGGGGTCTGCCCGGACCGGGCGTCCACGTGGATCGCGACGGCGCCGCCCGCGGGGATCGTCACGGTCGCCGTCCCGCCCGACACGGTGACGGCGGTGCCCTGGCAGCCGCTCGAACCGAGGCCGCCGGTGATGACGTCGCAGTAGACGCCGTCCGCGAGCCCGGTCCGGTAGGACGCGGTGGACGGGCCGGCGGAGTCGTTGAGCCCGATCCAGCCCTTCGAGCCACGGCTGAACCCGATGACGTTCCCCGCGGTGGCCGTGAAGTTGCCGACCGCCGTGGCGGACGCGGTCGCGTTGTGCCAGCCGACCATGCCCTTCATCCCGGTCGAGCGGGTGAGGCACTGCCAGCCGTTCGAGCAGTTCGCGCCGGTGACGAACCCGCGGGAGTCGGCGGGCGGCGACTGCCCGGCCGACGACCAGGTGAACCCGTCGTACACCGACGGCCTGCCGTAGGGGTAGGCCAGCAGGAAGTAGGTCGCGAGGGTGTAGTCGGAGCCGTTCTTGTAGTTGAGCGTGGACCCGTCCCGCTCGGTGTCGTGGTTGGTGATCATCGTGTGGGTCCGGGAGCCGTCCGCGTCAAGCGACCAGGACGGGATGCCCGACAGGTTCGACAGCGTCCCGTTCTGGAACTGCGTCTTCAGGCCCTGGGCGTAGGAGAAGCCGAGCACGTCGCCGTTCCCGGTGAAGGCCGACGGCCTCAGGTCGGCCGCGGCCGACCCGGGGACGATCTCCTGTGCGATGTAGGGCGCCCTCCCCTCGGCCGTGGTGGTGTGCAGGGCGCTCTTGACGGCGGCGAAGTCGCTCTGGGCGATGTGCTTGGCGGCGTCGACCCGGAACCCGTCCACGCCGAGGCCGATCAGGTCGTTGAGATATCCGGCGATCTTGTCGCGCACGTAGCCGGACTGGGTCTTCAGGTCCGACAGCGAGACCAGTTCGCAGTTCTGCACCTCTGAGGTGTTGTTCCAGTCGTCGATGCCCGCGTCGTCGTCGTTGCAGTACCCGTCGTTGGCGTGGTGGAAGTCGCCGTACCCGTAAGGGACGGCCGGGTAGGCGAACCCGCCGGGATCGAAGGTCGACCCGCCGTAGGTGCTGTTCACCGTGTTGTTGTGGCCCGCCATGTGGTTCACGACCGCGTCCACGTGGACGCGGACGCCCGCGTCGTGGCAGGCGGTGACCATGGAGGAGAACTGGGCGCGGGTCCCGAGCCTGCTGGTCAGCCCGTAGGAGACGGGCTGGTACACCTCCCACCACGGGTGGGGGCCGTCGTTGGTCGAGGCCAGGCTGACCGACTCGGCCGGCGGCGCGACCTGCACGGCCCCGTACCCGGCGGGCCCGAGGTGCTCGGTGCACGCGGCCGCGACGGACGGCCAGTTCCATTCCCAGAGGTTGGCGGTGACGTCGCTGTCGTTGAGGGAGGCGGCGGCACTGGCGGGGCGGTCGGGGAGCAGGGCGGCGACGGGCGCCGTCCCGACGAGGACGAGGAGGCCGGCGGCGAGCAGCGACCGGCGGCGGGGGGCTCTTGCGCGTGGGGCGTCGTTGGCAGACATTCGGCGAACTCCTGTCACAGGGCGCCTGGCGGGCGCCTGAAGGGGTGGGGGACGGCCGTCCGCGAGCAACGCGAGAATGCTCTCTTCTTGCAACTGGGTCAAGAGCTTGCGCAAGATTTCAATGAACTTGCAGAAAGACGGCAGCCTCAGGAGGCGGACGCCGCGTCGCGTCCGGCGAGGCGTTCCCGCTGGGGAACGACGGTGTACTTGGGGTCCTCGGCCGACTGCACGCCCGCGTGGAAGACGCCGAAACGCGTGCAGGCCGAACTCGCCAGGAGGGCCGCCCCGCTCAGCGCCGCCGCGGCCCGGCTGCGCCCGCCGAGCAGGACGCAGCCCGCGGTGCCCGCGGCGGAGAGGATCTCGCCCGCGCGCATGTAGGCCCCGCCCCTGCCGCGCTTGTACGGTTCGGCGGCCGGCCCGGCCCGGCGCTCCAGCACCTTCGCCGCGGCCAGTTCCAGGCCGGCGCCGAGCACGGCGGCGGTGCGCATCGGGGCGTTCTCCCGGACGGGCGCGGCGACCAGCGCCATGCCTGCCGCCGCGGCGGCGGCCGAGCCGACGAAGACGAACGGCAGCTCGCGGTGCGCCTCGTGCCAGGCGGGGACGGCGGTGTCGGCAGCGAGCACGGCGGTGTAGGCGGCGACGGCAGGGCCGAGCACGGCGGCTCCGGCGGTGGCGGCGCGTCCGAGGCGCGGGAACAGCCCGGTCACCTCCAGCGCGGCGGCGGCGCCCGCGGCGGGGCCGTAGGCGGCCAGCAGCCAGGAGCCGACGCTCATCGGCGACGTCGGCTTCATGACGCGCAGCATGTTGTAGAACCGCTCCGGGCGCCCGAGGTCGTGGACGAGCGCGGCCGTGGACCCGCAGATGGCGGCCAGCGAGGAGATCTTCAGCGCCCGCGCGGCCGCCGGCCGCCCGGTGAGCTGGGCGCCGGCGGCGAGCACCGACCCCGCGCCGGCCAGCCCGCCGAGGAAGAAGTACCCCGCGACGTCGAAGGACTTCCACACCGGCGGTTTCAGGATGGGCCTGCCGTAGTAGGAGGTGAACTCGGCCTCCGGCACCATGGCCTTCTCGCCGCGCCCGCCCCGGCGCCCTCCGCGCCGTCCCCGGCCGCGCAGCCCCTTGCCGATCTGGGCCTCCCGGCCGGGCCGTTCGCCGCGCACGCCCTCCTTGCCGACCTCCGACGAGCTCATCGCGCGCCCCCCTTGCGGCCGTGCGCGGCGAAGACGGCGGCGAGCCCGCCGAGCAGCGTGGCGGCGGCGACTCCGGCGTGCCGCCACATGGACGGCAGGTCGCGCGTGGTGACGACCGGGTCCGGTGGCAGCCCGTACACCTCCGGCTCGTCCAGCAGGAGGAAGAAGGCGCCGTCGCCGCCGACGCCGTCGTCCGGGTCGTGCCCGTAGAGGCGCGCGTCCTCGACGCCCAGGTCGTGGAGTTGGTCCACGCGCAGCGCGGCCCGCTCGCGGAGCTCGTCCAGCGGGCCGAACTGGATCGAGTCGGTCGGGCACGCCTTCGCGCACGCGGGTTCCTGCCCCACGCCGATCCGGTCGTAGCACAGGGTGCACTTCCAGACCCGCCCGTCGCCCTTGCGCTGGTCGATGACCCCGTACGGGCAGGCGGGCACGCAGTAGCCGCAACCGTTGCAGATGTCCTGCTGGACGACCACCGTGCCGAACTCGGTGCGGAACAGCGAGCCGGTGGGGCACACGTCGAGGCACGCGGCGTGCGTGCAGTGCTTGCACACGTCGGAGGCCATCAGCCAGCGCATGCCGCCCGCGCCCGGCGGCGCGCCGTGGTCGACGCCGGTCTCGTTCTGGCCGATCGGCTTGCTCTGCTCGATGAACGCGACGTGCCGCCAGGTGTCGGCGCCGAGGCCCTGGGTGTTGTCGTAGGACATGCCGGTGAACTCAAGGCCGTCCTCGGGGACGGCGTTCCATTCCTTGCACGCCACCTCGCACGCCTTGCAGCCGATGCACACCGACGTGTCGGTGAAGAACCCCATGCGGGGCGGGTGGTCGGCGTAGCCGGAGTCGGCGGCGACGTCGGGATCGGCTCCGGCGAGCAGGTTCCGCCCTATCAGGCTGCCCATTTCCACGACTCCCATCGACGACGCCGGCCCCTACCCGACTTCCCGGGGACGCGTCGCCTACACCCCGTCCCGCCGGGTCCCGGGGGCGGCGGGACCCGTCAGGCGCTCATCGCCTTCCACTGGCGGTCGGCGACGGGGCGCCAGGTGTCGTGCCGCTCGTGGAAGAGCGCGACCGCCTGCGCGCCGCTCCAGTCGTCGGGGAGGAGCGCCGCCGGCAGGCCGGGGTCGAGGAACGGGAACCGGCGCCATTCCTGGACGAGCCTGGTGTGCGCGGCGAACGTCCCCGGGTCGTCGGCGGGACGCAGCGCGCCGACGGCGTCGAGGAAGTCCTCGTAGGCGAGCCCGATCTCGTCCAGGTCCCACGCCTGGCGCGCCACGCGCCGCGCCTCGGCAAGGTCGCCGAGCCGCCCGGTGAACAGCGTGGAGCCCTCCGCGACGCCGATCCCGGCGAGGACCTCCCGGACCTCGGGCTCGCGCTCGGGGTGCGGGCTGACCCACACTCCGGGGGAGAGGTTGCCGAGGCCGCTCCAGGCGAGCCGGGTCCGCAGCAGGTGGCGCAGGCGGCGGCTGGTCTCCGGAACGGTGGCGAGGACGAGCAGCCAGCGCCCGTCCCACGCGCCGACCGGGCGGCCGAAGCCGTAGATCCGCTCGGTGCCGTCGGTGAGGAGCCGCTCCCCGGACGGGGTGAGCCGCCAAGCGGTGCGGCGGCCGTGCCGCTCCCCGGCGAGCCAGCCCTCGCCGGCGCTGCGGGCGAGCGCCTGCCGGACGGCCTTCTCCTCGACGCCGAGCTGCCCGAGCGCGCGCAGGAACGTCGCCGTCCACACCGGCTCGCCGCCGGGCAGGACGAACTCGCCCAGCACGGTGAGCAGGAGCGACCGCGCGCTCGCCGCGCCGAGTTCGCGCCGGCGCCGGAATCTCGGTTCCGGATGCGCCGCGTCCTCGCCGGTTCGGGCCATGTGCTCCTCCTCCGGGCACTGATGGGCGCGCCCGTCCAGCTGCGGGGTGGCAGGGACGCCGTCCAGTATCGCGCGGGTCCGGCCCGGGTTCCGCGCGGGTGCCGCCCGAACTCTCATCGTTCCACAAGTCTATTGACTAGCGTTTCGTCTATGTAGAGCATTGGGGGCACGGTTCCCGGCGAGGGGAGACCTCGATGACCGCTGAAACGGCGACCGCACCGGTCCCGCCCGACACCTTCAACGCTTCCGAATACCTGCTCCGGACGGCGTCCGGGCCCGGCGGCGGCCGGGCGGCGCTGACCGGTCCTGGCGGGGATCTGAGCTACGCCGAGCTCGCCGAGCTGGCCGGGAACATCGCGTCCGGCCTCGGACGCTGGGGGCTGCGCGCCGAGGAGCGGGTGGTGCTGTTCATGGCCGACGGCCCGCTCATGGCCGCCGCGATCCTGGGCGCGATGCGGCTCGGCGCCGTTCCGGTCCCGGTGTCGACGATGCTGACGGGCCCCGAACTCGGCGGCCTGCTGGCCGACGCGCGCGCCAGGGTGCTGCTGGTCAGCGACCGGTTCGCGGTCGCCGCAGAGGCGGCCCTCACCTGCGCTCCGGGCGTCCGGCGCGTGGCGGTCGAGGGGGACGCGGCGCTCCGGGCCCCGGCGGGGGTGCGGGTGGGCCCGTTCGAGGACCTGGTCCGCGAGGGGCGCGCCCACGGCGGCGTGCCGGCGGAACCGTACGCGACCTCGGACGACTCCAGCGCCCTCTGGCTCTACACGTCCGGGACGACGGGCCGGCCGAAGGGCGCCATGCACCGGCACGCCAACATCCGGCACGTCGTGGAGACCTACGGCCGGCAGGTCCTCGGCATCCGGCCGGACGACCGCTGCTACTCGGTCGCCAAGCTGTTCTTCGCCTACGGGATCGGCAACTCGCTGTTCTTCCCCCTCGCCGCCGGCGCGACCGCCGTCCTGGACCCGGACCGCCCGACCCCGGCCTCGGTGGCCGGGCGGCTGGCCGAGTACCGGCCGACCCTGTTCTTCGCCGTCCCGACCTTCTACGCCGCGATCCTCAACGCCGAGGTCCCGGTGGAGGCGTTCGCGTCCGTCCGGCTGGCGGTGTCGGCGGGGGAGCCGCTGCCCGCCGAGCTGTGCCGCCGCTTCACCGAACGGTACGGCGTGGAGATCATCGACGGGATCGGCTCCACGGAGTGCCTGCACATCTTCCTGTCGAACCGGCCCGGCCGGGTCCGCCCGGGGACGACGGGCACCGCCGTCCCCGGCTACGAGCTGCGGGTCGTGGACGCCGCCGGGGCCGACCTCGGGCCGGGGGCGCCGGGCTCACTGCTGGTGAAGGGCGAGTCGATCGCGACGGGCTACTGGTGCCGCACCGAGACGACCCGGAAGGTCTTCCAGGGGGAGTGGCTGCGCACGGGCGACACCTACGTGGTGGACGAGGACGGCTACTACACCTGCCTGGGCCGGACGGGAGACATGCTCAAGGCCGGCGGCATCTGGGTGTCGCCGGCCGAGGTGGAGGGACGGCTGCTGGAACACCCCGCGGTGGCGATGGCCGCCGTCGTCGGGCTGCCGGACGCCGACGGCCTGGACAAGCCGGTCGCCTGCGTCGTGCTCAAGGAGGGCGCGACCGCCGAGCCGGCCGAGCTGATCGGGTTCTGCCGGGCGGGTCTCGCGTCGTTCAAGCGCCCCCGCGAGGTGCTGGTCGTGGACAGGCTGCCCACGACGCCGACCGGCAAGCTGCGCCGCTTCGCCGTCCGCGAGCTCGCCTCGGCCCTGCTCGCCGCGCCCTGACCCGTCCCCGGGCCGCTCCCGCCCCGGGCGGCCGGGCGACTCGAAGTGCTACAAAGTCTTGACGTGAATAGTTAAATCTGTAGAGCATGATGGAGACGGCACCGGCGGAAGGACAGCCCATGACCAGCCCGCACGTGGAGTTCCGGGTGGACCCGTCCGGCTACCGGCACTGGCGCCTGGACGTCGACGGCCAGGTCGCCACTCTCACGATGGCCGTGGACGAGCAGGGCGGGCTTGTCCCCGGGTACGAGCTGAAGCTCAACTCCTACGACCTCGGCGTCGACATCGAGCTGTACGACGCCGTCCAGCGGCTCCGCTTCGAGCACCCCGCGGTGCGCGCGGTGGTCGTCACCAGCGGCAAGGAGAAGATCTTCTGCGCGGGCGCCAACATCCGGATGCTGGCCGCGTCCCCGCACGCCTGGAAGGTCAACTTCTGCAAGTTCACCAACGAGACCCGCAACGGCATCGAGGACGCGACGGCGAACTCCGGCCAGACCTACCTGGCGGCGCTCAACGGCACCGCGTCCGGCGGCGGATACGAGCTGGCCCTCGCCTGCGAGCACATCATGCTCGTCGACGACCGCTCGTCGGCGGTGTCGCTGCCGGAGCTGCCGCTGCTCGGCGTCCTGCCGGGGACCGGCGGCCTGACCCGCGTGTCGGACAAGCGGCGCGTCCGCCGCGACCGCGCCGACTACTTCTCCACCAAGGCCGAGGGGCTCGGCGGCGGGAAGGCCGTCGCCTGGGGGCTGGTGGACGAGGCCGTCCCGCGCACCGCCTGGGACGAGACGGTCGCCGAACGCGCGCGGGAGCTGGCGGCCCGCTCGTCCCGTCCGCGCGACGCCGAGGGGATCGCGCTGACGCCGCTCGGCAAGGAGCGCACGGACGCCTCGATCGCCTACCGGCACGTCTCGGCGGAGCTGGACCGCGCCGCGGGCGCCGTCGAGATCACGATCGCGGGTCCGGACGCGCCCCCCGGCGGATTCCGCGGCGCGGACTTCTGGACGCTCGCCATGACCCGAGAGCTGGACGACCTCATCCTCGACCTGCGGACCAACGAGCCGGAGCTCGGCACGTGGGTGTTCCGCACGCGGGGGGCGGCCGAGCACGTCCTCGCCCATGACCGGCTGCTGCTCGACCACGCCGGCGACTGGCTCGCCGACGAGATCGTGCTCTACCTCAAGCGGACCCTGAAGCGGCTGGACGTCACCAGCCGCAGCCTCATCGCCCTGATCGAGCCCGGAAGCTGCTTCGCCGGCTCCCTCCTGGAGGTCGCGCTCGCCGCCGACCGCTCCTACCAGCTCGACGGCGTCTTCGAGGACGTCGACCCGGACGCCGACCCCGCCGCGGTCACCGTGGACGCGATGAACCTCGGCCCGCTCCCGATGGGCAACGGCCTCACCCGCCTGGCGACCCGGTTCCTCGGCGACGGCGCCGCGCTGGCCGCCGCCGGCGACGCCGCGGGCAAGCCGCTGGAGGCCGCCGACGCCGAGCGCCTCGGCCTGGTCACCTTCGCGCCCGACGACATCGACTGGGACGAGGAGATCCGCATCGCCGTCGAGGAGCGGGCCGGCTTCAGCCCCGACGCGCTGACCGGCCTGGAGGCCAACTACCGCTTCCCCGGCCCCGAGACCCTGGAGACCAAGATCTTCGGACGGCTGTCCGCCTGGCAGAACTGGATCTTCACGCGCCCGAACGCGTCCGGTCCGGACGGCGCCCTGCGCCGCTACGGCACCGGGCGGCGCGCCGACTTCGACCGAAAGCGAGTCTGAGCGATGGCGACCACCGCCGACTACACAGAGAAGATCCCCAACAACGTCGACCTGCACGAGGACCGGCGCCTCCAGCGCGCCCTGGAGTCGTGGCAGCCGAACTTCCTGTCCTGGTGGGAGTCGATGGGCCCGTCGCTGCCGACGCGGGAGGTGTACCTGCGCACGGCCGTCGACGTCGGCCGCGAGGGCTGGGCGCACTTCGGGCACGTCGCCATGAGGGACTACCGGTGGGGCATCTTCCTGGCCGAGCGCGACGGCGACCGCCGCATCGGCTTCGGCGCCCACAGGGGCGAGCCCGCCTGGCAGAAGGTCCCCGGCGAGTACCGCGCCGACCTCCAGCGCCTCATCGTCATCCAGGGCGACACCGAACCCGCGTCCGTGGAGCAGCAGCGCAACCTCGGAGCCACCGCGCCCAGCCTCTACGACCTGCGCAACCTGTTCCAGGTGAACGTCGAGGAGGGCCGCCACCTGTGGGCGATGGTCTACCTCCTGCACGCCCACTTCGGGCGCGAGGGGCGCGAGGAGGCCGAGGAGCTGCTGCGGCGCAACTCCGGCAGCGAGGAGTCGCCGCGCATCCTCGGCGCCTTCAACGAGGAGACCCCCGACTGGCTCTCGTTCTTCATGTTCACCTACTTCACCGACCGGGACGGCAAGTACCAGCTCGGCACGCTGAAGGAGTCCGGCTTCGACCCCCTGTCGCGCACCTGCGAGTTCATGCTCAAGGAGGAGGCCCACCACATGATGGTCGGCACCACGGGCATCGACCGGGTCGTCGAGCGGACCGTCCAGCTGATGAAGGAGCACGACACCGACGACGTCGCCCCGCACGGCGGGATCTCCCTGGACGTCGTCCAGAAGTACCTGAACTTCCACTACTCGGTGTCGCTCGACCTGTTCGGCTCCGAGACGTCCAGCAACGTCGCCAACTACTACACGGCCGGGCTCAAGGGCCGCTGGATGGAGGAACGCCGCCGGGACGACCACCGCCTCACCGACGACGCCGTCATGGTGGACGCCCTCGTCGACGGAGGCATCGGGCAGACCGAGGTCGCCGCGCTCGTCGGCCTCAACACCGACCTGCGCCGCGCCTACATCGCCGACTGCCAGAGCGGCGTCAACCGCTGGAACCGCATCTTGTCCGAGGCGGGCCTCCCGCAGCGCCTCCGCCTGCCCAGCATCGCCTTCAACCGCAAGGTCGGCGCATTCGCCGGCATCGAGGCCGCGCCGGACGGCGAGATGCTCGACGCCGCCGAGTGGGAGCGGCGCATGGGCGCCTGGCTTCCGACGGAGGTCGACAAGACTCACGTCCGGTCGCTGATGCGGCCCGTCCACGAAACCGGCAGGATCGCCGCCTGGATCGCCCCGCCCCGCAACGGCATCAACGGTCAGCCCTTCGACTACGAGTACGTCCGCCTCTAGCCGGCGGCCGGGAAGAGCCGCAGCCAGGCGTCGCCGGGGTCCGGCTCGCGCACCTCGACCGGCTCGAACTCCGGTCCGGCCCCGGCGATCCCCCGGTGCACGGCCGCGGAGACGATCAGGCCGATGACGGCCGCGACGGCCGAGAGCCGCCGCCGCAGGACGTCCGACTCCAGCAGCCTGGCGGCGCGGGCGAGAGCCGCTCCGGTGACCCCCTCCGGCCCCGCGTGCACCGGTCCCGTGTCGACCGCGACCCGCACCTGGAAGCGCCGTCCCCCGGCCGCGCCCCCGTTGTACCGGTCGATGCGCTCGGCGAGCGCCCGCACCAGCGGATCCGCCGGGGCGCTCACCGGAACCCCCGGCGGGACGACGAGCAGCATGCCGTCCCCGCGGTCCTCCCGGTGGCAGGCCGCCCAGGCCACTCCGGCGGCGGCGAACGACTCCTCCAGGGACTGGAACAGCACCCCCCGGATCACCGCTCGGTCCGCCTCGGTCCGGTCCGGGGAGCCGAACCCCACCACATCGGCGAACACGACCGTGCAGTCCTGCCCCGTGAGGAACAGGGACCCGGACACCGCCTCCGGGCGAGGCTCGCCGCCCGCCGTGAGCCGCTCCAGCCGGACCGGGTCGAGGACGTCGATCGTGCCGTCCCCGGCGTGGACGAGTCCCGCGCCGTCCCACTCGTTGAGCACGCTGGCCACCGCCGCGGGCGACGACGACGTCCAGCCCGCCAGCTCGGTGCCCGTCAGCGGGAGCGCCCCGCCGCGCGCCCGCGCCAGCGTGGTGAACAGCGCGGCCAGCCGGCGCTCGGTGTCGGCGAGTTCGGTGCCCGAGGTTCGGGCCGCCGCCTCGACGGTGCGGTCGTGGGCCTGCTTCTCCAGCACCGACTGCACACCGGCGTGGCGTTCCACGACCCCCCGGAAGTCCGCCGCGCCGACGACGAGCGCCTCCACGGTGTCGAGCGCGATGACCGTGGCGGACCAGGCATCGCCCTCGAACAGCGCCCGCTCGCCGATGAGGTCGCCGGGACCGCGGACCGCCACGATCCGCTCCTCGCCCGCCCGGTCGACGCGGACCTTCGTCCACCCCGAGCGGAGGACGACGACGTAGTCGGCCGGATATCCCTGGCGCAGGATCGGCGCGCCCGGCCCGAAGGTGCGCGGACGCGCCACGCCGCGGACGGCGTCGCGCTCCTCCGAGCCCAGCGCGTGCCAGAAGCTGTCGCGGAGCCTCTCGGCCCGGTCTGCGGACCGCGCGCGGGCCCCCTGCGCCAGGGCCGACGCGGCCCTGGCACGTGCGAACCCGGCCAGCGGCGCCACGAACAGGGCCAGGACGGCGAACGTGAACGCGGCGAGCAGCGCCGCCGCGAGCGTCCCGGTCTCAGCGGCGGCCCACGCCGTGCACACCGCCCCGAGGACGCCGAACGTCACGACCCCCCGCGCGAGCGCCCGCACCGGATCCGCCGCGGGCGCGGGCCCCGCCCCGTCCACGGCGAAGGCGGGCGATACGTCGGAGAACGCCTCCAGCAGCCGCCGCGCCCGGCCCGCTCCGCCCGGCGGTACCGCGCTCGGCCCGCCGGTGGCCGGTGCGTCCGAGAACGCCTCCAGAAGCCCGCGCCAGCCGCGATCAGGATTCGGCATCCCATCCCCCATTCATCCGGCCTGGCCGGGCGCGTCGTCCCCACCGTCGCCGCCCGGGCCCGGCGGTAGGGCCCAGAGCGCGTACCGGCCGAGCTTCGCCATGACGGCCGGGGCGCTCGCCCCGCACGCGAACGCCAGCCACGGCGTGTTGATCAAGTCGCTCGCCGCGGCCGCCGCCGTCACCATCGCGGCGAGCATGCAGTGCAGAGCGCAGGCGAACAGGTAGTACCGGCCGCCCGGCCCTTTGGGGTAGCGCCAGGGCGGCCCCTTCACGCGCCGGTTCGCCTCCAGGAACGCCAGCGTGCGGTTGGCTGCGGCCCCCATGAGCCCCCACACGACGAACTGCCACATGACCCGACGGTAGGTTCCGGGCCGCGGGCAGACCGTGACACGCCGCACAAACCGCGTACAAAACCCATCGCCCGGCCCCGCGGCGGGGTTTCGATACTCTGCGCCGCATGGGTCCTGAGGAAGCCGGCGCGAAGGTCAAGCTCGCCACCACCCGGTACGAAGACCTCGCGGAGCAGCTCGAAGCCGCGAAGGAACACCTGTTCGACGCCTACGCGGACGCGGCCCGCAAGGGCCTCGGCCCCGAGGAACTGGCGGACGGCTCCCCGTTCACCACCGACTACATCGCCCGCAGGCTGCGGGAGCGCGGCGTCGGGTCCGGCTAGCGGGCCTGCGGCGATGGCATCCGCCGGCGACCTGCGCCTGGCCGGGTTCCCCCGGCCGGGACGGCGCGGGTGTGCGCCGACCCGGAGAGGGCGCCCGGATGGCGCTGCGGATCGCCGACGGGTTCGAGCAGGGGGCGGGGCTCAGGCCGCGGCCCCCACCATGCCGTGCGGGTCGAGGATGTACTTGCGCGCTGCACCCCGGTCGAACTCGGCGTAGCCCTGCGGTGCCTGCTCTAGCGGGATGACCGACGCGTTGACGTTCCGGGCGATCTGAACCCGGTCGTACAGGATCGCCATCATCAACTGCCGGTTGTACGTCATCACCGGGCACTGGCCCGTGACGAAGTACTGCGACTTGGCCCAGCCGAGGCCGATCCGCAGCCCGAGTTGGCCCTCCTTCGCGTTCTCGTCCGACGCGCCCGGGTCACCGGTGACGTACAGGCCGGGGATGCCGAGCCCGGCGGCGGGCCGGGCGACGTCCATGAGCGTGTTGAGGACGGTTGCGGGCTGCTCCGTCCCCGCTCCCTCGTGGCCCTGGCCGCGCGCCTCGAACCCGACGCAGTCGACGGCCGCGTCCACCTCGGGAACGCCCAGGATCTGCTCGATCTGCGCGCCCACGTCGCCGTGCTCGGACAGGTCGATCGTCTCGCAGCCGAAGCCCCGGGCCTGCTCCAGCCGCCGCTCGTTCATGTCGCCGACGATCACAACGGCGGCGCCGAGCAGGAGGCAGGCGGTCGCGCACGCGAGGCCGACCGGTCCCGCGCCCGCCACGTACACGGTCGAACCGGTCGTGACGCCGGCGGTGTGGGCGCCGTGGTACCCGGTGGGGAAGATGTCCGACAGCATCGCCAGGTCGGGCAGTTTCTCCATCACGGTGTCGCGATCGGCCGGGAACTTGAGCAGGTTGAAGTCGGCGTACGGGACGACCGCGTAGTCGGCCTGGCCGCCGTGCCAGCCGCCCATGTCGACGTACCCGTAGGCGGCGCCCGGTCGTTCCCGGTTGACGTTCTCGCACACGCCGGTGTGGCGTTCCTTGCAGTTGCGGCAGCGGCCGCAGGCGATGTTGAACGGGACGCTGACGAGGTCGCCCTCCTTGATGAACTCGACGTCCCTGCCGGTCTCGATCACCTCGCCGGTGATCTCGTGCCCGAGCGTGAGCCCGGCGGGCGCGGTCGTCCGGCCGCGCACCATGTGCTGGTCGGAACCGCAGATATTGGTGGCCAGTACCTTCAGGATGACGCCGTGCTGCAGCTTGCGCCCGCCCTGTTCGGCCAGTTCGAGCTTGGGGAAGTCCAGGTCTTCGACCGTGACCTCGCCCGGCCCTGGTACACGACCCCTCGGTTGGTGTCCGCCACGTCCTCTCCCCCCTTGCAGAGAGTCGGCTCGCAGGCGCCCGGAACGTCGGCCCGTGCTCGCTGCCCCGTTCTCGGACGTCACCGATTTCCATGATGGGTGTGTCCTATATATGCCCAGTTCATGGCTGTTAGACCGATTTTCGGCCGCCGCAATCGCTCAAGTAGCGCGCGGTCGCGCCGGAAGCCCGCAGGTCATCGCGTCGGCTGGCGGGCGAGGTGGCGGGAGATGACCAGGCGCTGGATCTGGTTGGTGCCCTCGAAGATCTGCATGACCTTGGCCTCGCGCATGAAGCGCTCGACCGGGAAGTCGCGGGTGTAGCCGGCGCCGCCCAGGACCTGGACGGCGTCGGTGGTGACCTTCATGGCGTTGTCGGTGGCGACCAGCTTGGCGACCGACGCCTCACGGCCGTAGGGGCGGCCCGCGTCCTTGAGCCGGGCGGCGGACAGGTAGGTGGCGCGCGCGGACTCGACGGCGGCGGCCATGTCGGCCAGGACGAAGGCGAGCCCCTGGTGATCGATGATCGCCTTGCCGAAGGCCTCGCGCTCCTTGGCGTAGGCGACGGCGGTGTCGAGCGCGCCCTGGGCCAGGCCGGTGGCGACGGCGGCGATGCCGAGGCGGCCGGCGTCGAGGCCGGCGAGGGCGATGGCCAGCCCTTGGCCCTCCTGCCCGATCAGGTGGTCCGCGGGGACGCGCGCGTCCACCAGGCGGACGGTCGCGGTGGTGGAGCCCATCAGGCCCATCTTGTCCTCGGGCTCGTCGAACTCCAGTCCGGGGGTGTCGGCGGGGACGTGGAAGCAGGAGATGCCGCGTGACTTCTCCTGCGACGTGCGGGCCATGACGGTGTAGAAGTCGGCCTCGCCGCCGTGGGTGGTCCACGCCTTGGCGCCGTTGAGGACATAGGAGTCGCCGTCGCGGACGGCCCTGGCGCGCATCGCGGCCGGGTCGGAGCCCGCGTGCGCCTCCGACAGGCAGTAGGCGCCGAGGCGCTCGCCGGAGAGCATGCCGGGAAGCCACCGCGCGCGCTGCTCGTCGGTGCCGAAGGCGAAGAGGGGGAAGCAGGACAGGGCGTGGACGCTGACGCCGACGCCGACGCTCGCCCAGGCCGCCCCGATCTCCTCGAGGACCTGCAGGTAGATCTCGTAGGGCTGGTCGCCGCCGCCGAACTCCTCCGGGTACGGCAACGTCAGCAGGCCCGCCCGGCCCAGCGTCGTGAACACCGCGCGGGGGAACGTCCCGGTGCGCTCGGCGTCCGCGACGTGCGGCGCGAGCTCCTTGGCCGCGATCTCGCGGGTGAGCGCGATCAGGTCCTCGGACTCGGAGGTCGGCAGGTGCCGGGTGGCGGGCATGGGCGGACTCCTTTCGGCACCGCCAACCGTACCAAAGGCAGTACCGGCGAACCCGATTTGGTACTGTCGCCGTCATGACCTCGGTGGACGAGCGGGCGACCCGGGCGTCGCGGCGGCGCGAGACGCTGATCGACCGGCTCATGGACCTCTTCCTGGAGCGCGGGTTCGCCGAGCTGGGCGTCGCGGACCTGGCCGCGCTGCTGCGCTGCTCCAAGAGCACGCTCTACTCGGTCGCGGCGAGCCGGGAGCAGATCATCACTGCCGTCGTGCGGGCCTTCTTCCGCCGCGCCACCGACCGCGTGGAGGCCGCGCTCGACGACGGCGCCGACCCGCGTGAGCGGGTCGGCGCCTACCTGCGGGCGATCTCGGGCGAGCTGGCCCCCGCGTCCGCCGCGTTCTTCGCCGACCTGGACGCGTTCGCCCCCGCGCGGGAGATCTACAAGAGCAACACCCGGTACGCGGTGTTGCGCGTGCAGGGCCTCGTGCGAGAGGCGGCGCCCGGCGGCGACGCCGCGTTCGTCGGCGCCGTCGCCGGCCAGGTGATGGAGTCCATCCACCGCGGCGAGATCAAGGCGCAGACCGGCCTGGACGACTCGGCCGCCTACGCCGCGCTCGCGTCCCTCATCGTGGCCCGGATGGCGGCCGGCTAGCCGCGGTCCGCCTGCAGGGCGTGCTCGACGAGCGCCACCAGCACGCCCCGCGCCACCTCCCGGCTCCGCACGTCGCACATCATGACCGGGATCTCCGGGTCGACGTCGAGGGCGTCGCGGATCTCCTCCACGGTGTAGCGGCGGGCGCCCTCGAACCGGTTCGCCGCGATGACGAACGGGAGCCCCCGCTGCTCGAAGAAGTCGATGGCAGCGAAGCTCGTGCTGAGCCGGCGGGTGTCGACCAGCACGATGGCGCCGACCGCGCCGTAGGCGATCTGGTCCCACATGAACCAGAACCGCTCCTGGCCGGGCGTGCCGAACAGGTACAGCCGGACGCCGCCGGAGAACGTCAGCCGGCCGAAGTCCATCGCCACGGTCGTGGTGGTCTTGCCCTCCACGCCGCCGAGGTCGTCGACACCGACGGACGCGTCGGTGAGCATCTCCTCGGTGCGCAGCGGGCGCACCTCGCTCACCGCGCTCACCAGCGTCGTCTTGCCGACGCCGAAGCCGCCGGCCACCAGGACCTTCAGGGTGTGGAGCGGGACGTCGTCGTCGCGCCCGTGCGCGGTGGCGGTCGGGTCAAAGGCGGCGGAGTTCATCGAGCACTCTCATGAGGATGCGGGGGTCGGGGCGTTCGGTCTGCGCGGCCTGAGGCATCTCCTCGATCAGGCCGTACTGGTGCAGGTCCTCCAGCAGGATCTGCACGACCCGCAGCGGCAGGTCGGTCTCCGAGGCGAGGTCGGCGGGCGTGGAGGGCCGCCCGCACAGCTCCAGCAGCCGCCGCTGCTCGCGCGACAGCCAGATCCGGTCGGCCGGGGTCCGGCCGGTCGCGACGAGGACGGTCACCAGGTCGAGGACGAGCCCGCGGGGGCGGGTGCGCCCGCGGGTGACCGCGTAGGGGCGGACGACCGGGCCGGCGTCCGGCCCGACCCAACGCTCTCTCGGGCTCTCCACTGCCGGCTCTAGCCTGACGCGCCCGAGCGCACCGGCGGATCCTGCGACTCGGCACCGCGCGGCTGGGCCGCCAGCGTGCGCCGCACCCGCTTGATCAGCATGGTCGTCTCGTAGGCGACCAGCCCCGCGTTGCCGCCGGCGTCGCTCAGCACGGCGAGGCAGCTCCCGTTGCCCGCGGGCATGACGAAGAACAGCATGCCGTCCAGCTCGACGACGGTCTGCCGCACCTGCTTGGCCTGGAAGTGCTCGCGGGCCCCGTTGGCCAGGCTGTGGAAACCCGACGACAGCGCCGCGAGGAACTCGGCGTCCTTGCGGGTGACGTCCCCTGAGGCGCCCATGACCAGGCCGTCCCTGGACAGCAGGACGGCCTGGCGGACCTCCCCGACCCGCTGCACCAAGTCGTCGAGCAGCCAGTCGAGCTCGCCGGAAGCGTTGCCCTGCCGCATCATGACTCCCCCCATTCATCACGTGGATCCGATTCGCCCGGTTCGTCGTCGACCCTGCCGCGCAGCCATCCCGACTGCAGCGACGCCATCAGGTCGCGGCTGAGCTCCGGGCTCGGTTCTTCGAAATCGTCCTCGCCCGCCGCCGCGGCGGGCTGGGCGTGCCGCGGCGCGGACCGTCCGCGCAGCTGCGGGGCCAGGGAACGCTGCCGCACCCGGCGCGGGAGCCGTCCCGTGACCTCGCTGTCCTCCACCCCGCCCGGCCGCGGCTCGGCGCCGTTCGGCCGGGCCCGTCCCGCGAACGGCTCGGGCGGATCCGGCGGCGGGGCGAGGGGCGGGTCGGAGGGCGGCGCCGGCGGCGGCACGGCCGGCCCGGCGGGCAGGCCGGCGAACTCGTCGGACGGCTGCGCCTGGACGATCCTGCCGGGCAGTGCCGGACGCGCCGGGCGGCCGAGCCGTGCCGGGCCCCCGCCCCCGAGCACCGCCGACCCGACCGGCTGCGGCGCCCCGGCCCCGCGGCCGCGCGCCGTGTGCCAGTCGTCGTCGAGGACAACCAGCGCGTGCGGCACGAGGACGATCGCGGTCGTGCCCCCGTACGGGGACGGCTGGAGCGACACCTGGATGCCGTGCCGGGCGGCGAGGCGCGCGACGACGAACAGGCCGAGCCGCTCGGTGTCGACGAGGTCGAACTCGACGGCGCTGCCGAGCCGCCGGTTCAGCTCCGCCAGCTCGTCGGGCTCCAGGCCGACGCCCCGGTCGACGACCTCGACGGCCAGCCCGTTGGCGACGGTCTCGACCTTGACGGTGACCTCCGTGGCCGGCGGGGAGAACGACGCCGCGTTCTCGATCAGCTCCGCCAGCAGGTGGATGACGTCGGCGACGACGTCGCCGGTGACCGCGGCCGAGGACGCGCCCGTCACCTCCACCCGCGTGTAGTCCTCCACCTCGGCGATCGCGGCGCGCACCACGTCCTCGGCGGCGACCGGGTGGTCCCAGGCGCGGACGGTCGGCGACCCGGACAGGATGACCAGGCCCTCGGCGTGCCGCCGCATGCGGGTGGTCAGGTGGTCGAGGCGGAACAGGTCGTCCAGCTCCTCGGGGCTGGACGCGCGCCGCTCCATCTGGTCCAGCAGCCGCAACTGCCGGTGCAGCAGCGACTGGCTGCGCCACGACAGGTTGATGAAGACCCGGTTGATGCTGGCGCGCAGCTCGGCCTCGCCGACCGCGGTGCCGACGGCCGTGCGCTGCACGGCGTCGAACGCGTCGGCCACCAGGGCGATCTCCCTCGTCCGCCCCGGCTCCGGGCGCGGCGCCTCGGCGTCGACGTCGACCTTCTCGCCGCGCCGCAGCCGGGCCACGACCGCGGGCAGCCGCTCGTGCGCGAGCCGCTGCGCGGACGCCTGCAGGTCCCGCAGCTCCCGCGCGAGCCGCCGGGCGAACAGCACCGACAGCGTGACCGATGCGGCCACGATCAGCAGGCCCACGACGCAGGCCAGGTAGAAGCGCAACATGATCCGGTGTCCGGCGGGCTCGACCAGGTCGTCGTTCAGGGCGTCGCCGAGGCGGGAGGAGGAGGTGAACCACTTCGGGGCCAGCTCCTGCGTGCCCGCCCGCCACTGCTGGACGCCGGGAGTGAGGCCCTGCCGGCGGATCTGGCTCTCGATCAAGGTGAAGCTGCCGTAGGCGGGCGATGTGGCGAGATCCTCGACGATCCGGGACAGCTCGCCGGTCACCTCGGTGCGGGCGAGCGAGAAGAACTGCTCGCGGTTGCCGGCCCAGCCCGCGAAGGCCATGCGCTCGGCCGCGCTCAGCCTGCGCGCGCCGGCCGCGGACATCAGCGCGTCCTCGCGCAGCATGAAGTCGCTCGCCCATGAGAAGTGGGTGATGCCGGCGCTCTGCCGGTACACCGCGGTGTCGTTGACGCTGATGAACGTCGTCAGCAGCCGGAACGTCGAGTCGGAGAAGCCGCTGTAGGCGTCGATGGCCTGCACCGTGCTGGCCGCGCCCTGGTCGATCTGGGTCCGCAGCGGTTCGAGCTGGTCGAGGCTGTCGTCCAGCGCCTCCATGCGCTGCCAGAGTTCCGGGCCCATCGCGTTCCTGAGGCGGGGCTTGAAGGCCGCCGAGCGGAAGTTCGCCACGGCGGCGTCGGTCTTGGCCGCGAGGTCCGCGTAGGCCCGCCTGCCGGCGTCGGTCCGCGCCGTCAGGACGGCCACGGCGGTGGCGCGCTCGCGCTGGAGCGCCCCGATGACGGTCCCGGCCGGCAGCCCGACGTCCTTGTACATCCGCGTGAACTCCGACCGCTGCAGCGCGGCGGACAGCGTCGTCCCCGCCGAGAACACCCACAGCGCGACGAGAGCG
Organism: Actinomadura citrea; assembly: GCF_013409045.1. Taxonomy (NCBI): domain Bacteria; kingdom Bacillati; phylum Actinomycetota; class Actinomycetes; order Streptosporangiales; family Thermomonosporaceae; genus Actinomadura; species Actinomadura citrea. Next base: position 5,698,201 of record NZ_JACCBT010000001.1, on the reverse strand, counting down.
GCGAGCGGAATGGCGAGGAGCATCGCGATCCGCCGCCCGACCGGCCGCGTGCGCGGCCGTTCATGGGAGCCATGAACCTGTTCGGGCTTGGTCACCGGCCCACACTCCTGATCGTCTTCGTCCCCGGTCGTCCCCGACCGACCTGGCGGGACCGGAGCATACTTAGTTCGATTTGCCGGAGACCAGAGGTCTTACCTGCGGCGACTTGTGATCTCTCGCGTGCACCGCGTGAACGATCGCTTCCCGGGCGTGTGCGCGGCGGTTTCCGGGCACTGCGCCGCCGCGGCCGCCCCCGCCGCGCACCGCCCGCCCTTTCCCGAGTGTCGTCGCAGGTCAGTACGTCGACCGCAATTGAATGATCTTGTAATTGATTGGTCTTCCGGTTCTTGCCGAGCACATCGCATGGAGGCCATGAAGGGCTGCGGGGGGAATCGGCGGAGACATGTCAACCGTGTTAACACGGTGAAAAACTAGGCCAATATTGGCCGTTTTGATGCGGAGTCGTGTCTTGTTGCAGGAAATGACACATGTCAAGCTTCGGTTTACTTTGTCCCCCCACCAACGGAGACCGAGCATGCGCAGAGCCGCGCTAGCCGTCCTCGCCGGGCTGTCGCTCGCCGCCACCACCGTGGCCGCGGCGCCCGCCCAAGCCGCCGGCCCGGCCCAGTCCAAGCTGGCCAAGCTCGTCAAGCTGAGCGACGTGCGGCACCACCAGCTGAACCTGCAGAAGATCTCGGACGCCAACGGCGGCAACCGGGCCGCGGGACTGCCCGGTAACAAGATCACCATCAAGTACATCGCGGACCAGCTCAAACGGGCCGGATACACGCCGACGATCCAGAACTTCGAGTTCGACTTCTGGCAGGAGCTGTCGGAGCCGGTCCTCGCCGAGACCGCGCCCGATCCGAAGACGTTCGCGCCGCACGGCGACTTCGAGACGCTGCAGTACTCCGGGTCGGGAGACGTCACCGCCCCCGCGACCCCCGTCGACCCGGGGGCCACCGGATCCGGCAGCGGGTGCGAGGCCGGCGACTTCGCCGGGTTCCCGAAGGGCCACATCGCGCTGATCCAGCGCGGCGGCTGCTTCTTCTCCGTCAAGACCGACAACGCCATCGCCGCCGGCGCGGCCGCCGTCGTCATCTACCAGCTGCCCACCGAGCCGGGTCCGGTCGGGGGAACGCTGTCCACGCCGTACGAGATCCCCGTGGTCGGCCCGACGAACGCGGTCGGCAAGGCCCTCGTCCAGCAGGCGCAGAACGGCGGCGTCACGCTGCGGGTCAGGACCGACACGCAGAACGACAAGCGCCAGGCCGCCAACGTCATCGCCGACACCAGGCGCGGCAGGGCCGACAACGTCGTGGTGGTCGGCGCCCACAACGACAGCGTCGCCGCCGGGCCCGGCATCAACGACGACGGCTCGGGCACCGCCGCGCTGCTGGAGATGGCCGCGCAGATCAACAAGCTCGGCTCCAAGGTGCGCAACAAGGTGCGGTTCGCCTTCTGGGGCGCGGAGGAAGAAGGACTGCTCGGCTCGCAGTACTACGTCGACACCCTCCCGCAGGCCGAGCGCGACAAGGTCGCGCTGATGCTCGACTTCGACATGCTCGCCTCGCCCAACTACGTGAACTTCGTCTACGACGGCGACAACAGCGCGGGCGAGAACAACGTCGAGGCCCCGGCCGGATCCGGCGCGATCGAGAAGGCGTTCGTCGACCACTTCGGCCGGCGGAAGCTGCCCACCGACCCGACGCCGTTCAACGGGCGCTCGGACTACAACGCCTTCATCACCGTGGGCATCCCCGCCGGCGGCCTGTTCACCGGCGCCGAAGGGATCAAGACCCCCGAGCAGGCGAAGCTGTACGGCGGCACCGCGGGCCTCGCCTACGACCCGTGCTACCACCAGGCCTGCGACCGCTACGACAACGTGAACCTGAAGGGCTTCGACCAGATGATCGACGGCACCGCCGCGGTCACCGAGCTGTTCGCGCACAGCACCCTGACGGTCAACGGGAACGAGCTCGCCCGCAGGCGGGCGCAGCCCGGCAAGCGCGCCACGCCTGACGTGATCGGCAACTACGCGACCCGGTAGGACCCGTCGCACCGAGGGACGCGCCCGGACCCGGGCGCGTCCCTCGCCATGTCCGCCCCCGCGGGGGCGGTGCGCCGGGTCAGAGCGGCGGCCCGGTCACAGCAGCGCCTCGGCGATCGACCGCAGGGCGGGACGAGGATCGCCGCCGGGCTCGGTCAGCACCTGGACGGCGACGTTGTCGGCGCCGGCCTCCAGATGGGCGGCCAGCCGCGCCGCGACCGCCGCCGCGTCGCCGTGGGCGACCAACGCGTCCACGAGCGCGTCGCTGCCGCCGCCGGCGAAGTCCTCGGCGGTGAACCCCAGCCGCTCGAAACTGGCGACGTAGTTGCGCAGGGCGAGATAGCGGCCCAGGGCCTCCCTGGCGACGGCGCGGGCGCGCACCGGGTCGGGTTCGAGCACGACCTTCTGCTCCGGCGCCAGCAGCGGGCCCGCCCCGAGGATCTCCCGCGCCGACCTGGTGTGCTCGGGCGTGGTCAGGTACGGGTGGGCGCCCGCTGCCCGCTCGGCCGCCAGCCGCAGCACCTTCGGCCCCAGCGCGGCGAGGACCCGCCCCTCGGCCGGGACGCCCTCCGCGTCCAGCCGGTCGAGGTAGTCCACGATCGTCTCGTACGGGCTGCGGTACGCCTGGTCCTGCTCCCGGTGGCCGATGCCGGCGCCGAGCAGGAACCGGCCGCCGTGCGCGTCGTTCAGCCGGCGGTAGCCCGCGGCGGCCTCCTCGGCGGGGGTGCTCCACATGTTCACGATGCCGGTGGCGACCACGATGCGGTCGGTCGCGGCGAGGAGCCGCCCGGCGATGTCCGGATCGGCCGGCGAGGCGCCGATCCAGATCGCGCCGTAGCCGAGGTCCTCGACGTCCCTGGCCAGGTCCGGGCTCAGCTGCGGCCACGGGCGCCAGATGCCGAGCCGTCCTAGTTCGATCTTGGTCATGCCGCCCCCAACACCCTCGCCGCCGGTTTCATGCCCGGTACCCCGGGTGCCAGGATGTGACACATGACCGACCGGCCCCGCCTGCTGCTCCTGGACGGCCACTCGCTGGCCTACCGGGCGTTCTACGCGCTGCCGGTCGAGAACTTCACCACCACCTCCGGGCAGCCGACCAACGTGGTGTACGGGTTCGCGAACATGCTCGCCAACGTGCTGCGGGACGAGCGCCCCTCGCACGCGGCCGTCGCGTTCGACGTCTCCCGGCAGACCTTCCGCACCGAGGAGTTCCCCGACTACAAGGCCACCCGGACGCGGTCGCCGAGCGAGTTCGGCAGCCAGCTGCCGATCCTGGACCGGCTGCTCGCCGCGATGAGCGTGCCGGTGCTGCGGGCGCCCGGCTACGAGGCCGACGACGTCATCGCGACGCTGGCGACGGCGGCGGAGGCGGACGGCATGGACGTGCTGATCCTCACCGGTGACCGGGACGTGCTGCAGCTCGTCAGCGACCACGTCACCGTCCTGTACTTCTACCGGACGGCGTCGGAGATGATCCGGTACACGCCCGGCGCGGTGCGGGAGCGGTACGGGCTCACCCCGGCGCAGTACCCCGACTTCGCGGCGCTGCGCGGCGACCCGTCCGACAATCTGCCGAGCATTCCCGGCATCGGGGAGAAGACGGCCGCCAAGTGGGTCCGCGACTACGGGTCGCTGAAGGTCCTGCTGGAGAGCGCGGGCGAGGTGAAGGGCAAGGCGGGGGAGAAGCTGCGCGCCGCCGCCGACACGGTCGCGCTGAACCGGCGGCTGACCGAGCTCGTGCGCGACCTGGACCTCCCGGTGGCGCCCGCCGACCTGCGGCGGCGCCCGTACGACCTGACCGCCTTCACCTCCCTGCTGGACGAGCTGGAGTTCCGCAACGCCAGCCTCCGGCAGCGCCTGTTCGCGGCCGACCCGGGCGGCGGACGTCCCCCGGAGGACGCCGAGCCGGAGCCCGTCCAGGGGCGGGAGCTGGGGCCGGACGAGCTGGCCGGCTGGCTGGGGTCGCACGCGACGGGTCTGACCGGGCTGGCCGCCGACTCCACGTGGGCGCGCGGCGCGGGCGACATCGAGCGGATCGCGCTGGCCACCGGCGACGGGGAAGCCGCGTCGTTCGAGCCGTCCGGCCTCACCGCGAAGGACGAGCGGGCCTTCGCCGCCTGGCTGGCCGACCCCGGCCGGCCCAAGGCGCTGCACGACGTGAAGGCGCTGCTGCGCGTGTTCGGCGAGCGCGGCTGGCACCTCGACGGAATCGCCACCGACACCGCGATGGCCGCGTACCTGCTGCTGCCGGGCCTGGCCGCCTACGGGATCGCCGACCTCGCGGGCCGCCATCTCGGGCGCCGCCCGTCCGCCGAGGGCGCGGCCGGGCTGATGCTGAGCGCCCGCGCCGTCCTCGACCTCGCCGGCGTGTTCGCCGCCGACCTGGCGTCCACGGGCATGGACGAGGTCCTGCGCGACGTCGAGCTGCCGCTGTCGCGCCTGCTCGCCCGCGCCGAGCGCGCCGGCGTGCACGTCGAGGCGGGTCTCCTGCACGAGCTGGAACGGTACTTCTCCGCCGGGATGGAGCGCGCCGCCGACGAGGCCGCCGAGATCGCCGGGCGCCGCTTCAACCCCGGCTCGACCAAGCAGCTCCAGGAGGTGCTGTTCGGCGAGCTCGACCTGCCGAGGACCAAGAAGATCAAGTCGGGGTACTCCACCGACCTGGACGCACTGACCTGGCTCGCCACCCGGACCGACAACGGCCTGCCGCAGATCCTGCTGCGCCACCGCGACCAGGCGCGGCTGCGCTCCACGGTCGCCGGGCTCATCCGGGAGATCGGCGCGGACGGCCGCATCCACACCAGCTTCCAGCAGACCGTCGCCGCGACCGGCCGGCTCAGCTCCGCCGACCCGAACCTGCAGGTCATCCCCATCCGGACGGAAGAGGGGCGGCGCATCCGCCGCGCGTTCACGCCCGGCGAGGGCCACGCATCGCTGATGACGGCCGACTACGGCCAGCTCGAACTGCGCGTCATGGCGCACCTGTCGCAGGATCCCACGCTGCTGGCGGCGTTCGCGTCCGGAGAGGACCTGCACACCACGATGGCCGCGCAGGTCTTCGGCGCCCGCCCGCACGCCGTCACCCCGGACATGCGCCGCAAGATCAAGGCGATGTCGTACGGGCTGGCCTACGGACTGTCGGCGTTCGGCCTGGCCAGGCAGCTCGGCATCCCCGTGGCCGAGGCGCGCCCGCTGATGGACGCCTACTTCGAGCGGCTCGGCGGCGTCCGCGACTACCTCGACCACGTCGTCGCCGAGGCCCGCGCCACCGGCTACACCCGCACGGTCCTCGGCCGCCGCCGCTACCTGCCCCATCTGAACAGCGACAACCGGCAGCGCCGCGAGACGGCCGAGCGGATGGCGCTGAACGCCCCCGTCCAGGGCTCCGCCGCGGACATCGTCAAGATCGCGATGCTGCGGGTGGACGAGGCGCTCACCGCCGCCGGGCTGGCCAGCCGCCTGCTGCTCCAGGTGCACGACGAGATCGTCCTGGAGGTCGCGCCCGGCGAGGCGGACGCGGTGCGGGAGATCGTCCGCACCGGGATGACGACGGCCTACCCGCTCGCGGTCGGCCTGGAGGTCGCCATCGGCGCCGGCCCCGACTGGAACGCCGCCGCCCACTGAAGTGGCGGGAGGCGACTCGTGGGTAGTGCTCCCCTGGGGAGGGATTCATGGAGATCGACATGATCGTCGAGATCCCCCGGGGATCGCGCAACAAGTACGAGATGGACCACCGGCTCGGCCGCATCCGGCTCGACCGGATGCTGTTCACCTCGACGCAGTATCCGCTGGACTACGGCTACATCCCGGGCACGTGCGCGGAGGACGGGGACCCGCTGGACGCGATGGTGCTGCTGGAGGAGCCCACCTTCCCCGGGTGCGTGATCAAGGTGCGCAGCATCGGGGTGTTCTGGATGCTCGACGGGGGCGTCCCCGACGGCAAGATCCTCACAGTGCCGGCCGGGGACGTCCGCTACGCCGGGATGCGCGACCTGCGGGACGTCCACGAGCACGTCCTCGACGAGATCGCGCACTTCTTCGACATCTACAAGAACCTGGAGCCCGGCAAGGGCACCGATGTGCGCGGCTGGCAGGACCGGCGGGTCGCCGACCGGACGATCGAGCGGGCCGCCGCGGAGCGCGCACGGGAGGTGGCCGGGAACGCCCCGACGTGATCAGGTGGACGCGTGAGGGACAGCGAACCGGTCGTCGTCGTGGGCGCGGGTCCCGTCGGCCTGGTCACGGCGCTGCTGCTGGCGCGGCACGGGGTGCCGTCCGTGGTGCTGGAGGCCGCCGCCCGCCGCGACCCGTCCGGGTCCCGGGCGATCTGCTTCCAGCGCGACGTCCTCGACGTGCTCGACCGGGTCGGGTGCGCCGAACCGATGATCGCGCGCGGCGTGACGTGGACGACCGGCCGCACCTACTACCGCGGGGACGAACTGTTCGCCGTCACCTTCCCCGACGCCGGACGCAGCGCCGTGCCGCCCTGGATCAACATCTCCCAGGCGGAGGTCGAGGCGTGGCTGCGAGACCGGGCCGCGGCCGAACCGCTGGTGGAGGTCCGGTACGGGCAGCGCGTCACCGGGCTGCGCCAGGACGGGGACGGAGTCGAGGCCCGCTCCGAGGGAACCGCCGGGGTCACCGTGCGCGGCACCCATCTGGTCGGCGCGGACGGCGGGCACAGCGCCGTCCGGGACCTGCTCGGCATCGGCTTCCCCGGCCGCACCTTCACCGACCGGTTCCTCATCTGCGACATCCGGGCGGACCTGCCGTTCCCGAGCGAGCGGCGGTTCTTCTTCGACCCCGAATGGAACCCCGGGCGCCAGGTCCTGGTCCACCAGTGCCCGGACGGGACGTGGCGCATCGACTGGCAGGTCCCCGCCGACCACGACCTCGACGCCGAGCGCGGGTCGGGGGCGCTGGACGCCCGCATCCGCAGGATCACCGGGGACGTCCCGTACGAGGTCGTGTGGGCCACCGTGTACCGGTTCCACGAGCGGTGCGCGGCGGCGTTCGCGTCCGGTCGCGCGTTCCTGGCCGGGGACGCCGCCCACGTCTACGCGCCGTTCGGCGCCCGCGGCCTGAACTCCGGCGTGCAGGACGCGGAGAACCTCGCCTGGAAGCTCGCGTTCGTCCGGCACGGCTGGGCCCCGCCCGCGCTGCTGCGCAGCTACGACGCCGAGCGCCGGGCCGCCGCCGGGGAGAACCTGCGGGTGACCACGCGGACGATGGAGTTCCTCGTGCCGCAGACCGCGCGGCAGCGGGCCCGGCGGCTGGAGGCCCTGGAGGCGGCCCGGACGCACCCGGACCCCCGCACGATCATCGACTCGGGGAGGCTCGCCGAGCCGTTCTGGTACCTGGACTCGCCGCTGACGACCCCGGCCGGGCCGGTGGAGGACTTCCCGCGCGGTCCCGGGCTCGTCCGCCCGCCGCTGCCGGGCGTCCTCTGCCCGGACGGCCCGTGCGTCGTGGACGGCGAGCCGACCCGCCTGCGCCGCCTGTTCGGCACGCGGTTCGTGGTCCTCACCCAGGGCGTGCACGGCGGAGGATTGCCGACCGGCGTCCCGCACCAGGTCCTCGCGCTGGACTCCATCGACGCCGACGGGGTGCTGCGGACGGCCCTGCACGCCGGCCCGGACACGGTGCACATCGTCCGCCCGGACGGCCACCTTGCCGCCGTGCTGCCGGCCTACGACCCCGCGGCCGCGGTCGCGGCCCTGCACCGCGCCTGCGGGCGCTCCTAGCCGGCGTCCAGGACGGCGCGGGCCGCGTTGTGGCCGGGGATCCCGCTGACGCCTCCGCCCCGCCTGGCGCCCGCGCCGCACAGCAGCACGCGCGGGTGCTCGGTCTCGACGCCCCACCGCCCGCGTTCCCCGGCCGCCTCCGCGAACGGCCACGACAGATCGCGGTGGAAGATGTGCCCACCCGGGAGGCCGACTCCGTTCTCCAGGTCGACGGGCGTCTTGGCTTCCAGACACGGCGTGCCGTCCGGGGCGCGCAGGAGGCAGTCCTCGATCGGCTCGGCGAGCACCGCGTCGAACGACGCCAGCGTCGCGCGCAACGCCGCGGCGCGCGACCCTTCGGGGTCCGACCGGAACAGCCGCGCCGGCATGTGCAGGCCGAACAGCGTCAGGGTGTGCGCCCCGGCCTCCCGCAGTTCCGGTCCGAGGATGGACGGGTCGGTCAGCGAATGGCAGTAGACCTCGGCGGGCGGGACGGCCGGAACGCGGCCGTCGCGGGCTTCGCGATAGGCCCTGTCGATCTGCTCCCGGCCCTCGTTGATGTGGAAGGTGCCCGCGAACGCCTCCTCCGGCCGGACGGACGGGTCGCGCAGCCGCGGCAGCCGCGAGAGCACCATGTTCACCTTCAGCTGCGACCCCTCGGCCGAGCTCTCACGCGGCATGTTGACCAGCACCCATCTGGCCGAGACCGCGTGCTCTGCGCCGTCCGCGTCCCGGAACGTCACCTCTCCGGCCGGGTCGACGTGCAGGACCTCCATGCCGGAGCGCAGCTCGGCCCCGGCGGCGCGGGCGGCGTCGGCCAGGGCGCCGGTCACCGCGCCCATGCCGCCGACCGGCACGTTCCAGTCGCCGGTCCCGTTCCCGATGACGTGGTAGAGGAAGCACCGGTTGGCCAGGAGCGCGGGATCGCGGGTGTCGGCGAACGTGCCGATCAGCGCGTCGGTGAGGACGACGCCGCGCACGGTGTCGTCGGTGAAGCGCTCGTCCACGACGTCCCCGATGGGGCGCTCGAACAGGTCGCGCCACGCCTCCCCGTCGTCCACCGCCTCCCGGAGCCCGGCGCGGTCGCGCAGCGGTTCCAGCAGGGTCGGCGCGACGCGTTCGGCGACGCGAGCGGCCATCGCGTAGAACCTCCGCCATGCGTCGGCGTCGGCCCTGAGGGACGCCGCCGTCCGCGCGGGATCCTCGTTGTCGATCAGCAGGCCGCCGTCGCCGACCGGCGTGTACGACGCGAACCGCCGGCCGCGCAGCTCGACGCGCAGGCCGAGGTCCCGGACGATCCGCGACGGCAGCAGGCTCACCAGGTAGGAGTACCGCGAGAGCAGGGCGTCCACGCCGGGGAAGACGCGCGCCGAGACGGCCAGCCCGCCGAAGTGCCCGAGCCGTTCCAGCACCAGCACGCGCTTGCCGGCGCGCGCCAGGTAGGCGGCCGCGACCAGGCCGTTGTGCCCGCCGCCCGTGATGATCACGTCGTACATGCCCTCAGAAAACCACACGGGTCGCCGGATGCGGGGAAATCCGTTGGCCGGTGCGGCCGCCGGGAGGAAGATGGGGCGAATGAAGATCCGGCTTTCTGGGGGAGTGGTGGCGTCCGGGCGCCATGCCTGGATCGCCCGGCCCTCCGGACCGCGACGGCTGCTGGACCAGGCGGACGCGCGGCCGGGGACGCCCGTCGCGCTGGGACCCGAGCGGGCTCCTGCCGGGGACGTGGCGAACGCCGTCCGGGAGCTGTCGCTGCTCGTCGCCGACGGGGGCGCCGTCGCCGCGGGCGCGGGAGTCGACCTTGGCGGCGGGTTCCGTTCCGCGCGGCTGGACGGGGCGCGCGGGGACCAGCGGGACGCCGTCCTGGCCGCGCTCCGGACCGTCGGCCTCCACGGCGCGGACCGCCTCGGCGAGCGGGCCGGGGTGCTCGTCGCGCTCTTCGGCCCCGCGGTCACCAGGCGTGTCGGCGCGGCCGCCGCGCGGGCCGCCGAGGAGGGGCGCTGGGCGGCGCTGCACCTGGCGTCCGCGGCCAGCGACGTCCTCGGCCCCGAGCAGCTCGAACGGGTGCTCGCGCTGGAGGCGCCCGAAGGCGTCGACCTCACCCCCGGCGGATCGCCGTCGGTGCTCGCGGGGTACCTGCGGCGGGTGTTGGAGCAGGTGTCCCCGCCCCGCAGGCTCGCGCTGATCCTGGACCTGTGGGAGCGGGTCGCCGAGCGCCGGACGGGGCTCGCCCGCCGGGACGCGCGACTGGCGACGCAGAGCCGCCGCGACCGGGTCGCCGACCTGCGCAAGCGCCGCCGCCACGACGACGACGAGCACATCTTGTGGCAGGTGCGCATTGACCTGGAGAACGAGCAGCCCTCGCTCGCCGACATCGCGCGCTGGACCCCCGGCCGCTGGTACTGGCACGAGCGCCTCCAGCGCGTCTTCGCGGACGCGATCGCCGCCACCGCGCTGCTCCGGACCGCCGCTGCCGTCGCCGACCACGGCCTGGAGGACGGCCTTGAGCGGTCGGCCCCGGTGCTGCGCGCGGCCGCGACCCTGATGCCCGACTGGGCCGCAGGGAAGGCGGCACGGCGCGTGCCGGGGCTGACCGGCCTCCCCGTGCGTCCCGGCGCCTACGTCCGCGACCTCGCGCGCAGGCTGGCCGCCGGCAAGCCGATGGACGCCAAGTTCGCCGCCTACACGAGGCCGCGCCTGGCCTGCGCCCGCGACTTCGCGCTCGTCGTCATCGAGGACGTCGGACGTGTGATGGGCGACATGGTCGGGACGCACGACGACCTGCTGCGCGAGTGGTCGCCCAGCCTGCAGAGCTGGCGCGAGGGGGCCGGGTACGGCCGCCCTCCGGCCGAGTGGGACGGCATCGCGCCGTGGACCGGGCCGATGCTGGGAGACCTCGAACCGCTGCGCCGCAGGCTCACCCCCGATCAGGACCCGGCGACCGCGGAGACCGCCGCCGACCTCCTCTGGTACGCCGACCTGGTCGACGCCCTCGCCCGGCTGTACGGGCACGAGCGGGCGCAGCCCACCCCCGGTACCGGCGATCCGTGGTTCGACCACGACCCGCCTCCGGCCGGCGAGCCGCTGACCCCGCGCCTCGACTCGGTCATGGGCGCGGTCTCCGGTGCGGCGCAGCTGGTCGCGCTCGGGGGCGTCCCGCCCGGGGCGCCCCGCACGTGGGCGGCCCTCACCGCGGGCCTGATGTCGGCGACCGCGATCGCCGAGGCGCTCACCGGCGACTTCGCCGTCCCGGCGCCGCTCGCCGCGCTGGACGGCGCGGCCGTCCCCGGGACCCCTCTCCGGCTCAAGATCGCCCGCAGTGCCCGGGACGTCGCCGGATGGGCGGACTACATGGGCAACTGCATCGCGGGACCCGCCTACGTCGAGGAGGCCAGGGAGGGCCGCAGCGGACTCGCGGGCCTCTACGACGCCGACGGCCTGCTGGTCGTGAACGCGGAGCTGGTCGCGCTGCGGCCCGCGTCCCGGGGCTGGCGCGTCGCCGAGATCGCGGCGAGGTTCAACGACGCGCCGGACGAGGCCCTCGAACAGCGGTTCCGCGAATGGGTCGCCGCGCTACCCGGTGCCGTCAGGGACGAGACCGAGCAGGCGCCCGACGAGCTCCCGCCGGTGCGTCCGGCGCGGCGGCGCGCCGCGCCCCGCCTCGTCGAGGAGGTGGGCCCCGCCCTCGGCGAGCTCGTGCTCCGGTCGTGGGCGCAGGCCGCCCCGGAGGCGCTCGGCGCCCTGTCCGCCGTGGCCGGGACCGGGCCGGACGCCGCGCTCGTGCGGCTGCGCCGCTTCGGCGGCCCGCAGCTCACCGGGGCCGTCGGCCGCGCCCTGGACGAGGGCGCCACCGATCTGGTCCGGCTCTGGACGGCCTCCGGCCTCCGCCCCCTGCGCTCCGCGCTCGACGCCCTCGACCCGGCGCTGCGGGGCCGCTTCGACCAGCTTCCGCTCCTGCTCGGCGAGCCGCCGCTGCCGAAGACGCTGCGCAGGCTCGTCAAGCTCCCCGCCGTCGCCGACGCCTATTCCCTCGACCTGGTGGCGCGCCGCGTCCGCCGCGCGATCGGGCTCCTCGCCGTCCGGGACGACCCGGTCATCGCCCGCGCCTTCGCGAAGCCGACGGCCGAGCCGCTGCTGTGCGCGCTGAGCATCGCCACCACCTGCGCCGCGCCGGACATCCGCCTCGTCTCCGTGGCGCCGCCGCGCACCACCTCCGTCCCCGGCTACCCCGCCACGACGCTGGAGGACGAGGAGGGCCCCTGGCAGCGGGCCCTGCCCGCCGCGCGCGAGCTGGGAACCGACACCGCCGTGTTCTGGGACGAGATCGCCGAGCACGGCCTCCGCGTCCCGGAGTCCTGGCTGGCGCACGGCGGCTGGGCGGCGCTCTGGTCCCGCGCGCACACCCACCGCCGCTGATCCGCGCGGCCCGCCTCGGAGCCCCGGAAAGGTGCTACGGGCGCGGGGCCGGCCGGCGGAAGATGGTGACGGAGTACCCGACCTCGTCGATCGGCTCGCTGCCGCGGATCAGCGGCATCAGCCGCGGGTCGTTCTTGACGATCCAGCTGTCGGAGACCACCAGCAGCCCGCGCACCTCGCCGGGCGGTGCGGTGAGCGGGTCGCGCGCGCGGATGCCGTAGGCGGACGGGACGCCACTGCCCTTGAAGACCAGCCAGACCGGCTCGCCCGGATACCGCTCCCGGAGGCGGTCGGCGAGCCGTCCGAGGTCCTGGCCCCAGTCGACGTTGGAGTCGTGCAGGCGCAGGTGGGTCTTGGACGGGCCGCCGAACGCCTCGTTGGAGTACGGCAGGTAGTAGGGGAAGGCCCGCAGCGAGCTGACCGCGACGAACAGCAGCAGCGCGACCGTCGCGGCCCCGGCCCACCGCCACCGGACGAGGACCGCGCCGCCCGCCGCCACCGCCAGGAAGAGCGGGACGACGATGGCGTAACGGACGCCGAGGTCGCGCGACCCGGTCATCGCCACCGCCAGCAGCACGGCCGTGGGCGCGAGCAGGTACGGCGCCGCCGGACGCAGCCGGGGCAGCGCCGCCATCGCGGCGACGCCCGCCGCCCACAGGACGAGCATGCCCAGCGGCGTCTTCACCAGTAGCGCGGCGGGCAGGTAGTACCAGCGAGAGCCCCGGTAGACGTCACCGAACAGGAAGCCCGTCCACCGCATGTTCTCGAATCCGAACTGCGCGCGCATCCCGTCCTGGAAGGGCCGGGGGAACGGCAGCCAGCCTGCGGCGAGCCCGCGCAGCCCCCCGACGGACGGCAGGTCGGCGGGCGCCGCCCAGCGCAGGCGCGGGTCAACGGCGAGGTAGCTCGCCCACACCACCGCGACGGCCAGGACGCCGGCCCCGGCCGCCGACAGCACCGCGGTCGCCACGGGACGGCGCGGCGGGCGGGACGTCCAGACCGACACCGCCGCCAGGACGAGGAGCACCGGCAGCGCGGGAAGCGCGCTCATCTTGGTCGCCATGGCCGCGCCGAGCGCCACCCCGGCGAGCGGCAGGTAGAGCCGCGGCCTGCGCCTGGCGCGCCAGAGCAGCCACACCGACGTCAGCAGGAGACCGGCCGCGGGGACGTCCAGCGTGGCGAGCGACCCGTGCGCGATGACGTCGGGGGAGAAGGCGTAGAGGGCCAGTGCGGCCAGGCCGCCGGCCGAACCGGCGAGGTCGCGGGCGAACGCGAAGACCACCAGCCCGAACAGCAGGGTCAGCGCGATGACGGGCAGCCGCCCGGCGAGCAGCACCCGTTGCGCGTCGTTGCCCCACCGGTACAGGAACTGCCTTCCGAGCCTGTAGTCGCTGCCGGTGAAGGGGGCGCGCAGGTGCGGGCCGGCGAGCATGGCCCCGGCCCCGATGACCAGCTTGCCGAGCGGCGGGTGCTCGGCGTTGTGGCGCAGGTCGTGCTGGCGGAGGTAGACCACGCCGGTGCTGATGTAGACGGGCTCGTCGACGGTCGGGCTCTGCTGCACGGCCGTGGTGACCATCGCGGCGGCCATCTGGGCCAGCAGCGCCGCCACGACCGCCGCGAGCAGCCAGCGCCGGTGCAGCGCGCGGAACCGGCCCGGCGGCTGCTCGGCCGAAGGCGCCGCGGGCCGTCCGGGCTCCGCGGACAAGGAGGTCACGCCGCCACCCTTCCCGGAGACCGTCCCCCCGATCTCCGTTCAGCCTCCGAACGCGGTCAAGAATCGGTCGCGGAAGGCGCTCATCGGCCACACCGGGGTGTCCCTGCCGGGGCGCAGGCCTTCCTGCCAGCCCCACCCGGAGATCCGGTCCAGGACGGCGCCGTCCTTCGCCACGATGGTGATCGGGACGTCCCGGCCCGCGCCCGGCCCGGTGATGAGCGGCGCGGGCTGGTGGTCGCCGAGGAAGACCAGCACGGTGTCCTTGTCGCCGTAGGTCTCCAGGTAGGAGACGAGCGTGTTCAGCGTGTACTCGATCGACGTGCGGTACTCGGCGCGGATGCGGCCGGGCGCGGGCCACGCGGCGTCATAGCCCTTGCCCATCCCGTTGAAGACCGAGCCGTCGCCGACCTGGTCCCACGGGACGAGCCGCGGGATGGACGCCCACGGGGCGTGGCTGGACACCAGCGCCGTCTCCGCCATCACCGGCGCCCGGTCCTCCTTCGCCAGCTCGGTGCGCTGGAGCGTCGACAGGGTGTACTGGTCGGGCATCGTGGCGAAGCTGAAACGCGGTCCGCGGTAGCCGAGGTTCCGGTCGTCGTAGACCGTGTCGTAGCCGTAGAAGGACGCCTCCGGCCAGGCCCGCGTGATCGCCGGCATGAGCGCCACCGTCCGGGAGTCCGCGCGGTGGAACGCCCCGTTCAGCGTCAGCCGGTCGCTGTTCACCAGGGCGCGGTACCGCTGCTGGTTGTTCACCCACAGGCCCGACAGCAGCGTGGCGTGCGCCAGCCAGCTGCCGCCGCCCGCCGTCGAGGACGTGAGCCAGCCGCTGCGCGCGGAGAAACCCGCCTTGCGGAGCCGCTGCGTCCCCTGGTCGAGCACGGCGCCGACCTGCGGCGCGTACTGCGGGCTCTCCACGGCCGACCGCCCGTAGCTCTCCACGAACGCCAGGACCACGTCCTTTCCGCGCAGCCCGGTCAGCAGCTTGTCGGAGGGCGTGTCGCGGAATCCGTCGACGGCGGCGGCCTTGGCGAACTCCTTGCGGTCGTTCAGGCTCGTCCGCACCTGCCGCGCGTGGTCGTAGGCGAGGACCGCCGCGCTCCTGGACGCCACCGGCACACCGTGGACGAACTGCGCCCCGAGCACGGCGCAGGCGAGCCAGACCGTCCCCAGCACACCGGCGGCCCAGGACGCCGGGCGTCGGTGCCGGACCGCCACGCCGCTCAGCCGCAGCGTCGACAGCGCCGTCAGCACGACCACCGCGACCGCCAGCGCCACCGCCAGCACGACGGCCGCGACCGCCCCCGCCTGCCCGGACGACTCCTTGACGAACTCCACGGCCGGACCCAGCAGCGGCCAGTCCAGCACCAGGTCGAACGGCCGGACGAGCACCGCGTCGAACCCGATGTCCAGCACCTTCAGCACGAGCACCAGCCCGAGGACGGCGCCCGCCGCGCCCGCCGCGTACCGTCTCGCCTTGGCCGGGAGCACGAGGACCAGTGCGACGCCGACCACGCCCTCGATCGGGACGCGCACGAACGCCCCCGGGGCCAGGCGGGCGAACTCGGCCGGCGCGACCAGCGCGACCAGCACGAGCAGGAACGCCGCTCCGGTCACCGTCCTCGCCGCGACCCGCCGCCGCCTCGACGGCACACCCGCCTCAGGGGCGTCGGCCGGCACGTCCTCGTCTGTGGTCCGCTCCAAGCGGCTGTCAGTGGTCAGCTCGTCCTCCCGGGTTCGGCCCTGCGCCGCGCACGCGACACCTCACAGCACGTCCACCCCACGGCCGCGGGTTCAATGGATTTCATCTTCTCGGGTCCGGGATGTCGAGAACGTGGGCGCCGCTCCGATCCAATGGTGAAGGCGCCACGGGGGCGCCGGCCTAGGAGGCACCGCAATGAGCAAGGTCACCTGTGACATCGGGGTATCGGTCGACGGTTTCGCCGCGGGCCCGAACCAGCGACTGGAAGAGCCGCTCGGCGACGGCGGCGAGCGGCTGCACCGGTGGATGTTCGAGGAGCAGGAGGCCAACGCCGAGGCGATCGCGAAGATCACCTCGGCGGGGGCCTACATCATGGGGCGCCACATGTTCGGCCCCGACCGCGGCCCGTCGTGGGACCCGGACTGGACGGGCTGGTGGGGCGACGAGCCGCCCTACCACGCGCCGGTGTTCGTGCTGACGCACCACCCGCGCGAGAGCGTCGAGATGAAGGGCGGCACGACGTTCCACTTCGTCACCGAGGGGATCGAGTCGGCGCTGGCCCGGGCGCGGGCCGCCGCGGGGGACGGGGACGTCGCGATCGCCGGGGGAGCGAGCACGGTGAACCAGTACCTCGCGGCGGGCCTGCTGGAGGAGCTGCGCCTGCACATCGCCCCCATCGTCCTCGGGGCGGGCGAGCGCCTGTTCGAGGGCGTCGGCGACCTGGCGCTGGAGCCGGTCGCCGCGTCACGGACGCCCCTGGTCACCCACGTGACCTATCGCGTCGGCCGCCCGCTCGGATGACGTGCAGCAGCCGGGCGACCTCGGCGGCGACCGCGTCGCGGCCGGCGGAGACGTAGCGGCGCGGGTCGACCAGGCCGGGATCGGCGTCCAGCCGCTCCCGGACGGCCGCGGTGAACACCTTGTTCAGCTGCGTCGCCACGTTGATCTTGGTCATGCCGTGCTCGACGGCGGCGGCGAGCCCGTCGTCGGGTACCCCGGACGACCCGTGCAGGACCAGCGGGACGGGCACCGCCGCGCGCAACCGGGCGATGAGCGCGAGATCGAGCACGGTGTCGCGGGTCAGCATCGCGTGGGACGTGCCGACCGCGACGGCCAGGGCGTCCACGCCGGTGGCGGCCACGTACCCGGCGGCCTCCTCCGGGTCGGTGCGGGCGTGCGGGGCGTGCACGCCGTCCTTCCCGCCGATCTCGCCGAGCTCCGCCTCGACCCACACCCCCTCGGCCCGGCAGCGGGCGGCGACCTCCGCCGTGCTCGCCACGTTCGCCTCGTGGGAGAGGCCGGACGCGTCGAACATCACCGACCCGAACCCGAGGGCGACCGCCTCGCGGGCGAGGTCCGCCGAGGTGGCGTGGTCCAGGTGGACGACGACCGGGACCGACGCGGCACGGCCGAGCGCCAGCACCGCACGCCCGATCGGGGCGAGCGCGCCGTGGTAGGCGACGCAGTTCTCGCTGACCTGGAGCACCACGGGCGCGCCCGCCCGCTCCGCGCCGGCGACGATCGCCTCGGCGTGCTCCAGCTGGATCACGTTGAACGCCCCCAGCCCGCGGCCCTGCGCGGCCGGTGCGGCGATGACCTCACTCATGGGGGCGAGCGGCATGGTTCTCCTCGGTCCGGAGGGTGACGCGGGGCAGCAGCGCGGGGAGCCCGGCGGGATCGATCTCGCCGGCGACGGGGGAGCGGACCGCGCAGGCGGCCAGCGCGACGGCGCGGCGGAGGCGGTCCGGCCAGGGCAGGCCGGCGGCCAGGCCCGCCGCCAGCCCCGCCACGAGCGCGTCCCCCGCGCCCGTCGGGTTGCCCGGGACGGGACGGTCGAGCGCGGCGCGCAGGACGCCGTCCGGGGTCGCGGCGAGGACGCCGCCGGCGCCGAGCGAGGCGACGACGGCCCCCGCGCCCGCCTCGCGCAGCGCGCGGATCCCCGCGGCCGTGTCGCCGGTGCCGCTCGCGCGGGCCAGCTCCTCGGCGTTCGGCTTCACGATGCCGGGGGCTCCGGCGAGCCCGAGGCGCAGCGCCTCCCCGTCGGCGTCCAGGATCACCGGGCCGGGCGCGAGGCGGGCGAGCCGCGCGTAGGCGTCCGGGGGGACGCCAGGCGGAAGGCTCCCCGACAGGACGACCACGGCGGCGTCCCGGGCCAGGGACTCGAAGCCGGCGAGGAACGCCGCCCACTCGGCGCCGGTCACCTCCGGGCCCGGCTCGCAGAACATCGTCGCCTCGGCGCCGACGACGGTGACCGTCCGGCGCGACTCCGCGGCGACCGGGGTGAACGCGGTGGGCACGCCGAGGGAGCCGAGCCCCTCCTCGATGCGCCGCCCCGCGGCGCCGCCGGCCAGGCCGGCGGCCACGACCTCGTGTCCGAGGGCGTGCAGCACCCGGGCCACGTTGACGCCCTTGCCGCCGGGCCGCGAGTGCACCGCGGCCACCCGGTGGACCGCGCCGAGCCGCGCGTCCGGTACCTCGTAGGTGTCGTCGAGCGCGGCGTTCAGCGTGACCGTGAGGATCATGCCGCCGGACCGCCGGGCGCGGCGTCCAGGATGACCGAGCGGGTGAGATGGCGGGGACGCTCCGGGTCCAGGCCCGCCGCGCTCGCGCGGGCGACCGCGAGCCGCTGCACCCGGACCAGCTCGGCGAGCGGGTCGGCGCCCGCGGCGCGCAGCAGCCCGCCGGTCGCGGCCACCTCCTCGCCGAGGCCGTCCGGGAGGCCGCCGAACATCCACACCGCCCGGCCGGGGCCGGTGATGCTGATCGGCCCGTGCCGGTACTCCATCGCCGGGTAGGCCTCCGTCCAGAAGCACGCCGCCTCGCGCATCTTCAGGGCGGCCTCCTGCGCGAGGCCGACCGTCCAGCCGCGGCCGAGGAAGGTGATCTGCTCGACGTCCAGCAGCTCGGGCGGGACGGGGTCGGCCACCGCGTCCTCGGCGGCCGCGATGGCGGCCGTCAGGTCCTCGCCGAGGTGTGCGCGCAGCAGCGCCAGCTGGGTGGTGGCGAACCGGGTCTGCACGACCGACTCCTCGTCGGCGAAGTCGAGGACGATCAACCGGCCGGCGCTGCGGGACACCGGCGTGTCCGGGTCGGCGGTGATCGCGGTCGTCGGGACCGAGCCGCCGAGCCGGTCCAGGACGGCGAGGACCTCGGTCGTCGTCCCGGACCTGGTGAGCGCCAGCACCCGGTCGTAGCGGCGGCCGCGCGGCATCTCCGAGGCGGCGAACGCGTCGGTCTCCCCGTGCCCGGCGTCCTCCCGCAGCGCCGCGTACGCCTGCGCCATGAACAGGGAGGTGCCGCATCCGACGACCGCCACCCGCTCCCCGCGGGCCGGCAGCGCGTCCCGCAGTGCGTCGGCGAGCCCGGCGGCCCGCCGCCAGCACTCCGGCTGCGCGGCGATCTCGGTCATGATGCGGTTCCCGGCCATGAGCCCCTCCCGGAGTTCGATCTGTTCTGAGACTTTATGCTCACTACTGCTCGAAACAGAAGAGTAAAGAGCAGAAAACATCATGAACGTGCGGGGGGCTGCACCCGCACCACCCGGACGAAGCGCACGTCCAGGTCGCCGCCGGGGCCCGTCGCGATCCGGAAGTCGGTGCCGCCGCTGAGGCGGTTCGCGAACGCGGGCCGGGGGAGCCGGAACGTCGCGGTCTTCCACGCCCCGTCGCCCGTGCGGCGCACCGCCGGCGAGCGTCCGCCCTGGTGCTCGACCCACCAGTCGCCCCCGCCCGCGTCCCGGTACGTCACCTTGATCTGCACCGGCTCGTGCCGCCCGCGCAGGAACCGGTCGTCGAGATCGAAGTACAGGGACGTCTGCCCCTTCGCGCGGTCGGTGCGCAGTCCCTCGTAGGCGGTGCCGTTCTCCGGTCCGAGAACACCGCTGTGGACGTCGGCGGTGGAGCGGCGGGCCCTGCCGTCCGGACCGGCGTCCCGCTGCACGAGCCAGCGTTCGAGGTTGCGCACCCACGGGCGCCCGGGCCACTGACGGGCGCCGGTGAAAGGCCCCGTCGCGTTCTTCCAGTAGGTGTCCTCGGCATCGCGTAGCGCGGCCCACGCGTCCGGTGAATCGGAGGCGGTCTTGCCGATGCTCAGCCGCACCCATCTCCAATGCTGCGGATACTGCTTCATGTAGGACGGGCCCGGCACCACGTAGACCCAGTTCGTCCGCAGTTGCAGCGCCTTGAGGTTCGCCTGCCGGACGGCGTAGTACGGCTCGTCCGTGCGGTAACCGCAGTCGTTGAAGCACTCGTTCTCGGTGGCGGCGACATGCCGTCCGTCATGGACGGGCAGGGACTCGTCCACCGTCATGTGCCCGTCGGGCTCGATGCGGCTGCCGTAGGACGGAGCCTCGCTCAGATGGAAGTCGAACACCTCGGTGATGCCCGTCCGGATGCCGAGCCCCGCGTCGACGGCCTGCTTGGCGAACAGGTCCGTCTTCGACCCCCACGGCCCCCACGGATAGTCCTCGCCGGTGAACACGAGCTTGGTGCTGTAGGGCCCGAAGAGGGCGGTCAGATCCCGCCAGGCGTGCCGGTACCACGACCGGTACTCCTCGAACGTCAGCCCCTGCTCGGCCGCCTTGCCGACCATGTCGTAGTCGTACTCCGCCCACGTGAACGCGCCCGGGACGTAGACGAGCCGCAGCCGCGGGTCCGCGCGCAGGCCCTCGTCGACGAAGACCCTCCGGTAGAGCGCGAGCAGCCGTCCCCACACGCACTCGTTCCAGAGGGGCAGGTGGTACTGCCCGTCGTAGTCGGGGCCGAGCGGCTCGACGCCGCACTCGTCCGCCACCCATGCGGGCGCCCACCGCGAACCGCTGGCGAAGATGCGCACCCAGAAGGGCCGCCGGTCCGCGAGCTGTCGGCTGAGTGGCGGGAAGCCCATGTCCTGGGCGAGGCCGGCGGTGCGGGTGTCCAGCGTCCCTGGGCCGTCGGGCTGGAGCTGGCGCCAGCTCAGGTCCAGGCTGCGCGTGTCGACGCCGAACTCCGGGGCGGCCGTCTCGGAGAACAGCCCCGAGTTCGCCGACGGACGGACCCAGCCCGGCAGCGTCCAGTCATCGCCCGGCCGCACCCGCACGCCGCCGGACACCGCGCTCGTCGGCGCGGCGCCCGCCACGGTCGACAGGACCAGCAGCCCGGCGAGAACCGCCACGACCCTTTTCACGCCCGGCCTCCCGGCCCTTCGCCCTCCGCGCTTCCACATGCGCGTTTCCGTTCGAAAAACATGCTCATCCTTCTTGTATGAGCATGGAAGGGCAATCCGTGACCGGAGTACGCCGCCTACGGCAGCGGCGTCCCGACCACCCTGTTCGTCTTCGCGCCGCGAGGCGGGTCCGTACATGCCGCCCCGACCTCGTCGGCCACCTCTGATCCTCGGATCACCAGCCGACGGCGACGAGGAGGGGGGCGCGGGCTCCCTGCAGGCCCGCCCGGAGGCGGGCCCGCAGGGACGCCAGAGTGGGTCAGGGGTAGCCGACCACGTTGGCCGGGACGGTGTCGGTACCGGAGGCCTCCGGGCCCGTGTCGTTGACGACATGCCGGATGACCCCGTTGCCGCCCAGCGAGACCGTGAGCAGGTCGTGGAACCGCACGCCCGGCCGGTCGGGGGCCTCGAAGCCGCGCGCCGCCACGATCGACGGGTCGACGTTGAAGTAGCAGTAGCTGCCGAGGCCCCAGCCCTCGTGCGCGGTGACGGAGTCGGCGACCTTGTAGGCGGCGTAGCCGTCGGGGGAGTCGCTCCGCCAGGCGGACTGGTTCGGCGGGTCGTAGGGCATCTCGTTCTGGAAGAAGACCGTCCTGCCGCGCTCACCGTTCCAGACGAGCTGGTACTTCTGGTAGTGCTCGACGAACAGCCCGTAGGCGGTGACGTCGTCTCCGTTGACGACCACGCCGTTGGCGGCGGTGTTGACCGTCCAGCCGACACCGCTCCCGTGGTCGGCGCGCCACGCCCAGATGTGGTCGAGCAGGGCGTCGTCGCTGTTCACCACCAGGCTCGTGGCCGCCTTGCCGGGCCCTGCGCCGCCGATCCGGAAGAAGACGTCCTGCACCGACGAGGGGTCGCCGGCGTGGTCGGCGCTCGCGCCGTCGGGGCCGAGCCGCAGCAGCACCGGCGATTCGGCCGTCCCGGCGTCGAACAGCATCCCGGCCAGCTTCACGCCGTCGACGTCGGCCACGCTCATCGCCGCCACGCCGTTGTCGGGGACCAGGGTCGGGTACCCGATGCCGAGCACCACCGTGCCGGGACGCGTGACGTTGATCGTCTGCCCCAGGTGGTAGACGCCGGGCGTGAACAGCAGGTTGAGGCCCTGGCCCAGCGCGGCGTTGATGGTGGCGGCCGAGTCTCCGGGCTTGGCCACGTAGAACTGCGACAACGGGAGGGAGGATCCGGGCGTGGAGCCGCCCGACCAGGTCGTCCCGCGCGAGTCGCGCCGCAGCGCCGGGACGAAGACCCCGTACGCCCCGGACGCGTCGGTGTACAGGTACGGCTTCTCCCTTGTCACGGGGCTGGTGTTCAGCGTGGTGTAGGGCGGGTTCGGGAAGCTCTGGGCCGGCGCCCCCTCGACGCCCGAGAACACCATGTTCCACACGCCGTTGAGGTTGCCGCCGATCCGGCTGTCGCGCGTCAGCCACTGCTGCTGCGAGTACGGCTGCACCTGGCCGTCCACCCTGGAGTCGGCGATGTAGCCGCCACTGGCCCAGCCGTAGCCGGTGGGAGCGAGGTTCAGGTCACCGCGCACGTGGACGCGGCGGAACGGCGCGGCCTGCGACACCGCCCACCGGTCCGCCCCGCCGGACGGGGTGATCGACAGGTTCTCGGCGGACCGCCAGAAGTTCTGCGTGGCGTTGCCGCCGAACCAGCCCGCGTCCACGGTCACGCCGCCGTTGATGGTGACGTCGTCGGGATTGCGGCCGAGGCCGGCGATCGAGGTGTAGAAGCCCAGGTCGGCGTTGACGTTGTAGTTGCCCGGCTTGAACAGCAGCGCGTACCGGGCCGTCCCGAACTGGTTGCTCTCCTGCTCGCGGAAGACCGCGTCGAGCCTGCCCTGGACGTCGGACGTGCTCATGGACGGATCGAACACGAGCACGTTGGGCCCGAGGTCGCCTCCGCCGGGGAGCGTGCCGCCGCCGGAGCCGGTGTGCACGGCCATCCCGAACAGCGAGTATCCCCACTGGGTCGCGCGGGCGGTGCCGTACATGCGGACGTAGCGGCCCTTGCCCGCGACGTTGAGGGTCTGACTCCCGCCCGTGCCGGCGGTGGTGGAGTAGAGCGAGGTCCAGTTGGCGGCGTTGTCGGAGACCTGGATCTGAAAGCCCTCGGCGTAGGCGCCTTCCCAGGTGAGGACGACCTGGCAGATGTCCTGGGCCGTGCCGAGGTCGACCTGGAGCCATTGCGGGTCACCGAAGGTGCTCGACCAGCGGGTCGCGGGATTCCCGTCGACGGCGGCGGAGGCGGGGAAGGACGCGTTCTCGGTGGACGAGGCGGTCGCCGGCCGGTTCAGCGCCGCGTCCGACGAGCCGCACGCCGCCGCGGCGGCGCGGCCGGCCGGGCCCGGCGCGGCGAGCGCGACCACGACCGACAGGGCGGAGACGGCGGCCGGCCAGGCTCTCCTGGACGGCCCTCGGGGTGGGACGGGATGCATGCGCATCTCCTTCGCGTGGGTGGGTGAGCGGGGGCCCTCAGAACACGCGCGTTATTTCACATCATGATTTAAGGTCGGAATTATGTGGTCGTCAAGGGTCCTCTTTGTGCTGGTTTGACCTTCCGTCCTGACAGCCCGCGCGGCGGCCTGCGGACCCTCCGCCCGTACCGTCTATGGAACGTTCCGAGCCCTCGACAGCGCCCGCTGACTTCACCACCGTCCTGACCGTGTCCGCGCACGTCAGAGAAGCGAATGACGGACTTCGAGCAGGTTTCCGCCAGGGTGATGACGGATGTCGAGCAGCGGTGTTACCTTCCACCGCGTGACATCGAGCATCCGACGGGCGCAGATCGTGTCGTCCCTGCGTGCCAAGGGCGCCGCCTCCGTCCGGGAGCTGGCCGAGACCCTTCAGGTCAGCGAGTCCACGATCCGCCGCGACCTCGACGTGCTCGACCGCAACGGCGAGCTGATGCGCACCTACGGGGGAGCGGCGCTGTCCCCGCGCCCGGCGGCGCCGGAGATCTCCTTCGCGGCGTCGGCCGAGCACGACAGCGCCGAGAAGGCGGCGGTCGCCGAGCGGGCGGCGGAGCTGGTGGAGGACGACATGGTCGTGGTCCTCGACATCGGCACCAGCACCCGGCTCCTCGCCCGGCACCTGCGCGGCCGGCCGGTCACGGTGATCACGGCCAACCTGGCCGTGCTGGACGAGCTGCGCGACGACGACGCCGTCCGGCTGTGCCTGCTCGGCGGCGTCGTGCGGCGCAACTACCTCTCGCTCGTCGGCTCGCTCACCGAGACCGCGCTCCGCCAGGTCCGCGCCGACCTGGTGTTCCTGAGCTGCACCGGGGTGCGGCCGGACGGCCACGTCATGGACGACATGGAGGTCGAGACGCCGATCAAGCAGGCGATGCTGGAGTCGGCGGACCGGGTGGTGCTGGTCGCCTCCGAGGCCAAGTTCCCCGGTACCGGCTCGCTGCGCGTGTGCTCGATCGACCGTGTCGACGCGCTGGTCACGACGGCCGGGGCCGACCCCCGGACTCTGGAGGTCTGCCGCGAGGCGGGCGGGAAGGTGTACATCGCATGAAGCTGGCCATTCTCGGCGGTGGCGGGTTCCGGGTGCCCTACGTGTACCAGGCCCTGCTGCGCGACCCCGGCTCCCCGCGCATCGAGGAGGTCTGGCTGCAGGACTCCGACGCCGGCCGCCTGGCCGGCATGGCCGAGGTCCTCGCGGCGCTCGCCGCCGGAGCGGAGGACGCCCCGCGCGTGTTCACCAGCACCGGGCTCGACGAGGCGCTGGAGGGCGCCGACTTCGTCTTCGCCGCCGTCCGGGTGGGCGGCCTGCGGGGACGGGTGTGCGACGAGCGCGTGGCGCTGGACCTGAACGTGCTCGGACAGGAGACCACCGGCCCCGGCGGGATCGCCTACGGGCTGCGCACCATCCCCGTGATGCTCGACATCGCGCATCGCGTGAAGGCGCTCGCGCCGGACGCCTACGTCATCAACTTCACCAACCCGGCCGGGATGATCACCGAGGCGATGCAGGGCGTGCTCGGCGACCGGGTGCTCGGCATCTGCGACACCCCGTCCGGCCTCGGCATGCGGGTGGCCGCCGCGCTCGGCCTGGACCCGGACCGGATCCGGCTCGACTACGTCGGCCTGAACCACCTCGGCTGGATGCGCCGCATCCTGCACGACGGCGTGGACGTCCTGCCCCGCCTGCTGGCCGACGACGACCTGCTCGGGACGCTGGAGGAGGGCGTGGTCTTCGGCCGCGAGTGGCTGCGCGACCTCGGCCTGATCCCCAACGAGTACCTGTACTACTACTACTTCAACCGGGAGGCGGTCCGCGCCACCCTGGACGCCCCGCAGACGCGCGGCGAGTTCCTGCTCAAGCAGCAGGAGGCGTTCTACGAGCGGATCGCGGCGGCCTCTGCCGGCGCGGCCATGGAGCTGTGGCGCGAGACGGTCGCCTCCCGCAGCGCGAGCTACATGGCCGAGATGAAGGGCGCCCGGACCGGCGAGGCGCTCGACGACCACTCCGGCGTCGACCCCGCCGAGGAGGGCTACGCCCGGGTCGCGCTGAACGTGATGGCCGCGATCAGCCGCGACGAGCCCGCCACCATGATCCTCAACGTGCGGAACGGCGCGACCGTCACCGCGCTGCCGCCGGACGCGGTCGTCGAGGTGCCCGTCACCGTCGACGCCGGCGGCGTCCACCCGCTTCCCCTCGACCAGCCCGACCTGCACCAGGCCGGGCTAATGCAGCAGGTCAAGGCCGTCGAGCGGCTGACCGTCGGCGCGGCCGTGACCGGCTCGCGGACCGAGGCCGCCAAGGCCTTCGCCCTGCACCCCCTGGTCGACTCGGCGCGGATCGGCCGGCTGCTGCTCGACGGCTACATCGACCGGATCCCCGAGGTCGCCGCCGTCTTCTCCCGTGAGGAGTCGTCATGACAGTGGAAATCCTGGACGGGAGCCTGCCGGTGGACCGCCCCGCGCCCGGCGGCGCCGCGGCCCCCGGGCAGCCGCCCGAACCCTCCATGGCCGACCCGTGCACCGAACGGGTCCCGGCGGGCGACCTGCTGCGCGGCGGGGACGACCCGGGCCCGGCGCCCGGGCTGGACGTCTTCCTGAGCGGCCAGGTCTTCATGGACATGATCTTCACCGGGCTGCCGGGGCTGCCGCCGCCCGGGACCGAGATGTTCACCGAGGGCCTCGGCTCGGCGCCCGGCGGCGCCGCCAACATCGCGGTGGCGATGAGCCGGCTCGGCCTGCGGGTCGGGCTCGCGGCCCCGTTCGGCGACGACATGTTCGGCTCCTACCTGTGGCGGACGCTCGCCGAGCAGGAGGGCATCGACCTCGGGCACTCCCGCCGCATCAAGAACTGGCCCACCCCGGTCACGGTGTCGCTGGCCTACGACTCCGACCGCAGCATGGTCACCTACGCCAGGCCCCTGCCGGACCTCGACCCGGGCGAGACGGGCGACGCGGAGGCGGTGCTCGGCTCCCCGCCGCCGGCCGCACGCGCCTGTTTCGTCGACATCGAGCATCCGGTGCCGGGCTGGGCGAAGGAGATGCGGCGGGCGGGCGCCGCGGTGTTCGCCGACATCGGCTGGGACGCCACCGAGACGTGGTCCAGCGAGGTCCTCGACCGGCTGGAGCACGTGGACGTGTTCCTGCCCAACGCCGTGGAGGCCATGGCCTACACCCGCACGAGCACACCGGAGGACGCGGCCCGCGTCCTCTCCGAGCGGGTCCCGGTCGTCGTCGTCAAGCGCGGCGGCGCGGGCGCCATCGCGATCGACTCGGCGACCGGCGAGGTCGCCGAGACCGACGCGCTGCCGGTGCGGCCGCTCGACGCGACCGGCGCCGGCGACGTGTTCGGCGCGGGGTTCCTGTTCGGGACGCTCGCCGGCCTCCCGCTTCTGGAGCGGCTGCGGTTCGCCAACCTGTGCGCGGGCCTGTCGGTCCGGCACCGCAGCGGCTCGCTCGGCGCACCGTGCTGGGGGGAGATCGCCGCGTTCGGCGAGTCCGGCGAGGTGCCCGAGTCCGTCCTCGAACCGTACGCCTTCGTCGTCGACTTCATCCCCGACTCGGCGACCGACACCGTCGTCCGGGCCGAGCCCACCCTTCGGGCCGACCACTAGCGCGCCGTCCCCGACCGGCGCGGACGCAGCAGGACAGAGAGCAAGAGGGAGCCGTAGGAATGCCGACACTGACGAGGAGAGGGGCGGCCGCCGCGGTCGCGGCCCTCGCGACCGTGCTCGCGGCGGCGTGCGCCCCGGGCTCGTCCGGCGACGAGCCGGAGACCAAGGCGCCCGCCGCGGTGAGCACCGACGTGGCCAAGGCCGGGAACGTGACCCTGACCGTCTGGGACCAGGAGGTCCAGGGCGGGCAGAAGAAGCAGATCGAGGCGCTGAACCAGCGCTTCGAGGCCAAGTACCCCAACGTGAAGATCAAGCGGGTGTCGCGGTCGTTCAGCGACCTGCAGAAGACGCTCCGGCTCGCGCTGTCGGGCGGCAGCCCGCCCGACGTCGTGGAGGCCAACCAGGGCTACGCGTCCATGGCGCAGTACGTCAAGGCCGGGATGCTCCTCCCGCTCGACTCCTACGACCAGGTCTACGGGTGGCGCAAGCGCTACCCCAAGGGCCTGACGGACCTGAACAGCGTCACCAAGGACGGCAAGCTCATCGGGTCCGGCAGCCTGTACGGCGTCTCCCTGAACGGCGAGATCGTCGGTCTCTACTACAACAAGGAGAAGCTCGCCAAGCTCGGCGTCCAGCCGCCGAAGAGCTGGGCGGAGTTCGACCAGGCGCTCGCCACGGCCAAGGGCAAGGGCGAGGTCCCGATCGCGTTCGGCAACCTGGAGAAGCTGCCCGCGATGCAGCTGTACGGCATCCTCCAGGACGGCGCCGCCGACAAGGAGGCCGTCCGCAAGCTCGTGTTCGGCAGCGGCGGCTCCTGGACGGACGCCCCGAACGTCCAGGCGGCGCAGAGGCTCGGCGACTGGTCGAAGAAGGGGTACTTCACCAAGGACGCCAACGCCGTCAAGTGGGACGACACCCCCGTCAACTTCGCCAAGGGCGACGGCGTGTTCATGTTCGGCGGGACGTGGTGGGCGTCCGAGCTCAACGACAAGATGAAGGGCAAGGTCGGCTTCATGCTGCCGCCCCCGGCGCAGGCCGGGGCGCCGTCGGCGACGATGGGCGGCGAGAGCCTGCCCTGGTCGATCACCGCCAAGAGCAAGCACCCGGACGTCGCCGCCGCCTACATCAACTTCATCACCTCCCCGGAGGCGATGGACGTCTCGGTCGAGACCGGCAACCTGCCGGCGCTCGCCGCGCCCTCCAAGCAGCCGGCCGAGCCGCTGCTGAAGGAGGTGTCGACGGCGTGGGCCGAGCTGAGCAAGAACGACGGCATCACCCCGTACCTCGACTACGCGACGCCGACCTTCACCGACGCGTTCGGCGGACCGCTGCAGGAGCTCATCGCCGGGCGCAAACCGGCCGATGAGGTCATGAAGGCGGCCCAGGACGACTACTCCGCTTTCCAGAAGAAGAAGTAGGGATCGGCCATGCCCGCTTCCGTCCGCGCCTTGCCTGCGGCGCGGACGGAGGCGGGACGGCGCCGGACGCACGACCAAGGAGCCCGCACATGACGACCGTCGCGCGGCGAAAGACCTCAAGGCACAGGCGCGAGGCAGCGGCCCCGCACGCGGCACGGCGGCAGGGCCGGCCCGTCTCCGGATCACCCGGGGAGCCCGGCCGGATCGGCTGGCTCTACACCCTGCCGGCCCTGCTGGTCTACGGGGCGTTCCTGCTGTGGCCGCTGGCGCGGGGAGCGCAGTTCTCCCTCTACCACTGGGACGGCTTGGGCGAGGCGACGTGGGCGGGGTTCTCCAACTACACCGCCACCTGGTCGGACCCGTCGCTGCGCGGCGCGTTCGGGCATCTGCTCATCCTCATCCTGTTCTACTCCGTGCTGCCGTGCTGCATCGCGTTCGTCCTGGTCGGCGCCATGTCGCGGACGAAGATCCGCGGCCTGACGTTCTTCCGGACCGTGCTGTTCCTGCCGCAGGTCGTCGCGATGGTCGCGGTGGCCGTGGCGTGGCGGTGGGTGTACTCCACCGACGGGCCGGTCAACACCGTCCTCGGCTGGCTGCACGCCCTCGGCCTGCCGGACTGGCGGCGCGGCTGGTTCGGCGACTTCACCTTCGCGCTGCCCGCGGTCGGGGCCGTCGGGACGTGGGTGGGGATCGGCCTGGCGATGGTGCTGTTCCTCGCCGGGGTGCAGAAGATCCCGCGGGAGCTGTACGAGGCCGCGCGGATCGACGGCGCCGGAGCCGTCCGCGAGTTCTTCGCCGTCACCCTGCCGGGGCTGCGGCGGGAGCTGGCGGTGGCGCTCACGCTGACGACCATCATGGCGATCCGCAACTTCGACCTCATCTACATGGCCACCTCCGGCGGGCCGGGCGACGCGACGAAGGTGCCCGCCTACGAGGTCTACAACCGCACGTTCAACACCGGTGAGGTCGGCCTCGGCTGCGCGATCGGCGTCACGCTGGCGGTGCTGGCGTTCGCCGTCACGGCCGGCGTCCGGCGGCTCGTGGAAGGGAAGGACGCATGAACGTCCGGGCGGAACGGTTCGTCAACCACGCGATCCTGGTCGTCTTCTCGGTCATCGCGGTGTTCCCGATGATCGGGGTCGTCGCGCAGGCGCTCCAGTTGCCGCACGCGGACCTGTCCACGTTCGGCACGGCCTGGCGCGAGGGACACTTCGCCACCTACCTGCGCAACAGCTTCATCGTCACGACCGTCACCGTCGTCGTGGCCGCGGTGCTGTCGATCATGGCGGGCTACGCGCTCGGCACCATGCGGTTCCGCGGGTCCGGCGCGCTGTTCCTGCTGTTCGTGGCCGGGCTGACGATCCCGACCGAGGCCATCGTGGTCCCGCTGTACTTCGACCTGAGGTCGGCCGGGCTCGACAACAGCTACGCCGGGCTCATCCTCCCGCAGGTGGCCATGTCGGTGGCGTTCGGCACGTTCTGGATGCGCGCCTACTTCCGCAGCGTCCCCCGGTCGCTGCTGGAGGCGGCGCGCATCGACGGCGCGTCCGGCTGGACGACGCTGTGGCGCGTGCTCGTGCCGGTCGGCCGCCCGGCCATCCTCACCATGGTGCTGCTGACCACCATGTGGACCTGGAACGAGTTCCTGCTCCCGCTGGTGATCGTCAACTCGGACGAGGGGCTGCGCACCGCGCCGCTCGGGCTGTCCTTCTTCCAGGGCACCCACAAGACCGACTACTCGCTGCTCATGGCGGGCGCGCTGATCATCGCCGCGCCCATCGTGATCGTCTATGTCTTCCTGCAGCGCCAGTTCATCGCAGGAATGCTCTCGGGGGCCGTCAAGGAGTAGGGAAAGAACAGGAGAGTTCATGCGAAGACTCGCCCTACCCGCAGTCCTGTCCGCCGCGCTCGCGGCCATGGCCGTCGCCCTCGCGGGTCCGCCCGCACAGGCGGCCGACCCGGGCGGCGCCGGTTCCGCCGACGGTCGGCTCGACGTCCTGTTCGTCGGGGCGCACCCCGACGACGAGGCCGGCGCCCTGTCGACCCTCGGCCAGTGGAACGAGGACGCCAAGGCGAAGATCGGCGTCCTCACCGTCACCCGCGGCGAGGGCGGCGGCAACGCCTCCGGAACCGAGGAGGGCCCGGCACTCGGGCTGCTCCGCGAGAACGAGGAGCGCCGCGCCGTCGGCAAGGCCGGCGTCACCGACATCCACTACCTGGACAAGGTCGACTTCTACTACACGGTGAGCACCCCGCTCACCGCCGAGACCTGGGACCACGACAAGACCCTGGAGAAGGTCGTCCGGCTCGTCCGCGAGACGCGGCCGAAGGTGATCGTCACCATGGTCCCCGCGCCGCTCCCGGGCCAGCACGGCAACCACCAGCAGGCCGCCCGGCTCGCGACCGAGGCCTACTTCGCCGCGGCCGACCCGAAGTCCTACCCCGCGCAGCTCGGCCGTGAGGGGCTGCGCACCTGGGCGCCGGGACGCCTGTTCCAGACCGGCGGAGCATCGGGGCCCGTCGGCTCAGGCTGCGCCGCCAAAGGGACGCCGTCCGCCGCGGCGTCGGTCGCCTACGGCGTGTGGGGAGGACGCGCGTCCGCCCGTAACGGCGGCAAGACGTGGGCACAGGTGGAGCGCGAGGCCCAGCGGACGTACGTCAGCCAGGGCTGGGGCGGTTTCCCGGACGTCCCGTCCGACCCGGCCCAGATCGGATGCGACTACTTCCGGCAGATCCACAGCCGGGTTCCGTTCACGCTCGGGAACGCCGACCCGTCCGCGATGCTGGAGGGCGCGGTGCTGCCCGCCAAGGGCGGCCTCCCGCTCGGCAGCCGGTTCTCGCTGACGACGGACGCGTTCGGCGTGACAGCGGGACGTCCCTTCAAGGTGACCGCGCACGCGAGCTCGCCCGAGCGGCTGCGGGCGGCGAAGGCGACGCTCGCGGTCCCGACGGGTTGGAACGTGACAGGCACCGGTGCGCTGGGAGCGGTCGGCCGCTCCGAGCGCACGGCGACCTTCACCGTCACGCCCCCGCCGGGCGTCAAGGCCGGGCGCGCGCAGCTCTCGGCGACGCTCACCGGCGGCGGCGCCGAGGGCCAGACGGCCACCTCCGTCGAGGTCCGGCCCGCCGTCACCGGCGTCCTTGAGCCGCTGCCCCGTGTTTCGGACTTCGACACCTGGGCGGACAAGACGGGCGTCCCGGCTCTGACGGGGCAGGTGAAGCGGGTCCTCACGCTGGCGTCCGGCGCGTCCCGCCAGGTGCGCGTGGACCTGTCCAACACGACCGCCTCGGCACAGTCCGGCACGGTCAGGCTGGGCCTCCCCGCGGGCTTCACCGCCGACGCCGCGTCCAAGCCCTACACCCTCGACGCGGGCAAGACGGGCTCGGCCACGTTCACCGTCACCAACGCCGACAAGTCGCTGCCCACCTCCAACGAGGGCGGGACCGACGGCGACTACGACCTGACCATCACCACGACCTCCTCAGCGGGCGACACCGACGTGCAGAACGGCGCCCTGGAACTGGTCCCGGCGGCCGAACTGCCGAAGGCGTCGACCGCGCCGGCGGTGGACGGCAAGGAGTCGCCCGGCGAGTACCCCGGGCCCGAGCTGAACCTGTCCCGGCGCTGGGAGGGCTCGGCGTGCGAGTCCGCCGACGACTGCTCGGCCACCGGCAAGGTCACCTGGACCGACAAGGCGCTGCACGTGCTGGTCAAGGTCCGCGACGACAAGCAGGGGACGGTGCTCGGCGCCGACGACTGCAAGCGGCACTGGCGCACCGACTCGGTCGAGATCGGGATCGACCCGCGCGGCGACTCCGAGAACACCTCCACCACCTTCAAGACCGGAATCTTCCCCAAGATGTCGGACGGGAAGCCGTGCTTCGAACGCGACGCGGACGCGCGCCAGGGACCCGGCGAGGAGACCGCGCCGGGCATGCGGGTCGCCTCGACGGTCGCCGATCCCTACGCCGGGTACGTCGTCGAGGCGGAGATCCCGTTCACGGCGCTGCCGACCGCGGTGGACCCGCGGCGCATGGGCCTGAACGTCTTCGTCTACGACTCCGACACCCAGGACAAGACCGGCCAGACCCGGATCGGCTGGTCGACCTGGGGCGGCGTCCAAGGCGACCCGTACCGGTGGGGCCTGGTGTCCCTGCCCGGCCACACCCCGCCGTCCGGCATGCCGACCACGCCTCCTCCGCCGGTCATGCCGACCGACGCGACGCGGTCGGTGAACGCGCCTGAGTCGATCACCCAGGCGGTGCGCACGGGCGTCCCGCTCGCCGCCGGACCCGCGGCGCCGCGCTCGGACACCGCGAGGATCGCCGGCCGGCCCGCCGTCTCCGGCGGCTCCACCACCGTCAGACTCCTCGCGACCGGACCGGGCACCGCGCACGTCCACGTGTGGGACGGCAGGCTGCTCGGCACCGAGCAGGTCGAGATCCGCAAGGCGGGCACCACCACCGTGACCGTGCCGGGCGCGACCGGCACCCTCACCGTGGCCTTCGAGGCGGCGAAGGGAGGAACGGCGAGCAGCGCCGTCCGCCTGGGCGGCTGATCCGACCCGCCGGGCCGGGGAGCGGAAACGCCCCCCGGCCCGGCGGCAGGACGCAGGAGCACCGAGGCGCATTGAACTCCGTCCCGCCGGGGCGCGTATCCCCACGCGTAGATCGACACCCCGGAACCGGGAGGGTTCATGAGGCGCCGGAAGAGCGTGAGGAACAGTCGGCTGCGCACCGCGGTCACGATGACCGCGGTGGCCGCCGGATCTGCCGGGCTCGTCGCCGGCTCGCTGTACGTCGTGCACACCGAGGGACGGTCCGGCGGGCAGGAGGCCAGGCTCGCGGGCGACGCCCGGGCGGGCCGCGGGAATGCCGCGCCCACGGGGCAGGCCGCCGCGAAGGCCGCCAGGATCGCCGGCCGGCTCGGCGACCGCACGACCGGCGCCTACGTCGACTCGGCGGGACGCCCCGTCGTCACGGTCACCAACGCCACGGACGCCGCCGCGGTGCGCGCCGCGGGAGCCGTCCCGAAGATGACGCGGCGCAGCCCGGCGACGCTGAGGCGGGTGACCGGCGCGCTGCGCCGCTCGGTCTCGGACATCCCCGGCACCGGATGGGCCGTGGACCCCGCGACGTCCAGGGTCACGGTGTGGACGGACGACACGGTCACCGGCGCGCGGATGGCCGCCGTCCAGCGCACCGCCCGCCAGATGGGGGCGGCGGTCCGGATGGTCCGCATCCGGGGCAGCCTGCACACGCTCGCCCTCGGCGGCGACGCGATCTTCGGCCAGGGCGCGCGCTGCTCGCTCGGCTTCAACGTCAAGCGCGGCGGCCAGGACTTCTTCGTCACCGCGGGGCACTGCGGCAACGAGGTGCAGAACTGGGCCGCCGACCAGGAGGGCGCCGAGGCCCTCGGCACGACGGTGGAGAGCGACTTCCCCGGCAACGACTTCGCGCTCGTCCAGACCGAGCAGGGCGGGGCCGGCCAGAGCGCGGTCAACCTCTACAACGGCCAGGCGCAGGAGATCACCGAGGCCGGCGAGGCCGTGGTCGGCCAGCGCGTGTTCCGCAGCGGCAGCACGACCGGCGTCCACGCGGGCAGCGTCACCGCCACGGGCGCCACCGTGAACTTCGCCGAAGGGACGGTCACCGGCATGATCCAGACGACGGTGTGCGCGGAGCCGGGCGACAGCGGCGGACCCCTCTTCGCCGGCGGCACCGCGCTCGGCCTCACCTCCGGCGGCTCGGGCGACTGCCGGACCGGCGGCGTCACCTTCTTCCAGCCCGTCACCGAGGCCCTCCAGGTCTTCGGCGCCGAAATCGGCTGACCCCGCGAAAGGAGGCCCAGGCCACATTCGGCCTGGGCTTCTTATTGCCGGCGGTATCGCTTGCGACACCTGAGCCACGAATCGGATGACAACGAGCGGATCGGCTGAAAGGCTGTGCGCGCACCGTGTTCGGGGTGCCTTCAGGGACAGCGAGGAGGCGACGGTCGTGACCGTCTCAATGGTGAAGGGTCAGCGAATTTCGCTGGAGAAGCCCGGCGGTGCGCTCAGCATGGTCCGGATGGGCCTCGGGTGGGACGCGGTGAAGAAGAAGGGCTTCTTCGGCTCCCGGGAGCGGGAGATCGACCTCGACGCGTCCTGCGTGCTCTTCGCCGACGGCAACCTCGCCGACGTCGTCTACTTCGGCAAGCTGGTCAGCGACGACGGCTCGGTCCGCCACACCGGCGACAACCTCACCGGGGCGGGCGACGGCGACGACGAGTCCGTCATCGTCGACCTGGGCAGGCTGCCCGTGCACGTCACCTCGCTGGTGTTCACCGTCAGCTCCTTCAACGGGCAGACGTTCAACGAGGTGGAGAACGCCTTCTGCCGCCTGGTCAACGAGGCGGACGGCGGCGAGCTGGCCCGCTACACGCTGACCGGCGGCGGCGCCCACACCGCCATGGTGATGGCCCGCCTCTACCGGCACGGCGAGACCTGGAAGATGAACGCGATCGGCGAGCCCTGCCACGGCCGCACCTTCCAGGACATGCTGCCCACGATCGTCGGGCTCGCCTGACCGCCCATGGCCGAACTGTCGCCCGGCGCCAACGCACCGGTGCCCGCCCGGCGCGTGACCGCCACCGCGTCCTGCGCCGTCCCCGTCGATGTCAGCGCCCTGCTCGTGGGTCCCGGCCTGCGGGTGCGCTCCGACGCCGACCTGGTGTTCTACAACGCGCCCGAGGCGCCCGGCGTGCGCTGGTCCGGCGACGGCCGCCAGCGCGTCGAGGTCGACCTCGACGCGGTCCCGGCCGACGCCGCGGCGGTGCTGATCGCGGTCAGCCTCACCGGCGCGACGACCTTCGGCACGATGCCGCCGCCCCGGCTCGTCCTCACCTCGGGCACCGGCGACCCGCTCGTCGAGTTCACCGTCCCGGGTCTCGGCCCGGAGAGGGCCATCATCGGGCTGGAGCTCTACCGCCGCGACGGCCGCTGGAAGGTGCGGGCCGTCGGCCAGGGCTACGGCGGCGGCCTGGCCGAGCTGCTCGAAGCGCACGGCATCGAGGTGGACGACCCGGGCGAACCCGAGCCCGCCCCCGCCGTCGGCCCGCCCCCGCCGATCCCTTCACCCGCGGTCCCTCCGCCCGCGAGCCCTCCACCGGTGGTCCCTCCGCCCGCCAGCCCGCCGCCCGCGGATTCGCGGCCGGCGTCCCCGTCGGCCTCGGAGGTCGGCTATGTCGAGCGCTGCTGGCTCGTCTGGGAGGACGCGAGCCGGTCACTGGCGGCGTTCCACTCCTCCACCGAGCACGCGCTCGTCCTGCGCAACGAGGAGATCGCCGGACGCAAGCCGCCCGGCGGCTTCCAGCGGCTCATGGAGGCGGCCGACCAGCGGCTGCGCGCCGACGCCGCGCAGCTCCGCGACGAGCTGGCCCGGGTGGAGCCGCAGGTCACCCCGGAGGCCGCGCCCTTCGACGCGCCGGCCTGGCTCACCTGGCAGCCCCGCCCCGACCTGGCCGAGGGCATGCTGCTGGGCCGCCTGTCCACCGCCGAGCTTCCCGCCCTGCAGGTGCCGCTCGTCCTCCGGCTGCCGCTGCGGCGCGCCGTGTGGATCTCGCGGGGGACCATGCCGGGCGACTCGGCCGCCTACGCGTGGTCGCTGGTGACGCGGTTCCTGGCGGCCGTCCCGCCCGGGCTCGTCGGCCTGGAGGTGATCGACGCCGCCGGCCTGTCGGGCGCCGGCTGGCTGCACGGGTTCGACCCGTCCACCACCGCCCGCCTGCTCGGCGGCGGCGTGGCGACCGGCCCGGCGGCCGCCGAACGCCTCCGCCGCCTCCTCGACCTGGTCGACCTGCGCCGCATCGGCGGCGACGACGGACCGGCCGCGGGACCGCCGCTGCGCCTGGTCGTCGTCCTGGACGCGGGCGCCGCGCTCGACGGCGAGGAGGCGCACCACCTCCTGCGCCTGGTCGAGGACGGACCGCTGGTCGGCGTCCCGGTGCTCCTGGTGGAGACCGACACCCCCGCGGCCGAGTCGGTGCGCACCATGCGCGTCCGGCAGTCCTGCAACGACCTGCCCTCCAGCGAGGGCTCCATCGGCGACTCGTGGGTGGGCGCGGAATGGGCGCTGACCCCCGAGGTGCTCCCGGACACGGCGGGCGGCTCCCGGGTCCCCGCGCTGTTCGCCCACGTCCTCGGCATCCACGCCCGCGCCGGCACCGCGCCGTAGTCAGTCGCCCCCGGCGCCGCTCGGCGCGAGGGCGAGGATCTGCCGGGTGTGGCCGGGCAACTCCGTCTCGGTCAGACCGCCGAGCAGGTCGCGCAGGGGCACGGGCTGGTCGACCAGGAGCGCGCCGTTGGACACCAGCCGGGTGGGCACCAGGGTGTCGAGTTCGGCGTCGCTGAGCATCGGCCCGCCGAGCGAGCAGAGGGCGTCCGCCTGAAGGGCGATGCGGTCCCGGAGCCCCGCGCCGCCGCCGGCCTGCGCGATGACGCGCTCGATGGTCCAGCCCTCCTGGGCCATGCGGTTGTCATAGGTCGCGATCGCGCCCGAGGCGACGGCGGAGACGGCGGCGATCGTGACGGCGCTGATGATGCTGACGTGCGCCAGGATCTGCTCGGCGTTCCACTCGCCCGGCGGCGGGACGGGATCGGTGTCGGCCACGCCAGCGGCGGCGTCCAGCAGCGCACGGTAGGCGTCCCGCAGCGGAGCGGTGTCCATGATGTCTTCCTTCTGCTCGTGGTCGGCCGGCTCAGGCATGCGTTCCGGACATCTCCCACGGCACCTGCGGGAGGACGTCGCCGGTCTCCAGCAGCGACTTGAGGTTCGCCACGACGGCCGGCCACCCCTGCGAGATGCCGTTGAGCATCTCCTCGTTGGGGAGGTTCTCGTGGGTCACGGTAAGCCGGACGATGTCGTGGTGCGGCTCGACGAGGAAGGTGACGACGGACGCGTCCCTGGGCGGTTCGACGCCGGGGGAGTCCTCGAAAGTGATGGCCAGGCGCGTCGGCGGCTCGGCCACCAGCACGCGGCCGACGCCGTCGACCACGCCTGATCCGTCGGAGCGCCGGTGCTCCCAGGGCGAGCCCGGCCGCCAGTCCGAGATGTTGGCGTGCCCCCAGTAGCGCGCCGTCAGATCCGCGTCGGTCAGGGCGCGCCACACCTGCTCCGCGCTCGCGCGGATGTAGGTGACGTAGACGTAGGTCGGAACGGTCGTCGATTCGCCGGTCATCGCGTACTCCTCTGCCTGGGTCTTGAGGGCGCTGAGCGCTTGCAGCCGGGGCCTGTCGAACTCTGAGATCCAGCGCTCCTCGATCTCGTGGATGGGCGCCGGGTTGAGGTAGTGGAGCCGTGCCCGCCCCCGCCTGACGACGGTCACGAGGCCGGCGCCCACCAGGACGTCGAGATGCTGCGTCGCCGACTGACGCGCCATGTCAAGCCGCTCGCACAGCTCACGCAGCGTCTGCCCGTTCTGCTCCCGCATCCGGTCGAGCAGCAGGCGCCGCGTGGGATCGGCCAGCGCCTTGAAGACCGCGTCCATCCCGCCCGCTTCCAGATTCACCCTCTCATTATGCAGGCATTTACCTGCCTAACGTCAAGCGCGTCCCCCGATCCGGCGGTTCACCTGGTAAGAGCCCCGTCAGATGGCCCGGGCGTCCCTGGAGACGGCCAGGTGCCCGCGCGGTCGTTGTGCCCACCGGACGGCCAGTGGTGCCGCCAGACCTGTCAAGGCGAACAGGGCTCCCACGACGTACCAGCCGGGACGTCCCCACGTGATGCACAGGAAGATGAGGAGGCCGGGGCCGAGAGCCTCGGCCAGCCCGGCGCCCAGGCCGAACACGCCCAGGTACTGGCCGGTGGCATGGTCGGGAGCGAGGGCGAACGACACCTCGAATCCCCCTGCGGAATGCCACAGCTCACCGAGTGTGTGGATCACGACCGCGGTCAGCAGCAGCGCCACGGCGGCCCACGCCGGCGTCCCCGCGGAGAGCGAGACGAACGAGCACGAGAGGAGGAAGGCCGCACCCGCCCGCCGGTAGGCGCCGCCCCCGCTCGCGGGGGAGTCGATGCTGCGGCTGGCCCGCACCTGGAACACGATGACCATGACGGTGTTGAGGACCATGGTCCCCGAGACGAGCCATCGAGGCGCGGTGGTCGCCTCGACCAGCCAGAGCGGGATGGCGACGGTCAGCACCTTGAACTGGACGGCCATGATCCCGTCGATCGCGGTGAGCGCGAGGTACGGCCGGTCGCGCAGGGCGGTCCACCGCGGCCCCTCGACGACGGGCCCGGGCGGTACGGCGGGCAGGAGGAACATCACCGCAGCGGACACGGCGAAGGCGGCCGCGTTGCCGATGACCAGGAGTTGGTAGGCGGTGAGCGTGCCCACCTGCACCGCCCAGCCCGCCAGCACCGCCCCGAGCGAGATGCCGACGTTGGTCACGGCGCGAAGGTAGGCGCGGAACTCCTGCGGCCGGTCCCCGCCGTAGCGCCGTATCAGCGGGCTGCGCGCCGCGAGCCCGGCGGCCTTGGCTCCGGTGGCCACGCATACCGCGACGAGGAAGGGCCAGAAGCGGTCCGCCAGCACGAATCCCGCCGTCGCCAGCGCTTGGACGACGAGGGTCGCCGCGTAGACGCCGCGCGCTCCCTTGGCGTCCGCGAGATGGCCGACGCCGATTCCCACGGCCAGCGAGACGAGCCCGGCGATCCCGAGACCGGCGCCGACCTGGCTCGCGGGAAGGTGCACCGCCTGGGTGAAGTACAGGACGCCGGCGGTCAGGTAGAGACCGCTGCCGACGGTGTAGACGAAGTTCGACGCCGCGATGACGCGCTGCGGCCCGGCGGGGGGCATCAGATGGGGCATGGGCCGGCTGCACTCCAGGAGTCGAATCGAGTAGGCATTTGTTGCGAATAGTTTGCAACAGCTACATACATGCAGGAAAGCCCCGGCAGTCCGCGATCATGCCGATTGAAGTGATCTTCGTATGGCGCCGAGGGCGATGCAGTACGGTGCCGCTCCATGAAGATCATCTTTTCGCGGGCGGCGGTGGCGGCAGGATCGCTGCTGCTGGGCGGGGTCCTGGCCACGGCCGGGTGCGGGCTGAGCCCGCGGGAGGCGGTACCGGTCAAGGGTGTGGCCGAGGCGAGCGCCACCACCGCCCTTCCGTTCGACCTGCCCGCCACCGCCACACTGCGCGCGTCCAAGCAGAAGGTGTTCGCGCACTACTTCACCCCCTATCCGGTCTCGCTGGACAACAAGGCGCCCGAGTCGGACTACTACACCCGCAACTACCTGAGCCCGGCCGGTGAGGGCGGGATCCACCAGGCCTACGGCGGACTGCTGCGCGACCGTCCGGCGCCCCGCGCACCGATCAGCGGGGACTACCAGCTGGAGGACATGAAGCGGGAGGTCCGCACGGCCGTCGCGGCGGGCCTGGACGGCTTCACCGTCGACCTGCTCAACCTCTCGGCCACCAGTCCGCACCGCAAGCGCGTGGACCTGCTCATCAAGGCGGCCGAGCAGGTCGACCCCGGGTTCAGGATCGTGCTGATGCCCGACATGACCGCCACCCAGATCAAGGGGCTGGACGCGGCGGGCCTCGCCTCGGAGCTGGCCGGGCTCGCCAAGTCGCCGGCGGTCTACAAGCTGCCCGACGGGCGCGTGGTCGTCTCGCCGTTCAAGGCCGAGAACCGCACCGCCGACTGGTACGCGGCGTTCAACACCGCCATGACGAACCTGGGTGCGAAGCCGGCGCTCGTCCCGGTGTTCCTCAACTTCGGCGCCAACTACAAGAACTACGCCTCGGTCAGCTACGGCTTCTCCAACTGGGGCAACCGGAGTCCGAACCTGCAGGGGGGCATCGGGGGCAACATCAGCGCCTCGCACGGTCTCGGCAAGATCTGGATGCAGCCGGTCGCCGTCCAGGACGAGCGGCCCAACCAGGGCATCTACGACGAGGCGAACAACACCGAGAACCTGCGGACCACCTGGAAGAACGCCATCGACGGCGGTACCGACTGGGTCCAGCTCACCACCTGGAACGACTTCTCCGAGGGCACCCAGTTCGCGCCCTCCCCGCACAACGACGGCGCGTACCTGGACCTGGCGTCCTACTACCTGACCCGCCTCAAGACCGGGACGTGGCCGGCCATCGCACGCGACACGGTCTACCTGACCCACCGCACCCAGACCGCGGCCCTCAAGCCGACGTCGGGCGGCCAGGCGAAGTTCATGGTCCCGCGCTCCGGCACCGCGACCCCGCGCGACAAGGTGGAGATCCTTTCCTTCCTCACCGCCGCCGCGCAGGTCAGGGCCACGATCGGGGGGACGGCGAGTAGCTACGACGCGGCTGCGGGCGTCCAGGCGCGGCTGTTCCCCCTGGCGAACGGCGCCACCGCCGCCTCGGTGCTCCGCAACGGCACCACCACCGCCACCGTCACCTCCCCGTTCACGGTGACCGCGACCCCGCAGGTCCAGGACCTCCAGTACCACGCCGCCACCAGCGGCCGCCCCTGACCCGACCCCCAAACGACCGCCGCTCCTGGCCCCGGACCCCAGGAGCGGCCAAGGTCGGCAAGAAGCGCAAGACCGGGCACGCCGTTCGGCAGAGAGCGACGCTGGCCCGCGGTCTGCCTCGTGCGAACCGACTGGGTGTGGTCGGAAAGGTACCGCGCGACGAAACCGTGTCACTGTGCTCAGCGGCTCAGACCGCCCAGAACAAACGCCCTCGTCAAGGCTCAGGAAGGATGATGGGTGCCAGAGCCGACTGGAGGACCCTAAGGCGCGCACTCAACCCAGCCTCGCGCGCAGGGGGAGTGGGGGACGGAGTCCCCCACATCGGGGGTCCGGGGGTCGCCCCCCGGGAAAGCATTGCGGGCCACCGGGAAGGCGCCGAAAGCGCCGAACATGGTAGCCCGACTCGTGGGCGATACTGGGATTGAACCAGTGGCCTCTACCGTGTCAAGGTAGCGCTCTCCCACTGAGCTAATCGCCCGGGTCCGTGTCCTCCGGGGAGGTACGGGTTGAGGTGGAGACGGGATTTGAACCCGTGTACACGGCTTTGCAGGCCGTTGCCTCGCCTCTCGGCCACTCCACCAGAAGGAGACCTTCTGGTCATAGCCCGAAAGGCCCCTCAGAGCGGAAGACGGGATTTGAACCCGCGACCCTCACCTTGGCAAGGTGATGCTCTACCCCTGAGCCACTTCCGCTTGCGCCCTGCGGCGACGGGGAAAACATTAGCGCCTCCGGGGCGGTGACGCGAACCGGATTACGCGGCGGCGCGGAGCGCGGATGCTTCGACGCTGGTCGAAGAGCGGGTCGCCTAGGCTCGGTGGCATGGGCTCGGAACAGGTCGTGAGTGTGGACTTCGCGCCGGTCGCGGCTCTGCTGGCGGACCGGGCGCGGGCCGCGATGCTGACGGCGCTGCTGGACGGGCGTCCGCTCGCGGCGGGGGAGCTGGCGAGGACGGCCGGGGTGAGCGCCCAGACGGCGAGCGCGCATCTGTCGCGGCTGCTGGACGGCGGGTTCGTGACGGTCGTCAAGCAGGGGCGGCACCGGTACTACCGGTTGCGGGGGAGCGAGGTCGCCCAGGTGATCGAGGCGCTGTCGCGGATCAGCCCGCCGGTGCGGGTGAACAGCCTGCGGCAGTCCCGGGACGCGCGGCGCCTGCATGAGGCGCGGACGTGCTACGACCACCTCGCCGGCATCGCCGGGGTGACGTTGTTCGCGGCGCTGGTGGACGGCGGTCTGATCGTGGCGGCCGACGGCGACGCCTACGAGGTGACGGAGAAGGGCGAGGAGCGCCTTGGGGCGCTGGGGCTGGATCTGGAGGCGTTGCGAAGCGCGCGGCGGAGGTTCGCCTGGCACTGCCTCGACTGGACGGAGCGGCGGCCGCACCTGAACGGGGCGCTGGGGGAGGCGCTGACCAGCCGGATGATCGAGCTCGGCTGGTTCGAGCGGGGCAGTACGCGGCGGGCGCTGGTCGTCACCGAGGCGGGGCTGGCCGGCCTGGCCGATTCGTTCGGGTGCGTGCTGGGATGAGCTTCGCCTATGCCGGGGGCCTGCTGGCCACCGGGCTCGCGGACGTGACCTCCGACCTGGAGGCGCTGGATTCGCGCGGCTGGTGGGCGGTCGTGGTGACCTACGAGGGGAAGGTCACGTGCGCCCGGTTCGAGACGGTGAGGCCCGCGCCGCATCCGGGGGGCGCGTGGGCCGGCCCGGCGGGGGAGTGGACGAGTTCACTCGACGAGGCGGCCTACGTCGCGGGGGTCGAGCGCATCCGCGGCGCGATCGCGGACGGTCTCGTCTACCAGGCCAATCTGTGCCGCGTGCTCTCCGCGGAGCTGCCCGGCGGCGCCGACATCGCCGGACTGGGGGCCAGGCTCGCCGAGCGCCATCCCGCGCCCTACGCGATGACGCTGAGGGTGCCGGGCCTGGAGGTCGCCTCCGCCTCGCCCGAGCTGTACCTGCGGCGGGACGGGCGGGTGGTCGAGTCACGTCCGATCAAGGGGACCGGCCGGACGGCGGACGACCTGCTTCCCAAGGACCGCGCCGAGAACGTGATGATCGTCGACCTGGTCCGCAACGATCTCGGACGGATCGCGGAGACCGGCTCGGTGAGCGTGCCGGAGCTGTGCGCGCTGGAGGAGCATCCCGGGCTCGTCCACCTGGTGTCGGCCGTCCGGGCGCGGCTGGCGGGGGGCGGCTGGCCGGAGCTGATCGCCGCGACGTTTCCTCCCGGTTCGGTGACGGGCGCCCCGAAGTCGAGCGCGCTGAGGCTGCTGGAAGTACTCGAACCCGTCCCCCGGGGGCCGTACTGTGGGGCCATCGGCTGGGTGGACGCGGACTCCCGGCGCGGCGCCCTGGCCGTGGGCATCCGGACCTTCTGGGCGGAGGACGGCCTGCTGCGGTTCGGCACCGGCGCCGGCATCACCTGGGGGTCCGATCCACATCGCGAGTGGCGCGAGACCGAGCTGAAGGCGGCTCGGCTATTGGAGGTGGCTTCCGGTGACGGAGCAGGCCAGGATCTGGCTGAACGGGGAACTGCTCGACCCTGAGCGGGCGACGGTGTCGGTCTTCGACCACGGCATGCTCGTCGGGGACGGGATCTTCGAGACCGTGAAGGCGACGAACGGGGAGCCGTTCGCGCTGACCCGGCATCTGCGGCGGCTGGCCCGTTCGGCGGCCGGCCTCGGCCTGCCCGAGCCCGACCACGACGCCCTGGCGCAGGGCACCCTGGAGGTGCTCGCGGCCGCCCCGAAGTGGCCGCTGGCCCGCATCCGGATCACCTACACGAGCGGCCCGGGCCCGCTCGGCTCCGCGCGCGGCGACGCCGGCCCGACCGTGTCGATCATCGCCGGGCCGCAGGCACCGTTCCCGGCGACGGCGGACGTGACGGTCGTGCCGTGGCCGCGCAACGAGCGGGGCGCCCTGTCCGGCCTCAAGACCACGTCCTACGCGGAGAACGCGCTGGCGCTGTCCTACGCCAACGAGCGCGGCGGCGGTGAGGCGATCTTCGGTAACACGGCCGGAAACCTGTGCGAGGGGACGGGGAGCAACATCTTCCTCGTGCTCGGCGGGCGGCTCGTGACGCCGCCGCTGTCGTCCGGCTGCCTGGCCGGGGTGACGCGCGCGCTCACGCTGGAGTGGTGCGGCGGCGAGGAGGAGGACGTCGCGCTGGACGACCTGTACCGCGCGGACGAGGCGTTCCTGACGTCCACGACCCGTGACGTCCAGCCCATCCGGGCCGTGGACGGGACGGTCCTCCCGGCCGCCCCCGGACCGATCACCGCGAAGGCCGTGGAGGCGTTCGCCGCCCGGTCCGCCGAGTTGATGGACCCCTGAGCCAGAAAAACGATCTCTGAGTCTTTACGTGATCGAATTCTTCGTTCACGTTATGTGGTGACGCTTGTAGGAGGTCACCCATGGTCTTCTCCACTAGGGACTTCTCCAGGAGGCGGATCGGCGCGGCCGCCGCGCTCGCACTGGCGGGCGCGGCGCTCGCCGGGTGCGGCGGCGGGTCCTCGACGGACCCCGACCGGGGCAAGGACGCCAAGAGCTTCTCCCTGACGATCACCCGCAACGCCATCGCGGGCGGCAAGAACGCCGAAGAGGCTGAGTGGATCACCAGGACGGTGATCCCGAAGTTCGTCGCGGCGCAGAAGGCCAAGGGCGTCACGGCGAAGGTGACGTTCCGCGGCCAGGGCGTGGACGACGAGGTGTACAAGACGAAGCTGGCGCTCGACCTGAAGTCGCGCGCCGGTGCCGACATCATGGACATCGATGGCATCTGGGTCGGCGAGTTCGCCCAGGCCGACTACATCCAGCCGCTGTCGAAGGCGGTCGGCGCCCCCGCCGGCGCGTGGGACGGCTGGGCGCAGATCCCCGCATCGGTCCAGCGACTGGCGACGTTCGAGGGCGAGCGCTACGGCGTCCCGCCCGCGACCGACGGCCGCCTCA
Organism: Actinomadura citrea; assembly: GCF_013409045.1. Classification (NCBI taxonomy): domain Bacteria; kingdom Bacillati; phylum Actinomycetota; class Actinomycetes; order Streptosporangiales; family Thermomonosporaceae; genus Actinomadura; species Actinomadura citrea. Next base: position 5,653,415 of record NZ_JACCBT010000001.1, on the reverse strand, counting down.
TCTTCTTCAACAAGAGGTTGTTCGCGCGGGCCGGCCTGCCCGCCGGCTGGCAGCCGAAGAGCTGGCAGGAGATCATCGCGGCGGGACGCGCCCTGAAGAAGGTCCCCGGCGTGACCCCGATCCAGCTGAACGCGGGCACCGCGATGGGCGAGGCCACCAGCATGCAGGGGGCGCTCCCGCTGCTGGCCGGGGCGGGTGCGGAGATCTGGGCGGACGGCAGGTGGACGGGCGGCGGCCAGGCGCTCAAGCAGGTCCTCGGCCTGTACGCGCAGGTCTATGGCGGTGAGGGCCTCGGCGACCCCAAGCTCCAGCAGGAGGCCAAGGGGCGCGACAAGTCGTTCGAGGAGTTCGCCGCGGGCAAGATCGGGATCCTGTTCGAGGGCGACTACTTCTGGCGGGACGTCCTCAACCCGAAGACGGGCGTCGCGAAGATGGCCACCCGCGACCAGGACGTCGGCTACGCGCTGATCCCCGCCGTCTCCCAGGGGCGGGGCCTGCGCGGGCAGTCGTTCGTGAGCATGTCGGGCGGCTCGGTGACCGTCCTCAACCCGAATACCAAGTACCCGCAGCAGGCGTTCGAGCTGCTGGCCTTCATGAACTCCCCGGAGATGGTCAAGGCCCGGACGGCCGGCACCCCCGAGATCACGTCCCGGACTGACGTGAACAAGGAGATCCTCGCGAGCGATCCCTTCCTGACGTTCGTGTCGGAGAAGGTGCTGCCCGTCACGTCCTACCGTCCGGGGCTCTCGGCCTATCCGCAGGTGTCGACGGCCTTGCAGGAGGCCACCGCGAGCGTGGTGGCGGGCCGGAGTCCGGACCAGGCCGCCGCCGAGTACGCCAAGAAGCTGGAGGGGGTCGTCGGTGGCGCCGCCCACGTCACCCCGCGCTGACGTCGCGCCCACGGCCGCGCCGTCCTTCGAGGACGACGCGGCCGGGCTGGGGCGGGGCCGCGCCGCCGCCTTCGTCGCGCCGGCGCTGGTCCTGGTCGCGGTGTTCCTGGTGTTCCCCGCGCTCTGGACGCTCTACCTGGGCACGACCGACTACCGGCTCACCGGCATCGCCGCCAGCGAGCCGCGGTTCGTCGGGACCGACAACTACCGGACGGTGCTCGGCGACGGGGACTTCCACCGGTCGCTGTGGCTGACGCTCCAGTTCGTCCTTGGGTCGGCGGTGATCGGGCAGACGGTGCTCGGCTTCTCGATCGCGTGGGTGATGCGCGACCGGTCCGGCCTGGTCAGGCGCCTGGTCGAGGGGCTGGTGCTGCTGGCCTGGATCCTGCCGTCCTCGGTCATCGCGTTCCTGTGGATCGCGCTCCTCGACCGCGACGGCGGGACGCTCAACGCCATGCTCGGCACCCCGGGCACGGCGTGGCTGCTCGACCATCCGATGGCGTGCGTCGTCGTGTTCAACGTATGGCGCGGGACCGCGTTCTCGATGATGCTCTGCGGAGCGGCTCTCGGGAACGTTCCACCGTCGCATCTGGAGACGGCGCGGCTCGCGGGCGCGTCGACGTGGCAGACGCTCCGCGACGCGGTGTTCCCGCGCATCAGGGGCCATCTGCTGACGAGCCTGCTGCTGGTCAGCCTGTGGACGTTCAACGACTTCACGCCCTTCCTGATCACTGCGGGCGGCCCGGACGGGCGCTCGGAGATCATGTCGGTGTACGTGTACCGGACGGCGCTCGGGGACGGCCGGCTCGGGTTCGGCGCCGCCATCTCGCTGCTCATGATCCTGATCAACCTCGTGATCGCGCTGGTCTACCTGCGGGCGCTGCGCGACCGCGGCCGCGCCCGCACGGCGGACGCCGGCATGGCGGAGGGGGCGGCCGCGTGAACGGCACCGTACGCGAGATCCTGCGCCGGATCGGGCTGGCCACGTTCGTCTCGGGCGTTCTCGGGTTCTTCGCCCTGCCGCTGCTCTGGCTGGCCTTCGCGCCGTTCGACGCGAACCCGGGGATCTCGGCATCGCTGCCCGAGTTCACGCTGCACAACTTCCGGGTCCTGCTGGACAACCCCTACGCTCTCGCGTCGCTGCGCAACTCGGTGCTGCTGGCCGCGGGGACGGCGGCGCTCGTCGTCACGACCGCGTCGCTGGCCGCGTACGCGCTGAGCCGGGTCCGGGTGCCCGGCCGGGACCTGCTGCTCTACGTCCTGCTCCTGCTGTCGTCGATCATCACCGGGACGGCCGCGATGGTGCCGGTGTTCCTGCTGGCCTTCAACCTGCACCTGATCGACTCGCGGCTCGGCGTGATCCTGGTGCTGACCGGCGGGCTGCTGCCGGCGGCGATCTTCCTGCTGAAGGACTTCACCGACGCCACGCCCACGTCCTACGAGGAGGCCGCGCGGGTGTTCGGCGCCTCGCCGCTGCAGCTCCTGCGCCATGTGGTCGTCCCGGTCATCCGGCCCGGGCTCGCCACCGTGACGGTCTGGACGGTCGCGCAGGTCTGGGGCGACTTCCTCATGCCGTTCCTGCTCCTGCGCGACCCGGACAAGGCCCCCGCCTCGGTGATCATGTACACGTTCTACACCGAGGGCGGCCAGCCGGACCTGCCGCTGATCTCCACGTTCTCGCTGCTGTACTCCCTGCCGGTCGTGCTCATGTACCTGTTCGTCAGCCGCCGGTACGGCTTCCGCTTCCACGGAGGGATCAAGCGCTGATGGCGTCCATCACCATTCGGGAGCTGACGAAGGTCTATCCGGGCGGCGTCCGGGCTCTGGACGCGCTCGACCTGGACGTCGCCATGGGCGAGTTCTTCGCGCTGCTCGGCCCGTCCGGCTGCGGGAAGACCACGCTGCTGCGCACGATCGCGGGCCTGGAGGCGGCCACGGGCGGGACGATCCGCCTCGGCGACGAGGACGTGACGCGGCACCAGCCGGGGCGGCGCGACGTCGGCATGGTGTTCCAGGACTACGCGCTGTTCCCGCACATGACCGTCCTGGACAACATCGCCTACCCGCTGCGCGTCAGGAAGCAGAGCCGCGCCGTCCGGTACGGGCGCGCGACCTCGGTGGCCCAGGTGCTCGGCCTGCAGGGCCTGGAGCGGCGGCGTCCCGGGGAACTGTCGGGCGGCCAGCAGCAGCGGGTCGCGCTCGCCCGCGCCGTGGTGGCGGACCCGCGGATCCTCCTGCTGGACGAGCCGCTGTCCAACCTGGACGCACGGCTGCGCCTGGAGGCCCGCACCTTCCTCAAGACGTTCCAGCACCGCCACGGGTTCACGACGGTGTTCGTCACGCACGACCAGGCGGAGGCCCTGGCGCTCGCCGACCGGATCGCGGTCATGGAGTCGGGGCAGATCCGGCAGATCGGCACGCCCGCGGAAGTGTTCCGGCGCCCGGCGAGCCTGTTCGTGGCCTCGTTCATCGGTTCGACGCCGATGAACCTGCTGCCCGGCACGGTCCGCGGCGGGGCGGTCGCGGTCGGCGGGACCGAGCTGCCCGTTCCGGAGGAGGCGCGCGGCCTCGTGCTGGACGGGCAGGAGGTCGTCTGCGGGGTACGGCCCGAATACATGGAGTTCAGCACCGAGCCGGTGGACGGGGCGTTCGGCGGGAGGGTGTCCGTCGTGGAGAACCTCGGCGCGTCCTCCCTGGTGACCCTGGACGTCGACGGTGAAACGGTGCGAGCCGTGGTGGGGGAGGGCTTCGAGGCCCAGCCCTCCGCTGAGGGGTGGGCGTCGCCGCGTCCGGGACGCGTCCTGCTCTACCGCGACGGCGAGCTGGTGACGGGCGGTGGCGACGAGGCCGGGCGGGCGGCGGCGCCCTTGGCCAAGGACGGGAGGAGCGGATGACCGTGCACAGCGGACGGTGGAGTCTGGAAGACCGTCTGGAGCAGGGTCTGCGCGAACTCCCCTTCGAGGTGCCGCGGGGGACGGCGTCCGTCACCGTCGAGCTGTCCTTCGAGGGCGGTGTGATCGACCTGGGCTGCCATGGGCCGGACGGGTTCCGCGGTTGGTCCGGTGGGGCGCGTCGACGGTTCACGATCGGCGCCGACTGGGCGACGCCCGGATATCTCCCGGGCGAGCTTGAACCGGGCCTCTGGCACGTCTGGCTCGGGCTGCACCGGATCCCGCCGGACGGCGTCCCGTTCGAGGTCACCGTCACCACCTCTGGGACGAACCCAAGGCGGCCGGACGAAGCGCCGCCTCCGCGGCCGGAACGACCGCCCCGCCCGGAACTCCCCGCCCCGGACGGAATGCGCTGGCTCGCCGGTGACCTGCACTCGCACACCGTCCACAGCGACGGCACGCTCACCGTCCACGAACTGGCGTGCCTCGCGGCCTCCCGCGGCCTGGACTACCTCGCGGTGACCGACCACAACACCGTCAGCCACCATCCGGAGCTGCCCGCCGCCGGGGCGCACGCCGGCGTCCTGCTGCTGCCCGGCCAGGAGGTCACCACCGACCTCGGGCACGCGAACGTCTTCGGCGACACCGGCTGGATCGACTTCCGCGCGCCGAGCGCCGACTGGGCCGCCTCCGCCGCCGCGCGCGGCGGGCTCATGTCGATCAACCACCCGCTCAGCGGCGACTGCGCCTGGCGGCGCCCGCTGCCCGCCGAGCACCGGCCGCGCCACGCCGAGATCTGGCATTCGTCCTGGTGGGACCGCCGCTGGGGCGCCCCGCTGGCCTGGGCGCAGGTGTGGCGGCCGCAGGGCGTCGTCCCCCTCGGCGGCAGCGACTTCCACGACCCGGCGCAGATGAAGGACCTCGGCGAGCCCGTCACCTGGGTCCTCGCCGAGGGAGAGGACGTGCTGGGCGGGCTCGCGGCAGGCCGTACGGCGGTGTCCGCCGGCCTGGACGCGCCGGCGCTGCTGCGCGTCGCCGACGAGCTCGTCGCCCTCGGCGCGGACGGGACCGTGCTGGTCCGGCCGGACGGGCGCCGGACCGCCGTCCGGGGCGACCGCGTCCGGATGCCGGCGGACGAGGCGGGCACGTACCGACTGGAGACCCACGAGAACGAGGTGATCGCACTGTGCGGGTAGCAGGCCGGGCCGAGGGCTCAGAGATCGTCGTCGTGCCGCACACCCACTGGGACCGCGAGTGGTACCTGCCGTTCCAGCGTTTCCGGCTCCGCCTGGTGTCGCTGCTGGACGGCGTCATCGACGGGATGGAGGCCGACCCGCGCTGGCATTTCACCCTGGACGGGCAGATGGCCGCCGTCGACGACTACCTGGAGATCCGTCCCGAGCGGCGCGAGCGGGTGGCCGCGCTCGTCCGGGAGGGCCGGCTCGCCGTCGGGCCCTGGCAGATCCTGCACGACGAGTTCCTGTGCTCGGGGGAGAACATCGTCCGGAACCTGGAGCTCGGGCTGCGGCGCGCGGAGGAACTGGGCGCCGCGATGATGGTCGGCTATCTGCCCGACCAGTTCGGGCACTGCGCGCAGACACCGCAGATCCTCCGACTCGCCGGGATCGAGCACGCCTGCGTGTGGCGCGGCGTCCCGGACCGCGTCCGCACCCGCGCGTTCGCCTGGGAGGCGCCGGACGGAACCGCGATCCGCACCCAGTACCTCCCCGAGGGCGGCTACGGCAACGCCGCGTCGATGTTCGAGGAGTTCGAGGACGGCGCGTCCCTGCTGCCCGGCCGCGTCGCCGGGTTCGCGGAGGCGATGGGCCGCTGGTACCCGGGCGGCGGCCCGCTGCTGGCCATGTACGGGGCCGACCACACCGCGCCCGCCGCCGACCTCGCCGACCGGGTCGCCTCCGCCGGGCCCGCGATGCGCCTGGACACGCTCGCCGGGTACTTCGCGGGGGAGGAGCCGTCCGTGGACGGCCTGCCGCGCGTCCGCGGCGAGCTGCGGTCGCACGCCCGCGCCAACATCCTTCCCGGCGTGCTGTCGGCCCGCGTCCGGCTCAAGCAGCTGATGGGACGCGCCGAACGGCTCGTGGAGCGGTACGCCGAACCGCTGGCAGCCCTCTGGTACACCGGCGACGCGCAGCGGTTCCTCGACCTGGCGTGGCGGCGCCTCATCGAGGTGAGCTGCCACGACTCGGTCACCGGATGCGGCAGCGACGAGACCGCCGAGCAGGTCGCGGCGCGCATGGCGGAGGCGGAGCAGCTCGGCCGCGCGGTCTGCGACCTGGTCACCGCCGAACGCGCCGCGACGGTGCCGCTCGGCTCCCACCTGGTGTTCAACCCGACCCCCGCTCCGCGGACCGGCCTCGTCACCCTGGACGTCGCGTGCGAAGGGGAACCCGGGCTGGTGACCGGGGACGGGCGGCCGGTCCCCGTCCAGACGCTCGACATCGCGCCCACCGTCCTGGACGACGCCGTCCACCCGGCCTCCGAGCTGCCGATCCTGCTGGAACGGGTGTACGGGCGGGTGCTGTTCGGGCAGGAGATCCGCGACTGGACGGTCTCCCGGGAGGACCGCGCGCTCACCTTCCACGTCACGTCCCGCGCCGACGTCCCGTTCGACATCGGCGAGGTGCGGGAGGCGCTCCGCGACGCGGACGGGGACTGGCGCGTCCGGATCCTGGCCGATCCGCGCCGCACGGTCGCCGCGATGGTCGACGTGCCCGCCCTGGGGCTCACCGCCGTCCGGCCCGTCGCGTCGGGCGGCGCCGCGGAAGGGCCGGTGACGGCGGAGGGGAACGTCCTGGACAACGGGCTGCTGCGCGCCGAGGTCCGCGAGGACGGCACGCTCCAGCTGCGCACCCCGTCCGGCCACGTCGTCGAAGGGGTCGGCCGCGTCGTGGACGGCGGCGACCTCGGCGACTCCTACAACCACGCGCCGCCCGCCGAAGACCGCATCGTCGGCGACCCCCTGACCGTGACCGTCCGGCCCCTGTGGGACGGGCCGCTCGTCGCCGCGCTCGACATCGTCCGGACCTACCGGTGGCCCGCCTCCGGGGACGTCCCGCGCGACGCCCGGTCCGAGGCCGAAGAGGACGTGACCGTCACCACCCGCGCCGAACTGCGCGCCGGGGAGCCCTTCCTGCGGCTGCGCGTCACGTTCGACAACCGGTGCGACGACCACCGCGTCCGGCTGCACATGTCGCTGCCGCGCCAGGCCGGCTCGTCCTTCGCCGAAGGACAGTTCGCGATCGTCGAGCGCGGGCCCACCGCGGAGGGCGGCTTCGGGGAGCGGCCGGTGCCGACCTTCCCCGCGTCCGGGTTCGTCGCCGCGGGCGGCCTCGCCGTCCTGCTGGAGCACGTCACCGAGTACGAGGTGCTCGGCGGACGGGAACTGGCGCTCACCCTGCTGCGCTCGATCGGCTACCTGTCGCGGGACCGCAACGCCTACCGCGACCAGCCCGCCGGGCCGCAGCTCCCCACGCCGCAGGCCCAGTGCCGGGGCGAGCGCGCGGTCGGCCTCGCGATCCTGCCGTACTCCGGTGAGGCGCCCGGAGCCGACGTTCTGCAGGCCGCCGAGACCTACCGGCACGAGCTGCATACCGCCGCCGGTTACGGACGCGCCACCACGCCCGTCCCGGCCTCCCGGACGGGCCTCTCGATCACGGGCGACGGCGTGGCGATGACCTCGCTCCGCCTCCGCGACGGCTGGACCGAGACCCGGATGGTCGCCCAGTGCGCGCATCCCACCACGGCCGTCCTGCAAGGCGACCTCGCCGAGGCGACCCGCGTCGACCTGCGCGGACGCCCCGGCATCCCGCTCGACGTGCACGACGGGACGGCCACGCTGGCGCTGCGGCCCTGGGAGATCGCCACCGTCCGCTTCAGGACGTCCTAGCGTTCGCCGCCCCGACACGCGCGGCGTCCGCCGCCCCATCCTGCGCGGCGTCCGCCGCCATGGCCGCTCCCACGATGCCCGCGTTGTTCACCAGCCGCGCCGGAACGATCTCCGCCCGGACGCCCTCGATCAGCGGAAGGAAGTGCTCGGACCTCTTGCTCACCCCGCCGCCCACGATGATCAGCGAGGGGGAGATCAGCGCCTCCAGGTGGCCCATGTACACGCTGAGCCGCTTCGCCCACTTCTTCCAGCTGAGGTCGTGCTCCTCCCGCGCCTTGGCCGCCGCGCGGATCTCGGCGTCCTCGCCGTCGATCTGGAGGTGCCCGAACTCGGTGTTCGGGACGAGGACGCCGTCGGTGAACAGCGCGCTGCCGATCCCCGTCCCCAGCGTGAGCACGACGACCGTGCCGCGCCGTCCGCGTCCCGCGCCGAGCCGCATCTCCGCGATCCCCGCCGCGTCCGCGTCGTTGAGCAGCGTGATCTCCCGCCCGGTCGCGTCCGCGATCAGCGACTCCGCCTCCAGCCCGACCCAGTGCCTGGACACGTTCGCCGCCGACAACGTCACGCCGCCGATCACCACGCCGGGATAGGTGACCCCGACCGGCCCGTCCCACCCGAAGTGCTCCACGACCTGCGCGAGCACCGCCGCAACCGCCTTGGGCTTCGACGGCTGCGGCGTGTCCACCCGGAACCGCTCCCGTGTGAACGACCCGTCCGACAGGTCGACCGGCGCGCCCTTGATCCCCGACCCGCCGATGTCGATCCCCAGCATCTCCCTCGCCATGCCCTCACTCTGCCCGATCTTGCCGCCGCTAAGAGCCCTCCAGCACCTGCAAACCGACAACGCCGACGACGATCAGGGCGAGGAACGCCAGCCGGGCCGGCGACGCGCTCTCGCCGAACGCGACCATGCCGACCAGCGCGACACCGAGCGCCCCCAGGCCGACGAAGACCGCGTACGCGGTCCCGACCGGCAGCGTCCGCAGCGACAGCGACAGCACGACGACGCTGAGCAGCGCGACCGACAGGCCGATGACCGTCGGCCAGAGCCGCGTCAGGCCGTCCGACTGCTTCAGCGCCGTCGCCCACACCAGCTCCGTCAACCCCGCGATCAGCAGGAAGATCCAGGCCATCAGGCTGCGTACCCCCCGTCCACGGCGATCGCCGCACCGGTGACATAGTCCCCGCCCGGACCCGCCAGATGCGCGACCATCGCGGCGATCTCCTCGGCGCGGCCGTACCGGCCGAGTGCCGTGAACCCGCGCTCGAAATCGGCGTCGGGGGAGTCCGCGGGGTTCATCTCGGTGTCGGTCGAGCCCGGCTGCACCACGTTGGCGGTGATCCCGCGCGGCCCGAGATCGCGGGCCAGGCCCCGGGTGAGCCCGGTGAGCGCCGACTTGCTCATGGCGTACAGCGTCCAGCCGGCATAGGGGACGCGCTCGGCGAGGCTGCTGCCGATGTTGATGACGCGGCCGCCCGGCCCGAGATGCCGGGCCGCCGCCTGCGCCGCGACGAAAGCCGCCCGGACATGGATCGCCAGGGTCCGGTCGAGTTCGGCGGCCGTCACGTCCTCCAGAGGCCCGTAGGGCGCGATCCCGGCGTTGTTGACCAGGATGTCGAGGCGGCCCAGTTCGGCCGCCGTCCGGTCGACGGCCGCGACGACGGCCTCGGGGTCGGCGGCGTCGGCGGCGATCGCCAGCCCGCGCCCGCCCGCCGCCTCGATCTCGCGGACGACGCCGGCGGCCCGTTCCGGGGCACGGACGTAGGTCACCGCCACGTCGGCGCCGTGCCGCGCCAGCCGCCGCGCGATCGCGGCCCCGATGCCGCGCCCGCCGCCCGTCACCAGCGCCACCCGTCCTGCCAGATCCACCGTCATCTCAGCTCCCGGCCTTAATCGGAGAAAGTTCCACTTAGCGAGCTTAACCGGAGAGCTTTCCGGATACAAACCCGTTACGCTGGTCCGTGCCGAGAGGGGGTCGGATGCGGGAGTTGCCCGTGATCGGGCGGCCGCCCGCCGAGCGGGCGGACGCGGCCCACAACCGCCGCCGCATCCTGCGCGCGGCCGCGGAGGTGATCGCGACCCGCGGCCCCGAGGCCGTCTCCATGGACGAGGTCGCGCGGGCCGCCGGGGTCGGTGTCGGCACCGTGTACCGCCGGTTCGGGGACCGGGCCCGCCTCGTCTACGCCGTCATCGACGACCGCGAGCGCGACTTCCAGACCGCGTTCATCCAGGGCCCTCCGCCCCTCGGGCCGGGCGCCGCCCCCGCCGAGCGCGTCCGCGCCTTCCTGCACGCCCTGGCCGACCGCACCGAGGCCCAGGCGGATCTGCTCCTGATGGCCGAGTCCGACCCGCCCGAGGCCCGCTTCCGCGACGGCTCGTACGGGCTCTACCACCGGCATCTGTCGATCCTGCTCCGCGAGATCCGCCCGGACGCCGACGCCGACTACCTGGCCGACGCCCTCCTGGCCCCCCTCGCCGCGAACCTGTTCCTCCACCAGCGCCGGACCCGCGGCATGCCCCTCGACCGCATCAAGGCCGGCCTGGACACCCTGGCCGGCGGCCTCCTGGGATCGGGATAGATCTGGCGAAAGCCTTATCAGCACGGTGCTCGGCAGTCAGACTGAGGGCGTGAGCGACTTCGATCTCCTCGTCCTCGGCTCGGGGCCCGGCGGGCAGCGCGCGGCCATCGCCGCCGCCAAGCTCGGCCGCAGGGTCGGCATCGTGGACCGCCGCGACATGATGGGCGGCGTCTGCATCAACACCGGGACGATCCCGTCCAAGACGCTCCGCGAGGCCGTCCTCTACCTGACCGGGCTCAACCAGCGCGAGCTGTACGGGCAGAGCTACCGGGTCAAGGACGAGATCACCGTCGCCGACCTCGGGATGCGCACCCAGCACGTCATCGGCCGCGAGACCGACGTCGTCCGCAGCCAGCTCGCCCGCAACCGCGTCACCGTGCTGCCCGGCACCGGCCGCTTCCTGGAGCCCGACACGATCGCCGTCAGCGGGACCGGCGACCGCGAGCAGAAGCTCACCGCCGACCGCATCGTGATCGCGACGGGCACCCGGCCGGCGCGGCCCGAGACCGTCGACTTCGACGACCGCACGATCATCGACTCCGACGGCATCATCAACATGGACCGCATCCCCGAGACCATGGTCGTCGTCGGCGCCGGCGTGATCGGCATCGAGTACGCCTCCATGTTCGCCGCGCTCGGCACCAAGGTCACCGTCGTCGAGCGGCGCGAGCGCATGCTGGACTTCTGCGACCTGGAGATCGTCGAGGCGCTCAAGTACCACCTGCGCGACCTGGCCGTCACCTTCCGGTTCCGCGAGAGCGTCGCGTCCGTCGAGAGGATGGCGCACGGCGCGATCACCGTCCTGGAGAGCGGCAAGCGGATCCCCGCCGACACCGTCATGTACTCCGCCGGGCGCCACGGCATGACCGGCGACCTGTGCCTGGAGGCCGCGGGCCTCACCGCCGACCTCCGCGGCCGGATCAAGGTCGACGAGCACTACCGCACCGAGGTCCCGCACATCTACGCCGTCGGGGACGTGATCGGGTTCCCCTCCCTCGCGGCCACCTCGATGGAGCAGGGCCGCCTCGCCGCCCACCACGCCTGCGACGAGCCGGTCTCCCAGATCCACGAGACCCAGCCCATCGGCATCTACACCATCCCCGAGATCAGTTTCGTCGGCCGCACCGAGGACGCCCTGACCGAGGCCAAGGTCCCCTTCGAGGTGGGCGTGTCCCGCTACCGCGAACTCGCCCGCGGCCAGATCATCGGGGACTCCTACGGCATGCTGAAACTTCTCGTCTCACCGGATGACCGGCGGCTCCTCGGCGTCCACGTCTTCGGCACCGGCGCCACCGAGCTCGTCCACATCGGCCAGACGGTCATGGGCTGCGGCGGCACCATCGACTACCTGGTCAACGCCGTCTTCAACTACCCCACCCTCGCCGAGTCCTACAAGGTCGCCGCCCTGGACGCGATGAACAAGATGCGCCACATCGCGCGCCTGTCCGGCTAGGACGGCCAGAGCAGGTTCTCCAGCTCGGCGTCGATGTCGATGAACTCGCTCTCCTCGCCGGCGGGCACCGCCTGGTACGTCCGGTGGAGGAAGTCGGCGAGTGGAGAGAGCGGCACCTCGAACAGCGCGTCCCCGAACGGGGAGGACAGCGCGATATTGAGCGTGCCGTCGTCCTCGCCGGGCCAGACCTCGACGTCCCCGTCCCCGACCTTGCGCACGATGCCGACGGTGAGCAGCTCCCGGGCGAAGATCCACTCGACCGGCTCGTCGTCGCCCACGTAGAAGGCCATCCGGATCGCGTACGGGTCGTCGGCCGCGTACTCCAGCCCGGCCAGCAGAGGGACGGTCGTGCGGTCGGGGACGACGAGACGAAGGCCCAGCTCTGCTGAGACGGTGGTACTGCTGTTCATGGCCATTCCCTCTTACGTCGGTCCCGCTGGCTCACGGGGCGCTCCGGTGGGGCGGTACTCCCTCTCACCGACATCCCCGCGATCTATGACGCCTAACTGCCTGAACTCGGCCGAACATTCCGGCGTCCCCGGCGTTTGTGATCCATCTCACCATAGCAAAACCCGCGTCTGACCTGGGCAAAAGCGGATCATTCGCAAGTTTCCTTCGCTTCGACCCCCCTGCCCCGCAGGCCGATCCGCACGCTCCCCCGTCCCCCCGCAGGCCCATCCGCTGCCTTAAGGTAAAACCGTGGCAATAAATCATGAAAAGGATGCTCCACCGCCGGAGCCGCGCCTCTCCCACCGCTTCCGCGCCCGGATCCGGCGCAACCCCCTCCTCAACACCGCCTGGCGCGCCGCCGTCTTCCTCACCGGCGCCGCCGTCCTCACCGGCGGCCTGGTCATGATGGTGACCCCCGGCCCCGGCCTCCTCGGCATCGTCATCGGCCTGGCCATCCTCGCCACCGAGTTCGCCTGGGCGCAGCGCGCCCTCCACCGCGCCAGAACCGCCGCCGACCGCGCCAAGGAGAAAGCCCTCGACCCCCGCGCCCGCCGCCGCAACACCATCCTCGGCGTCCTGACGGCCCTGGCCCTCGCCGCCGCCCTGACCGCCTACCTGACCGTCTACGGCCTGACGCTGCCCTGGAACATCGAAGACCCCACCTTCTGGACCTGACACTGCAGTCGCCAAGCGTAACCACCCGACTCCCATCCGTCCCTCAGCCCCGCCGCCAGGCAAGGCGCCCACCCCCTCCCCAGGCGCAAAACCGGCGCGCGACCACCCCCCGACATGCGCTAGAGTTTCCGACGTCGGAACGCACGTTCCGCAGGGGCGATTAGCTCAGTGGGAGAGCGCTTCGTTCACACCGAAGAGGCCACTGGTTCGAACCCAGTATCGCCCACCCCAAGTTTCCGCAGGTCAGAGCGCCGTCAACGGCGCGATCTCGTGTGTTCCAATGAGCGCTTCGTAGTCTCGGGAGCCAGTTCGGGAGCCACCGTACGCTTCGCAGATTCCCGAAGCGCTCACCTGGGCGGCCGATCATCTTGAGCGCGTCGTCCGGGCCCGGTCGAGGCTGCCGACGAAAGCCGCCTGGCTTCATTGAGAACCTCGTTGGCTCGCTCGGGGTCTGGCTTGATCGAGTAGCGCCCACGGCCATAACGCTGATCGCAGCGACTGTCCGAGGGGCTCGACTGGCCAAGCTGAGCTGATGTGGAGTCCTTCCCGCGATCGCTGTACAAGGAAGGCGACGGACCTGAACTCGTGGGAGGAGCCGCAGTCGGGTTGCTCGTGCCGAGCGAACTGATGCCGAGCGTGAACTCGCGGAGCGCCGGCCCTGTACCGACGGTGCGGCCCGCCCTCGCTCGGCCGGACGGCAGACGGCTCATAAACGGGCTCCGGTACGATGGTGGTCGGGGTTCGCCTGTTCAAGATCGGTCGCATGCGTCGAGTTCCTCGCGTGAGGACGCCGCCGGGTTGGGTTTTGCGGGGCCGGATTGGCGGTCTTGTCTGCTGAGGTGCTCGATCTCGTCGCGGTGGGTGCTCAGGACGGTCAGGAAGGCGTGGACCATCTCGGGGTCGAGTGAGACACCCGCGCACTGGCGTAGCACGTGGATTGCTTGTGGGATGGGCCGTGCCAGGCCGGTTCTGCGGGTGGTGACGATGGCGTCAAAGCAGTCGACCACGGCCACCGTCCGAGCCACCTGGGGGATGTCGGTGCCGGCCAGGCCGTGGGGATAGCCGCTGCCGTCGAATCGTTCGTGGTGGTGCAGGATCCCGGCGACCGTGTCGCGCATGAGCGGATCGGCGTCGATGCCGGTGCGGGTTCCAGGGATGGTCTGGGTGAAGAACTCCGGGAGTTCCTGCACGATCGCGGCGCCGTGCCGGACGTGCAACTGGATGATGCGGTATTCCGCCTCGGTCAGTGCGCCAGCCTTGAATAGCACGGCGTTGGGGACGGCGAGTTTGCCGATGTCGTGTAGCAGTCCGGCCAGACGGGCCGCCTCGATATGTGCGACTGGCATGCCCAGTTCCGCGCCGAGCAAGCTGGTGAGACGTGAGACTCGCTGGCTGTGCCTGCGGGTGTGGGAGTCCTTGACGTCCATGGCCGCCATCAGCACCTCGGCCAGTGCATCCTTCGTCACGCCGCTTTCGGTCGCTGCGGAGGCCTGCCTGCGGCCCGGTGCGGTCCGGCCCGGAGCCGGGTCGGTTTGTCGGAGGCACGCTGCTTTGAGGATCGCGCGGTGGGCGCGGATCTCCGCGGCTCGCCGTGCGAGTTCCAGAGGGGGGTCGGCGTCGACGTCTTGGGCCAGAAGTTCGGCCAGGATGTCGGCGGGGTCGTTGATCCCGGCCTTGGCGGCGTGTAGCAGGAGCGTCTCTGCGGCGTGGGTGTCGCCGTGGTCGAGGGCGGTCAGCCCTTGGTCGTAGGCGGCGATGTCGATGTCGACCAGTTCGGCCAGGGCGCGGATGCGCCGGGCTTTTCGGGGATCTTGGTGGGCCTGGTCGGCGGCGGCGAGGAAGGAGCGCAGCGCCGTCTGGTCGTTGTTCCTGTTGGCGTTGGCTGCCTGGCGGATCAGGTCGTCGATGCTCATCACCGCTCGCCTCCATCTCTGTGCTCGTCGCGCTCGTCCTTGTCGCGTAGTTCGGCAAGTTTCTTTCTGGCCGCATTCAGCTGGGATTTCACCGTTCCGAGGCTGATGCCGAGGATGTCAGCGGTCGTGACCTCCGACAGATCGGCGATCAGGCGCAACCCGGCGACCTTGCGTTGCTGAGCGGGCAGCTGTCCGAACCACCTGGTGAGAGTGTCGGAGAGTTCGACGTACCCGCCCACGTCGATTTGGCTGGGCGTCGTCTCTAAGACGTCTTGCTGCTCGTCGTGGCTGCCGGTCTGACCGCGGTGCGCTGCGGCTCGGTGCCAGAGGCGGATGGCCACCTTGTAAAGATAGGCCTTGGGATTGTCGTAGTAGGCGATGGTCTGCCACCGGGTCCAGGCGATCAAGAACGCGTCCTGGACAATGTCGTCGCTGTCGCCGTCCGGGCAGCCCTGCGCCACCAGGAAGCGGCGCAGCAGCCAACGGTGCTCCATAAAGAAGGCCGCCAGCTCGCCTGTGTGTCCTTCAGTGCCTTCGTGGACCAAGACTCCGCCGATGGAACCGCGTGGGTTACCGGTCATGACTCAAGCTCCGCCTCACTGGCGACGCCCGGGCCGGTACCGTTCCGGTCGTCTTGGGCGGTGCTGAGACGAGGTTCGATCGGCCGGTGCGCGCGCCGCTGCAGGAGCACCCGGGTCAAGTCCATGCCCGCCGCCACGCAGGCCAGCGTTGCAGCCGCAGCGCGCGAAGCTTCCACCATCAGCGACATCCAGCCGCCTCCTTCTTGTGGTGGTACACGTCGTCCCTTAAAGGCGCTGGCGCCTTCAAAAGTTGGACGCGCCGACGACGGGCGCACTCAGCCACATCTCAGCTCCTACGCCCGCAGGCCGTCCCCACCGCTTCCGCGCCGTCGCGGCGGACTCCTCATAGATCGGCGAGTTGGGCGCTTGGCAGCTGGCCCAGCCGGTTCCCGATCAGGCACAGGGTTTGCAAGCCGACCCGCAGTCCCTGAGTCTGTCCGGTAGGTACGGGAGGAGCCGGGCGGTAATGCGCGGCGGTGCGATCCGACACGACTGCGGGGTCGACGACCAACTCGGCCTCGGGGCGCGGGTAGCGAGCGGCGGATCCAGCGCAGCACAGTGGAGCGCACCAGAGTTGCCCGGCAAGGCGGTTGCTTCAGTCGGCATCGCTCTTCCCTGGAGCCTCGTCGCGTCACCGGCCGCCTCTGCCCCTCGCCATCGCTCGTGCCCTTGTGGCCGAGGTGGAAGAGCTCCTTGCTTGCAGTGTGATTAGCAGCTCGCTGGCTCGTTCGAAAGCCCCTTCCCGGCCACAGATCCCGAAGTCTGCGGATACAAGGGAACTAGGCGTAGCGATTTCCGTGCGACCCGTTACGCAAGGGATCTTTCCATGGCGGCGCCGACCGAAGGACGCGGATGCCCTCACCGTGGTTGGCAGAAGTCGACAGTGATCTAGATCACAAAAAGCCGAAGATGATCACTCTTCCGGTTCGGAGAACGTCGGTTTATGTTTAGCGCGACTTTAGGCGGACTTTATCTTGCGAGGTCGTTTTGCGCGTCCGTGTTGGTAATGGTTCGCCGTTTCCGTCATGGGTTGTTGACAGACTGTGTCGGCGCTCCAGGGTTCTCTCCGGATTGATGGCGTCCGTCCTGGTGGCCTCGCTGGTATCCGTGCCACCCGCCCCGGTGCGGGCGGACGAGGCCGGCCCGACGCCGACTCCTATCGACGCCGCGCTGGCAAAAGCCAAGGAGACCGGCGATCCTGTAGAAATCGCTGGTCAGACGTCGGAAACCAGAAAGCTTTCCGCGCTGCCTGACGGCCAGTTCTCGTTCGAGACGTCGCCGGTCCCGGTTCGTGTGAAACGAGATGGGGTCTTCCACGACGCGGATCTGACCCTGGAGCGGACCGCCGAGGGCGGCTATGCGTCGCGGATGTCGGTCAACGGGGTCACGTTCGGTGCCGGGGGCGACGACGAACTGGCGACGATGACCAAGGATGGGAAGAGTCTGACGCTCACCTGGCCGGGAGCCAGTCTTCCGGCTCCGGTCCTGGAGGGTGAGAGCGCCACCTATGTGGACGGCGGCGGCGCGGGGGTGGACCTGGTGGTCCGGTCGACGCCCACCGGCTGGTCCCACTACGTGGTCGTGAAGACGCCGGAGGCGGCGCGCGATCCCGAGTTGGAGAAGATCGAGTTCGGGGTGAGGGCCTCCGGAGTGCAGTTGAAGGAGCTTTCCGGCGGTCGGCTCGCGGCCGTGGACGAAGCCGGCAACGAGGTTTTCACCGCGCCAGAGCCGTTGATGTGGGAGGGAACAGAGAGCGGCGCCGTCACGCGGACGTCTCCTGAGGCCGTTGCCGCCGGGCCCTCGCCTGAGGCGTCCTCGCAGCCGCTGGGAATCGAGGTCACTTCGGGGTCGCTGGCGCTGGTACCGCACCGGGAACTGCTCACCGCACCCGACGCCAAGTTTCCGATCGTCCTCGACCCGTCCTGGCAGACGTGGAACGGCGGGCGAGAGACCGACGATGCCCAGGGAACCAAGGGCGCCGGCTGGGCTTACGTCGATCGGACGTGGCCCGACTCCAAGTACTGGAAGCCCGACCGGCTGCCCACCGGGCGGGAAGTCGAGGACTACACCGACAAGCGCTCCTACATTCGGATGGACACGACCCCCATCCACACATGGTCTGGGAGCGTCCAGGTGAAAATCAACTCCGTCGACATCACCTTCGACACCTTGCATGCGTGGTCGTGTGTCACGCGGGACGTGCGCCTGTTCAACGTCGAACACATCTACTCGACTACCACGTGGAATACGCGGCCGGATGCATACATCCCTGACGGCTCCGGTTGGAGCAACAACTTCTTGGCCAGTGCACCAGTGAATGTCGGTCGCCCTGAATGCGGTGACTCCGGAAGCTCCAACGACGTTCATTTCGCCGGGGGCAACCTGACGAGAGTGGTGCAGTGGGCCACCGACCACAAGTGGGACTTCTTCACCATGGGGTTGTTCCCGGACGCGGACTACGACGACACCCACACCTGGAAGGTCATGGATGTCGACCCGCGCATGGTCGTGAAGTTCTCCCGGTACCCCATGCCCACCAAAGACGTCCACATGAGGAACGGTGGGACGACCAAGTACGGGTGCGTGCGGGGGAGTGGCCGCCCTTGGATGGGGGTGTCCAAGGACCGGACGGCCAACGCGTTGATCACCGACTACGACGGCGACAACTCAGGTGGCTTCGATGGTCAGCTCCTGGCCGCGGAGTACGAGTTGGCGCCTCTGGGCAAGCCCGAAGAGAGCTGGAAGCGCTACGTGCCCCCGGGAGACCAGTTTCAGCATGCCGGCTCCGACGGCTACCTCCATGCCTCGTTGACGGTCGTCAAGGGTGACGATTCTCCGGCCACCGCTGATGGTGGAACGAGCTGGATGTGGCGTGTTCGAGGGATGGACGACACGAACCTGTACGGGCCGTGGTCGGAGTGGTGCGAGTACACGGTGGACGCCCGGAGGCCGAACACGCCGGCGGTGTCGTCCCCGGAGTATCCAGCCGGAGCGACGTCGGGATATGACTCGGCCGCACGCAAGTACGTGCCAGGCACCTTCACTTTCGCGCCCGCCGGTTCGGCTGACGTGGTGAAGTTCCACTACCGGTTCGCCGACGGGGTCGAAGGGACGAAGACTGTCGCGCCAGGAGCGTCTTCCACGGTCGCCTGGACGCCGATGCGCTTCGGGCCCCAGTGGGTGGAGGTGACCGCCTACGACCGGGCGGGCAACCCGAGCGCGGCCAAGAAGTACGAGTTCGGTGTGGAGCAGCCCCCGCGCGATGCCGCCTGGTCGATGGACGAGCCCACCGGCAACGTGGCCGGCGCGGTGGGACCCAGCGGTGCTGCGAATCCGAACGCCGACCTCGTGTTCAGCGGAGGCGCGGCTTTCGGTGAGGCGGGCAACCTCGGCGCGGGTTCGCCGACCGACCGCGCGGTGCGCCTCAACGGTTCGACGCAGTTCGGGGAAGTGAAGCCCTGGACGGACCCCGGCGGCAATCCGGTCACGTTGGTGGACACCAGTCAGCGGTTCATGTTCTCGACGTGGTTGAAGCTCGCCTCCGTTCAGGGGGAGCAGGTGGCGATGAGCCAGGCCGCCTCTGACGGGACCGTCTTCGAGCTCGGCTGGCTGGGCGGGAAATGGACGTTCAGGCATCGCAAAGCGGATGGCACCGTTCTGACGGCTGCCACGCGGGATATGGCGCAAGCCGGCGATGGGCAGCCATGGACCGCCCACTGGGTTTCTCTGATGGGCGGTTACGACCCGCTCAAGCAGGAACTCTGGCTGCGCACCCAAGCTGAGGGGAGCCGCGAGGTCTGCGTCCCTGACGAGCCATGGAACTGCTCCACCACTCGGGTCATGGCGCCGGAGGTGAAGACGGCCGCCACGACCTGGACGCCGGCGGACGGCTCAGGGCCCTTGCTGGCTGGCGCGACTCCGAACGGCGCTGCGAAGAGCGCATTCTGGAACGGCTGGATCGACGATTCCCAGCTGTGGCCGCTGGCCCACCCCGATGAGTCGGTTCTGAACGTGATCTACACCGAGTCCGTCCAGGACCACGAATTTTCGGGAAATACGTTGCGCCTGGTGAGCGTCAACTCCGGACACTGCCTGGACGTCGCGGGAGCCGGAACAGAGAACGGCACGAACGTGCAGCAGTGGAACTGCAACGCCCACCCCGCCCAGGACTGGCAGTTCATCGACGCGGGCGATGGTTACTACAAGCTCATCAGTGCCAACAGCGGCAAGTGCCTGGACGTGGACGGAACCGATGGCTCCGGAACCGCCGACGGGCGCAACGTCTGGCAGTACGAATGCAACGGCAGTACCGGCCAGCAGTGGAAGCCGGAGAAGAAGGCCGGCGGATACCTGATCAAGTCGCGGCGGAGCGACAAGTGCCTCGCTGTTGACTCGGCTTCGCCGACCCCGGGCGCGAACGTGCTGCAGTGGTCGTGCGCTGACCCGGTCACCGACGAGCAAATGTGGAACATCACCACTCTGAAGCGCCATCACCTCGATGGGATAACGCACCGGCTGCTGGCCGCGAGCACCCAAAAATGCATGGACGTCGCAGGCGGTTCCAAAGAGGACAAGATCTCCGTGATGCCCTGGGAGTGCAATGGCGGCCCTTGGCAGAAATGGAGGTTCTCTGATTACGGTGACGGCTACTACATGCTCGCCAACGTCAACACTCTCAACGGCGACCCGTCGGCGGTCCGATGTCTCGAGGTGGCCGATGCGCAAACGCAGCCCGGTGCCGCCGCCCGGCAGGCCACCTGTGAACCGGGTGCTGAGCACCAACTCTGGAAGGTGGTCGGGGTCGCCGACGACGGCAACCTTGGGTACCGGCTGATCGCCAAGCACAGCGCCATGGTCGCCGACGCCCATGACGAGGGGGCCCCCGAAGACGCACGGGTGCTCCAGGCCGCGCCGGGGGAACCGGTTCCACCACACCAGATCTGGAAGTTGCAATACCAGTAGTCAGGCCTATCGACGAGGCGCCTCCAGCAGGCGGCCGGGCAGCAAGCGCGTTCAACAATTCGCCACTCAGGCGACCGTGCAGGGAATCGATGGGATTGAGCTCGAGTATGAGGAACGCAGTGCCGGTAGCGATGTCCGGCGGGATGCTCGTGGTAGGGCTGGCCGCCCTTCCCGTGCAGGCCGCAGAGACGGAGATTCCGCAGCGCATCGTGGTCGATCCGGTGGCGACGCAGAACTGGGACGCCGATGTCACGGTGACCGGGCAGGTGCAGCAGAACCGGGGTGCGGGCTGGGTGGCGGCGCCGGCAGCCCTGGTGGTGCATTTCGACGGCCCGGATGGAGAACTTCAGGAAACGGCGACGGTGCAGTCCGGCGGCCGGTTCCGCGCGACCTTCTTCCCTGGGTCGGGCAACATCGTCGCGCGGGTGGCCGGCTATGGGCAGGTGACCGGGACATCGGCACGGGTGATCGGCTGGATCAGTCGGTTGTACATCGACAATGTGCTGGGAGATCGGGAGACCAACCCGGTTTATCCGATTCGCGGAAAGGCCTTTGAAGTCCGGCGGACGTTGAAGGCAGTCCGTGGCGAGGCGCTCTCCGCGCGAAAGGTGACGTTGTGGTGGGCGCCCAAGGGCACCTCCGGCTATCCGAAGACCGGCTGGAAGCAAGTCGGTTCCAGTACGACCGACGCCAAAGGCCGGGTGAAGATCAGGGCGACCGCGTGGACGGCCGGGTGGCTGCGCACGAGTTTCGCCGGTGACGCCACCTACACCAAGGTCGAGTCGGGCTACCCGTTCCGGGTCTATTACAAGACCGGTTTCGCAGGCTTCAACGCCTCCCCGGAGCCGGCGCGCAAAGGCCAGTACCTGACGCTCAAGGGCCGGTTGATGCGGTGGTCCTCCTCGGCCGGCTGGCAGCCGGTCAAAGGCAAGTGGGTGGGCGCGAAGTACCGCCTCAAGGGACAGACGACCCTGCGGACGCCGTCCTGCACCAACGGCGGCGACGCGACCGACTCGGCCGGCTGGTTCCAGATGCGGTGCAAGACCCCGGCCGATGCCACCTGGATGGCCTACTACCTCAGCCCCTACGCCTCACCTGACACGGGCAAGACCGACCTCCCAGCACAGGCCACCGACTACGTGGACGTCCGGTAACCGACCGAGCCCCAGTGTGACCGCCCGGCCGGTGACCGCGCCGTGGCAACCGTGGTGCCTTCCAGAGAAATGAGGCGTCAGTGAAGGGTGTGTTGCGTGCGCTGAGCCGGGCGCATGGGCTGATCGCCGCGGTAGCGGTCGCCCTGGCACTGGCGCTGCTGGCCGGGGTGGCCGGTGAGGCGGCGGCCGCAGTGCGGCCCAAATTGTCAGACGACGGCGCCGCACGCCGCCCCGGCACCCAGAAGACGCCCCGCATCAAGGGCAAGGCGCTCAAAGCCCGGAAGGGCAAACCCCCCGGCACGGCGGGAACACCGATTTCGGCCAAGGCGCCCGCACCAGTATGGCCCGTGCCCGGCGAGGGCACGGCGGACCTGGCAGACCTTCGCGCCGGCCACAAAGGCAAGGACGGTCAAACGTCCGGAGCCTGGGTGCGAGCAGGCAAGTTGCCGGTGTGGGCAGCAGCACCCACGTCCCGCAAGGGGGAGCGGGCAACCGCCTCCACTGTTCCGCCGCGAGTGCGGGTGCGGATGGCAGACCACAAGACCGCTAAGGCCACGCGCACCGAAACGGTCATGGCGGTGTCGGCCCCGCAGGCCGGGAACGTCAAACTGGGATTGAGCTACGCCCAGTTCAAGAACGCCCATGGAGGTGACTGGGCCTCCCGGCTGCGTTTGGTGAAGCTGCCAGCCTGCGCGCTCACGAGCCCAGAGCAGGCGCGGTGCCAGCAGCGCACGGTGCTGCCCACCGTCAACGACACCAAGACGGCGACACTGTCGGCCGACGTGGCCGTGTCCGCCGAGCCCACGCAGGAGGCCGCGCCCACCGCGGGGACCACGACGGTGCTCGCTGCGGAGGCGGGCGCTTCCGGACCGTCCGGCGACTGGAGCGCCACCAGCCTGTCCCCGGCGTCCAACTGGAGCGCGGGCAGCAATACCGGGGAGTTCTCCTGGAACTATCCGATGCGACTGCCGCCGGTTCCCGGCGAGCTGATGCCCGAGGTCACCATCGGCTACAGCTCGGGGGCCGTGGACGGCAAGACCGCCGCCGACAACTCCCAGGCGTCCTGGATCGGTGACGGTTTCGACTACTGGCCGGGATACATCGAACGCAAGTACAAACCGTGCATCGATGCCGGCCACGCCTCCGGCGACCTGTGCTGGGGACGCCAGAACGCCGTCCTTTCCCTGAACGGCCGGTCCACCGAACTGCTGTACGACAGCGCCGCCCAGACCTGGCGGCCTCGAAACGATGACGGCTCCACCATCGAGCGGCTGACGGGTGCCACCAATGGCGACCACGATGGCGAGTACTGGAAGCTGACCGATCTGGACGGTGTGGAGTACTTCTTCGGGATCAATCGTCCTGACAATTGGACGAACGGAGAGAAGGAGACCAACTCGGCGTGGACCGTGCCGGTCTTCGGTGACAGCTCCGGCGAACCGTGCTACGACAGCGATTTCAAGGACGCATGGTGCCAGAAGGCCTGGCGATGGAATCTCGACCACGTCGTCGACCCGCACAACAACACCATCACCTACTTCTACGGCAAAGAGACCAATAACTACACCCGCTACCAGCAGACGAGCGGTGGCACCAAATATGACTCCGGCGGTTATCTGAGCCGCATCGACTACGGCCAGCGCAAGGGCTCCACCTACGGCCCCCCGGCCACCGGCCGCGTCCGCTTCACCCTGGCCGACCGGACGGACCTGCCCGACGACCGCATCTGCGACGACGGGGACACCTGCGGCTACGCCAAGACATCGCCGACCTTCTTCAACCGCAAGCGCCTGACTAAGATCACCACCAAGCTCCGCGACAACCAGGTGGCCAGTACCGAAGACCCCGGCTACGCCACCGTCGACATCTGGGATCTCGGACAGACGTACCAGAACGGCGCGCTCTGGCTGCACACCATCGACCAGACCGGCCACGACGGCGGCGAGACCAAGGCCCCGCGCATCACCCTGTTCGGCCAGCTCATGACCAACCGTGTGGTCACCGGCCGCTCCGGCACCGGCGTCGACGCCCTCCCCGGATACGACCGGCCGCGCCTGGTCGGCATCGACAACGGCACCGGCGCGACCACCAGCGTCGGCTACTCCGATCCATACGCCGACCCCACGCCGGCAGGAGACTGCGTCTATTCGGCCGGCGATATGCCCGATCCCAAGCACAACTCCAAACGGTGCTTCCCCGTGAAGTGGGAACAGCCCGACGGCAAGCTGATCAACGACTGGTACCACAAATACGTCGTCGACTACATCATCGAGGCCGACAACACCGGGCAGTCCAGGTCCCAGATCACCAGCTACGCCTACCTCGGCGACGCCGCATGGCGGTACGCCGAGGACGACGGCATGACCAAGGACAAATGGCGCACCTGGTCACAGTGGCGCGGCTACACCAAGGTCCGCACCGTCACCGGTGACGGCCAGAACGGTGAACAGCAGTCCCGCACCGAGACCACCTACGCCCGCGGAATGGACGGCAACTACCAGGGCAAGGGCAACGCCCGCCAAAGCGTGACGGTCACCGACTCCAAGAACCTGCTCGGCGGAATCAGCGACCTCGACCCACTCGCCGGCGCCGTCCTGGAGACCCGCACCTTCAACGGTGCCTTCACCGACGCCGCCGAGACCGAGGCGAACGTGTCGCGGCCCAAATGGACCAAGACCCTCAGCCGCACTTTCCACGACACCAACTCCGACGACGACATCACCGTTGACGGTGGACGCGTCCAGCCGCAGTGGACCCGGGGCCGTTCCCGCAAGGCCGACGGCACCGACTTCAACACCCAGACCACCTACGACTACGACGGTCTCGGCCGCACTGTCGCCGTCGACAACGAAGGCGACATCACCACCTCCGCCGACGACACGTGTTCACGCACCGTCTTCCCCAGCGGCACCACACCCGCCGGCGCGATCCAATCCCTGCCGATCCGCACCCTCTCCGTGGCCGTCGACTGCGACAACGACGCCAGCCACGAACCCAACCTGGTCCCCGCCGACATGATCTCCGACGCGAAGATCATTTATGACGGCAAGGGTTACGGCGCTTACCCGACGGTCGGCAACGCCACCAGCATGGAGAAGGTCACCGGCGTCTCGGGCGGTCGCTCCACCATGACGCCCTCCGGCACCACCACTTACGACGGATACGGCCGCGTCCTACAGGCGACTCAGGTCGGAGACCCCGCCACCACAGGCGACGACCGCACCACCAAATCGACCTACACCGACTCCGCCGAGGGCTGGCTGAAATCCAGCACCCTCACCACACCGCCCGTCAGCGTAGGAGGCGCGGCGCCTGCGGGATTCACCACAACCATCGAGTACAACCCCGCCCGCGGCATGCCCACCAAGATCACCGACCCCAACGGGCGCGTCGGCGAGGGCGAGTACGACGGGCTGGGACGCCTCGTCCGTGCTTGGCTGCCCAACAACACCCGTAACAGCAACCCCGACAGGCCCTCTACCACCTACGCCTACGCATTCCCCACCGACGGCAACCCGGTCTCGGTCACCACCAAGACGCTCACCAAGACCAGCCCCGTCACCTACGAGACGTCCGTCGACCTGCTCGACGGCATGCTGCGCCCCCGCCAGTCGCAGAACGAAGCGGCCGGCGGCGGACGAACCATCACCGACACCAAGTACGACAGCCGCGGCCTGGTCTACAAGACCAACGCCGCCTACATACTGACCGGCAACCCGTCAGGCGTCCTGACCACCGCCGACGACAACCAGGTCCCCAGCCAGACGCTCAGCACCTACGACGGCGCCGAACGAATCCTCACCACCACGCTCTACAGCTTCTCTACCAAGAAGTGGACGACCGCCAACCAGTACGACGGTGAGCGCAGCACGGTCATCCCACCCTCAGGGGCGATGCCCTCGGCCACACTCACCGACGCTCTGGGCCGGACGGTGGAGACGCGCCAGTACAAGACCACCAACCTGACCGGCCCCTACCTGGCGTCCACCGTCGCCTACGACGGGGCGGGACGTCCGGCCGAGGCCCGCGACGCCGCAGGCAATCTGTGGAAGACCACCTACGACGTCCAGGGCCGCCCGGTCACCGGCAGCAGTCCTGACAAGGGCACCTCGATCGTCACCTACGACTTCTTCGACCAGGTCAGCACCGCCAAGGACGCTCGCGGCACCACGCTCGGCTACAGCTACGACAACCTTGGCCGTCCACTGGAGGTCAAGAACGGCACGACGCCGCTGACCTCCATGACCTACGACACCGTCCCATACGCCAAGGGCCTGCCCGCCACCTCCACCCGCCACATCGGCAACGACAAGTACGTCACCGCCATCACCGGCTATGACGGGCTTTACAACGCCAAGGGGACGACCGTCACGATTCCGGCGTCCGAAGGCGCGCTCGCCGGGACCTACACCACCGCGCAGTCCTACAACTTCAACGGCTCCCCGCTCACAACCTCCTATCCTCCGGTCGGAGGCAGCACAGGACTGCCCGCCGAAGACGTCACCACCGAGTACAACGACGACGGCCTGCCCGAATGGACACACGGCCTGGCCACCTATGTCGCCGACACGGTCTACGACGGTCATGGCGACATCACCCAGCTGGCCATGGCAGCGGTGTCGGACAAGTTCCTCTGGCAGACGTTCGACCGGGACCCGGCCACCAACCGCCTGACTCGCTCCACCGTCAAGCGCCAGTCTTCGACCGCCACCTTCGACCTGGAAACGAAGTACGACTACACCGATGCCGGCTCGATCAGGTCGATCCTGACCAACGCCGCCGGCAAGGCGCCCGACCGCCAGTGCTACACCTACGACTACGCCCAGCGCCTCTCCGAGGCTTGGTCGACCACGAACTCCGACTGCAACGCCGCGCCGACCTCCACCACCATCGGCGGCCCGGCCCCCTACTGGACCAGTTACCAGTACGACGCCACCGGCAACTACGGCGACAAGGTCGGCAACCGCACCAAGGAAGTCCAGCACGCCTTCACCGGCGGACCCACCGCCGACAAGACCCGCACCTACACATACCCCGCACCTCTCGGCGACGACGGCGCCAACAGCCCCCACGCGCTGAAGTCGCTCAGCGAAACCGACGGGACCACCGAGACCACCGACCTGTACACCTACGACAAGGTCGGCAACACTGTCACCCGCCCCGGCCAGAAACTGGTCTGGGACGTCGAAGGCAACCTGTCCAAGGTCACCGATGACGCGGGCAAGGAACTGGCCAGCTACATCTATGACGCTGCCGGCAACCGCCTGATCCGCAAGGACACCAACGGCAAGACCCTCTACCTGCCCAGCCAGGAAATGAAGGTGTCCCCGAGCGGAACCGTCACCGCGGTCCGCTATTACAGCCACGCCGGTCAGAACGTCGCCTACCGGACGGGCACCTCCAGCTCCACCGTCCAGTTCCTCGTTCCCGACTACCAGGGCAGCGCCGACACCACCGTCAACGCTGTCGACCAGGACAACTGGAGCGTCCGCCGGTTCGCCCCGTTCGGTAACGAGCGCAGCAGCCCGATCGGTCTGTGGCCCACACTGATGGACAAGGGCTACGTCGGCGGTACCAAGGACACCACCACGGGACTCACCCACCTGGGTGCACGGGAGTAC
Source organism: Actinomadura citrea (assembly GCF_013409045.1). Taxonomy (NCBI): domain Bacteria; kingdom Bacillati; phylum Actinomycetota; class Actinomycetes; order Streptosporangiales; family Thermomonosporaceae; genus Actinomadura; species Actinomadura citrea. The sequence goes on along the minus strand of NZ_JACCBT010000001.1, from coordinate 5,626,338 downwards.
GACCCGGTCACCGGCCGCTTCCTTAGCGCCGACCCCGTCACGGGCGGCGGCGACCCTCTCACCGCCAACGGCTACTCCTACGCCGGTAACAACCCGGTCGACCACGCCGACCCCACTGGCCAGTACCGTGACGGCGGCTTCACAGTACCCGGCAGCGCCTACGGCAACGACGGACCACGCGAACGCTGGGACAACGCCAACCAGCACCGCAACTCCTTCAGAAGAGGAGGAGGCGGCGGGGTCTACCTCGCGCCCCCACGCGCCCCCAGCGGCGGCGGCTGCTGGGTCGGCTGCAACGGCACCGCGAGCCCTAACCCAGTACCGGTCAAGAAACCCTGCGGCTGGAGCTGCAAGGTCGGCAAGGTCGGCGGCTTCCTGAAGAAACATCAGGCCACCATCGCCGGTATCGCAGCAGGCGGCCTGTGCACCGCCATCAGCGGCGGCAGCGCAGTAGTCGGCTGCGCCGCCATCGGCGGATGGGTCTACGGAGTGGTCTCATACCACCAGAACACGCCATCCGACCAACAAACCCTGCTAGGCGGGTTCAAAGCCGGCCTCACCGGCGCAGCGATAGACGCCGGCCTCGCCGTGAGCGGCCTCCTCGCGGCCAAAGCTGCGGCGCCCGTCCTGAGAAGAGTCGCCCCGAAGATCGTCCAAAAGATCGCCGGCAGGGCGAAGGGCGGCGCCCCAGGCCGTGCCGGCAGCGCGGCGAAGACAAGACCGGCCGCCGCAAAGAAGGCTGGAAAAGCAGCAGACGACGCTCCTGTCGGAGGAGGAGCGGGCTGCCCGCGCAACAGCTTCGTAGCGGGGACCGCTGTCCTCATGGCCAACGGATCCGCCAAGCCGATTGAAAAGATCAGGCTCGGAGACAAGGTACTGGCCACTGACCCGACTACCGGCAAGACGTCAGCGCGACCGGTCCTCGCCACGATCACCGGCAACGGGACCAAACACCTGGTCGAGCTCACCGTCGACACCGACGGCAAGCGCGGCCACGAGACCGGCGTCCTGGTCGCCACCTTGGGCCACCCCTTCTGGGTGCCCGCAGCCGACAAATGGATCAACGCAGGCGAGCTCAAGCCCGGTATGTGGCTCCGCACCAGCGTAGGCACTTATGTCCAACTCACCGCGCTCAGAACCTGGACCCAGCACCAGCGGGTCCACAACCTCACCGTCGGCGCCGACCATACGTTCTACGCGCTCGCAGGCGCGACAGCGGTCCTGGTTCACAACACCGACCCCTGCAAGATCTCTGGCCCCTACCACAGGGTGAAATCCAGGTCCCAGACAGTCGAGGGAATTCAGCAGATCGCCGACACCGGTCAAGTTTGGGGCAGGACCGCACGTGGTGGATCGCGGCCAGCGGTTCAGGCATACCCTGGCCCACTACCCGAAGGGGCAGTGGGAGTCGAGTTCTACACTGAAGCGGTTCCCTCGGAGTGGGCCTGGACGCGCGCAGGCAGACTGAAGCCTGGCCTAGCGTACGTTCAGTGGCATGTCGGCAACGAGGGGGTTGTCGAATCGATCGACGGTGAATTCGCCCAGATCGATGTCATCATCTCAAGGTTCGCCCTTGGGGAATGAAGTTTCGGGAATGATCAAATGGGTCTCACTTCAATTCCTAACCGAGAGCTTCCGCGGTGCGACTGGAAAATGGTTGCTCTAGTTCCCATTCCTTGGCGCGACTTCTCGGCTCGTTGGGAGGTTGACTTCGAAGAAAATGTAGAGTGGGAGGCTCCAGGGCCAGTCGCGCATGCAAGTGCTCGTGGCGATGATTCAGGGGTGTGGTACGCATTGGAGCACCACTATGATTACCCTCGCCCTGGCGTATATTTTTTCGTGCCTTCGGGGACGCATGATCCACTAAAGGTGCTAGCTGAAGACCTCGGCTTGCCTGTCGATTACCTTGTATCGATGCGCATATAGGTAATTGAGCTGACTCGCTGGGCTGAAGCGTCGTGCGGGGCGCCCCCTCGGGCTGGTGCTGCGGCCGCAGCAGTGCCACGTGGTCCTTGGGAATCGTAACGATCGCATGGCTCAGCGATCAGCGTGCTCGGAAGTACCTCATCGGCTGGCGAAAGGCACGCGTGTTCATCTCCCGCAGTCGGAGAGCTGTGGGAGCCAGTTTCGGGAGCCACCGCAGTCAGGCACCGATCGACTCAACGCAACGTAGTCAGGGCGTTTGTGCAGGTGAGAGGCTCCCCGTTCGACTCGGATCGACCTAGATCGACTTTCCTGCTTTGCTTCACACCGAAGAGGCCACTGGTTCGAACCCAGTATCGCCCACGTTTTGCCAGGTCAGAGGCTTGCTCGGATGAAGAGCAGGCCTCTTTGGCGTTGTCGCAGCTCCGAAGAGGTCACGGGATTCGAGTCGGCAGGCGCGACCTCGCTCCCGCGGGGCGGCCTCTTGGACTCCGGGGGCGGCCACTGGTGGCCCGGCGGGAGGAATTTGGGAGATCACCCTTCTCCCACCGCGAACGAGGCCACAAGAAGACCGTGCTACCAGTCACTCTGCGCGGTCGAAGTCGGGCTGAGTGCTCGCCGCATGACCGTTCAGGAACCACGAGCCGGGGTGGGCCGGAATCTGCCTCGCGGCATGCCCGACAGGCCGGTGTGCAGGGGCCCGCGCCCTGCTTCTGGCCGGGTGCAGGTAGCAGGTCACCTGGATTCCCGGGAAGGCCCGCTGGTACGGCACGGCATTCACCGGCTCAGGCTTGGCGGTCATCGGCGCATGCCGGGACGTCCTGCTGGGTGCCGACGCGCCGGTTATCATGCTCGAACGAGCCGTCCGCTACCTCGCCAAGACCCGCAAGGCCGTCACCGCCACCGTGTATCCCGAGGGCGGCCGCCGCGCCCCCCGCGGGCTTCGAGGCCCGGCCAGGCGCGCCGGTCGCGGTCAGCTAACCGCGGGCGCGCTCGGACCACGGCCGCATGCCGAGCCGTTCGAAGACCTCCAGCGCGTCCTGCAGCCACCTGCGCGCCTCGGCCTTGCGCCGGGCCCTGCGCAGCCATTCACCGTAGAGCACCGCGGTCCTGGCGTACTCCAGCGCGCGGCCGTCCTGGTCGTGCAGTCGCAAGGCGGCGGTGTAGTGGGCCTCGGCCTGGTCGTCCGCGGCCAGCAACCTGTGGCAGCGCAGCACGAGCGCGTCGGCCCAGGGCTGCCGGACGGACCCGGCCCACCGCTCGAAACGCGCCAGGGGTTCGGCGGCGCGTTCCGGCGATCCCGCCCGTACCGCCGATTCGACCAGGTCGGGGGTGGAACGGGTGGCGCAGATGTGATGGCGCATCGGTTCGCGGGTCAGGCGCTCGAAGCGGGCGAGTGCCGCCTCGGCGCGCCCGAGGCCGAGGTCCAGCAGCCCGAGCGACCAGTGCGCCCATGGCGCGCCGGGGGATACGGCCCCCGGCGGTGGCGGCCCCCAGTCCCACCTCCGCGTTGCGGAGGCACTCCGCTTCGTCGCCTCTGGCCGCGTCGAGGTAGGTGAGGATACTGCCGAACTGGCTGACCCACTGCCGCTGCCCAGTGTCGCGTGCGAGGCCCAGGGCCTCGGTGCCAGTGGCGAGCGCGTCCAGGTGCCGTCCGGTGAACACCTCGGCCTCGGCCACGAAGAACAGCGCCGTCGGCAGCCGTCCGGCACCGCCCCGGGAACGGTGACCGGCTGACGAGTGCGGTCGCCAGCTCGTAGGCGTCGGCGTCCTGGCCCAGCGCGAGCGCGCTCCCGCAGAGGATCATCAGCACCTGGTCGACGTCTCGGCTCCGCCTCCGCACCGCCGCCAGGACGTCGTCCAGCGGCGGCGGCTCGGCCGGGCCCTGGACGAGCCGACCGAGGTAGGGCGTCACCGGCGCGAGCGGGTCCGCGTCGTCCAGCTGCAGCGCGGACAGCCGGTTCAGTGTCAGGCTGCGTGACGAGAGGCGATCATGGGGCGGACGCCTGCCCGGCGAGCGGCTCCGGCGCGTGTCGGGTAACGCGCGGGCCATGGCCCAGCTCGACCGCGACGTGAGCAAGGCGGTAGCCGAGGCCGACCAGGAGGTCCAGCGCGAGATCGCCCAATGGGTGGCGCGACGGGCCTACGCCGTGACCGGTCTGGCGAGCATCGTTTGGACCGCCCCCACCCTGGACGCACTGGACCGGGGACAGCGCCTGCCGCCGCCCTTCGATGACATGGAACGGGTCTGGGCGAGACTGTGGGTCGACGAGCGGGTGCCGAGCTCGACGGTCACACTTCCCGGTGGGGAGATCCACAACTTCTCCGAGAAGGCCGCCGCCGTACCCGCACTGTTCGGAGCCCTCGACGCAGACCCGCTGCAGGCATCGCTCGACGCCCTCTGGGCTGCGGCGGCCGCCTTCGGTACCGATCACCCCGACCTTCTCCAGGAGCTCCGGAACGCCTTCGACCTCCAGGCGGACGTGGGAGAGGCCTACACTGTCGCCCATGACGTTCTTCTTCCACCTGCGTTAGCACGCCGCCGGCGAAGCGCGGATCACCCGTTGCCGGCGAGGCGGGACGGCGGAGCGCCGTCCCGGGTGCTGACGTGGGAGAAGAACGATCACTATGCGCATTTCGCGCACCCGCCTGGTCGCCCGCTGCATACGCGGCCTGGAGCCCGAGGTCGCCGCCGAGGTTCTGGAGTCGGGGCTCGGCTCCGTCACCCGCCTCGGTCATCGCGAGGTCCACTTCCGTCTCCGCTCGTCGAGGCCGGAGCCGATCCCGGAGCTGCGCACGGCCGACGACCTGTTCCTGCAGGCCGCGCGACGGCCCGACTTCGGTACGACGAAGCAGGACCTGACAGCCCTCACCGGGCTCGCCGCCCTGGCCGACACCGACCTGCTGCTGCGCCTGCGCCGCGCACTGACGCGGGGGGCGACCGATATGCCGGGCATCGAAGTCTCCGCCTCCTTCCTCGGGCGGCGCACCTTCACCCGGTACGACGCCGAGGATGTCGTGGGCACGGCTCTGGCCGAGCGGCTCGGCGTCCCCTACCACTCGCGGCGTACAGGCGCCGCGCCTCCGCCGGGGTACTGGGGGTGGCGGCTGACCCTGGACGGCGCGCACGCCACGCTCATGTTGCGGGTCGGCGACCGGCCGTTGCACCGCCGCGCCTACAAGCAACGGTCGATCCGGGGCACCCTGCACCCGCCGCTGGCCGCGGCCATGGCCGTACTGGCCGGAATCCGCCCGGACCACACCGTCCTTGACCCGTGCTGCGGCGCCGGAACCCTGCTGATCGAGGCCGCGCTCGCCCGTCCCGGCGCCCGCCTGTACGGCTTCGACCTGTCTCCCGACGCCGTCGCGACGGCACGGGCGAACGCCGCCGCCGTGCCCGTCCGCGTAGACCGTGGCGACGCCGGCCGTCTCCCCATCCCCGACGCCAGTGTCGACCGCGTCCTGTGCAACCCGCCCTGGGGCGCCCAGGTCCACCCCCGCGGGCTGCTCGCCGACTCTCCGTTCCGCTGGTGGACAGAGCTTCGCCGCGTCCTGGCCCCGGACGGCAGGGCCCTGCTCCTTCTGCCCACCACCGAGACCCTGACCGACGCCATCCGGCACGGCCTCACCCCGGTCCACGTCCAAGGTGTCCGCGTCTCCGGCGCCCAGTCCTACATCGTCGCCCTGCACCCGTCAGCACCCCCCAAAACCCGGAGACGCACGAGCCGGACGGAAGGAAACCTCCGTTGAAATCAACGAGCGGGCGTTAGTCAGAGCGGAGGTGAGCCTTCCGACCGTATGTTCGGGCCGAGGAACGGGTCTCAGGCGGTACGGCTGTAGTCGAGGAACAGGGTCCCGTTTGTGTCTCGTTCCAGGTCGCGCAGTCTCCATTGCTGGAGAGTTTCGCCTTCGAACACTCGGGTTCCGTGGCCGACCACTGCGGGTGCGACGACCAGCCGGAGCTCGTCGATGAGCCCGGCCTGCAGCAGCGTGCGCGCCAGAAAGATGCTTCCGTGGATGCCGATGTCGCGGCCGGGCTGGCGCTTCAGGGCCGTCACGTGGTCGGTAGCCGAGGCGGCGACCGCAGTGCTGTTCGCCCACTCCTGAGTGAGCGCCGTGGACGTGACGACGTGCTTGCGGGTGCCGTTGATGAAACCTGCGAAGGGTTCGAAGTCCGACTTCGGCCAGTAACCGGCCCAGTAGTCATAGGTGCGGCGGCCCATCACCACGTCGTCCTGGGACTCGATGACTCTGCCGAGGTAGGTGACCAGCTGGGGGCCGTCGTCGGCGAGCCAGTCGCCGTCCTCGTAGGCGACGCCGTCCAGGGACATCAGATGGTAGAGCACGACCTTGCGCATGTGTTCTCTCCTCAGGATCAGTTCTGCCCGCGGACGGGTGTGCACAGGTGCTCGATCACCCGTCCGGGAAAATGGCATACCGGTGAGCGCATTTAGGATCCCCGGAATGGCGGGTCGGCACATTGGACAGATGGCTTAGGCGGGTTGCTTCGACGTGTTTAGATTCCGCGGCGTGCCGGGCCGGCCCCGAACCCGAGACCGTCGGATCAGAAGTCCGAGGTTCTCCGACGACCACGCGCCCTGCCACCTGGGCACACTCCTCGACAGCGCGCCACCTCACACAAGATCCTCCGTGCCTACTCCGGATCTTGCTCGTGCTCCTGCGGGGAGTCCCGTCCCCGTGTGCGGCACACGGGTAGATTGGCATCATGACCGCTCAGCCCGAGGAACCGACCGCATCGCGGGATCCCGGAGAGGACCCGGCTGCGATCTTCGATGCGCTCCCGCCGTCGCATCGCGACAAGTTCCGGGCCGAGTATGACGAGGCGCTCGACGCCGCGCACGACCTGGCGCGCTTCAAGCAGGTACAGACGTTGCTGCGCCGCTGGCGCCTGCGAGCCATCGCCTACGCCCGTCCCGGCTACGAAGAGGCTGTGCAGGACGCCCTGCAAGGCCGGGAAGACACCTTCGTCCGCTACACCCCGCCGGGCTGGGAAGGCCAGGTGTGACGTACCGCTTCGACGGCTTCCACGGCCGTGCGCTGTACGAGTTGAACGGACTCCCCGAGGAGGTCCGCAACGGGCCGCTCCTCGAACGCCTCCTTCAACTCCTCGAAGCTCCGTGGGACGCGGTACCGGAACGGGCAGATCAGACAGCGGTCCGGCACGCCTTCTTCGGTGCCGGCGGCGAAGGCATGCTCACGCTCCTGGTGGACGAGAAGACAGAGACGCTGCGCATCCTCGACATCCTCTGGTTGGGGTAGCGGCGTAGCCGCTGTTCTTCCCCCACCTTCCTTCCCCCGACCCGTCGAGACCTGTACCTAGCGGCGGACGGGTTCGGTCAAGGGTGGCGCAGCCATCGACCGACCCCGGCCACTGGGGCCCGATCTTCGACTACCTCGCCCTCACCCGGCAGGCCACCGTCGCCTCCGCGGCCTCGCCCGCCGCTGCAGCCTAAGGGTGCTCCGAAGCGTCTCTTTGGAGCGACCAGAGCAGGGCGATGACCGTGTTCTCCAAGCGCTCGACGCTCTGCAACGCTTCCTTCAACGCCGCGAAAGGGTCGGCGACGTCCCTGTTGGTCAGGGCTTCTTCCAACTCCAGTCGTAGCGCGGCAAGCGGTGTGCGCATCTCGTGCGAGGCCTGGACGGCGAATCGGCGCTGCCTCTCGGCCGGCGCCTCGCCGTGGAACCGGGCGCGCCGGTCGGCGTCGAAGCTCTTGCATACCTCGGTCGTCCTGGCTGAGGTGAACTCGATGTCCTGGCGCATGTGCGGGTCCTTTCGCTGGTGCGGCGGGTGTACGCCGCTGCCTTATGGAGGGCTGGGGGAGTCACCGGGGGTGAAGGCGCCGCCGAGGGCGGCGGTGTGCGCGGCTGCGGCGGCGGTCTCGGCGATCTCGTCGTCCACCGGCCCGCGGGCGACGAGCAGGCGGTAGTAGATGGGGGCGCCGACGGCGCTGATGATCGCGATGCCGTCGGTGCCCGGTGGCAGTTCGCCGCGTCCGATGGCCCGTTCGACGATCCGGGACGCGAGGCGGTTGCGCTCGGCGATCACCGTCGCCCAGGCGGTGGACGCCTCGGGGGACCGGACGGCGGCGGCCACGACGCCCTCGACGAGCGCCCGGGCCCTGGGCTGCTGGTAGAGGGCGGCGATGGCCAGCGCGAGCGCCCGCAGGTCGTGCTTGAACGAGCCGGTGTCGGGTATCGGGATCTCGGTCTTGCCCATTTCGCCCAGCAGGTCGACGACGAGTCCCTCGACCGTCCGCCATCGCCGGTACAGCGTGGCCAGATGCACGCCCGAATGCTCGGCGACCTTCTCCAGGGTGAGTCCTGCGTATCCGCAGGCCTCCAGTTCGCCCTGGGTCGCGGCCAGCACCGCCGCACGGGTGCGCGCCGTCCGGCCGCCGGGGCGCACGGCCCCCGTCGCGCGCGGCTTCGCCTCCATGCGGCACTCCTTCCTGTGCGTTGTGACACAGGGTAACGCGAAATCGTTCGCATTAACAGTCGGGCGTCAGATGAGCTGGAGGCGCGCCCGCCTGGTGGCCCTGCTCGGCCGAGTGCCGGGCAGAATCGCCTCGGCGCAAGACGCCGACCCGCCGCGCAGATCATCCGGCCCGCCTTACTCGTTCAGGCCGCCCTGGCACGCGCTGCCGGCCACGCCGACGGCGCCACCAAGACCCTCCTGCACATCACCCACGCTCGCGCCCACGCCGCCCTCGGCGACAAGCCCCGAGCCCGCCCGCGCCCCGCTCGCCGCCGAAGATGCCCTCACCCGCGACGACGTACCTCAACCCACCTACTCCCTGCTCATGGGCCCCGCCGCCGGAACGGTCGACTCCCACACCGCCAGGACGCTGACCGAGATCGGCGACCATGCCGGTACCGAGGTCCGGTACCGGGCGGCCTTCACCTCCTGGGATCCCGCGGCCTTCCCGCGCGTCCACCTGCTCACCCACATGGACCTGGGCGATTGCCTCGCGGCCCAAGCGCGCCGACGAAGCGGTCGCGGCATGGAGCCGCGCGCTCGACCTCGCCGAGGGAATGGACTCGGCGCGCACCCGGTCGGCGTTCGCCTCGATCCGGCATACCTTCACGCTCTACCGGCGTCGTGGCGTGCCGGGCACCGGCGTGCTGGAGCAGCGGATCCAGCACGCGCCCGTTTGAGAGGATCGTCTTCGTGACCGAATCCGCCCTGCCTCCGGCACCGGACTCCCACAACCTGCTCGTCGCCGCCGTCATCGTTCACGACCAGGCCAAAGGACAGGTACTGCTGCTCCAGCGCGGCCCCGACGCCAGATTCGCTCCACGGCACTGGAACCTCCCCATCGGCAAGGCCGACAAGGGCGAAGTCGTGACCGCCACCGCAGCCCGGGAACTGAAAGAGGAGACCGGCCTGGTCGTCCACCCCTCCGAACCGAAGGTGGCGGGGATCATCCATGGAGGGTGGGGGTAGAGGCGCCCAACGGGTTCCTCACGATCGTGTTCTTCGCCCACCGCTGGGTCTTCGGACGGAACAGCGCAGACCAGCGACGGCAGGAGGCAGGTCAGCGGGTGACGCCTACACCGCGACTGGCACTGAGGGTCTGGACAGCGATATAGGGGTGGCGCGCCAAGTAGTCGAGTGCCTCGTGTTCGCCCTAGGCGGCGCCCCTCATGAGAATTCCAGCGGTGGGTTCGATCTAGCGGCGCCGCTGACGGGGCCGCGGCTGCCCGCCGCGGCAGCCCGAGCCGGGCGACCACAGTTCGGCACCGAGCAGAGGAGGGCGCCGCCGGGCTGGCCACGACGCGCCAGGTCCGGCACCGGGAGCGGCGGGGCGCCCGCAGAGGTCGTCCAGCCGCCTTGCGCGGTCGGTCGGCTGTGTTACGAGTCGGACGGCCTCCCGGCTACCGTGAGTCACGCGCCATGATGAGGGCAGGGTATTATTCGCGGGAGATCCGAACAGACTTGATCTGCCCTGAGACGCGCCGTGGAGTAGCGAAGGAAGCTGCCTGAACTGCGGCGATGTCGAGAGGCGGCTTCTCCTGGGGTCGACTGATCGTGTTCACACCGAAGAGGCCACTGGTTCGAACCCAGTATCGCCCACCCCAACTTTCCGCAGGTCAGAGCCTTATCCACGGCGCGATCTCGTGTCATCCTGGGTGTGCCATCCGGGGCCGGTCGAGGTCGGCGGCGAAAGCCATGTTGGCTGCCTTGAGAATCTTGCGGCCCGGTGCGAGTCGGCGCTTTCCGTTGGGGTACGCCGACATGGTCGGCGGACCATACGCGATGTGGGGCGAGCCGGTCATCGTGCCCGGGTAGATGCGGGGCGGCCAGCTACGTCAAGTACGAGCCAACGGACGGCGACATCGTGGAGGATCTCCATCACCCCCGCGCCACAGGCATGGTGTGCGGAAACCCACGGACGCGCGACGGCGTGACCGGCGTGTGGGTCGCATGGGAGGAAAGCGGTGGGCCGCAGACTTGGCCTGGCCGGGCCGAACACGCCAGCGAAAGAAATGATCATTTTGGGGCAATCGCGGCCTCAGTGTGCTGTAATCCGGTTGGTCCGAATCATGATCGCTGCCCACGGCCTCCGACGGCCGGGGGAGAGGAGACACGCATGACCCGTCTCGTCGACCGCCTGCTGGCGCGCGTGGCCCCCAAGGCCACCGCGTCCGCCGCCTGCAAGAACTACTACTACTGCTCCGGCGGCCTGTACTACCGCAAGACCTGCTGCGACGGCCAGTGCCGCCACTACGTCATCGGTGCTTGCGGATCGCCGTGAGCCTCCCCTGCACGGGCGGCGGCTTGATGCCGCCCGTGCGGGTCCCCCTGAGGAGTGCGGATGGAACTCGTGCGGATCGGCTGCGCCTGCCTGATCGGGCTGGTCTTCGCCGTGTCGGCCGTGTCCAAACTCCGCGGCTTTGACGGCTTCGCCAGGTCCGTCCCCGCGCTGGTGCCCGCGTGCGCGGGGGCGTGCAGCGCCTCGCTCTGGCCCGTGCCTTCGTCCGCGACGGCCGGGACCTGATGATCCTGGACGAGCCCAGCTCCGGTCTCGACCCCGAGGCCGAGCACGAGGTCCACGCCCAGATGCGCCTCCACCGGTCCGGCGGGACCAGCCTGCTGATCTCGCATCGGCTCAGCGCCGTACGGGACGCCGGGCTCATCGCGATCCTCGACGGCGGGCGCGTGGCCGAGCTCGGCACGCACGAGACGCTGCTGGCGGCGGGCGGCCACTACGCCCGCCTGTTCCGGCTGCAGGCGGCCGGATACCAGGAGGCTCCGCGGCCTTCCGAGGACATCGGATGATGTGGCTCGCCGCCGCGGCAGGCGTGCTCCTGGTGTCCGGCGCCCTCACCGGCTGGGTGCGCCTGCGGTACCTGATCACCACGGTCGACGGACCCAGCATGGAGCCGACGCTCCACTCCGGCGACCGGCTCCTCGTCCGCCGGACCCGGCGGGTGCGCGCGGGCCAGATCGTGGTGGTGCGGATCCAGCCGCCGACGCTGGACGCGCCGCCCCCCGATGCCCCCGCCCCGGACGAGGAGACCCCGGTCATGCGGGTCCACCCGGACGGGCTCCTGCTCGTCAAGCGGGCGATCGCGGTGGCCGGTGATCCCGTCCCGGTGGACCGGGTGCCGTGCCTGCGGGAGACGCGGGAGACGACCGTGCCGCCGGGTGCCCTCGTCGTGCTGGGCGACAACGCGCCCACCAGCTGGGATTCCCGCGACTACGGATTCGTCCCCGCCGACCGGTTCATCGGCGTGGCCGTCCGCAGACTCCCGGCGCCCTGACCGCGCAGGAGGTCCCGCCAGTCGGCGCCCGCCGCAAGCGGACACAAGCCGGTTGAACACCGATGGGCGATGGACGCGATCATCAGGCATGGTTCTGTCAAGGGTGGCCGTAGGCCACCGCGTAGCGACGCCGTAGGCGCCCTTGACGGGTTCTGCGGCCCGCGTACCGTCCGGCCTCGGGTCGGAAGGAAAAGGAGGAGTCCGGCCGCAGGCCGGAGCTCATCGTCTGCGGCCGGACATCCGCGCGGCTGGCCGTCTGCGTCTGAGCCCAGGCCATGCTGGGAATCGCAGGCCCCCGCCCCGGTGCGCGCCCTACCGTGGAAACACGGGATCTGACCGGAGCAGAGTGCGCCGTGGTGATGGTGGATGTGGGACCCGAGCTCGTCAGCGAGATCGACCCTGCCGACGTCGAGCAGCTCGCTCGCTGGCCCTCCGCTCGGGTCGGTGCGGCCAAGTGAAAAGTAGCTGTGCGTAGTTGTGGTGACTAATGGTGACGGTCAGGGATCGGCCATCGTCGCTGCCCGTTGGTCGTGTTCGCGGAGCATGCGCATCACGGTGGCGGCCGAGGGGTGCTGGCCTTTCTTCTTGCCGGTGGTGATGACGAGCCGGGATCCAGACAATGAGGGCGCTGCGAGCTATTGGCGGTGACGTTCATGTAGACGGTCGAAGAACGCGCTGAGTAGCTGTTCGGTGGCCTGATCGTCGGTGAGGTCGGCGCCACCGAATCGGTACACCTCGTACCCCTTCAGACGAAGGTCGCGGTCTTCAGCCATCATCGCGGCGTACCGGCGGGGGTCGGTGCGGCCGTCGAAGTCGGCGTAGTGCTGCTTGCCGTCGCACTCGATCACGACGCGGGCGCGGTGCGGCAGGAGCAATAGGAAGTCCATGCGCTGGCGCGGGAGTGGACCGGGTGCGCGGCGCTGGGCCGCGCCCGTCCTGGGCCCGATGGTGGTGCGGGGCCGGCATCACCGTCGCGTGGGGGCGTGGCCCGGCGGGCCTCGGCGTTGATCGAGAAGAACACCGCCTTCCACCGGTTTAAGAATCGGGGGTCGTGCGGTCCGCCTCCTGGACCTGCGCTTTCCGGCAGCAGTCGCTGCGGCATCCCTGCGCTGCGGGCGCGCCGACCGCGCTTGTGCGGGCGGCCAGCCGCTGGTGGCGGCGACGGTCGAGCCACCACTCCAGCCGGTCGGCCGACTCCTGCGGAAAGACCGTCTGGACGACCCGGACGATGAAGCCTAAGAGCTCATAACAAAATGTGCATGTGGCGCGACAGGTAGTGATTTTGGGGTGTGATGTGGGCGGGTGCTTAAGGGTGAGCTACCCCCGTGGATCGTGCCCGACAGTCTGTGGGAGCGGGTCGAGCCGCTGCTGCCGAAGATCGAGTGCCGCAAACGCCACACTGGCCGCAGGCGGTTGGACGACCGCAAGGTGTTGTGCGGGATCTTGTTCGTGCTGCACACAGGGATCCGGTGGGAGTTCCTGCCGCAGGAGCTGGGGTTCGGGTCGGGGATGACGTGCTGGCGGCGGTTGGCCGAGTGGCACCAGGCCGGCCGTGTGGGAGCGGCTGCACCGCCTGTTGCTGGAGGAATTGCACGCCGCCGGGCAGCTGGCTGGTCCAGGGAGGCTTGACCGAAGCAGAGTTCACTCGCATCGAGCACGAGTACGGATTTGAGTTCGCCAACGACCACCGCGCCTTCCTCGCCGCCGGACTGCCCGTCCACGAACCCAGGGAAGAGAAGCCGGGCACCAGCTACGCGTGGGAAAGACCATGGCCGGACTGGCGCAACAGCGACCCCGACGAACTCCGCCGACACCTCAACTGGCCGATCGACTTCCTGCTCCAGGACGTCCAGCACGGGCACTGGCAACCCGCCTGGGGCGAACGGCCGGATTCCAGCGAAGCGGCCGTCGACCTGGCACGATCGCAACTGGCCGAGGTGCCGAAGATGATCCCCGTCTATGGGCACAGATTCTTGCCCGCAGGCCACGGCACCTTCGGCCACCCGGTCTTGTCGATCTGGGGCAGCGACATCATCTACTACGGCGCCGACCTGCTCGACTACATCAGCCAGGAATTCGAAGAACCTCGGCCCGAGCGCCCCGAAGACTGGGCGCCTCAAGCCACCGTGCCGTTCTGGCGCGACTACGTCTGAGGCCACGCCGCCCCCGCGGACAACGCTTGAGTGACAGTTCCTGACCACGAAGATGGCGCCTTCGTGCCACCGACATCTGCCTTCCGGACCTCGTCTGCAAGGCACAACCGCAGGTGAAAGCGTCGGGCGTTCGGGCGACTCCAGATAAGCTCCGCTCTTCAGATCGGGACGGTCCGGTACAAGGGCTTGTTCCTGGAGGATCCACTTGGCGGTGCCGTGGCCGGTGGTCGACTATCTGGCGGGGCAGCTGGAGATCGGCGATCCCTCCCAGGTGAAGCGGTACGTCGTGCGCCCGCAGACGGCCTACGACCACGCGTGGATGATCCGCGATGCCTACGGCTACCGGGTGTTCGAGGATCGTGAGTCGTGGCAGGAGCGCGTTCTGGCGAAGCGGTTCCTGACGTTCCTGCATGGGCGGACGTGGACGCACTCGGAGGGGCCGACGGCGCTGTTCGAGCAGGCGGCGGGGTGGTTGCGGCGGCATCGGGTGCTGCTCCCGGGGGTGTCGGTGCTGGAGCGGCTGGTCGGCAGTGTCCCGGGCGTCAGGCGGCGACGCGGTTGCCTCGGCGCCAGATCGCGCGGGTGCTGAGGGTGTCGGCGATGGTCGTGGTGGGGTCGCCGTCGACCAGGAGCAGGTCGGCGCGCAGGCCGTCGGCGATCCGGCCGCGGTCGGCCAGGGCGAACCGGCGGGCGGTGGTGGCGGTCGCCGCGCGCAGCGCGTGGGCGGGGGTGAGCCCGGCCCGCACCAGGAACTGCAGTTCGTGGTGCAGGCTGGCGCCGTGTGCGAGGCCGCCCAGGAACGGTACGGGTACGGACACGTCGGTGCCCGCCAACAGGTCGATGCCGGCGTCGTGGAAGATCTTGATGGTGTCCAGGACGTCCTGGATGTCGCCCTGGGGGTAGCAGTTGAAGCTGGAACGCAGCGTCTTGTCCCAGCCCTCATCCAGGCGGGAGGCCACCCTAGGATCGTCGGCCAGATCGCTGCCCGTGTGGCCCATCAGAGAGGCGTTGAGGACCGCGCAGGGCACGACGAACGCATCCGCGTCCTTGATCATGGCGAGGATCTCCTCGGTGCAGGGCTCCACGAACACGTGCGCCAGGCCGTCGATGCCCGCTTCCATCGCCATCCTGGTGGCGTCGATGGTCAGGGCGTGCGCGATGGTGAGCAGCCCGTACTTCTTGGCCTCGGCCACGCCCGCGTTCAACGTGGCCTGATCGAGCATCGGCAGGCCAGGGTGCCCCTCGACGCTGCCGTCGTCGATCATGAACTTGACGTAGTCCGAACCGCGGGCCACCAGCTGCCGGACCGACGCGACGGCCGCCTCCGGGCTGGTGGCGTCCGGCTGATACGGCGGCTCACCGGCGGGCTTGCCGCCCTCGGGGCCGCCTGCACCCGGGCGCTTGAAATCCGGCGGGAACAGCTCACTGGGATGCCCGCCAGGCGGGGTGAGCCCGAAGCCGGCGGAACGGACATCGGCGAGCGTGTCATCCTCACCGGCGCGGGCACGCCTGTCACGGGTATTGGTGCCCTGCATCTCCAGCTCGGTCGTCACCCCGAACCGCAGCGCCATCGCCAGGGACGGCGGGCTGGTGTGGACATGCGCGTCGATCAATCCCGGCAGCAGCGTCGCACCACTGCCGTCGACGATCTCCGCTCCTGTGGGGGCCTCCCCGCCGACACCGACGATCCGCCCGTCGTCGATCAGCACCGTCGTCACGCCCAGAGACTTCTCCCCGTCGAAAACCCTGGCACCGGTGATGGCAGTCACACTCATGGTCATCCTCGTTTCTGCAGGTCAGCACTCCCTCTAACGTATAGCAAAAGATATGTAGTTGCACCAAGGCATGGACATGTAGTTGGTAAGACCATCCTTTAGAATGAGGACATGTCCAGCTCGCCGCCGCCTTCGGAACCCGACGACAGTGCCCTCCTCCTCCAGGTGGGGCCCGCCCTGTCGCGCCTGCGACGCCGCACCTCCGCCGGCCGGGGGGACCTCACCCGCAACATGATCCTGAACATCGTCGCCGACGCCCCCGGCGAGATGACGGTCGGCGGCATCGCCAGCGAGATGGGCGTCAGCCAGCCCGTCGCCAGCCGCAGCATCGCCGCGCTGATCGCCGATGGCCTGCTCCGCCGGGCCGCCTCCCAGGCTGACGGCCGACGCACCGTCCTCGAACTCACCGACACCGGCGAAGCCGAGCGCCGCCGCTACGCCACCGACCAGTCAGAGGCCTTCACCCACATCACCGCCGCCTGGGACCCCGCCGAACGCCGCCAATTCGCCCAGCACCTGATCCGGTACAGCCAGGACAGCAGAACCTGGTCGGCGTGACCCGCCCGGCCCATAGATCACGATTGAGGCGCCATCTGCGGGAGATCACCGCAACCGACATCACCGGCGGACTCGATCCGCTGACCGTCACCCATCGCTCCCTTGCGATCAATGCCAGCGCGGGGTCGATCTGGAACGCGACCGGCTGCTGCACGAAGCGTTGACCACGGCGCCGGACCCACTGCACCTGGCCATGGTCCTCAAAGTCTCCTCCACCACCGCGAGCCGACACGCCGTGCTCGCCCGGCGCATCCTGGCGCCGTGAGCTGATACTCGCCCCTGTTCACACCTGCACCGGAACCGAAAACGTGTTCGACTAGCCTGAGCTTGTGGAAAGGGGCGAGATCGACCGACCACCGAGCGGCTGCCCGTATGGGCACTGGCTCGGCCCTGGTCACGTCCTCGTCGGCTGGTCGCCCTGCCAGTGTCCGGCAGCGATCGATGCCCGCCGGCGAGGCATGTGGGGCCATCGCACGTACACCTGCTGGGAATGCCACCGACAGTCCATCACCAGTGTCTGCTACATCCCGCCACACATAGGGGCGGCCACCCGAACCGCGGCGGCACGTCCACACCAGCGATCGCGAGGTACGGCTGCGTCTCGGCCTCGAGCCCGTTGTGCTTCCCGACCCCCTCGACATTCTGGCCAGGCAGGTCGCCGCGGCCCGGCACGGGCACGCCGCCATCGGCGACCCGGGAACTTCCCTCTGGCTGTTCCCCGGCGGGCAACCCGGCCAGCCCATCAGCGCCTTTCGCATGGCCGAACGACTCCGCGAGTTCGGCATCCACGCTGGCCGAGCTCGCTCCGCCGCCCTGTTCCAGCTCGCCACCGAACTGCCCGCCGCGGTGCTCGCCCGGATGGCTCGGCATCCACATCGCTGTCGCCGTCACCTGGCAAAGCGCCTGCGCCGGGGACTGGACCAGCTACGCCGCCACCGTCGCCCGGCGCATCAGCAGCGCAGAACACTGAGAGGACACGATGACCGACACCTCCTGGTTGGGAACGCCCATCAACGTCCGGCCCGTGCCCGCCGAGCAACAGGTCGCGTTCATCGACCTGCTGCGCCGACTCGACGCCGACGAGTGGGCCAAGCCGACGATCTGCCCCGGATGGAGCGTCAAAGATGTCGCCGTGCACGTGCTCGGCGACCACATCGGGCGCCTGTCCATCTACCGCGACGGCTTCCACGTGCTGCATCCGCAAGACGGCGAAGCGTTCCCCACCTTCCTCGACCGCATCAACGACGGGCTGTCGGCCGGGCAAGCGGCGCGTTGGACCACGCTGGTCGAGGAGTGCCGTCCCGTGCTGGGGAACGAAGGGATGGAGGCCGTTCAAGCCCTCTTGGCCGAGCGGGGCATGAGTACGATCGCCGCGATCGCGATCGCGAATCGCTGCTCGGTTGGGCAGTAACACCGCTACGAGTGGCCATCGACACCGTGACCAGCAGCGCTGCCCGGACTGGCACCATGAACGAATCACCCCCTGCAACACCCCCCAGCTATGAGGCAGGCCCATGACCGAGCTCGAACGAATACTCGCCAAGACCCTCATGGACTTGATCGTCTCGATCGACCTCGCCGAGGACGATGACATCGACCCCGACGTCGCGACAGCCCTCCTGGAACCAATAGCCGCGCACCTCAACACCACTTCGGCCTCAAACAGGCAGGCGCTATCCACGCTGCTCCTCGACATTGCCCAGCAGGAGACCGACCCCGGCTGGCAACCAACGGCTCTGGACCTGCCCGCCGCACTGGGCCTCGTCTAGCTGCCGCCGCTCCAACTGGCACAGAGCCGCCTCCTAGGCCGTCCATGCGCATCACGGGTGCGGCCGCCAGGGGTGGACCATGTCGAGTTCGACGGAGATGCCGCCGTGGGTGGTGATCTGCGCGCGTTGCGGTCACGAGTTCGCTGGTCTTGTAGGACCAGATGGCGTCGATGCTGGCCCAGCTAACGGCGCTTTCCGGGGCCCCTTCGTCATCACGGTGGTCGGCGCGGGTCGGCGGCAGTGTGATCCGTGCCCTCGATCTGCCCCGCGAGCCCCCTCAAGCCTGGCCGAGCCCCGCAGGTCAGGGTCGATGCCAGCCGCCCAGTTTGGCGGGGTTCAGCACGATCCAGACGGCGGTGACCTCGTCGCCCGCCGTGCTCACGCTGACCACCGCCACCGTCCGTCCTTCGCGGCGCAGGACGAGGCCGGTGCGGCCGTTGACCGAGCCGACGGTCACGGCGGTACGGGGGCGGCCCGACAGCAGGGCCGTGATGAACCGGGCCACGGCGTCCGCGCCGTGGGTCGGATGGACGGCGGCGCGCAGCTTGCCGCCGCCGTCGCTGACCACGATCGCTTCGGCGGCGAGGACGGCCATCAGCGCGGCCGTGTCCGCCGCGCCGCAGGCCGCCGCGAACCGCCGCGCGATCCGATCATGCCTTCGCAGCATCGCGCGGCTGGGGAGGTCCCGTCCGGGCCGCGCCCGGCCGTCGGCGAGGCCGGGCGTGCTCGACGGGGCCGGACGGCGAACCGGACTCGGGAGGGCCGGATCGCTGGGGACGGCCGCGGCGGTGGAGGCGATCAGTTCCAGGCAGATGCCCCCCGCCACCCGGGTCAGCCAGGCCCGGGGCAACGCGATGGCGGCGCGTTCGCGGTCGTCGAGGACGTACCAGCGACGGTAGGTCTCCTGGACGATCTCCTCGGCCGCGGCGGCGGAGCCGAACATCCAGGTGGCGATGTCCACCAGGTGCCGCCGTTCATCGAGCATCTCCGCGAGCGAGGCGAGGGCGCTGGCGTCCGGGCCGGTCATGGGCGACCGTCATCAACGCCGCGGCCGCCGGCCGTCCGGATCGTGGGCATGTCGTCCTCACCTCTTCACCGTTGCCAGCTAAGACCGGACAGCTCGCCGAGTTGTGACCCCTTCGGCGCCGCGGCGGCGGCACGATTCAGACGGGCCTACCTGTAAGACCGGCGGCGTCGAGGATGGAGGCGACCACTGCCTCCGGCGGGTGGTGTAGGCGTCCCAGAACCGGGCCGTGGCCTTGACCGTCAGGTACAGGAGCACCGCCCCCGGGACCCGGCCGTTTGAGATCGCTCTCCTACCTGGTCTGGTCGGTCGGGCGGACGAGGATCTCGTTGACAGCGACGTGCTCGGGCTGGGTGACCGCGTACACGACGGCGTTGGCGATGTCCTCGGGCTGCAGGGTGCGCATGGCGGCGGCCATGTCCCGTGCGAGGGCCCGCATCGTGGGATCTGTGTTGTGGCTGATCAGCTCGGTCGCGACGAAGCCGGGCTCGACGACCACCACGCGAACGCCCTGGGCCGTGACCTCCTGCCGCAGCGCCTCGGAGAAGGCGGTGATGCCGAACTTCGTGGCGCCGTAGACGCCGCTGTAGGCCGACGCGACCCGGCCCGAGGTCGAGGAGATCTGCACGATGGTGCCCTTGGCCTTCAGCAGGTGCGGCAATGCCGCGTGGACCATGTACATCGACCCGAGCAGGTTGGTCTCGACCATGCGCGTCCATTCGGCGGTGTCCGCACCCGCGATCGGGCCGTTGAGCATCACGCCGGCGTTGTTCACCAGGACGTCCAGGGCGCCGAAGCGCTCGACGGTCGCGGAGACCGCCGCTCGCACCGACTCCTGGTCGGTCACGTCCAGATCGAGGGTCAGGACCTCGCCCGGCGCCGTGCGCGCGAGAGACTCCAGCCGACCGGCGCGCCGGGCTCCGGCGGCGACGCGGGCGCCCTCCGCCGAGAAGGCCAGTGCCGTGGCCTCGCCGATGCCCGAGGACGCTCCGGTGACGAGGACGACCTTGCCGTTGAACATGTCGTGCACTTTCAGCCTTCCAGTAGGTACGCGGCGGCCGCCGGAGCACGGATCCGCCGCGCCCCGGGTGTCACCCGGTCGCCAGCTAAGACAGGCGACCCGCCCGGACTGTGACGGCCCCATCGAAATGCGCGTGCTCACCCTCGTCCGCGCGGAGCCTGTCACGGATAAGCGGGCTGTCCGGTCTATCCAGGGGACCGATCCCGCCATTTCCATGAAAGGAGAGCAAGACGTGCCATCCTCCACTGAGGGCGACGAACTCAGCTTCGAGCAGGACATCAAGCCTCTGTTCCGCACGAAGGACCGCGCCGCGATGCTGACCCGTTTCGACCTGTTCGATCATGCCGACGTCTCCGAGCACGCCGACGCCATCATCGGTTCCCTGCTGAGCGGGCGAATGCCATGCGACGGCGCATGGCCCGAGGCGGACCTGGAGAAACTCCAGCGGTGGATCGACATGGGCAAACCCGCCTGAGGGACGGCAGCACGAAGTACCAGTCGCCCATGACCGGCAGGGCAGGTTGTGGGCGGCCGGCCCCGGCTCGGCCCTGGTGCGGCCACCCAACGGGGTGGCGGGTCGCGCGGGAGGTCAGGTGACGACCCTCGCGGCGGTGATCTTGGCGGGGTTCATCATCCATAGCACCTGGCCGATGCCCTGGTCGGTGCCGTCGACGGTGAGGACGGTGAAGGTCCGGTCGTCGCGCTGGAGCAGGGCGGCCCACTGGCCGTTCACGTTGGCCCACTGCACGTCGACCCCGTCCCAGAACTGGTTCGCGAACGCCCGGACGTACTTGGCGACACGGACCGCGCCCACCACGGGGAAACGGGACGCCCGGACGGCGCCGCCGCCGTCGGAGTAGCTGACCGCGTCCGCGGCGAGGAGTTCCTCCAGAGCGGCCATGTCGCCGGCGCGGGCAGCGGCGACGAAGGCGGTCAGCAGCCTGCGCTGCTCGGCGCCGGTCACCGGTGCCCGCCGCTCGGACCGCAGGTGCTTGCGGGCCCTGCTGACCAGCTGCCGGACCGCCGCCTCCCCGGCCTGGAGGATCCCGGCGATCTGCGGATAGGGATACTCGAACGCCTCTCGCAGGACATAGGCGGCGCGTTCGGTGGGCGACAGCCGTTCCAGGAGCATCAGGACCGCGAAGCTGAGCGCTTCGCCGCGTTCAGCGCCCAGGTACGGATCGGCGCCGGTATCGACGGGTTCGGGCAGCCAGGGACCGATGTAGCTTTCCCGGCGGACCCGCGCGGACTGCAGGACGTTGATCGCCAGCCGCGTGGTGGTCGTCGCCAGGAACGCGGCGGGGTCGGCCACGGCGGCGTGGTCGTAGGTCTGCCACCGCAGCCAGACGTCCTGCACCAGATCCTCGGCCTCGGTGACGCTGCCCAGCATCCGGTAGGCGATCCCGAACAGCCGTCGCCGCACCTCGGCGAAGACCGCCGCGGCGTGGTCGAGATCGCCCGCCGCCGGGTCCTCGCCCGGTCCGCCGTCCGCCACCATGATCGCCCCCGTTCGGATCGCGGGCCGGTCCGCTCTCACCTGCCCTCGGACAGCTCAGACAAGGCAAGCCGCTCTTCTGTGACAGTAACCGCTACCGGTTCGAGATGGTGGAGCGCCTGCGAGGGTGCGCCCGTCCGCGCGACGACACCGCGTCCGGCGTTCGCTCAGGTGGTCTCACCCTGCTTCGGGCGCTTCCTCACCTAAGTCGGTCTTCCGGTGGGCGCCGTCGCAACAGCGTCACCACCCTCCTGCGGGTCTCCAGCGCCGCCCGTCCGCGCAGGAACGGGATCCCGCCGTGCGCGGGGTACGGGCCGTGAGGGAGCACGTTGGTGCGCTACGGCTCGTCGCCGGCGGTCCCACCGCGCTCATCCGGCGAGACGTACTCGAACGTGGGGCCGGCCGTGGTGCCGTCGCCGTCGGGCGTGCGCATCAGCGCCCGGGCCTGCGCCTTGAGCTTGTACATGGTGGTGACGGCGACTCCGAGCAGCCGCGGGCTGCCGTTGAAGGCGCGTTCCAGCAGGTGCAGGAGAGTGCAGTACGTCCGGTTGAACTCCTCCTGGGCCGCGCGGATCGCGCTGCCCTTAGCATGGTCGGCGATCTTGGGGTTGGGCCGCATCGGCAGGACGCCGGTGAAGTCCACGCCGACCGGCTCGCCAGTGGGCCCGGAACGCGGGGTGTCGCCCTGGCGGTAGCGGCGGCCGGCTTTGAGCTCCTGGAAGCGGTAGTAGTGGGCGACCTCGTCCCGGTCGGGGTGGTGGACGTCGGGGTCGCCGTCCCAGACCGCGCCGCGGGAGGTGCCTTCGCCCTCCTCGACGATCTCCTCCAGCGCGGCCAGCGCCGAGGCCGGATCGGTGACCGCGATCATCCGTCCGGCGGTGTGCTGGAAGTTCCCGGCGTGGATCTGGCGGGACGGATCGCCCGAGAAGACCTCCGCCTCGCCGAGCCGGTCGCACAGGCCGCGCAGCCCGGCCTCGATCGCGCCGTAGAACTGCCCGATCGTCTCGTAGCGGTCGCCTTCGGCGGGGGCACCAGGCGGTGCCGGCTGCTCCAGGCGGAGGAACATCTCGATCGCCGCGTCGCCGAACGGGAGCAGCGACAGCTCCAGCGCGGGGTCACCGTGCGGCAGTCGCCGGGGGTGCGGCGGCAGCAGCTCCGGCGCGTCCAGCCGCGGGCTCCCGCCGACGGCGTTGAGCAGGTTCGCCGCCAGCACCAGGTGCAGCATCTCCTCGATGAAGACGCCCGCCACCGCGTCCGCAGCCTCGGGGTTGCGTTCCGGGTCGATCGAGTAGAGCGCGCACAGGTACGGCGGCAGGGTCGCGTGCGCCAGCTCGATCGCCCACTGCAGGTGCTCGCGGAGATCGTCGATCGTGGCGATTCCGGTCGAGGGGACGGGAACGGGGGCATGCTGCCGCCCGGCCGGGTGATTCATGGGTGTCTCGCTTCGGATGTCGTGAGGTGGGCGGGGGTCAGGCGCCTTCGCCGGGGTTCCGCCCCGCGGACCGGGGACCGGACTCCAGTGCCTCTGCCGCGCCGAGCAGGTTGCGGAGCTCGACCTCCTCGGCCTCGGCTTCGGCCGGGTCGAACAGCCACCCGGAGACCGGCTGAGCGGCGGCCCGCGCCGGGTCACTCGCCTCGGCCAGCTTCAACTCGGCCTCGACCTCCGCCTTGAACTCGTCGCCGGTCGGGGTGCTCATCAGTCCTCCACACACGGATCGTTCGGATGGCCGCCCGGCCGGACGCCTGGTCGCGTGGACCAGCTGCACCGAGATCTGCCCGGAGGCGAACAGGCGGGTGAAGCTCTCGCTCTGGCGGGCCGCCAGGGCGTGGGCGCGGCCGGCATCGGCTCCAGCAGGATCGGCCGGACCCCGAACCGCTCCGCCGCCCACGCCACCGGGCCGCCGACGCCAGCGCCCACGTCCAGCAGGACCGATCCGGGCCTCAGCTCGCATGCCTCCGCCGGCCAGGCCCACGCCGCCGGGTTCGCACTGCCGCGGCAGGCGGCTGGGATCGCGTACCGGTCCCCGAGCCGCTCGACGGCGTCGGCGGTCCACCCGGCGACGTCATCGAACTCGGCGACCATCGCCGATGCGGTCATGAGGAGCCTCCCCGTACAGATCGGATGCGGCGGTTCTCCGACGGCCGAACCGTCGTTGGCGCGGTGGTCGGGGCATCTCGCCGATGGTCAGGAATCCCGGGGGACCCGCAGGTGCGCGCGTTCGGCGAGCTCGATGTCGTCCACGAGCGTCAGCATCGGCTTGCCGGGCTCGCAGAGCATGGTGACGACGAACCGGACCGGCATGTCGTCGCGGTTGTTGCCGTCCTGGTAGTGGATGACGTCGCCGCCGGGCTCCCAGAACGCCTCGCCCGCCGGGACGGGCCGGGGCGCCTGCCCTTCGAGCTCCATCAGCATCTCGCCCTCCAGCACGTAACCGAACGCCGGGCCGGGGTGCCGGTGCGGCGGCGCGCCGGGGTCGCCGGGCGGGTACTCGATGACCACGGTCATGGCGTGCGCGCCGGCCGGGATGAAGGGCGGCTCGACCTCCTGGACGGTGGTGAGCGCGGTCCGCCACGCGGTCGATCTGGGCTTCGGCTCGGCGGCGGTGGAGTCAGGGCCGGACATGGCGGCGCCTCCTCGGCTCGTCGGTGCGGACGGCGGTCACTTGACGGGGTTCGCGGCCAGCCAGTCGGCGTACGTGATCTCGCCGAGGGTCGCGGCGCCCTCGTCCGGGACGAGGTCGCGCTCGTGCATCTCGGCGCCGAAGTAGTGCGCGTGCGGGTCGGTGACCACTTCGCGCGGGTCGCCCCACGCGGCCAGCGCCTTGCGGAAGAACTCGTCCATCCGGGACACCTCGGGGCCTGCGATCTGGAGGCGGCCGTTCAGCGGCGCGCCCGCCGCGGTCTGGGCGACCGTCCGGGACACCTCCTTGCCCGCGATGGGCTGGAACAGCACCGGCGGCATCGGGACCGTGTTGCCGGCGGCGGCGGCCTCGTCGGCGATCCTGCGGCCGAACTCGAAGAACTGCGTCGCGTGGATCAGCGAGAACGGGATCGGCGACTCCGAGATCAGCTTCTCCTGCGCGACCTTCGCCCGGAAGTAACCGATGTCGGGCCGCCGGTCGGTGTTCACGATCGTCAGCGCGACGTGGTGGCCCACGCCCGCCTTCTTCTCCGCCTCCAGCAGGTTGCCGGTCGAGGTCGTGAAGAAGTTCAGCACCGCCGCGTCCTCGAAGGACGGCGAGTTGGACACGTCGATCACCACGGACGCGCCCTCCAGCGCCTCGGCCAGCCCCTCGCCCGTGAGCGTGTTCACGCCCGTGTTCGGCGCGGCCGGCACCGCCTCGTGCCCGTGCTGCCGGAGCATCTCCACGGCCTTCGAACCGATCAGGCCGGTGCCGCCGATGACCACGATCTTCATGAGTCCCCTTCCTGTCCGCCGGGCCGTCGGTCACCGCCCGGTCGCCAGCTAAGACAGGGCACCCGTCCGGGCTGTGACAGCTCCGGCGAAGATTCCCGGAGGCTGCCCGCTTAGGGCCGCAGCCGTCACAAACCCCGGCCTTCGGTCGTCTTCGCAGCTGGCCGAGCCCATGCGGCGACGGAAGCAAAACCATGCCGCCAGCAGGTCCGGCATGTATTGCTACCGAGCCCCTTGGCCGCGTCGATGACTCGCCGTGTTCTCGTGACCGCGCGGGGCCGGGCTCGCCGGCCGTGACGGTTCGTTGCTCCTGATCAGCCATAGGCCCGTGAACACGGCTGTGGCCAAGGTGACGGCGCCGGCCACGACGAAGGCGCTGTTGAGGCCCTCCTCGAAGGTGGCGCCTCCGGACTCCCGGGTGCGGACGACGGCTCCGAGCAGCGCCACGCCGAGGACCGCGCCGATCTGCCGGGTGGTGCTGCTGACGCCCGACGCCAGGCCGCCCTCCTGTGGGCTGACCGACTGGATGGCGGCGCCGGTCAGCGGGGACATGGTCAGGGCGAATCCGATACCGATGACGGCCAGCCGCCACCAGACGTTCGCGTAGCCGGTGTCGGCGTGCACGAAGCCCAGGGCCAGCAGTCCCAGCCCGGCCAGCGTCAGGCCGATGGTGACCATGATCCGGAAGCCGTACCGGGCGGCGAACCGGCCCGCGAACGGGCTGATGACGACCATCGCGAGCGTGGCGGGCAGGGTCTGCACCCCGGCTCGCAGGATCGAGCTGCCCTGGACGTAGACGAAGAACTGGGAGAAGAAGAACGACGAGCCCATGAGCGCGAAACCGACCACGATCATCGCCGTGTTGAAGACCGTGAACAGCCGTGCCCGCAACCCGGGCACGCCGGATGGCCGCGGGCGACCGGTCACCATGCGCCGCTCCCGGGCGGCCACGCGCTCGGGCCGCGGTAGCTTCGCCGATATCTGGCCCGCGACCTTCCCCGAGGGACAGGGCAACGACTTCGCCGGATGGGTGGTCAGCACAGGTGAGGGCGTGACCGGTTTCGCCGCGGGCGATGAGGTCATCGGGTTCGCTCCCCGCGCGGCGCAGGCCGACTACGTGGCCCTGGACGCCGATGCCGTAGCACTCGACCGGTGGGTGTCTCCTGGGAGGAGGCGGCGACGCTGCCGGCGGTCGGGGTGACGGCCTGGGCGGCGGTCGATGCCGTTCAGCCCCGGCCGGGAGAGACCGTGGTGGTGTCGGCCGAGGCAGGCGGCGTCGGCGTCCTGGCCGCGCAGCTCGTGCGGCTGCGCGGCGCCACCGTCGTCGGTACCGCCGGGGGGCACAACTTCGACTTCCTCCGCTCCCTGGGGATCGTCCCTGTCTCGCACGGCCCTGGGCTGGCCGAGGAGATCAGGAAGGTGGCACCCGAGGGCGTGGACGCCTACATCGACACCTTCGGCGGGGGCAACGTCGACATCGCCATCGCGCTCGGTGTCCCGGCACACCGGATCAACACCGTCGCCGACCCCCTGGCGGTCCGCCGCTACGGCGTGCACGGCCGGGCCCAGGAGGACGCGTTCTCCCCTGTGCTGGTCGCCGAGCTGGCCGACCTGGTCGCCCGCGGCCGGCTGGCCGTGCCGATCAACACGGTGTATCCGCTGGAACGGGTCGGCGAGGCCTATGTCGAGCCGGCTCGGCGTCACACCCGAGGCAAGATCGTGCTTAGCTCGTTCCCGAGGCCGACCGCGAGCGGGAGCGCCGGGCCCTGTTCGGTGACAGGTCCAGCAACCCGACGTAGGGCGCGACAACCGCAGCCGGCGCGGGGAGGACCCTGGCCTCCCGGCCGGCGACCCGCGTCCGCATGGATCGGCGCACTTTGATCCGACAGTGCGCCGACCAGCTCGACCAGGCCGGCCGGGGTCAGCTGGCGACCTCGCCGCCGACGCGCGCAGCGCCGCCACCGAGGTGCCACCGAGGCGGCACCGCGCCTCTCCCGGTCGAGGAGGCGCCGACGGGGTCAGCCGATATAGCAGTGTGCGCATTCGACCACGTTGCGGCGCTTGTAGACGGCTGGGTCGAAGACCAGCGGGCGCCCGCCGCGCGAGCCGCGGCGGGCGCGTCCAGTCCGCTAGTCGGCGCGTTCGGGGATGGTGACCCCGATTGGATCTTGGTGTCAGGCCGCCCCGGTGGCCGCCCCGGTGACCGCCCGAGTGCCTGCCCGGCCGCCGGTGCCCGGTTCGTCCCATCCGGTTCCCCTTTTTGGGGCTTCGGCAGCATGCTGACGCGCGCACGATGGCGAAATCGACGCTGACGGTCCAGTCGATGCGGCCGGCCAAGTCGTCGTGGTCCTGCACGTGGGTTCGGCCCACCGGCCACCCCGAGCGGGCTGCGCGGGCAAAGGCGGCTCGATCCGCGCCCCGCCGTATGGGTCAACTCATGCCGTCACGCCACGACACTCCATCGGCCCACACCCGCCAGATCGTCCTCAGCGGAACACCAAGATCGACCGAACGCGCCCTAGTAGTGAGGTGGCCTTTCTCGAACATTTCTTTGCTTCCGCTGATGCCTGCCGACTTCGGTGACCGTGACAAGGTCGGCCCGGGAGGGGTCGGGGAAGTCCGATCTCCGTGGGCAAGCGGGAGAGAGGTGTCGTGATGGTCCTGGCGACTGTTGTGGTCATCGTGGCCGCAGTCCTGCTCCTGACATGGGCGGCGCGCCACCTGCAGATCAGTGAGCCTCTGCTGTTGCTGGCCGGCGGGTGCTTGATCGGTCTGACTCCGGCCTTTGACTCGGTGTCCTTCCCGTCGGAGCTGGTGCTGCTGCTGTTCCTGCCCGCCTTGCTGTACTGGGAGGCGCTGACCACGTCGCTGCGGGAGATCCGGAGCAACCTGCGGTCGATTACGTTGCAGGCTACGGGCCTTGTGCTCGTCACTGCTGCGGCGGTGGCCGCGGTCGCGCACGCGATGGGATTCAGCTGGCCGGTCGGGTTCGTACTGGGCGCGGTGTTGGCTCCTACCGACGCCGTCGCGGTGGCAGCCGTTGCCAAGGGACTGCCGCGCAGGTGGCTGACTATGCTGCGGGCGGAGAGCCTGATCAACGACGGAACCGCGCTGGTGCTGTTCGCGGTGGCCGTGGACGTGGCCGTGGAGCAGCACCCGTTCTCCTTGCCCGGCACCACCCTGCGGTTCGTCGGCTCCTACGCCGGCGGCGTCGCAATCGGGATCGCTGTGGCCGCTGTCGTGGTCGCGCTGCGCCGCCGGATGCGCGAGCCGGTGCTGCAGAGCGCGCTCAGCGTCCTCACCCCGTTCGCGGCCTTCCTTCCCGCCGAGTTGGCGCACGTGTCCGGGGTGCTCGCCGTGGTCACGTGCGGTCTCATCCTCAGTCAGTTCGGGCCCCGCGTGATCGGGTCGGCCGCCCGCCTCCAGGCCGTCTCGTTCTGGGAGGTCACCAGCTTCGTGCTGAACGGCGCATTGTTCGTCATGATCGGGATGCAGCTGCCCGGGGCGGTGCGGGGACTGTCATCGATCTCGCTTCCGCGCGCCGTCGGGATCGCCGGGGCCGTCAGCGCGATCGTCATCGGCACCCGCATGGCGTGGTTCTACACCATTCCCCATCTCGTCCGACTGCTGGATCGCCGCCCGCAGCAGCGTCTGCGGCGCATCAGCGCCCGGCACCGGCTCCCGCTGGCCTGGGCGGGCATGCGCGGGGCGGTGTCGCTTGCGGCCGCACTCGCGGTGCCGACGACGATGGCGAACGGCCTCCCGCTGGCCTACCGAGACGCGATCGTCTTCATCACCGTCGTCGTCATCGTGGTGACGTTTGTGGCGCTGGGCCAGCCGCTTCCGGCAGTTCTGCGCTGGGCGAGGCTACCCGCCGACACTGCGGAACCGGCCGAGGAGGAGATGGCGCTGCGTCGCATCGCCGAGGCGGCGCTTGAGGCGCTGCCGCGGCAAGCCGCTCGGCTGGACGTTCCTGAGCCGGAGGTCGCCGCGATCTCGGCCGAACTGCGCGCGCAGGCCGATGACACGAGCAACAATGCGCTGGCCGAGCGGGCCAGGCTCAGGAAGGTGGAACTGCAGCATGCGCTGCTGAGCGTCAAGCGCACTGCCTTGGTACGGCTGCGCGACGAACGACGCATCGACGACATCGTGCTCCGGCGGATTCAAGAGCTGCTCGACGTCGAAGAGGTCCGGCTGCAAGAGGAGTCCGCGCATGCGGTCGCCGCTGCTGAGGGCGAGCGGCGCACCTCGGACAGGATGCCGGACGACGACGCCGATTCCAGCGAGAACTCGTCCTGACGAGCGGTCTGTCTGTGGCTGTTGGGCGGGCGTACTCGCCGGGCGCACTCGCCTGGCCGACTGAGGCTGCCATCACCGAGGTGGGTGCCATGAGGCGATGCCGGCCTAGTTCCGTCGCGACGCCGCCGGCGTTTCTGCCGGCGGCACCGCGACAGCGCCCCCGAGGCGCTCACGTCGGTGGCATGGGGCGCCCGGCGGTCAGACGGCTTGTGCGGTGGGAAGGATGGTGATCTCTGTGAGGTTGACGTGGCGCGGCACGGAGGCGATGAAGGCGACCGTCTCGGCGACGTCTTCGGACTGCAGGCAGTCGATCTGCCGCAGCAGGTCGGCCATGAGCCGGGTGGCGTCAGGGTCGGTGACGTGATCGGGCAGCTCGGTGTCGACCATGCCCGGTTCCACGGTGGAGACGCGCACCATCTTGCGCCCCAACTCGGTACGCAGGAGACGGGTCAAGTGGCTGAGATAGGCCTTCGTGCCGGAGTAGACGGAGAATTTCTCCAGCACCCGGGTGGCCGCGATCGACGACGTTGTGATCAGGTCGGCGGGCCGGCCCTCAGCGGCGACCAGCTCCAGTGAGCGCACGAACGCCTCGATGGTGTTCATCACGCCCTTGATGTTGAGGTCGATCTGGGCGCTCCAGTCCTCCACCTTCAAATCGCCGATCTGGGAGATGAGCTGTACGCCTGCGTTGGCGAAGACCAGGTCCACGGGGCCGAGGTCAGCGGTGACGCGGTCGGCGGCGGCCAGGACGGCGGCGCGGTCCGTGACGTCAGTCGGCAGCGCGAGCGCGGCGCCGCCCCCGCCGGCGATGCGCTCGGCGGCGGCCTCAAGACGGTCCTTGCGGCGGGCCAACAGGGCGACCTTGGCGCCCAGTTGCGCCAGACGCTCGGCGGTGGCCTCACCGATGCCGCTGGAGGCGCCTGTCACCACGGCGACCCGGCCCTCCAACGGCGTTCCTGTGATGATCTGACTCATGAGTGCCCCCTGGTCGTTTCGGCTATGTGTCGATGCTGCCAACGGCTTCGACACGTTGGCATCGGTAACGATCGCCGATGTTCGTCCCTAGGCGATCGGCCCTGCGCACGCTCGGCTGTGCCCGCCATCACCCGGGAACCGCCGACCCCGGCGGGGGGCGACCCCACCGCCAGGTGCCGGGGAGTCCTGGACACCGGTTTTCGCAGGTCACGGAGTACGCTGATATTCAGCCCTCGGAGCTGCCCCGACTGGTGATCAATTTGCTTTCCCGTCCTGATTCCGCAGCGCTCGTCGGCCGGCAGAAGGAGTACGAACGGCTGGCCACGCTGGTGGAGGCTGCCCGTGGGGGATGCGGCGGCGCGTTGGTGGTCCGGGGCGAGCCGGGGATCGGCAAGTCCGCGTTGCTGGAGGCCGCGTCCGCGACGCCGGGTTTCGAGGTGTTGCGGTGTGCGGGGGTCGAGTTCGAGATGGAACTGGCCTTCGGGGCGTTGCACCAGCTGTGCGCACCGTTGATGGACCGGCTGGGACGCCTGCCGCGTCCACAGCAGGACGCCCTGAGCACGATCTTCGGCTTGCGTGAGGGCGAGGCGCCGAATCGGTTCCTGGTCGGTCTGGCGGTGCTCACCCTCCTGTCGGAGGTCGCCGGTCGGCGTCCGCTGATCTGCGTGGTCGACGATGCGCATTGGCTGGATCACGCCTCGGCGCAGGTACTGGGATTCGTGGCCCACAGGATCGGCTCGGAGCCGGTCGCATTGATCTTCGCCTGCCGTGAGCCTGATGACCGTCAAGAGCTGGCACGACTGCCTGAGGTGCTCATTGGCGGCTTGGGCCAGGCCGACGCTCGCGCACTTCTGGCTTCTCAACTCCACGCCGCCGTTGACGAGGGAGTGCACGAGCGCGTCATCGCCGAGGCGCGGGGCAATCCCCTGGCGCTGCTGGAGTTGTCGCACAGCACCGGATCCGCCGAACTGTCAGGTGGGTTCGCAGGCTCCGATGGGCACTATGTGCTGCCCCCGATCGAAAGGAGCTTTCAGCGACGGCTGAAGGACCTACCCAGGCAGACCTTTCTGTTGTTGCTGGTGGCGGCGGTCGAGCCTGTCGGCGATCTGGCGTTGCTGTGCCGGGCCGCCGGGTTGCTCGGTGTCGGGATCGAGGCGGCGGCGCCTGCGCAGGCGGCCGGGCTGGTGGACATCGGGGTCGCGTTGCGGTTCCGGCATCCGCTCGTGCGTTCGGCGATCTACCGCGCCGCCTCACCACAGGACAGGCGCAGTGCGCATGAAGCGCTCGCCGAAGCCACCGACCCGTCCGCCGATCCCGACCGCCGTGCCTGGCACCGGGGACAGGCCACCGCCGGCCCCGACGCGGAGGTCGCCGACGAACTCGAACGCTGCGCCGACCGGGCCGCGAAGCGCGGCGGCCTGGCCTCGGTCGCCGCCTTCCTGCAGAACGCGGCCTTCCTTACCGCCGAGACGTCTCCCCGGAACCGCAGAGCGTTGGCGGCCGCGCAGGCCAAGCTCGACGCCGGTGAACCCGAGGAGGCGTTGCGCCTGCTGGTCTCAGTGAAGACCGCGACCTTGGACCAGGCTCAGAGAGCCGCTGCCGAGACGCTGCGCGCGCGGATCGCCTTCAGCGCGAAGCGGGACGATGACGCGGTCGCTATGCTCCTGCGCGCGGCGGCGCTCACCGCGCCGGTCGACGCCCGGTCGGCGCGCGAGATCTTCCTGGAGGCGCTCGCGGCAGTGCTGTTCGCCGGCCGGTTCGGTCCCGCGCCGCGTCTGGCCGATACCGCCGAGGCTGCCCGCACGGTCCTGCCCGCCCCCTTGCCGGCACGACCGCTCGACCTGCTCCTCGACGGGCTGACCACCGAGGTCACGCGGGGACTTCCGGTCGCTGCGCCGCTCCTGCGGGACGCCATCGGCGCCTACAGGGGACGAGAACCCGGGTGTGGCTGGATGTGGCTCGCGTGCAGCGCGGCGATGGACCTGTGGGACGACGAGGCGTGGCGGGTACTCGCCGACCGCCAGGTCGACATCGCCCGCCGGGACGGGGCGCTGGCGTTCCTCCCCGTGGGGTTGAGCTACAGGGCCCTCGCACATATCCACGCGGGGCAGTTCTCCGCCGCCGCGGCGCTTATCGACGAGGCGTACTGCGTCGCCGCGGACATCGGCACGCCGGCCCTTGTTTACGTGGACATCACCCTCGCCGCCTGGCGGGGAGACGGCGAACGCACCTCCGCTCTCGCCGAAGCGGGGGTGCGGGACGCGACAGGGCGTTTTGAGGGCAGGCTGCTGACCGCCGTGGAGTACGCCCAAGCCGTCCTGTTCAACGGGCTCGGCCGCTACGACGCCGCGCTGCGGGCATGCCGGCATGCCTGGGAACTCGACGAGCTCGGGTTCCAAGCATGGATCCCGGCAGAGTTCATCGAGGCCGCGGCCCGCGCCGGGCGGCGGGATCTCGCCGCCCGGGCGCTGGCGCGGCTGCGCGAGCGGACCGGCGTGACCGACACCGACTGGGGTGCGGGGGTCGAGCTTCGTTCACGAGCCCTTCTGGCTACCGGCCGCCAGGCAGAATCCCTCTACCGGAGTGCGATCAACCGGCTTTCCCAGTGCGAGGCCTTGGGGCACCTGGCACGCGCCCGACTGCTGTACGGCGAGTGGCTCCGCCGTGAGGGGCGGCGACGCGAAGCCCGCGAGCACCTGCACGCGGCACACGAGATGCTGTCCACCATGGGGGCCGCCGCGTTCGCCGAGCGAACAGCCCGCGAGCTGCGCGCCCTCGGCGAACGCCCCAGGGCAGGAGCGACGGACACGCTCGGCTCGCTCACTCCCCAAGAACTACAGATCGTGCAGTTGGTCGCCACCGGCGCCACGTCCAAAGAGGTCGCCGCCAAGCTGTTCCTGAGCCCTCGAACGGTCGACGCACATCTACGCAGCATCTTCCGCAAACTCAGCATCACCTCACGCCGCCAGTTGCGCGATCTTCCATTGCAGAAGCCGGCGTAGGAACACCCCCAGCCCCTGTCCGGTGGCTCCTGTGTTGAAGCAGAGGAGCACGCTGACCAGGGTGATCGCCGCTTGGCGGCGGGTGAACCCGCGCCTCCCCCGAGCTGGGGAGAAGACCCAGCCCGACATGTCCGAGATACCCTTGGACCACAGCGGCAACTTCGGTGCCGCTCATACCCGGGTGCTGAAGTTGCCGGCCAGAACAAGAGTTGCCCCCTCCAGCCCTGCTCCTGTGATCGGCGGTCACGGCCCGTGCCGCCGGGGACCGCCCGGCCGAGCCGCTGTGAGGACCGCTGGCGAGAAGGCGTACGAGTCATCGATGTGGCAGCCTTCCCGACTTTTGGATCACTCAACTATTCGTGGCGGGATCACCGCCCTCAAGGAGTCGGCATGAACATCACAGTGATCGGACGCGGGCGGGTCGGCGGCGGCCTGGCGCGCCTCTGGGAGAAGGCCGGCCACCAGGTCCGCACCCTCGGCCGCGACGGCGGCGACGCCTCGGACGCCGACGTCGTGGTGGTGGCGGTGCCCGGAGACACCATCGCCGAGGCACTGCGCAGGGTGACCGGTCTCAACGGGCAGGTGACCATCGACGCGACCAACCTCTACACCGAACGCGACAGCGCCTTCCCCTCCCTTGCCCACCAGGTGAAATCCATCATCGGCGGTCCCACCGCGAAATCCTTCTCCACCGTCTTCGCCGCCGCCTATGACCAGATCACCGCGCAGCGGGTGACACCGAGCAACCTCTTCGCCGCCGAGCCCGCCGCCAAGGACGTCACCGCCCGGCTCATCCGCGACGCCGGCTTTGACCCGGTCTACGTCGGCGACCTCGACCCGGGTGCGCGACTGCTGGAGGACAGTTCCGGCCTCACCCGCGCGCTGGCCGGGCAGATCGGCCCCTTCTTCTACCGCTACGCCGTCCCCGGAGAGTTGTAGCCGCGGAAGCCGGGCCGGGCCGTCAGTCCGTGACGCGGCTGGTCGCCTGATAGCAATGTCGATGGCTGTGGAACGGCATCACCAGCAGTCCGTCGGCGACCTCGGCCGCGGTCCGGGTCATCACCGGGCCCAGCGCGCCGAGCAGGACCGGCGGCACGCCGTACGGGTTCGGTCCGGGGACGAACGTCGCGGGCATCAGGGTGTGCTTGGTGAACTCGCCGCGGAAATCCAGCGGGGTGCCGTCCTGCCAGGAGTTCAGGATCGCCTTCACCGCGAGGACCGTCTCGCGCATCCGGGCTGCCGGCCTGCTCCAGGTCGAGCCGTACCGGTTCTCGATGTGCGGCCTGATCTGCGAGCCCAGTCCGAGCCGGAACCGCCCCTTGCTGAGCAGTTGCAGGTCGTAGGCCATGTTGGCCAGGTTCATCGGGCTGCGGGGGATCGCGATCGCGACGTTGGTCATCAGGTCGGTCGGCGGTACGTCCGACGAGCCGGCCGCGACGATCAGGGGCAGGAACACGTCGTGCGGGCCCTCGAACGTGAACAGGCCGTCCACCCCGGCGGCGATCAGTGCGCGGGCACGCTGCGCCGCCTCGTCCGGCCGGCCGTCCAGTTGCACATCCAGCTTCACTGGCCGATCTCCATTCGCGCAGAGCCGAGTGTCCGCCGGCGAGGGGCGAGGACGCCGCATCGAGCTTCGCATCTCAGACAAGCCGGCGGGAAGAGGCCGGGCTCGCCCCTCGGGTGGAGTTGAACGCCTCGCCGGCAGCGTTGTCCGGCGCGCACCCGGTTCCGCCCATCGACTGGACCCCGCCCAAGGCGCAGCAGGCCGCCGCTGTCCCTGACCTGCTCTTCGGCGTGCCAAAGAGTGGGCCTGATCCGGCCAGCGGACCCCGTGATGGCACGGTGGTCCCCGATGCCGGCCGTAAATACGCTGAGTCCCGCTGTGAGGTGACGAGCGTACGGAGGGACATGTTCTCCCACGGACACGCCGATGATCCTGTGGCGATGCGACGCGATCTGGTCAAGCAGTTGGCCCTCCTCCTCATCGACTGGGAGCACCGGCAGGGGCGGGCGGTGGACCGCGCGGACCTGGCCCGGCGGATCAATGTCTCCCGGAGCAGCCTCTACGCCTACCTGAACGGCACGACGCTGCCGTCCACCGCCGTCTTCGACCAGCTGCTCACCGCGCTGGGCGCGGATGCCGAGCGGCAGCGCCGGCTGAGCACGCTGCGCGACGACATCGAGGCGGCGCCGCAGCGCGGAGCGCGCGGTGCCGTGCCTCCCGCACCGCGCCAGCTCCCGTGCGTGACGGAACGGTTCGCCGGGCGCGGCGCCGAACTCGACCGGCTTGCGCACCTCCTGGACAAGCCCGGCGGCGTGGCGACGGTCATCGTCGCCATCGATGGAGCGCCCGGGGTCGGGAAGACCACGTTGGCATTGTGGTGGGCGCACCAACTGAAGGAGCGCTACCCGGACGGCCAACTCCACGTCGACCTGCACGGTTTCGAGCAGGATGGACCGCTCGACCCGGGCGAGGCGCTGCATCGGTTCCTGCACGCTCTGGGCGCTGCCCCGGAGGCGATTCCGGACGACTTGGACGGCAAGAGCGCGCTCTACCGCACCCTGCTGGCCGACCGGAAGATGTTGGTCGTGCTGGACGACGCGAGGTCGTCCGACCAGGTCCGGCCGCTGCTGCCCGGCGCAGGCCACTGCCTGGTGATCGTCACCAGCCGGGACCGGCTCGACGGCCTGGTCGTCCGGGAGGGCGCGCATCGCGTCACCCTGCCGGTGCTGCCGCGCCGGGAGGCGCGCGACCTGCTGCGGAGCTGGCTCGGCGCGGAGCGGGTCGCCGCAGAGGAGAGCGCCGCGGACGAGCTCATCGGCCTGTGCGCCGGGCTGCCGCTCGCGCTCAGCATGGTCGCGGCACGGGCGGCGGACCGCCCGGACTGGCGGCTCTCCGCACTCGCCTCCCGGTTGCGCGAGGCGCCCGACCGGCTCGGCGCGTTGGGAGAGGGCTCCGCCGACCTCGACCCGCGCTCGGTGTTCCGCGCCTCCTACACGCTCCTCCCCGAGCGGGCGGCACGGCTGTTCCGGCTGATCGGTGGCGCCTACCCCGACATCGACGCGTACGCCTGCCGCGCGCTGCTGGACGCCGACGCGCCGCCCACCGCCGAGCTCGACGCCCTGACCCGCGCCAACCTGCTCACCGAGCAGGTCATCGGCCGGTTCTCCGCACACGACCTGCTGCGGGAGTTCGCCCGCGACCTGGCGCGGCGCGGCGCCCCGGAGGAGGGCAGGAGCGCGATCGGGCGCGTCCTCGACTACTACCTGGGCACGGCGATTCGGGCGGCCCGGGCGATCGAGCCATGCCGCGA
The DNA here is from genome assembly GCF_013409045.1 of Actinomadura citrea. Lineage (NCBI taxonomy): Bacteria > Bacillati > Actinomycetota > Actinomycetes > Streptosporangiales > Thermomonosporaceae > Actinomadura > Actinomadura citrea. Next base: position 5,589,829 of record NZ_JACCBT010000001.1, on the reverse strand, counting down.
GGCCGACCTGCCGCCCGCGGGACCCGGGCGGCCGGGTCCCCTGCTCCGGGACCGGCCAGAGGCGATGGCGTGGTTCGCCGCCGAGATGCCCGTGCTGCAGGCGGCGATGAAGCACGCCGCCGCCGCGGGCTTCGACCAGCACGTCTGGCGGCTCGCCTGGGCCGCGACCGTCTTCCTGCGCCGCAGCGGGCGGCGCACCGAGCGGGTGGCGCTGCACCGGATCGGGCTGGACGCCGCGCGGCGCGCCGGGGACCGCGCCGTCCAGGCGACGTCGATGCGGCTGCTCGGCGACGGCCTGAACAGGCTGGGGCGGCAGGGGGATGCGCTGCCGCTGCTGCGGATGGCACTGGCAGAGTGCGAGAGCATCGGCGACGCGAGGGGCGTGTTCCAGACTCACCTGTCGCTCACCCGCCTGTACGACTCCCTCGGGAGCAACGCCGAGGCGCTCGCGCACGCGGAACGGGCACTCAGCGCCTCCACCGCGGTCGGCGATCCACTCGCCCGTGCGGACGGGATGATCCACGTCACCAAGCAGCGGGAACGGCTCCGTTCCTACGACGAGGCGCTGCCGCTGGGCCGCCGGGCGCTCGGCCTCTACCGGCGGATCGGCTACACGGAGGGCGAGGCCGAGGCGCTGCGTTCGCTGGGGCGGATCGAGCAGCGGCTCGGCCGTCTGGAGCAGGCGATCGTGCGGTTCGAACAGTCGCTGGAGCTCGACCGGCTGCTCGGCGACCGCTTCTGGACCGCGCACGTCCTCCGGGATCTCGCCGCGGCCCAACGGAAGGCCGGGAACCCGGGACGCGCCCGCACATGCCGCGCGGAGTCCCTCGCGATGTTCGAGGCGATGAACTATCCGGTCACGGACCTGAAGGGGGCGGAGGCTCATTGACGTCAGGGCAGTCCAGCGGCCTCCGAGCTCGACCCGACCCGGGAGGGCGTGCAGTTTGCGCGCCCGGCGGAACGCCTCGGCGACCAGGTCCACGCCAGGGAGTAGGCCGGAGGAAGGCGGGTGCTCAATGGCGCAGGTGCGCCATACCCGCGGGTAATCCGACCCTCCGGACTGGTCGCCCCCTCTCCGGGCCGACCGTTCCAAGATCAGTGATCAATTGACTGGCCTGCGTCTTCTCGAAGACCGGTGGAAATTGACGAGGCATGGTCCGAGTCAGGGGACATCCTTCCCGCCGCGCCTCGGCCGCCCCCGGCCGGAGACGACCAAGATGAAGGCGTTTCGGACGTCTTTCAGAGAGAGCCCCGCGACGGCGGGGCCGACACGGGGACAGCGCAACACGAACAGGAGGTCGCCCGGTCATGACCGAGTACTCGCAGACAGCGGTCATCGTGGTCGCCGATATGGCGGGCAGCGCGTCTCGCAACGACATGGGAAAGCGCCACGCGCGGAAGGAGATGTACGCCTGGCTGGAGCGGACGCTCGGCCCTGAGTGGTCTCGATGTGCTCGCGAGGACCGCGGCGACGGCGTCCTCATGCTCTGGCCGCTGTCGGTGCCGGACCCGGTGCCTCCGAAGGTCATCGTGTCCCGGCTCCTGCGGCTGCCCGAGACGGCCCCCGCCGGTCCGGAGCGTCCGCGCCTGCGCGTCGCGGTCCACATCGGGCAGACGTTCAGGGACGACCACGGCTTTGCCGGCGCCAGCATCGACGAGACGTTCCGGCTGAACGAGGCCGGCACCCTGAAGGCGTCGCTCGCCGAGGCACGCGGCCCGGTCGCCTATCTGCTCTCCGAAGACGTCCACAAGGCCGTCGTCCGGTACGGCTATGAGGACTTCGACCCCTCCAGCTTCCACCCCACCATCGTGAAGGTGAAGGAATCGACGCTGGAGGCCTGGCTTCACCTGCCGGCCGAGGACGAACTCGCGGCAAGGCTGGCCGCACAGGGCACCGCGACCGCCGACAACCCCACCGGTGAGCCGGGGCAGACCAATGGGGTCCATCTCAACATCGGCGGGAACGCGCAGATCTCCGGTACGTCCATTTCGGGAAGAGACCTGTACCTGTGACGACAAGGGCCCGTGCGGGCGAGGGCGCGGAAGTGGAGGCGTCCATGGGCCGGCCCGGAGGCGGCCGGACGCGGCGTGCCCTGCTGAGGATGCTGCTGATCCTGGTGGCCTGCGCGGCCGCCGGTGCGGCGGGGCGGATCTTCGGCGGCGACTGGGTATGGGGCGGGTTCGCCGCCGTCCTGATGCTGACCACGGTGATCGTCCTGCGCGGCGCATGGCAACCGGCCGGCCGCGGGACCGTCAACGCACAGGCGGCCACGCGGGACGCGTACATGACTCACAACCGCAGCTTCACCCTGAACGCGGGCGGGTTGAGCGCCGTCGTGGGCGCGGCGCTCATCATGGCGGTCAACGGCCTGCTGGTCGCGCACGTGTCGACGGATGTGCCCGGCGGGCGGTATTACCGGCCGACAAGTCCGGAACCCGGAGCCGATCGGAGGAGCACACCCCCCACCGCTGTCACTCCGGTCTTTCTGCGCGACCTGCCCAGGGAGCAGATCCGCGGCACGTCGGGGGTGTCCGTCGAGGCCGGCGCCCGAATCACGGGGAGGCAGTGCTCCCGCAGCATCTATCAGCCGGTGTCCGCGATCGGCCTGGCCCGGATCATCACCCTCACCCCCACCACGAGGTACCAGCGGTTCATGGCGCTGGCCGGGATGCCTGACGATGAGGACCTAAAGGCAAGCGTCGAGTTCGTCCTGCTCGGGGATGATCAGCGGGTGATCGGCCGCCGGACCGTGAGCCCCGGCAAGCCGGCCGAGTTCGACCAGGACATCTCGGCCTACGCGACCCTCTACCTTCGGGCCACCCTGCTCACATCGAAGAACGGCACCGAGTACGGCGGCGACTACCGAGCGGTCTGGGGGGACGCGCAGCTCCTTCCCGCGAACGGACAGCCCAGCGTCTGCCCGACCTCCGCCGGGAACTAGCCAGAAGGAGATGAGCATGGTGGCGGAGAAACTTGCGTCCGACGCGGTCGAGGTCCTCGCCACGGCCATCGTGAACCCGGCGGCCGTGGCGAGCTCCACCGAGCTCCACGACCTGGTGCGGCGGTGGTTCCGGCTGAACGGCCAGCTCGAGGCGTTCGAGGCGTTCCTGGCGAATCCGGGAGACGGCGCGTGGATGCGCGACCTGCTCCGGCAGGCCGTCGAACGCGATGCGGCCTTCGCGCGCTCCCTGTCCGCCGCGGTCGACCAGGCCCGCGCCACCACGCCGCCCCAGAGCAACAGCGTGCACCTGTACGCAGACGGGGCGCGCGGCGGGACGTTCCAGGTGGCCGGACGCGACTCCCACCGAAAGGTCGCCATCGACATCGGCGGCAGTGGTTTCGCCCTCCTCGCGGTGATCCTCGCTATCGGGATCGTCTTTGCCGTGCTTGCGCTACAGCACTGAGGGCGCCGGATCATGAACGATCGGCCGCCGTCAGGACCGCCCCGAGGAACGTCCTGGCCAATGATCCTGGAGCCGCGTCGCAGAGTCCTTCTGCGCGTTGTCGGCCCGCCGCTGGCCGGGGCCGGTCGGCAGTTGAAGCTATTTGCGTGAGAAGTACGCCGTCACAGACGGCGGTTCACGGAACGCGAAACCGATCATGCGCCCAGGTTCACGCACAATAAGTTCATGGGCTTCTTGTCTGTGCAATTACCGGCCACTTCCTCCCCGTCGGCCACTCGTGTCGCAGATCAGACAAACCTGCCGAGTCCACAAGAGGTGGCGGCGTGCAGTTTGAGTGCATTCCAGAGTTGTCCAGATTGGTACGTGCTCGGAGAAAGCCTCGGTGACCCTGGTGTGGCTTCCCCGCACCGACCAGACAGGGAGCCGACCATGTCCGACCAGAATGCCCCGTACCGGCGCGCCGACGGCCAGCCGGGCAACCCCTCCGACAGAAGGCCGGCCTCGGAAGTCCCCCCGCGGCCGGGTCCTCCTCGCCCGCAGCCGAGCGCCTACCGGCAGCGGGGGGCGGTGGCTCACCCGAAGACGACCTACATGGGGTTCTACTTCTGGTGGTGGCTGGGCGTGACCGCGCTCTTCCTGCTGGGAAGCTTCGGAGTCTTCGCCGGCGGAGCCGTCGGCGCAGGGTTCATCGGACTCCTCTGCACGGGGCTCTCCGCCCTGTACGTCCGCTACCTCTTCCGGGGCGGCCGTTTCCGAATGATCTTCATCATCTTCTGACCGCGGGCGCCGGCCGAAGGCACACCCGGACCAGCTCTCGCCCGGTGCCGGAGGATTTTCAGCGCATTCCAGCTCTTTCCAGCATCGGATCTATGCCCACCCGTTCCGTGATGTCGTAATGCAGCGGAAGCCTTCGCCCTGCCGGGCGGGACATTTCAGGGGACACGCGCAGTGAGCGACCCATAGACAAGGCGGCTCTCATTAGTGTCCAGGGCATCCAGAACGGCGGGGCAGGGAAGGCTGGAATCGGCCACAAGATTCCCGGAGAGATCGCTATCACTTTCTCTCCGTGGGATCACCGACCTGGTCGAAACAGGTCACCAATGTCATGTCCGGCTTCGAGTCACGGAACACGAAGTGCGTATCGAAGAGAGCTTGAAAGCACGCAATGGCGAATCGTCGCTCGTCCTTCCTGCGCGGCGGCCTGGGAGGACTGCTCCGGGCGGCCCGATGCGGCGCGCGCCTCTGCCGGAGAGGGGGCAGGGGGACGATTTCTGGAGCCAGTTACGTGCCGAGTGGCGCAATGCCCTGGCTGGGACGGGACGGATACGGGCCTGCCGGGCGGGCGCCGAACTCTGCGTCCAGGATCGCCGTAGCGATGCCGTCCTCATCCTCAGGTCGGTGCACGCGCGTGTCGTGCACCGGACCGGTGAGGGCGAGGTCTGGCTCGCGCATCGCGGGCCCGGCGACATCGTCGGCGAGATGTCACTGGTGGACGGCGGGCCCCACTCGGCGACGGTCGTCACCGTGGACGCGGGCAACGTCCTCGCGATCTCCCACGAGGCATTCGACCGGGTCGTACGGCGGTACGACGGGCTGAACCGGGTGCTGCTGCGCGTGGCCGTCCAACGGCTCCGGGACGCCGACCTGCAACGCGGCATCGGTGAGGAGGCGCCGCTCACGCGACTCGCCCGGCTGCTCGACCAGGACCGGCGGAGCGACGCGGCCGAACCCTCCCTGCCGCGACTCCAGCGCGAGATCGCCGACCTCCTCGGGATGTCGCGCGCCTCGCTGGTACGCGCGCTGCACTCGCTGCGTCGGGACGGGATCATCAAGACGGGCCGGGGCCGCATCACGGTCCTCGATCCGGCCGCGCTGGGCCTGCTGGCATCGAAGAGCGACCGGCGATGACCGCGGCGAACGGCGGATGGATCGCCTGCGCCATACCGGGCGGTAGATTCCGCGCTTGCCATCGCCGCCCCGGGGCGGTGGGCGAGGCCCGCCGGATACCGGCTCTCACCACTCTGACCTGCAAGGCCATGGCAGGCACGACCAGGTGCCGCTGGGAGCGCGGCGCCACCGGCCCCACCACCGCGCGGCAGCCGCGTTGACCCGTCACGCTCCGCTCCCCAGGGTTGGGCCGTCCGTTCAAGGGGGAATCGTCATGGAACACACCAGACCGCCGGACTTCGAGGAGTCCCGCCCGGGAGTATCGCTCAACGCGGGCCGGAACGCTCACGTGCGGAACAGCCGTATCGCGGGCCGCGACCTGTTCTCGGTGGCGGGGAACAGCGTCGGTATCAACGGGACGAGCCTGATCAACAGTTCCCTCGTCATCCGTAACGGATCGCGTTCGTTCGCCTTGCCGATGTTCGCCGTCGCGGGCATCGGGGCTGTGCTCCTGCTCGTTCTCGGCTTCGGCCTGTACGGCACCGTCGCCGCCGGCTCAGGGATCGACACGCGCGTGGTGTTCACCGAGGGCGCGTCGGGCGCGCGCAAGACCCTTGAGTCGCTGAAGAAGGCCGAAAGGTCCGGGAACGCGAAGGCTTGGTGCGAACTGGCTCAGCCGGGCCAGGAGAACTGCACGCAGAAGATCTCTGCGGCGTTCGAGCGGGCTCCGGAGTCGTATCGCAAGGAGATCGACAAGGTGGACGCCGGCAGTGTCTCGGTCAGCGGCAGCACCGCCACCGCGATGATGCGCTTCCGTGGCGAGCAGCAGGGCACCGCGCACCTGGAGCGGTCACGGAACCGGTGGCAGCTGAACCCCGGCGAGTACGCAGTCCTTCTCTGGGCGGGCGGTCTCTACCTGTCCATCGTGGACGCCGCGCACGACAACGGCCCGTTCGATCACCTTCTCCCGGGCTTCGGCGGGAACTGACCGGCTCTCCCGCGGAGCGCCTCACCTCTGTGTCGATGACCCCCATGTGACGTACGCCCCCCGCCGCATCCACCGAAGAAGGGCAGGCTTCCATGACCTGGTCCAAGTACGAGATCTTCTCGATCCTCTCCGGATTCGTCCTGATCGGCGCCGCGTTGATGCCGGGGATGTCCGTGAAGGACCGCATGCGAATAGGCGCCGGCGGCGTGCTGTTCGCCGGATACGGCTTCTTCGTCGCCGCCCAGACGAGCGGCACCTGGGAGTTCCCGTGGATGATCTTCGTCATCCCGTTCATCGGGCTCGGCTACGCGGGCGTCAAGGCGTACGAGTGGTGGACGAAGGAGACGCGGGAAGAGAGCCGCCGCTGATCGGGAGGTGTCCCGGAGCCTGCACGGCCACCCCAGGTCGTGCGGGCTCCGGTCGAGCCGGTCTACGACCGCCGCACCTTCGCCTGTCCGGATCGGGCGTTTCCCCGCCGGGGCGAGGCGGGGAATCCCTTCGAGGAGATGCGGGATCCCGCGGCGGCCGAGCACCGGCGCGGCTCACGGCCGACGGCTGACCGGTCACAGCGCCGAGAGGATCCGCTCGACGGCGTCCGCCCAGGTCCAGCGGGCGGCGAGGTGCCGCCGGAGGGCGGTGGCCCTCGCGAACGCCGCCGGACGGTCGCGCAGCTCCGCGGCGATGCGGTGACCCCACACGGCGGCGTCCTTGGGCGTGTCGCGGACCGGCACCACGATGCTCCTGCTCTCGCGGGGTGCCAGCTCCGTCAGAAGCATGCCCAAGCCGCTGTGCTCGCTGACGAGAGCAGGGGTCCCCATGGTGATCGCCTCATGACCGACCAGCCCGTACCCTTCGACGAGCGACGGCATGAGCAGCAGGCTCGCCCGGCGCAGGTCCCGCCGGACCGCGTCAATGTCTGGATCGAAAGCCTGGACCATCACGCGCGCCGTACGGTGGCCGATCCAGCCGACGACCTTCTTGCGCGTCTCGGCCTCGGTCTCGGCAGGGGTTCCGCGCACGAGAAGCTCCCAGTCGTCGGCGTCCGGAGCGTATCGGCGGGCGTGCCCGACCGCCCTGGCGGCGAGCTCGACGCCCTTGAGCCGGGCGTCGTCCATCCGCCCCATGATCATGATCAGCGGTCGCCGTTCGCCTTTCGGCACCGCACGTTCGTCCGGGCCGACCTGGTCGAAGCCCGGGTCGAGCGGGACGACCGGGGTGATGCCGTCGTCCAGGTCGCGCACGATCCATTCGTACAGGCGCGGTCCGACCGGAACCACCGCGGCCGCGCCGGCGGCGAGTCCGAGTTCGATGGCCGTCCGCTCCGTGGCCCTGGTGCCCGCCTCGCTGTCACCGTCGAGTTTGTGCCACTCGATCTCCTCAGGAGACATATGGACGAGATGGAGGCGCGGGGTGCCTCCGAAGAGGTCCTCGGCGAGCGCCTTCGCAACTGGCCCGGTCACCCGGCCGTGGCCCACGACCAGATCGGGCTCGACGCCGTCCGGCAGCACCGGCCTGCGGACCAGCGCCTCGCGCTCGGTCATGCCAGGCGCCCGCAGCGCGATGATCGGACGCACCCCGGCGTCCTCCATATCGCGTCGTTCGTCGTCGGTCAGGCCAGGGACCAGGCAGAACACGTCGACACCCGCGCTGGCCAGGGCCCGGCAGAGGTAGCGGTTCAGGGCGCTGAGGCCACCGCGTGCCGGGAACCATTCGTCGGCGACGACCAGCACGGTGCGGACACGGCGGTCCGGCGTCCGAACAGGCTTCGGGAGGGCCGGGTGCGGTGAAGCGGGCGCCGGAGAACCGGATACCTGGGAATCGGGCGCCGGGGAGCCGCCGTATACGAGGTTCCAGCCATCCTCGATCCGTCCGGTGTTCGCGTCCTTCATTAGCTCCCCCGTTCTGTGCGCGTGTGCGAAGCGCCATCATCACCGGGCGGCACCCGCGTTCCCACCCGGGCGAGGAGCGCGCACACCGTGTCCGAGCAGGTGCCCGGCTGCGGACCTGCGCGTTGTCGGCCTCGACCGTGCCCGCGCGATTCCTCCTCAGGTTCCGGCTGTGGCTCAGATGAGGCACAGGGCGGTTGATTCCGTTCGACCGATGCACCCCGATCCCGCCTGCGACCTGCGAAGGTCCGGAGAGGCGGGTCGGGGCGCCGGAGGGGCCGTTGCGGCTTCCGTCCGCGTTGTCCAAAGTCGTGCTTCTCCGGTGGGGAAATGGGGGCACACATGGACGACGACGCGCGGCACGTCCCGCCGCATATCAAGTCGGGACAGGACATGGACCTGGCCGACGTCACTATCGCGGGGAGGGACGACCGGTGAGGAGCGTGCGCGTGCTCACAGCGGCCGCCGTTCTCCTGCCGACGGCGCTGGTGGCAGGGTGCGCCGACACGGGACCGACCGACGTGGACGACCTGTGCTCGGCCTACAAGCACTTCCGGTCGGAATACACGCGGCCGCATCCGTTCTCGAACAAGGGCGTGTTCGATTCCCTGAAGGATCTGGGCGACGTCGCCTCCCGCTATACCGGCAGCGACGCGGTGAAGGCGGCGGGGCCGCGCCTGAAGAAGATGGGCGAGTCGGACCAGGTCAACATGCTTGAGGTCGAGATGACCACGGCTCCGATCAGCGCGGAGTGCCACAAACCCTGAGCGTGAAGGAACGAGGGACGGGCCGCCCCAGACCGGGCCCCGTCCCGCTTCGCGATCACGCGACCGCGTCGCCGGACCGGCCGCATTCAGCTTCCACCGCGCCGCACTGACGTCGCGAGAAAAGCAAGTTCCCGGTCCGCTCGGAGCGTGATCACGTTCGAGAGGGAACGGAGACGTTGCGAGCCGCCGTTGTGCGGTGCGCAATGTGGGGCTCCACATGAATGCGACGCAACAGGAACAACGGACTCGCATGGCCTGTCGTCGATCTCAAGTGCCCGCCGGCTGACGCCGCGGTCCGGGTCAGAAGCTCAAGCCACCCGGGACGACGGCGCACTCGAAACGTTGGCTCTGTTGCCACCGGCCGTGTTAGTCAGTCCTTAGCGCAGCTACCCGTCAGTAGAGTCCCGGAGCCCCGTACAGCAAGCGCACGGATCCTCACGCGGTCTTGACCGCACCGCCGTCGATGAGGTGGTCGGCTCCGGTGATGCTGCTCGCGAGCGGCGAGGCGAGGTAGGCGATGAGCGCCCCGACCTCCGCTGGTTCGACGAGCCTGCCCGTGGTCATGCCCATGGCCGCGGGCAGCCCGGCCACCAGCTGCTCCCTCTCCAGGCCCATCGACGCGGCGAGCTCGGCGCCGTAGCCGTTGGGGTCCTCCCACATGGCGGTGCGGACCGGGCCGGGTGACACCGTGTTGACCCGCACACCCCGCGGCCCGAACTCCTCGACCAGGGCCTTGCCGAACGCCGTCAGCGCCGCCTTCGCCGTCGTGTACGCAATGGGCCCGGCGTGCGGGATCCGGGCCCCGTTGGACGAGACGTTGACGATGGCGCCACGCCGCCGCAGCAGGCTGGGCAGCGCCGCGCGCAGACCTTCGGCCTCATCCGCGCCGACGTCGATGTCATATGGGTGCGGCGCTGCTACTACGCCCCTCATCCACGAGGTGACCCAGGACGGCCGCACCGCCGAGCCCGACATCGACGCCCTCACCACACGGCTCATCGACACCCTGCTCAACGGCGTCGGCTCCTGAACACGCCCCGCGGCGCAATCTCGCGACGATGTCACCGCGCAGCACGACGAGAGGAACGACGACGGCGGCACTCAGGCCAGGAGGAGGTAAAACCGAGATCACGCAGTCGGCAGATCGCCGACGAATTCGGCGTCACCCGCCCCACCATCTACCGCCACCGCAGCCAGCCCTGACCAAAAACCCCAGCTCAGGGGCATATCTGGTGGTTCCTCCTACAGGACTACCGGTACCCCGCCTTGCGGGGCCGGTGGGCTTTGATGCTGCGGACGGGCTGGGTGGTGGTCCGCCGGACGAGACGACGGTGACGCGGGCCCGTTCTCCGAAGCGCTGGTGTTGCCGATGCCGATGGACAGCGAGGCGAATCCGGCTTAAGCCTCTCCCCCCGCCCGCGCCGCCGTCCCTTTCGACCGCCGCGCTCTGCGCGAGACCATCGAGGCTGTCAGCGATGGTGCGGAGATCGGGCAAGCACGGACAGTCTTCTTCGACCTGTGGCACGAAAGCTCAGGTCTGGGCAAACAAGGAGGGCAATGATGTCCGCAAGTCAAGAGTCCGAGAAGCGAGAAGAGCTCCTCTCGGAGAGCGACCGGATCTACACGGCGGCCCTGGACGCCGGCAAGAGCCCCGAGGATGCCGCTGCCGAGGCTGAGGCTGTGCTTCCGGAGAAGTGACCGCGGCCCTCGCGGCCGTGCACTCAGGCGGCTCTCCTTTCGAGGAGGGCCGCTCTTTCGGTTCTCCTCATTGACCGCAGAAACGCAGTACTCGGCGAACGTCTTGGCCTGACCAGGCCCCCGAACTACGAAAGGGGGCGGGGCGAGAGAGTTGCAGGTCAGCGCTCTATGACGGCCCTGACGGGTTTGTCATGACGCCGCGTGACACGGGTGCGTGACACCCATGTGACAAGATCATCCGAGCGGGGGCTTTGATCACTTGGATCGTTTGGCCTTGTCGTCGGGGGGTGGTGATCCACAGCGGACCCTGTGATCGTTGGAGCCCTTTCGGTGCCCCCGACACGGATGAGGCTGGACGAGGGCGGCTCCAAGCATGCGGATCGACTCGGTGACCCGGGGGCGGCTCGGCCCGCGGGTGCTCGCCGATCTGGAGGCGAACCTGTGGCCGGTCGACTGCCAGATGTGTGGACGGTCGCTCGGGCGATGGGGGAGGCCCGCGCTGGAGGTCCGGGAAGAGGACGGGTTCGCTACGGCGTCACTGCACCACCAGCGGTGCCGCCCGCCCGCGTGGGCCGGGTGACACACGAGTGGGGAGTCATCATGGTCGCGGTCACCACGCTCATGGACGTCGGCAAGCCGTTCACGACCGGGCAGGTGATGGACCTGATGGCGGCGGGCGGGATGGCGCTCGCGCAGGCGCCGCTCGTTTGCGTCTCGTACGCGCCGCAGGCTCAGAGGCTCAAGCCGCGCGCCATCTCCGACCAGCAGGTCAGGGCGTTCAGCTTGGCCGCCGAGGCGATTCGGAGAACAAGCCGGACCGGGGGTGCGGTGTGCACCTCATCGCCCCCGACGCCGCGAGTACCGACCAACTCGCGGAGTTCTTCTCGGCAATCGGAGAGACGGGCGTCCTCGAATCGGTCGGCAGATTGGGCGCCTCACCTCTTTCCGACAAGGGCTCGACCGCATACCTGTCCGATGCCGTCATCGGGACGGCGGAGGAGTTCGCCGCCGCCTTCAGCGCTTACCGCGACGCGGGCCGTGACTGGTCTCTTCACGCGAGCCGCGGATACATCGCCATCGCGATCGACGCATCCGAGCCGGACATCACGCGGACAAACTTCATCCGGCACTACCCCAAGGTGGCTGCCTTCTGAGGAGTGGTCGCCCCGGCGGTACGCCCGGTTCGTGACGATCACGAACCGCAACCGTGACTGATCACAGAGCTACTTCGGCCCTGGGGTCACGTTCGGGAGAACACCGCCAAGGTGGAGCCTTGCCCGTTGAGCAGGGCGAACCCTTCAAGATCCATCGCCGTCCAGCGGCTGTCCGCAGGTTCCTCAACCCCGGGTTCAGCGGGCGGAGACCGGCCGGGGCGTCGAGAACGTGGTGACCGGCGTAGTCCCGTTGTCACCGTGGTTTCGCGGCGGTCCCCTGGGCGTCTCGGCGCAGGCGAGTCATTTCGATGGCCATGGCGGTGATCGTCGCCGAGTCCAAGACCGTCCATCTCCATCGCGGGCAGGCGGGCCTCTCGGCCGCATCGCCGTACCGTGCGATCACCGCCGCTGCGCCGCTCGACCCCAGCGGCGACGACCAGAGGGTCGGTTTGGTGCTCCTGCTAGGAGCCATGCCGATCGGGTTCGGTTGCGTGGCGCAGTCCGAAACCGATGGCGCCGGGTGTCTGAAGCGGGGCAAGTGGGTCGACGCTGTCGGGGCCGGGGCGGTGTGGCCGGGATGGGCGGTATCGGTCCAGACGCCCGGTGGGTGCGGCAGGATGCGGTGCCACGGCGATACGGGGGCGCGGGACGGGGTCCGGCGCCGCTGGGCGGCGGCCGTTTTAGTCGGCGCGGCGATCGTGGCGGGACTGGTGTGGGCGGTGACCGGTTCGCATCCGGAGACGGGGTGGTTGGGGGACAAGGCGCTGGAGCGGGCCGGCTGGGTCGGCGCGATCATCGCGACGCTGGCGTTCGCGGTGGCTACGGTGCGTTGGGCGTGGCTGTGGAACGCCGACCGGCCATCACGGGAACTGGCCGGCCCGGACGGGTTCCTAGGGGACGCGCCGAGGCCGGGGTTGAGGAATCCAGGAACAGCGGTTGGCGCTGAGAATGATCACGGCGCTGGTGGGTGCGGGCGAGTAGGCGTTGGCCGTGCGGTCTAGGCCCTTGAGCAGCAGCAACCGACCCGTCAACGGCGACAGGCGGGATCGCACCGGACAGAACACAAGCTCTGTGCTGTTTCTCGCCGAGCATCACTGCAGACCCCGGCGACGGCCATGTCGAGTCCGCCGGTCAAATCTCTGCGTTCAGGCCGTCGTTCATGGAGTCGAAGGCGCCGCGGACGCATCGGGGCAGCTGTGCCGGATCGCAGTCGGGAAGCCACTGGTCGTAGGCGCAGCGCCATGCGGCGACGCAGAACTCCAGCGCGAGCCGCCGTTGGAGGGTGTCCGGGGTGGCGAGCCGCTGCTTGATCTCGCTCTGGATCTCGTCGCAGTGCCGCAGCGAGTATCCGTTCAGCGACGGTGACTCCTCGATCAGTTTCAAGGTGGCCGCGAAGCGCGGGTGCCAGGTGCCTCCCATGCGGTCGAGGGCGATCAGCATCGTGTCGCGGAACACGTCGACCAGGCGCCCTGACTGCTCGCGCTCGCCCAGGGCCGCCAGGAACGTGCTCCACAGCTCCTTGACGGCGGTGAGTGCCACGTCCTCCTTCGAGCGGTAGTTGCGGAAGAAGGTCCGACGCGACACCTCCACCCGTTCCAGCAGTGCGTCCAGCGGCGTGCTGTCGAATCCCCGCTCCGCGAAGAGCGCCACAGCGGTTTCGGCCAGCGCCTGACGGGTGCGCAGCTTCTTGCGCTCCCGCAGGGAGGCGGGATGGTCAGAGGGTGGCTGGTGGGCGGTCGTCACCGGGCCAGCATAACCGGACCGCTCCAACAGGGCATGTGCTACGTTGACGCAAATGCCATACTGTGGCACTTTCTTGTGGAGGAGACAGACCTGTGCGTGCCCTTGTTGTCGACCACAGCGCCCCGGCGCACCTCACCCTGACCGACGTCCCCGACCCGATACCCGCGCCCGGCGAGGCGCTGGTGCGGGTCGAAGCGGTCTCGCTCAACTACGGAGAGGTGAGCGACGCCGCCGACCCCAAGGCGCCGGAGGGCACTGTGATCGGCTGGGACGCGGCCGGTACCGTGGTCCGGGCCGCGGCCGACGGAACGAGCCCCGCAGCCGGAACCCGTGTCGTCACCGTGGGGGTGACCGGCTGGGCGCAACTGCGCGCCGTGCCGGCCGCCCGTCTCGGCGTCGTTCCGGACGATGCGGATCTCGGCGCCGTCAGCACCGTCCCGGTCGCCGGGCTGACCGCGCTTCATGTCCTGCGCCGCATGGGCCAGCTGATGGGCCGCCGGGTCATGGTCACCGGTGCGTCCGGCGGGGTCGGCCGCTACGCGGTCCAGCTCGCCGCCCGCGCCGGGGCCGAGGTGGTGGCGATCAGCCGAAACCCGTCCCGGGCGGACGAACTGCGCACCCTGGGGGCGCACCAGGTCCACACCGATCCCGCCGCGGTCGAGCAACCGGTGTTCGGCGTGCTGGACAACGTCGGCGGCCGGCATCTGGTGGACGCCTTCAACGCCATGGAGGCCCACGGCACGCTGGTGAACGTGGGGCGGTCGTCGGGTGCCGACTCCGTCCTCCCTCCGGAGGCCCTGCTGGCCGCCGGTGGACGGCACGATCGCTCCATCCGAACCTTCCACCTGTACGGCGAGCCGGCCGCGGACTTCTCCGCGGACCTGAGATGGCTGGCCGCCGAGGTCGCCGCCGGCCGCCTTGACCCCGGGATCACCTGGCGCGGCCCGTGGACCCGTTACGCCGAGGCGGCACAAACCCTGCTCGACGGCCGCCTGCACGGCAAAGCGGTCCTCGACATCGCCTGAGGCGAAGGAGCCGCGGGACGCGGCGTCCGAATCCAAACCCTCGCACCCGGCGCGTGACCCTGGATCAAGCTCGCCGACAATCACGGAACCAGGGGACCTGAGGAGGCTTCATCTCCTTGCGGCGTGGAGGCGATCCGCACCGCGAGGGGATTGGCACCTCGCCGCCCCGGCTCCCGGCCATCTCCCACCTGCGTCCGAACGCTCCACGGCGGTAACCCCACTCGTCTCGGCTCGCTATCGCCGTTGGCCGATCCGTTGTTGCCGTCTACCTGGGGGTTGGGTCTGGTCGTGATCGGCCAGGGCGCGGTAGAGGGTGGAGCGTCCGATCTTCAGGTGCCGGGCGATCGAGGTGACCGATTCGCCGCGTGCGCGGCGGTCGCGAGCGATGGCGAGGGTGTCGTCGTCGACGGCGGGGGCCGTCCGCCGTAGCGCCCCTGGGCGTTGGCGGCGGCGAGGCCGTCCATGGTGCGTTCGTGGATGAGTTCGCGTTCCATCTCGGCGGCCATCGCGGCGACCATGAACAGCATCTTGTCGGCGATGGTCTGGCCGTTGGGTTTGTGGAGCCCGGCGCAGGTCCCGGTGAGGATCTCCAGGTTCACCTCGCTGGCGTGCAGTTCGTCCTCCAAGAGCACCAGGAGCTCCTTCATCGACCGGGCGATGCGGTCCGGCTTGTAGATCACCAGGGTGTCGCCTGGTTTGAGCGTGTCCAGGGTGGCGCGGAGTTTCGGCCGGGCGCCGCGGGTGCTGGCGGTTTCCACGATCACCTCGCGGCAATCGGCGGCCGCGAGGGCGTGCCGGACCGTGCGCTCACCGGCGCTGACGCCGATCGGCCTGATCGCTGACGTCCGGAGGGTTCGGCTGTGGTGCTCCTGGTGACAGGCCGTCGATCACCGAGCGTGCTTTGGCCAGCTCAAGCAGTTCGCCGACGACCACATGCTGCGAGGCGCCTACGGGCTCATGCGGACGTGCTCCAGCGCACCGCGGACCCGTGCGGGCCGGGGGCCCCACGGGCGGCCGGAAAGCGATGCCGGCTCCCTCGATGGAGGCCGCGGCTATCCCAGCAGCAGTTGCCGGCGCGCGGAACTCACGTGGTGGCGCATTGCCGCGATCGCCGCGTCCGGATTGCGCGTGAGAATCGCGAGGTAGACGGCCTGGTGCTCCTCCAACGAACCGCGCCGCGGATGGGGAGCGGAGATGTTGCGGTACTGGCGCATCACCAGCGGGTACAGCAAGCCGTCGTACACACGGGCCAGCGTCGTCTGGTGCGCCGCCCGCTTCACCTGCTCGTGGAATCTGCGGTTGCCCCGCGAGTAGGCAGTCTGGTCGCCGCGCGCCTGGGCCTCTTTCATCGCCTCCAGCGTCCCGTCCAGTTCGGCGATGTCCGCTTCGGTCGCGCGCTCCGCCGCCTTCCCCGCGAGGGCGGCCTCCAATGTCTCACGCGCTTCGAGAATGTCCGCCGCCTCCTCGACCGAGAAGCTCTTCGTCCGCACCCCGCGGTTGACTTCGCTGGAGACGTAGCCCTCCTGCGCCAGGCGGACCAGCGCCGACCGCATGGTGCTGCGCGAGACGTTGAACCTGCTGGTCAGGTCCGCCTCGGTCAGCCGTGTGTTCGGTTCGATGCTTCCCGACAGCAGCAGCGAGCGAAGCCCCTCATAGGCCTGCTCATAGCGGGTGACGACCGTTCCGGCCTCCGCCTTGGTGTCGGTGTTGCTGCCTTGTTCCACCTGATCGCCTAAGTGCCTCGGTAAAATGGATGAACACGCCGGGGCGGTTCAGTTGCGTGCTTTTTCCAGCCCAGGATAGAGCCGCCGCGCTGTTCCTGTGGAGATTCCCGCCAGCCCTTTCCGGCGACGTTCGCAGAACTTGCCGCGCGAGCTCGGCGAACTGCGCGAGGAACTGTGCGGCGGCCATGCCCAGGCCGTCGGTCTCGGTTCTCGGTGCGCGTCGTCCAGGCGGGCCGCGTCAGGCGCTCGGATAGTCGCCGGCGGCGAACAGGTCCGCCGGGTCCGCGGAGAAGCCCGCGTCGAGCAGTCCCTGCTCCTGCGCGAACCGCACGAGCGCCCGCACCGTCGGCTCGTTGGCCTCCACGCCGTACGGGACGGGGTCGCCGGTGATCTGTCGCTCCTGGCGGGCGAACCGCGGCAGCGCAGTCCAGCCGGGGTCCGCGGCGACCTGCAGTCGCTTGCTCTCGGCGAAGGCCGCGTACAGCGCGGTGGGCAGGCCGGGATCGCTCTCGACCAGATCGGAACGGAGCGCGATCAGCGAGTGGCACGGGTAGATCCCGGTCCGCAGATACCAGTCGACGGCCAGCACGTCGGCGTCGGGGAAGAGCGGGTACGGGCCGCCGCCGTCCCGCGGCGGGTCGGCGACCGCGGCCGCCCAGCCCTCCCGCGGCGCGCCGGCCCGGCCGGTGCCGGCGTTGCCGGTGAACGCGGCGTCGATCTCGCCGACCTTGAGCAGTTCGCCGAGGGAGCGCCCGTCGGTGACCCGTTCGACGTTCCGCGGCGCCCGCCCCTCGATGTGGTCGTCGTCGTCCACCACCCAGGTGATCTTCTCGTTGTTCACCCCGTACTCGCCCTGCAGGACGCCGCGCACCCATACCCCGGTGGTCACCGAGTAGGCGCGCACCCCGACGCGGCGTCCCTCCAGGTCGGAGGGGAGGCGGATGCCCGAGTCCGTGGCGCACTGCACGTCGCCGTGGTGGAAGCGGCGGTTGAGGAACACTGGCACCGCGGTGAGCGGGATCCCCTCCTGACGGGCCATCAGGTACGACACCGGCGCCAGCTCGCACACGTCGAACTCCAGGTCGCGGATCATGCGGCGGTAGGCGCCGATGATCGGCCGGACCTCCACCGGCTCGACCCGGTACCCCTCCACCGCAGCCTCGCCGGTGAGCAGCGCCCGCGCGTGGGGGTGCTCCCCGAGAGCAACCGAAAGCTTCTTCATATCCTGTCCCTCGATCGAAATCCTGAGCGCGTGACCGATCGGCACGCGCGCCGCAGCCGCCGAGCCGTGACGGCGGACATCCTCGCCGTCTCGCCACGCTCGGACGCCCTCGCCGCACCAGAGGCAACGGTCGGAGATCACCGGCCCTTCACGAGGGCCCGGGGCGTCGGCCCGTAGTTCCGGTTCGATGTAGTTCTCGCAGTCGAGGACCCTTCGATCCGCGTCTCGCCGGCCGCGATATGGACGGTGACGTATTTGCTCATCGACTTTGAGGCGGCGAGATATTGGGAACCGTTTCCCGTAAGAGCCGAAAGGGCGGGGGGCGGTCCAGTCAGAGGACGACCTTCTACTCGGCCGGGCCGGTCACTTGACCAGGGCTAGCACGTCCTTCCGCAGGCTCAGGTCGGTGCAGTCGGCGAACGGGACGACCTTCTTCTGGCTCCCGGCCTGGACGTTCAGCTTCTGGAGGTAGGTGACCTTCTCCTCCGGCAGGTCCAGCGTCGGGGAGTAGGACTTCGACTTGTTGATGAACTCCCACTGGACCTCTCCCTCCTCCTGGGTTCCGCCGGCGGCGATATAGGCGGCGACGTACTTGGTCTTCGACTCCGGAGTCGTGAGGTACTGGAAGAGCTTCACGTACGCGGCGAGGACCTTCACCAGCGCGTCCCGCTTGCTCTTGATCGCCTTGGTGGTGGCGACCGCGCCCTGGTTGATGTAGAGCGGGAGTTCGTCGTTGACGGTGGCGAGCATCCGCACGCCCTTGGGCTTGGCGAGCACCTGATCGGCGACCTGCCCGTAGCCGACGTCGATCTGCCTTGCCAGGACGGCCTTGAAGGTGTCCGCGCTGGTGCCCACGTTGCGGAACGTCACGTCCTTCGGCGAGATCCGGTACTTGTCGAGCACGGCGAGGAACCCGTCGTAGAGCTGGGCGCCGACCGCTCCCGTGCCGAGAGTCTTGCCGGCCAGGTCCCGCATCGATTTCACCTGCGGGTTCCCGGTGTAGAAGGCCTCGGTCGCGATCAGCTGCGTGCCGCCCACGGCCTTCAGCGGCAGGCCCTTCTCCATTGCGGGGAACATCCCGATGAAGCCGCTCAGCACGGTGATGTCCGCCGAGCCGGACGCGAGCGCCGCCACGACCTGGGTGCCCGAGCTGACGTTGGTCATCTTGACGTCCACGCCGGAGCTCTTGAGGTAGCCGAGCGCGTCCATCAAGTGGTTCAAGGTGATCGAGGCTGTGGCCGCCGTGTTGGCGATGCTGACCGAGTTGCCGCCACCGCCGCCGCCCGAGCAGCCGGCGGTCAGCAGGCCCGTCGCGCCGAGGCCGGCGCCGGCGGCCATGCCCAGGAAGGAACGCCGTGAGAATGTCTGGTCCATGACTGCCCTACTCCGCGAATCTAGGGTGGATCCGGGCGGCGGTCCGCCCGGAGATGTCGTCCGTGGCCATCAGCGCCTCCGGTCGCGCCAGGGGGCGACGACGTTCTCCAGCCAGCGGGCAAGGCCCGTCAGGAGCACGCCGAGCAGCATCAGGGTGAGGACCGGGACGAGCATGTAGTCGGTCTGGTAGCTGGCCCCGTACTTCTGGATCAGGCCGCCGAGCCCGGAGACCCCGGTGAAGAACTCCGCGGCGACGGTCCCGATGAGCGCCCGGCCGATGGAGATGCGCAGGCCGGTCATGATGAACGGCACGGCGCTGGGCAGGATGATCTTCCGGAACACCTGGCTCTCCGAGGCGACGAACGCCCGGCTGACGTCGAGCACGTTCGTGTCCACCTCGTGGACGCCCGCGGCCGTGTTGAGCAGCATCGAGAACACCGTCATCACGAACACCGTGACGACCTTCGACTGGAATCCGAGCCCGAACCAGACGATGAGCAGCGGGATGATGGCCAGCAGCGGCGTCGCGTTGAGCGCGCTGACGATCCACTCCACCGACGAGGCGACCAGAGAGTAGCGGCCGATGATCAGGCCCGCCACGATCCCGATGACGACGCCGGCCAGTAGGCCGAGCACGAGGATCTCGAAGCTCTTGGCCATGGCGCCGCCGAGGGTCCCGGAGGTCACCTCGTCCCAGGCGGCCTGCACCACAGCCGTCGGGTAGGAGGTGAACAGCGGGTCGCGTTTGCCGATGACCTGCCAGGCGACCAGGATCACGGCCGCGACCGCCAGGCGGAGCGCCCAGACCAGCGCCGTGCGCCGCCGCTCGGCCCGCCGCAGCGCCCGCACCCACGGCTCGTCCGCCGCCACCGCTCCGCCGGCGCCGGAGTCCGCTGGCTTCACCACATGGTCAGTCGTCATGACCGGTCGCCTCCCGCACGGATCTCACGTGCGACGATGTCGCGGGCCTTGATGAACGCCGGGTCGGACTTGATGTCCAGGAGGTCGGCGCGCGGACGCGGCAGGTCGACCTCGACCATCGCCTGGACCCGTCCCGGGCGCGGTAGAAGCACGAGTACCCGGTCACTGAGGTAGATGGCCTCGTCCAGGTCGTGCGTGACGAACATGATGGTCTTCCGGGTCTTGGCGTTCAGCTCGAGCAGCTCGGCCTGCAGCTCCTCGCGC
The DNA here is from genome assembly GCF_013409045.1 of Actinomadura citrea. Classification (NCBI taxonomy): domain Bacteria; kingdom Bacillati; phylum Actinomycetota; class Actinomycetes; order Streptosporangiales; family Thermomonosporaceae; genus Actinomadura; species Actinomadura citrea. The sequence goes on along the minus strand of NZ_JACCBT010000001.1, from coordinate 5,569,771 downwards.
GTCTGCGCGTCGAGCGCGGAGAACGGCTCGTCCATGAGCAGGATCTCCGGCTCGACCGCGAGGGCGCGGGCCAGGCCGACGCGCTGCTGCATGCCGCCCGACAGTTGCTTGGGGTAGTACTTCTCGTAGTCGCCCAGCCCGACCAGGCGCAGCGCCTCGCGTGCCTTCCGCGCGCGCACGCCCTTGGCGACCTTCTTCAACTCCAGGCCGAACTCGACGTTGCGCAAAGCGTTGTGCCAGGGCAGCAGGGACGGCTGCTGGAAGACGATGGCGCGGTCGAGCCCTGGGCCCTTCACCTCGCGGTCGTCCACCCGCAGTGTGCCGGAGTCCGGCGAGAGCAGGCCGCCGACGATGCGCAGCAGCGTGGTCTTCCCGCATCCGCTCAGCCCGACGACCGAGACGATCTCGCCCGCACGGATGGTGAACGAGATGTCGTTGAGGACTTGGGTGAACTGCGGGCGCCGGTTGTTCGCCAGAGAACGGAAGCTGCGCGATACCGACTCGACGACCAGCTTCGTCGGGTTTTCGGAGCTCTTCTGCTCGGTGACGGGCATCATGCGTCCAGGTGCTCGGGGATGTCGGCGGCCGTGCACGCCAGTTGGGTGGGATCGGTCCGCGGAAATTCCAGTCGGAAGTCCCCGGCGCCGAGGTCACCCACTTCGAGGGGTCCCGAATTCGTGTGGTCGCGCGATTCCACGGTGTACGTGTTCAAGGTTTATCAGACCTTCCAGTGACACTTTCTGTCCCTCGCCGGAGCCTCTTGAAAGCGCACGGAGCTACACTTTCGGCTTCGCCGAGGACTCGGGCTCACAGCCCCCGACGGTGTGGGTGAGCCTTTGGGCAGCCCTTTCAGCGACAATGCGCAACGAGCTCCGCGCGGCACGTGTCTTAACAAGGCACGCCGGATCGCCGGACCGGCATTCGCCGGTGCGTCGAGCGGACGACCTCACCCGCCGAAGTCACGGTGATCGATCAGTTTTTCCGTCTCCTCGGCCGGCCGATGGTTGAGACGATCCCGTGCTCGCACCCGCGGGGTGTCCGGGTGCGAGCGAAGGGACGGGGACCTTCGCGGGGATGGCCCGGCTGACGCGTGTGCGCGGCCACTCGCCAGATTGTCGAACAATCAGTGCGGGGAGCGTAACACCGCGGAATCATCCTCGCAAGAGAAGTCATAGTAGATGTTTTGTGCGATTGTGAAGTGTCCGACAATCAATACGGCGCTCAGGATGCCGCGGCGCCGAGGACGGGGCGGCAAGAGGCGGTCGCCGTCGGCGGGGTCCGGCGGCACCCGCCCGTGCCGTGCGACGAGACTCGGCCCAGGCCGGTCGTTTAGGGGAGCGCTAGCGGGGGCGCCTCGCGAACCGGAACGGTGGGGGTCGCGCTCCATAGGCGGTTCATCGGACGACAGGCGCCGCCGTCTCCCGGCGCCTGCGCCGCCCCGCGCCGCGCCGTTCCGATCGACACCGGTCAGCGCGGCCGCGCCGCATCGTCGACCGGGATGCCTGGTGGCCCGCGTCGGTGATGTTTGCTGCCGTTGTTCGGCACCGTCGGCATCAAAACCTTCATGGCCGCCTACGCCTTCAGGTGGGGCATCGGCAACTCTGGTCCGTTCTTCATGGCGATGGATCTGCCCCGGGTTGTCGGCGCCGCGGGACGGCCGGAACCGGTTCGGACTTCCTCGTCGCCGCCGCCTTGCTCGCGGTGCACCTCCGGTTCAGAGCCCGAGGCCGCCTGGGCGGAGCGCCGGAGAGGTGCGGGACGGCGTGGCGGCCTGGCGAAGTATCAGTGACATTGTCCAACAATCGTTGATGTGACCCGGGGGGTCTGGTGGGAGTGCAGAGCTTTTCTGCTGCAACCTTGCTACGACATATCCGGCGTGTTACGTTCCTCGGCATCACTTGTCGGACAATCCGGCCGAACCAGTGAGGGGAACGATGTCGAGCAAAGCATCCGCGGAGGCCCTCCGCTTCGAGAACGTCACGCTGCGGTTCCCCGGGGCGCGCCAGGCGGCGATCGAGGACGTCTCGCTCCGCGTGGAGCGCGGCAGGTTCGTCGCGGTGATCGGGCCGTCCGGCTGCGGGAAGAGCACGATCCTCAACCTGGCCGCCGGACTGCTGTCGCCGACCGAGGGCGAGGTCCACTTCGCCGGGGAGCGCGTCACCGGGGTGAACTCCGCGGCGTCGTACGTCACCCAGCAGGCGAACCTGCTGCCCTGGCTGAGCGTGGGGGCCAACATCGGGCTCGCGCTGAAGTTCCGCAAGGTGCCGAAAGCGGAGCGGAAGGACCGCATCGGCCACTGGGTGAAGCTGGTCGGGCTCACGGGGTTCGAGGACCACTATCCGCGCGAGCTGTCCGGCGGCATGCAGAAGCGCGTCTCCATCGCTCGGGCGCTCATCTACGACCCGTCCATCGTGCTGATGGACGAGCCGTTCGGTCCGCTGGACGCCATCACCCGGCTGAAGCTCCAGCAGGACCTGCTCAACCTCTGGGAGGAGCAGAACGGGACGCTCGTCTTCGTCACCCACGACCTCAACGAGGCGCTCTATCTCGCCGACCAGGTCGTCGTCATGTCCAGCGGCCCCGGCACGGTCCGGCAGGTCCTGGAGGTGCCGTTCGAGCGGCCCCGCAGCATCGGCTCCCTCGTGGAGTCGCCCGAGTTCGCGGAGCTTTACAACGAGCTGTGGAGCCTCGTCAAGTCCGAGCTGCAGATGTCTGACGCCACCGCGTAGAGACCGAGGTTCAACGTTGATATCGATCACTGAGACGATCGCCGTCCCCCGCCCGCGGGAACGGGTGTGGGAGGTCATCTCCAGTCCCGCGGACGTCGTGTCCTGCATCGCGGGCGCCGAGCTCGGCGAGGCGCACGAGGACGGTTCCTTCGACGGGACCCTCATGGTCAAGTTCGGGGCGGTCCGGGTCAGGTTCGGTGCCCGCGTGCACCTGGACCTTGACGAGGCCGAGTTCGAAGGACGGCTGACGGCCCGCGGCAAGGACGGCCAGGCGGCCACCCGCTTCACCGCCGACGCGAGTTTCCGCGTCATCGAGGACGGGAGCGCCTCGAAGGTCGTCATGGACGGCGAGATCCAGCTCACCGGAAAGCTCACCTCGCTGATCGAGGCGGGCGCGGGAGTCGTGGTCTCCCGCATGACCAGGGACTTCTCGGCGCGGCTGATCGAGCTGTGCGCCGCGCCCGCCGCGCCCGCCGCGCCGGTCGCGCCGGCGCCGACGAGGCCGACGACGCTGACCGCCCGGATCCGCGCCTTGTGGGCGGCGCTGTGGAGATGGCGTTCGGAACGATCCAGCCAAGGAGGTACGGCGTGACCAGGCTCAACGGGGTCATCCGGGCACTGGAGACGGGAGGGCACGCGTTCGCGTCCTTCGTACCGCCGGACCCGGCGGCCGCTGTGGAGTTCAGCGCCGCGAAGTACGACGGCCTGATCTTCGAGATGGAGCACAAGCCCTGGGACGTCGTCGGCCTCAAGCACGGCCTCCAGTACCTGCTCGACCGCAGGCAGATCGCGGCGGCCGGCGACCTGGCCCCGGCGGTCACCCCGCTGGTGCGAATCCCGACCAACGGTGCGGAGAAGGGCCAGTGGCACGCCAAGCAGGCCCTCGACCTGGGCGCCTACGGCATCGTCTGGCCGCACATCAGCACTGTGGACGAGGCCCGCAACGCGGTCGCCGCCTGCCGCTATCCGCAGCTGCCGGACGCGGAGCGCTACGATCCGGCGGGCGTGCGCGGCGACAGCCCGGCTGCGGCGGCCCGTTACTGGGGTCTGGCGAACGACGAGTACTACGCCAGGAGCGGGGTCTGGCCGCTGGACCCGGACGGCGAGATCCTCGTCGCGCTGATGATCGAGGACCAGCTCGGCATCCGGAACCTGCCCGACATCCTCGACCAGGTGCCCGGCATCGGACTGGTGATCGTCGGTGAGGGGGACATGAGCCAGGAGCTCGGCGTCCCCCGCCGCTACGAGCACCCGAAGGTCCTCGAATCCAAGCGCCGCATCCTCGACGCCTGCGGCGAGCGCGGCGTCGCCGTCGGGCACCCGCACGTGACCGCGGGAAACGTCGAGCAGGTCCTCAAGGACGGCTACCGCTTCCTGATGACCCTTCCCGTGCGCTCCTACCCGGGGCTCGAACGCGGCCGCGAGCTGACCGGTCGCTCCTGAGGAGAACATGATGATCATCGACTGTCACGGCCACTTCACCACCGCCCCGAAGGCCCTCGGTGAATGGCGGGAACGGCAGATCAGGGCGTTCGGCGAGGGCGTCAGGGTGAGGCCGGACGAACTGGAGATCACCGACGGCGAGATCCGCGAGGCCGTCGGCGACGGGCAGCTCCGGCTGCAGAACGAGCGCGGCACCGACCTCACGGTCTTCTCGCCGGGAGCCGGCAAGATGGCCCACCACCACGGCGACGAGCGCACCAGCCTCGACTGGTCCCGGGTCGCCAACGACCTGATCGGCCGGGTCTGCGGGCTCTTCCCCGACCGTTTCGCCGGCGTCTGCCAGCTCCCGCAGTCTCCCGGCGGCGCGCTCGAGACGTCGATCCGCAACTCGGTCGAAGAGCTGGAGCGCTGCGTCGAGGACCTCGGCTTCGTTGGCTGCCTGCTCAACCCGGATCCGTCGGACGGCTTCTACCAGGCGCCGCCGCTGACCGACAAGGTCTACTACCCGCTCTACGAGAAGATGGTCGAGCTCGACGTCCCCGCGATGATCCACGTGGCGATGTCGCGCAACGACGCCCTGCAGGGCACCTGCGCGCACTACCTCGCGGGCGACACCGCCGCCTTCATGCAGCTGTGCACGTCCAACCTGTTCGAGGACTTCCCCGAGTTGCGCCTGGTGATCCCGCACGGCGGCGGCGCGGTGCCCTATCACTGGGGGCGCTACCGGGGCTTCATGCAGGACAAGGGCCTGCCGCCGCTGGAGGAGGCGGTGCTCGGCAACGTCTTCTTCGACACCTGCGTCTACCACCGCCGTGGCCTGGAGCTGCTGCTCGACGTGGTCCCGGCGGAGAACGTGCTGTTCGCCTCGGAGATGATCGGCGCCGTCCGCGGCGTGGACCCCGAGACCGGCCGCAACTTCGACGACGTCAAGTTCCTGCTCGACGGCATCGACATGACAGATGTGGACCGCGAAGCGGTGTACGGCGGCAACGCGCAGCGGGTGTTCAGCCGGCTGAAGTCCAGGGGGGTTGCCAAGTGAAGGCTTACGAGGCGATGGCCGAGGCGTTCGTCAAGGAGGGAACGACCGACGTCTTCGGCATGATGGGCGACGCCAACATGCACTGGATGGACGCGCTCGCCCATCGCGGCGTCCGCCTCTACGAGGTGCGGCACGAGGGTTCCGGCCTCGGCATGGCCGACGGCTGGGCGCGGGCGGCGGGACGGCCCGGCGTCCTCACCACCACCAGCGGCCCCGGCGTCTCCCAGCTCGCGACCTCGATGCTGTGCGCGAGCCGTGCCGGCACGCCGCTGGTCGCGTTCTGCGGCGAGACCGCGTGGGGTGACGAGGGCGCCGTGCAGTACCTGGACCAGCGCCGGTTCGCCACGGCGATCGAGTGCGGCTTCGTCCACCTGTCGAAGGCCGACCAGGCCGAGGAGGCCGTGCAGCGCGCGTTCTACCTGGCCCGCACCGAGAACCGGCCGGTCATGCTGAGCGCCCCGATCGACGTGCAGACCCAGGAGTACGAGCCGGGCGACTACATCCCCTCGCACGAACTGGTCATCCGTTCCCGCACGCTGCCCGACCCGGCCCGCATCGAGGCCGCCCGTGAACTGATCGAGGGCGGCAAGCGCGTCGTCATCATCGCCGGCCGGGGCGCCCGCGGCGCTGGAGCCGGCGAGGAGATCCTCGAACTCCAGGCCAAGACCGGCGCGCTGCTGGCCACCACGCTCCAGGCCAAGAACTGGCTGTGCGACCGCACCGAGTTCCATGTCGGGCTGTCGGGGCTGTTCGGCAGCAAGCCCGCGCAGGAGCTGCTCCAGGAGGCCGACTGCGTGATAGCGGTCGGCGCGAGCCTGAACCACTACACCACCGAGCACGGCTACCTCTACCCCGAGGCCCGCTACGTGCAGATCGACACGGCGCCGAACGTCGTCATGGGCAATGGCCGGGTCGCCGACTGTTACATCCAGGCCGACGCGGTCACCGCGCTCACCGAGCTCAACCGGGTCCTCGGCACGACCCGGATGGAAGGCTTCCACACCGCCGAGACGCGCAGGCGGCTGACCGACTGGCTCGAAGCGCCGATCGACTATGTGAGCGAGCCCGGACGGATCGACCCCCGCCAGGCCGTCAAGGTCCTCGACGCGGCGATGCCCGGCGAGTTCGACCTGGTGCTCGGCAGCGGCCACCAGACCGACTTCGGCACGATGCTCTTCCAGCGCTCCCGCCAGGTGACGTCCAACTACGGCATGTTCGGCGCGATCGGCCAGGCCCCGCTGCTGACGATCGGCCAGATCGTGGCGACCGGGAGGCCCGCCTTCGTGGTCGAGGGCGACGCGAGCTTCCTGATGCACCTGTCCGAGTTCGAGACCGCCTGCCGCTACGGCCTGCCGCTGCTGGTCGTCGTCATGAACGACGAGGGCCTCGGCGCCGAGTACCACAAGCTGGGCGCCAAGGGCCTCACCCAGGAACTGGCGGTCATCCCGAACCCCGAACTCGGCCGGGTCGCTCAGGCGCTCGGCGGCGGCGGCGCCACCGTACGGAACGCGGCCGAACTGGAGGCCGCCGTCGCCGAGTACGTCGCGAACCCGCGGCCGTTCCTGATCGACGTCCGCATCACCCGCGACGTGCTGAGCGTCCCCTACCGGCGCCTCTGGTACGGCGAGGACGTGTGATGAGGATCGTTCTGGGCGACCATCCGCACACCCGCGTGCTGAAGAACCTCCCCGGCCATGAGTTCGTCGAGGTCAAGCCGCTGTACAGCGCGTTCGCCAGGATGGTGCGCGCCCTGGAGTTCGACGTCTGCGAGATGGCCCTCGCGACCTACCTCCAGGCCAGGGACAACGGCGTTCCGGTCACGCTGCTGCCGGTCGTCACCATCGGCGGCACCCACCACCGCTCCCTGACCCGCCTCCCGGACGCGCCGGCGATCACCCCGGGCGATCTGCGGGGCAGCCGCGTAGGCGTCCGCTCCTACAGCCAGACCACCGGCCTGTGGGTGCGCGGCCTCCTGCGCGAGGAGTACGGGGTGGACGCCGCAGACGTCACCTGGGTCACCACCGAGGAACCGCACGTCGCGCAGTACACCGAACCGCCCTACGTCGAGCGGTCGGCCGCGGAGACCGTCGCCGACCTGCTGAAGGCGGGCGATGTGGCGGCGGCCGTGCTCGGCCCGCGCGCCATCGGCGGACAGGGTAGGGGCCTGGTGCCGCTGATCGAGGACGCCGAGGCCGCCGGCCGCGCCTGGGCGGAACGCCACGGCACCGTTCCGGTCAACCACGTAGTCGTCGTGCGGAACACCGTGCTCGACGAGGCCCCGGAGGCGGTGGACGCGATCTACGCGGAGCTGAAGGCGGCGACCGCTGGCGCCGAGGCCCCCGTGGGCGCCGGCTGGAGCGAGCCGCTCGCGAAGGCCCTGGAGATCGGCGCCCGATACGCCGCAGAACAGGAACTGGTGCGCACGCGGGTCGACGTCGCCGAGATCGAGAGGAGAGCGGCCCGATGGTCGGAATGAGGCACCGCACCGGCGCCTACACGCGCGAGCCGGACGAGTGGACACCGGACCTGCTGGAGAAGGTGACGTGGCGACGCGAGGCCGCCGCCGAGCCGTTCCGCGGCGTGGCGACGTCCGCAGGGATCCAGCAGGGCCTGTTCCCGCTGCGCGCCACCGGCCTCGACGTGGAGCCCCAGCGCAGGGCCGCCGAGGACTACCTCGCCTTGCTCTCGCCAAAGGAGCTGGCCGAGGGCCGGTTCCCCATGGACGACGCGACGTGGCGGCACTGGGCCAACGGCGCCCGCTACTTCCTGCGCCACGGGAAGTGCATGGAGGACCTGGACGAGGCGAAGCGCCGCGCGATCCTGACGGTCCTGCGCCGCAGCCTCAGCCCGTACGGCTATCAGCAGGTCGTCGACCTCATGCACCTCAACCTGACGGTCGGCGAGCTGCGGGGAGAGGAGCACCTGCTCAACGAGTGGATGTACTGGTTCAGCGTCTACGGCGAGCCGGAGAACGGCGGTCCATGGGGCTGGCAGATGGACGGCCACCACGTGAACGTCAATTGCGTCTTCGTCGGCGACCAGATGGTGCTCACCCCGACCTTCCTCGGCGCCGAGCCGGTGATCGCCAAGGTGGGGAAGTACGCCGGCACCTCCGCGTTCCGCCGCGAGGAGGCCATCGGCCGGGCGCTGTTCACCGGCCTCACCGGCGCCCAGCAGAACCGCGCGGTCATCGCTGAGGAACTGCCGCGCGGCCTCAACGCCGGAGCCTTCCGCGACAACTGGGAGATGGACTACGCGGGACTGCCGCTCGGCGAGCTGACGATCGAGCAGCGGGAGACCGCCGTCGACCTGCTGGGCCTCTACATCGGCCGCGCGAGCGAGGGCCACGCGGAGCTGCGGATGGCCGAGGTCCTCGACCAGGAGACCTTCTTCGCGTGGGCCGGAGACCCCGCGGACGTCTTCTACTACCGCCTGCACAGCCCCGTGCTGCTCGTCGAGTTCGAGCACCAGTGGGGCGTGATGTTCGACAACGACGAGCCGATGCGGCACCACATCCACACCGTCGTGCGCACCCCCAACGGCAACGACTACGGCGTCGACCTGCTGCGGCAGCACCACGAGCGCTTCCACAGGCACTGAAAGGCATCAGATGAAACTCGTCATCGGTCGTGACGATTTGGCGCGAGCCGCAGTCGAGGCCACCGGAGCCGAACGGCTCGCCGTCAAACCGGTCCACAAGGCGTCCAAGGGCTTCGTGAACGACCAGGCGGTGCACCTTGCGGAGCTGGCGGTCGTGACGCTGCTCCAAGCGGTCGCGTACGGCAAGCCGGTGGTGCTCCTGCCCGTCACCGCGCTGGGCCGGTTCCAGCACCAGACGCTGGTGACGATGGACCGGCTGGCGGTCGGTGACATCGAGGGCCGCCGCGCCGGCGTCCGGTCGTGGAGCCAGACCACCGGCGTGTGGATGCGCGGCTTCCTGACCGAGCAGTACGGCGTGGACCTACGCAAGATCGCCTGGGTGACCTACGAGGGCGCCCACGTCGCGGAGGCGAGGGATCCGGACTTCGTGACGCGGGCCCCGCAGGGCGCCCGGCTCCAGGCCGACTTCCTCGAAGGACGCCTCGATTTCGGGATCATGGGGAACGAGCTCCCGGGCGACGACCGGATCCGCACCGCGATCGCCGACGCGCCCGACGTCGCCGCCGAGTGGTCGCGGGCCAACGGCTTCGCCCCGGTGAACCACGTGCTGGGCGTGACCGAGCAGGCGGCGCGGGAGCACTCCGCCGTCGTCTGCGCGGCGTACGACGCGATGCGCAAGGTCGTCGAGTCGCTTCCGCGCGGCCCTGAGCCGGTCGACCTGAACCCCGTCGGCTTCGCAGGGCTGCGCCGCCCGGTCTCCCGGGCGGCGGCGTACGCGCTGGAGCAGGGCGTGCTGCCGCGGCCGGTGGAGTTCGACGAGCTGGTCGAGGCGTCCTGCGCCGCCCTCGGCGTGCCCGCGGCCCGGCTCGGTGGCTGACCGTCCGGCCGACCTCCTAGGAGTACTGCGATGGACAAGTTGACGGTCGCCTTCGGCGACTACCCCCACGCGTCCGGTCTCGACGTGGCGGGCTACCGGGTCGAGACGGTCGAGGTCCGGCCCATCATCGGCGCCTACCGGCGGATGATCCGCGACCTGGAGTTCGACGTGTGCGAGCTGGCGCCCGTGTCGTACCTCATGGCGGTGCAGGCGGGTGTGCCGCTCACCGCCGTCCCGGTGTTCCTCAACCGGCGGTTCCACCACGGCGATGTGCGATGCGCCGTCGACAGCGGCATCAGGGTGCCGCGCGACCTGGAGGGCCGCCGCGTAGGAGTCCGGGCGTACACGGTGAGCACCGGTGTATGGGTGCGCGGCATCCTCGCCGAGGAGTACGGGGTGAACGTCGGCGCGGTCACCTGGGTGGTCGACGACGAGGACCACATCGAGGGCCGTGCCCCGGCCAACGTGGAGCGGGTCGCCGGCGGACGCCCGCTCGGCGAACTGCTGCGGGCCGGCGAGATCGACGCCGCGTTCTCCGGCAACGCCGGCACCGGCCGTGCGGGCGCTCCTCGCGCGGGCTGGGCCGCCGCCGAGTCCGGGAGCGGTCCAGCCGACGACGGCCCCTACCCGCTCTTCTCCGACGCCGAGGTCCTCGGCGTGGACCACTATGTTCGCACCGGCGTCTACCCCCTGCACTCGGTCGTGGCGCTGCGCACCGAACTCGTCGGACGGGACCCGGAGCTGCCCACCAAGCTCTACACGGCACTGGTCGGCGCCAAGCGGCGCCAGGTCGCCGCCGACCCCGGCTGGACGACGCAGAAGCGCTTCGCCGAGCAGGCGGCCCAGATCAACGGTGACCCGGTGCCCTACGGCATCGCCCGCAACGAGCCGACCCTCGCCGCGCTCGTCGCCTACTCCCGCGAGCAGGGCCTGCTCGACGCCGGCTTCCCCGCCGACCCGAAGGCGCTCTTCGCCGCCGGTGACTACCCCGACGCCTGACTCGAAAGGACAACGACGTGGACGTCGTCGACGCGCACTGCCACATCATCTCCGCCGACCTGGCCGCCTACCCCAGGTCGCCGCTCGGCGGCAAACAGTCCGACTGGGCCGCGGCCCGGCCGGTGACGGCAGAGGGCATGGTGGCTCGCATGGACGAGACCGGCATCGCCCAGTCCGTCCTCGTGCAGGCCACCACGGCCTACGGGTACGACAACTCCTATGTGGTGGCCAGCACGCGCAAGGAGCCGGGGCGGTTCGCCGCGGTCGGCACCTTCGATCCGCTGCGGCCCGACGCCACCGCGGCTCTCGCGGAGGCCGTCGGCGCGGGCGGGCTCTCCGGTGTGCGGCTGTTCACGACCGGCAGCACGATTCAGACTCAGGGGGAGTGGTTCGCGGCCCCCGAGTCGTACGCCTTCTGGAGGCAGGCGCAGGCGTTGGACGTGCCGGTCTGCCTGCAGATGCGGCTCGGTCCGGCGACCGCACAGGCGGAGGAGGTCCTCGACCGATTCCCCGGCGTGCGGGTGCTGCTCGACCACATCGGCTACCCCGACATCGCCGCATCACCCGGCAAGGCGGGGGAGGAGGTGGCGGCGCTGGCCCGGCACGAGCGCCTCTACCTGAAGCTGACGCACCGCAACCTTGAGCGACTGAGGGACGTGGGGGAGCGGGCGGCCGAGTTCCTCGAACCGGTGGTCGGCGCCTTCGGCGCGGGCCGGATCGCGTGGGGCTCGAACTGCCCGGCGGCCGAGCAGTCATTGCCGGAGCTGCGGGCGCTCGCCGAGGACGTCCTCGCGCCCCTGCCCGAGGACGATCGCGCCGAGATCTTCGCCGGCACGGCGCGCCGCCTGTACCCGGGGCTCGGGGAGGGCGGTCAATGATCCGGCCGAAGCCCGCCGGGGGATGCGCGGGAGGGGCCTCCCTCGAACGGCACTGATCTGGGGCGAAAGCCGACCGCAGTGTGGGAGCGTCCCCACTCAGGCGGCAGCGGCCCGGCGGTGGCCGGCATGCGGAGACGAACGGGTGAACATGATGGATTCCAGCGAATACGACGACGTGGCAGAGCCGGGCCGCAACTCGCAGACCCGGCAGCACCAGGCGTACGAGGGCCTGCGCTCGCTGCTGCTGTCAGGCAGCATCGAGCCGGGCACGCGGCTGACCGAGGCCGACCTGACCAGGATGTTCAATGTCTCGCGCAGCACGATGCGGGCGGTACTGGTCAAGCTGGCGCAGGAGGGCTTCGTCACCAGCGAGGTCAACCGCGGCGTGCGCACACGCAGGTTCTCCGTAGAGGAGGCCCTCGACATCCTGGAGGCGCGCGAGACGCTGGAGTCCGCGCTCGCCGGCAAGGCGGCCGAACGGGCCACCGAGGAGGAGATCGACGCGCTGCGTCGCATCCTCGACGAGATGGCGGACTGCAAGGCCCGCGGCGACCAGACGGCGTACTCGCAGTGCAACCGTCGGTTCCACCAGCAGGTGAAGGAGGCCGCCCACCAGCGGACGCTGGCCAAGGCGTACGACACCCTGCTCTACCCACTGGTGATGCGGCAGTACCGCAACCTCTCCGCGCGGCACCCGCGCGGGGGGTCGCTGGAGGAGCACCAGGCCATCCTCATGGCGATCGTCACCCGCAATCCGGAGGCTGCCATCGCCGCGATGCGCCACCACGTGGCCTCGGCCCGCCGCGCCCTGCTGCTCCAGGCCGGCGAATCGACCGACGATCAAGGATCGACGTGATGAGGGATCCGGCCGCAACGGACTCGGGGCTGGTGGAGGGGATCAAGAGTCGGGATCGGTCGGTGACCGTCTTCCGCGGCATCCCTTACGCCACATCCCCGGTCGGGGACCTGCGCTGGCGGCCGCCGCGGCCGGCCGAGCCGTGGGAGGGCGTCCGCAGGGCGCACGCCTTCGGCCCGGTCTGCCCGCAGCCGCCGAGCGGCGAACTGGTCGGCCTCGACCTGCCGATGAGCGAGGACTGCCTGACCCTCAACGTGTGGACCGGCGCCGCGTCCCCCGAGGAGGAGCGGCCGGTGCTCGTGTGGATCCATGGCGGCGGATTCCGGCTCGGCACCGGCGCCGACCCCCGGTACGACGGCGTGAACCTGGCGCGCAAGGGCCTGGTCATCGTCACCTTCAACTACCGGCTCGGCGCGTTCGGCTTCCTCGCCTCCCCCGAGCTGAGCGCGGAGTCCGGGCACGGGGCCTCCGGTAACTACGGGCTGCTCGACGGCATCGCCGTCCTCAGGTGGGTCCAGCGCAACATCGCGGCGTTCGGCGGCGACCCGGGACGGGTGACGATCGCCGGGCAGTCGGCCGGCGCCGGCGCGGTCAACTTCCTGGCGATGTCGCCGCTGGCCCGGGGCCTGTTCCACCGCGCGATCGCGCAGAGCCACGCCCGCTACTCCCGCGACCCCGAGCTGCGCTACCTCTCGACGTCCTACCGGCTGCTGCACGACGCCGAGCAGGCGGGCGCCGCCTGGGCGAAGGAGCGCGGCACCAGGACGCTCGCCAAGCTGCGCGGGCTGCCGTGGCAGAAGCTGATGGGCGGCGGGGCCGTGGACACGGCCGTACCCACCGGCGGTTCCGGTAAGCCGCCGCTGTTCCGCCCTGTGGTGGACGGCTGGGTGCTCCCCGCCGGCTATGACGACACCTACGCCAAGGGGCTGCAGAACGACGTCCACTATCTGGCCGGCAACAACCTCGACGAGGGCGGCGCCGTCCCCGACGAGCTGTTCGCGGCGTACCGCTCGGAGGGCAAGAGAAGTCGGCGCCCGGGGATGCCGCCGGTGCATGTGACCCTGGATGCCTTCGTCGCGGCGGCGCACGAGAAGCTGGGCCCGCTCGCGGGGGAGTTCCTCGCGCTCTACCCCGCCGCGACCGACCAGGAGGCCGCGCGTTCCGGCAGCGAGGCGATCCGCGACAACGCCCGCATCTCCACCTACCTGTGGGCGGCGGACTGGTCCCGGCACACGACCCGGCCCATCCACACCTACTACTGGACGCACCGGTCCACCGCGCAGGGCCGCAACTTCCGGCGCGCCTCCCACGGCTCCGAGATCGACTTCGTCTTCGGCAACCTCGCCCGCGATGACGCCGAGTGGACCGCCGAGGACCGTGCGATCGCGGAGACCATGTCCACCTACTGGGCCAACTTCGTCGCCTCGGGCGACCCGAACGGCCCAGGACTCCCGCAATGGCCGGCCTACGCGCCGGACTCGGAGGCGGTGATGGAGGTCGGTGGCGCGTTCGGGCCGATCCCGGTCGCCGAACTGTCCCGATTCGCATTCTGGAAGCGCTTCTTCCAGACCCAGCAAGCCTGGTGACAGGAGATCACCGCCATACGGGTCCCGCGGCAGCCGCTGCCAGACCCGCCCGCGGACGACTGGACCAACGAGTACCTGCAGTAACGCTGCCGGACACGGAAAAGGAGGAGCGGACCATGGTGACTGCGACCAGAAGTGCGGAACGCACGGCCGAGGCGGCGACGAAGCCCCGGCGGCGGCAGAGCGAACGGTGGCGGGGCAGGGCCGCGGTGGTGCTGCTGCGGGTCGCGGTGATCGTCGTCGCCGGCGTCCTCTGGCAGTTGCTGAGCGGGCCGGTCCTGCCGGAATACGCGGTCAGCAAGCCGACGGACGTCGTGGACGCGCTGTGGAAGTTCCTCCAGTCCCCGCAGGGCTGGACCGACATCAAGACGACGTCGATCGAGATCCTGGCCGGCTTCGGCATCGGGGTGGTGCTGGGAACGGTGGCGGGCCTGGTGCTCGGCTCCTTCCGCCTTCTCGGACAGGTCCTGGAACCGCTGATCGCCGCGATCAACGGCATTCCCAAGATCGCTCTGGCGCCCCTCTTCCTGCTGTTCTTCGGCATCGGCATCTGGTCCAAGATCGCCATTGCGGTCACCGGAGTCTCGTTCGTGGTGTTCTACAACATCTATCTCGGGCTGCGGTTGCGGCAGCGCGAGCTCGTCGAGATCGTCCAGGTGATGGGCGGACGCAGGCACCACGTGCTCGGCTACGTCACGATTCCCACGCTGGCGGCGCCGTTCTTCGCCGCGCTGAAGACCAGCGGACCGCTCGCGATTCTGGGCGTCATCGGCGCCGAGTTCATCGCCTCCGCGGAAGGTGTCGGCCACGAGCTGTTCGTCGCCGCCAGCAACCTGGACGCGCCGAACGAGTTCGCAGGCCTCATCGTCCTGGTGGTCATGACGCTCATCCTCAACGGGATCCTGAGCTCGTTGGACGCCTACGCCCTGAAGAAGCTCGGCCTCGCAGGCCGCCGTCGCGGGCGCAAGAGCTGAGGCCGTAGCCCGGAGCAGGCCGTCACGATCGGCCTGCTCGTCGACACCTCCACTGTTCGCCTCTCGCGGCCGCAGGCCGAGCTGGGAGTCCCGTCATGTCCGATTCGTATCCGTCCCGGCGGAGCATCCTGGGGGCGGTGGCAGCGGCCGCCGCAACCCCCCTGCTGGCCGGCGTCCCGGCGGCCGAAGCCGCCGGCCCGTCCGGTAGAGCCGCCCGCCGGGACGACCTCGTGTTCGTCAGCCCGTGGAAAGGCACCCAGATCTACGGCGCCCGCTTCGACGCGCGCAGCGGCACCCTGACCTCGCTCGGCCCAGTCGGCGACGCTTCGTCAAACTGGACCACAGCGCATCCGGCGAGGCCCCTGCTGTACGTCGGCAGTAGCGAGGACGGCGGTATCGTCCACACCTATGCGATCGACCGGGCGAGCGGCAGGCTGACCCGGACTGGTACATCCATCCACACCGACGATGGCGGCACGGCCGGTGGAGGGATCTCCTACCTGGCCGTTGACGAGCCGTCGCACACGCTGCTGGTCGCCAACTTCGAGGTGGGCCTCGCGGCGTCCTTGCCGCTGTCGAAGGGCATGCCGGGGCGGCCGGTGTCGGTGGCCCAGGACAGCGGCAGCGGTCCGAACCCCCGCCAGAACGGTCCCCACGTCCATCATGTGACGATCGATTGGAGCGGACGCCACGCCCTGGTGGCCGACTTCGGCGCCGACCGCGTCTTCAACCACGGCTTCGACCGCTCGACAGGCGTCATCACGCCGGGCGCGGGTGCCTACGCGACCGCCCCAGGGTCCGGCCCGCGCCGCGTCCTGTTCCACCCCCGCCGTCGGACGGCGTACGTCCTGAACGAGCTGTCCGGCGACCTGGAGACACTCGACTGGGACCGCGGCACCCTTCATCCCCGCCAGCGTCTGATGCTCGACACCGATGGCTACACCGGCACCAAGAGTGGCGCCGAACTGGCTCTGAGCCGCGACGCCCGCTTCGTGTACGCCTCCAGCCGGGGAGAGCACACCCTGGTGGTGTTCGCCGTCGACGAGAGGTCAGGCCTGCTGAGGCTCGTCCAGCGCGTCCCCAGCGGGGGCATGAAACCCTGGAGCTTCTCTCTCCATCGCAGCGGCGACTGGCTCCTCGCCGCCAACCAGGCGAGCAACACCGTCACGGTCTTCGCCGTCGACCGCAGGTCGGGCACCCTCACCGCCGTCGGCGCCCCGGTCGCCTTCCCCGCGCCCGCATGCCTCACCTTCTTTGACCGATGAACCGAGCAGGGGGCGCCGCGGTGCGGCGGCGGTGCGGGGACCACCTGCTCCGACACCGGACGATGCACCGCGCGTTTGTCCAACAATCTGTCGAGTCCGACTTGGCAGGCTGGACTCCCAATGGGATACCACTTGTGATTGCTGGCGGTCACTGTTATGTTCGCCACACAATTTGTCGGACAATCCGCCTCCAGGTTGGGTGAGAGCGACCCGCCCACGAACGCCTCGGCGTCCGACTGGGCAAGCCGTTCGAATCCACCAGGGGCCGGGCGCGGACCCGCCGTCGCGAGCGCCGCCCAGGGCTCCCCTGACCCACCCAAGATCCGAAACGTCACTTCCCACCCCCGACTCTGGTGACAGGAGACCCTCATGACACATCGCAACACAGTTCCCGGCCGCGGCCCCATCGCCCCCGTCACCCGTCGCCGCGCGCGGATCATCGCGTCGGCGGCCGCTCTGGTGCTCGGCTCGGCCCTGCTGACCGCGTGCGGAGGCTCCGCAGACTCTGGCGGGGACGGCACGGTCACGGTCGGCAGCAACGGCAACATCTTCGACATGCCCCTGAAGCTGGCGGATTCCGCCGGCTACTTCCGCAAGCAGGGGCTGAAGGTCAAGTTCGTCACGACGACCGCGTCCACTGGAACCTCGGCGCTCCAGTCGGGCTCCGTCCAGTTCCTCAACAACAGCCCGACAGGCTTCACCTCCGCCCTCGCCAAGAAGGTCCCGGAGGTCGCGATAGCCGTGTCCGGCCTCGGGAATCCGCTCGGGCTCGTCGTCGGCAAGAAGTTCGCCACCGCGCACAAACTGACCGCCCAGACCCCCGCGGCGCAGGTCGCCCAGGCCCTGGCCGGCTCCAAAGGCGGTGTCAGCTCCGCCAACACCAAGGCCGAAGCCGGCCTGTTCCTCAAGGCGAACGGCGTCGACCCCGGCAAGGTGACATGGGTGACGCTGCCGAGCGCATCCGCGGACAAGGCCGCGCTCAACAGCGACCAGATCGACTGGTTCATCACCTCCGAGCCGATCCCGCTCCAAGTCCAGAACGAGGGCGAGGGCCTCGTGCTGGTGGATCCGCAGAAGGCCCCCATGTGGGCTGCCGCGCAGGCCGGATACGGAGAGGTCGTCGTAGCGACCAAGTCCTACCTGTCGGGGCACGCCGACACCGCCAAGAAGTTCGTCGCGGCCGTCCAGGAGGCGAACGCCTACCTGGCCGCCCACCAGGCCGACGCCACCGTGATGAGCGTGGCGAGGAAGGCGCAGCCCGGCGTCCCGGACCCGGTGCTGCAGAGCAGCATCGCGCTGGTCGAGTGGCCGAAGAGCGGAGCGATGGACGAGGCCGGATGGAACAAGACCCTCGCCTTCGTCAATTCGCTGGGGGCGCTGCCCGGCGGCACGAAGGTGACCACGGACGACTGGACCAACAAGTACCTGCCGGCCGGCGCCCAGTCGTGACACGGCGACCGCCTCCGGCCGCAATAGTCACCGCATCACCGCCCGCTGACGTTTCGATTCTGCTTGACGGTCGCATCGGGTGCGGCGAATGTCCCGGCGCGGCTGCGCGTACTTCGACCGGAAAGCTCGGGGGCCAAGCGAAAGGAATGGCAGAGCGATGGAGACCAGCATGAGACGCAGGACGTTTCTGACGGCCGGTGCGGCCGCGGTCGGCGCCACCCTGCTGCCCCAGCCCTTCTCCGTGGCGGCCGCCGCGGCCGGCAAGAAGGGCGTGATGCTGATGAACCGGATCGGACCGTCATCGTCAGATCTCTACATCTCCAACATCGACGGTACGAACGAGCGCAAACTGCTGGTGACCGCTGGATACGACTACCACGCCAGCGTCTCCGCCGACGGCCGATCGATCGTCTTCACCTCCGAACGGACGGGCGACGGCAATTCCTGCCTCTACCGTGCGCGTGTCGACGGGACGAACGTCCAGCGCCTGGTGGGGGGCTCGGCCATGGACGACTCCGGGGTCCTGTCACCGGACGGAACCCAGTTGGCGTTCGTCTCCACCCGCGGTGACCACAAGGCGCACATCTGGGTGCTGAACCTGCGCACCAATGCGCTGCGTTGTCTGACCAACGGTTCGGCGGTCGCCGGCGACCCGAGCCTTCCCGACGGTCACTTCCGGCCCGCCTGGTCGCCCGACGGCCGGTGGATCGCCTTCTCCAGCGATCGCAACACACCCTGGCGGGGGCATGACGACGGTCGCGGCTGGGAGCACACCCAGGAACTGGCCATCTACGTCATCCGGCCGGACGGCACCGGCTTCCGCCAGGTCGCGTCCCGGACGGGCTACTGCCTCGGCTCCCCGAAGTGGTCGCCGGACGGCCGCCGGATCGTCTTCTACGAGATCACGACCGAAGGGACCTGGCTCGCCCACCGCCCGGAGGGCATCGGGAAGGTCGAATCCCAGATCGTCTCGGTCGACGTCGCGACCGGTGCGCGCCTCGAACACACCTCAGGCCCCAACCTGAAGGTCTCCCCCCAGTACGTGAACGCCACCGAAATCGGCTACCTCGTCAAGGGCGGAGCAGAAGAGGGCTTGGCCTACGCCTCGGGCGGCCTGCCCTCGGTCAAGCGGCCGATGCGCTCCCCTGTCTGGACGCCGGACGGGAAATCGGTGATCTACCAGAAGGTCGGCTTCACGGCGCGCCCGGTCGACACGCCGCTCTACAGCTGGGACTCCAGCTGGGAGTACCGCCACTGCGACGTCTTCCCTGCCCTGTCGAGGCAGGGCCGTCTCGCGATCACCGAGAAGCAACTCGGTAACTCCTCGATCGTCACCCTGCGCCCGGACGGCTCCGACCGGCAGGTCGTCTTCGACAACGCCACGAGCGGCCTCGACCCGGTGCTGATAGCCAAGGGTCTGGCCGGCGCGTTCCGGCCCGCCTGGTCGCCGGACGGTGAATGGATCGCCTTCGGCCTGGGCGGCTGGTTCCAGGAACGCCGGGAGATGACGGCCGCGGTCGCGAGGGTGCGCAGCGACGGCTCGACATGGGAGAAGCTCACTGACGGCACGACCAACGCCGGCTTCCCGAGCTACTCGGCCGACGGCAACGAGATCGTCTACCGCGTCTGGGGCGAGGACACCAAGGGCCTGCGCATCCTCAACCTGGGCACCGGGGCGACGCGCGTCCTCACCGACGAGTACGACAACCTGCCCGACTGGTCCCCGGACGGCAAGCTCATCCTCTTCACCCGCAAAACGAGCGACACCGACTTCGACGTGTGCACCATCCGTCCCGACGGCACCGGCCTGCGCGTCCTGACCAGCAGCGGCTCCAACGACGGCCACGCCGTCTGGAACTATGACGGACGCATTCTGTACAACAGCGGGATGTACGGCTTCCGCCAAGAGGCCGCGCTGTACGACAACACCTTCCAGCCTTACGGGCAGATCTTCAGCATGAAGTCGGACGGCTCCGACAAGAGCATGCTGACGGACAGCCAATGGGAGGACTCGATGCCGCTCTATCTCACGCAGGACGTCCTTTCCCAGTGACGCGAGAATCGCTCTGTGCTCCTGCGGGCCATCCAAGGCGAAGGAGGCCAGGGGGCTTCCTGCTGACCACGTCGCTCGGCGCCATCGCCAGGACGGTCGGCTACAAGCACGGCGAGACACTGCACCGGCTCTTCGCCCGCCACCTGGCCACCACCCCCGAGCGCTACCGGCAGCACTTCGCGACGACCGCCCGCACGCCCCCAACGGCCTAGAACAACGATCCGTACAACGCGTGGTTATACGAGCGAGTCCGGCGTCCTCGCCGACCCGGGCTCGCCGACCCGGACGGCCCGGCGCAGGCGTTGCGGGACGGGCTGGATTGGAGGCCGGCGTCGCCGACGCGGCTCGTTGACGCCGGTCCCGGCCCCATAGGTGTTGGGAGGCTCGAACGCCTGCCCCCACGCCATGAGCCGTTCGCAGAGTTCTCAGCGATCCCGCCCACGACGCGGCGTCGCCACCGGGTGCGTAGAAGCCGTAGAAGGTGTCGAGGACGGTCGCGCCCGTCCCGCCGAGACGGCGACACAGAGGAGTGAGTGGCTGTGCGTCAGGCGGAGTCGGGCGGCAGTGCGCCGAGAACGGCCGCGAGGCTGTGCGGGTCGCGGCGGGCGATGTTGTGACCAACAGGAATTTCGTGAACCCGCCAGCCGGAGTCGTTGCGCAACCGTTCGGTCAGGTGCACGAACGGGCTGCCTTCCCACGCGCCACCGCTGATGAACGTTCGGCCGAGCGTGCGGCTGGAGTTGCCTTCCAGCCTGATCGACTGGATGAAGCTCGCCATTGGGTGCGGTCGTGCGCGAGGGTCGAGCCCATCAGGCACTGCGACCCAGCGACCGTCGGCGCGGGCGCCGGCTATGAACAACTCCCGGAAGCTGTCGCTGGTCAACGCCCAACACGAATCCCCGTCGTCCGGGACGTAGGCGTCGATGAAAACGAGCTGATCGAGGCGGTCGCTGAGCCGATCCGCGACACCAGCGATCACCATCCCGCCGTAGCTGTGCCCGCACAGTGCCAGGGGCGTCTCGTCGCTACGGTCAATGACCTCGGCTACCTGGTCGATATGGGTGTCGAGGTTCGGGGGACGGTCCACATCGACCGGGCTGTCCAACTCCAACCCTGACAGGGTCACCGCCTCAACATGGTGACCGTCTCGGTGCAGCTCAGCGGCCACCGAGTCGAACACCCATCCGCCCTGCCAGCCACCCGGCACCATCACGAACTTCACCGCGTCATCGTAGGTCAAGCAGAACCCGACGAGTACAGCTGGTGATCGCCCGCCTCGGCAACGCTCGGACTGGTTGCCCGTGCCAGCACCCGCCCACCGTGGACCCGCACTCCAGCCAGGTGCTGCGCGATCTGCCCATATTCGGCGTTATCAACGGCCTGTCCCACCGACCACCGTGTCCGCCGCCCCCGTGCAGATGCAGCCCTGGAGCCAGGCTTGCGAAGGCAGATGGAAACGGTCTGGAAACACGTCTGGCTGTTAGGTGTTGCCTGCCCGGGGTTCACCCATCCAACGGCGTGAGGTCCCAAACGCGACATCGGGAGGCAAGACATGCCCACTGAAACGGGACTTCGCTCCCTCGACCGGCGCGCCTTCCTTCGCGCCGCAACTCTGACCGTGGCCGCCAGCATGGCCGCCCCCTTCTGGAAGTCCACGCCGACAGCGGCGGCCACCGCAAACGACCCCGATCTGTTGTTCAAGGGCGGCAGCCTCGCTGCGGCCGAACGCGGCTACCGGCGGGCCCTTCGCAGCAATACCGGTGATTCACACGCCCTGGCCCAGATCGGTTACATCGCCCTGCTGTCCAACCGTTTCACCGATGCTGAGAGATACCTGTCGAAGGCCCTTGCTGCGCAACCTGATGACGTCGCTTCGGCTCAGCGGCTGGCCGAGTGCTTCGTCCGGCAGGACCGGATCTCTCGCGCGACGCCCCTGTTGAAAGGCACCGGCCGCCCGCGCGACACTGCGTTCGCCGAGTTGTACTCCAACATCACGGGCGCGCCCTGGCGCATCCGGGGCGCGCGGAGCACACGCATCCCCTTCATCACGCTGGACCCCGTGCCAGCAGTCGAGGCGAGCGTGAACGGCGGACGGGTCCAGCCGTTCTGGCTCGACACCTACGCCACTTTCGACCTGTCGCGGGAGGCGGCGGAGGAGGCCGGGCTGCGTGCGGTGACCACGATGTCGGGAGGAGTGGCCAACAACCAGCCGATCACCATCTGGCTGGGCGTCATGGACTCCTTCCGCATCGGCGACATAGAGATCCGCAATGTCCCGGTGCAGTGGAGCGATGCGAAACGGCCGTCACTGCCCGACGGCACCCCGGCGGCGGGCGCGTTCGGGACGACGCTGTTCTACCACTTCCTGACCACGATGGATTACGCCGGACGAGCCCTGATCTTGCGCCGCGAAACCGCCGAGTCGCGTCGGACGCGTGCAACGAGCCGGCTGCCGCTGTGGCTGGCCGGGGACCACTACCCCTGCACCTTGGGCAGCTTGGGCGGCTACGGGCCGCGCATGGTCACCGTCGATACCGGAGGTATCGGCAGCGGCGTCGACACCACGGTGGAGATCGCTGAACGGGCGGGCATCGCCGTGGACTACGACCACCCGCTTCCCCAGCCCGGCGGAACGCTCTATCCCATCACCGCCGACCGGATCAGCCTCGGTGAGGCGATCGGCCACAGCATTCGCGGCCGCGCAGCCGACAAGGTCTTCCCCGGCTTCCCAGGGCCCGGCCAATCCGCTCAGTTCGGTTTTGACCTGATCGCCAACTTCACCCACGAGTTCTTCAAACCCTTCGCCGTCACCTTTGACTACACCACCATGCACCTGTCCATAACCACCAAATGAAACGCCCTCAAAATTGTCCGCAGCCGTCCCCCTGCCGCTCGGCTGCGACGCCGTCGACGGGCACTGATCACTGCGCTGATGGGGGTCAGACGAAGCATCTTCTCAAGAGCGGCCTGCATGTCGACGAACGCTCTGATCGGCTCGCCGCCATCGGCGGAGCGAAGGACCAGGTCCTCCACCTCGGCGCGCAACTCCCCGGCCTGGCCGGAAGCGTCGGCCACGACCTGGCGCAGGTTCGCTTTGTCCAGGATGTCCGCCCACGATCTGCGCAATGCTGGTGATCTGAGCGCCTTCCGCTTTGAAGACCGCACCGCCCGCGGGCAGCGGAATCCGCTGGAGGCGCCCATCGCGGTGAACGTGACCGGCGACTGAGATCAGGCGATCCCTGATCACCTCACGGAACTCCAGGCGCGGGTGCCCCAGGCGGCCGAGGGGCCCGTCGATGGGGATCGGTCGCTCGGGGGTCACCAGTTCGATGCCGTAGTACCGGGCCTTGGCCACCGCGCCCCCGGTGAAGCCGCTGGAGGGGACCAGCACCATCTGGTCCAGTTCCAGCTCCGCCAGCTTGGTGCGTACCTGCTCTACCCAAGCGATGTCGTTCGCCCTGCGATGGTCGCGGCATTCGACACCGATCCGAAACTCCCTGCCCTGGCACGGCTGGTGATCAGCACATCGACCTCGCGTGGACCTGCGCCCGTGCGGTCGGGTGGCAACACCGACTCAGTCCCCGTGGCGTGCGCATCCACATGCGACCTGACGAAGTAGACGACCGCCTAGAAGTCGTTTGACGGGCCCAACCTTCGCTCACCGGGAGCCGTGCCGCCCGTAACTCCTGTAGGTCGAGCCGAATGCTGCTCACCAGGGAAGTTACCTCGCCTACAGTCTTTCAATTGATGGTTTGTGAAAATTCATGCTGCTTTGAATGCATTGACACCTTCCGGTCCAACAGGGTGCACTTCGGGACAGCTCATCCCGAATGAGTGACTCGTCCCCAATCCGGCCTGGCGACAAGGGCGTCGCGGAGCGCTCCCACCTGAGGCTTCGGACGCCCTGTGCCGCTGGGCCCGTGGAAGGAGCACCCCTGTGAGACACCAGACCGCGATCGGGGCGGCGGCGCTGGCGGCCGGCCTCGCCGTGGCGATGTCCGTCCCCGCCACAGGAGCGACCGCCCGCACCACCCCGGCCAAGCCGAACCCCCGCACGCTCGCGGCGGTCTCGGCCGACACCTTCGTGGCCGCCAAGCAGGCGGAGCTCATGAAGGCCCCGAAAGACAAGATCTTCCGCACGAACGTCACCTCGGGCCTGCGCGGCCTGCAGTACGTGGAGTACCAGCGCACCTACGACGGCCTGCCGGTCTTGGGCGGCGACATCGTCGTCACCACGAACGCCGACGGCGGTGTGCTGAGCACCTCGGTCAACCAGACCGCGACGCTCAACGTCGGCACCAAAGCGACGATCAAGGCGGCGCAGGCCGCCACGGTGTCGCGTGCCAAGGTCGCGAAGGTCGACACGGTCTCCACCCCCCGCCTCACCGTGCTGGCGGAGGGCAAAGGACGCCTGGTCTACGAAACGGTCGTCTCCGGTCACCAGAAGAAGGGCGAGACGAAGCTGCACGTGTTCGTCGACGCCAAGACCGGCAAGGTCGTCCGAACGTTCGATGACGTCCGCGACGCCGCCGATGACAGAAGCTTCTACCACGGCACGGTGGACCTGAGCACCGCGGCGACGTCCATGACCGACCCCTCGCGTCCCGGCCACCAGTGCGGCGGCCAGGGCGGCTCGGCCTACACCGGCACCGACAGCGCCTGGGGCAACGGCAGCGGGACGAACCTGGAGACCGGCTGCGTGGACGTGCTGTACGCGGTCCAGAAGGAATGGGACATGCTCAAGGCATGGCTCGGCCGCAACGGGACGAACGGCAACGGCCGCGGCTTCCCCTCGCGCGTGGGTCTGAACGACGTCAACGCCTACTGGAACGGCAGCTACACCAACTTCGGCCACAACCAGTCGAACACCAAGCTGGCCACGTCCGTCGACGTCGTCGGCCACGAGAACGGGCACGCAATCTTCCAGACCACGCCCGGCGGCGCCAGCGGCGGCAGCGGCAACGAGAAGGGCGGGATGAACGAGTCGGCCGGCGACATCTTCGGCGCGCTGACCGAGCACTACATGAATGAGCCCTCCACCTACGACCCGCCGGACTACCTGGTGGGCGAGGAGGTCGACCTGGTCGGCCAGGGCCCGATCCGCAACATGTACAACCCCTCGGCGCTGGGCGACCCGAACTGCTACTCGTCCTCGATCCCGAGCACCGAGGTGCACGCGGCGGCCGGCCCGCAGAACCACTGGTTCTATCTGCTGGCCGAGGGCTCGAACCCGACCAACGGCAACCCGACCAGCCCGACCTGCAACAACTCCAAGGTCACGGGCATCGGCATCCAGAAGGCCGGCCAGGTCTTCATGGGCGGCCTGAACCGCAAGGTGACGAGCTGGAGCCACGCCCGCGCCCGCGTCGCGACCCTCCAGGCGGCCAAGCAGCTGTTCCCCGGCTCGGCCACCGAATGCAACGCGGTGAAGGCCGCGTGGAGCGCCATCAACGTCCCCGCGCAGAGCGGCGAGCCGACCTGCTGAACCGTCCGACGGAGCACGTGGGACGTCACTAACGACCTCCCGGCACGCCCGGCGCGGGGCCGACCCGCACCGGGCATGCCCGGCTCTGCTGGGCGCCTTATCGCTGCTGAAGGCAGCTTGCGTTGCCGGCAGCGCCTCCAACATGGCCCGGCAGGGAATGGGCGCTTCGTCAACTGCCGCGCGTTCGAGCCCCCAACCACGCAGGGCTCAGTTCGGAACGCCTCGGCAGGTGGCGAGCATGATCTGCAGCGCGGTTCTCTCGGCGGGGTCGACGCTGAGCTAGTAGCGGCACTTCACGTCGGTCCAGGAGCGGGCGTAGGTGCAGTGGAAGGAGGCCAGCGGCGGTTTCCATAGGCCGGGTCCTTGTCGCCCTTGGCCTGGTTGAGGTCGTCGGTGACCGTCCACAACTGGGAGGAGGTCAGGTCGTTGGCGAAGGCGCGGCGCCGGGCGGTGGTCCAGGTTTTGCGCCTGAGCGCCAGGCCTGGGCGAGGGAGACCATGTGGTCGATGTCCAGGTCGTCGCACTGGGTCCAGGTCGCCCCGTCATAAAGGCTGGACCAGGTCCGCGACACGTCCTGGCATTCGGCGTTGGTGCGCACGTTATCGCCGTCTCACTTGAGGACGGGTTCGCGGGGGTTGCACGTCCCGGAGATGGTGATCCAGTGCGGGAACTTCGCGCGGTTGTAACCGTCCATGGATCCCTCGGGAGCCACGGTCGGCTCGGCCAGGTGGGCGCGGGCGGATCGCCCTCCGCCGGCGAGGTCCTGCTGTCCGAGAGGCCCACCACCTGGCGGCCCAGCCAGACGACGTCCTTGAGACTAGGAGGCCTCTCCAGCCACATCGTCACCGGCACAACCTTCATCCAGACCGACATCGGCGCTGAGCCACCGATCGAGGGAGTGCTGTTCACCGCGCTCAGCGGCGGCCGGGAGCCGTTCCACGGCGTGCGCCGCCCAGCCCTTGAACCCGCACTAGGCGAACAGCCCAGATCAAGGAAGCGTGGCCCGATGGATCTGAACAAGTGGCTGGCCGCGGCGGTCGCGTCGAACGCCGAGTGGAGTAAGACCTTCGGCCCCTTTGACCCGCACCCGGCGTTGGCCGTCGACGACAGCCGGTTCGCCGCCGCGTTCGAGACTTTCACCGAGCGGCTGAAGAACAACTATCCCTTCTTCCATCCCCGCTACGCGGGCCAGATGCGCAAGCCGCCCCACCCGGCAGCCGTGGTCGGCTACCTGACCGCGATGCTGATCAACCCCAACAATCATGCCTTGGACGGCGGGCCAGCCACCGCCACGATGGAGCGCGAGGTGGTCCAGCAACTGGCCACGATGTTCGGGTACGGCACCTACCTGGGGCACCTGACCACCAGCGGCACGATCGCCAACCTCGAAGCCCTCTTCGTGGCCCGCGAACTGCACCCCGAAAAGAGCATCGCCTACAGCACCGAGGCCCACTACACACACGGCCGAATGTGCAACGTCCTAGGGGTGGAGGGCTTTCCCGTACCCACCGACGCCCTTGGCCGCATGGACCTCGACGCGCTGGAGGAAGGACTTCGCGGCGGACAGGTCGGCACCGTCGTCCTCACCGCCGGGACGACAGGGCTCGGCGCCGTCGAACCGGTCCACGAAGCGCTGGCGCTGCGTGAGCAGTACGGCGTGCGGATTCACGTCGACGCCGCCTACGGCGGATTCTTCACCCTGCTGGCCGGTGCAGACGGCCCGGAGGAGCTGCCGGTTGAGCCCTGGCAGGCGGTCGCGAAGGCCGACTCTGTCGTGGTGGACCCGCACAAGCACGGTCTCCAACCGTACGGCTGCGGCGCCGTCCTCTTCCGTGACCCCTCCGTTGGCCGGTTCTACCTGCACGACTCGCCGTACACCTATTTCACCTCCGACGAACTGCACCTGGGCGAGATCAGCCTGGAGTCCTCCCGGGCGGGCGCCACAGCTGCCGCCTTGTGGCTCACTTTCCAGCTGCTGCCGCCTACCCGTGAAGGGCTGGGCCAAGTGCTGGCGGCCGGCCGTCGGGCGGCGCTGCAGTGGGCGGATCTGATTGAAAACTCCGAATACCTCGAGCTCTACCAGGCCCCGCAGCTCGACATCGTCAGCTACTTCCCAGTCACCGCTGGCCACGCCCTCTCGGCGATCGACGCGGCCAGCAACCGGATTCTGCACGAGGGGATGACCGACAGTCAGGACCCGATCTTCCTCAGCACAATCCGTCTGGACGCCGTTCGCTTCGCCGGCCACCCGGAGGTTGCCGCCGACGCCGCCGGCGCGCGTATCTTGCGCAGCGTGCTGATGAAACCCGAATTCGAGACCCACGTCGAGCACCTGCACCAGCGGCTGGAGGAACTCGCCCGCTCATGACCTGACGGCACTTGATGCTCTTCTCGACATCCAGCGGCGCACCGGGAAAGGGCCAGTAAGAGTACGTCTGACATGATGATTGCTACCTATGCCGCATTCGCCACCAGGCGACCCATAGGGCCAGCCGGACCGCCGCCGCCCTGCGGCCAGGCGCGACCAGCCGCGCACCTCGCCACAGCATGGCCGGCCCACCCGACACCTCCGTTCGGCCGTCGGAGAACACGGTGATCAGCAGCGGGCCTCCGCAGGGACGTCCGCCGAGAGGCCCGCCCAGTACAGGGAACTCGGTGGCTAGGTAGGGGTCACGACAGGAGCGGGCCAGCACGGGTGGTGCCAGGACGCTGGACAGCCGCGCAGCGATGGACGAGCAGCCGCCGCAGGCCCCGTCATAGATCACCGCGACCTCGGTCACCATGGGGTCAGCACGATTCCGGTGCCAAGCGCCGTCAGCATGGCAAGCGCGGTTCCTGCGGCGAGCAGCCCGCGGTGGGCGATCCAGCGATCTTCCCATCCTCCGTCGGCGCCGTGGCCGATGCTCGCGGCGGGCATGATCCAGCGGGCCAGGGCGAAGCCGGCTCCAGCTGCGAGGGCACCCGGGAACGGCAAGACCAGCAGGACGGCCAGCAGCACCAGATGGGGCAGAGCAGACGGCGAGTACGTGCGCATACCCGTCCCCATCTCGAAACCGAACTGAATCGGGCCCACAAGACG
The DNA here is from genome assembly GCF_013409045.1 of Actinomadura citrea. Lineage (NCBI taxonomy): Bacteria > Bacillati > Actinomycetota > Actinomycetes > Streptosporangiales > Thermomonosporaceae > Actinomadura > Actinomadura citrea. The sequence goes on along the minus strand of NZ_JACCBT010000001.1, from coordinate 5,541,459 downwards.
CCCGCGATGCTGCACCTCCTCCGGGACGAGGCGTTTGTTCTCGGGCACCGGCAGCTTCACCAGCCCCGTCTCACGCAGCAGGACGGCGAGGGCTGCCAGGCCGAACAGTCCCGCCCGCACAGAGAAGGGCAGCAGCGCCTGGACCAGGCCACCGAACACGGCAGTGATCAGGGCGACCAGCAACGCGCCGACCTGCAGGCCGAGGCCGAAGGCCAGCAAGGGACCGGAACCGCGCCAGACCGGCGCGCTCAGCAGGAATGCCGAGTTGCGGCTTCAAGTGGAGCCCGAGTTGGCGTAGCCGGCGTTGAGCCCCGCCCAGCAGAACGCCAGGAGCGCCGCGATACCCGCCGCCACTGGCCCTTGCCGATCTGGTCCGGCCGTGGCCAGCGCCGCCGGTACGGCGGCACCGGCCACGATCGGCACGGCGAGGCTGAGCGGGTCCAACAGGATGCGGCGGCACCACGGATGCTTGCCGACCGTGGATGCAGATGGCTCTGGACGAGTGGTCATTGGTGTTACCGCCTATCCCATCACGCCTACGAAGCAGACGGCGATGGTGAGGCCCGCGTATTCGTTGTCGGCCCAGGAGATGTGGGTCCAGGCGTCCGAGCACCGGAAAGTGTTGCCGTCAGGGGCCGACCATCGCCAGGAGTTCCTGCCGGCGCAGAAGCTCGGGGTGCGCTGAGCCCAGACAATCTCCCGGATCCCGTCGTGGGTGTATTCCCAGAACCCGTCGAAGTGGCGGCTGTCGTGATTGCAGGGTTTGCTGCCCACTCGCCAGCCTCCGACGCACATGTCCGGGTCCCCGGTCCACCAGTTCGATTTGGCAGGGGTGTAGGCGCCGATGCCGCCCCCTCCGCAGTGCGGGTCGAGCCACTCCGATGTCGGGGCCGGCTCGGCGCGGGCTGCGCGCCGGGAGGACACCCAGTCATAGGGAACCAACGTGGCCGCCAGCGCCGCGGCTCCCAGGCCCCTGATCATGGTTCGCCGTGACGCTGGAGGGTTGGGTATGAGGGCCCGGATCCTGCTCGGGACGGCGCCCTCCGGAGCGGTCTCCGCCATGGGGATCGAGTCAAAGCGCATGGTGACTCCCGGTGGGATCGGTTACCCGGGCAAGATCGGCGAGGAGGGCGGGGACGTCGGTGTCGGTGTAGACGAACCGGCGATCGGTCACGCGACCCGAAGTTCCGATCAGATAAAGGCAGGGGGTGTACCCCTCGGACAAGGCGGACCACATTCCGGGGTCCACGACGCACTCCAGCCCCGGAGCGTCGCCGAAGGTTCCGGCGGCGCCCTGCGAGGCGAAGAGCGCGACAAGCCGCGATCCGGCGAGATCGTGCGTGACGACGTATTCGGTGGCGGCCCGCCACACGACACCGCAGACGGAGCAGCCGTTGCTGAGCAGCATCACCAGCGTGGTCGTGGCGTTGCCGGTGGGCTGCAGAGCCTTGGGGGCGATCGGATGTTCGTCGATGAGCAGCGTGCTCCCGGGGTCGAGTGCCGTCCGCTCCAGCATGCGGAGCCTGGAGTAGACGGCGCCGACGGCCAGTATGGCGAAGGCGGAGACGAAGAGTGAGCAGAGGCTGAGGGTGGTCGGCAGGCTCATCATGTCCCTCACGCCGCCCAGATGACCTTCAGACCGGACAGCACGGTGTTGACGTGGTTCTTGTCCACGATGCTCTTGGGCGTGAGGCCGGGAGGTGGCTCGGGCCGGAAACTGACGTCGAACACCGCGGTCGAGTTGGCGAACATGTAGGACCACTCGAAGGGCGTCCCGGCCAGCTTGGCCGCCTGCTCCTCGCGGAGGTTCTGCCGGGTGCGCCAGACTTCGGCGTCCCCATGCTGCTGACCCCGCCAAACGGGGAGGTCGTCCCGTGCGCTCCTAGCGTCCCTGGCGATGACGGTCATGCGCGCGTCGGAGCCGACCAGCATTGTCCCGTGCTGCTGGATGTTCGTGGCGGGCCTCGCGGTCACCCGCGCACCGGTCGGCGAGTCGATGAACGTCAGCATCGAGACGATGCGGTTCAGCACCGCGGCCCTCGGCGGGGGACCTCCAAACCACGTGGTCGCCTCGTTGTAGGGACCTGCGAAGACGAGACAGCCATTCGAATGGTCCACTGCCTCGTAGACCACGATGTCGAAGCCGTTGCGGCGGTAAACCCGCTTGCTCGCCCCCGGCAGGATGTTGCTCGGGACGACTTCGTGCTGGCCTGCCTCCGCGAGGTGAAAACTTCGCAGGTAGTTGGGACCGCTGAACTTGGTCGCGCCGTACCAGCGCAGCGGTCCTGCCTCTGGTGGCAGCATCACCGACACGCGTGCGCCGTCTGCCGCCGCGCGGGCGACTTCAAAGAGAGGCGCCGTCATCGGCCTTCACTCCTTCCAGAATATTCCACGCATAACGTTCGATGTTGGACATATATGCCGCTTCAATCTCTACCGGTTTCTCGCCGGTGCGCCAGATGTCCGCTTCTCTTCCGGTTTATGGCCTATGACCCACGGTGCCGGAGTGGAATATCGATTGAGTACCCCGGAGCGTGACCTGTACACGCAGCAGGATGCACCGAGCGCCCCGTTCTGACTCCGCGACGGCTCTTAGTGTCCTGAGTCGTTAATTCACTCGCGAGAACGTGGCGCACATGAAGTCGGATGGCGGCGAATCAGCCGGATCTCCGATGGCATTAGGTCGTCAGGCGCCCGTCATCAGGACGGGGTTCAATGCCTCGCCGGCGTCATGGGTCTGGCCGATTTGGAGGCGCTTGAAGAGTTGGCCGAGCATGTGGTCGAACAGATGACGGAGGGTGGACGGTCGATCGCCTTGGCAACGGTCTCGCCCGAGCGGTCAGCGTTGGCGCCCTCGATATCCGGGACGGCCAGGAGCGCGTGGGCCTGCTCCCGGCCACCGACTACACCGCCCTGCAGGCGTGTCGAATTGTCCGGGTATTCACGCTTAAAGAATAATTTGTGCTATGAAAATTATCCCTGTCCGGCTCCGTTGGCGTTGAGATCACCTCAGGAAGCAGGCTTTGACGCGAACGAGGATGGGCCTTAGTCAAGCACTGACGCTCTCTATTCTCCCCCTGGGAATCCTAACGGAAGCCACGGCGGGAGGGTTGGGGGTTCCATAAATGGGGCACAGTAGGACAATAGCGGAGAAGGCTCGAACTCCGGCATACGCCTTTCCGGAGCCGGCTGTTGAGACCGCGCCTTGGGATCCGGACGACAGTCCGGCGCGCGCCAGGGTGGAAACGGCGCTGATCATCGCTGGGCTCGGTGCCATGCTGCTCATCCTGCCCCGATATGCCTGGGGTGACGGATCGTATCGTTATGTCCAGCTTGCCGCGATGCTCACACAGGGCACCATGCCGGACGCCAAGTACTCCATGCTCGGCCCGGTCCTCTCGGCTCCCCTCTGGTTGGCGGGAAAGGCGTTCGGAGCGGAAGAATGGTGGTGCCTGCGTTACAACGCCTTTCTTCTGATTGGCGGGGTGACCTTCTGCTACCTCGCGCTGCGCGGTAAGATCCCCCGACGCCTGCTTCGGACCTTCATCTTGTTGCTGGTGTTCGGCTCGATGTTTCCGTTCCACCAACTGTGGTATTACGGGGAGGTTTTCACGGCGATCCTCGTGATGACGGGCACCGTCGCCATATTGATCAACAAGGTGAGGCCTGGCTGGTTCGCGATTGTCATCGCTGTGGCGAACACTCCTGCGACGCTCCCCGCGCTGACGTTGTTGACCGTGCACCGGATCTGGGACAGCCGGCGGCTTCGCTGGGCCCTCGCGGTGCCCGCCGCGGTCACATTGGTATTGCTGGAATCATGGGTTCGGCGGGGTAGTCCCTTCGCTACAGGATACGAAACCAATCATGGCAACCCAACTATCATGCCATATTCGGGTCTTCCTGGTTTCAGTTATCCGATATTCTTCGGGCTGCTGTCGCTGACCCTGTCCTTCGGTAAGGGACTACTGTTCTTCGCGCCGGGGTTGTTTCTACCGGCACGCGGCCGACTGAGAGGTCTGGCTGGCAGGTGCAAGGGAATCGACCCGACCTGTCCCTACGATCTGTGGATGGCCTTCGTGATAGGCCTGATCCTTACGTACGCCACCTACTGGTCATGGAGTGGAGCGACGTTTTGGGGTCCGCGGTATCTGCTGTTCGCCTCGATCCCGGCATCCTTCGCGCTGGCCGTCCGCCTCTTCCAGCCGGGCCCGTCGATCGCAGCGGACGTCATCACCGTGGTGGCATTGGGGATGTCGCTGTGGGCAGGGCTCAACGGCGCCGTCTTCGGGGACGTGGACACCTCAAAGGTGTGCTGGCCGGACGGAAACGGACTCTATGAGGCTCCGCTCTGCTATTACACGCCGGAATTCAGCGCCCTCTGGTACCCATTTGTGGAGAACAAGACCCTCACCACCGGCCAGCAGATCTATCTCCTGTACGGCTTGGCCGTGGCTGCTTACATCATGTGGCGGCCGGTGATCCGCCTCGCCCGAGAAGCCGGTGGGCTTCTGGCCCCCGCCGTCGTTCGGGCAAGAAGCATGCGTTGGTGAGGCTGCCGCCTCGGCGAGAGGGCGGCTGCGAGGATACTGATCGAGAGTCAGTGCCGGGTTAGGCGCTGCCCGGGGTGATCAACTGGCCGGCGCGAGTGCGGTCCGCGGCGCGCGGGTACGGCGGCGGTGCCCTAACTCCAGGGCAATGACCGCGTCCTGGCGTTGTTGGCGGCAAGCAGGTCAAACTGATGCCACCGGCATCGGTGAGGCGCAACTGCGTGGCTGGCACAAGGTGTTCCTTGCGCACGCTCGGCCACACTCCTTCGGCTGGCCGGTGAGCACCTGTCCGGTCGGCCACCTAGGCGCCCCCCTGAAGTGCCGGCTTGCGGGGGAATCGGACCCTGGCGCTTCCCAGTTCCAGCTGCCCCGCCACCGGGTTCCCTCGATCCTCCCGGGCGGAGCTCGACGCCGACCATTGACTGGGCAGGGTTGGCAACTGGAGCTCTCGCCGAAGTGTTGCTCTACTCGAGTGGTCATATATCTGGATGAGGCACAGGCCGGTTGCGCCCTATTTGCACCTAAATCTCTATATATCGGCGGTTCAAGCAACTTTGGAATATTCGCGCAAGAGTTGATCAGGATTTGGGTGGCGTTTTAGATAGCTTGATCCACTGTCGGGGATGTCTCTGCCGGACTTGAGGCACATCCCTCACTGGTTCTGTGCGTCCGTGACGATGGGCGTATCTGGTCTCGCAATACGGGAGGAAAATCCGCCAAATGAAATCTACCTTTTTTGTCGGTGCGTCGTCTCGCAGGACCTTCGTGCTTTCCTGCTTGGCGGCTGGCGTCGCGTGCATTGTCGGCGTGGCCATATTCGTCGCTCTGCAATCCAGAGCCAGAGCCGCGCAAGCGCCTGTGGACCTTGGCACTGCCAGCAGCTTCGCGGTTCTGGCCGGCACGACGGTCACCAATACGGGCCCTAGCGTCATCAATGGAGACTTGGGGGTGAGCCCGGGGACTGCAATCACCGGATTCCCGCCGGGCACAGTGAACGGGGTACAACACAGCGCCGATGCGGTCGCGCTCCAGGCGCAAACCGACTTGACTGCTGCGTACAACGACGCCGCCGGGCGGACTCCGCCCATCAGCGTCTCGGGAGACCTCGGCGGTCAGACACTCGTGCCAGGTGTCTACCAGTCCACGTCCTCGCTCGGGCTGACCGGCACGGTCACCCTCGACGGGCAGAACGACCCGAACGCCGTCTTCATCTTCCAGATCTCATCCACGCTCATTACCGCATCGGGCAGCGTTGTCGCCCTCGTCAATGGCGCCCAGCCATGCAACGTCTTTTGGCAAGTGGGCAGCTCCGCAACACTGGGTACCAACTCCACCTTCGTGGGCAACATCCTTGCCCTGCAGTCGATCTCGGTGAACACCGGAACGATCATCGACGGCAGGGCACTGGCTCGGAACGGAGCGGTCACCCTCGATAGCAACACCATCACGAGGTCCACCTGCACGACACCGACGCCGACGCCGACGGTGACGGCTCCGACGCCGACGCCGACGGTGACGGCTCCGACGCCGACGCCTACGGTGACGGCTCCGACGCCGACGCCTACGGTGACGGCTCCGACGCCGACGCCGACGGTGACGGCTCCGACGCCGACGCCTACGGTGACGGCTCCGACGCCGACGCCGACGGTGACGGCTCCGACGCCGACGCCTACGGTGACGGCTCCGACGCCGACGCCGACGGTGACGGCTCCGACGCCGACGCCTACGGTGACGGCTCCGACGCCGACGCCTACGGTGACGGCTCCGACGCCGACGCCTACGGTGACGGCTCCGACGCCGACGCCTACGGTGACGGCTCCGACGCCGACGCCTACGGTGACGGCTCCGACGCCGACGCCTACGGTGACGGCTCCGACGCCGACGCCTACGGTGACGGCTCCGACGCCGACGCCTACGGTGACGGCACCGACGCCGACGCCTACGGTGACGGCTCCCACGCCGACGCCTACGGTGACGGCTCCCACGCCGACGCCTACGGTGACGGCACCGACGCCGACGCCTACGGTGACGGCACCGACAACGAAGCCCACGCCGAAGCCGACGGGGACGGCGCCCAAGCCGAAGCCGACCTGCCAGCACCATGGCAAGGGCGAGCATGGCCAGAAGGACTGCACCTGCGATAAGCAGTGCCAGGAGCAGTGCCAGTCTCAGGGCAAGCCCAAAACGTGCCACAACGGGCTTCCTCAGGCACCCGCTCCTAAGCCGGTCACCGGGGACTACTCCGTGACCGACTGGATGGCCCCGCCGAGCTGAACCATCGTGTTCCTTCGTCGTGGAGGAATTGAGTCTCGACGAAGGTTCGTGATGGGGTCTTAGCGGGTCGCGAAGGGCCCGGCCTACAGAAACATGGGCCGGGCCCTTCGTCCTGCGAGGGTTCCGATAACGCACTTGCGCATCGAGGAAATGAGACCCGGCTTATGTGGAGCGTTCGCAGTCGAACGGCACAAACCGGCCACTGTGAGGAACTCGTCCCACTCGCCTGCTCCCTCGAGTCGCTGAACTAGACGTTCTTCAAAAAGGGAACAAGCATCCGTTTTTGGGACCTCCCGCTACGATTCTTCGGGACGGTCAACAGTCATAAACGCCTATGGTGAGCCCCTCACAGTGCGATCACTGTGTGTGATACAACTGCTGCTAACAGTGAATCGCAGGAGGGGGTGATGAGCGTGGGACTTAAGTTCTGGGCTGGTGTCGTGCCGGGCGCCGCGGCGATTGCCGCCATGGTTACGGTGGCCGGCTGCAGCGGTTCGCACGGGGGGCGGGCTCAAGGGGCCGGCGTCGACAATTCGAAGCTCGTGGAGGCGACCACCGATTCGACGGTTCTCAAGGCGCCGCTGGATGGTAACTCGTCCAAACCCGGCGACGGGACGGTGCTGCATCCCAATACGCCGCAGACGGTGTACGAACGGCCAGGCGGCGCTCCGATCGCACGGCTACCAGTGACACAGCTGAACAGCCCTACTTGGACGCCGGTGATCGCCAGCCAAACTGGCTGGCATCAGGTGCTGCTGCCATCCCGTCCTAATGGCGCTACCGGATGGATTGCTGCAAACGACAGTCTGCAAGGGGCGTTCACCCCCTACGTCGTCAAGGTTGACCTATCGGACCGGCGGCTCATCCTGCTGAAGTCGAACAAGCCAACGGGGAGTTGGAAGGTTGCGGTGGGTGGCGCCGCTACCCCTACCCCGGTCGGCCGCACGTTCCTGCTCGCCTCACTAAAGCCGTCCAGGCCGGGACCTAGCCCGCTGATCCTTCCCGTCGGCGCGCATTCGCAAGCCCGCGACACTATCGGAGGTGGCCCGGGCACGGTCGCCCTGCATGGCTGGCCTGACCGGTCGGTCTTCGGGCGGGCGACCACACAGGGCAGCGTAGCCGTCCCCGAGGATGCGTTGAAGGCGTTGTCGCTCGTGCCGTTGGGCAGCCTGGTCCTCATCAGCAACTGATCCCGGGACTCGACCTCGCCGTCTGTGAGGATCGCCCGTCTGGCCCCAGACCGCCCAGACGTTGAACGTCACATTGGTCTTAGGGACGCAATCCAGTAGATCTGCGGTGGATCGCCCAAGAATGTCGAAGATTTGCGCTTGCCGGAGCGGCGAATCTGCCTGGTCGTAGGCTTGCTGGGCCAGTTCGATCGCGGTGGGGCACCTGTTGTCCTAGTAGGCGCTCATGACGCTGGCGGCGGTGATCCAGCCCCTGCAGCAAGAGGTCCACGATGCCATGGCGGGGCCGGGTGGCGGTTGCCGGGGGGACATCGGCGGCGTTCTGGTCGCAGAGGTGGTACGCGCATGTTCTGTCCGCAGCGGACAGTCGGCCGACCCCTGCCGGTGGAGGTGCGCCCCTCGGTCAGACGACGCTTGGCCGAGGAACAGGTGGCGGGAGTCCTCCCTGCCGCCGCACACCAGATCTAGTCCCAAATGCCGGCTGGTTAGCATCATCATCATCATCATCGGGTTGCGGAAGGACACGGGTTGCTCTCCCGCAGTCAGGGAGCCACGGGAGCCGGTTTGGGAGCCACCGCAGTCAGGCTCCAACGACTCAACGCGACTCAGTCAGGCGTTCGTGCAGGTGAGAGGCTTCCCGTTCGACTCAGATCGACTCTCCTGAATTGCTTCACACCGAAGAGGCCACTGGTTCGAACCCAGTATCGCCCATGTTTCCCCAGCTCAAAGACTTGCTCAGATGAAGAGCAGGCCTCTTTGGCATTGTCGCAGCACCGAAAAGGTCACGGAGGTCTTTCCGACTTCAGTTGGCGGGATGGTGCAGGGTGAGGATCGCTTGGACGATGGTGGTCAGGCGGCTGGGGGAGCAGCGGGCCTTCCGTAGGATGCGCCGGCTTTTGAGGGTGGCGGCGTCCTGCTCGCCGGGGGCGCGGACCTGGGCGTGATGCCGGTTGAACAGCTTGTTGCGTTTGCCCGAGTCAGCTGCGCTTTCGGCGCTTGTAGGGCGTCCCGATCGCGCCGCCCGCGCCGACGTATCCCTTGTCGCCGTAGCAGGCGATCACCCGGCTGGTGAGCGCGTCGATGATGCCGTGTGTGCGGGCGGCGGTGAGATCGTGCGTCGAGCCCGGCAGCACCGGCGACGCCCAGATCAGCCGGCCGTGCGGGTCGGTCAGGAACTGGATGTTCACCCCGTGCCGGTGGTGCTTGCTGCGATTCGCATTTCCTCCCGCAGGTCCGGTGCCAGGTCGGCCAGCAGCGCGATGACCTCGGTGACGTGGCGGTGCGCGGTCGCCAGACCGACACTGAACGCGGCGGCCAGACGAGCGAAGGTCTCGTTGCAGCGCAGGTGCACCAGCACCAGCAGCGCCTGGCGGCCGGGGTTCAATGCACGCCAGCGCGAGCCGATCCGGTCGCGGTGGCCGGCGATCAATTCGGCCACGAAGGCACGGGTAACGGGCGACAGATCCAGTGCAGCACGGTAGAACAACACCAGAGGCTCCTGGCAGGGCGGTTGTTTTGGTCGACTTCGCTCCTACCAGGCGCCTCGCCGCGTCACCCGCCACCCCAGCCCACCGCAACCACTTTGTGACCAGCACGATCAAGCTGGAAAAGGCTCACTGTGCAACGCGGCGGCTGCGCGTGCAGTACATAGGGACCGAGTGCGCGAGTACGAGCGCGAACGGGACTGTCATTGTGCCCCGTGGGGATTGCGGCATCCAATCACTGGTTCTTGTTGATGTCCCCGTTAGTCTCAATTTTCGGCGGAATTGATCAGTTTTTGTCTCTCTGTGGGAAAAATGGACGCGAGGAGATTCGGAACGTTTGTCGGCATCTTGCACCTAGTGAAATCATCGAATGCTTTTCACTTCTGTGATGACGGCCGCAGGATGGTGCGCCAGGATCCTCGTGCGCTCGAGCGATGGAAGCATAGGCTCGTTGGATCCGGGATCCGGGATCCCGTCGACGTGCTTGTCGCAGGCTCTGATCTGGTTGGTTGAGCGCCCGTACCGGCGCTGACCGCCAGCAGGTTCGGGTGCAGCGGCCACCAGTGTTTTCGCGGGCGGCGACCTAGCCGGAGGCGGGACTCGACAGATCGTCACGCAGCGGCCCCGCGCCCAGCCGGGCCTCGAAGGGATCTCTCGGCCAGCAGGTCGAGGTGATCACCTCGGAGGTCACTCCGGACGCGGCCAGACGTCCAGTGTCCAGGCCCTAGAGGCGGTTTTGCGACATCAGGTGGAGGTGTTGCAGCGGCAGATGAAGCGGTCGTGTCCTCCGTAGGCGGATCGAGCGGTGACCATGACGCTGTTCTGGCCGGTGCCCGCCGTTGATTGTCGGCGCTGCGGTCGCTTGTGTCGCCGCGCACTGTGCTGCCGTGGCGTCCACGTCGTGCAATGTTGCTGGATCGTTCTGAGAAGGATTCGCGCCTTCCGGGGCCTGGCCGCAGGCGCCCCGCCCCACTGGCGATCTTTCTCGCAATCGAGCGTTTCTAAGGGAGGACACCTACCTTGATCCAGCGCCCGATCTCGCCAATGCGCCAGATTGTGTGGGGTGGTCAGTGGGCGGGATGGTCGAGGTGGCTGGGGCCCAGCACCTGCCGGAGCCCCCGGCCAGTAACTCCTCGAAGGCGGTGGGCGCGCCCGCCGCATCCTCCAACCTCACACCTCTCGGTGATGGACCGGCCGGGCCTGAGGCGCGTGCGCCCACCGCCTGGTGGGTGGTGGGCGCACGGTGTGGCCGGGGTGGTGGGGATCAGGTGTGCTTGCGGCCCTTGTGGGGGCGGTTCTGGTCGCCGGGAATGATCTGCCGCCGGGTGGTGTCGGCCTGGTCCTGGATGGTGGTCAGGATGTGCGTGGGGAGGTGCTGGGCGCGGAAGTGGTCGACCATGCGGTCGAGGGTGGCGCTGGCGGCGGTGTGGTCGCCGGCCTTGGCGTGGACGGTGGCCAGGCGGCGCATGGCGGCGTTGAGGGTGATGTCGTTGAGGCCGCCCGGGCCGGTGGAGGCGTCGACGGCGGCGGTCAGCTGGGTGACGGCGTCTTTGGTGTCGGGTTGCCGGATGTGAAGCCGGCCGTCGCGGATGTGCTGGTAGTGGCGGCCGGCGTTGGCGCCCTGGGCGAGGTGGGAGTAGACGGCCAGGGGGTGGTCGGGGAAGCGGTCCGACAGTTCTGCCAGGGCGTCGTTGCCCGCTTGCAGGGCGGGTGAGTCCGAGCCCAGCAGGGCCATCAGGGTGCCGGCCTGGTCGCCCATGAGCAGTTCCCCGGCGTCCTGGTCCTCGCCGGTGCGCGGCAGCCGGATCCGGATGGTCAGGTCGGGTGAGACCACGCGGGAGCCGTCGGGTGCGGTGTAGAGGGCGCGGACGGTGTAGAGCCCGGGATCGGTGAAGTACTGGCCGTCGGCGCCCGCGCCCAGGTAGGCCGACTCGTACAGGGCGGGCGCCTCGGCGGTCAACGTGGTCAGGGTGTCGTCGCTGTGCCCGTTGCACTGGCGGGCCAGCGGCCGGAACGGCCGGGTGATGCCGGAGGGGGCGGTGATGGCGATGGTGAGGTATTCGCTCTTCGGCGACAGGTCGCGGTGCACGGTGACATCACGGCCGTCGCGGGCGAGTTTGATCTCGACGGTGACGGGCTCGCCATAGGCGAACGGCCGGGCCGACAGGTTGAGGGCCAGGCCGGAATCGTCGGTGATCGGGTCGTCCATGGCGGCCAACGCCGGGTCTTGGGTGTTGTAGGCGGCGCTGCCCTGCGCTGCCCAGTTGGCCCCGCCGGGGATGATGTCGTAGCGGAAGGCGTGCCGCAGGTGGGCGAGCTCGTTGTCGGTGAAGGTGAACGGGAACCGGCTCCAGAAGACGTCCCAGCCGCTACTGCCGTCCTCGGCGGTGTACAGGTTCCAGTACTGCATCCATGACAGGTCGCCACGTCCATCTCTGGGGCCGAGCGGGGCCCCGGAGTCGTTCTTCTGCCACGAGTGCTGCAGGTTGAGGCAGTGGCCGAGCTCATGGACGTACAGGCCGAGGATGAAGTAGCCGGGCTGACCGTTGATCTGGTCGTAGAAGACGGCCATGCCCTGCCGCTGCTTGCCCTCGTTGACATCGAACATGACACCCGTGCTGTCGTTGACGTGCCGACTGGCTACGAACGCCCACAGCTTCCACTGCTCGGTCTCGGCGTGGCCGGAGAAGTTGTGGAGCATCGCGGTGTGCAGTTCGGAGTCCGACCATTTCAGGTCGGTGCCGGAGTCGGCGGTGCCGACCTCGTTGACCGTGCCCGCGGAGCGCAACTCGATGCCCGCCTCAGCGAAGGCGGACGCGATGGTCAGCTGCCGGTCGACGTAGTCGGGCGGGCCCGCCACCGCATCGGTGGCGGTGTTGTAGGAGGCCAGCGCGGCCCGGTTGGCCATCGCGTCGATCTCCAGGTCGATGGTGCGCAGGTGCGCCGACTCGTAGGGCAGAACGTAGGGGACGACGTTGCCGTCGTTGAAGCGCAGTTCCAGCCGCAGGTTGGGTGTGGGGGAGCCCGCGGCCACCCGCGGAATGGTGATCTTGGCGGTGCAGCCGACGTACGGTGGTTTCCACTGCACGCTGCCGACGGCGGTCACCTCGGTGGCCGAGGCGGCGATGGCCGGTGCGCTGACGCGGAAGGAGTACAGGAAGGACCGCGTCGCGCCGTTGACCTGGTCGATGTCGCCGCTGAACTGCCGCGTCGCGCCGAGGCCGTCCAGATCGACACGCACGGTGACCGGGTTGGGTGCGGCCGAGGTGGACCAGCGGCCCACGATCGGCTTGTACTGCGTGGTGTAGGGCGCGGGCAGCGCGGCGAGCTCGGGCATCAGCGTGGTGAGCGCGCCGGTCTTCTCCGGGCCGGTGTTCCAGTTGAACACGCACCCGTTGCCTCCCTTGATCAGCAGGCTGCGCTTGGCGCTCGACACGTCCGGCAGCGGCAGGACGTGGTCGTAGTCCCGCAGCCACTCGGCCGGCAGCTTCGCCCAGCCCGCGGTGGGCTGCGCGCCCTCGTAGATCCGGCACTCCCGGGTGCAGCCGTTTCGCCAGTCGATGGTGGCTACCCGGTCGTTCTTGAACACATAGGTCGTCCAATAGGGCGACTCGGCCGTGGAGTCCATCAGCAGCGCGTCCACGCCCTCGCGGTAGCCGACGGGCAGCATCGTTCCCCAGGCCGGTAGTCCGTCGGCGTGCCTCAGCTCCGTGACCGGCCCCTCGCTGCGGACCTTGGTGTCCCAGTGGTACCAGCACACCCGGTCGCCTTTGAACAGCAGCATCTGCCAGGACCCGCCGGTCATCGGCAGCATCAGCGCGCCCTCACAGGCACTCTTGTACGGTTCAGGAATACCGTTCAGCTTCCCGCTGTGAATGCTCGTGGCGCCGATCGGCCCGTTGTGGTCCAGGCCCGCCGCGCTGGTCTGCGCCATCTGATCGCCACGCACGAACATCGCTTTCCATGCCCCGGTCGGCAGCACCAGCGCCGAGTTGTACCCGGTGTTCTTGATCCGCATGAAACCCACGTAGAGCAGCCCCTTTGCTATGTACCCGGTTTCCGGCGAACCGGGTCCCACGGCACTGTCCCCCCGCCTTCCCGGGAGGGCAACCCGCACCCAAGGGCGCCACAACAACGGACCGAAAACACAAGCCCCAAAACCACGCGCATTTCCGGGCAGGAGCGGTCAGCTCGCCACCGTCGAAGCGATCCAGCTACCACGACAGCACTTCCCGCCCGAAGCGATGCAGGCAAGCCGGCACAACGCGACACCGGGCTGCTTCCGCCCGTCCCAGTCCACTTATCCGAATTGGCCGCCCAGTCACCCAGCGTGCTCACCTTGGTGTTTCACCCCGGACTCGGGCGAGGCTGCGCGGGCGCCTGTTGACTGGAGTGGCCCGTGGGATCGGCCGCCAAGCCACACCCACCACGGGCCAACACCGGTCATGACGCAATCGGGCCACTGACCGGGCAGCGCGCGCCCGGCACCGCCCTGGGAGCAGGTGATCGCACCGCTCTCACCAGAGCCACCGCTGGACCCCGTGTGCACGGGCCTACGGACATCCGTGCTACGGACTTCGGAAATCGACACCCGAACCGGGCCGGACGCTGTCCAGGAGTGTCGAGAAAACGTGTTGGAACTTCCGACTATTCATCTGGCCTTGCCCCACCCTTTTCCGTGCAGGCGTACGTATCGAGAGAGCCCTATTGCGAACACTTTCGACCGGCGCCCTGATCGGATGCACGCGGGTGTCGGCGGGGGCGCGGTGTTCGGACCCGGCAGGTACACGCGCTGGGAATAAGGGGGCGGTGTGCCCGGCGGGGCAGGTCACGGCGCCTGTGGTGGTGTCGATGACGAAGTCGTCCAGGGTGAAGCAGCCGGGGACGGCGGGCCGCAGCGGGGCGGGCTTGATGAACAGCGCCCAATCGGTGTGGAATCAGGACGTGGTCGTTCGAGGGGCGAGGTGGTCGCGCAGGAAGGGGGTGACGAGGGCGGCGACTGTCGTCGGGTCGTCCAGGTGCGGGTAGTGGCCGCTGCCGGGCAGGAGTTCGACCCGTGCGTGCGGGAAGGCCGTTCGCTGGTCGGCCAGGGCCGGGGGGACGAAACGGTCTCGCGCTCCCCAGATGACCAGGGCGGGGCGGTCGAGTGCGGCCAGCCGGGGCGCCAGGTCGTGGCCGACGTTCACCGGCACCGTGCGGTACATGCGGCGCAGTGCTCCGCGCTGGCCGCGATCGAATCCGGCCGCCAGTTCCCGGCGTGAGTGCCGGGGGAGCGTGTCGAAGTACCAGAGGGTCGGCCCCAGGAGAGGCCGTGCGATCCGCTCACCGGCCGTCACCGGCGGAGATCCTCCTCGAAGCCCTCAATGGCGGAGCCTCGCAGATCGCCCCGCTCGAGGACACCGGACACCTCGAGCCCGACCTGAGAAGCTTCGTGCTGAGCAGCGTCCTGGGCGCCCGCGGAACCGTCGCATCCCTGCTCACCACCCTGATGGCCGAAGCCCAGCGCGACCCTGCCTTCGCCGCCTCCTTCCGCACCGGCTTCCTGGCCCGCCGCCGCTCGCTCATGCGCACGCTCCTGGACCGCGCCGCCGCCCGCGGCGACCTGGCCCCCAACGTCGACCTCGACTTCATCGTCGAACTCTTCTACGGAGCCCTCTGGTACCGGCTCCTCGCCGACAGCGGCCCCATCGACCAGCACTTCGCCGACCAACTCACCGCCACCCTCCTCGTCCATCTCCGCCCGGCCCCCGCGTGACGGCCGGACCGCGGGCCTCGGTCGATGACATCGGGAACCGCAGTAGTCGGCGACCCCCCACCGTCACGGCCACCCGCCCGCACACCGGCGCCACCGAAGCCGAGGCCGGCTGGGGCACCTGGGCCACCACTTCACACCACCCGTGAGGCATGTGGCGGCACTTCCCGGGGGCAGGCGTTGGCCTGGTGGCCGTGGGAGAGGACGAGTTGGTGGGCGAGTTCGATCACCGCGGCCAGGACGCGCTTACCGGTTTTCTTGTCTTTGCGGTTTGAAAGGTTTTGAGGTGGGGCTCGGGCTGCCGATGACGACGCGGACCGAGCGGACCGGCGAGCTCCTGCGGAGCGGACGCTTTCCACTGCCGGCGGCCCGCAACCGGCTGCGCGGAATCGTGACGGACGTCGTCCGGGACGGGGTGATGGCCCAGATGGAGAGCACCACTGGCCCCTACCGGGTGGTGTCCCTGATGAGCCGGGAGGCCACCGACCAGCTCGAACTGCAGGTCGGCGTGCTCGCCGAAGCAATGATCAAGTCCACCGACGTCGTCGTCGAACGCCACGCTGCCGGCTGACCGCTGCCGGTTCACTCCCGAGGAGTTGCTTGGTCATGCTCGCAACGGCCGCGGCCGGTTGCGGCGACGCCGACAAGGCGAGTGGCTCTGGTGAGAGTGACAAGACGGTGACGCTGTTCGCCGCCGCCGGCCCCGCCACGACGAATGTCCCTGGAAGAGAACGTCAAGGGCGCCCTCAACAAGGTCGCTCTCGGCGAGGCCGACGCCGCGCTGGTCTACCGCGCCGACGTCCAGTCCGCCGGCACCAAGGTGCACGGTATCGCCTTCCCCGAGTCTGCCAAGGCCATCAACGACTACCCCATGGCCACTCGGACCAAGGCGCCCCAGCCCGCCCTGGCCAAGGAGTTCGTCCAGCTCGTGGTGTCGCTGCAGGGCAAAGGGGGCGCCCTGGCCGCAGCGGGTTTCGAGGCCCCTTGACCTCTCCCCACGTGTCGCCACCGCCCTCGGTGAGACCCGCAGGCGGGCCTCACCCGCCATCGACGGCCACGAGCACATCGGAGGCCATGATCCGCGATTTCGGCGGCGCAGGACGCGCGCAGGTCCGGACGGGGACGCCAAGGCCAGAACACTGTGAATGCCCGAAGTTGGCGACCGTTTCGGCCAGTTGACGATAATTCTTGTAGGGAACAGGGACTATCCTCGAATGTATGTCTGACCGTGCCGCTCGCAGCCAGAACTCGCCACTGGTCGCCGTGGTCGGTGGCGGTGCGAGTGCGACGCTCGTCGCCGCGCACCTGTTGCGGCGCGCCGGTCCGGTACCCCGGCTGCTCCTCATCGACAGGTGCGGCCTGCACGGTCGAGGGCAGGCGTACTCCACCGAGGACCCGAACCATCTGCTGAACGTCCGTGCGATGAACATGAGCGGCGTCCAGGATGATCCCCGCCATCTGGTGCACTGGGCACGATCGCAGGGGCTCGAAGTCTCCGGAGACGATTTCCTGCCGCGGACGCTGTACGGCCGTTACCTGCGAGATCTGCTCGACACCACGGCTGGGCGGCCTGGGCAGGTGACCGAGCTGACCGGCACCGTGGTGTCGCTCGTGGCGGAGCCCTCGGCGGCGGGCTGGCGGCTCGGCCTGGCCGATGGCACCTCCTACCGTGCCGATGCGGTCGTGCTGGCCGTCGGCAACCAGGCGCCGCGTCGCCTGCCATGGGAGCCGCCACGGCCTCGGTACATCGCGGATCCCTGGCGGCGTGGAGCGTTGGACGGCATCGACGACGGCGAGCCCGTCCTCATCGTCGGTACCGGGCTGACCATGGTCGACCTGGCCATCAGCCTGACCGGACGGCATCCGGACCGTGTCGTCTACGCCCTCTCCCGCCACGGGCTGCTGCCCCGGCCCCACCATCCGCCGCCCCGCCCGCCTGAGGCCCGGATCGTCCTCCCTGCCGAACCGCTGACCCTGCGTGAGCTGCTGCGCTGGGCAAGGCTCACCGTCGCCGCGAACGGCGGGGAGTGGCACGGCTTCGTCGACGCCGTCCGACCGCATGTCCCGGCCCTGTGGCAGAGGCTGTCCGAGGCCGACCGGCGACGCTTTCTGACTCTGGTCGCCCGGCACTGGGAGGTCCACCGCCACCGGATCCCACCCGCATCCGCCTCCCGGATCGACGCCCTGCGCGCCGCTGGACGCCTGCACATACTCCGCGGCGGCATCGACGACATCCGCGCTGTGGCAGAACGCCGGCTCTCGGTGCGGGTCAGGAGCGGCGGGAAGATCTCGAATCTGGAGGTCGGCTGGCTGATCAACGGCACCGGACCCGCCGCCACTCCCGGGACCGACATGCTGCTGTCCAGCCTCGTCACCGCCGGAATCGCTCGCCCCGGACCTCTCGGTCTCGGCCTGGACGCCGACCCCGACGGCGCCGTACGCGACGCCGCAGGCCGTCCCCACGAGAACCTGTTCACACTCGGACCGCCCCTGCGCGGTGTCCGCTATGAGACCACCGCCATCCCCGAGATCCGCGCCCAGGCCGCCGCCCTCGCCGACCGCCTGATCCTCTTCAGCCGCCCCGACCATCGAGAGCGCAGTAGGCAGAGCCAGCCCACGCCGTTCTAGGCCGAACAGCCGTTCACCTCCCAGCGTCGGCATCTGCCTACGCCCAACGGACAGACCGATGCCGTCGCCGGGCGCTCTGGAGACTCGCGTCACCCGGTGGGTCGCGTGAGACGCGAACCCGCAACCTACGGATTTGAAGAATTGACGTTCTGGCCCAAGTTCCCGCAGGTTAGAGCGTTCTCCTCGGCGCTCTCGTGTCTCCCGATGACCGCTTCGCAGGCTCGGGAGCCAGCAGGGAAGCCTCCTCCCTCAGATTCGAACGCTTCGCATATTCCCGAAGCGCTCACGCGGGTGGCCGATCATCTTGAGTGCGTCGTCCGGCGGCCGTACCGCTGTCACGCTGGCCGCTTGCCATCCTGACCTGGTCGAACGCCTTATCCTGGAGAGCGCGGTCGGGCTACCTCACTGGCCCGATCGACGCACCCGGGTAGGCGCAAGCATCATCTTCCACCCTCGGACCGAACCGGTTACTTGGGCACTGCTCCACACCTTGATGCGCCACGCTCCCGGCCTGGCCCTGAGAATGCTGCTGGCCGACCTGACGCGCCGCCCGATCACTGAACTGCTCAACGCTCTCACTACCGCGCAGCGTGGCGCGTTGCTGGATTGTTCGGTCAGATGCGCTCCGGCGCCGGATTCGGCAACGACATCCGCACGGGGTGCACCCCGACCAAGACGATGGTCGCCAGCGCGCGCCTCGCATACCAGGCGCGCTGTGGCGCAGAGTACGGCGTGCGTATTGGTCCGGTATCGGTGGACCTGGCGAGCCGCTTGGCACAGGACGGGCTTGACCGGATCGAAGGCGAGGCCCATTTCACGGGGCCAGAGACGGCGAGACCGGATTGTCCCGTACACGGTGTTCATCGACCCGCAGCTTGGCCGCGCCGGCATGACCCGAGCGTGAGGCCAAGGCGGAAGGACGCGCGATCCGGGTGGTGAAGCTCCCGATGAGCGCCGTCATCCGAGCGATCGAGACCGGGGAGACACGCAGTTTCAGAAGGCCGTCGTCGACGCGGATAGCGGGCGTATTCTGGGCTGCGAAATCCTTGGCAGCGAAGGCGGCGAGATGATGACCGTGATCCAGGTCGCCATGCTGGGCAAGCTCACCGCCCCTGCAATGGCGGACGCAATCTTTATGCACCCGCTTCTGGCGGAAGGCCTCAACACTCTCTTCGCGATGTTCGACGCCTAAGGTGGCCAACAGTCGGTACCGGCGTGCGAACAGGTCACCGAGCGGCGCATCTGTGAGGAGTCACGGGCCCCAGCGCGGACGGGCTGCTTATCGCGTCGTGGCTGAGACCCTGAGCATGCACCCGTGGCGCGGCGATGTTATGACAGGCTCGATGGCGGCAATGACTCCCTTGCCGGCGCGGGATCCAGGCGAGTGTCGAGCGGGGGCGTCATGAGTCCGAAGATCGGTCATAGCGGTGCCTGTCGTCATTGCGGTGATCGGCCCGACCGCCGCGGTGGTTTACGTGCGGCGCGGTCGCCGAGGCGGGTGGCCCCCAGGGCGGGCCGGCCCCCGGCCCCGGTGAAACCGCGACGGCGCTGATCCGGCCGTGGACTTCGACGAGATCGTTGACGATGTCGGCCGGGCGGTGGATCTGGCCGGTGTCGCGATCATCGTCTGCGGTGCAGTGGCCGCCACCGCCGTCTTCCTGTCACGGCTCCTTGGGCGCCGGCAGGCACTTCCGGACCTCTACCGGCTCTACCGGCAGAACCTCGGTCGGACGATCCTGCTCGGCTTGGAGGTGCTGGTCGCCGGCGACATCATCCGCACCGTCGCGGCCTCGCCGACGCTCGGCAGCGTCGCCGTCCTCGCCGCGATCGTCGGTGTCCGGACGTTCCTGAGCCTCTCGCTGGAGATCGAACTGGAGGGCCGCTGGCCGTGGCGGAAGGCCGCGGCCGGAGTGGACCGCGATCGCGGGTAGCCAGGTCGCCATCGGCGCGTGCGCCGGCCGGGGCTCCTGCTCGGCGACCCGACGGCCGCGGCCTGGCTGGCGCGCACCGCACTGGCCGCAGGCTCCCACATGCTGGCCGGGGCCGCCGCCGACGCCGCGCAGCGTCTGGCGGACCCACCCCGGTTCTGACCGTCGCCGCAGCGCACGGGGGGGCGTCGCACACCGGACCCGGGCTGCCTGGCAGAAGCCACCGCACGACACTCCAGTCCATGGGAGACGGCCTCAGCGCGGAGGACCTCGGCGCCCTGTACGGCGCTCGATGCGACCAGGACCAGGCGATCCCCCGCCTGAAAGAGGCGCTCGACGGGTACCGGCAGGCCGGCGCCGACCGCGACCGGCCCCGCGTCCGGCGCCGGCTACGCGAACTCGGCATCCGCCACCGCCACTGGACGTCCCTCCCAGGCAAGGCGGTCACCGGGGGGGGAACAGCCTCACCAGCACGGAGCAGACCGTCGCCGACCTTGTCGCCCAAGGGCTGAACAACAAGCAGGTCGCCGCTCGCATGTACATCAGGCCCCCACACCGTCGCCCACCATCTCCGCCAAGCGTTCCGCAAGCTCAGCATCGCCTCACGCGTGGAACTCACCCGCATCGTCATCGAACGGACCGCACACCACCCATGACCCTCATAGCGCCCCGATAGACCCGTCCTCGTCTCGGGGACCTCACCGTGTCCATGGCACATGCACGATCGACTCTGGCCGTAGCGGCCACTCCGCGGTGGTGAGGCTGAGCCGGTCGTCGTAAGGAAACCGGTCGTCCTCGTCGCGTGGCAGCGTATTGCGGACGAAACAGCGGTGCAGG
Source organism: Actinomadura citrea (assembly GCF_013409045.1). Classification (NCBI taxonomy): domain Bacteria; kingdom Bacillati; phylum Actinomycetota; class Actinomycetes; order Streptosporangiales; family Thermomonosporaceae; genus Actinomadura; species Actinomadura citrea. Next base: position 5,520,822 of record NZ_JACCBT010000001.1, on the reverse strand, counting down.
AGCAGTTCGCGGCGCTGGTCCAGTGGGTCCGGATCGTCGAGTTGGTCGGCCGGCTGTTGTGGAGGGTCTTCGCCGATGTCCACCTGGCCGTCCCAGTTGAGGTGCAGGCCGTCCTCGTCGGAGTAGAACCGGTGGAAGTCCGTGCGCCATTGCGAGTTGGATCCCCAGCCGTGCGACAGGTCCCTGGTGGGACGCGGCTCGCGGCGGGAGGTGAAGTACAGCGTCGAGGTGGTGGCCACCGCGGCGTCGATCAGGTGCCGTGGTGCCCGCACCCGCACACCGGCGCGGCTGAACAGCAGGTCACCGAACCAGAAACCGGGCCACAGCACCTCCTCAACGGTCACGCGCGTCGCGGAGGGATCGTGTATCACGGCGAAGATCTCGTGGTGGAACGGGGAGAACGCCTCGGCGTGCTCGAACGGGGTCAGCCCGATGTCGGTGAAGAAGCCGGTGTAGACAGCCAGCCCGTCGAGCTCCACCCTGCGAGAGCCGATCCACCCTGGGGTGGCGTTGATCCGCCACCCGCCGAGTTCCAGCCTGTGGGTGGAACTGCCCTCGATGACGGCGCGTCCTCCGGTGACTCCGAATCCCTGGGGTGGATCCCCCGCGGGGCAGAAAAGTTCGATCAGATAGTCGCTGACCCGGCTCAGCGCATACAGCTTCATGATCCGCCATAGCTGCTCGTCGTCGCCGGTGTACCCGCCGGCGGGGATCGGCTCCCGTTTGCGCAGCGTCGCCAGCTCGGCCAGATGCGCGGCCGCCGTCGGCTGCTGACCGACCAGGTATTCCTTACGCCCAGCGGCGTCGTGGCGGTCGTGCAGCTCTTCGTAGAGCCGACGGAAATAGGCCCAGTCGAGTTTCATCGCGACTATGATGAACCCGCCTTGTCTACACCGGCAACGACGTTTACGGGACGAGTCCTTCGGTGCAATCGTCCGGCGAACGCCGATCCAGTTGTGAAGCTGGGCGTTCGCGCGTTCGCCGGTGCCCGCGGAGCTTGGCGTGTGCGCGGTTGGCGTCCTTTAGCGGTTCGGGTTTGTCGCGTCCCTTGTGAGGCGTGAGGATGTGCGCGCCGGCGCCCTGGTAGGCATTGTCGGCCAGCACGAGCAGCCCGCTGGCGGCCGGTGCCCGGATGACGCCCCAGATCCGGGCCGCGGTCAGGTCGTGGACCGGGCCGTGCAGCGGTCCCGACACCCACAGCATCCCGTCCGGGGCGGCCGAGTTCGGCGACGAAGCTGCACTGGCCGCCTTGAGAACCTTGCGCTGACGCGAGGAGCGTGAGGACGGTCATGGGCAGCACGGCCGCCGGCATCGTCGGAGCCGGGCTCGGTCAGCTCGCCTCGCGTCGTTTCTTCCATTCGGCGACGACGGCTTCGACGTGTTTGCGGATGTCGTCACTGCGGTCCGCGCTGCCGTTGACGTCGCGGCACGCCTGGCCGTACTCGGCCCAAAGGGCATCGTCGGCGAGGCGGAACCTGCGTTGTGGGCTGCCAGGTGTGGGCATGTCAACCGCCCAGCTTCACGACCAGTGAGCGCAGGTGAGGTGATGCGGCGTTCTCCTGGCCGCGCTTCACCCACGTTGCGATGTGTTCGCTGATCAGCTCGGCGAGGCTCGCGCGCTCGTCGTCGGTGAGCTCGACGGTGGTCGTGGTGTCGGTCCGGCAGTGGTAAGCCGTGAAGAGGATGTCTCCGACTGCCTGTTCGGTGGCAGGGGGCTTGAGATTACGCTGAGCGTGCCAATCGGCGCTGTTGTTGACGACGCCCCAACCGTGCAGGGCTTCGGAGTTGGTGAGTTCGAGCCTCATGGGGCCGGTGCCTCTCGCTGTAAGGGGTGTGGCCACACCCCTTACCGCCACCCTATGGGTTCGGCCATATCCATCGGGTGGGACAACCTTGAACTCGACGCGGCCGCGTTGATCCGGGGCTGCTCGCTTCACGCCACAGCGACCAGATTCCGCCACGGGTCTTCCGCAGCCGTTCCCGCCGTCCCTAATCTGAACAGTTGGTCTGGGGTGTTTCGGAAGGGCAGGCAGCGTGGACGATGCGGCGGCGCGCCAGGCGGCGCAGGCAATTCGGCCCGGAGCACGACCGCACCGTGGAAGCCGTCGGAACCGGCGTGAGGCCGAGCCCAGTTGGTGAGCAGGGCGACCCGCGGCACCGAACGGCCACCGATCACTCCGACACACCCGGGAAGGCTGAGAGCCATCCCGGGCGATGCGGGCGTCCAGATCGGCTGCCTGAACGCGGCAGGGCCGCCGCCGGAACGTCTTCAGGCTGGTCGGCCGGTTGTGTGCGGGTAGTCGGGGGAGCGGTGCTGGAACGACAGGATGGCGGGGTTCTGGACGACGCCGTCGCGGATCTCGATGGCCTGCCGGATGGTCTTGTCGGCGTCCCAGGCGTCGGGGCCGGTGAGGACCGTCGCCAGGTGCGGGATCAGGGCCTGGCTGATCTCCCAGGTCGCGGCGTCCCACAGGTAGGAGGGGCTGTGGTCGACGCCGTAGTGGTGGATGTTGTGACCGATGGTGAACATGGGGTCGGTGAAGGTGGTCGGCCGGGCCCATTCGAAGCCCATGCTCTCGTCACATGAGACGTCGACGACGAGGGTGCCGGGGGAGAAGAGCGGCAGGTCGTCGTTGGTGGCGAACATCAGCGGGGCGCCGGTGTCCTGCAGGACGCAGTTGACGACGATGTCGTGCCGGGCGAGGAAGGCGGCCGTCGCGATCGGGCCGTCGTCGGTGAGGGCGCGGGTGCGGGCGGGGGCCTCGGGGTCGCGATCGAAATGGACGATCTGTGCCGAGTGGATGGGCGAGCCGACGGCGCTGACGCCCCGGTGGGTCAGGACGTGGACGTCGAGGACGCCGTGGGCGTTGAGGGCGGTGACCGCGCCCCGGGCGGTCGCCCCGAAGCTGATGACGGCGGCGCGGCGTCGCCGGCCGTAGGCGCCGGTGGAGCCGGTGAGGGCGAGGGCGTGCAGGACCGAGCAGTAGCCGGCGAGTTCGTTGTTCTTGTGGAACACGTGGAGGTTGAACCCGCCCTCGGCCGTCCAGTGGTTCATCGCCTCGAATGCGATCAGGGTGAGCCGCCCGTCGATGGCGGTCTGGGTGAGTTCCCGGTCCTGGACGCAGTGCGGCCAGCCCCACAGGATCTGGCCGGGGCGCAGTTCCTTGAGGTCGTTGGCCAGTGGTTTGAGCAGCAGGACGACGTCGCAGCGGGCGATGAGCCGGTCGCGGGGGAGCAGCCCGGCGACCTGGGGGGCGAGTTCCTCGTCCGAGATGCCGAAGGGTTCGCCGTAGCCGCGTTCGAGGTAGATGCGCGACCGCAGGCCGGGGTCGATCCGCCGGAGGTGCAGCGGATGTATCGGCTGCCGGTGCTCGTTCTCCTTGGCCGTGTGCGCCAGGACGCCGAGGCTCCGGCCGGGCTTCGGGTCGTTCTGTGTCGCGACGGCGCCGGAACGCCGAGGTTCATTCGAGATCGGCAAGACATCCCCTCTCGGGGGAAAAGCCGGTGGGGCGAGTCAGCCTCAGGGCTGGATGTCGCAGTTCCCCGGCTTCTATGACCCTACTTCAGGATGCGCAGGCGACGACCTCGCCAAAAGCGCACGCAGGAAGGCGAAGCAGAACGTTGACGCAGCCCCCGCCGTCCCCACCACGACCGCGGGGCGGCCGAACCGTCGGGCGCAACGCAGCGTCCCCCGACGATCCCGGCCCGCGGATCGACCCGCGCAGTCGAGCAACGCCTTGATGCCTGCCGGGCGTGGGCACCGCGTCCGGGTTGACGAACACGAGCCGGGGGGCCGGGCCCGCGCCGCGCCCGCGTGGCAGCCGTGGGCGAAGCCTGCGTTGCGTCCGGGTCTCGACCACCCGCGCGTCGGGGGCCGCGACCCCGCCAGCGTCACGGTCTCGTCGCCCGAGTCGTTGTCGACAATGCGGCCGGGCACGGCGCGCCTGAGAGGCGACGCAGTCCTCGACGTGGCGGGCGCTGCGGTAGGTGACGACGACGATCGAGACACCGTCCTCCCCTCATGACGCCCGGAAGCCGCGTCTGGAAGTCCAGGACGCCCACCCACGTGGGACGCAGCGAGATACGGGCCATCCTGGTGCTCGGCCTGGGCGAGGTAACCGGCGCCGCCTTCTCTCCTAGGAAGCGGCGCGCCGCTTGCGCCTGCTCGGGCACCATGCCGTCGACTTCGGTGATCGAGACCCGCCCGCGCAGCAGGAGCACGTGCGGAGGCTGGGGCTCGGTCTCAACCGCAACGGTGACGTCCGAACCCATCGGACCAGGGCGTCCCGCCGCGTGCGGGACGCCCTGGCCTGGGCCGACGAGACACCGCTCCGGCGGCCTTGTTCAGTGGGCGGTGGGCTGATTGTCCACGTCGGGGACGGCTTCGGACAGCGCGGCCTCCGCATCGTGCGAGGGCGGGCGCAGCACCACGAAGGCCAGGACCGCGGCGGCCAGGCCGCCGAACACTCCGGCGATCGCGGTGAACGACATCGCGTCGACGAAGGCGCTCTTCGCGGCGCCGGCCAGGGCGACGTCCCCCCGGGCGGCGGCGATGGCCAGCGCGTTGCCGATGGAGTCGCGGGCCGGGCCCGTGACGTTCTCGGGCATCGCGTCGGTGTAGGCGGCGGTGAGGACGCTGCCGAGGATGGCCACGCTGAGCGCCTGGCCGACCTGCTGGACGGTGTCGTTGACGGCGGAGCCAACGCCGGCCCGCTCGGGCGGGAGGGCGCCCAGCAGCGTGCCGTACGCGGCGGGGCCGGCGGTCCCGCTGCCCATGCCCATCACGACAAGCGCGATGACGAGGCGGGGATAGCCGTCACCCGGCGACATCATCGCGAGCAGGCCGAACCCTCCGGCCAGGAGCACGAGGCCGGCGGCGAGGGCGACGCGGGCGCCGAGCTTCTTGTCCACCACCACCCCGATGCCGTTGAAGGCCATCACGGCGACGAGCAGCGGGATGAACGCGAGGCCCGTCTTCATCGGGCTGTATCCGAGCACGAACTGCAGGTACTGGGTGAGCGCCAGCATCAGGCCGCCGGAGGAGAACGACAGCAGCACGATCGACAGACTTGCGCCGCTGAAGTTGCGGTCGCGGAACAGCTTCACCGGCAGCATGGGCTCGCTGACGCGCCGCTCCCAGAGGGCGAAGCCCACCAGCGCCAGGACCGAGACCGCGAACCCGATGTGCACCTGCGGAGCGGACCAGCCGTCCCGCGGGATGAAGATGACGCTCCAGACCAGGGCCGTCATGCCGACGGTCGACAGGACGGCGCCGACGAGGTCGGGCCGGCCGGCCGGGCCGCGCGACTCGGGGATGATCAGCACGGTCGCGATGACGGCGAGAGCGGCGATCGGGATGTTGATCAGGAACACCGATCCCCACCAGAAGTGCTCCAGCAGCAGGCCGCCGACGACGGGGCCGCCGAGCGCCCCGAGCATGAGGACCGAGCTCCAGATGGCGATCGCCTTCTTGCGCTCCTCCTCGTCGAAGACGTTGGTGAGGATCGACAGTGTTCCCGGCATGAGGAACGCGCCGCCCACCCCCATCAGCGCGCGGGCGGCGATGAGCTGGCCGGGCGAGTCGGCGAAGGCGGCGGGCACCGAGGCGCCGCCGAACAACACCAGCCCGATGATCAGGCCGCGCCGGCGGCCGAACCGGTCCGACAGCGCGCCAGCCGTCAGCAGCAGGCCCGCGAAGACCACGATGTAGGCGTCGAGGATCCACTGGATGTCGGAGTTGCTCGCGTGCAGGTCGCGGATCAGCGACGGGATCGCGACGTTGAGGACGGTGTTGTCGACGACGACGACGAGGAGGCTCAGGCAGAGGACGCCGAGGATCCACCACCGGCGGGGATGCGGGGACGACATGGCTCTCCGTTGGTACAGTGCACGATTTTTCGCACACTGTACTAATATTCGAACAGTGTGCGCAAGCCGGTACGCTGGAGCTCGACGACTCCGCCGCCCCGAAGGACTGCGCATGCCCCGCGACACCGACCCGATCACCGACTCTGTCTGGATGCGTCCGGTCAGGGCCCGGCGGGGCAGGCCGCAGCTGAGCCGCGAGGAGATCGTGACCGCGGCGGTCGAGCTGCTCGACGCCGAGGGCCTGGACGGTCTGAGCATGCGCAGGCTCGGTGCGACGATCGGTGCCGGCGCGACGTCCCTGTACTTCTACGTCGCGAACAAGGACGAGCTGCTCGAGCTCGCCATCGACGAGATCATGGGCGAGGTCGTGGGCCCCGACGCCGCCGAGGTCGGCTGGCGCGTCGCGGCCGGCGACTACGCCCGCGGGATGCGGTCGATGATCCTCCGCCACCCGTGGGCGATCGGCATCTTCGGCGTCAAGCCCAACATCGGCCCCAACGCGATGAGGGTGGGCGACAGGGCGATCGGGTTGCTGACGGCGGCCGGGTTCACGGGTCAGGAGATCTCCTGGGCCAGCTCGCTGCTGACGTCGCACGCCATCGGCACGGCCGTGACCGAGGCGGCCACGCGGACGATGACCGCCCAGACCGGGCAGAACGCCAACGACATCGTCGACAAGATGGAGCCCTACATCCAGCGCATCGCCGCCGACCATCCGAACCTCAGCGCGTGGTGGCTGGAGAACAAGGACGTGCATCTCGAGAAAGGCCAGGAAGACGGGTTCGACTTCGGGCTGGAGCGCCTTCTGGACGGCCTGGAGGCGTGGCTCGCCAGGAAGTCGACCCACACCCAAAGATCGACGTCAGCCGAACACCAAGATCTACCGGCCACGCCCTAGCGGCTCACGGGCTTCTGAGCGGCGTTGCTAGGCACCGCCGAGCAGCTCGCCGTCCCCGCTGACGAATTGATCGCCCTCCTCGCCGAGCTCCACGCCCTGGGCGAGGCGTCCTTCCTCCGACGTCATCAACGCTCAAACCCCACCGACCCCTCCACTGGCCGCACGTCGCCCCCAGCCGAGGGCGGGACCGGTGAGCGGGGGCACCGGTGACCGCAACCGGGCCGCCGAGGCGACCCGGTGCCCCGTCCTCGGACGGCCGGCGGGACGCTTGCCTGGACGGCCGCAGGTGCCAAAGCCGGCGTTGTTGACCAGCAGATCGACGCTCAGACCGCGGGCGGTCAGCTGGTGGGCGATGCGGCGGGCCGCGTCCGGCTCGGCGAGGTCTTGGACCAGCACATGGGCGCGGACGCCGTGCTCGTCGACCAGGCGCTTGGCGAGGGCGGCAAGCCGGTCGCCCGACCGGGCCACCAGGATCACCTCGTGTCCGCGGGCGGCGAGCTGGGTGGCGAACTCCGCGCCGAGGCCGGACGACGCTCCCGTGATCAGGGCAGTGCTGCGCACGTGGTGCTCCTTCAGTCGTGGGTAACTCGGACGGAAGAGTAACAGAAACCCGATTACCTGCAACAGTTATGTTGCAGGTATCGGCAACCCTGTGGCCAGGATGTATTGTGTTTGTGGGTAAGCGGCCTAATGGGAGGCGCGATGGAGGAGACAGCGGCCCGATCGTTGCGGGCGGACGCGGAGCGGAGTGTGCGCGCGATCCTGGAGGCGGCCGAGCAGGTGCTCGCCAAGGAGCCCGGCGCGTCCATGGAGCAGATCGCCGCGGCCGCGGGAGTGGCCCGGACGACGGTCCACCGGCGGTTCGCCAATCGCCAGGCGCTGATCGAGGCACTGGCCTCGTCCGCAGCCCGCCAACTCGCTCAGGCGGTGGCCGACGGCAGGCCGGACACCGCCCCGCCGCTGGTGGCGATGCACCGGATCACAGCCAACGTCCTCCAGGTCAAGAGCGCCTGGGCGTTCGCCTTGGAACTGCCCGCAGACCCGGGCAGCGAGGCCGCCGCCATCCAGCAGGACATCGCCCGCCGCTGCACCACCGTGCTGAAGCGGGCCCAAGACGACAAGCTCATCGACCAAGCGGCCGACCTCGACTGGGTGCGCCGCGTCTACTACGCCCTCATCGGGGAATCCCTGCATGGCCCGGACAACGCCGACCCCGACACCCTCGCCGCCCGCATCATCGACACCCTGCTGCACGGCACCGGCCCACGCCCCTGAAAGGGCCTTGAATGGGGTGTGTCGATCCAACGGCTGATCTTGGTTGCTAGTGGGTCAGGGGGTGGCTGGGGTGAGGCGGCCCTCGAAGGCGATCTAGAAAGCGTTCAAGGGTGTCCTCCAGCGCATGGTCTCTCGGTCAGTCCCCGCACATCCGGCGTCCACCCGTCCGCCGGATCGCTTCACCCGGCCGGCTCCGAACACCGCGCCTTGATCACGACCTGACCCATCTCATCCCTGTCGTCCGTGCTACGGGGGAACCTCGATCACGAGCGAGGGAGGGCGATGTTCGACACATCCCAGTGAACTCACATGGCGCGCCTGAGTCCTTCGTCGATGCGGGTGCGCAAGGAACGCAGCGCCTGCCTCAGTTCTGCCGGTTCGATGTCGGTGAGGTCAGCGTCGAAAGTCAGGAGCAGTCCTGCCAATCCTGCCCATGACCACGCGCCCAGCGTGAGTCGGCAGTTGGAGTCGGTTTCGTGCTCGACCGTCGATCCGCCGGGGGCGAACCGGGCGACGACGGGGGCCGGTAGCGCGACGAGCGCCGACCCGCGGCATGGCCATTCGGCTGGGGTGTCGCCGCGGTCGTGCGTGCTCATGACGAATGCGACCGGGTCGCCGTGCGGGACGTCGCGGCGTTCGAAGGTCCTGCCCGTCGGCATGCGTGGTTCGAGGCGGTCGATTCGCATCACGCGCCATCGGCTCGCGTCCGGTTCGAACGCGACGAGGTACCACCGTGCCGCCCACACGACGAGGTCGTGCGGTTCCAGCGTGAGCGTCGTCGGTTCGTCATCGCCGGTGTAGTCCACGCACACCATGTGCCGTCGGTTGATCGCGCGACCGATGACGCGGATGATCTCGGCGTCGATGGGTGCGGCGGGGAACTCCCAGTAGTTGCGCGCCGCGGAGACGGTGAATGCTTCGGCGTGGATACGGCTGCGGGCGGGCATCGCCTGCTGCAGCGTGGCGAGGGCTCGGGCCGAGTTCTCGCGGATGCCGGACAGGATCGTGGGGACGGTCTGGAGCGCGACGGCCGCCGCGACGGCCTGGTCTTCGTCGAAGACGACCGGTGGCAACCGGGTGGCGCGGCCAAGCCGGTAGCCTCCGCCCGCTCCGCGCACGGCCTCGATCTCGTACCCGAGTTCTCTGAGCGTGTCGATGTCGCGTCGCACGGTCCGCACAGACGTCCCGAGCCTGGTGGCGAGCTCGTCGGCGGTCAGGGTCGCGCCGATCCCGAAGATCGACAGCAGCTTGAGCGCCCGCGCGGAGGTGGCGGCCACCGATCCTCCCCACCTAAAGCGGTCACTCGATGGCAACTATAGCGGTCATCGTGGCCGGCATGACCGCTCCACACAACCCTCCAAAGGGCGCACATGCACCCGCCGTCTCCTCAGCGCTCGTCTCCGGCGCCGGCGCGAGCGCGGCACTCCTGGTGGTGCTCTTCGGCTCCTTCATGGACCTTCTCGACGCGACGATCGTCACCGTCGCGGCCCCGGCGATAGCCCAGGACCTGGGGGCCGGCGACGCCCAACTCCAGTGGACGATCGCCGCCTACGTCCTGGCCCTGGGGGCGGGCCTGATCACCGGCGGACGGCTCGGCGACCAGTACGGCCGCAAACGCCTGTTCATGATCGGGCTGGCCGGCTTCATGCTCACCTCCGCATTTTGCGCGCTGGCCACCGATCCGGGAATGCTCATCGGCATGCGCGCCGCGCAGGGACTGACTGCGGGGATCATGGTCCCGCAGGTGTTCGGGATCATCCGGGCGTCGTTCGCTCCGGGCGAGCGCACCAAGGCGTTCGGCGCCTACGGGGCGGTCCAGGGACTCGCGTCGGTCGCCGGCCCACTGCTGGGCGGGCTGCTCGTTGACCGCGACCTGTTCGACCTGGGATGGCGCACAATCTTCTGGATCAACGTGCCCGTATCGATCCTGGCGCTCGTCATCGGCGCGAAGGTTCTGCCGGAGTCCCGCTCCACCTCGACCGCACGCCTGGACCTCCTGGGCGCGCTGCTCGCGGCCTCGGGCATCCTGCTCCTCCTCCTGCCGATCATCCAGACCGAGACCTGGGGATGGACCTGGACCAGCTACGCACTCCTCGCCGCCGGAATCATCGTGCTGGGGATCTTCCTCGCCTACGAGCGCCGCCTCACCGGACACGGGAACGAACCCGTCTTCGATCCGGCTCTGCTCCGAATCCGCGCCTTCGCGATCGGCCTGAGCACGTCCGTGCTCTTCTTCGGCGGCATCGGATCGTTCTTCCTCACCCTGTCGATCTACCTCCAAAACGGCACCGGCCGCACCGCGTGGGAGACCGGCCTGGTGATCCTGCCCTACGCGCTCGGCTCGATCACCACCTCAGGACTCGGCGTCGCGCTCGCCGCCAGGGCCGGGAGAGCCCTGCTGATCACCGGCTCGCTCACCATCGCAGCATCCCAGCTCGTCCTGTGGGCGATCATCAGAAACGGCGATGATCCCGGATACTGGCCCCTCGCCCTCGCCCTTTTCATCGGCGGCCTCGGACTCGGTCTTGCCGCCCCCATCCTCGTCAACGTCGTCCTCGCCGGCATCCCCGGACGCAACGCCGGCGCCGCGGGCGGCGTGCTCTCCACCGTCAACCAGATCGGCGGCGCCATCGGCATCGCCGTCCTCGGCACCGTCTTCTTCACCGCCGTCACCGAATCGACAACCGGAACACCGGGACCGGCCGACCACGCTCACGCGCTCAGCATCGTCCTCATCATCTCTGCGGCGCTCTACGTCGTGGCGGCACTCGTGATGCTCGCACTCCCGACGACCGCGGCCGAGCACGTCGACCAGTGAACCCGCGGGAGGGAGAACCGCACCGCTCGGCTTGCCTTAAGAGCCGGTGACCGCTCGCGGCCAGGTCCGGTCGGCCCCGGAGGCCCGGAAGAACCCTCGGTGTGAATCGCTCGCGAAGTGTCGAAGGAGAACGATGGACGTCTTGGATCTCTCGCTGAACGCTCAGGCGGACCGGCGACGTTCGATCCCGGGCTGTTGCCGCGGCGGCGCGGACCGCCTCTTTGCGTGGGTTCCCGCCCATCTGCCCAATGTCGTGTTGTTCGTCGGCGCGCGGTGGATCGCGCAGGGCATCTCGAGCATGGAGCCGGGCGGGCGGCCCGGCACCCGCCGCCCTGCCCTTGCCGGCGGGGAACGCTCTGGTGGCTGGCGAGTGCGTGGCGATCCTGCGGTGGGCGACCGCGCCTCCGGGGCGGGCCCCCGCTGTACGCGTCGGAACTCGCCTGCGCGGCGGCCGTCGGCGCGGGTCTGTGCTGACTGGCCGTCCTCCTGCTGATCTCCGGGTCGCGACGGGCTCGGCCCGAGCCTGGGCGCGGCTCCAACGGCCATCGCGGTCACCGCGGCCGCGCTGTGGACGCTGGACCTGTCCGGCTGGAAAGAACCCGCGACCGCCGCGACCGAGTACGCGGTGCGCCCGCTGGCTGGCCGACCGTCGGCCCGTTCCTTCCCCTCCCAAGCCTGCCGATGGCCGTTGACGGGCGTTCACGGGCGGGCTCGGAGCAGATCGGCTACCGGGCGGCGTCCGCGCGCCGCTCATAGCGCGAGCGTGCGAGGCGGTAAGCCGTGCTCAGCAGATCCCGGACCGCCGCTTCGGTCCGCGGGCCGGGGTTCACCACCGCGAGCCAGCCGATCGTCCCGTAGACGGGGTGGGCGATCACGGTGTCGGCGGCGCTGGGGTCGGCCTTCGCGGTGGCCGCTTCGCGTGGTTCGTGCCCGGTCCACCGGATGAACGTCTCCTTGCCCGGGGAGACGTTCACGCGGAAGGCTTCCGGCCGGTCCAGGCGCGATGCCTCGTCGCCGGGGTAGTTCTTGGTCACGATCGTCGCGAACGGCTGGGTCGTCGCCGGGACGACGCCGTCGGGCGAGTAGTAGAAGAACGTGTCGCCCCAGCTGATCTCCGGTGAGCCGTCGCCGGGGGCGGGCCTGAAGGTGAGGACGCCGTCGAGGCCGTCCACGAAGCCGATGATCTCGTCCATGGTCATGTGCTCCAGCGTTCCATTCAAGTGCTTGTGGAGACTTCTGGCCGATGCTGCGAGGATGCCGGGGTGTCAGGTCTCAAATCGCGCGGATTGCGGACCATCGACGTCGCGCGGCGTACCGGATACTCCGTTCAGCAGGTGCGCAATCTAGAGCGCGACGGCGTCCTGCCGCCGGCGGTGCGGACGGCCACGGGGTACCGGGTCTACGGGGAGCCGCACGTGCAGTCCGCGCTCGCCTACCGCGCCCTCGCGGCGGGCGCCGGCCCGGTCGAGGCCAAGAAGATCGTCCGGGCCGCCCACCGGTTCCCCGCCCCGGACGTCCTGGTCCTTCTCGACGCGGCGCATGCCGGGCTCGACGCGGAGCGGACGAGGCTGCGGCAGGCCAGGGAGGCGGCCCAGGCGATCTCCGACGAGCCGGTCGGGGACGTGAGAGCCTCGGACGCGATGAGCGTCTCCGAACTCGCCGCCGCCCTCGGCGTGCGCCCTTCGACGCTGCGGCACTGGGATGCGGAGGACCTCGTCGTCCCCGACCGCGGCCCCGTCCGAGGAGCGCGGCGATACACACCGGCCCAGGTGCGCGACGCGCGGGTCGTGCACCAGCTGCGCCAGGCCGGTCACCGCATCGCGTCCCTCCGCGCGCTGATGCCGGAACTGCGAGCCGCCCGCGGAACGGAGGACGTCGCCTCCGCGCTGGACGCCAGAGACGCCGGTCTCGCGGCTCGTTCCAAAGCCCTCCTCGACGGCGCCGCCGCCCTCAGCGCGGTCCTCTCCACGGTCACCTCCGCGACCAACGACGCCGCCGAGGCGACCCGGACGGCGGCGCAACTCGGCGGCTCCGGCGGTGGGGGCGGTGCGGGGGTCAGGCCGGGGCTTCGCGGGACGCGATGAGGGGGCCGATCACACGGGTGCCAGGGCCGGCGCGGCCACCGGGGCCGGGGAGCTGAGTGGTGTTGTCGGCGGTGAGCTCGCGGCCGCAGTGGCCGCAGGCCATGACGGTCTCAGTGTCGTGGCCGCACTCCAGGTGGCGGATGCGGACGGGCGGGCCGGACTGCCCGTACCAGCGGTCACCCCAGCGCATGAGGGCGAGAAGGACCGGGTAGAGGTCCTTGCCCTTCTCCGTCGCCAGGTAATGCTCGCGAGGCGGATGGTCCTGGTAGCGCTCACGGACCAGCACGCCCTCCTCCACCAGCCGAGAGAGCCGGGCGGCCAGGATCTTGCGCGAGACGCCGAGGTCGCGGGCCAGGTCGTCGAAGCGGGTCACGCCCACCAGGACGTCGCGCATGATGAGGGCCGTCCACGCGTCCGCGAAGAGGTCGGTGGCGCGTGCGATCGAGCACGCGACGTCGGTGAGCGAGGTCCTGGTCACCCCCCGAGCCTACCCAAGTTCCCTTAGGGGACTAGAGTGAGTTCCCTCAGGGAACTCAATGGAGGGTGGCATGGGACCGATCATCGAACTGGACTCGGGCGCTGCCGGCGCCATCGACGGGCGCCACATCCGGGCCCTCACGTTCCAGGACGTGCGGCTGGAGTACGTGGGCTCGGTCCTGCGCCGCCTCGGGATCGCACCGGCCGGGCGGTCCGCCCTGGTCGTCGGCAGCGGGCGCGGGCTGCTCGCCCGGGGGCTGGCCGGCCTCGGCCTGGAAGTGGTCGCGCTGGACCCCTCGCCCGAGGCGACCGCAATGGCGGTGGAGGCGGCCGCCGGGGAGGGCGTCGAGTACCTGACCGCGCCGGCGGAGGATCCCGGTCTGGCCGGCCGGTCCTTCGACGTCGTCTTCCATGCCGACACCTTCGAGATCACCGGCGCCCTCGACCGGGTCGTCGCGCACGCCGCCCGGCTGCTGCGCCCGGGCGGCGTCCTGTTCTACGACACCGTCAACCGCACGCCGGTCTCACGGCTGATCTACCTCGTGGCCTTCCAGACGCTGCCGCAGACTCGGATCATGCCGCGCGGTCGCTACACCGCCGCCCGCCTGCGGACGCCGGAGGAGGTCGCGGCCGCGCTCGCCGCCCACGGGCTGCGCAACGAGGAGATCTGCTCCTTCAAGCCCGCCAACGTGCTCGACCTGGTCCGGGCCACCGTCGCCCGCCGGAAGGGAAAGATCGACGACAAAGCGATCCCGAGTGTGACGCGCTTCGTGCTCGAACCGGAGGGCAGGCCGATCGTCACCTATCTCGGCCACGCCCGGGCCCACCCGAGTGCGAACAGCTAGCGGGCCCGGCTCGGGCCATCTCCGCAGACCACGGCGATGACCACGGGCGCGCCGGCGAACAGGACCGCCGACCCGGCGGTGCCGATGGCGAGTCCGGCCGCCTCCCGCGGGTCCCGGCCTTCCAGGAGGTGCTGCCGGTAGCGGGAGCATGGACAGCGAGTCGATGCCGACGGCGAGGCCCAGCATCAGCGCCAGGACGGGGGTGGCGTCGTTGAGGCTGAACACGCCGGTCAGCGCGTACGGCCCGGCCATCCCGGCTAAGTACAGCAGGGTCGCCATGAGCAGGCACGCCATCGTCGTCGACCCGGCCGAACTCGCCTCGATCCCTCTGCGCCCCGCCTGAGCCGGAGTTCGAACCCTCCCTGCCGCGGGGAGGGTTCGAAGGCAGGTTGAAAGTTCGTCGGCCGCCGGCCCTGCTGGACGAGCCGCGGGCGGCGAGAAGTCTCCGGAACGACTTCAACGAAACGCTGGAAGTCATGGATATCGGAGACAAGAGACCGCAGGCGCCCGGCGACGGGCAAGAGGAAGCGTGGGGACGGCGGTGGTGGACGCTGGCGGTGGTGAGCGCGGCGCAGCTGCTGGTGGTCCTGGACGGGACGATCGTGAACATCGCGCTGCCGTCGGCACAGCGGGCCCTCGGGATGTCGGACGGGAACCGGACATGGGCGATCACCGCCTACGCGCTCGCCTTCGGGGGACTGCTGCTGATCGGCGGCAGGATCAGCGGTGCGGTCGGCCACCGGCGCACGTTCCTGATCGGGCTGACCGGCTTCGCGGCGTCGTCCGCGCTGGGCGGCGCGGCGGTGGGCGCGCCGATGCTGTTCGGGGCGCGGGCGCTGCAGGGATGCTTCGCCGCCGTGCTCGCGCCCGCCGGGCTGTCGCTGCTGGCGACCACCTTCACCCGGGCACGCGAACGCGGCCGGGCGTTCGGGGTGTTCGCCGCGGTCGGCGCGGCGGGCTCGGCGATCGGCCTGATCGCCGGGGGCCTGCTGACCGAGTACACCGGCTGGCGCTGGTGCCTGTACATCAACGTGCCCGTCGCGCTGCTCGCCGCGCTCGGCGTGACGTTCGTCCCGGCGGATCGGCCGATCGCCGACCGGGGGCGGCTGGACGTCCCGGGCGCGCTGCTCAGCCTCGCCGGATTCGCCGCGGTGGTGTACGGGTTCAACCGGGCCGAATCACTGGGGTGGGGCTCGGCCGAGGTACAGGCACTGCTGGCAGGCGGGACGGTGCTGCTGGCCGCGTTCGTCGCCGTCGAGGTCCGGGCGGTCCACCCGCTGCTGCCGGCGCGGATCCTGCTGCACCGCGCCAGAGGCGGCGCGTTCCTCGCCATCACCCTGATGTTCGTGGCGATGTTCGGCTTCTACCTGTTCATGAGCTACTACACCCAGACGGTGCTGGGCTACTCGCCGGTCCAGGCCGGCCTGACACTGATCATCAACGCGCTGGCCACGCTGGCCGGGTCCGTGCTCATCGCCGGGCGACTGCACGGCCGCGTCCCGCCCGCGGTGCTGATCGTCCCGGGCCTGCTGGCCGCGGCCGCCGGGATGCTGGTCCTCTCCCGCCTGCCGGCGGGAGACACGGACGTCTTCGCCGCCTACCTGCTTCCCGCGCTCGTGCTCACCGGGCTCGGCCTCGGGTGCGTGATGCCCCCCACGGCCGCCCTGGCCACCGAGGGCATGGACGGACATGAGATCGGAGCCGCGTCGGCCGCCTACAACGCCGCCCAGCAGATGGGAGCCGCCCTGGGCACCGCGCTGCTCAACACTCTGGCAGCCAGCGCCGCCGCGGCCTACCTGGTCTCCCGTCCGCACTCCCGGCCGGAGGCGGCCGCGGTGCACGGCTACACCACCGCCCTGACGGCCGCGTCGGCCCTTCTGCTGGCCGCCGCGTGCCTGACCTTTCCGCTGATCGCCACGCGGCGGGCACGGCAGGGCGGGCCGCGGCAGGAAGAACCCGCACCGCCCGTCTCCTCCAGCCCGCGCTGAGGAGGAACGGCCATGCTCAACGGCCCGCCCGGTCCAGACATCTGGCACGGGCGGGCCGCCGGGTAGTCCCGAGGGGAGCAAGGAGCCAGCGGGTGGGGCACGGCGCCGGGTCGAAACCGGACCCGTGGGCGGTCACCGTCGCGATGACCTCGTCGCCCGCCGGCGACAGGTAGATGTCCACGGCGGGCGCCGGGGGGCTTCGATCCTGGCGTTGGTCATGGGCGGATCAGTGTCGTTCGGGGTCGGCGTTGATGCGCTGCTGGAGCTGGGCGTTGATGCGCTGGGCTTCGGCGAGCTGGTCTTCCAAGATGATGATGCGGCAGGCCGCGTCCAGTGCGGTGCCCTGGTCGACCAGGTCGCGGGCGCGTTGGGCCAGGCGCAGTTGGTAGCGGGAATAGCGGCGGTGGCCGCCGGGCGAGCGTTGCGGAGCGAAGAGTTTGGCGGCGTCCAGGCTGCGCAGGAACCCGGGGGTGACGCCGAGGATCTCGGCGGCCCGGCCCATGCTGTAAGCCGGATAGTCCTCATCGTCCAGCTTGCTGTCGAGCCCGGTGCCGAGATCGTCTCGCACCGGGCCGGGCTGGGCGGAACGCGGGTCGTGGTGCGCTGGGTGGGTGCCGGATCGAACCGGCTGAGGTGCTCTCACAAAGCCTTCCGTACTGTCGCTGGGGTGTAGGTGCAGGATGCGCTCAGGGAAAACGACGGGCCCCGGCGCCAAAGGGCGGCGCCGGGGCCATGAGGTACAACACCATCTATCCGGCGCTGTGGCCGGTCCTTG
Organism: Actinomadura citrea; assembly: GCF_013409045.1. Lineage (NCBI taxonomy): Bacteria > Bacillati > Actinomycetota > Actinomycetes > Streptosporangiales > Thermomonosporaceae > Actinomadura > Actinomadura citrea. The sequence continues at coordinate 5,503,794 of NZ_JACCBT010000001.1, read as the reverse complement.
TCCACGCCGACCGCCAGAGGCGGGGGCGCGGGGATCGCGGATGCGTGACCGTAGACCACCGTCCAATCTGTGGGGCTGCGGTACCCGCGCGACGTGACTGGAGCCGCTGGCGGGCGATCCCGATGGTGCCGAGACCCTCCTTCCGTGTCTTCCCTACCTGCACTACTTGTGTTGTTGACACTTGCGTCCGTACTGCCGGCGGCCCGTTGGCCGCCTCCTGCGAGGCCGGCTGCCGGAGTCCCTTCCACTGCTGTGACCCCGGCACGCCCGGCCCGCGTCATCCATCTGTACGGGCAGTTCATCCTCTGCCGCGTCTGCTGGACTTGTTCCTCGTCGATGACAGGAACAGTACCCCAACCCGCCGCGAAAATCTATCTCGTCTGGCAGAGATTTTCGGAGGTCGGCTGATGCGATTGTCTGCCGGGCGGACATGCGCCAGGGGACCGCGTGCAGCGGCGCTGGCGCTGAGACTGACCGGGCCCCGCGTCGGAGCCCGCCGCCCTGTGCTTCTCACCTGCACGGACGTGAATTTCGGCAGGCACAGTGATGCGGGGCCGGCTCGGCCCGTCGTGCGCGGCTCCTATGACGGACTGTCGAGGCAGCGCTTCAGGGCCTCGGTGATCCGGTCGACGTCGGTTCGGGTGGTGCGCCAATTGCTGAAGGCGGCTCGAAGTGCGGGGACCCCCGCGTAGGTGGTCGGGGTGAGGAAGGCCTCCTTCGCCAGTTCAGCGGCGAGATCGGCGAGTCGCTCGGCGGTGGGGTCCGCGGCCAGGGTGAAGCAGACGACGTTCAGGCGAACCGGTGCCAGCAGGCGCAGTCCGGGGATCGTCTTGATCGCCTCGCCCAGGGCGCGTGCGCAGGTGATGTTCTGCTGGACGATCTCGCGGTGCCCGTCCCGTCCGTAGGCGCGCAGTGTGAACCAGGCGGCGAGGGCGCGCAGGCGCCGAGAATTCTCCGGCGTGAGGTGGACGTGGTCGGGCGTGTCGCCGAGCGGACCGAGATAGGCGGCGGCGTTCTGGAACACCCGCACCTGGAGATCCGGGCGGCGGGTGAACTGCACGGCGCTGTCATAGGGGACGTTCAGCCATTTGTGAAGGTCGATGCAGATGGAGTCGGCGGCGTCGAGTCCGGCGACCAGGGCCGCGTGGTCCGGCGACAGCGCCGCGAAGCCTCCGAAGGCGGCGTCGACGTGCAGCCAGAAGTCGTGGCGCTCCCGCAACGCGGTGATGGCGCGGAGATCGTCGAAGTCCACGGTGTTGACCGTGCCCGCGTTGGCGACCACGACGCAGGGGCCGTCCACCTGCGTCAATGCCTGCTCCAAGGCGACGAGGTCGACCGCCTCTCGGCCCTGGACGACCGGCACGGGGATCAGCGCGCTGCGGCCCAGGCCGAGCATGGACAGGCCCTTGGCGATGCTCGAGTGCGGGCTGCCGGACAGGACGGTGACTCGCCCCAATGCCGACGCGCCCTCTTCTGCCACGCTGACGCCCGCGCGATCGCCGAGCCACTCGCGGGCGATGGCCAGGCCCACCGTGTTGGACATGGTCGCACCGCTGACGAACGTCCCCTGATGTGCGGCGCCGAGGCCGAACAGGTCGCGCAGCCAGTCGATCGTCCGGCGTTCGAGTTCGGGTGCCGCGCCATCGAGCGCCGAGGCGGGGTTCTGGTCGGCGGCCGCGGTCAACCAGTCGCCCGCCAAGGCGGCCGGCGTGACGCCACCGGTGACGAAGCCCAGGTAGCGGGGACCCGGGCTCGCCGAGAACAGTGGGGCCCACGTGCGGGTGAACTCCGCAAGCGCCCCTGTCAGCCCGGCTCCCTCCTCAGGGAGCGGTTCCGGGGCGGGCAAGCGCAGCGGCGGGACGACCGGCTGCTCGTCAAGACGACCGAGTATCTCGGTCGCCTGCAGGCGAGTCGCCTCCAGCAGTGCCGGCAGTTCTGCGAGATCGGCGGCGAGGCGTGGATGCATGGGAGGGCTCCGATTTCCGTGGTTCCAGGTGGACGGTATCCGGAGCAGGGCGCAGAATACTGGTCCAATACCGGCAAACTGGACTAGTGCACATCACGGACAACCAGTTGGCCGCCGCGCTGGGCGCATGGCGCAGACCGGATGCCGGCCTGGCGCGAGCGCTGGCCGACGCGGTCGGCGACGCGACTCTGGACGGACGGTTGCGGGTCGGCTCCCGGCTGCCCGCCGAACGGCGTGCCGCCGCGGCACTCGGCGTCAGCCGCGGCACGGTGATCGCGGCGCTGGGCATCCTGCGTGACGAGGGACGGGTCGACACCCGCCGCGGCAGCGCGAGCACGTTGCGGCTTCCGCCGGAGGCCACGGCGCGCATCGCGCCGTCCTCGGCCCTTGGCGAGGACGGCGCCATCGACCTCCGCAGGGCGGTTCCGGCGGCACCGCACGCGCTCTATCAGCGGGCCGTGCTGAGAGCGGCCGAGCGTTCCGGACCGGTCCTGGCCGAAAGCGGGGAGACCGGTCCGGGGCTACCTGAGCTGCGATCACTGATCGCGGACCGCTACACGCGGGAGCGGCTCGCCACGCGTCCCGAACAGATACTGATCACCTCGGGTACGCGCTCGGCTCTGGCGCTGCTGTCGACGCATCTGCGTCCCCGGGCCGTGGCCGTGGAGATCCCCACCTATTTCGATCCGCTGGCCGGCTTCCGGGCCATCGGCACGCGCCTGGTCGGCTGCCGGGTGACCGCGGACGGCTGGGACCTTGACCAGCTCGAAGACGCATTGCGGACCGCCACAGGCGGGATGGCCTACCTCGTCCCCGATTTCCAGAACCCGACCGGCGCGCTCATGCCGAAGGCCGTCCGGCGGACCGTGGCCCGGCTGGCCGAACGGCATCGCGTGACCGTGGTGGTCGATGAGACCATGCGCGACCTCGACCTGCGCGACACCCCCGCACCGGTTCAGCGGATACCCGGCTCCATCCTCATCGGGTCGGCGGCCAAAACGATCTGGGCCGGCCTGCGGGTCGGCTGGATCCGCGGGCCCGCCGCGCTCGTCGGCGTGCTGGCTCGCCATCCCCTGTGCGAACCGCTGTCGGCGGCGCCGACCCAGCAACTGGTCGCCATCGAACTCCTGCGCGACCTGGAACCGCTGCTGCGCGACCGGCGGGCCGTCCTGCGACGGCAGCGCGACCACCTGAGCGGGCTGCTGGCCGGAGACGACCGCTGGCGGTTCACGGTTCCTCCCGGAGGGCTCGCGCTCTGGTTGCGCCTGACCACCATGCGGGCCGATCTCGTCACGACGCGCGCCCGCGCCCACGGACTCGAACTCTCCCCGGGGCCGTCATTCGCGGCCGACGCGACCCACTCCCACCACCTGCGCCTGCCCTACACCCCACCGATCAGCACGCTGGACCGCATCGCCACCGTTCTGGATCTCGCATGCCCCACTATTGGACGAACGTCCGCACGGCCGGCGCGGCGATGAGCGTCCCGGCGACCACTCCCGTGACCGGCCGTCCCCGGTACCCGGTAAGCAGGCGGCCTAGGGCCACGGTGCCGGTGGAAGACGCGACACTGATCGGCCAAGCGGTGGGTGACTCGCCGACGCTGCCAGGAGCCGACGGGGCATCGGCCTTTGCGGAACCGCCACCTTCTTGCACCTCGTCGGACGCCAGGTGACCACGGGGCCTGGATCGTGCCGGTAGGTGTGTTCAGGGGGTGGCCGGTTTGCGGGCGGTGAGCAGGCGGGTCGGGACCCACGGACTGCCCCACCACGCGCGCCAGCCGAGGCCGCGCACGCGGATGTCCTGGGCGTTCAGCCGGGCCAGCACCGCAGCGTACTCGCGGGGGGTCCGCGCCAGGTCGGCGATCAGCAGGCGGCCGCCCGGCCGCAGCACCCGGTACGCCTCGCCGACCGCTTGGGCGCGGGCGTCCGCGCCGAAGATGGTGTGCACCGTCAGGCTGGACACGACCAGGTCGAAGCTAGCCTCCGCGTAGGGGAGTCTGCGCAGGTCACCCCCTTGCACGTGGACGCGGTCGGCGACGCCTTCGGCGCGGGCGTTGCGCAGGGTCGCCGCAGGGGTGTTGCCGGACTGGTCCCGTCCGCGCCACAGGTCCACGCCGACCGCCCGGCCCTGCGGGAGGTGCCGGGCGGCGGCCAACAGGACGGCGCCGCGTCCGCAGCCGAGGTCGAGCAGCCGTTCGTCGCCACGCAGGTCCAGCTCGTCCAGCACGTCTCGCCAGACCAGGAACTTGCCGCGCAGCGTGGCGTGCAGGCTCAGGGCCAGGCATCCCGCCAGCAGGGTGCCGGAGACCAGCGCGGGCAGCGCGGCGGCCAGATCGGCGGTGACCGCCATCACCAGCCCGGTCACCCAGAACCCCAGCACGACCAAGCCCACGAAGCTGAACCCGTAGGGCGCATCCATCCCGTACCGCGCGCCAGACATCCCGCCACTCTGCCACGAACCGGTCGCTCGGGGAGCCGGCTACGACGCACTGGTCCACCGCCGACCAGCTCACCGCCGAGTACCCGACACCGTGGTGACACCGACCCGGTCTTCGCGGTCTTCTGCTGCGATTCGGCGGACCGCTGTGACCATTGCGCACACCACGGCGCCCGGATGGTGCTCAGTGTTCGTTGCCCGCGCGCAGCCAGGCGATGTAGTCGGTGACCGCGCGTTCGGTGTCATATTCGGGCTTGTAGCCGGTGTCGTCTTGGAGCCGGGTGATGTCGAGGTAGTTCTGGCGGGCGTCCCCTCCGGTGGGCAGCTCGACCCGGGCGTCCGGTACCACGTGCTTGATCGCGGCGATGATCTCGGCGTTGGTGGTCGCGCGTCCGGACGCGACGTTGTAGGTGCGGTGGTCGAGCCGGTCCGCGAGCTGGAGGAGCGCGATCGCCCGGGCGGTGTCCTTCACGTAGCACAGGTCGATCGAATCTTCCGCGTGCGCGGGCCCGGCGAGCGTGGACAGGTCCGGCTCGGTTCCGCGGACGGCGGCATGGACGAGCTCGGGAGCCGCGAAGAACAACGCGCCATGGGGGTCTCGCGGACCCCAGGTGCCGGAGATGCGGTAGTTGACGACATCGATGGCGGCGGCGTCGGCCAGGTGAGCGTTGAGCAGCTCACCGATTTTCTTGAAGGTCGGGATCAGGTGGGCTGAGGTCATCGACAGCGGCATGTCCTCACTGAGCGGGCCCTCGCCGGCCCCGAGCGGCCCCTCGGCGGCGAGACCGCCGTAGACACCGATCGTGCTCGCGACGCCCACCCGGTCCACACCCCAGTCCTGGGCCGCCTGCAGGACGTTGAACAGGCCGTCCAGGGCCTTTCGCGCCGCCTCGACGGGCTGCTCGGAATCAGGCGGCCAGGGCATCGAGCCCGCGAGGTGCACGATGCCGGTGATGTCGTGACGCTCGCCGACGTCGAGCAATGCGCTCAGGTCGGTGATGTCGGCCTGTTCCGCCACCGACCGCCCGCCTGCGAGATCCGCCGGAAGCTCGCCCGTCCGGCGCTGGACCAGCACGCAGCTCTCGCCGAGGTCGAGCAGTGCCCGCACGGTGTGGGAGCCGATGAATCCCATACCTCCGGTGACCAGGATCATTGCCCTCACTTCTTCCTGTCGCCTTGCTGATTATCAGTATTACTGACGATCAGGTTATCGATAGAATCCCTCCGTGTCTAGCAGTGATGGGCCGGGCCCCGAGCTGAGCAGGAACCTCGTCTACCTGCTCAAGCATGCGCATCTTCGGATGGCCGAGCTGGCCGCGAACGCGGTGAAGCCGTACGGCATCGACGGGCGCGAACTGGGCATCTTGCTCGCCCTCACGGGCCGTGAACCGGCGTCCCAGCAGCAAGCGGCGCGCCGGCTGGGCATCGACCGCACCACGATGGTCGCGATGCTGGACGCCCTGGAGGGCAAGGGCCTGGTGTCACGTCACCCGCACGCGGAAGACCGCCGCCGCAACGTAGTCGAACTGACCGAGGCCGGCCGCGCCACCCTCCGCCTGGCCATCGACGCAAACGACAAAGCCGAGCGCGAGTTCCTGGAGCCTCTCACCCCGAAGACCGCCGAGCACCTACGAAACTCCTTGCAGAAGCTTGTACTCCCCTCGGACGACTAGACCTCCCAAAGCCTCTTGACCACACCCAAGGGGGATATCGCGGACCAGGCCGGTCGGTAGCCAGCAGTGCCGGGCATGCCTTCTCGGCATCAGGACGGCGGCCTTCCACTCCACCGCTACCCACAGCGGCGCCCATACAGCCCGACGCATCTCACCAACCCGAACCGCGAGCGCGAGATCAACGACGAGTTCCCGTTCCTGCTCGGGCACGAGGTCGCCCGGGGGTTGTGGAGTCGGTGGGCGAGGGTGTGACCGAGGTGGCGCCGGGCGACTTCGTGGTCCTGAACTGGCGTCCGGTGTGCGGGCGCCCGCGCCTGCACGCGCGGGCGCCCGTGGTACTGCTTCGACATCCTGTTCAGCGGCGGACCGGGCGCGACCGGGCGGTCGTTCTCGGACTTGCCGACGATCATCGCCTTGGCCCCGTGCGGCGCCGGTGACCAGGACGATCTTGCCGGCGACCCGCTTCACGGACGTTCCCGCGTGCGTTTGCGGGCGCGCGGGATCGGCACCGGAGCGACTCCCGGGACGATCGTGTTGGAGACGGTGCCGATCCCCTCGACGGTCAGCGTGACGGTGTCGCCGGGTGTGAGCGGCGGCGGGGTCTGCTCAGCCGCAAGGCCCCATAGTTCGGCGAGGCAGCCGCCGTTGCCGCAGGTCCCCGAGCCGAGGACGTCGCCGGGCCGCAGCCGGGCGCCGCGTGAGGCGTAGGCGACGAGGTCCTCGAACGGCCAGCCCATGTTCGACAGCAGGTCCCGCCCGACGACCTTGCCGTTGACCTCGGCGGTCAGCACGAGCCGCAGGAAACCGTCCGCGTCGCGGTAGGGCTCCAACTCGTCGGCGGTGACGAGCCAGGGCCCGAGCGTTGTGGCGAAGTCCTTGCCCTTGCACGGGCCGAGGCCGACCCGCATCTCCCGTGACTGCAGGTCGCGCGCCGACCAGTCGTTGAAGATCGTGTAGCCGAAGATGTGGGCGCGGGCCTGCCCGGGGGACAGGTCGGCGCCCGCGCGCCCGATGACCGCGGCGACCTCCAGCTCGAAGTCGAGGTCGTGGCACCCGGGCGGCAGCGGCACGTCGTCGTGCGCGCCGACCATGGCATGCGGGTTGGAGAAGTAGAAGGTCGGCGCGTCGTACCAGGCGTCCGGGACGCCGGACAGACCGTCCACGGCCTTCCGGACGCCTTCGACGTGCTCCTCGAACGCGACGAAGTCCCGCACGGACGGCGGTTCGAGCGGCGGCAGGAGCCGCACGTCCGCGAGCGGGATCGCCGGGCCGGTCTCCGGCACTGAACCGGAGGCGACGACGTCGAGAAGGGCGGTACCGTCCGGGAACGGCAGGATCCGGTCGTCGCCCTCGACGGCGCCGCAGCGGCGGGCGCCCTGGTGCAGGTACGTGGCGAGACGCATGGGGCTCCTTGCGGCTCAGACGGGCGGGGCGACGAAGACGCCGCGGTCGGGGTCGTTGAACGACTCCTTGGCGACGAGCTCGTTCATCGGGTTCGCGGTGCCCCACTGATCGGTGACGTCGGGGTCGGAGAAGTCGTACAGGTGCGGATGCCAGGCGTCCTCGTCCAGGCTCTCCAGCTCGGTGGTGTACTCGACGGTGTTGCCGTGCGGGTCCAGGAAGTAGGAGAACGTGTTGTCGCCGGCCTTGTGACGTCCCGGTCCCCAGATCATGCGGACACCCGCGCGCAGCAGCCGGCCGGTGCCGAACATGTACTCGTCCAGACCCCGCATCTCGAACGACACGTGGTGCAGCGACGTGTGCGGTCCTTTCGCGATCGCCATGCTGTGGTGCTGCGGGTTGCAGCGCATGAAGTGCATCACCTTGCCCATGTGCGGGGAGGTCAGGGTGTCGCTGAGCGCGAAGTCCAGGTGCGTCTCGTACCAGGCGCGGGTGGCGTCCAGGTCGGGGGCGTTGAGCACGACGTGCGACAGCCGGACGGGGACCGCCTCCCGCTCCTCCAGCCTGCGGTGCTCGCGGACGGCGACGGCCGCCGACACCTCGACGGTCCGGCCGTCGAGGTCGAAGAACCGGATCCCGTAGCCGCCGCCGGGCGTGGCCAGCCTGCCGGGCTCCGCGACGATCGTGACGCCGGCCGTGCCGAGCCGTTCGGCGAGCGCGTCGACGTCGGCTGGGGACGCGGCGCCGAACGACACCAGGTCGAGACGCTTCTCGTCCGCCCTGCGCAGCCGGACGACGTACTGCTCGGGCGAACCCTCCGCCGCAAGGAAGGAGATGCCGGTGTCGCCGGCGACCTCGGTGAGGCCCCAGACACCGGCGTAGAACTCGCGCTGCCGGTCGTAGTCGGGGACGGCGAGGTCCACATGGCGCAGATGGGTGATGAGACGGTCGGGCATCACTGCTCCTTGAGGCCGAAGAGGGTAGCGGCGTTGCCGCCGCGCACGGCGTCCAGTTCGTCGCCGGGCGGCAGGGCGGCGCGCAGCCGGTCGAGCGGGTCGTCCACGCCCATGTCGAAGGGGTGGTCCGAGCCCAGGACGATCTGGGACGCGCCCGCCGCGCTGATCAGCGCGCGTAGCGCGCCCGGGTCGTAGACGAGGGAGTCGAACCAGATCCGCCGCATGTAGCGGCTCGGCGGTTCTGCACAGGTGCGGGACTCGGAGCGCACCTGCCAGCCGTGGTCGGCGCGGCCGAGGCAGGTCGGCAGGTAGCCGCCGCCGTGCGCCGCGACGATCTTCAGGCCGGGGTGCCGGTCCAGGACGCCGGAGAAGATCAGGTGGGAGAGCGCGACGGCGTTCTCGGCCGGCTGCCCGACGATGTTGGACAGGTAGTACCGGTCGAGCCGCTCGTCCAGCGTGCAGCCGAACGGGTGCAGGAACACCACCGCGCCGGACGCGGCGGCCCGCGCCCACAGCGGCTCCAGTTCCGGGTCCGAGAGCTCGCGGCCGGGTGCGTGGGAGGAGATTTCGACGCCCTTCAGCCCGAGCGACAGCGCGTGGTCGAGAGCCTCGACGGCGAGGTCCGGATGCTGGAGTGGGACGAGCCCGAGCCCGTGCAGCCGGCCCGGGGCCTTGGCGCAGTGCTCGGCGGTGGCCTCGCCGGCCATCCGGTAGACGGTCCGTGCCAGGTCGGGTGCAGCCCAGTAGTGGTAGTGCGAGGGCGACGGGCTGACGATCTGTACGTCCACCCCGGCGGCGTCCATGTCCGCAAGGCGTGCCTCGGCCCGCGTCAGCCGCTCGATCCGCTCACCGATCATCTTGCCGCTGGCCTGCACCGACGCCGGGCCGTTGCGGCGGGCGTCCAGCTCTCGGTGCTCGGCGTGGCCGGGTGCGCCGGCGACGGTCTCCTCGATCTGTGGCAGCAGCACGTGCGCGTGCACGTCGACGGTGGGGATGCTCACGGCCGCTCCGTCACGATCGCGCTGATACGGCCCATCAGGCCGCGGACATCGGCGTCGGGGGACGGGTTCAGCTGCCATTCGCCGAGCTGCACCGACGCCTCGACGACCGCCTTCGCGCGCTCGTACCGCCGGTCCATGAACGCGTCGAACAGCGATTGGTCCAGCCGGTCGGCGCCCAGGAGCAGTTCGGCGAGGACGGCGGCGTCCTCAAGGCACTGCGCCGCGCCTTGCGCGAGCGTCGGCGGGCATGCGTGCGCGGCGTCCCCTATCAGGACGGTCCGGCCTCGGTTCCACGGACGGTCGACCAGCAGCGACTCGAACCAGGTGTAGTTGATCCGGTCCGGGTCGGTGATGTCGGCGCGCACCTCGTCCCAGGCGCCGCCGTACCCCTCGGCGAGCGCGCGCATGTGCGACGGCTTGTCGGCGTCCGTGACCGACTCGCGGGGCCGCGCCTTCTCCACCAGGTAGGCGTACATCGTGTCGGGGCCGGTCGGGCAGTACCCGGCGATGAAGCACGGCCCACCGTAGATCAGGTCGGTGCGCTCGACGTCCCTGGGACGGCGCGTATGGATCCGCCAGATGCCCATCCCCGTCGGCACCGGCGACGCGTCGATCCCGATCAGCCTCCGCACCGCGGATCGGATGCCGTCCGCGCCCACGACCAGGTCGTACGTGCTGGTCGATCCGTCGGACAGGTGCGCGGTGACCCGGTCGCCGGAGTCGTCGAGCTCGGTGACGGTCAGGCCGAACCGAGCGGTCGCGCCCGCGTCCCGCACCGCCTCCGCGAGCACCGCGGCCAGCTCGGGCCGGTTCATGCCGAGTGTCGCCGGCAGGTCCGGGCCACCGGTTCGCGTGTCGGGGATCTCCGCGATCAGCGTCCCGTCTGACGCTCGCAGCCCCAGCACGTCGAATGCGTACCCGGACGCGCTGACCCGCTCCCACACGCCGAGGTCGCGCAGGACCCGCAGCGCGTTGCCCTGCAGCGTGATCCCCGAGCCGAGCGCGGTGGCGTCCGGCATGATCTCCGCGATGTCCACCGCGACGCCGCCCCGCGCCAGGAGGATCGCCAACGCCGACCCGGCTGTGCCGCCCCCGACGATCAGGACGTTGCCTACAGCTGCCATGCCGACCTCACTTCACCGCGATGGGATTGACGGGGGCGCCGACCGCGCCGGTGACCGGGATCGGCCCGGCCGTCAGCCAGAACTCATGAACGCCGTCGGCCTCGCAATGAACGGCGAGGGCGTCCAGGTCCCACAGCTCGCCGATGAGCAGGCCCATGTTGGGGATCGCGACCTGGTGCAGCGGCTGGAACGCGTCGTCGAACTCGTTCGGCCGCACCTCGAACCCCCACGTGTCGGTGGCGACGGCGGCGATCTCGGTGCGGTGCAGCCAGCCGGCCGTGGTGAATGACAGGCCCGGCGCGGGACCGCCCGCGTAGTCTCCCCACCCGTTCCGGCGAGCCCGTGTCAGATGCCCGGTGCGGACGCACACGATGTCGCCGCGTCCGACCGTCACGCCGTGCGCGTCGATGGCCGCTTGGAGATGTTCCTCGGTGATGGCGAAGCCATCGCGCAGCTCGCCGTCCTCACCCGCGACGCGCCCCACATCCAGAAGGACGCCACGCCCGGCGACCGGCGCCGCCATGTGCTCGATTCCGGTGACCAGGTCGCCCTCGGACGTGACGACCTTCTCCGCCGAACGCCCGTTCCACGCCATACCGTGGTCGAAGATGTGGCCGAGGCCGTCCCACTGCGTGGAGCACTGCAGGGGCATCGCGACGACGTCGTCCGCGCCGCCGATGCCATGCGGGAAGCCCTGGTTGCCGAGCGCCGCGTCCACCCCGGTGTCGAGCATGGTGTGCACCGGGTTGGTACGGCGGCGCCAGCCCTTCTGCGGGCCGTCCATGTCGAACCGCTGCGATAGCGAGAACGACACGCCGCGCCGAACGAGCGCAGCGCCTTCGCGCCGCTTCGCCTCGTCGATGAAGTTCACCGTGCCAAGGACGTCGTCCTCGCCCCAGCGCCCCCAGTTGGAGTACTTGGCTGCGGCCTCGGCGATGGCACCCTCGGGGTCCGTGCGATCGAGCATCATGCGCCCTCCGCCACGCACTGGTTGCGCTGGACGCCCAGACCCGTGATCGCGCCCTCCATGACGTCGCCGGGCCGCAGCAGCCGCCCCCAGTGCATGCCGTTGCCGGCCGGGCTGCCGGTCAGTACCAGGTCGCCGGGCAGCAACCGCACGGTCTGCGACGCGTACGCCACCAGCCGCGCCACATCGAAGATCATGTCCTTGGTGGACTCGTCCTGCATGACCTCGCCGTTGAGCTGCAGCGTGATCCGCAGGTCGCCGGGGTCACCCACGAACGCCGAGGGAACGAGGTATGGGCCGAGCGGGGTGAACGTCGGCGGGTTCTTCGCGCGCAGCCAGTCGGTGCCGATCTCCGGCATGTCCCGGCGGAACACCGCTTCGCGAGCCGTCAGATCGTTGGCGATCGTGTAGGCCGCCACGTGCTCCAGCGCCCGGTCCGCAGGCACCCTGTGGGCGGGGCGGCCGATCACCGCGGCCAGCTCCAGCTCCCAGTCCGGCTTGGCGCACCAGTCGGGGATCACCACATCGTCATGGGGACCGGTGATCGAGGACGGCAGGCCGATGAACATGTACGGCAGATCCTCGGCGGCGCGGCGGTCCATCATCGCGGCCGTCTCCGCCCGTACCCGCTCGGCGGGCCGTCCATCCGCCGGCTCGTGCGCCAGCGCCAAGTCGATGACGTGGGTGCGGTAGTTGGCGCCGGACTGGAGGATCTGCCGAGGTTCGACGGGAGCGTGCACGCGTAGCGCGGGCAGGGAGTGCCGCTCGCCGTGTTCATCGTTCAGGGAGTCGGCGGCAGCGTGGAGCAGCGGCAGCGCGGTGTCCCAGCGCCCCAGCAGCGCACGGGTCGTCGGCTCCTCGCCCGGCCCGGCCCACAGCTTTGGGACGGTGCGCAGATCCAGGACCCGATCGTCCCTGACGAGACCGGGGAACGCCGGACCGTCTCCGGCGGAGAACATGCCGACCGCGAACGGCCCGGCATGGGGCGGTTGTGTTTCCACGGGGTTTCCTCTCGGAGTCTGCCCTAACCTTGTGGCAGAGCGCCGAATTTGGGAAATAGATTCGTTAGATGGTTACCATCGATGCAGTGGATGGGGAGTCATGGATCTCGCCAGCCTCGACCTGAATCTCTTGGTCGCGCTGCGGGCGCTGCTGGAGGAACGCAACGTCACACGGGCCGGGCAGCGGATCGGCCTCAGCCAGCCGGCCGCCAGCGCCGCGCTCGCCAGGCTGCGTCGGCACTTCGGCGACGACCTGCTCGTCAGGACGGGAAACGCCTACGACCTGACCCCCCTCGGGACCGCGCTGGTAGTGCCCTGTACGACCGCGTGCGCCCTGCTGGAGCGGCTGTTCACCAGCCGCGCGGAGTTCGACCCCCGCACCGAACGGCGTGAGTTCCGGATCATCGCCTCGGACTACGCGATCGCGGTGTTCGGCGCCGAGCTCGCTCGCGTGCTGCACGCCGAGGCGCCCGCGTCCCGGTTGGTGTTCGAGCAGGTCGGGCAAGAGATCACCGGGGCGACCGACGCCGTACTCAGTGGCGTGGACGGGCTGCTCATGCCGCACGGCATCGTCAGCGGCTTCCCCACCGTCGAGCTGTACCGGGACGAATGGGTCTGCCTGGTCGCCGCCGACCATCCGGACATCGGCGACGCTCTCACCATGGACGACCTGGCTCGACAGCCCTGGGTCGTTTACCAGCGCCCCTACGACGCGCCCGCCGCCCGTCAGCTCAGCATGCTGGGCCTGGAACCCCGCATGGAGGTGTCGGTCCAGAACTTCCAACTCCTGCCGAGCCTCGTCGCAGGAACCCGACGGGTCGCGCTGATTCAGCGTCGCCTGGCCCGGCTGATGAGCCCGGTCGCACAGGTGCGGACTCTGCCGTGCCCGTTCGAGGCCGTGCCCGTCAAGGAGGCGCTGTGGTGGCATCCCGTCCACACCCAGGATGCGGCGCACATCTGGCTTCGTGAGACCGCCGCTCGTGTGGCAGCGGCCCTGCCTCCCATCGATCTTCTGGACGACCGTTCTCCGGAAGACACCGATGCGGCCCACCTGACATAGGGGCGTGTTGATCGCTGGATCGCAGTCCGCTCCGAGGCGCAACCTTCGGGCACTGATCGCGGGCACGCTTCGGGGGCGCCGTACGGTTGCTTCTGGACCTGGTGCCTGACCCGCCGAGGGCCCCTCACTTCCCTAACTCTTCGCAGCTCAGCCCGTCGATTAGGTCGCGGCGGGGATGCGACAACGCCGAGCTGGTTTCCCGCCGCACCTACCGGGCCCGTCTGGCGCAACCCTGGCCATGCGATGGCCAACGTCCTCACACGTTTGCGTTACGGAAGCCTCAACGTCGACTTTGCCCTCTCGTGCCGGGCTCTTGCCCTGGCGCAGGCTCTGCCTCACCGAGCAATGCGTAGCGTGAAACTGTGTCGGATGAGATCGCGCGCTCACACGTCCTTGAGGTCGCCACCCGCCTGTTCGGGCAACTCGGCTATGACGGGACCTCATTGCAGCTGATCAGTGACGCCCTCGGCGTCGGTTCCGCAGTTGTCGCCGAGGTGGCCGGAGACAAGCGTGCTCTCTACCAGGAGGTCATGCGGCAGGCATTCGAAGCGGAACGGGAAATGCTGGAAGCGGCCGCGTCCCGGTCGGATTCCGCGCGGTCAGCGGTGCACGAGATTGTCGACGCCTATCTCGATTTCCACGTGGCGAACCCGCAGAACCGCGCACTGTGGGCACACCGTTGGGTGGCCGACGCCGCCGACTTCTCCACCATGGAGGATCAGTACGCCCGGCCGCTGATCCAACTCGCCGCCCGCAGGATAAGGGACGCGGTCCCGCCGGACGTCAACACCTACTACCTCCTCGGCACCATGGTCTGGTGCGTGCACGGCTTCCTGGGCTCGGGAATTCTCAACCACTATCAGGGGATGAAGGACGCGGCTCAGCCGGAGGTCGTCGAGTCATTCCGCGCGCACCTTCACGTCCTTATGGACCGGCTGCTCGCCCCGTGGTACCCGGCCCCCGACGACACGGGTCCACCGACCAGGCTGTCCGCCCCTCTTTCGGAGTAGCCGACCGGGTTGGCGCACTCACCGGCTCACCGGGCCGGCGCGGTCGCAGCGCATCCCTGACTATGGGGCATAGCCATGGACGGCGCACAGGCCGATCAGGTCTGATTCAAGCGCGCCAAGCAGGGAGAGGACGACCCGCGACACTGGCGGGCTATGTGGGTGATCGTGACCCGAACGTCGCCGCTGCTACGTCCAACCGTCCGACCGCCCCGGGAAGGCCCGCTGGTACGGCGCAGCTGCTCTGAACCGCGCCGCGAAGATCTGGCTCTGAACAACCTCGGCAGCGCCCTCAACAGGACCGGCCGGCTGGACGAATCCGGTCGTTCACGAGGGCGCCGGGGCGCGATCGGTGATCAGCACCGCGTCCGGGGCACCCGGCTCGTCGACCACATAGCCGCGCAGGTCATCACGCACCGCATCGGCGTCCCAGCGCGCCTCGCCCAGCAGCCGCTGCATCCGGTGCGGGCTGCGGTCTCCGGCCTGCTTTGCCGGCTGCCAGCACGAACGCGACTCCACATCCGACAGCAGACCGAGCAGGAACGCCCGCGCCTGCTTCCGCGGTCCCACCCGGGCGAACCGTCCCGCGATCAGCGCGAACGCCGCGTTGAACTCCTCCACCCAGCCCCCGGCATCTACGCTGAGGCCAGCGGCTGCCGCATGGTTTCCGCTTGTCCTCACGAACAGTGCATGATCACGCGGCGGCCGTCCTGGCACCTGCAGGCACGCCGACCAGCCCCTCGTCCCGCGGTCACCACGGATCAACCGACATAGTGATCCCAATCTGCCGGAATAGCGTGATCATCGTGAACCTCACGTTCTCACAGGAGGATCGATGAGTCTGAAGGCGATCGCGGCGGACGTAGCGTTGATCCAGGGTCTGCTCGACCTCGGCGCGGCGCTTCCCTACGCCGATGAACTGGAGGAGGCGCTGCGCAACCTGGGCTGGCCCGGTTGGCGCGACCACGAGAATTGTTGGCCGCACGGTGACCACAAGAGATCCCACAGGGTTCTCCTCGATCTGGGCGGCGGTCGCATTCTGCATACGAGCATCCAGGACGACCAGGTCACTGACCTCTGCCTGATATTCGCGGTGTTCTGGCCACCGTTCGGCCGAGAACACCACGAACCCGCCCCGGCCGATGGGACCGCAGACCCCCACGACGACTACTTTGGCCCCGCCTTTGTGCGCCATCCTCGGGCCCGGCGGGCAGCGTTCAACATGACCTTCGAGCGATTCTCACAGCTGATCGGCATGGAGATCGGCACACCCCTGGCCGAGAGGCCCTCGCTCTACGACTGGCGGAGGCTGGCATGGACGCACCACTCCTGCCTCATCAGCCTGATCCAGTGTGACGACAACCTGACCCTGGGCGAATACGACAGCGCCCAGATATCCTTCGTCCCCTGGGCACCCGGAGATCCGATCGAACCAATCGAACCGTGATCACCCACGGGGACGCCGGCCCGCGCCCGACAGAGCCACTACCAGCGACGAGGCCACACCGGCCATCAACTGGCGTCTGCATAACGATCCCGGGCTGCCGTACTAGACCCGTGGGCAAGCCAGGAGTGTTAATCGTGGGAGATCGCAACAGACTCGATCTTCCTTCAAGTGCATTGTGCTGGCCACTGGGATTGGGCTTGACCTGCGGCGGTACCAGAAAACCGCATTTCTTTGGCGTGCTCGATCGTGTTCCTCAGGTAGGCGTTCACCAGGTCCGCGACAGGTTCGCATCCGCCATATCCATGTGGCTGAGATCTAGGGCGGCTAGGCGGGCGTGGCGGAGATAGAGGCCGCTGACGTCCACTTGGCGGCGTTTGGGCGGTGGGGTCGGCGGCCCAGGGCGGTGAGGGCGGCTTGGACGTCGGAGCCGGGCGCGTAGGGGAGCGGGGCGCCGGCTCAGGGGCGGCTCACTGACCAGCCGAAATCCGCTGGCGCCAGGTAACTCCCTCCTGGAAGATCAACTCATGGAAGCAGTTGTTCAATGGGTCCGGACCTCGTGGACAAAGCAGTCTCGCGGCGAGCCCCGCGCCACAAGCCGAAACGCCGCACCGACCGCGTTTGCGCTACCGCCCATGCGACCGCCATTCGTCCACCAGGTCCTCATGAACGAACACGATGACTTCCAGCCTCACGCCTCGGCCCACAAAGGCCTGCCCGACACCAGTTCAGACTCCGGCGTGCTCCTTCGCGAGGACAACGGCCTGCTCCGCGTCCAACTCACCGTGACGCCCTTTGGCATGCCGCGCAGGTGGCGTCGGCCTCCGGCAGTGCGCCTTACACCTGGAGACTGGCTCCGCTGGCAGATCAACTACCGGTTCGCCGGAACACACGGCGGCGAGTGGACCTACCGGCTCGACACCCTGAACATCGCGAATGGCCAAGGACCCACCAACCTCTTCCTGGGCGCCCCCGACCACTGGGTCACCGAACTCGCCGCGCTGCGCTGACCCCGAGGACCACTACAGCACGATGCAGCGATCTCATGCACGATCTGACCTGCATGAACTCAGACATCACCAGGTCAAACCGTGGATAACGTACGGCGGCCGCCACCTCCGCCACGCCGCGCCCGAGGACGCGGTGATCGGGTCGACGTCCGGTGGCAGGACCGCCGTCGGCGAGGGCGTTCACACCCGCGGGCCCGGCGCCGGCGGCAGCCTCGGCTGCGCGGCGTCACTGCGGGACAGCGCCGTTGACCTCGACCAGTGGTGGTGCGACGAAGCAGATGCAGGGCGAGGTCGTCCCGACGGCCCAGATCGAGGTGCCCACGCGGGTGAGTCCCTCGACGGTCCCCTCGGTCTCCTCGCTGGTCCCGGTGGTCCAGGCGGTGCCGTTCCAGTGCAGGAACAGCGGTCTGCTCGTCACCCCGCCGTCCGTCATGCGGTAACCGCCGACCCAGACCCCGCCTCTGCCGTCCGGAGCAGCGGCGCTCAGCCACGACTCGGTCAGCGCGGGCTCCGGGAGGACGCGCCAGCGAGTGCCGTTCCAGTGCATCACCAGCGGCCTGCCCTCATGGCTGCCGACCGCCCACACATTCTTGGCGGACACGGCGGTGACGCTCTGCAGTTCAGTGTTGCCCGACGGGAGGGTCACCGGGCTCCTGGTCCAGGCGCGGCCGTCCCAGTGCAGGACGAGCGCGACATTGTTGCCCGCGTCGCTGAGGTACCACCCGACCGCCCACGCGTTCGTCGCCGAGAGGGAGGCGACGCCTTGAAGGGTGTTGCTGAGACGACCCGGGCTCGGGGAGGTCACCCGCGACCACTTCGTCCCGTCCCAGCGTTCGACCAGGGTGACCGGGCCGGGGGTGCTCCGGTCGGAGAAGGATCCGACCGCCCATGCCAGCGTCTTGGAGACCGCCGCTATGTCGTTGAGCCGGTCGGCCCCGACATGCGCGCCGTCGGGCGGCGCAGCGGGCTGGACCGCCGTCCACACGGCACCGTCCCAGTGCCGGATCACCGGTCCGAGACCGGTGCTGTCGCCGACGGCCCAGACGTCGTTGGACGCCACGGCGCTGACACCGTCGAGGCTGCCCGCGCCCGTCGGCGTGTCGGGAACCGGCACCTCCTTCCAGGACGTGCCGTCCCAGTGCTCGGCGACCGTATCGGCGGACTCGTACGGCGGATGCTTCTCCCCGACCGCCCACGCGTCGCTTCCGCCGAGCACGGCGACGTCCTTGAGGGTGCCCTCCGCGCTGGAGTGCGGCACCTTCCGCCAGTCCGCCTCCGCTCCTAGGACGGGCGGTGCTCCGGCGAGCACCACCCCTGCCACCGCCGCCATGGGAATCGCGAAACGCCTCACGAACCGCACATGAACTCCTCCCCCGTTTCCGGCTTTGCAGTGAGGACGCCCCGGCGATCACCTCGGTTGCCGTGATCGACCAACCATCCCGACCGGAACCGGCCTCCGCACCGCGCATGCCGTTTGGCGCCCCGGGAGGGCGAAACGGGAGAGAGAAGGACGCGGGCTCGGTTGGGGTCAAGAGAGGGTGGGGGTGGAGGGTCCAGCATCCTCCGACCGGAAGCGGTGAGCTATAGCGGGTGCACGGCCACTGTCCAGCCCAGCGCGCGCGGCGGGCCCCTGCGCGCCAGGATCCCTCCTCGAACCAGGTCAGTCCGACCCGACCCCCTCAGCGGCCCCACCTCTCGCGTGAGGCGCCGGGCGCGTCGCATCGCCTGCGCGATCAGTGGCCGGGCGTCTTGAATGGCGGGAGCGGCAAGACCACGACGACGGCGGGCCTGACTCCGGCGGTGGTCGGCGACCACGCGGCTCAGACGTCGATTCCAACATCCACTCGGGCTGGTAACCAAGCACGGAAGACTTCCTGCGGTTGGTGACCGACCTACCGGGGCCTGCCAGGCGCTGTCGGAAGGAGAACTGGAGCGGCTCGGCCTGAGACGGCTTCTTGACGAGGTCCCGGGCTCGCAGCGGCTGCCGGCGCGCTCGCCACGGTCATGCGGGTGCACATCGACTTCGACCTCCTGCACACCGCCGTGCGCGCCGGCTTCCGCCGCGAGGCTGAACTCGCCGCTGACCAGTGACGGCCGCGGTGGCCTGCCGGGCCCGGCGAACCATCAGTCAACACGTAGCCGACCGGGTTGTTCGGAGCCTACGGATTCTCCAGTATCGTCCGCATGCGCAGAAGAGCAACGTGGTCACCGTCCCCGAGAGCTCGCTACTCGGTGCCTACATGATCCGTCGAGCGAGCAAGTCACAGGGTTGGTTGGTGACCATGCGAACAGCTGAGCTCACCGTCCTGTCGCTGTCCTTTCGTCCCGCGATGGGGTGGTGGTGAGGTGCTGCCGCATGTCTACCGGGTTACGAAGTACGACCCTGCCGACCGCGATGAGCGTGGTCACTATGTCGGCGGCGAGGACTCGATGAGCGATCATGGGCCGGTCGAGGCCGCCTATCTGGCGGCCGTGGCCGCCTTCGCGCACGACGCCGGAGTCGAGCGTCTTGACATCCGCGAACCGGAGGTGGCTGGCCTGGCGAATTTTGGGCTTGAGGCTCCGGTCGACGGATACGGATTGGCTGGGCTGTTCCCGCCCGACCTATCGGGATATCACGACGGCGCGCAGGTGCCGGTGACCGTCGGGCTGGAACTGGTCCGGGCCATGCTGCGCGACAACGGCGCCTGGTGTCGGCTGGAGGTCGAAGACCGGTTCTTCGTCCACGTCGGGTACGACCAGTATGTGTATGTGGGGAGTGTCGTGCCGTGTGAACGGGCGCAGGCTCTCGCCCGCGAACTGGGACTGTTCCCTGAACGAATCGGCGCATCCCCCTACGAACCGGAACCAGAGTCCGGCGAACAGCGCCTCGCTGACGATGACTTCTGGGCCGCCGTGTCTCTGGAGCTCTTACGGGAAGGGGCGCTGCTCCTGCAGGAGTGCTACGTCGGCAACGCCTCCCGGTGGCATCGCCTCACCTGCGCCGACATCGACCAGGTACGTGCCCGGCTTACCCCGCGCGCCCGGCTGACCGTGTGGCCGGACCTGTCCACCGACCTAGAGGCGGTTGTGGCCGCGTTCCCCGAGGACGGTTTGATCGAACTCCTCTGGCAGGACCCCACAGGACACATCACCAGCCGAATCGGTGACGAGGAACAGTTCGCCGAGCTGGTCGCGCTACTGGTCCATGCGCGCGCCGCGGCGGTGATTCCCCTGACCGTGGATGACCGTCACCCGCTGTTTGCCGCGGTGCTGCCCGACACCGACGGGGTACTGCGTGCCCGCTGGCGAACCGAGCCGACATCGAGCGAGTGAGTCGGCAACCCGCAAACCGAGAGCCCCGCTCACGCCCGGTCGGCCGCTGCGCCCCCTTCGAGGTGCTCGGGCCGGGGCCATCGGGCGGTCAGGCCGGCCGATCCAGCGTCTTCGAGGTCGGCCGCACCGTCGGGTTCCCTGACGGGCCTCGTTCTCTAGCGCGCTACGCCTGGTGAGGTAGGTGGCCACCGCCCGGCAGAAAGCGGCCGGATGCCGGGCGGTGGCCACCGGGCGCGGCAGGCGGGAGGCTCGGCATCCCGGTGACCGGGCCCTCGCAGGAGAAGCCTGGGGGAGTCGCCTGCGTTCTGCGGAACTCAGCAGGTGGCGAGCATGTTCTGCAGTGCGGTCCGCTCGGCCTGGTCGACGCTGAGCTGGTACCGGTACTTCACGTCGGTCCAGGAGCGGGCGTAGGTGCAGTGGAAGGAGACCAGCGGCGGCTTCCGCAGGCCGGGGTCCTTGTCGCCCTTGGCCTGGTTGACGTTGTTGGTGCCCGTCCACGGCTGCGGGCTCTCCAGGTCGTTGGCGAACTGGCGGCGGCCGGCGGTGGTCCAGGCGTTGGTACCTGAGCGCCAGGCTTGGGCGAGCGGGACCATGTGGTCGATGTCCAGATCGTCGCGCTGGGTCCAGGTCGCCCCGTCATAGGGACTGGTCCAGGTGCCGGAGACGGCCTGGCACTGGCTGTTGGTCTGGACGCTGTCGCCGTCGCGCTTCTGTACGGTGTCGGGGCCGGGCGGCGGCAGGACGGCGGGAGCCGTCGGCGCGGCCGGTGCCGCCGAGGGGCACGGCGAGGGCGATCGGCGTCGCGGCGGCGACGGCCAGGCCGCGGAAGCGGGGACGACAATGACGGCGGGAGCGGAGCGCATTGGGGCCTCTTCCGGGGGGAGCCAGCGGGGGGCCATCCACACAATGAGGCGGCACCCCCACGGCCCAGGAGAAAAGTGACAGCAGCGCACCGCGGCGGCCACCGCCCTGTGACTCGCGCGGTCTGGGCCCGGCTCAGGCGGCTGCGCGCTGTGCGGCGATCCGGCTCAAGGCACCTGGACGCGTTCGGTCTCAGAACTTCGCCGATCAGTGGTGGGGAAATCTGGACCGGACCCACCACGGGGTAATCGTTGAACCGGGATGATTCGACGTATCCGGCGAGGCTGCCTGCCGCCCCTCCGCGATCTGCCGCCGTCAATCCGAGACAGCGGGGTGATCAACGGTGGCGCCAGAGCCGAACAGGTCAAACGGCCACGGCGCGATCCGGTCCCACCCATCCACCCGCCAGGGCTGCCCTTAGGGTCAGGTCAACAGTGCAAGCCGAGTGATTCAGTTGCCGCCAAGAAGCCGAGTTGATCTCGGTCCCGACTAGGCAAACAGCAGATCATCCGGCAGATGAAGCGACATAAAGCGTTCTGGCGGGATCTCTTCGTGGCACGCCTCAGCTCCGAACCGACGATCATCGTGGGGGACATTAGACACTCCCGGTGAGTCCGCCGGTGCTGGTGATGGTGTCGGGGGCTCCACCGTGGCTGAAGGCGCGGATGCTGCCATCGCGGGCGGCCGGGACGCAGGCGGTGGTCCGAAGGGGGCGGGCCGGGGTGTGGAGGGAGGCGGCGAGGGAGCCGATCAGGGTGGTCAGGCGGGTGAGCCCGGCCTCGAGCGACGGGGCGGCGAGGCACTCGACGAGGGCGGTGCCGACGATGACGCCGTCGGCGGAGGTCGCGATTCCAGCGGCGTGGGTCGGGGTGGAGATGCCGAAGCCTACGCAGACAGCGGTGGTCGTGACCCGGCGCACCCGGTCGACGAGGTCCTTCGCCTGGTCGACGTCCACCTCGCCGGAGCCGGTGAGACCGAGACGGCCCGCCGCGTAGACGAAGCCGGTGCAGGCCGAGGCGATGCGGGAGATCCGCTCGCCGGAAGCGTCCGGGGGGACGACGAGGATCCGGGCGAGCCCGTGCGCGTCGGTGCTCGCCGTCCATTCCGGCGCCTTGCCGCCGGGCAGATCCGGGACGATCACCCCGCAGCCTCCCGCGATGGCGAGGTCGCGCGCGAACCGCTCGGCCCCGTACTGCTCCACGGGGTCCCAGTACGTCATGCAGACCACGGGGACCGCCGCGGAGGCGAGGGCCGTCACGGCGGTGAACAGGTCGGCGATCCGGGTCCCGCCCCGCAGCGCGTTCTCGGTGGCCTGCCTGATCACAGGTCCGTCCATGACCGGATCATGGTGGGGGAGGCCGATCTCGACGATGTCGACACCGGCCTCGACCATGGCGAACATGGCCTCGATCGAGCCCGGCACGCTGGGATGGCCGATCGGCAGATAGCCGATCAACGCCGGCCGGCCCCGCTCCCGCTTGGCGGCGAGAACGTCCTCCAGCCATGCGCGACCGTCCTGCTCGCTCATCCGCTACCCCCTCCGGCGCCCGGCTCACCCGTAGTCGATCTTGGACATACTGTGGGATCCGAACCACTTTCGGGAAGGGGTTTGGCGTTAACAATTGTTGCGTTCGGTGAACCTTCCCCTCCGACTCGTGGTCGCCGGGGTCGGTCCGACGGGTTCCTGGCACTCCAGCCGCATCCAGTGGCCGATGAGGCGTCGTTGTCGTTGGTAGTGGCAGCGGCGGGCTCGGGCTTGGTGTCGTCGTCACCGACGAGCTTTGCCATGATCCCCTGCTCGCTCAGCACCCTTGTGGCCATCTCGCGGTACGCCCGCAACTGCACTGGCCTCCTGTCCACCGTCCTCAGGCTGCCGTGGTGCCGCCGGTGGGCGCCCGACCGCTAGAAGGCGCTGGCCGTGCTGCGAATATTGGGCCTTCGGTACCTGCGGAACGTCCAGGCGGGCTCGGTGCTGCCCGGCAGCCGCCGGATGGTCGAGATAGGGCGGGCCTTGTCGTCGTGCCGGCGGTACTGCTGCTGGCGACGAGCCCGCGTGCGGCCTGGAGGATGGCGGGGTCGCCGACCTTGGCCGCCGTTACCTGGCCACCACGCCAACACATCCACGCTTTTCGGATGCTCAGGGCCGGCGCAGTTTCGCCGCGTGCGATCGGGCGGTGGTCGCGGTGGCCGCGTCGCCGAGGGCTTCGGCCACGTCGGCGTACTTGAGCCAGTTGAACGGGCTGGACGGTCGTACGCTGATCCGCTCGCTGACCAGGACACGGGCCAGATCGAGGCGGCCGGAGCGGAGGGCGGCCTCCAGCAGGGTCTTCTGCATCGCGTCGCGCTGCGCGTGGCTGCCGCCGAATTCGTTGACGTGGTGCCTGATGGGGGCGAGGAGGTCGACGGCGGTGGTGTGGTCGCCGCGGCCGAAGGCCACCAGGGCGCGGCAGATCGGAAGGCCGACGCGTGCGGTCATCGCCTGGTTGGTGACGTCGGGCAGGGGGGCGGCCAGGTAAGCCTCGCGGTCGGCGATCAGCCGGTCGGCGTCGCTGAAGCGGCCGGCGCCCACGAAGGACATCACCGCGTGCATGTCATTGAACGCGTAGAAAGGCTCCCGGGCCTTGGACGCCCAGGCGTCGGCCAAGGCGTTCCACCTCGCGGTCTGGTCATCGCCTTCGAGAAACAGGCGCCAGAGCAGGGCGGCGGCGTCCAGCAGTTCCATCGCGGTGCCAGTCGAGTCCGGGCCTTGGAGTACGGCGTCGTAGATCTCCAGTGCCCGGTCCGCGTCTCCGGCCTCCAGCGCGTAGAGCGCGTAGTGCCACCATGCGTGCACGTTGAAGAACGTGCCGGTCGACCAGTCGGTCACACGTTCGTCCATGTAGGCGATTCCTCGCCGGAATCGGCCTTGCATCTCGTAGGTGTGGACGACCGCGTGGATGGCCCACACGTCCTTGGGGTCGAGCTCGACCGCGCGCAGGCCGACCTCTTCCGATCGGTCGTAGTGCCCCGCCTCCTCCAACCCGAAGGCGTACATGCCGAGCAGGGGACCGAAATGCCGGTCGGTCTCGCTCCATGCCGTCAGTGCACCGCCGACCCGGTCGCGCAACGCGCGGGCGTCCCCGGTGAAGTAGTCGATCTGATGGCCGACGAACAGCGCGAGGACGTCGCGCGGGTACTCTTCGCTGATCTTGCCGAGCAAGCGGCCGCAGCCGGGGAAGTCGCCCTCCAGCAGGCGTTCGAGCGCCGCGACGTGTGCCCGCTCCCGGGGGAGGAGCCCGGAGCCGTCCACGCGCGACCGGAAGCGCCGGAACCGCTCCGCCGCGGCCCGCGCGTTGTCGGGCTCGGTGCTCAGCAGTTCGAGGTACGCCGACAGGACGTTGCCCAGCAGGAAGTCGGGATCTGCTTCGAGTGCCCGCTTCGCTTCGGCGTCGACCTCCGGGCGGAAGTGCAGCAGTTCATGGATGGCGTTGTCGTAGTGTTCAAGTGCGGTGCGGCTGCACGCCCCGATTGCCAGCCCGTGCTCGTCGGTCTTCATGGCTGTCAGGGGTCCGTGGGACGCTCGACGTTCGCCCACAGGCTGGGAAGGTTGACCACGATTCCCTCCTGCGTGCTGCGGGCGATGACCACGACTGCCTCCTCGTCGGGGGAGGGGTTCTCCTCACGGTGCGGGACATAGGGCGGGACGAAGATGTAGTCGCCAGGCTCGGTTTCGACGCGGACCTCCTCGGCGCCTTCGGCGAAGACGAAGACCGGGCGGCCGGAGACGATGTAGATCGCCGTTTCCGCCTCGCCGTGGTGGTGGTCGCCGGAGCTGGTCGCGGGCCCGACGTGGGTACGGCCCATCCAGAGCCGTTCCGAGCCCACGCTCCTGCCCGAGATCGCCTCGTACCTTCGCATTCCCGAGGTCTGTGCGGTGTCGGGATTTAGGCCGGCGCCGCGGACATGCTCGATGCGGCCATGCCAGGCGGCCGTCCCCCGTGCGCGATTAGTCACTTGTGTCCCTTTTGTTGGCCGTTTCGGCAGGGGAGCTCGGCGCGACCCGGTTCCTCGAGCCGTGCTCGTGGTCGTCGCCGTCCAGTCCGAAAGGGCGCGGGGTGGAGGCGGAAGAGATTCTTGTGAGGACGATTCAGCCTTGCATGCGGTACTCCGTCCGGGCAACGGGCCCAGCTGGGTGGCAGGGCATCGTTCTCGTACCGGCGTGCCGCGGCAGCACCGATTCGAGGATGTACATCCGCTGGCATCCGCCCGGCACCCGCGCGTTCGGCCGACACCTGGGCCGGCCTCCTGTGCTCCCCGCCGAGACGCTGCCAACGTGCGAATTCCCGGAAACCTGGTGGAGTGGCTTGCCGGGCGCAAGGGCCTGCATGAGGGACCCGCGGCCTGCCTGAATGGACGAACGGCCTAGTCCAGGGCCAGGTCTGCGGATCCGTCTTGGGAGTAACGGCTCAGTTCGGTGGCCCTAACTGGCACGCAGTGTGAAGTGGGGTGAAGCATCAGCGCAAGCGGCGGTCCGCGGAGCATGGGGTGCTGGTAGCCGCTAGAACCCGAGCCGTTCTTCCGCCTGCCCTACGGCCGCGATGGACGGGGCTGGCTGTGCCCTCAGCGCCAGCCGAGTTCGGGTGCCACGTGAGTCAGGATGTTCTCCAGGACGTGTGCGTTGTAGTCCACACCGAGCTGGTTGGGGACCGTGAGCAGCAGCGTGTCCGCGGCCTGGATGGCCTCGTCGTTGGCGAGTTGCTTGACCAGCACGTCCGGTTCGGCCGCGTACGAGCGCCCGAAGATGGCCCTGGTGTTCTCGTCGATCATTCCGATGTGGTCGCCTGAGTCGGCGTTCCGGCCGAAGTAGGCGCGGTCCAGATCGCTGGTCAGCGCGAAGATGCTGCGGCTGACCGACACGCGCGGCCGGCGTTGGTGTCCGGCGTCCTTCCACGCCTGCCGGTAGGCCTCGATCTGCTTGCGCTGCTGGACGTGCAGCGGCTCACCGGTCTCATCGTCCTTGAGCGTGGAGCTTTGCAGGTTCATTCCAAGCTCGGCCGCCCACACACTGGTGGCGTTGGAGCCCGAGCCCCACCAGATGCGGTCGCGCAGCCCCTCGGAATGCGGCTCGATACGCAGCAGCCCGGGTGGGTTGGGGAACATCGGTCGCGGATTCGGCTGGGCGAAGCCTCTGCCCTCCAGCACCGTGAGCAGTACCTCGGTGTGCTTGCGTGCCATGTCGGCATCGGTGTCGCCCTCGGACGGTTCGTACCCGAAGTACCGCCACCCGTCGATGACCTGTTCCGGTGATCCTCTGCTGATGCCGAGTTGCAGCCGCCCACCGGAGATCAGGTCGGCGGCCCCGGCGTTCTCGGCGAAGTACATCGGGTTCTCGTAACGCATGTCGATCACCCCGGTGCCGATCTCGATACGCGAGGTCTTCGCGCCGATCGCGGACAGCAGCGGAAGGGGAGAGGCCAGCTGCCTGGCGAAGTGGTGCACTCGGAAGTAGGCGCCGTCGGCACCCAGTTCCTCCGCGGCCACGGCGAGGTCGATCGACTGCAGCAGTGCGTCCGCCGCCGACCGGGTCCGCGAGCCCGCGCCGTCACTCCAGTGGCCGAACGAGAGAAAGCCGATCTTCTTCACACTCACTCCAACCATCTCAGCGCCTATGAGATTCCAGCACGGCTGACCTCACGGGCCACCCACGGTCCTCGACCGTCACACGTCCAGACCAGCGGGAGCTTTCTGCGATCACCGGTATCGGCCGGCAGGCCCGGCAGGTCCTCAACGATCAGCTGAAGCTCTAGGCCCGGAAGCGGAAGGGGCGCCAGCATCGGCTCTGCAGACCGGCTCACCAACCGTGCGGCCCACGGTCGCCTGGCGGACTCAAGGGGGTGACTTCACCGCCCGGGATCTGGCCGCCTGATGCCGCCGGGACATGTTGTCAATCGCGATCGTTTGCCGACGCTTCCGAGCCGGTCTGCTGGTTCGGGCAGATCGCGGCCTCTATGTGGGCGAGCTGGACGGCGAGGATCTCTTCGAATGCCGCGTGGCGGTCCACCCCGAGAGGGCGGATGTCGCGGGCGAAGTGAGCCAGAGCCGGGAAGCGTTCGGGGTCGGCGCCGAGCACCGTGACGCGGAACAGCTCCATGCCCTGTTCGTACTCTTCGGGGGTGAGGGCGCTGACCCCGGCCTCGGAGGTGATCAACGCGGCGACGAGGACCGCGATCCGGTGGCAGCTCGCCGGGATCTCCTCGTCAGGCAGTCCCGACGCGCGCAGAGCCTGCAGCATCTCTTCCGTGATCATCCGGGAACCGGTGCCGCCTGAGGCGTAGCGTCCCCAGACCGCGGCGAGCTGGGGGTGCCGGCCGAAGGCCTCTCTCACGCGCAGGGCGAGGGTCATGATGCGTTGCTTCCAGTCGCCTTCGGGCCGGTAGCCGTCCATGGCGGTCAGGAGGAACCGGTCGGCGACCGCGCGCAGCAGTTCGGTCTTGCTGCGGAAGTGCCGGTAGAGGCTGGAGGAATCGGTGCCGAGCACCGCGGCGAGCTTGCGCACGCTAAACGACTCGGCGTCGCTCGTGCGCAGCAGTTCCGCCGCCGCGTCCAGGATCTCCTCGGTCGACCAGCGCCTTCGACCCGCCATCTTGCTCCTCTCGCCAGGCCTCAGCCTAGCCTATGCACTTGCTGTTGCACTTGCCGTTGCACGCACTGCGTGCATAATGAGTGCATGAGCGTCCCGGACGGCCGGGCAGCGGTCGGCTGACGTGTTCCGCGAGCGGTCAGACCGATGCGGAGCTCATCCCGAAGAAGGCGAAAGGGCGTATGTCGTGAGGAACCCGCTGGATCCCGCAAAGCTGAGCACCGCCATCGAGAACGTCCACCGCGCCGGGATGCCGGGCCTGTTCGCCGAGGTGCGCGACGGTGACCAGTTCTGGCGCGGCGCCGCCGGGGCCGCCGACCTCGCGACCGGCCGCCCCGTCACCGCCGACATGCGGCACCGGATCGGCAGCATCACCAAGACCTTCACCGCCGCCGCGGTCCTGCAACTGGTCGACAGCGGCCAGATCGGGCTCGACGAGCCGATCGGCCGCTACCTGCCGAAACTGGTTCCCGGAGAACGCGGTGACGCGATCACAGTCCGGATGCTGATCAACCACACCAGCGGCCTGGCGGAGTACCTCCCCTACGCCTATCCCTCCCTTGAGGCGTTCCCCGATCTCGCAGAGTGCAGGCCGCGGAGCCTGGACGACCACCGGCTCACCCGGTTCGACTCCACCGAACTGATCGAGATGGGGGTCACCGCACCCGCGGTCGGCGCCCCTGGCGGCACTCCGGGGCTGTATTCCAACACCAACTACCTGCTCCTCGGTCAACTTCTGGAACAGGTGACCGGTGTTGCGGCCGAGAAGTACATCACCCAGAACGTCATCGAGCGCGCCAGGCTCCAAGGCACCGAATTCCCGGACGGCCCGCAGATCAACGGACCGCACTCGCAGGCCTACGAGGCGTTCTTCGGCATGATCGACCCGCCGCGCGACTACAGCGTCTTCGACATGTCCTACGCGGGGCCGTCGGCCTCGCTGATCTCGACCGTGGCCGATCTCAACCGCTTCTTCGGCCTGCTGCTCGCCGGCGAGATCGTCAACCCGTCGTCGCTGGCGCAGATGCAACGCACCGTCCCGGTCATCTCCCAGGAGGGCAAGGTGATCGAGTACGGCCTCGGCCTGTATCCGATGGAGGTGACCGGCGGCGGCACCTTCTGGGGGCACGGCGGCACGACCTGGGGGTCTGGAGCGCTGTCCATGATCAGTGGGGACGGCGGGCGGCAGATGTCGGTCGCGGTGAACCTGCAGAGGTGGAACGGGCTCGACTCCTCGGGCAGGCCGCAGCCCCACCCCATCGACGACGCGCTCACGGCCTTCTACCGCGTGGCGATGTTCGGCTGATCGGGCCGGGGAGAGTCCCTTTCGCCAAGCCGACGAGCATGCCGGCAGGGGAGGGGCGGGCCGGCGATGTCGTCGTCCGGCTGACGAGGGTTCACCAGGACAGGAGAGCGATGACCACGACCGACTTGGCGCCGACGAGGGAGCAGCCCCCACCCTCCCCGGACGCCGATGACACGGTGGGACGGTCCGTGGCGGGGCTGCTGCGCCCCTACCGATGGAGCTTCGCCGCCGTTGTCGTCCTGCAGGTGATCGGCGCCGTCGCGGGCCTGGCACCGCTGCTGGCGGTCGCCGAACTGGGGCGCAGCCTGCTGGCGCCCGGCCCGATCGATCACGACCATGCCTGGTTCGTCGCGATCGCCGGCGCGGCCGGTCTGTTCGTCCGGCTGCTGTTCACGGCCGCATCATCTGGAATCGGACACCTCCTTGACGGCCGGGTCCAACTGGCCCTTCGCCGGCGACTGGCCGCGCGGCTGGGACGCGTGCCGATCGGCTGGTTCTCCCGGCGCCGGACCGGCGAGCTGACCAAGGTGGTGGGCGAGGACGTCAGCGCCGTGCACCCGTTCATCGCCCACGCCCCCGGCGAGCTCATCGCCGCGTTCGTGGTGCCACTGATCTCGCTGGTCTACCTGTTCACCATCGACTGGCGGCTCACGTTGATCACGCTGATCCCGGTGACGCTGGCAGTGGCGCACGTCCCGCTGATGATGACCCCGGCCCGGCTGCGCGAGGAGAAGCAGTTCGATGCGGCCATGGCGCAGATCGCCAGTTCCGCCGTCGAGTTCGTCCAGGGCATCTCGGTGGTCAAGGCGTTCGGCGCCGCCGGGCGCGCCCACCGCAGGTTCCGCACGGCCACCGACGATTTCGTCGGCGTCTTCTACCGCTTCGTTCGCGGCCTCTCCGTGATCGCCGCCGGAATGCAAAC
Organism: Actinomadura citrea; assembly: GCF_013409045.1. Classification (NCBI taxonomy): domain Bacteria; kingdom Bacillati; phylum Actinomycetota; class Actinomycetes; order Streptosporangiales; family Thermomonosporaceae; genus Actinomadura; species Actinomadura citrea. Next base: position 5,473,722 of record NZ_JACCBT010000001.1, on the reverse strand, counting down.
GGTGCTGTCTCCGCCGTTCGTGCTGCTGGTCGTCCTGATCGGCGGCACCGCCCTGATCACGACCGGTGGCCTGCCCCCGGCCGACCTGCTGCCCTTCCTGCTGCTGGGACTGGGCCTGACCGCTCCGGTGGAAGCCCTCATCGCCCACAGCTTCGACGACCTGCAGACCGCCAGGCGCGCGATCGGCAGGATCCGGAACGTGCTCGAGGTGGCGCCGCTGCCGGAGCCCGCGCACCCGATCCCGCCGCAGGGCCACCGGCTGGAACTGCGTGGCGTCCGCTTCGGCTATCAAGACGATCGCGAGGTACTGCGCGGGATCGACCTGGTCCTCGAACCGGGCACGGTCACCGCGATCGTCGGGCCCTCGGGCAGCGGCAAGTCCACGCTGGTCCAGTTGCTGCCGCGCTTCTTCGACCCGACTCACGGTTCGGTCACCCTGGGCGGCGTCGATCTGCGCGAGCTCAGCAGTCATGACCTCTACCGGATGGTCTCCTTCGTCTTCCAGGACGTGCGCCTACTGCGCGCTTCGGTTGCGGACAACATCGCGCTGGCCGTACCGCATGCCGACCTCGACGAGGTGATGCACGCAGCCCGGATGGCGAACATCCACGATCGGATTCTCGAACTACCGCACGGCTACGACACGGTGCTCGGGCAGGAGGCCGGGCTGTCGGGCGGCGAGACGCAGCGGATCGCACTCGCCCGCGCCCTGCTCGCCGACACGCCCGTCCTGGTACTGGACGAGGCGACCGCCTTCGCCGACCCGCAGACCGAGCAGGCGGTACGGCAGGCATTGGCGGCGCTGGAGGGCGATCGCACGATCCTGGTCATCGCCCACCGCCTGGAGACGGTCGCCGACGCCCACACCGCCGTTCTGCTGGACCACGGGTCGATCGTCGAACAGGGCAGGCCCGCCGACCTTCTGGCGGAGAGCGGAAAGTTCGCCGCCTTCTGGCAATCCAAGGAGTACCGATGATCCGCATGCTGCTGCGCGTCCTGGGCCACGATCACGCCCGGCCAGTGCGTCGCACCGTGGCCCTGATGACGATCACCGCGATCGTCGAGGGTTTGTCCTACGCCTTGCTGGTTCCCGTGCTGCGGGCCCTGTTCGGCAGCGACCCCGAAGACGCGCTGCCCTGGCTGATCGCGTTCGGAGGCGCGGTCACGGTCTACGCGGTGCTGCGCTATGTCAGTGACCTGTTCGGCTTCCGCGCCGGAACCACGCTGTTGCGCGGCATGTACCACCGTCTCGGCGACCACCTGGCCCGGCTGCCCCTCGGCTGGTACAGCACCGGCCGAGTCGGAGAGGTGTCCGTCCTGGCCGGCCAGGGCGTGTTGCAGACGATGGGCGTGATCGCGCATCTGCTGGGACCCTACATCTCCGCCCTCGCCACCCCCGCCACGATCGTCGTCGTGATGCTCGCCTTCAACTGGCAGCTGGGGCTGGCCGCGCTGGTCGCCGTACCGCTCGTGGCGGCGATCCAGATCTGGACCGGCCGTTCGATGGCCGCGGGCGACGCCGACCGCCACGAACGTGACACCGAGGCCACCGGGCGGGTCATCGAATACCTCCAGGCTCAACCGGTGCTGCGCGCGGGCGGCCGGAGCGCCCAACGCTTCGCGTTGCTCGACGACTCGCTTCGGGAACTTCAGCGCGCGTCCCGCCGTACCGTGCTGTCGGTGTTGCCCGGCATGATCGGCTTGACGCTCGTGGTGCAGGCGATGTTCACCGTGCTGCTGGTGCTGGGCACTTACCTCGCGCTCGGCGGGGCCATCGGCGCGGCAGAGGTGCTGGCGATCCTGGTGCTGGCCGCCCGCTGCGCCGATCCCCTGCTGTCGTTGGCCGACATCGGCGGCAAACTCCGAAGCGCGCGCTCCGAACTGGCCAGACTCGACGCGGTCCTGCACACCGAGCCGCTGCCGGAAGCACCGGAACCGATCCAGCCGGTGGGCCATGGCTTGGAACTGGAGTCCGTCGCCTTCCAGCATGGCGACCGCACGGTGTTCGACGATCTGTCGTTGTCCGTGCCCGAGGGACACCGGCTCGCCGTGGTCGGTCCCTCAGGCGCGGGCAAAAGCACCCTCCTGCAACTGCTCGCGCGGTTCTACGACGTGGACGCGGGCGCGGTGCGCGTGGGCGGCGTGGACGTGCGCGCCATCGGCACCGAGGCGTTGATGGCGCAGATCTCCATCGTCTTCCAGGACGTCTTCCTCTTCGACGGCACGATCGAGGAGAACGTGCGGCTCGGCCGCCCCGACGCCTCCGAAGCCGAGGTACGGGCGGCGGCGAGCGCCGCGCGGCTGGACGAGGTGATCGAGCGGCTGCCCGGCGGCTGGGCGGCACATGTCGGCGAGGGCGGCACGCTGCTGTCCGGCGGTGAACGCCAGCGCGTCTCGATCGCGCGGGCCCTGCTGAAGAACGCGCCCATCGTGCTCCTGGACGAGGTCACCTCCGCACTGGACCCGGTGAACGAGGCAGCTGTCCACGACGGCATCGAACGCCTGATGGCCGACCGGACGGTCGTGATGGTCGCGCACCGGATGCGAACCGTCCAACGCGCCGACCGCATCGCCTTTCTCGACGGCGGCCGGATCGTGGAAGAAGGACGCCACGACGAGCTCCTCCGCCGCGCCGGCCGCTACGCCGATTTCTGGAACGCTTCCCTAACACCGGCAGCACATGACTGAACCGGTAATCGCGGCCCTGCCGGTAGTGGTGGGTGGCCGTCGTCAGCCATGCGGACCTCGGTAGGCCACCCGGCGCGGCAACTGCAACGACCTGCTGGTGGTCTGGGGGCGGGGCCGCGAGCTCGGCAACAACCTTTTTCGTCGGCTGCCTTGAGTCGGACTACATCTGGTCCGCCCGTCCCGCGCCAAAGCTCGCGCGTCCGCGTCCTGGCGGTGCTCGTGCTTGCTCGCCGGCCGACTCGGTGCCGCCGTGGAGCCCGGTGTCCAGCCCGCAGAAGGCGAAGCCCATCCGCAGGGAGGCGCTGATCGCGGGGGCGTTGATGTTGCTGACCTCAAGCACTCCGGCGGCTCGACCTCGCCGGCGTCGTCCGCGAGCGCGCCGCCGGACGAGCATGGTTCTTCGGATCGTGCTCGCCGGGTGCGTTTGGCTCAAGTGTTCGGGTCGCTGTCGTGGATCGACGCCATGACCGGGAGGCTCTGTGAATTCGGGCTGAGTTGCCTTTTCGCGCAGGGGCTCAGTTCTACTTCTGGTAGAAGCCTGCCGCCCAGGACAGGCGTGTTAGGACTGAGGTGGGGCACCGACCGGGCGCTCCTGGGCGAAGGAGGTACCAGTGGGCTTCGACGTTGGAGCGATCCGGGTAGTGGCCTGCGACATCTTCGGGACGACCGTTGACTGGCGGACGGGGGTCGCCAGACAGGTGGCGGCGATCGCTGCGGAGCGCGGTGTCGCGTTGGAGGGCGGGGCCTTCGCCGACGATTGGCGCGAGCGGTACCTGCCGTCGATGCAGCGGGTCAGCGGAGGTGAGCGGGAGTGGGTGTACCTCGACACGCTGCACCGGGAGTCGCTCGACGAGCTGCTGGAGCTGCGCGGTGTCGCGGACGCTTTCGACGAGGGCGCGCGGCGGCGGCTCGTCCGGGCCTGGCATCGCCTGCCCGCGTGGGAGGACTCGGTGGACGGCCTGGCCGGGCTGCGGGAGAGGTACGTGGTGGCGGCGCTGTCCAACGGCGGGTTCGCCCTGCTGACGAACCTGGTCAAGGGGGCGGGGCTGCCGTTCGACTGCATCTTGTCGGCAGAGCTCGCCCGCACGTACAAGCCCGAGCCGGAGGCGTACCTGACCGCCGTGCGGCTGCTGGACGTCGACCCGGCGGAGGTGCTGATGGTCGCCGCGCACAAGTGGGACATCGACGGCGCCAGGGAGGCCGGGCTCGCCACCGCGTTCCTGGAGCGTCCGCTGGAGAAGGGGCCCTCTGTCACCGCCGACCGAGCGGACGACGTGGAAAGTGACCTGGTCGTGCGCGGGTTCGGTGAGCTCGCCGTTCTGCTGGAGGCCGGTCCGCGGACCTGAGGTACGGGGCGGCCGCGCGGGCAGTACGACATCGACACCGCCACCGCCGGCTGCCGTCCTCGGTGCTGGGTGGCGGGTGAGTGAGGGGATGGCGGCTGCCGGTCAGCGGCACAGACCCCATCGGCCACGTCACTTCAACCGCCGGGGCGTGGAACCGCACGGGTCCTCAGGAAATCCGGGAGGCGATGTCGGATCAGGGCCGCGTTGTTCGTAGCAAGAGTGAAGGGCCGCCCACACGGGCGCCGTCACGATCACGGGAGATGCTGACCGATGTCGCACCCACTGGCCAAGGTCCACCGGATGTCCGAGCTCGTCGAGCCGATCGGCGCCATCACCTTCTCCGAGGTGCCGAACGAGGAGTTCCTGGCCCTCGGCATGCGCAGCTACTGGGATGGATACTTCGCAGGCCGGGCCGCGCCGCTGGGCCTGGCACCGGCCGAGGTCGTGCACGCGGTCTTCTACAACTTCGCCGACGGCGAGGTGGCGCGGCACATCCCGTGGGTCTGGGGGAAGATCACCCCGCAGGAGGCGCTCGCCGTGCGCGAGCGGGGCAGCGCCGCCGCGCTGAGGCTGAGGATCGGGGAACTCGCCGACTCCGCCGGTCTGGTGCGGGTCGCCGATCTGGCCACCCGAGCCGCGGTCAGCGCGCCGACCGAGGGCCGGGCGCTGTACGCCGGGCTCCGAGCGCTTGAGGTGCCCGAGGAGCCGGTGGCCAGGCTCTGGCATGCGGCGACGCTGCTGCGCGAGCACCGCGGGGACGGCCACAACATCGCCCTCGTCGCCCACGGCATCGGCGGCACCGAAGCCCACGTCCTCATGGCTTTGTCCCTCGGGATGAGGGCGGAGGAGTTCGGCCGGATCCACCATCTGCCCAAGGCGCAGTTGGCCGCCGTCGTCGACGGGCTGCGCGGCCGTGGGCTCGTGGACGCCGCCGGCGGGTTCACCGACGCCGGCCGAGAGATCAAGGAGCGGATCGAGGCCCTCACCGACGAGCTGGCGGTGCAGGCGTACGACGTGCTCAGCGTCGACGAACTCGACGAGCTGATCGCGGGGCTCGAGCCGATCGCCGTCGCCGTACAGGCAACGGCTTCGTAGCGGGAACCATCTGGTCCAGTGTCGACGCCGACGACGAGCGTGGCCCGGGGGCGATGGCAGCGGGGCGTTACTCGTGGGAGATCGCAACGGACTCGATCTTTCCTGGGGTGCGCTGTGGTGGGGCGAAGGAAGCCTTCCGGCCTGCGGCGGTGTCGAGATAAGGCTTGCTCTGAGCACCACGCAGGCGTGCAGTGGGGACGACTCGGCCTTTCCAGGACGGCGGTGGCCTGGGCGAGCTGAGTGCCTTGCTCGGCCGCCCGGCCCTCCCTTGAGGCGTCGTGACGGGTTCCGCCACGTTGTGCGCGACCTATGCGGTTGGTGGTGAGCTTTTGGGCGTCACGTCCCTTGAGCCCTTGGACAACCATTCCTCGACCGCGTCCCCAAGTCACTGAACTCGGTACCGGAGTGGGTGTGCAGCCGAGCTCGTGCGGAGCGGGCGATCGAGACGGCGTGCTGGCCGTCCTACAGCCAGTGGTTCACCGGAGGCGTCAGCATGCTCTGGTCCGTCCTCGGCAGGCCCGAGCCCTGCCGCTGACCAGCGTGGACGAGCGCCCTTCACTCATGGAGGGCTCGGGGCGTTCCCCGGGCGAGCTGGACCGACGGCGTGTGCCGGCCATTTCGGCGGGTGTCAGGGGTGGGGGCCCCAGAACCGCGACCGGTGCGCCGACCAGGGCTTTAATCTCCAATCTCCTAACCGTAATTGATTAATGGACCAGGGCTTCGGGGGGCTCGATCAAGATCATTGTCTGGCGCCCTCTCGGCGGCGCTTGCGCCTCGTCCTGAACGGCGGACGGTTTCAGTCGTGGCGAAGCAGAAAAGGGTTGCCACGAAGCAAACAAGAATGGGGAAAAACCATGGATTCGGCATGCGAGAACTCGCGCATCCGACAATATGTTCCTCTCTACACGGGAGGAGACGTGCGTTCCGTCATCCGAACGGATGAGGGACGGGAAGGCTGGGACGCTCTCATGGAGTGCCCCGAGCGTGCCGTCCTGCTGTGGGACCTCAACGGGGCGGCCCAGGAGCTCTCCCCGCTCAATGGAATGCCGCAGCTCGACTCCGACGTTCGTCGGGAGCTCCCCCGAATGGGGGAACGGTACGCCGTCAATGGGGTTCTGACGGGATGGCCGTGCTACCAGGTCAGTGAGATCGGCCTGGCCGTCCCCGGCTGCCATGTCTGGGGGCAGCTCGCCTGCGAGCACTGGGACTGGCAGAAGCAGACCCACCGCGAGCTGGTGCCGCCCTCGTCCGGGCTGAGCCTGGTCTACGACAAGGTGCACGAGCTGGTGACGGAACTCCGTCTGAACCCCGAGTGCATCTACGCCAGGTCTCATTCGCTCGTCCTCCGCTATCCGGTGGGCACCGATCGGAAGGTGGTCGAGCGGCTGGTCCGCGAGCTCACGGATGTCACCGCGGCCGCCGGGGATCTGAAGCTGATGCAGGACCGCGGCGTGGTCAAGGTCGCGCCCGCGGGACTCGACAAGAGGGTCGCGCTCCGGCGGATCCTCAAGGAGTGCGTTCCGTTCGAGCCCTCCGTGATCATGGATGCGGGCGACGCGCCCGACAGGGTGATCATGGGCGAGCTCGACCGGCTGCGCCGCGAGGAGGGCATCCCGACCTTCAAGGTGGGTGTTCGCAACCTGCGGGAGGGGGTCGACCTGTTCGTGCCCAGCCCGCCGCGGGGCGTTCTTCCGCTCATCCGGGCGTTGGGGGACGCACCCGTCCGATAGCGCCGGCTCCGTAGTCGATCCGACTGCCGGGCCGTCGCCGTTCCGCCTGTGGCCCCCGGGACTTCCCGGGGGCCACTTCCCTGCCTGCCTAGCGGCGATGCGGACGCGTCACCCGATGGTGCGGCGCGGCTCTGGCGTCGAGAATCACCGGATGCATGAGCTGAAGTAGTCCGACGGGATCGTCACTCTGTCCCCCCTGCGCCTGGACGATGCGGAGGCGCACCTCGCGGGGGAGGACGAGTTGCTCGTTCGTTGGCTCAACGGCGGTCCCGGCACGCGGGAGGGCATCAGAGCGTACTTCCGGCACTGCCGGGAGCAGTGGGACACCTCCGGGCCACTGCGCGCGTTCGGTATCCGGATGGGTGCTGACGAGGTGCTCGCGGGCACGATCGACTTGCGGTTCTCAGGAGAAGGTCTGGCGCCCGGCCAGGTGAATGTCGCCTACGGCCAGGTGGAGCCGGAGAATCCCGCATCCGCCGCAGTCGCGCGGCGGGCAGGGTTCACCCCCAGCAAGCCGACGCACGGCAAGGACGGCACACGGTTCGACTGGTACATCCGGGACCTGCACACCGCCGCCCGGTGACGACCAACAGTTACGGGACAGCCCGCAGGCTGGCCACGAGGTCTCCGGTTTCAGGTTCTTGATTGCTGCGACGCGTGGGCTGGAGAGCGTCGGGATCCTCGGAGCGCGCGCACCTGCGTGTCATCGCCTGCCGGGCCGGCGGCCTGGCCGTTCCCGGCGCCTGACCACCGCCCCGGTGGGCGTCATTTCGCGTCGCCGCTGAGATGGCGGACGAGGCGGACGAGCGCGGCGCGCTGGCCGTCGGGGTCGTTGTCGAGGTCGGGCATCAGCATCCGTCGGAGTTGCGGGGTGGCGAACCACCAGCCGGCCAGGACGATGACGGAGTACAGCAGTTCCCGCGGTGCGAGCCGGGTGTCCAGGCGCCCCGATTCCTGGGTCCTGGCCAGTGCTGCGATCTTCTCGGCGTAGTGCGCGGTCCGCTCCTCCTCGGCCACCACCGGCTCGCCTTCGGTGGTGTGCAGGCCCTCCCAGTGCAGCAGCCGGACGAAGTGCGGATGCGCGCGGTGGTAGTCGAAGACCTGCCCGGCGTACTCGCCCAGGTCGCCGGCCGCCTTCTCGTCCAGCGGCACGGCCATGGCCAGGCGTTCCAGTTCCGTGGTCAGCACGATCGCGAACATCTGTCGTTTGTTGCCGAAGTAGGAGTAGATCCGTTCCTTGTTCACCCCGGCCGTGGCGGCGATCCGGTCCATGCGGGCCGCCTCGGGCCCGTAGGCGGCGAACTCGCTGACCGCGGCGTCCAGTATGAGCCGCTTGGTCTTCGCGGTGTCCCACGCCATGACCTGAGCGTACAGCAGATCCCAACTGGCGAGTTGGAATTTCGGCTCTCCTGCGACAAACTCCAACTCGTGAGTTGGAATTACCGAGCACCCAGGAGACGCCATGCCATCTGTCCGGCCCCCGTGCCCCGCCGTCACGGCACCATCGATCCACCTGCGCGCCGTCTTCACCTGGCTGGCCGTCTACCTCATGATCATGACCACGCAGCTGCTGTTGGGCCCCCTGCTGGGCTCACTTTCATTGCCGATTCGAACGCTCGTGGTGACCGGCGTGGTCGTACCCACGGTCGTGTACGCGCTCGTCCCCGCGATCCTGCGGACCTACTGCGCCCTGCGTCGCCATGCCCGATGACGTCGAGGACGCGAACCTCCCGGGCCCCGGCCGCGCGGCCGGATCTGCCCGAAGGAAGCAAGGGGCTGTGAGAACTGAGAGCCCACACGTCCTGCGGCCGGTGTCAGGCGAAGGAGAAGAGCGCGGCGGCTTGAACGGGCGTGCTCCCTTGGCGACGTCCGGGAACATCGTGGACGGTGGTTGCGCCTTCGGAGCGGAGCTGGTCGGCCCCGGCATCTTGGGCCATGACGGCGGCGTAGGCGCGCACCTGCGCGGTGGTGAGGTCCGTGCGGCCTCGCTCGGTGTACTGCCGGAGGAGTTCGGTGACGTCCGGGTCGAATCGCAGTACGGTCACCGGGGCGTTGAAACGCGTGGCCAAGGCGATGAGCCGCAAGCGTGCCTGCGGTGTGACGTTCGTCGACTCGGCGACTGCGGTGCGGCCCGTGCCGAGCCTGGCGGCGATCCTGCGGTCACGTTCCGCGAAGATCGCTGCGTCCGCCGCGTCGGATTCCGTTTCCGCAGGCGGGCTACCGAAGAGTTCCGCGCGGATCTCGTCGCTGGACACCACGGCTTCCGCATCGATCTGCCGGCGCTCGATCAGCGCTCGGACGAAGCTGGTCTTGCCCGAGGCCGGTGCGCCGACGAGGACGACAAGTCCTGCCGGCACCCGGACGACCGGTGTGAGAGGGGTGTGAGGTGAAGGCTCCTGCGCGGTCGAGGGCTTCGTGTCGGGAGTCGACGGGCAGTCCGCGGGGCAGGTGCTCCTCGCCGGGCAACCCGGCTGCCATGTAGGCGGATCCTGTGCGGAAGTGAACCGTGAACAGCCAGCGTTCGTCTTCGTCGCCGCCTCCGCTGCGATGCTCTCCTGGCGGACGTGCGGCTTCTTACGCCGGTCCCGCAGCGGCCACACCGGCCGGCCACCGAGGGACAACCCTACTAATGATCAATGCGGGATCGGCGCGGCGCGAGCTGGCCGGCCTGCTCACGCCGGTCTTGATGGTGAGCCTGGCGGCGATGTCGGCGGGGACGGAGACGCCTTTGTCGCGGAGGGCCAGGGGGAGGGTGAGCAGGTCGTCAAGCGCACAGCTTCCTCCGCGTCAGACGCCCGTGCCATGGCCACCAGGTGTTCCAGTTCACGACGCGCCTTTCGATCGCCGGTTCGAGGAAACGGGGATGACATGGGAACGACGGGACTGCGATCATGCGCGCCATGATCTTGTTGTTCTCGGGGGTGCACCGTGCAGCCGCTGCGTCCGGCTGATCCGGCCTCGATCGGCGGCTATCCGCTGCTGGGCCGGCTGGGCGAGGGCGGGATGGGGCTGGTCTACCTGGCGCTGGCCGGAGGGGGCCGGCACATCGCGTTGAAGGTCGTGCGCGAGGGGTTGGACGATCCGCAGGTGCTGGCGCGGTTCCGGCGGGAGGCGCAGACCGTGGCGCGGGTGCGCAGCAGGTATGCGGCGGGGATGGTCGCCTCCGGCCTCAACGAGGAGCCGTACTGGCTGGCCACCGAGTATGTGCCCGGCCCGACGCTGCGCCAGGCCGTGCAGCGCTTCGGTCCGCCTCCCGCCGGCACCTGTGTGCGGCTGCTGGCCGCGCTGGCCACGGGCCTGGCCGAGGTGCACGCCCAGGGCGTGGAGCACCGCGACGTCAAGCCCTCCAATGTGGTGCTGGCCCCCGATGCCCCCAGACTGATCGACTTCGGGATCGCGCGGGGCGAGGACCAGACGCAGATCACCCGCACCGGGGGCTGGAACGGCACCCCCGGCTATGTCGCGCCCGAGGTGCTGCGCCAGCAGGTGTTCGGGCCGCCCGCCGACGTGTTCTCCCTCGGGGTGACGATCGCCTACGCCGCCACCGGCCGTCCGCCGTTCGGGGCAGGTCCGGTCGAGGCGGTGCTGCTGCGCACCATCAACGACGAACCCGACCTGGCCGGGCTGCCCGCCGAGCTGGCGGCACCGCTGGCGGCGGCGATGGCCAAGGACCCCGCTGATCGGCCCACCTCACAAGAACTGGCCGCGGCATGCGGGGCGCCTGCCCGAACGTCCAAAGCCGATACCAGCGACCGTCCCGCCGCCCCACGCGGCCTGCAGGATGGGTTCGCCAATGACTCCGCCTACCAGCACATCACCGCGCTGGCAGCGCAGCCGGTTCCGGCGGACGTGGGAACAGCGGTGCGGCAGGGACTGGTACCGGACGGCCACAGGAGGACGGGACCGCTGCGCCGCGCAGGCGTCATCGCCGGTGCCTCGGCCACCGTCCTGGTCATCCTGGGATCGGCGGTCGCCTTCCGCTACCTCGGCGGCGGGGACGGCGACAACGGCGACCGGCCGCCCACCGGCCGCCCCGCCGCCGGCGCGACGGTGACCGCCGCCTCCCGGCCGTCGTTCGAGGGGTCGGTCTCCGATCTGAGCGAGGGCAGCTCCGGCTTCGGCTCGTTCCTGAAGAACAACATCGGCCGCAAGGTGCGGCTCAAGGTCGGCCTCAACATGAACCTCAAGATCACCGACGGGAAGGGCGCCGCCATCGACACGAGCGGTGCCGAACACGACAACGTCATCTTCGAGGTCTGGTCCGTCTGCGAGGGCGGCCTTCCCAAGAACGAGAAGCCAGAAATCGGACGTTGCACGGCCTACCACGTGAACATCGGCAATGACGAGCGCCCCTGGAACGGGCTCAATTTCGTGCACGGCGAGTTCACCTTCCAAGGCAACTTCGAGGTGTCCGGCGGAGCGGACTACCAGGGCCTGACCCTCTACGCCCTGCTCCCCGTGGCCGCCGACTGACCCCGCCGCCCAGACCGCCACTGGTGCGAATTCCAGGACATTCCCGCGATCGCCGAGGGTCTGACCCGAGAGCCTTTTCCTTCCAATAACCGGCCGCCGAAGAACAATTGTTCACCGGGCATTCCCGAGGCGGGAATGCCCGGGGAGCGACGGAAATCAAAACCCGTCCCGCCGCCCTGCGGCGCACCGCGGGCGGGCCTGGAGGGGCGTCCCGGACCAGGTGTCCCGGGCGTTCTGGGGCCGGTGTCCCGCGTGTCCCGGGTCTATTGCCGGGTGCGGGACGAGATTGGCCGTACCTGGTCGAAGAATGACGTGTCAGTGCGTGTCCCGGCCGCTCTTGATGCTGGTCCCGGGATGTCCCTGAATCGGGACATCTAAGGACTGGTTGTACAAAGCGGAAAGCTATGTTTTGATCAACCCGCTCGGCCCGCCGATGGGATCACGGGGTCCTTCGGTCAGCCATGTGGGGGAAACACATGATCGGACTTGCTCTGCGTAAGCCTGCCCGGAATCGCTTCGTGCGCACCTTCGCGCGGGAGGCGGCGTGACCGCCGCGGCCGCCGCGAAACCGGCCCTGAGCAGCGTGAAGAAGGCCGTGGCGGCCAAGCCGCCGGCCCCGCCCGCGCCGCCGCCTCCGCCCAGCAAGGTGGAGTCCAACGTGACGCTGTGGAATTTCACCCAGCCCAACGGGGGGAAGCTCGCCGAGGCCGCGTGGCCCGCGGTGGTCAACGGCACGCTGGCGGTGACCACCGGCGACCCGGCGGCGGAGGCCACCGGGCCCCGTCGGCTGTCGGCCTTCCTCGGCCTGGGCGCCGACCTGCGCGGGCTCGCGGCGGCGATCGAGCCGATCGTCAACAAGGGCGCGCTGGACCCCAAGGACGCGCCCAAGGACGCCACCGACCTCAAGCTCACCCAGAACGAGCTGGAGAAGGCCCTGGCGGTCTATCTCGGCCTGAACATCCCCCCGCTCCGCCCGACCGAGTGGAAGGTCGGCCGACGGGTGATCCTGCCGATCGAGGTGGAGATCGTCCCGCCCGCGGTCCCGCGCTGGAAGGTCGGGCGCGCGCAGATGCGCGAATGGGCCCGGCTGATCAGGCCCGAGGAGGAGGCGGGGCTCCAGCTGACGGTGCGGCTGCCCGTCGAGCCGCTGCCGGCGACGACCGAGGCCGACCACCGCCCGCTGGAGCTCAAGGCCCAGGTGGCGACGCGGCTGGGCACGCTGACCAAGCCGGTCGCCAAGCCCGAGGAGGTCGCCGCGCTCGGTGCCGAGGTCCGTGCCGGGGTGCTGGTCAACCCGTTCGAGGGAATCTTCTACCAGATCGAGCTGATGCGGCAGCTCCGCCGCGACCGGCCCGAGCTCGAACTGCCCGTCACGCTGGCCATCCTGTCCGGCTTCTCCGAGCACCAGGCCGCGGTCACCGGCTGGACGATGGGCGGCAACGCGCTGTTCCGCCGGCTCTGGGACGCGCTGCGCCGCAAGGGCGACGGCGTTCCGGTCGCCGACAAGCCCGCGGTGGCCGGCGCGCGCGCCCTGCTCGCCGGAGCGCTGGGCCTGGCCGCCAATGGGACGGCCGCCTGGTACTCACCGACCGAGCGCGGTCCGTCGGTGCCCCCGGTGGACCTGTTCCTGGCGCCCGCCCAGCTCCTGCGCAAGAGCCCGAACGGCAAGGACGTCTACCTCACCGTGGTCTACGGGCGGCTCATGGCGGCCGGCGTCCGCGACAACACCGGGAAGTACTACGGCCCGGCGGCGCTGGGCGGCATGGACCTGGTGGACTTCGTCGGGGACGATCCCGCGTTCCTCGGCCCGGCCCCCGGCTCCACGCTGCTCCAGTGCTGGGACCTGGTCAAGAAGATCGCCCCCAACGAGGGGAAGCTGGACGGCCTGCGGCTGGCCGACGGGGGCATCGTGTCGATCGGCATCCAGCAGTGGACGATCGCCGCCGACGACGAGCTGACCGTCGTGCTGTACCAGTTCATGCGGATGGCTCCGGACCACTTCGACCTGTTCTTCGGCATCCGCGGGATGCAGTTGCGGGTGTGGGGCCTCGCCGACACCACCGAGCCGACACCCGACAAGATCGACGAGGCCAACCCCTACCTGCGCCCGCGGTCCCGGCCCGACACCCCCGAGACCTGGCGCAGCGCGTACGCCTCGAGGCCGGCCGGCGACTGGGGCGACGCCGGCACCGGGCCCGCCGACGACGGCGTCCCGAGCCGGGTCAAGCTGGTGTGGCTCAAGTACAGCGCACCCGGCGGCCCGGTCGAGACGCCCCAGCCGATCAGGTCGGGCACCGCGCACCGCTGGGCGCTGTTCGGCGGCGCGGAGAACGCGGCCAAGCAGGTGATCTTCGACCCGCTCTGGGGCGGCATCTCCCGCCTGGCCTCCCAGACCTCGCGGGAGCTGTGCACCGCGCAGCTCCAGACCGCCGTGTTCCGGTTCCAGCGCCTGTGGAACCAGGTGAACGGGATGTATCCGACCACCGACGCCCCCGGCGGAAAGCAGTACCCGTTCCGCCGGCTCGTCTCCTCGCAGTTCTTCGCGGCCGCCGTGATCGACGCGCACATCAACGTCCCCGGGCTGGTGGCCGCCGACCTCGACACGGCGTTCCGCAACACCTACGCCCGCAAGCCGTACACGCTGGTCGGCACCGAGGCCGACGACCACTTCCTGATGCGGATGGCGATCAACTTCGTGCTCGCCCGGCGCGTGTACAAGAGGAACAAGGACTCCCGGGACCACAACATCGTCGCCCTTCACGACAAGCCCGTGATCCCGGCGACCAGGGACAAACCGGCCAGGGATCCCGGTCTGAACGCCACTCCCGGCAGCTTCACGGGGTGGCCCGCGCCATGATCCCCGACACCATGACGGCCGAGGTCAGCGCCCTCGGCCGGGCCATCGGCCTGTTCGACGGCCCCTCCGATGACCTGTCCCTCAACACCGCGTTCTTCGCCTCGCCCGCCGAGCACGTCGCGCGGGTGCTGGCCGACCCCGACCAGCGCGACGCCGCGCTGGAGGCCCTCGATCTCCTGCTGCCGCACGCGGCGCTGGAGGAGGAGACCCGGCTGCACCCGCTGGTGGAGCCCACCGACGTCGGCGGCCTCTACCTCGGCGTGACCCGCACCGGCGCCGGCGCCGCCACGCAGATCCTGCTGGACCTGCGGGCCGTCGCCCAGCCCGGCCCCACCGCGCCCCGCGTCACCGCGACCGTGCCGCTGGTGGCCGTCCGCAACGGCGCGCTCGCGGTCGTGACCGGCGAGGCCGCCCACCCGGTCGAGTTGACCGCCACCGTGCGGCTGCCCGGCGATGGCGCCCGGCTGACCGCGTCGCTGTCGATGGCCGGGACCGGTCCCGGCGGCGCCGCGGCCCGGTTCCGGGTCCGGTACCGCCCCGGGCCCGCCTCGACCCTGCCGCCGCTGGACCTGGATCCGATCGCCGTGCCGGAGGGCCTGGCGCAGCTCGCCGCCGCCCTGGTCGACGCGCTGCTGTCGGCGGCCGAACAGCCGGCGCAGGTGCGCGCCCTGGCCGGCCACCTGACCGGGCTGCTCGGCCTGTCCGACGGGCTGCCGGCGCTGCCGCTGGCCGGCCTGGTCCACGACCCGACCGCGATGCGCGGCTGGCTGGCCGGGCTGGCCGGCTCGACCCTGGCCGACGGCCGGTCGGCGCTGGTGGCCTGGCTGCGGCACATCGCCGGGCTGCTGGGTGACCTGCCGATGTCCGCGCCCGCCGCGGGCGCTCCCACCGAGGAGCAGCCCGTGGTGCTGCGGCTGACCGCGCCGGGCCCCGGCCCGGCGGTGCTGGCCCGGGTGTGGCTGCGGGCCGCGCCCGACAGCGGCACCCCGGTGCTGGTCGTCGCGCTGGCCGCCGAGTTCGCCGTCGCGGCGGCCGGCGCGGTCGTCTGCGGCGAGGGCATCCTGCTGGCGCTGCCGCTGCACGGCACCGGCCCCACCGTGCTCGCCGAGCGCGCCGAGGTGACCGTGCGCCGGGCGGCGGCGTCCGGCCCGCTCGTCCCCGCCGGCCCCGCGACCCACGGGTTCGGGATGGGCTCGCTGCGGGCCGGGCTGCGCTACGACGCCTCCGGGCTCGGCCCCGTGCTGGAGTTGCGCGACGTCGTCACCCCCGACCACGTGTTCCCCCGCCTGGACCTGACCGACGCGTCCTCGCTCGGCAGCGCCGCGGCCGGCGCGCTGGAGGACGCGCTGGAGGAGGGCCTCGGCGCCGCCGGGCCGTTCGCCGGCGCGGTCCGGACGCTGCTGGGCCTGGCCATGACCCCCGGCACCGACATCGGCGGCCTGGCCACCGCGCCGACCCGCGAGCTGGCCGCCTACTACCGGGAGTTGCGGCAGACCGCCGACGGCTGGCGCCGCCTGCTCGCCGCGATCGGCGGGCTGCTCGGCTCGGGCCGCCCGGGCGACCTGGCACCGGTGAGCGGTGCCGGCACCGCCGCCGACCCTTGGGTCCTGCCGCTCGGCTGGTGGCCCGGCATCACCGCCGCGACCGGCGGCTTCGCTCTCGCCCTGTGGGACGAGGGGACCGCCGGCGCGCCCCGCCTGCACCTGGGGCTGCGGCTGCGCCTCGCGTCCGCCGCGCAGGCCGACACCGCCTGGGCGGTGTCGGCGCAGGCCGCGCTGCTGGCCGCCGACCTGGCGCCCGAGGGCGGTGGCGTCCGCTGGCTGGGCGGCGTCCGCGCCGACCTGGCCGTCACCCCGCCCGGCGAGGAGCTGGACGGCGACCTCGGTTTGGCCACCGGCGACCTGCGCGCCTTCGCCGCCTGGGCGCCCGGCAGGCCGCTCACCGCGCAGGTGACCCTGGAGGACGTGCGGCTGACCGTCGCCGGCGAGCAGCTCGACCTGGGCACGCTGCGGCTGCCGGCCGACGCCGACGCCTCCAGCGGCACGTTCGGCCTGGCCATCAGCCCCGTCCAGGCGGTGGACGTGCTGCGCGCCGTCGTCGCCCGCGCGGCCGCCTCCTGGGGCGGCCCGGGCGCCGGCCTGCTGCCGTCGATCCTGGGCATGGGCCGCTCGGCGCGGCTGCCTGAGGGCGCCCCCGCGATCGAGCCTCCCGACCCCGCCGACGCCGGCTCCCTGCTGGAGCGGCCGCTGGAAGCGCTGCGCTCCTGGGCCGCCGCCCTGGTCTCCGCGCAGGCGGGTGTCACCGCCGCGGGCCTGCCCTACCTGTCCGAGGCCCGGTGGCCGTTGCAGGCTTTCCTCACCGACCGGGTGGGCCTGTTCGAGGACATCGGCGCGGCGGGCCCCGCCCCGGCGGGCCACGGCACCGCCGCCGACCCCTGGACCGTGCCACTCCAGCCGCACGACCGGCCCGCCGCCGAACTGCTCACCTGGACGCTGCCCGGCGGGCCGCCCCCGGAATGGGCCGGGGCGGTGACCGCGCGCCTGGAGAGCGAGACGCTCGACACCACCGACCTGGACTACGTGGCCGACCTCGCCGCCGACCTCGGGCCGTTCGTCGGCGAGGCCACCGCGGCGCTCGGCTCGGGCACCGAGGCCCTCGGGTCGCTGCGGCTGCTGCGGGACCTGTTCGCCGAGGGCGACGGCGTCGTCCCGGCGGGCGCGGCCGGGCGCGGCCCCGGCTCCGCTGAGGTGGCGACTCCCGTTACCGCGGCGCACCACATGCTGCCCCGGTCCCGCGACGCCATCCGGGCCGCGCTCGGCACGGTGCGCTCGCTGACCGCCGGCCTGGGCACCGTGCCCTGGTCGGTCGTGCTGGTCGCGCCCTCGTTCGCCGGGGACGACTGCTGGTCCGGCCTGGTCGCCGCGGCCACCGGGCCCGGCGGGCCGCTGCCCGCGTCCGCCGCGGTCGCGACCGTCGACCTGCGCGGCGTCCCCGACCCGCTGCACGCCGACCTGAGCACCATCGGCGCGGCGCCGGTCTACGTCGTGCGGCTGGGGGAGGAGGCGGAGCACACCGCCGTCCACCAGGCCGCGCAGCTGCGCCGCGTCCTGGACCGGATCGCCGTCGCGCGGCCCGGCGGGCGCACGGTGCTGGTCGCCCATTCGGTCGCGGGCGTGGCCGCCCGCAGGCTGGTCGCGGACCTGGCCGCCGAGCCGGCCACCTCGGTGCTCGGGCTGGTCACGCTCGGCACGCCGCTGAAGCCGGTGGACGTCAGCGCGCTGACCGGCCCCGGCGTGCGCAACGCCGCCCGGCTCGTCCGCGGGGTCGCGCCGTACGGCCTGGGCGCCGAGGGCGCGGACGACATGCTCGTGTTCCTGGCACCCACGCAGGACGACCTGGACCCGTACGGGCGGGAACTGCCCGCCGCGACCGTCGCGGTGGAGGGGCCAGGGCTGCTGCCCGCCGCCCGGTTCGCCGCGGTTCCGGCGACACCGCCGGACGTCCGCGGCATCCCCGTCCTGGCCATCACCGGTGAGTTGCCCGGCGGCACGCTGGCCACGCGGCTGGCCGACCTGGTCGCCGGCGCCGCGGCCGCCGGAGCCCCCGGTGAGCAGGTCACCCACCTGGCCCACGGAGTGCGGATCGGGCTGCCCAAGCCCCCCGGGCCGGCCGGCGCGGTCTCCGTCGAGGCCGACGTGCGGCTGGACCTGGGCCGAGTCCCGGTCGTGGCCGGCGCGCCCGAGCCGCCGGCGCCGCGGGCCGGGTTGGTCGCCCGGGTACGGCTGGCCCGCGCCGGCGGGCCGCTGCTGGACACCGAGACCGGCGCCGTCCCCGAAACGGGGGCGCGGATCGGGACCCTGGAGGCCACCGTCACAGTGCCCGGTGACTCCGGCGCGCCGGTGCTGGACGTCGTGCTCCGCGACGCCGCCCTCGGCGGCCGCTGGTCGCACGCCGCGGGCCTGGACGACCCGCGCACCGCGCCGCTGCTGGCCCGCCTCATCGACGCGCTCGGCCGGGAGGACCCGGCCGGCGGCGAGCCGGCCGCGTTCCTGAACCTGCTCACCGACCTGGGCCTGACCGGCACCGACGGGACGGGCAAGGTCTGGATCACCGACGCGTTCGCCGCGCTGGCCGCCGACCCCGGCGCCTACCTGGGGCCCCGGCTGGTCCCGCTGCTGGACCGCGGCACCGGCCTGTACGGCCTGGTCCGCGACGCCGGCGCGGCGGCGGGGGCCGGGCCGTGGCGCTGGCGCTCCCCGGACCTGCCGGTCGAGCTGGTCGTCACCCCGGACCCGTGGCGGGTCGCGGTCCGCACCACCGGCGCCGGGCTGACCACCGCGGCCGGTGGCCGGTTCCGCGGCGACGGCGAGGTCGAGCTCGGCGGCGCGGCGACCGCGGACTGCGCCCTGTCCCTGGCCGGCGTCGGGCTGGACCGGGGGCCGACCGGCGCGCCCCGGCTGCACGCGCCGTGGCTGGACGCGCCGCTGCCGCTGGACGCCGGGCCCGCCGAGCTGCGCGCCGCGCTGGCCCCGCTGGTGCCGCGCCTGATCGCCGACGTCTGCCTGACCGGCCTGCTCGAACGGGTCATCGGCGGGTTCGGTCCGGCCGCCGCGCTGTCGCGGCTGCTGCACGACCCGGCGGGCTGGCTGCTGGACAACCTGCTGGGCGGCGCCGGATCGGGAACGCCCGACCCGGCGGCGCTGAACGGGGTCCTGACCGACCTCGCCGACGCCGCCGGCCTGGCCCGCGACGCGGCCCGGCCGCTGGTGCTGCCCGGCAACCTGATCGTGCGGGCCGACGCGGCCCCGGCGGGCGGGACCAGGCTCTCCCTGGCCACCAACTCGCCCGTCGCGATCAGTGGGATCACCCTGGCGCTGTCGGCGGCGGTCACGCTCGCCCGCCGGCACGCCGCCGTCGGCGGCACCCTGGAGGTCGACCTGCCGCTGCCGGGCAGCTGGGGGAGCGTTCGCGTCATCGCCGGGCACGGCCCCGACGGCCCGGTGCTGGCCTTCACGCTCTCCGGGGCGGAGACCACCGTCCACCTGCTGCCCGCCGTCAAGGGGGTCGCCGAGCTCGTCGCGGCGCAGGCCGCGCGCCTGCTGCCCGAGGTGCTGGACGGCCTGACCGCCGCGGCGGCGTCGCCCGCGCCCTCCCCGCTGCTGTCGGACGCCCTCGCCGTCGCCGCGGCGCTGGGCGTCTACGACCCCGCCGCGGGGCCGGGGCACGGCTTCGCCGCCCGGGGCGACCGGCTCGCCCGGCTGGTCCGGGCGGCGCCGGGTTCCCCGGACGGCATCACCGCCGCCGGGGTGAGCGCCACCGCCACACTGCTGGGCCGGCTGCTCGGAGGCATCGTCTCCTCGCCCGCGCCCGGCGCGCTGCGGGTGTCCACCCCGGTCCTGGGCGGGAACCTCGTCCTCGACGCCGTCGCCGTCCCCGGCTCGGCCCAGCCCGCCCTGCTGGTCGGGCTGACCGGCCTGAACCTCCAGACACCGGCCGGCGGGCAGGTCAGCGCCGGGGTCACCGCCGACGTGACGGTCGGCCGCTCCGGCACGGCCCTCACCGCCGCCGCCCGGCTCGCGACCCGCCTGGACACCGGCGCCGGGATCGTGCTGACGCCCCGGCTGGACCTGTCGGCGGGCTCGGACGGACGGCTGCGCGTCACCCTGCGCCCGCTCGGCGACGACCAGGTCGTCGTCGCGCTCGCCCCCGTCCCGGCGGCGATCACCGCCGCCGACGCGGCCCGGCTCGCCCGGTCGTGGGTCGTCCCGCTGGCGACCCGGCTGATGATGCGGGCGGCCGACACCTGGCTGTCGCGCCCCCTGTGGGACGGCCCCACCGGCAGGAACACCCGGGACCTGCTGCGCGCGGCCAAGGTCGTGGACGACCAGGACCGGCTGCTGCCGCTGCCCGGCCCGGCGGCCGCACTGCGGGACCTGCTCGGCGTGCTGGACGGGGTCGCCGTCCCGCTGCCGGGCGGCCTGGGGCTGGGCCTGGCCCGCTCCGGAACCCTGCTGGGCCTGCGCCTCACCGGCCAGGCCGAGATCACCGCCGGGGAGTACCGGGTCGAGCTGCATGCGGGCCTGCCCGCCGCAACGGGCGTCGCCTGGCCGGCGGCGGAGAACGGCGTGACGCTGATGCTGCTGGACACCGCCGGGACGGCGCCGGGCCTGGTCCCCGCGCTGCGGTTCGGCGGAGTCGGCGCGACGGTGCGGCGCCGCGACGGCGCCGCCGTCATCGACGCGGGCGGCGTCCGCCTCGGCCACGCGTCCGGCTTCGTCCGCGCCGAGGTCGCGCTGCCGGTCGGCGGGACCCCGCGCCGCGCCACCACCGCGGGCTCGCTGGGGGCGGCGGCCGTGCTCGGTGGGCTGGGCCTGCCGCTGCTGACCGCCCCGGGCCCTGCCAACGACCCGGTCACGGGCGGGATTCTGGCGCCCGGGACCGGCGACGGCACCCCTGCCAACCCGCCGATCGACGTGGTGGTCGCCTCCGGCCCGACCGGGCCGCAGGTCGTGCTGAACGGCACCGACAACGCCGAGCCTCGCTGGCTCCCGGTGCAGAAGTCGTTCGGCCCGCTGCACCTGGACCAGCTCGGCCTGGCCCACCGCAAGCTCACCGGCCCCGAGCACGCCGGCCACCCCGACGCCGTCGCGCTGTTCTTCGACGGCAGCCTCGCCCTGGCCGGCATGTCGATCAAACCGGACGGGCTGCGGCTGCTGGTCCCGCTGGACGACCTGGCCGAGCCCGGCGAGTGGGAGGTCGGCCTGGACGGCCTGGCGGTCTCGCTGGACCTGCCCTCGGTGCGGGTCGCCGGCGGGCTCACCCGGACGGTGGCCGACGGCGTCGCCGAGTACACCGGCGAACTGTCGGTCGACGTGGCAGGCCGCGGCTTCACCGCGATCGGCGGCTACTCCAAGGGCGCCGACGGCGTCACCTCGCTGTTCGTGTTCGTCGCGCTGCCGTTCGCGCTGGGCGGCCCGCCCTACCTGTTCGTCGAGGGCCTGGCGGGCGGCGTCGGCTACAACCGGGCGCTGGTGGTCCCCACCGACCCGATCGCCGCCGCGTCCTTCCCGCTGGTGCAGGCGGTCCAGGAAGGCGGCGTCGGGCAGCCCCGCGACCCCGAATCGCAGCTCGCCGCGCTGCGCAAGGTCGCCCCGGCCCGCCGGGGCAGCCACTGGGTCGCGGCGGGCGTGCGGTTCTCCAGTTTCGAGCTGGTGCACACCAGCGCGGTCGCCTACGCCGCCCTCGACCGCGGCTTCCAGGTCGGCCTGCTCGGCGTCTCGCGCATGGTGCTGCCGATGGCCGGGCCGGCCATCGCCAACGTCGAGCTCGCGATCAACGCCCGGTTCGACTCCACCGAGAGCCTGCTGTCCATCCGCGCCCAGCTCACCGACAACTCCTGGCTGCTGTCGCGCGACTGCCAGCTCACCGGCGGCTTCGCGTTCGTCATCTGGTTCCGCGAACGCCGGTTCGTGCTGACCATCGGCGGCTACTCGCCGTGGTTCGACCCCGAGGGCTTCCCGGTGGTGCCGCGCGTCGGCATCCGCTGGGCGGTCTCCAAGGAGATCTCGGTCAAGGGTGAGGCGTACTTCGCCGTCGTGCCCGGGTTCATGATGTTCGGCGGCCGGATCGAGGCCGCCTACAACACCGACATCGTCCGGCTGTGGTTCACCGCGTGGCTGGACGTCCTGCTGGGCTGGGACCCGTTCTACTACCGCGTCGACATGGGCGTGGAGGTCGGCGCGACGTTCCGGCTGCGGGTGTGCTTCATCGCCTGTGTGACGATCCGGGTCAGTGTCAGCCTGGGCGTGTCGCTCCAGATCGAGGGGCCGCCGCTGCACGGCCGCGCCCGGGTCGACCTGGCGGTCGCCTCGGTGACGGTGCACATCGGCGACCCGGTACCGCCCCCGCCGGCGTACCTGACCTGGCTGGCCTTCAGCCGCCGTTACCTGGCCGGGCCCACCGGCCCGGCGGTGGTGGCGGTCTCGGCGGGCGCCGCGGCCGACACCGGCCCGGCCGCGACCGGCGCGAACCCGCCCGACGGGTCACAGGCCAACCCGTGGCCGGTCCAGGCGGCGGCGCGGCTGCGCACCGAGAGCCGCATCCCGGCGACGCGCGCCAAGGTCGGCGAGACCGCGGTCCCGCTCACCGGCATCACCGTCGGCGGGCCCGCCCCGCTGCACCCGACGCCGTGCGGGAACAAGGTCCTGCCGTACTTCCGCGTCACCCACCAGGTCGCGGTAACCGGATCGAACGGCGCCGCGCCGAACTCGATGGTGGTGACGCCGCGGCAGGGCGGCTTCCAGGCGGCGCTGTGGCAGCCCGCCCCCGCCCCCGGCGACCAGCCGCAGAACGTGGACGGCCTGTCCGCGCTCGGCGGCGTCGACCTGGACTTCATCACCACCCCCACCGGTGCCCCGGTGACGGTCCGGCCCGAGATCACCGCCGTCAGCACCCCGCTGCCGTTCGGGGCGCCCGCCGGGCGCGCCCGGGCGGCCACGGCCCTGACCGCCGAACCGGCGCCGCCCGCCCCGACCCGCCGCACGCCGGCTGCCCCGGGGCCGAGGCTGATCGGGGTGGTGCACCCCGGCGGCCGCCGGGTGACCAGGCCCGCACCGGCGCCCCTGGCCGCGCTCGCCGCGACCGACGACGCCGTCGCGCTCGCCCCCGAGACGGGGTACGTGTGGCGCGTCTCCGCCGGGGAGCGCGCGCGGCTGGCCGTCGAGCACGGCCGGGCGCGGGTGGTGTGCGTGTCCGGGTCCGGGCACGTGCTGGCCGACCGCGTCGTGGACGCCGCGGCCAAGGCGTTCACCCCGCCGGAGGGCACCTCGCACGTCATGGTCGGCGACGTGGCGGGCCTGCCCGCCGGGGCCCCGGGCTGGCATGTCGGGACGCCCGTCGTCCAGGTGCTGCCGGGTGTGGCGCTGGCCGGGCGGGCGACGCTGCTGCCGGACGGCCCGGTGCCGATGCCCGCCGCGCCCGACCAGGTCGTCCTGCTCAGCGCCGGAGACCTGCTGCGGAACCGGGGCGGCTGCCGGACGCTGCTGCCACCGGCCACCACGGTCGTGCAGGTCCTGGTGGAGCGCGCTGACGGCACCGCCGGGGCCGCCGCCGACCTGGACGGCGCCGTCACCATCGACGGCCGCACCGTCCGCGGCGAGGCCCTGCGCACCGCCTCGGGGATGGGCCTGCTGGTCCAGGTGCCGCCCCGCGACCACGGCGCGGACCTGCCGGTGCAGGTGGATCTGGAACTGCCCGGCGGCTGGTCCGCGGTCGCGGTGCACGCGGTCGCGCGGCGCGAGGACGAGGCAGCCGACGAAGGGGCCGGCCAAGCGCTCGCCGCGGCCGGGACGCGGCCCGCCGTGGTGCGCTGGGCCGCCGCCGACAACGACGGGGGACGGAAATGACCGAACTGGAACCGGGACGGATCGACTTCTACGACGGAGTCGCCCCCGGACTGCGCGACGACACCTACCGGGTCCGGGTGACCACCACCGTCGAGCACAGCGCCACCGCCGACCACGCGGGCGCGCAGCCGCTGGAGGTGTTCACCGAGGACCGGTGGGTCAAGGTGGCCGGGGCGAAGTACCGGCTGGACCCCAGCGAGATCCTGTCGGTGTACCCGCCGCCCGACTCAGCGGGGGCCTACACCACCACGCTGGGGCATGTGGTGCTGCGCCGCCGCACCCTGCCCTGGGAGAAGGCGGTGGCCCCCTCCACCAGCACTCCGTGGCTGGCGCTGCTGCTACTGGACGTGAACGAGGCCACCATCAACCGCAACGTGGCCGCGCCGGACGGCACCCGCTACACGACGGTGTCGATGAGCGCGGACGTGGCTCGGGCCGCGCTGCCCCTGCGGGCCGAGGTGCCGCTGCTGTGCCACGCCCGCCAGGTCGCCCCCGGCGGCCCGGACACCGCCCGCGACGACGACGGATGGGTCGCGGTGGTGATGACCGGCCGCCTCCCGGTCGCAGGGCGCGCCTACAACATGTGCCTGGTCTCGCTGGCCGACCACGGCGCCGTCCTGGACCGCGGCAGTGTCCCGGCGACCGTCACCCTGCCGGTACTGCACGACTGGACGTTCAAGTCCGGGAGCTCGGGCACCTTCCAGAAGGTCGCGGCGGGCGTCGCGCAGAACGCGGCCGCGTTCGGCCTGTCCGCCGGGCACCCCGCCCGCCTGGACCACACCCGCCGGGACGGGACGCCGGGCGTCGCCCTGTACCGGGGCCCGATCGTGGGCGTCGCCGACGAGCCGGCCGTGGCCGCCGAGGCTGAGACGGACGTGAGCCTGTCCACCGCCCGCACGCTCGGCCGGCTGCTGGCCGCCGCCGACCGGTCCCTGGTCCGCGAGCTGAGCGAGTGGCGCCGCCGCGACCTGATGTCGGGCCTGGGCCCGCCCGCGTTCGCGGCCGGATCCACCCCGGGCGACGTCGCGGCCGAGACGGTGGCGCGCCTGTCGGGCGCGACCGCCGACCCTTGGGGCGTCCCCGATCGCGTCCGCCGCCTGCACGCCCGGCGCGACGGCGCGCTCACCCCGGCGGAGGCGCCCGGCGCCGACGGCGGCACACCCAACGGCGCGCTCCCGCAGGACGCCGGAACCGCAGCGGAGGGACGGTCATGAGCGAGGCAGGGCGCGCGGCGCTCAAGCGGGGCATGGCGGCGGCCGAGGGGCTGAGCGCCGGCGAGCCGCCGCAGGCCGTCACCGAGGCCGTCGACCGCTACCACCGGCTGATGGGCATCCCGTTCGACCACATCGTCCCAGACCCGGCCCTGCTGCCCGAGGAGTCGGTCCGCTTCTTCATCGTGGACGGCGAGTGGCTGGAGGCGCTGACCGAGGGCGTGCTGAGCGTCGGCGGGACGGGCAGCCGGGCGAGCGCGCTCGCCGCCCGGCACACCGAGCTGTACCGGAGCAGGATGCGCACCGCCGCCGCCTCGGGGCCGGTGGCGGGAATGCTGCTGCGCTCCACCCTGGTGGCGCAGTGGCCGACGTCGCAGATCCTGGCGTTCGCCGATCCGGTGCCTCCGCGCGACGCCAAGCCCGCGGGGCTCGACCCGATCGAGCCGCTGCGGTTCGAGGCACTGGCGCCGACGCTGCTGCTGGTGCTGTGGCCGCAGGTGCCGTCCGCGGTCTGGATCGAGGAACCGCACCGCGAACTGGGCCACGGCTTCCACGTCGATCCCCAGACCGGGGGGCTGGTCGTCCCGCCGGCGCCGAACACGGCCGGGGCGAACGTCCCGGTCCAGATGCGCGCGCCCCAGACCGTCGACATCGTCAGGCTGGCCGCCGATGTGGCCAAGCAGCCGGGCCGGGGCGGCAGGGCCGGCCCGGGACCGCTCGCCGCCGCGCTGCTGAGCCGCCCGTACCGGCAGGTCTTCGAATGAGCGGCGACGCGGGACGCCGCACCCCGGGGGAGAACGTGCACGAATCACAGCCGGTCCTCACCACGGCCGCCGCGCCCGACGCCGCCTCATGGCTGCTGGTCCCGGTCGCGCTGGACGTGCTGGCCCTGCGCGCCGGCGACGGCCCGGCGCAGTGGGCCGACACCGCCATGCGCGAGCCCGTCCCCGGCGGCGACGCGGTCCAGATGCTCCAGGCCGACCCGTTCACCGACCGCGCGGCGCCCCGCGCCACCGGCGCCTACCTGCACTGGGCGGTCCCCGACGCGCTCACCCACGCCGAGCAGGCGCCGCCCACCGGCGGCGAACCGGGGCCGGTGGTCTTCCCCGCCCTGCCCGAGCGGTGGCTGGTGGCCAGGCTGTCGGCCAAGGCGGGCCCCAAGCCCCGCGCCGTCCGCGCCTGGATCCTGGACGCCGCCGGGGCCGCGCCCGGCACCCCGCCCACGGTGACTCCGCTGGAGCAGTGGTCCGCGCCCGCGCCCGGCGCGGTGCCCGCCAAGCCGCTCACCGCGCTCGGCCACGGGGACTTCGGCTGGGCGGCGTACTACGACAACGTCGAGGGCAGGCTCGGTTTCCACGATCCCCTCACCGACGCCGAGGGGCCCGTCGCCTACCTGGTCTGCGGCTGGTACGCCCACCCCGAGCTCGACCCCCTGCGCCGCGCCGACACCGCGGGCTGGAAGGCGTTCACCGACCACCTCGCCGACCAGCGCTGGCGGCTGCCGGGGGACCAGTACAACGGGCTGGCGCCCACGCCCACCGGCCTCATCCTGCACGGCAGCGCCGTGTCGATCGGCTGGCCCGGCACCGGCTGGAACGGCGACCTGGGCGGCGTCCTGTCCGCAGAGACCGACTACCGGCCCGACCCGGGGGCGATCCGGCTGGCCCTGGCCGAGTCGCTGGTGGACGCCCTGGCCGCGCTGTCGGCCGAGGACGGCGGCGACCCCGCCCGGCTGACCGCCGTCCGCGCGTTCCTCGCCCAGGCCGACGGCGAGGCCGCCGGCGCCACCGGCGGCGGCACCAGCCCCGACGGGGAGTCCCGGCTGACCGCCGCGCTGCACGCGATGCGGTTCGGCGCCGCCCCGGACGTCCCGCACCAGGAGACCATCTGGCAGGCCGCCGACCCTCGCCCGGCCGCCGAACCCGCCGCCTCGGCGGCCGCGGGCACCACCGTGGCCGGGCAGTTCGTCGGCGTCGAGCGGGCCCGGCCCCGGCTGTTCGAGGCCGCCGACCCGGTGCTGGTCGTGCAGGGCGGCGGCCGCAGCTTCAAGCACGGCGGCGACGGCCGGTTCGAGGGCGACGCCCGCCTCACCGTCCGGCTCGGCGGCCAGACGGTCGCCAGCCTCGGCGCCGCCGCCGACGGCAGCGGCGGCGCGCCCGCCGGGCGGCTGGACGGGAGCGTCCTGCGTACCGGCGTCCCGGCGCTGTGCCAGGACCTGATGGTCGAGCTGGCCGCGCTGGACCCCGGCTCGGCCCCGCCGCCCGTCGGCGGCGAGCGGTCCCCGGCCCTGGCCCGCACCGACTGGTGGGCGACCTGGGACCCCTCCCTGCCCCCGGCGGCCAATGGCGGCGCGCTGCCCTCACCGGTCGCGGTCACCCCGCCCGCGCGCCCGTGGAACCCGCTGCACGCCGACTGGGAGCTGCGCTACGAGCCACTCGCCGCGACCGGCTGGCGGCTCGGCGACACCGACCTGGAGGGGGCGCCCCCGCCCGCGGTGGCCGAGCCCGCCAGGACGTTCCAGGGCCGCGCACCGCTGGCCGCCGGCCCCGCGTCCGTGCTGGCCGGCGCGACCCTGCGCGCCCAGCGCAAGGCCGTCGCCACCGGCATGGCCGGCCCCGCCGCCGCGCCCGCCGACGTCGAGCTGCTCGACCTGCTCGGCGGCCGCCTGGACGGCCTGATGAGCATGCTGCGCGGCGAGCAGCAGGGCGACCTGGTCGGCGGCGACACCCGCCCGCCGCTGCTCACCCCTCCCGCGCCGCTGCGCGCGGGCCGCACGAAGCTGACCCGGCTGCGGCTGGTGGACACCTACGGCCAGGTCGTCGAGATGGCCTCGGGCGCCCGCTCCGCCGGGCCGCCGACGCTCGTGCCGCCGTCCGCGGCCGCCGACGACGACCCGGGCACCCTCGTCCTGGCGCCCCGCTTCACCGCACCGGCGCGGGTGATCCTGCGCTACGTCGCCGCCGACGGCCGCACCAACGCCGCCGGCGCCACCGTCGAGGCCGACGACACCATCAGCCCCGTCGCCGGGTTCCTGATGCCCGACTTCGTGGACGGCTCGGCGGAGTTCTTCGACCCCGCCGGAGGCGGCCTGGGCCGGCTGCGCGCCGACGGCACCGGCGCGACCGTCTGGGAGGACGACCCCGCCCGGCCCGGCCGCCCCGGCCGGCTGGGCGCCGACCCGGCCGACGCGATCGGGCACCCGGCCTTGGCCGGGCTGGCCTCCGGCGTCGTCGGGGCCGATCGTCGCGGCGGCCCCTACGACCCGACGGCGCTGTCGTCGCTGCTCAAGGTCATCGACACGACCTGGTGGACGATCGACTTCACCGGCGAGGCCGGCGAGGAGCACCTCGCCATGCTGCTGGGCCACCCCGTCGCGGTGCTGCGCGCCGAGCTGCTGGTCGAGGTCGACGACCCGGCCGCCGACCCCGCCCTGGGCGGCGTCCCGATCGAGGTGGCGCTGGGCGCCCTGGACAGGTTCGAGGACGGCCTGGTCGGCTACCTGGCCGGCGACGACCCCGGCATCCTGAGGGTCATCGACCCGGCCGTGCTGGAGGCCGCCCGCGAGTCCGGCGAGCCGCTGGCCGAACGGTACGTCACCGGCGACCCGCTGATCGTGCGGCCCGGCGTCCCGGTGCCGCTGACGCTGCTGGTGGCGCCCAACTGCCAGGTCCACGTGCGGACCGGGCTGCTGCCCGCCAAGGCCGTCGGCATGCGCCGCTCCTGGGTGGCCGAGCCGCTGGCGAAGATGACGCCGACGTTCCGGCACGGCCCGGTCCTGGCCGACGCCGAGCACCGCCGGCTGCCGCTGCCCGCCGACGTACACGGCACCTGGACGTGGCTGCACCGCGCCGACCCCTACACCTGGGCCGCAGACGAGGTGACGGTGCTGCCGCCCGGCGGCGCCGGCGCCGCCGAGGGCAGCCCGCCGGTCCGGGCGCCCCGCGTCGAGGAGGGCTGGCTGCGGCTGGGCCTGGTCGACGCGAGCTGGGAGCAGTACGCCGTCCGCGTGGACGTCGAGGCGGTCAGCCAGGTGCCCCGGATCGTGCCCGGCAGCCCGATCAAGCGCGTCGGCGGCTCCAACGGCGGCCGGTCCTGGTCGCTGAGCGCCCAGAACACCATGGAGCTGATCCGCAGCGGCCGGTTCGACTTCTGGATGCAGCCCCGCGTCAACGGCCACCCGGCCGGCATGCCGCAGGGCGACGCCCGCCAGATCCGCGTCGTCACCGACGCCGAGGGCCGCCCCGCCCTGACCACCACCACCGCGGGCGACCTCGCCGACCCGCTGCTCACCCTCCCCGAGACGGGCATCCCGGAGATCAAGATCTTCGACCCGTCCAACCCCGGCACCTACGAGCCCAAGGACGGGTACCGCCGCCACACCGTGGCCGCCCGGCACAACGGACAGTACCTCGACGTCACCGGTGGCGCCCACGTCGTCGACCCCTACGTCCCGATCATCACCTGGCCGCTGCACGGCGGCACCAACCAGCAGTGGGCGTTCCGGTGGCACGACCACGCCTACTTCACCATCGCCGCCTGGAACAGCGGGCTGCTGCTGACCGCCGGCCCCCTGGAGAAGCCCGACCTGTCCGCGGTGTTCCAGGCCCCGCCGCCGCAGCCCGGCGCGCCCGCCGCCACCCAGCTCTGGCAGCCGGTCTCCACCGGAGACGGCCACGTGGTCATCTACCTCAAGGGCACCACCCGGTGCCTGAGCGTCGACGGCGGGCCCGAATGGATGGAGAACGGCCCGCGGACGGTGGTCACCGAGTACCAGGGGCTGCCCAACCAGCAGTGGAAGATCCGCCCGGTCGACATCGACACCCCGCTCTTCGACGCCACCGCGACGTCGATCAGCGTGCCGCAGACCATGTACACCTCCCAGGTGGAGACCCTGACGGTGCGGGTCCGCAATACCGGCAACAGCGCGTGGCGGCCCGAGGCCGGGCACGCCCTGCTGCCGGTGGGGGGGTTCGTCCAGCTCGTCTACGTCAAGGCGAACTACAGCACCGAGCGCCTGACGGCGATCCCCGTACCTCTGGTGGTGCAGCCCGGCCAGGAGGTGACGATCACCTTCCCGGCGGCCGGCGGGACCAGCCCCACCACGCTCACCGGCTCGTTCCGGATGGGCAAGGTGACCATGGTCGGCGGCATCCCGGGCGGCGTCACCGAGACCTGGGGCCAGCCGACCCCGGACCGCACGATCACGGTCGCGCAGGTCACCGGCACCCAGCTGTCAGCCACGGTCGCGGCGTCCATGCCGCCCGGCACGATCGTCGCCGGGGACAGCCCGTACGTGTGGTTCACCATCCAGAACACCGGTACCGCCGGCTGGTACCGGGAGATGGGCCACCGGATGATCAACCTGCACGGCGCGTCGGGCGACCCGCTGAGCCCGACCGACATGTCCCTGAGCACCAACCCGGTGCGGCCAGGGGAGACCACCAGCGCCGGGGCGCAGCTCCACCCCGACACCCCGGGCACCTACCAGCTGCGGATGCAGATGGCGCAGACCGCGCCCTTCGGCGCCATGTCGCCGTCCTACTCGGTGGTCGTCGCGGGCATGGTCGACGTGACGCAGGGCAACGGCGCGGCCTTCCCGACCACCTGGGTCCAGGGGTACGCGGCGTCCATCCGGGCCGTGCTGAACGCCGCGGCGCCGCGCGCGGTGCCGGTCACCGTCCGGCTGGGCAACAGCACATGGGGCACGACCTCCGTGCCCAAGGGCTCCACCGTCTCGCCGGGCGTCTCGCTGAACCTCCCGGTCGGCCGGCACACGATCACCGTGCTCTGCGCGACCCAGGCGATCACCAAGGAGGTCAACGTGATGGACCCGAAGGAGACCGAGAAGCCCGACATCGAGAAGATCGACCCGGACAAGGTCGCCTTCAAGGAGAAGGACCGCGAGTTCCCGCTGACCGAGGCCGCCGGGTCCGGCGCCCCCGCCGACGGGCCCGGCGCCACCCCGTGGATCTCCGCCGACGACCGTCCCGACGTCGGCGGCCACCTCTACGACGACGGGCCCGAGGACGGGTGATCGTCATCGTCTCCGGGAGCGGCCACCGCCCGGCCCGGCCCCTGCTGCGGGGGCTGGGCGGGGCGCGGCTCGTGACCCCCCGCGTTCTCGCCGGCCCCGGCACCCGCTGCGACCCCGCCGACCTGCCCGCCGCCACCCTCGGCACCCGCCGGGGGACGCTGGCGGCCGGCGACGTCACCGCCGTGCTGGCCTGCCTGCCCGCGGTCACCCCGTGGGACCTGCCGCACATCGCCGGACCCGAACGGAGCTTCGTCGCGGCCGAGCTGACGGCGCTGCTGGCGCTCTGGCTCCAGGCCCCGGCGCTGGTCGTCAACCGCCCGGTGCCCGGTTCGCTGTGCGGCCGCGGCCTGGACCCGGGCGACGTCCGCTGGGCCGCGGTGGAGGCGGGCCTGCCCGTCGCGGCCCGCTCCAGGGCCGAGACCCGCCTCACCCTGGTCGGCGACCGGATCCTGCCCGACGGCGCCGACCCGGCCGCCGCAGAACTGGTTCGCACCCTCGCCAAGACCCTGGACGCCACGGTCCTGTGCGTGCGCCTGGCCCGTGAACCCGACCGCGGCTGGTGCGTCCACGGCGTCGAGCCCTGGTGGCAGGCCGCGGACGGCGAGGTCACCGCCGCCCTCGGCGCCCTGATCACGGAAGGGGCACGATGATCCTGCTCTGGGGACACCCGGAAGAACGCCCCTTCGCCCAGGTCCTGAGGGCCCTGCACGCGCGCGGCGCCGACCCCCTCGTCCTGGATCAGCGCCGCCCGATGACCGTGACGTCCGGCACCGTGCGCACCGCGGGCGCCTCGTGGAACCTCGCCGGCGTGACGGCGGCGTACCTGCGCCCCTACGACGCGGCCCGGCTGCCCGCCGTCACCAGATCCCCGGCGCGTACGGCCCTGACCCGGTACGCCCGCCGCGCCGCGCCCGCCCTGTGCGCCTGGGCCGACCACGCGCCCGCCCTGGTGGTCAACCGCCCGTCGGCGTCGGCGACCAACGCCGCCAAGGCATGCCAGGGCCTGCTGGTCGAGGCGGCCGGTTTCGCGGTGCCGCCCAGCCTGGTCACCGACGACGCCCAGGCCCTCGCCGAGTTCGCCGGCGAGCACGGGGCGGTCGTGGTGAAGCCCGGCAGCGGCATCCGCGCCCGCGTCGCGCTCGCCGACGTCCACGACCCCGGCAGGATGGCCCGCCTGGCCACCTGCCCCACGTTCTTCCAGCGGCACATCCCGGGCGAGGACGTACGCGTCCACGTCGTCGGCGACCGGACCTTCGCGGTCCGGCTCGCCTCCGACGCCGTCGACTACCGAGTTCGCGACGCGGCCCTGAAGCAGAGCACGGTCGAGTTGCCCGGCGACCTCCCTGAACGCTGCGTGGCCCTGGCCCGAGCCCTGGGGCTGGTCGTCGCGGGCATCGACCTGCGCATGACCCCGGAAGGCGACTGGTTCTGCTTCGAGGCCAATCCGGCCCCCGCCTTCACCTTCTTCGCAGGAGCCGACCAGGTGGCCGAAGCCGTAGCCGACCTACTCCACGCTCACCGCCCGAGTTCGTAGACCCCCACGCCGGGGAGTACACCGGGTTCGGTGAAATCCGGTCTACCTGGAGATGCAGGTCGGGCGAGCCTGAAGGGCGTCCAGAGCGCGGAGGAGTCTGCGGAGCTCAAGCGGCTCAAGCGGGCGAACGCCGAGTTGCGGCGGGGTGGATGAGATCCTGAACCTGCCCGGAGCCCGAGGCGGCGCCGGCGCTGCTGCTATCGCGGATCCGCCGAGCCGAGGCGGTGGCCGGGCGGTCGGATGCTAGGGCAGGATCGCGTCGACGTAGCCGCCGTCGACGCGGACCGCCCCGCCGGTGGTGGCGGACGCGTGCGGCGAGCTGAGGTAGACGACCATGCTGGCGATCTCTTCTGGCTCGATGAGCCGCTGGAGCAGCGAGTTCGGGCGGTGCTCGGTCATGAAGCGGCGCTGCGCCTCGTCCCAGGGCAGGTCCTCCCCGACCATCTCGGCGACGAAGTCCTCCACGCCCGCGGTGTGGGTCGGTCCGGCCAGGACGGTGTTGACGGTGACGCCCGTGCCCGCGACGGCCTTGGCGTAGCCGCGCGAGACCGCCAGCAGCGCCGTCTTCGACACACCGTAATGCACCATCTCCGCGGGGGTCACGACCGCCGAGTCGCTGGCGATGAACTGCACGCGCCCCCAGCCCCGCTCGGTCATGCCCGGCAGGTAGAGGCGGGCGAGCCGCACTCCCGACAGCACGTTGACCTCGAAGTAGCGCCGCCACTCCTCATCGTCGATCTCCAGGACGGGCCGCGCCGAGAAGATGCCGAGGTTGTTCACCAGGATGTCGACGTCGGGCGCCTCGGCCCGCACCGCCTCAGCGCCCTCGGCGGTGGCGACATCGGCGACCACGCCCCGCAGGTCCGCCTCCGGGAGTCGCGTCCGCAGTGCGTCCAGAGCGCCGGTGACACTGTCCTCGGCCCGCCCGTTGACGATGGTCGCCGCCCCGGCCCGTGCCAGCCCCGCGGCGATGGCGTGGCCGATGCCCTTGGTGGAACCGCTGACGAAGGCGGTCCGCCCCCTGAGATCGATGTCCATGGCGGTGACCTTCCCACCTCGACGCCGGTCAGAGCTGCTGGACCCCGGAGATCTCTGGCAACTCATGTCGCTCTGCGCACCGTGTGGGGGTGCGCGAACTGTGTCCCGGCAGCGGCGGTGACGTCGCGGTCGCTCTCCAACCAGGCCGGGGCGGCCCGCGCCCCCGGCTCGACGCCGGGGTTTCTTTCAGACGCGTGACGTCATTCGTCGAATGATGCGGTTTCTTCTTGTTCACGTTGTCGGAGTGGTTCTCGGCCGCGGCTCGTCGGCGGGCTCGGCGAAGCGTGGGAAATGTTCGTCCGGAAGGGGGTCGCCCACGGTCAGGCCGAGCGGGTCGGTGACGGGGTGTGCGGGTCCGGCCGCCAAGGTCAGGTCCGCGTCCGCGTAGATGATGACGTGGGCGATACGGGGGTCGCCGGTGAGGTTGGGCGTGGCGCTGTGGGCGAGGCGGGAGTTGTGGAGCGTGCAGTCGCCCGCGCGAAGGGGGACCGTGATGCGCCGTTCCCACAGCAGTTCGGGCGCCACGGTGAACATGTCGGCATGGTTTGACAGATCCTGTGGGCGCAGGCCGTCCAGGTGCTGGGAGCCGGGGATGAACGTCATGCAGCCGCGGTCGACCGGCACGTCCACCAGCGCCACCCAGGCCGAGAGGGCATGCCGTGAACCGGCGTGCGGCCAGTACGGCTGGTCCTGGTGGAATTCCGTCGAGGCCCCGTTCCGCGGCTCCTTGATCAGCAGCTGGTCGTGCCACAGCCGCAGCGGGATCCCCGCCAGCCGGGCCGCGATGGCCGCCAGGTCGGGGTTCAGGGTGAGCTCGCGCAGGGTCTCATCGTGACGCCACAGCTGGAGCAGTTGCGTGAAGATCGTCCCGTTGTGGTGGTCCCGGACGGTGGAGCGGGCCGCCAGCGCCGCTTCGGCGAACCTGGCCGCGTCGGCCCGGGAGATCACTCCGGGCAGGTGGACGAAACCATCACGGCGATACGCTGACACGGCGTCCTGGGAAAGGTTGTCCGCAGTGGTACGGGGTTCGGGGCCGGCGACAGTCATGGCTATCTTCCTTGCCTTCTGGGGATTGCCGTCTCGACAACTGTCGCCGCCGCCTCCACCGTGCGGCTAGCACGAGAGCCCGACAGGCATAGCACGATCTTGACGAGCGTCCGTCGAGGAGAGGTCCGATGCATCGCGTGCGGCTCGCTGAGGTGTTTCCGCCGGGGCGGCCGCCCATCGCCGCCGAGCGGTTCGAGTTGCGGAGCGACACCGCCGCCCACAGCCATGACTTCATTGAGCTCGCCGTCGTCACCGGTGGCACTGCCACCCACGTCTCGGCCGCGGGCGAGCAGCCTCTGGACCGCGGTGCGGTGACGATGCTCCGCCCGGGCGACTGGCACGGCTACCGCGGCTGCGACCGTCTGACCGTCTACAACCTGTACATCAGCCCGGAGGCGTTTCGGCGCGAACTGGCCTGGATGCGCGCCGCCCCGCACCTCGGCCCCTCAGTGCGCATCGCCGGCCGATCCGGCCGCCACACGGGCCACCCGCTGCGGCTCGACCCCACCGCGCTGCGAGTGGTCGAAACCGGCCTGGCGGAAACCTCCGGTGAGCCCGGTTCCGATCCGGCCCTTCATCCCGGACCGGCCTACGCCGTGCGGGTCGGGATTCTGCTCTGCCTTCTGGGCGGCGTCGCGGCACATGGCTCCACGGATGCCACCAGCGAACGAACCGATCATGTCCATCCCGCGGTGTTGGCCGCGGCGCAGTTCTTGGAGGACGACATTCAGCGGGCCTGGAACCTGGGCGAACTCGCCTCCACCGTGAACTTGTCGCCCCCCTACCTGACTCGCATGTTCACCGCGCATCTCGGAGTTCCGCCCATGACCTATCTCGGCAGGCTGCGAGCAGAGCGCGCTGCGGCACTCCTCATCGAGACCGACCTGTCCGTGGCAGCGATCGGAAGGCTCGCCGGCTGGCACGATCCCAACTACGCGAGCCGCCGGTTCCGGCACTTCTTCGCTCTCAGCCCGGCCGCATACCGCGCCCGATTCCGCCCCGGCGGGTGTTAGACGATCACGCGACCCGGGGTGCCGACGTGTGATGGTTCATGAGGCGCTTCCCAGGGGCGGTGGCGTCAAAGATCGCGGCGCCGGACGGCGAGTACGGCGCTGACCGGCGCCCCGGACTCGGGCCCCTCCTGCCGAGAGGCTTTGAAGTCGTCCGGGGAGTGCGACGAGCGCCGCCCGCGACTTGATCGGCACCGTCCCGCCAGGGACGGCCGCCGCGCACGACGCCATGCCGGCACCCTGGCGGGCCGCATTCGGACCCGAGAACGGGCCGGGGGAGGCGCCTACCGCGGAGCCCTGCCCGGAGGCTGACCACCACGCGTCGCGCCGTCCGCCGGCCCCTCCACTCCACTCCACGTGAGGAGCGTTCCGAAAACGGGCCCGCGCGATGTTCGGGTTTCT
The DNA here is from genome assembly GCF_013409045.1 of Actinomadura citrea. NCBI lineage: Bacteria > Bacillati > Actinomycetota > Actinomycetes > Streptosporangiales > Thermomonosporaceae > Actinomadura > Actinomadura citrea. The sequence goes on along the minus strand of NZ_JACCBT010000001.1, from coordinate 5,437,853 downwards.
ACAAGGTGAGACCGCCGTCGATCGTGAGGATCTCGCCCGTCATGTAGGGGTTGGCCATCAGGAACAGCGCGGCGGCCGCGGCCTCCTCGGGCGTCCCCCACCGGCCGAGCGGGTTTCGGGCGCCGGCCTGCGCGACGGCCGCGTCCCCGGCCTCGCCGGGGCCGGCGCCCATCGCCCCGCGCGACAGCGGGGTGTCGAACTGCCCGAAGCGCAGGGCGTTCACACGGAGCCGGCGGGGTGCCAGTTCCACGGCCAAAGCCCGCGCCAGCGTCTCGACGCCGCCGACGGCCGCGAGCGGCGCGGACATCCCGGCCACGGGGCGGGAGACGAAGGCGCCGGAGGAGAACGTGATCGAACCTCCCGCGCCCAGCCGCGGCGCCGCCGCCCGCGCGACGGCCAGTGCCGCCCACAGCCGTCCGTCCATCGCCTGCAAGGCGGTGTCCCTGGTGATGTCGGTGAGCGGGCCGGTGCCGCCGAGGCCCCCGGCGGTCAACAGGACGTGGTCGACGGCGCCGGCGCGTTCGAAGGTCTCGGCCAGCGCCTGCTCGTCGGCGGCGTCCCCGGCGACGACGAGCACCGCGCCGTCGCCGCCAGCGGCGCGGACGTGCTCGGCGGCGGCGTCCAGCCGGGCCTTGTCGCGCCCGGTGAGCACGACCCGCGCGCCCACCGAGGCCAGGAGGGCGCCGGTGGCGAGGCCGATGCCGGAACTGCCGCCGACGATGACGGCGGTCTGCCCGGCGAGGCCCTGCGGCAGCGGGGAACGGACCGGGACGGGCGCCTCGGTGGTGGTCATCACGATGCTCCTAAATAAACCAACTGGTTGGTTTATCCTGCCCGCCGCGGACCACGAAGTCAACCGGATGGTTTAATTCGGTGCATGACCTACGACGCGGAGGCCACCCGGCGTCGGATCTTCGTGGCCGCCACCGCCGAATTCGCCGCATACGGGCTGGCCGGGGCCCGCATCGACCGCATCGCCCGCGCCGCCCGCGCCAACAAGCAGGGCATCTACCTGTACTTCGGCGACAAGGAGAAGCTGTTCGGGGAGGTCGTGCGTGACAAGGTCGACGAGGTCTGCCACGCCACCGACCTCGGTCCCGGTGACCTGGGTGAATCCGTGGGCCACCTGTTCGACTGGTACCAGGAGCACCCGGAGCTGATCCGGCTCCTGCTCTGGGAGGCGCTGGAGTCGCGCGAGGAGGTGCAGGGCGAGCTCGAACGCCGCGAGATGTACCGCGAGATCGTCCGCGGGGCGCAGGCCGGCGGCATCGCCGGGGGACCGTCCGGGGAGGGCGCCAGGCGGCTCGCCCAGGACTGGATGTTCACGATCCTCGGCCTGGTCGCGTGGAACTTCGCCGTCCCGCAGCTGTGCCGCCTCGTCCTGGACGAGGACGACGAGGCGGCGGCGCTCGCGCGCCGCCGCGCGTCCGTCGTGGAGACCGCGCGCGTCCTCGCCGAAGCACGGCGCTTCGCATGACCGGCGGCGCCGCGCCGCGGATCCGGATCCCGAAGTTCATCTGGGGCCATCGGGTCGATCCCGTCAAGAGTGAGCGCCAGAACCACGACCAGACCGCCACCAGCGCGCACTGCTGATGTCCCTGCGCTCCAACGAGACCTTCGAACGGTCCCGCCCATCCGGGCGCAGCCGCCGTGTAACACCAGCATGCCCGCGACCAGGCGGCTGGACGAGCGGCCGGGGCTGCCGGTGGTGGTCTACGAGCCGGGCAGGGCCGCCAAGCCCACGCTGATTCGGTAGACCGCCGACCAGCTCACCTTGATCTCAGCCTGACTCCGGGGTTCCGAGCGGCTTGTCCACCGATCGGTGGACGGCGGGTTCAACCGAACGGGCCTGCCGAGCGCGCTCCCCTTGTCAAGACACTGTTGACATGACGAACACCTTGAACGAAGCGCCCTTGGGCGGCGGTGGTGCGGATGCGGCGTTCGGTTCCACCGAGGTCGTGCGACTGGAGTCGGTGCGCAAGGTCTACGGCGGCGGGAGAAACGCGGTGGTCGCGCTCGACGAGGTGAGCGTCGGATTGCGGCAGGGCTCGTTCACCGCGGTGATGGGGCCGTCTGGTTCGGGCAAGAGCACTTTCCTGCAGTGCGCCGCCGGGCTCGACCGTCCGACGTCGGGGTCGGTGGTCCTGGACGGGGTGAAGCTCGCCTCCCTCGGCGAGAACCGGCTGACCAAGCTCCGCCGCGACCGGATCGGTTTCATCTTCCAGTCGTTCAACCTGCTTCCCGCGTTGAACGTGCGGGACAACGTCGGCCTGCCGCTGCGGCTGGCGGGCCGCCGGCCTGACCGAGCAGCGGTCCAGGAAGTGCTGGAGCGCGTCGGGCTCGGCGGGCGGCTGCACAGCCGTCCGGGTGAGCTGTCAGGTGGTCAGCAGCAGCGCGTCGCGATCGCGCGGGCGCTCATCACCCGGCCGGCGGTGATCTTCGCGGACGAGCCGACCGGCGCGCTGGACACCACCACCGCCCGCGAGGTGCTCGTCCTCCTGCGGGAGGCCGTCGAGGGGGCGGGACGGACGGTGGTGATGGTCACGCACGACCCGGTCGCCGCCGCGCACGCCGACCGTGTCCTGTTCCTGGCCGACGGCCGCGTCGCCGGCGAGATCGACCGGCCGAGCGTAGAGCAGGTCGCCGAGCGTATGACGCGCCTGGGCGCCGCCGGAGCGAACCGGTGATCGGGATCGCGCTGCGCACCCTGCGCTTCCACAAGGGCGGCTTCCTCGCCTCCTTCGCCGCGCTGTTCCTGGGCGCCCTGATCGTGGTGGCCTGCGGCGGACTGCTGGAGACCGGCATCCGCGCCGAGGCCCCGCCGCGGCGGCTGGCCTCGGCGGCGATCGTGGTCACCGGCGACCAGCGTTACCAGGGCACGGTGCAGGAACTGGTGTTCCCCGAGCGCGTCCACCTGGACGCCGCGCTGGCAAGCAAGATCGCCACGGTTCCCGGCGTCGCCGCCGCGGTGCCGGACCTCTCGTTCCCCGCCACGCTCCCCTCCGGCGGGCAGGTCACCGGCCACAACTGGTCCTCGGCCCGGCTCACTCCACTCCGGCTCGCCCAGGGCACCGCGCCCTCCGGCCCCGGACGCATCGTCCTGGGGGAGGACCTGGCCGAACGGGCCGGGCTGCGGACCGGCGGCCAGGTCCAGTTGCTGGTGCACGGCGCCGCCGAGCGGTTCGAGATCTCCGGGCTGGCCGCCGGGACCGGCGACGTCTTCGTCGCCGACGCTCAGGCGGGCCGCCTCACCGGCCGACCCGGAACCATCGACTCGGTCGGCGTGTTCCTCGCACCCGGCGCGAGCACCGCCCAGGTCGTCCGAGCCGTCCGGGCCGCCGCCGGTACCGGGCCCGCGGTGCTGACCGGGGACGACCGGGGCCGCGCCGAGGACCCCGCGGTCCTCGCCGACACCGGCGACCTGGTCCCGCTCGCCGCCGCGTTCGGCAGCCTCGCCGCGATGGCCATGGTGTTCGTGGTGGCCGGCACCCTCGGTCTGTCGATCCGGCAGCGAGAGCGCCAGAGCGCGCTGCTCCGCGCGGTCGGCGCCACACCCGGCCAGCTCCGCCGCCTGATCCTTGGCGAGACGATGATCCTGACGGTGGCCGCCACCGCCCTGGCCTGCTACCCCGCCCCCCGGCTGGGCCGCCTGCTGCTGCGGGTCTTCGTCCATGGCGGCGTGGTGCCGGACGCGGTCGCGTTTCGCTCCGGACCCGTCCCGCTGATCGCCGGCGCGGGCCTCGCGATCACCGCCGCGCTGGGCGCCGCCCTCATGGCCGCGCACACCGCCGCCCGCACCCGCCCTGCCGAGGCGCTGGCCGAGGCCGCCCTGCAGCGCCGGTGGTTCAGCCGCGTCCGGCTCGTCCTGGGTGTGCTGTGCCTGGGCGGGGGCACCACGCTGGCGTTCGGGACCGCCGGCTCCGACGCTCCCGACGCGGGCGGGGTCGCCACCCCGGCCGCACTGGTGTGGACGATCGGCTTCGGACTGCTCGGCCCCGTGCTGGCCCGCGCCATCACCACCGGACTCGCGCGCCCCGTCCGGGCGCTCTCAGGGCTCTCCGGCGAACTGGCCACCAGCAACGCCCGCGCCCGGACGGCACGGCTGACCGCCGCGGTCATGCCCGTCATGCTCGCCACCGGGCTGGCCCTCAGCCTGACCTACCTGCAGACCACCCAGTCCGCCGGCGCCCGCCAGGCCTTCGAGGAGGGCCAGCGCGCCGACCTGGTCCTTACCTCCGCCGCCGGCGGCCTGCCCCTCGACGCGGTCGACGCCGTCCAGAAGATCCCCGGTGTCGCCGCCGCGACCGCGCAGATCCCCGGCCGCGGCTTCATCGAACCCGCCGCTCCGCTCACCCCGTCCGACGGCGAAGAGCCGGCGGGCCCGCAGCCCACCGAACTCGCGCTCCAGGGCATCACCCCGCAGGGAAGCGACCGGACGACGGCCTTCCGCGCCGCCACCGGCACCCTGACGGCACTGCAAGGCGACACCGTCGCGCTGCCCGCCCGCTATGCCACCGGCCACCGGCTCGGCGACACGATCGCGATGCGGCTGGGCGACGGCACCCGGACCGGGTTGAAGCTCGTCGCCACCGTCGGGGCCCGGCGCGGCTACGAGACGGCGCTCGTCCCGGCGGCGCTCCTCGCCGCGCATACCGACGCCGGGCTCGTCCCGCGGATCCTCGTCAGCACCGCCCCCGGCGCGAACCGCACCGAACTGGCCGCCGCCCTGACCGCCATCGGGCACCCCGGGCTCCGTGTCACCGACCGCGACGACCTCGCCGCCGGTCAGCAGGAGCAGGACCGCACCCAGGCGACCATGGCCTGGCTCGTTCTCGCGGTCGTCGTCGGCTACGCAGTGATGTCCTTGGTCAACACCCAGGCCCTGGCCACCGCCGAACGCCGCCGCGAGTTCGGCCTGATGCGCCTGATCGGTGCCACCCGCCGCCAGGTCCTGCGGATGATGGCGGTGGAAGCGGGCCTGGTCATCGCCGTCGGAATCACCCTCGGCTTCCTGGTGGCCGCCCTGACCATCGTCCCGCTGTGCCTGAGCGTGCTGGACTCCGCGCTGCCGGCCGGCTCCCCCTGGATCCTCGCCGCGGTAGTGGCCGCCGCCGTGGCCCTGACCTCCGCCACGACCCTGACCGCAACGCGAATCGTCCTGCGAACCCGCCCCGGCGCCAGGCCATAATCGGCTCATCCCACGCGCCCGGCCTGGGGACCCCGCCCCTGGCCGGGCGCCGGCGTCGGACGGGTGGCGTCACTCGCGCCCCAGCAGATCGCACTCGGCGATCGCATCAAGAACGGCCTCGCGCCTGATCACCGTGATCGTGGTCAGCCGATGCCCAGCCGGTAGGGATCCCAGTACCTGCTGCTACCGCCGCGGCCTTTCTGCGTGGGTTGTCAGACGGACCGCTGGACGAAGTCGAGGGCGGTCTCGGCGACCTCTTGCCAGGCGTGGTCGATGGTGAGGGAGTGGCCCCGGTTCGGCATCTTCACGATCTCCGTGACGGAAGGGTTGCGCTTCTGTCGTTTGTAGGCGGCGTTCGCGATCGCCCAGGGCACCGTGTGGTCCTTTTCGCCGTCGATGAACAGCAGGGGACCGCGGTCGGGGCTCTTCGTGTCGACCTTCGCCTCGGTCCACGGATTGAGATTCGCGTTGCCCATCTGCATGAGAGCGAGCCCAGAGCCGGCGACGTGGAAGTTGTCGTAGAGCTTCCGCGCCTCCTTGTCGTCCAGCGCATTCGCCCATCCGTAGGTGAACTGGTCGAACGTGAGAGTGATCGCGCGATCGCGCGTCAGCGGGTTGACCAGGAATGGGCCCGCCGCCTTGAGCACGGAGGCCGGCAGCGGCAGAACGCCCCGGAAGATCCCGGGGTCGATGGCCACCGTGGCCGCCGAGAGGCCCTGGCCCGCCAGCATTTCCGCCAGAAGACCCCCGGTCGAGTGCCCGATCAGCACCGGCCGCCTGTCCAGGGCGTTGACGATCTCGGTGGTGTGGTCGGCGATCTGCTTCAAGGTCTTCTTGGCGAGGACGCCCGGGTTCGCCCTGGCCGCTTCCACCGTTTCCGGATCGTCCGGCCAATCCGGGGTCAGCGGTGCGTAGCCCGCCTGCGTGAAGAAGTCCACCCAGTTGGCCCAGCTGCTCGGCAGCAGCCAGAGCCCGTGGATGAGGACGACCGGGGTGTTGTGAGAGGCGTTGGCCGCCTCGATCTCCCGGTACTCCCGCTCAGAGATTGACGGCATGCCAACCCTCCTTCGGTCGGGTGAAAGTCAACTCGTCGCCTCCTCCGCTCGCCGATCGACGGAAGCGCTCGGAACCGGGTGTGCCGGTCAGCTTCGGAGGAAGGCCAGCAGTTCGGCGTTGAGCTGGTCTTGGTGGGTGGCTGTGATGCCGTGGGGGGCGCCGGGGTAGTAGACGTCCTTGGCGCCCTTGATCAGCCGGGCGGATTTGATCGCCGAGTCCTTGACCGGGACGATCTGGTCGTCCTCGCCGTGCAGCACCAGAGTCGGCACATCGAATTTGGCGAGGTCGTCGTGGAAGTCGGTCTCGGAAAAGGCCTTGATGCTCTCGTAGGCGTTGAGGAGACCCGATTGCATGCTCCACAGCCAGAACTGATCCAGCACTCCCTGGGAGATGCCGGCACCGGGCCGGTTGGCGCCATAGAACTGGATGGCCAGATCCTGGTAGAACTGCGAACGGTCGTTGAAGAGGGCCTCGCGCATGTCGTCGAAGACCTCGATCGGGAGGCCTTCGGGGTTGGCTTCGGTCTTCACCATGATCGGGGGCACCGCCGCGATCAGGACCGCCTTGGCCACCCGGCTCGTGCCGTGCCGGCCGATGTAGCGCGCGACCTCCCCGCCGCCGGTGGAGTGGCCCACCAGCGTGGCATCCCTGAGGTCGAGCGCCTCGATCACCGCGGCGAGATCGTCGGCGTAGCCGTCCATGTCATTGCTCGTGGAGGTCTGGCTGGATCGGCCGTGACCGCGCCGATCGTGCGCGACCACCCGATAGCCGTGCTGGACGAGGAACAGCATCTGGCCGTCCCATGCGTCGGAGCTCAACGGCCAGCCGTGCGAGAACGTCACGGCCGGGCCCTCGCCCCAATCCTTGTAATAGATCTCCGTACCGTCATGGGTAGTGATCGTGCTCATGGCACCGGCTCCCTGTTGAAGGCGAGGCCGATACGGAACACCGTCGACCCCACCGGTCTCGTCGAGTCCGTAGAACACTCGGTCCTGTCCATGGCCCGCGACTTGCCACGCTGGGCATGGATCCTCCCTCCCCTCGAAGGATGAGCACTTAACTTCAGAGTGTGGAAAGCCTGGCAGTAAGACGGTGAATTTCGCTTTACGTGCACCCTCCCCTTGACCGGCGTGTCCTGCGTCCACCGGATCATCACCGACCTCGCCGTCGACGTGACCCCGGCCGGGCTCGTCCTCGCCGAGTGCGCCCCCGGCGTGACGCCCGAGACCGTCCCCCGTCGCCGTCGCCGTCGCCGCCGTGGTCGCCGGACCGGAAGCCATCGGCCGCCACCGCCTCGTCCGTCCCGTCCACTCCTCGGGCTCCCTCGGAACGTCCTCGCACGGCGCCCTGGTGGACACCGATGTCGCGCGCGCCATGCTGGCTCAGGACCTGACCGGCCTGCGCGACCACGGCTCGCACCCGCTCCACTCGCGTGCCCAGGGGCGCGCCTGGTTCAGGTTGGTGGCCGCCGAGACGTGACAGGCCCCACACCCCGGCTCGCTCGATGGAGGCCGCGTGGGTGCCGTGGATGGAGCACGACGTCCCAGAACTCCTCGAACCTGAGGTAGAAGACGTCTTCGACCTCGCGCCGGATGTTGTGCACGAGGCGTTCGACCTCTCGGAGCAGGGCTTGCTCGTACGCGAAGGAGCGGCTGATCATGCCGTATCCGTGGTATTTCCGGTATCCGGCAAAGGTGCGCACGCGGTCGGTCATCCGCTCGGCGTCCTCGGCCTTCCGGGCCCGAAACGTGACCTGAGCAGTCTGGAGAACAGATGTCCCACGACGAAGACCCACTCTGCGCCGTCTTCATGCCGGCTCTGGTGGTGATCCTGCATGCGGCTGAGCAGGAGAAGGGCGAGCCGCTGACGGAAGCGGAGGTGCTCGCCATCCGCGACGATGCGGTATGCATGACCGTCCCGCTCAGCGTCGCAGACGACCTTGAGCGATCTCGCGGGTACTCCGACATTCCGCCCGCAGACTGCTGGCATGCGTGGCTCTCCGTTCGGGAGCAGATCGCGGCCGAGTAGGTCGGGAGGAGAACAGGACGGGTCAGCAGGCGGGTGATATCGAGCGTCTTGCGGGTGCGGAGTTTGAAGGGCGGGCGGAACGGAGCGGATTACGGCGGTCCGGTGAGGCTGGTGCCGGTGTGGGCGGCTTGGCCGGCACGTTCGCCGCGGCCATGGCGATCGCCGGAGGGATGCCGTGGCCAGGGCCAGGGAGTTGACGACGCTCCCCGCGATCAGACGATCCGCCTGAGCCGGTGGTCGGAGTACGGAGTCGCTGCGGACGCCGGGCGGGGCGCCCACGACGAGGTGAATGACGGCCGTGAGCGCCGACCTCGCCGCTCACGGTGGTGGCCTGGCGTGCACGGTGCTCGGTCCAGAACCCCGCGTTGCTCCTCCGACCCTGGCGTTGTTCACCGGCTCGCCTCCGGCATCGTCGTAGGCGGCGGGGGATCCGCCTCCACGCTCGGGCCCGGTCGGCTCAGTCCGATAGCTCAAGGATGACGAGCTGAGCGGTACGCAAATTTCAGGCACCGTTGAGCGGTCCGGTTGAGGGTGTCGCACCGAAAATCTTGGTCCAGCTTGACTGGACCGCAGCCCTTGCGTTGAGGGGGTTTTGTGAAGTCTTTGCAGGTCGGTCAGGTCGTTGGGGCGTGCTTGACGAAATATGGGGCGGCTTGAACCTGTTGTGGCTCTGTGACCGACGGGGAAGCCCGTCCGGAGCGCCCGAACAGATCATGAAGGGCGCATCAAGTCCCTGATCATCAGGACGGCCGATCAAGGCACGTCCGCCGCCGAGTCCGCAGAGCGCCGATCACGGCCGAGCGGAGCCGGGGACCCACCGAAACACCGGGGTGAATCCGCACCCCCGCCGTGCGCGGGGTCGCGGTAGGGCCACTTCCACGCCCGAACCCGACAGCTAACCCGGTAGGCGGACTGGAAGAACTCAGGAGAACCTTTTCATGACCGCTCGTACCTTCGACCTGACCAAGCGCATGGGCACCCGCGTGGCCGCCGGAGCCGTCCTCTCAATGGCAGGTGTGTTCGGCTTCGCCTCCCTGGCCCCGTCCGCCCAGGCGGACACCAAGCCCGCGAACACCGCGCACGTTGCCGAGGTGTCCAAGGCCGACGCCAACGGCGCCAAGACCGGCGGCCAGAGCGCCAAGGCCGGCGCCTCCGCGCAGGACGTCATCAAGCTCGCCCGCACGCAGGTCGGCACCCACGAGGACGCCTCGGGCAACAGCAAGTTCAACAACTGGTACATCGGCTCGTCGCTGGGCGAGCTGAACGCCCACCGCATCGGTGCCGAGAGCGCCTCCGTCTACAAGGGCCAGTCCTGGTGCGACATGTTCGTGTCCTGGCTGGGCCAGCACACCGGCACCAAGGGAATGGGCGCCGACGCCTACACCGTCAGCCACGCCCAGTGGTTCAAGAAGACCGGCCGCTTCGGCCAGACGCCGAAGCCCGGCGCCGTGGTCTTCTTCGCCTGGAACGGCGGCGGCATCAAGGGTGTCGAACACGTCGGCATCGTCGTGAAGGACAACCACGACGGCACCATCAACACCATCGAGGGCAACACCGGTGACGCGGTGAAGAAGAAGGTCCGCGACACCTCCACCGTCGCCGGCTACGGCTACCCCGAGTACCGGTGAGCCGGGGCCGCTGAGCGGCCCCTTGCCCGCACCGTCAAGCGGTGCTCCCCCTCTCCACCCGCGCGATCACACCCACGTCGCGAGCACGCCCACGTGCCGTGCGCCGGATCCGTCATGCCCGAACGGCGAGTCCATCACGCCGAAGGCATGGCCCGGCGCCCGGCCCACCGAGCAAAGGATGAACATGCAGCAGCGAACCGCCCTTATCGGTACCGCCCTCGCGGGCATCCTGGTCGCGGGCGTGGCGGTCGAGGCTGCCCATGGGGCCCCGGCGGACAAGCCGATGGCGCACACGGTCACCGGGCAGCAGGTCACCGGGCACAAGGTCACCGGGCAGTTGGTGACCGGGCAGCAGGTGTCCGGGCACAAGGTCACCGACCAGCTGGTGTCCGGGCACAAGGTCACCGACCAGGTGGTGACCGGGCAGCAGGCCGCCGGGCACAAGGTCACCGGCCATAAGGTCACCGGCCAGCAGGTGGCCGGGCAGCACGACGCGAAGGCCACCCGCCACACCACCGGCAAGGCCGCTTCGAAGAGCCACGCCGTCCTGTCGGGCAGCACCACCGCGTCCTACTTCTGGGACGACGGCTCGGGCGTGAACGGCGACACCGGCGCCCCGGCGGGCGGCAAGCCGATGCAGAAGGGCCTGTTCGCCAGCCCGAGCTGGCCCATGCACACCAAGGTCAAGGTCACCTACAAGGGGCGCAGCGTCACCGGCTTCGTCGGGGACCGCGGGCCGGGCGAGCCGTCGCACCGCGGCGTCATGCTCGACCTCGACACCTACACCTTCCGCCACCTGGTGGACGGCAAGAAGCCGAACAGCAAGTACGACACGGGCACCTCGGCGGGCCACCTGAAGGGCGTCAAGTACGAGGTCCTGTCCTGGGGCCACGGCATGGGCAAGAAGGGCGCCCCGAAGCCCCTCGGCTGACCAAGCCCGTCCAGGTGATCCCCTCCTGGCCACCCCGACCCCCCACCACAGGCCCCGCTCCCGTCCTCGGACGAGAGCGGGGTCCGTCACGTCCGGGGCAGAAATGCAGGCAGCGACGTCGTTGTCAGCGGACTGTCGCGGTGCCGTCGTCTGTGATCGTCCAGCTCCAGTAGCGGCCCCAGAAAGGGACCGGTGATCGATCGGGCCCCCTCATAGACGGTGTCCGCCAGGAGGCCGACCACGCCGAAGACCATGACGAACCGCCATGGCGACAAGGCCGCAGCCTGGGCTCCCTTGCCGTCGACCGAGCACGCGTCGATTTCAACATCAAGGGTGACTTCTCCGGCGGGCTGGTGCTGATTACCGTCTCTGGCGAACGTTAAAGACGGCCCCGCCGAGGCCCACCACGTCGGGTCGGGGTGCAGGGCGCTCGGCTCGACACGGCTCAACGCTGACTGGGCTGGAGGACATGACGGAAGCCTCATCGCGGGCTCGTCGGTTGTTCCTGGGCGGGCAGTCGGTGTCTTTGCTCGGTGACGGCTGCGCGGTGCTCGCTGTGCCGCTGCTGGTCCTGCAGTTGACCCGTGACCCGTTGGCGGCGGGTCTGGCGGCCGCCCCGCGCGGGATCGGCTATCTGCTGGTCGGACTGCCCGCGGGGCCGGTCGTGGACCGGCTGAATCCGTGGAGGGTGCTGGTCGCCATGGATGTGCTCCGCGCCGGGGTCTTCGTGGTCCTTCCCGGGCTTGTGTGGCTGGGGGCTGCCCCGTTGGGGGGCGTGCTGGCCCTGGCGTTCGTGGGCGGGGCGGCCACGGTGTTCTTCGACGCCGCGTTGACCGTCGCCGTGAAGGACCTGTTCCCGGCCGAGGGGTTGCTGAGGGCCAACTCGGTGTTGGAGAGCGCCGGGCGGACGTCGCAGATGGTCGGCCCGGCCATCGTCGCTCTGCTCGCCACCTGGATCGGTGTCGAAACCGCGTTACTGATCAACGCGGCGACCTTCGCGGTTTCGCTGGCCACCCTGGTGCCGCTGCTGATCGAGGTGAGGGCGGGGCGGACGCGGGGCGGTGGCGCCCGGGATGCGCGGTCGGCCGGTCTTCTGGCACCCGGCAGAGCCGACCGGGCCCGGACGACACCGAGGTCGGCCCGCCTGATGCTCCGCAGGCTCGGTGAGGATCTTTGGGAGGGCCTGCGGTTCATCGTCGGCTTTCGCCCGCTGCTGGCCCTCACCATCGTTCAGACCTTGGTCAACCTCTGCCTGGCGGTGGACACCCTGATCGTCTACTTCGCCCGCGTGCAGCTGGGCCTTCCGACGCCGCTGGTCGCCGCCGTGATCACGGCGGGCGGGGCCGGCGGGATCGCCGGGGCGGTCACGGCTCCGTTCATCGCGGCGCGGCTGGGTGCGCTGCCCTCGATCAGCCTGGGCATCCTGCTGGCGGCCGGCTCGCTGCTGGTCATGGGAGCCAGCACTGGATGGGCGCCCCTGCTGGCCGCCAACGCCGTGCAGGTGTGGGCGGTGTCGATCGCCAGCGTGATCAACCGCAGCACCCGGCAGCGCTGGATTCCCCGCGAGCTTCTCGGACGGGTCACGACGGCGGCACGGGCGCTGTTCGTCGCGGCGACCCCTGTCGGTGCCACCGTCGCCGGCGCGGTGACCAAGGCGTCCGGCCACGACCCACGCCCGGCCTTCCTGGCCGCCGGCCTGCTGATCGGCGTCATCATCGGCTGCGGCTGGTTCGGCGTGCTCCGGCGATACGACACCCCGGCCGCAGCACCCGACTCCTGAGGCACTGGTCCGCACCAAGGCCTGCGGGCAGACCTGGCGGTCATCAGCCGAGTGCCACGGCGAGCACTAGGGCCATGAGGAAAGAATCGAGCCTGTCGAGCAGGCCGCCGGCGCCCGCCAGCCAGGAGGCGGAGTCCTTGGCCTCGACTCCTCTCTTGACCATCGACTCCAGCAGGTCCCCCAGTGGGGCGCCGACCGCCACCGCGACGGCCCAGGCCGGCGTGAAGGCACCGAGCACGGCCAGTGTGCCCAGTCCCGTGACGGTCCCGGTCAGCAGGCCGCTCCAGTGCTTGGACGGCGACAGCCGGGAAAGGGGCGGCCCGCCGAGGGACCGGCCGCCGAACGAGGCGGTGATGTCGGCGATCGACACCGCGGCGAACAACGCCAGGATCTCCGGGCCGAGCAGGACCACGCCGGCCAGCGGCGCGAACCAGATCACTCCGAGCACACCGAAACACAGCCTGGAGAGTCCGCCGGCCGCGTCACCGGCCAGGACCGGTACCAGGGCGACGGCTGCGAGGGTGAGTGCGAGAAGCCGGGGGAGATGGCCGGGCGCCAGCCAGGCCGTCACGGGCGCCACGGGCACGGCGGCGGCGAGCACCACGCGGTCCAGCCGGGGCAGGCCGGTCAAGGCGGCGTACTCGACGGCGCACGCCACCCCCGCCGAAGCGGCGAGGGCGGCCGCACCGCCAGGGCCCATGTCCAGGGCGACGACCACGACGGGCACGCCCACCGCCCAGGCGCACCACCGCAGTACGTACTCACGCCGCTTGGACAGCCCGGCCGCGATGCCGCCGACGAACAGCGTGCCGGCAAGGTAGGGGACCAGATCCGCGACCTCGGTCACGCCGTGCCGAGCGGGACGCGCAGGGCTTCGGCGACGGCGCCCGCCACGCGGGTGTTGGCCGCGGCGTCGCGCACCGCGATTCGCACCGTCCTGCCCTCGAACGCCGGGGACATCGGCGACAGGTCCCGCAGGAACACGCCCCGCCGCCGGCACCGGTCGACAAGCCGGGACGCGGTGGGCCCGCCCCTGGGCAGCGTGAGCAGGACGAAGTTCGCCACCGACTCGCTGACGCGCAGGTTCTCATCGGCCTCCATGAGCGCGGCGGCCAGTTCGGCGCGCAGCGCCGCCGTCTGGGCCCATCGGGCGGTGTAGTACGCCGGATCGCGCAGCGCGCTCACCGCGGCGATCTGGGCGGGCAGGCTCACCGACCACGGCGGAGTCCAGCGACGCAGATCCGCCACGATCGGTGGAGGCGCCGTGAGATAGGCCGCTCGCAGGCCCGACAGAGCGTAGATCTTCGACAGCGAAGTACAGACGACGGCGTTGTCGGCCTCGGCCGCGTAGGGCTCCAGCGTCTGCCCGGCGCCGACGTACCCGGCGTACGCCTCATCGATCCAGAACCGGGTCCCGCCCGGCGCGCCCTCCAGCACCTCCCGCAGTCCGGCCGTGTCGAGATGGACCCCGGTCGGGTTGTTGGGATTGACGATGACCACCAGGTCGTACTGGTTCCGCAGGGCGCGGGTGAGACGTTCCGGGTCGATCCGCCAGCCCTCCGCCGGGTACAACGGGAACCGGTCGGCGCGGCAGCCGATCACCTGCTCAACGACGTGCGCGTACTCGCCGTAACAGGGGTCGATCAGGAGCACCTTGCTGGAGGCGTCCAGCCATCGGCTGAACGCGCGGAAGATCAGGTCGGAGGAACCCGCGCCGACCGCGACGGCGTTCCCGGGCAGGCCCCGGCGAAGCGCGATCTCCTCGATGAGCCCGTCGGCCCGCGCGGGCGGAGACGTGCGCGCGATCCACTCCTGCCCGCCGGTCAGGGCCGCGACCGCGGCGGGAGCCGGCGGGAACCAGGCGTCGAGCACGTCGGCGGGGACCACGTCGCCGTGCGCGTCCAGGGTGTCGAACCCCCGTCCCAGCGCCTCTATGGACGCACCGCCGTGGGCGCAGGACTCGTCCTCGGGCAGGAAGGAGGCCTCCAGCCTCCACCGCACCTTCCGTCCTAGATCGCGCAGCAGCGGTCCGTGCCGTCGCAGGGTCCGGTCGGTGAGCTCGGCGACGTCGCCGGTCAGGAGCTGGAAATCCACGGCCCCCGATCGCACCTCCGTGCCGGTGGACGCGAGCCCCAGCGCCAGGTACATCGGCAGCAGCTCAACCCGTCCCAAGGCCACGATGCTCCGACCTCCGTGCCCCGCCACCCAGCGGAGCGCCGCGTACATCAGCAGCCTGCCGATCATCTTGCCCCGCAGGCTCGGATCGACGGCCAGGATCCGGATCTCGAAAAGGCCGTCATCAGACAGCGCCGGATGCTCGTCCCTCCGCAGATGGCGATCGATCGAGAAGCGGCCTGCCCACGGGGGCGTCACACTGACGAACCCGGCCGGTTCGCCACGACGGAGCGCCACGATGTAGACGTTGCTCCCGTCGAGGTCATCGGTGAGCAGGCCGGCGGCGTTGGGGGTGTGCTGGCCGAGTTCCCGCGCGTAGATCTCATGCCGGAGACGGCGGATCCACTCATCGTCCGCCTCGGACGACATACGGAGCTCCAGCCCGTCGACGACCGCCGCGACGGACGAGGAGTCGGCGGCCCGGCCCGGGGATTGCTGATCGATACTCATTGTCATCACCTCGGGTGCCACTCTGCCGAGACCCTCACGGCACCGCCTGAGCACCTGTACTCAGTCGTCCGGGGCCGCTACTCAGTCGTCCGGGGGCGCGCACTCAACTCCCGCCACCAAACCCCCGAGCACTCCCTGGCCTTCGTCGGCAACGCTTGGCGGATGCCACGGAAACATGGCGCTGGAGCCGTTGGCCCTGGTTTCTTCCTGGGACCGCGTTCGAGTTGGGTCCCCCCGAATCGCCTCAGATGGCCGGTGACGTCGTGAGGTTGGTGTGTCCCCAGATCATGCAATCGTGCCAGGTGTCGCGGTCGGGGTCGGGCGTGGTCCAGGCACGGCAGTGGTGGGGGAGACGTTGTTCGTACTGGTAGCCGGCGCGGTCGGCCAGACGCAGCGAGGGGGTGTTGGCGGGGTTGATCTCAAGCCAGATCCGGTCCAAGCCCAGTTCGTCGTGCGTCCAGCGGGTCAGCGCGTTGATACCGCGCAGGGCCAGGCCCTGGCGACGGCTTTCCGGTCGCACCCAGTAGGCGAGTTCGGCGCTGCGCGGGCCGTCGACCATCAGCCCCAGAGCGCCGAGCAGGCGGTCGTGCTCGAGCATCCCGTAGGACACCTGGCCTCCTGCGGCCGGATCCCAGGCGTTCAGAGCGGCGCGCGCATCCTGAGGTGTGTAGGGCCCGGCCGGGTGGGGCCCCCAGAGGGCCCGAGCCGTCTCGGTGCCGGTGGCCTCGACCACGAGGGCGACGTCATGTGTGGTCAGGGTCCGCAGCCGCAGGCCCTGGCCCAGGTCGATGTCGGCGATCATTCACCCGCGCCCTTGCCCGGCCAGATCGGCCCGAGCTCGCGGGCCGTTCTTCAAGGACCGAGCGGCCTCTTCGGCGGACGTCATACTGTAGTTGGTGTCCAAGTCCATGCCGCCTACTATGAGAGCGAAAGGGGTAGGTGGTCAAGTGCGTTACGTCGCCTACATCGGTAATCTGACCCGGCTGGCCGTCGAGCTGGTCAACGGTGACGAGCCCAGTGAGCTGCGGCGAGAGTTCTTTCGCCAGCACCACATAGCCGAACCGGACGCCGGCGAGCTGGAAGGTCTCCTCCAGTCCCTGCGCGAGGCGGTCGCGGCCGTCGCCGACACCGGACCGATCGCCCCCGTCAACCTGCTCCTGGAGCGTTTCCCGCCCGCGATCCATGTCAGTGAGCACGACGGGGAGGGGCAGCAGCACCTGCACTTCGCCCGCGACGGGGAGGAGCCCGTTCCTTGGCTCGGCCGCAGCTGCGCCGCAGCCCTCGCGCACGCGATCTGCGGTGACCCGGAGGTGACCGTAGGCCGCTGCCAGGCGGACGGTTGCACCCGCTTCTACGTCGACGACTCCCGCAACCGCAGCCGCCGCTTCTGCTCCAACACCTGCGCCAGCCGGACGACCGTCGCCAACCATCGCGCCCGCCGCAGGGCGGCCACCACCCGTTGATTTCCTGCCGGGGGTCACCCGCCCCATGTAGTCGTCGTAGTCCGCTTGACCGCCTACACGACTGACTTCTAATGTAGGCAGCATGAATGATAATGACACCTACACAACTCTTGACGCGGCCCGCCGCCTCCACGTACTCGGTGACTGGGATCACGCCGCCGCGCTGCTGGCCGAAGAGCACAGCACCGAAGCGCGCGAACTGAGGGCCGAGATCCTTTATGAGCGGTTCTTGTTCCGAGTCGACGGCATCGAGGCCGCGGCGGACGCGATAGCGGCCCTCGATCCGGAGTCGCCGCAAGCTCGGCTACTCGCCGCCCGGCTCGCCTACACCCGTCTGATCTTCCAGGTGGACCCGCTGCCGGACGACTACGAGACCGCAGAGGCCGGGTACCGTTTCGCTGCCGCCGACCCGAAGACGCACGGATGGGCCGAGTTCCACTGGGCCGCGCTCCTCGACAACGTCCGCGAAGACGGTGCCGCGGCGAAGGCGCACTACACCAAGGCTCTGCAAGCCGCTCACCAGGAAGGCGACTTGATCCTCGAGTCCATCGTGCTCCGCCACCTGGCCTGGCGTGTGATCGAGGGCGGCAATCGCGACGAGGGGCTGCGCATGCTGCGACGCTCGCTTCATCTGCGCTCTGCGGTCGGCTTGCGTCCGCAGATCGCCGCTGCCCAGCTACTACTCGCCGCTGAGCTGCCCGAGGATGATCCTGAGCGCGCCACACTCGTCGAGACCGCTCGGCACATAGCCGATGACCTGGGCCTCAGCTGGGTCCAGAGCGGCCTCGAAGAACTGGCCGCCTAAGAGGTCATCTCGTACCCAGCAGGCGGGATCATGGCTTCGGAAGTGGCGGGGTGGCGTTCGTAGTCGCGGGCGAGTCGCCGGTGCGCGGTCAGCCAGGCCAGCGTCCGCTCCACTGCCCATCTGCGGGGTGGCACTGTGAAGCCCTTCTGGTCTGGGGGTTTGCGGACGATGCTGATCGTGGTGGCCAGCACCTCGTGGGCCCGGTCGACGAGGCGTCCGGCGAAGCCGGCGTCGGCGAAGACGAATCAGCAGGCGGGTGCGGTCAGGTACGCACCGAGCAGGGTGGTCTTGGCGCCGCCGCGGTCTTGGACGCTGGCGGCGCACACGGTGACGGCGAGCAGCAGGCCGAGGGCGTGTTTGGCGCGTCTTCCAAGCTGGCCATGCGGGTCCGATTCCCCTCGCCCGCTCCACTGATCAAGGCCGTCTCTTAACGATTTTCGTACGGCGATCGTGCGGGGAGCGGAGGCGGACGCCTACAGTTCTGTCGCATGACCTCGCCGCCGCGCTCGTACGGTTTCACCGGCAGGCGACCGGCCGCCGTCGAGATCGCGTTCTGGATCGCGGTCGTGGTGCCGCCGCTGGCGACCGTGCTCAACGTGGCCGGCTTCGTGGTCGTGAAGCGGGCTGTGGACGACGTGTTCGGCACGACAGGCGGGGACGCTCAGGCGTCGATGTACGAACTCCATGACAAGGTGAACGGGCCCCTGCTCGGCTTGTTCATCTTCTTCACGTTCGTCTACCTGCTCCTGAGCGGCCTCTGGATCCTGCTCGGCCTCAAGATGCGCAGCGGCCGACACTGGGCGCGGATCACGCTGACCGTGTTCGCCTCCCTGTGGGCCCTGTCCAGCCTCGTCGCGCTGGTCCGGGGCGACACCCAGGGCTTCACGACTGCGGACATACCCCCATTCTTCGAGTTCCCGAGCTCGTACCTCGTACTGGACTACGCGCGAAGCGCCCTGGATCTGCTCGCGATGGCCGCATTCATCCCGCTGGTCTTCCTGAGGCGGTCCAACCGGTATTTCACGGCCCGGCGCCCACCTGCCTGAGTGCGTGTTCTGAGAGGTTGATCCATCACACCTAGCCCGCGACGGACGCCCCACCGTCCGTCAACACCGACGCCACCTCGAATACACCTGACAGGACCCTTCTCAAACACGCACTAAGGATGGGGCCCGGAAGTGGTGAGCCCCTCGGCCGGAACCATACGCATCAATTCCTAGGGTTGGGATCGGTAGATGGAAGACGCACCCCAGCAGGCGAACGGACTGCCGGCCGGGCATGATGCCGCTCCCACGCCGGAGCAGGAGTTCGCCCGGCTCGGGCTGGCGGACGTCCGCCCGCCCACGCCCATCGGCAACTTCCGCTACGGGGTCCGCGCGGGAGATCTGTTCTATGTGTCCGGAACCTATGGCACGGTCAAGAATGACAAAGGCGAGGACATCTTTCCTATCAGTGGCAAGCTCGGGCGGGAGTTGACCGTCGGCGACGGCTACCGTTCCGCGCGGCTGGTCGCGGTGAACCTGCTGGCCATGGCGCGCGCCGAACTCGGCTCCCTCGACCACGTCGACCAGGTCGTTCGGCTGGCCGGCTACGTGAACTGCGTCCCGGGGTTCGCCGAGGCGCCCGCCGTGGTCAACGGAGCGTCCGACCTGCTCATCGAGGTGTTCGGGCCGGACCGCGGAAGCCACGCGCGGATCTCCTTGTATCAGAACGATTTGCCGCGCGAGGCGCCCGTGGCCTGCGAACTGATTCTGTATCTCCGGGACTGACGGCCCCACCGGTCGCGGCGAGTGGTAAAGCGCAGCCGGGTGTGCGCGCCGGTGACCCGTTGCTGCGCGCCAGGGCCTGGCCGGCCGACCATAGCCAGAGCGCGCAAGCCGAGGGCTGGACTCCACCGGGTTCGGTGAAGCCATTGAAGGCAGTCATGGTCTTGGTGAATCGCCCCCGTGTTTGCCGGAGACTCTGATGTGCCCCGCCTTGCGGTGATGTGCGTCCTGCCGCCCGCGGTTCCTTAGGCATTCACGGTCCTGGGCCGATGTGCGGGCGTGTGCACGTGTATCGCAGGTGTATCGGAAATCGCATACGCCACTGCAACAGTCTTCCGTCTTCAGTGGAGGCATGGACCGCGGCGGTCCGTGCCGAGGGCATGGTGCCGCAGCTTCGGAAAGTGATCGTGAAGAGGAGCGCGTCGTGTCATATAAGAACGTCCGTCCGCCGCTGAGGAGCGCCGGTCTGGCCGCCGGTGTCGCCATGCTGATGATGGCTAATGCCGGGCCCGCCACCGCCGCTCCGGAGCCGGTCGGGAACGTGCAGAAGGCGATGGAGGATCTGGCCACGGCTCCCGGGGTTGTGGGAGCCGTCGGTGGGGCCTACGTCGACGGGAAATCCGTCGGGCTGGGCAGCGGGGGCTCCCGGCTGCTGGGCGGCGGGGGCGGGAGGATACCCGCGAACGCCCGCTTCCGGATCGGGTCACAGACCAAGCAGATGGTGGCCACCGTGGTGCTGCAACTGGTCGAGGAGGGCAGGTTGGGCGTGGATGACAAGCTCGGCGACCTGCTGCCGGTGGTGGTGGAGGAGGACCTGGTGGAACGGGCCCACGAGATCACGGTACGGCAGATGCTCCGGCATACCTCCGGCATTCCCGACTGGTACGCCGGCAAGCCGAACCCGGACGGTAGCGAGGGAGAAGACCCTTCGTTCGACGTGTTCGACTTCACGACCCACTATCGGCCGCTGGATCTGGTGAAGTGGAGCCGCGGCCGGCCCCGGACCGGAGACCCGGGCGAGAAATGGTCCTACTCCAACACCAACTACACCCTTCTCGGCGTGGTCATCGAGAGTCTGACCGGCCACGACCTGGCCGCGGAGCTGCACGGACGCCTGTTCGGCCCGCTCGGGATGACCAAGACCTACCTTCCCGTCAAGCCGCCGGAGGGCATCAAGGGGCCGCACGGCCACGGCTACTACCCCGACGCCACCGGCAGGCTGCGCGACATGGACCGGTTCAACGCCGGCATCGCCGGGGCGGCCGGCGGAGTGGTCTCCACCGCGCATGACGTCAGCGCCTTCCAACGGGCCTTCGCCCAGGGCAAACTGCTGCCGCCCGAACTCCAGCGAGTCCTGACCGACCGACTGCCCGGTGGCCCGCAGCCCCTGGGCAAGAGCCGCAGCTCATGCGGCGACGATCTCTACATCATGGGCGGGACCGCCCCCGGCTTCCTCGCCATGACCTTCTACTCAGAAGACGGCCGCCGCCAGCTCTCGATGTCGGCCACCCTGAGCGGCAAGGACACCGCCGGGGCGGGCCAAGCCATGGGCAAGGCCATGGAGACCATCTTCTGCCCATCCTCGTAGCGCCGGCTCCGGGACCCTCCGCCCCGTGCCAGAGGCTGAAGGTGAGGGCATCCGGTTCCGAGGGATGCCCTCATCGGTCGTCTGGCACAGGAACGCGCGGACGGTGCCACCCTGCTGTCAGGGGTGACGATGGGGAAGGCGGGGTCCGGGTTGTCCAGGACTCCCATCAGGCGGTCCAGTGCCGACGTGTCGCCCTCCATAGCGGCGTCCTGGGCGTCCTTGCCGGTGAGTACGGCGAGCAGTTGCGGCTGGGTGAGGGCCACGGTCAGGCGTTTTTGGGAAGGGTGGCGCCGGTGTGGTAAACCCCGCGCCGTGCCATCGCGGTTCCGGCGTAGACGTTCTCGGCGACGGCGTTCTCGGTGAACCCGGCCGGCGCCAGGATCGGTGCGCCCTCGGGGTTGCCGGGCGGCAGAACGCCCCCGGCTCCGCCGAAGTGGTCGATGTGGGAGTGGGTGTAGAGCAGGCCGGTGACGGGGCGGTCGCCGCGGTGCTCGCGGTACAGGGCGAGCGCGGCGGCGGCCGTCTCGTTCGATATCAGCGGGTCGATCACGATCACGCCCTTGTCGCCCTCGACCAGAGTCATGTTCGACAGGTCGAGCCCGCGGACCTGGTAGATGCCCGCGGCCACCTCGTACAAGCCCTGCTTGGCGCACAGCTGCGACTGCCGCCACAGCGACGGGTGCACCGACTGAGGGCATTCGCCGTCCAGGAAGGAGAAGACGTCGCCGTCCCAGACGGTCTGCCCCTGGGCGTTCGTGACGATCCCGGGGGTGCGGGAGGCGATGTGGCCGCGGTCGGCGTTGTCGAAGTCGCTCCGGTCGCTGAAGGGCAGATCGGTCATGTCCGGGCGATTGCCGCATCCAAGGCAGGAGAGAGAAAGCGGACTCTGGTCAAATCCTCGCCCTGGCCCGGCGTTGTCTCCGCCGTTGTCGCGACGTCATCGTTCAGCCCGCCTCACCACCTACGAACCCACAGGTGTGCTCCGGCCGCCGGCTCCATGCCCGGCGGGCTGCTGGGGGCCGCTGGTACGCGACGGCAGTAGCACGACGATGAGCACAGCTCCGAGCGCCACGCACACCGCGCCCGCCGTGAGGCCGCCCGAGTAGCCCATGACGGCCAGCGCGGCCACCCCGACGGCGCCGCCGATCTGCTGGACGGAGGTGAACAGGGCCGAGCCGAGACCTGCGTCCTCTTCGGTGGTGCCGTCGACCGCGGCTACGGCCATGACGGGCAGGCTCAGCCCGTTGCCCACGCTCAGTATGAGCATGCCGGGCAGGACGTGGGCGGCGTAGGAGTCGCCCGCCGCCACGCCGGACAGCAGCAGCAGGCCGGCGATGTTGACCAGGAACGCCAGCAGGAGCGCCCAGCGCGTCCCGATCCTGAGCGAGATGCGGGAGGACGACCACATGCCCGCCAGGATGCCGCCGCCATAGGGCAGGTAGGCGATGCCGGCCAGGAGCGGGCTGTACCCCAGAGCGGTCTGCACCTGGATCATCAACAGGAAGGACATCGCGTACATCGCCATCGAGAACAGGAGGGTCGCGCCGTTGGCGACCGCCCGCGTCCGCGAGGCCAGGAACGACTTGGGCACCAGCGGTGCCGCCGTCCGCGACTCGGTCACCAGGAACGCCACCGTCAAGGCGGCGGACAGCGCGACGGCGCCGATGGCGATCGGATCGCTCCAGCCGGTCTCCCCGGCCCGCAGCAGCCCGTACACCAGCGACACTGCGGCACCGGTGACCAGGACCGCGCCGGGAACGTCGAGGCCGCGCCGGCCGGGGGCGCGGGACTCGGGGACGAGGCCGGGGAGCAGCGCCAGGGCCACGGCGACGACGGGCAGGTTGATCAGGAAGATCCAGCGCCAGGTCACCAGGTCGGTCAGGGCCCCGGAGATCACCAGGCCCGAGGTCCCGCCCAGGGCCGCGATGCCACCCCAGATGCCCAGTGCTCTGGTCCGCTCCTCCGTCCTCGGATACAGCAACGTGATCATCGACATCGCCGCCGGGCCGGCCATCGCGGAACCCGTGCCCTGCACGAACCGCCCGATCACGAGCTGCCATGGCTCCTGCGCGAGGCCGCAGGCCAGGCTGGCCACCCCGAACAGTGCCACGCCCATGAGGAAGACGCGGCGGCGGCCCAGCAGATCCGCCATCCGGCCGCACAACAGCAGCAGCCCGCCGAAGGCCAGGAAGTAGGCGTTGACGACCCAGGGCAACCCGGACGCGCTGAAACCCAGGTCATCGCGGATGCTGGGCAGGGCCACGTTCACGACGGTGTCGTCGAGCACGAGCATGAACTGGACGAGGCACAGCACGATCATCGGCACTCGATGACGCTACGATCCGCCGCATTTGGCCACAATCCGCGATGAGGCCAGACTGTGTCGCATGGAGGACATGGCCGCGATCATCGTCGGCCACTTCCCGCTGGCCTCGGGGGAGTGGATACCCCCGCACAGCCACACCCACCACCAGCTCGCCTGGACCCGGCGGGGCGTCCTGAGCGTCGGCGTGGACGAGGTGTACTGGGTCCTGCCGCCCACCCGGGCGCTGTGGCTGCCTGCGGGCGTCACCCACACGACCGGCGCGACCCGCGAAGCGGTGCTGTGCAGCCTGTACCTGGCTCCGGAGCGCTGCCCGGTGAATTGGGTCGAGCCCACGGCGGTCGGCGTCGACGGCCTGCTGGCCGAGCTGATCGGGTACCTGGCCCGTACCGACCTCACCGACGACGCGCGGTCGCGCGCCGAGGCGCTGGTGCCCGACCTGCTGCGCCCGCTGCCCACCCGGCCCATCGACGTGCCGCAACCCACCGACGAGCGCGTCCGGGCGGTGGCGGCCGCCCTGCTGGCGGACCCGGCGGACCCGCGCGGCCTGGAGGCACACGCCCGCGCGGCGGGCGTGAGCCGGCGGACGTTGACGCGGCTGTTCGTGCACGACACGGGCATGAGCTTCGACCAGTGGCGCACGCAGGCACGGCTGCGCGCCGCCCTGCCGCTGCTGGCCGAGGGGCAACCGGTATCGCGGGTGGCGCACAGCGTGGGGTACGCCACGGCGAGTGCGTTCCTGGCGGCCTTCCGCCGCACGGTCGGCACCACGCCCCGGCGCTACCTGCACAGTCGTTGACTTTGATCTCCTCCACGCTGACTGGTACGCCCCTGACAACGCCTTCACCCAACCGACGCTGAGGTCCGCCGGCTACCGCCAGAACCCGCCGCCGCGCGTGCAGAGCCGGGGACAACTGTCGGATCTACGCGCCAGGCGCAGCCGACCGAGGCTAGGAAGTCATGGGCAGGAAGCGGGTGTGCGCAGGACGCTGCCAGCACCATGCACTCGCGCGACGGCACATCCCGGGGGCCCCGCGTGGGGCGGGTCGCGGGACCTGCTGCCAGCCCGTCCGTCATGGTTTCGCGGTCCCGGCGCGGGGGATGATCGGCGCAGAGCAGTGGTGTGCCTGACCCTGGAGGACGGCAGCCCTGACCTGAGGCCGATGATGGCGTGCGCGCCGCGACCGGCGACTGCGCAGCCGTCCCTCCCGCGGCCGACCACGCCTGGCCGGCAAGGCCAGGCGTGCGCGTGACGGCGAGGAGGGGTAATGCCGCAGCCAGGGGAACCGCAGGACGTGCTGGCGCCGCCTGCGGTGGCGGCGATCTTCCTGGTGGTGACAGTACGGCCGGGCGGCGAGGACGCGGTGCGCGGTCTGCTTCCCGACATTGCAGGGCTGACGCGCGCTGTGGGGTTCCGATCGCCCGAAGGCGGCCTGAGTTGCGTGACCGGGATCGGTGCGGAGTTGTGGGACCGGCTGTACGGGCCACCGCGCCCGGCCGGCCTGCATCCGTTCCGGGTACTCGGCGGCGCCGTCCATACGGCGGTGTCCACCCCGGGCGACCTGCTGTTCCACCTGCGGGCGCGCCGTATGGACCTGTGCTTTGAACTGGCGGGCCAGTTGATGAACCGACTCGCCCGGTACGTCGACGTCGCCGACGAGGTGCACGGTTTCCGCTACTTCGACGAACGCGACCTGATGGGGTTCGTCGACGGCACCGAGAGCCCGAAGGGGCGCGACGGGGTGGTGGCCGTGCGCATCGGCGACGAAGATCCCGCGTTCGCCGGCGGCAGCTACGTGGTCGTCCAGAAGTACGTCCACGACCTCCAGGAGTGGGACGCCCTGCCGGTCGAGGCGCAGGAACTGGCGATGGGCCGCACGAAGCTGAACGACATCGAACTGCCCGACGAGATGAAGCCGTCGAACTCCCACGTGGTCCTGAACACGATCACCGATGCCGACGGGAACCAGCGGCAGATCGTGCGGGACAACATGCCGTTCGGCACGGTCGGCGCCCGAGAGTTCGGGACCTATTTCATCGGCTACACCGCCAGCGTCGAGGTGATCGAGCGGATGCTGGAGAACATGTTCATCGGTGACCCGCCGGG
Organism: Actinomadura citrea; assembly: GCF_013409045.1. Classification (NCBI taxonomy): domain Bacteria; kingdom Bacillati; phylum Actinomycetota; class Actinomycetes; order Streptosporangiales; family Thermomonosporaceae; genus Actinomadura; species Actinomadura citrea. The sequence continues at coordinate 5,412,565 of NZ_JACCBT010000001.1, read as the reverse complement.
AAACCACGACCGCATTCTGGACTTCTCGACTCCGGTCACCGGTGGCCTGTTCTTCGTGCCCACCGCGGACTTCCTCGACGACCCCTCACCGCAGCTGGCCGCGGCGGCCGCCGCCTCGGCGGACAAACCCGGACCCGATGCGCAGGCTGCAGAGGAACCAGCAGCGAGGGCGCCGACTTCGCCCGATGACGGCTCACTCGGCATCGGCAGCCTGAAAGGACACGGCACCTCATGAACAACCTGCACCGCGAACTTGCTCCGGTGTCGGACGCCGCCTGGGCCGGCATCGAGGACGAAGTACGCCGCACCTTCACCCGTCACGTCGCCGGACGCCGCGTGGTGGACCTGGTCGGCCCCGCCGGAACCGAGTTGAACGCGGTGGGGACCGGGCACGTCCGCCCCTTCGACGCGGCGACCGAAGGGGTGCTGCTCCACCGGCGCGAGACCCAGCCCATCATCGAGGTGCGTGTCCCCTTCACCGTCACCCGCCAGGCCGTGGACGATGTCGAACGCGGTGCGCTCGACTCGGACTGGGGGCCTGCCAAGGACGCGGCGAAGCGGGCCGCGTTCGCCGAAGACCACGCGGTCTTCCACGGCTCCGACCCGGCCTCGATCACCGGCATCGTCCCCGGCAGCTCCAACGCCACCCTGCCGCTGCCCCCCGACGTCCGGCAGTACCCCGGCGCCGTCGCCAAGGCGCTGACCGCGCTCCGGCTCGCCGGTGTCAACGGGCCCTACAGCCTGCTGCTGTCCGCCGACGCCTACACCGCGGTCACCGAGACCACCGACCACGGCTATCCGATCCACCATCACCTCGCGCGGCTGCTGCGCGACGGTGAGATCATCTGGGCGCCGGCGCTCGACGGGGCCCTGCTGCTGTCCACCCGTGGCGGCGACTACGAGCTTCACCTCGGCCAGGACCTGTCGATCGGGTACCTGTCCCACACCGCCGACCGCGTCGATCTCTACCTCCAGGAGTCGCTGACCTTCCTGTCCATCACCGCCGAATCCAGTGTCCCGCTGAGCGCCGGCGGCTAGCGGGGCATGACCGTCTCGCAAGAATCGGATGGGGAGGGCCACGCCGTTTTCGTGGGAGCGGTCTACGTGAACCGATGGTGGGTCGCCCGCGCCGACGGCGCACCTGCGACCCGCCACGGCGGGCTGATCCCGGAGTTCCTCAGTGAGGAGGGAACACCGATGCGCGACGCAGCGGTGACCTTGGCGCGCGTGCGAGAGGCGCAGTGGCGGTGATGCACGGTATTCCTTCGTCGCCGCGTGCTCGGCGGACAGCGTCGGTGACCGCCGGGATCCTGGTGTGCGTGCTGGTCGGCGTGCTGGCGAGCGTGCCGCTGGGAGTGCTCTCGGGGATCGCCGTCGCGATCGCGGTGTTCGTCACGACAGGTGTGGCGCTGCTGTGGCCGATGACCGCCGAGGACACACGGCGCAACGCGCGCCGGGAGGACTTCCAGCCGCTCATGGCCGAGTCGCTCATCGTGACGGTCGCGGTCGCCAGCCTGGCCGGGGTCGCGGTGCTGCTGGCGATCGGGAGTTCCGCCACCCGCAACGGCGCCGCCGCGATCGGCCTGTTCGGCGTCTTCATGAGCTGGGCGATGCTGCACCAGCTGTACGCCATCCGCTACGCGCACCTGTACTACGGCGAGCCGTCCGGGGGGATCGACTTCAACAGCGACGAGCAGCCCGCCTACCGTGATTTCCTTTATTTCAGCTACAACCTCGGAATGACCTACCAGGTGTCGGACACCGACGTATCGAGCACGGTGATCCGTTCGGTGGTGCTGCGCCACACGCTGCTGTCCTACGTCTTCGGAACGGTGATCCTGGCCGCCACGGTCAACCTGGTCATGGGAATGATCTCGAGTTGAGCCGCCGGGGACGCGGCGGGTCGACGGTCATCGGCTCACTCCCGGTCGCTAGTTCTGTGTGGGCAGCCAGGCGCCGTGCAGCCCCAGGGGCACGCGCACGGGGATGCGGACCCGGGCGACCGGCCCGTCGGCCGGGTTCTGGCCGGGCAGGACGAGGAGCCAGCTGGTGAGGTCGGTGCGGTCGGTGGCGAAGGTGAGCCAGTAGCCGTCGCCGGCGTCCGTCGTTCCGGGGACGGGGGCGAAGACGGGCTCGCCGACCGAGAGGGCGCCCGCGTTCCAGGTCTCGGCCACCACGTCGTCGCTGCTCACCTCGTACCAGCGCAGCGCGTCGTACTCGCCGGGCAGCAGGTCCGGCGTCCGCCCGCTTCCGGCCGCGGTGGCGATCCGGTGGTGCGGGCCGGCCAGGACCCGGTCGTCCACCCGGGGGAATTCCACGCGCACGTCGTCGAGCAGCCGGCGGCGGATGGAGCCGGCGTCCGGGTCCAGAACGGCGCGGGCGAGCCCGTGCGGGGCTCCGCCGGGAGCGGCCGGGCGCGGACCCAGCCCAGGGCCGGGCCACTGGACGTAGTCCAGGACGACCTGTCCGTCGGGGGTGTCGTAGGCGTTGACGGTATGCCAGACCCAGAACGCGGTGTCGCGAGCCCACCGCACGGGCCCGCCGTCGCGCGGGATCAGCGCGATCCGGGTGCCGCGCTCGGGGCGCCAGTCCAGGAACGAACCACCCTGCAACGCCGCCGCCAGATCCAGGAAGGCGGGCGCGAGGACCAGGACCAGGTAGCGGCCGGTGAGAGCCATGTCGTGGATCATCACCGGCTCCTCCGGACCCTCCACCGCCGTGGGGCCCCGGTCGAGGCTCCCGTCCGCACCGAGCAGTGACCAGGTGAGGAACGGTTCCTCCAGCGCGTAGCAGAAGACCGCCATCTGCCCGGTCCGCGGGTCGACCTTGGGGTGGGCGGTGATCCCGGCGGGCAGGCCGTCGCCGAAGGTCTCCCTGCCGAGGGTCTCCAGCTCCGGGCTCATCCGGTAAGGGCAGTCGGACTCGGCGAGGGCCAGCAGACGTCCGCCGTGCCGAACGATGTTGATGTCCGGCAGCTCCTTGAACGTCTGCGCGAGCGCAGGCCCGACCTCCTCCGCCCCAGGGATGATCATCGACTCGATTCCGCCCCACAACGCACGCCCCGCGGCCTCCTCCGCCCGCAGAGCGGGAGTGCGCACGAAACGGTTGCGGTAGCGGGCCTTCCCTTGGCTCATCCACACGCCGTGCACCATCCCGTCGCCGTCGATGGGAAACAGGTACGAGCCGATCGGCGTGAACCGCGGGTTGGGGCCGTTGCGCAGGTAGACCCCGTCCAGATCGGCGGGCAGTTCGCCTTCGACCTGCAGTTCGGCCTCGTCCACCTCCTCGCTGACGGGCGCGAAGGTCCCGTTCAGGTGTGCGACGCGAGTCGGATCGAATTCGGTGGAGTGCGCGACCATGACCAACCTTCCGTCCCTGGACCCGGTGGACGCGCGCCGTCGACGGGCCGGACGCCCTCACCACGGGCAGATGCGCAGTGCTCGCCGCGCAGATGGCCGCACCAACGCCGCCCGGCGCGGGCCGCTCGCCGGTGCTCTCACCGGCTCTTACCCGCCCGGCACGTCCTCCTCACGTCAAGATCATTCGAACGGTCCGATCTCTCGGAGCCGGATGGGTGTGATGGCGATAACAGTTGTCGTTTTCGCTTGTGGGGACACGGTCTCTCCTGCGGGCAGACGCTGCCTGCCGCCGGCTTGCCGGTGAAGAGACAAACGAGAGGTCATGGGCCATGTCCAATATGAGGGTAGGTGGAGACGGCGCGCTTCGAGGGGTCGCCGTCGGCCTCCTCGGGCTGCTGTTCTGCGTTGCCGGAGACGCCTTCTCCGCGCTGGGTGCCGAAGATCAGTTCCCCTTCGCGCCCGGTGCGCTCGGGGCCGTCTTCGGCGGGCTGTTCCTCGCGGGATACGCCGTCGTCAAGATCGGTCTGTCGGTGCGGTCGCGCGGTGGCAGCGCCGCTGAAGAGATCCAGCGGGTGCGAGCCTCGGCCGGGTCGGTTCGGTGGCCGATCGGGTGCCTGGCTGTCTCCGGGGTCTTCTATCTGCCGCTTCTGGTCGGTGCGACCCAGCGGATCGGCAGCTTCGCGACAGTGATCGCGATCGCGTTCTGCGGCCCGCTGGGGGTGGCCGTCTGGGGCACGCTCCGCAAGGCCCGCTACGTCGCGGTGCTCTGGCCCGTCCTGGCCGGCGTGGGGCTGTGGGTCATGTCGCTGCAGGAGGAGTCCCGCATCGACTGGCTCGGTTACGCCTTCGCGGCCGTGGCAGCGGTCTGCTTCGCCGTGAACGTCAGTGCGGTGGAGAAGCTGGAGGACCGGGGAGCCGAGACGATCGGGTTGGCCCTGGCCGGCCTGCTCACCATCCCAGGTGCGGCCTGCTGGCTGGTCGTGGGGGGCCTGGACTGGTTCCAGCCCCGGGTCCTCATGCTGGCCATGCTGACCGGTCTGTGCACGGCGTGCGTGGCTCCGGTACTGGAGGCGCGCTCCATCGGCTACCTGGGCAAGGAGAAGTTCGGCGTCCTGTCCAGCGGTGAGCCGATCATGAGCCTGCCGATCGGGCTGCTGCTGCTCGGGGAGACTCCCGGGTGGTTCGTGGCCACCGGCGTGCTGATCATCGTGGTCGCCATCGTGGCCAACACCACCGACCTGGACGAGCCGCTGCTCCGGTGGCTCGGCCGCCGGGACCTCGGCCGGCTGAGGGGGTCGCGTCGACTCGCCAAGGCAGCGGTGCCCGCCGACGGCGCGGCCCGTACGGCCGACAGCCAGTCGCTGGAGGTCGCCGCCGCCCTGTGGCCGCTGGCCCAAGGCGGCAACACCAAGGCCGCCGCCCTGCTGACCGGCGTCCTCACGCCGGTCGCGGAACGGGCCGGGCTCACGAAGCGGTGATCCGCCGATAGATGACCGCCGGACTCCCCAGGGGGTTCGGCGGTGCCTGCCGGACGGCGTGTGAACCGCGCCGTCCGGGCCAAGACGCGGGCTCAACCGGCCCGCAACCGCGGTGGGGAGGCACAGCCTCCCCACCGTTCTCGTCGCCCTGTTCGTGATGCTGAACGAAGACCGCCGCCCTCGCGACGTCCGCAGGTCAAGAGCCGAACAGAGTGCGCTCGACATGCTGGGTGTCGGTGTACTCCCGGACGGATGTGATCCGGCCGTCCCGCACCGTGAAGACGCCGAGGCAGGCGTTGTCGTAGGCGCTGCCGTTGCGGGCCGTTCCCCGGGACGTCCATTCGGCCACGACCTGGTCGCCGTCGGCGACCACATTGGTGAGGACGACCCTGGGCTCGCCCCCGGGCCGGAAGAGCTTTCCGGCGTCGCCGAGGAAGTCGCCGATGATCGCGTCCCGGCCCCGCCAGGTGCCGGTCAGCGGCAGGTCACCGGGGTAGGTCCAGGTGGCCTCGTCGGCGAAGCTCGCGCTGATGGTGTCCAGGTCGCCGTTCGCGACCGCCTCGACGTAGCGGGTGACCACCGACGCCGGGTCGTGGCTGAGCCGGGCGGCCAGCCAGTCGAGCGTGTCGGGCAGCCATGCCCAGCGGCGGTTCTCCAGGAGGTGGCCGCCCTCGGGGATCAGCGTGTACTCGCCGTCGGCCGCGCGCGCGGCCAGCTCTTCGCCGTTGGCGACGCCCGGGATGACGTCCAGTCCGCCGTCCAGGACGCGGAGCGGCTGCGGGACCCGGGGCGCGGTGACCCGGCCGGCGAAAAGGCGCGCGGCGTCCTCCCCACCCGTGCGCAGGACGAACGACTCCGTCACATACGGCGGAAGCTCGTCCCAGGTGATGGCCGTGGGCCCGCTGACAGAGACGACCGCGCGGATCCGCGGCTCCTTCTCCGCGGCGACGGACGCGAGGAACCCGCCCATGCTGAGCCCGAGCAGGCCGATGCCGGCGGGCAGGCCGTCCACGGCGTCCAGGGCCTGCCGCACCACCCGGTGGTAGTCCGCCTCCCAGGTGCCGCGGACGGCGAGTTCGCCCTGCCCCGGCCCGTCGATGGCGAGGACGCCGAGACCGCGCGAGAGCAGGGCCTCGGCGATCGGCATGAACTCGACCTTGCCGGAGTTCATCCCCGGCACCAGGACGACCAGGGGGGCGTCCGCGGCCGGGCGCCGGAGGACGCCGGTGAAGTCCGGCCCGGAAAGGTGCGCGGCGTCCGGGGCGAGGCGGGCGAGCGAGCGGCGCAGGGCACTCGCGGACGCGGCGGCCGCGCGGCCGTGCGCGGCGAGGTCCGGGTTCGGAAGGACGGTCGCGAAGTGGAACCACAGCGCGGCGTCCCGGTACGCCTCGCCCGCCGACCTCGGGAGCCGGGCCTTTCCGGCCCGGGCCAGATGCTCCTCGCCGGTCCGCGCGAAAGCGTCCGTCCACTCGTGCAGGGCGGTCAGGTCGCTGGTGACCGCGTCGTACTGGTACGGGTCGATACCGGCGGCGATGGCGCGCGACCGGTTGGCGGCGGCGAAGGGGGCGACGGGTTCGTCGAGGAAGGCGGTCATCGGTTCTGCTCCAGGGTGAGGACGGCGTTGCCGCGGACGCGGCGCTCGCGTAGTTCGGTGAGGACGGCGGCGGTCTCGCTCCAGTCGGCGACGCGGCCGAGCTCCGGGTGCAGGCGCCCGGTGGCGGTCAGCCGGACGAGGGTGGCGAGATCCTCGCCGTAGGGGGCCTTCGCGTAGTGGAAATGCCTGATCGTGGCGCCTTCGGGGCCGTCGAAGAAGCCGAAGAAGTCCAGCGTGACCGGCCGGCGGCTCGCCTGTCCGAACCAGATGAGCGTGCCGCCGGGCGCCACGCGTGCCAGCGCGAGCGGAAGGTCGTCCCCGCCCGTCGACTCCAGTACGACGTCGAAGGGGCCGACCGCGTCCCGAACGCCGTGGACGACCGCCGCGCCCAGCTCGGACAGGCGCCGGCCGCGCTCCGGGGCGGCCGTGACCGCGGTGACCTCGGCGCCCGCGGCCGCCGCCAGTTCGACGAAGTAGTGGCCGACCCCGCCGGAGGCGCCGGTCAGCAGGACGCGCGTCCCGGCGGTGGTCCCGGACGCGCGCAGCAGCCGCAGCGCGGTGAGCCCGGCCAGCGGCAGTGCGGCGGCCGCCCGCAGGGGCACGGGATCGGGGATCTCGGCGAGCGATGCGGTGGGGACGGCGACGTACTCCGCCCACCCCGCCGACGGCGGATGCCCGACGATCGGGCGGCCGGCGGCGGGTCCCGACCCGTCGGCGGCGGCCTGGACGACCAGTCCCGCGATGTCCTTGCCGGGACGCCAGCCGGGCCGGTCCGATTCCAGCTGGAACGTCTCGCCGCGGTTCACCGAGAACGCGGCGACCTTCACCAGCGCTTCGTCCGGACGGGGGACGGGCTCGTCCACCTCGCCGAACACGACGGATCCCGCCTCGGGGAGAAGTGCTCTCATGGCACGCATGAAACCGGGAGACCGGGGGCCCGTTCCAACAGCCGACGGGCCGGATTGACAACCGTTGGTTGTCGGCGACGATGGGAGGCATGGAGCTCGACCTCGGCCAGGTGCGCGCGTTCGTCGCCGTCGCCGACCACCTGCACTTCGGGCGGGCGGCCGGGGGACTGGCGATCAGCCAGCAGGCGGTGTCCAAGCGGCTGGCCCGGCTGGAGGCGGCGCTCGGAGCCGCGCTGCTCACACGCGGGAACGTCGAGCTCACGGAGGCGGGACGCCGTTTCCTGGAGCCGGCCCGGGAGGCGCTGCGCACCGCGGAGGCCGCCGTGGCCGCGGTCCACGCCGCCGCCCGCCCGCTGCGGCTCGACGTCTGGGGCCACCTCTACGGACCGGTGAGGACGGTCGGCCCGGTCATCGACGAGCGGCCGGACCTGAAGGTCGAACTCGGTATGAGCCGCGATCTTCCGGCGGCGGTCGCGGCACTGCTGCGCGGCGACGTCGACGCCGCGTTCGGACGCGTGCACCCGCCGCTGCCGGACGGCCTGGCGCACCGTCTCGTCCGGCTCGAACCGGTGGACGTGCTCGTCGGCGCCGGGCATCCGCTCGCTTCGCGGTCCGCCGTCCGCCCGTCCGACCTCGCCGGACGCGACCTGCGGTTCCCCGCGGACGTCGACCGGCTCGACTTCATCAAGCGGTTCTGCGACGAGTTCGGCGTACGCGTCGGCTCCGGCGGCGCGAACCTCGGGGTGGAGCACCTGCTGGCCGACCTGCTGGCCGAGCCGGGACGGATCACGCTGTTCCCGGCCGACGCCCCGCTGCCCGACGACCCGAGGATCCGCGCGATCCCCGTCGTCGGTCCGACGCCGCTTTACGCCTGGTCGCTGGTGTGGCCCCGGCAGTCCCCGCATCCGATGATCCCCGCGCTGCTCCGCGGGTTCGCCGAGCACGGGCGGCGGCACCGCTGGCTGGAGTACGACCCGGCCCGCGACTGGCTGCCCGGCGAGCCGCCCCCGTCACGCTGACCGCGGGCCCAGCGCTGTCCCGCCCCCGGCCTGTGGTGCACGTCCCGGGGACTGGGCGGCTCTGATCGCGCGCGTCGGCCCCGGACGTTCGCGGGCAGGCTCCGATTTCTTCGGACCTGCTGGTCCAAGTCGGGAAGCGGCTGAGCCACAGTTCGGCCTGCGCAGGCGAACGCCCACCACCATCGCTGCGCGTCGTCCGACTGGATCGGTGACAAAATGGGCGGGACGGCCCGGCGAGTGGGCGAATCTGGGGCACGGATCTTGCCTCGGTCACGTGGGTTTGGCGAAACGTCCCTTCGGATCGATGACTGTGCGTATCTCCGTCGTGGTTTTCCGAGGTGTGCCGGGCTTCAGCCCGATTCACCGGCAGGTGGGTGATGGGGCATCAAGGCCATCAGGTCATTCAGGCAACAACCGGCGGCGCTGACCCCTACCATGGCGGCGGCAGCCGCCCCAGGATTGTTGATCGTCGCACATCACGATCATCGGGCGGCTGACCTGCATTATGGACCGCCACCTTAACGCCGATCACGATCTCGGACGCCGTACCAGCTGCCCTCTACCGCCTGAACTTCACCTTGCCCAGCCTCAAAACAGCTGACCAGTTCTGATTTTTCCTGATCGGCTGCCGATTTCCGAAAATGCCCTATTGGCGCAGGCCGTTTGGGTAAGGTGGTGCGTCATCGTGACGGCACGGGGGGAATGGGGCGATCGTGGCTGGGGCTGATGTGCTGCGGAGGGGCAATCTCGTCCCTCAAAGCGCCGCTCTCGTCGGACGGCATGCCGAGCTCACGGAGCTCAGGCGGTTATTCGGCGCCGGACGGATGGTGACGGTGACCGGTGTGGGCGGCGTCGGCAAGACGCGGGTCGCGCTGGAGGCCGCGCGGGACCTGGAGCACGGGTTCCATGACGGCGCGTGGGCGGTGCCCCTGTCGGGTCTGCGGGACGGGTCCCTCGTGGGCCATGCGATCGCCCGCGCTCTGCGGGTCGTCGACCAGACCGCGCGTCCGCAGCTCGACGTCCTGGCCGATCACCTGTCCGGGAAACGGCTGCTGCTGGTGTTGGACACGTGCGAGCATCTCAGGGACGCCTGTGCGGGTGTGGCCGAGGTCCTGCTGAGGGCGGCACCCGGATTGCACCTGCTGGCCACGAGCCGCCAGGCCCTCGGCGTCAGCGGTGAGCGGGTGCTGAAACTCGCGCCACTGGAGACGGCGGATCCGGAAGCGGCGCCGGCGGACACGGTGGCACGGCCCCCGGCGGTCACCCTGTTCGAGGAGCGTGCCGCATCGGCCACGGGAGGCTTCGCCGTCGGCGATGACAACTGGCGCACCGTCGCCCGGCTGTGCCGTCGCCTGGAGGGGCTTCCGCTGGCCCTGGAACTCGCCGCCGGCCAGCTGCGGCGGCTCTCCCTGGAGCAGTTGTCGGACCGGCTGGACGACCGGTTCGAGATGCTGGTGGACGGAACCGCGGATATGTCCAAGGACGTGTCGCGGCACGACGCGCTGCGTACGACGGTCGGCTGGAGTCATGAGCTGTGCACGCGCCAGGAGCGGCTGCTGTGGGCCCGGCTGTCGGTCTTCGCCGGGGACTTCGATCAGCGCGCCGTCGAGCACGTGTGCGGCGACGGTGTGCTGCCCGCAGACCGCGTCTCGGTGACGCTGGCGGGTCTGGTCGACAAGTCGATCCTCTCGCGGGTCGGAGACGGCGAGGGCGTCCGGTACCGGCTACTGGACACCTTGCGTGAGTACGGCTCGAAATGGCTCGGTGAGCTGGGCGAGCAGCAGAAGTTCCGCGGGCGGCACCGCGACTGGTACCTGAGTCTGGTCCAGCAGTGCGAGCTGGAGTGGTTCGGCGCCGACCAGAAGGAGATCTTCAAGCGTCTGCTCCGTGAGCACGCGAATGTGAGCGCAGCGCTCGACTACTGCCTCACCACCCCCGGTCAGGCGCAAACCGGCCTGCTGATGGCCGGCGCGCTGTGCTTCTACTGGGTGGGATGCGGCTTCCTCGCCGAAGGCCGGTACTGGCTGGATCGGGCACTCGCCCTCGACACCGACCCGACCCGGGCACGGGCCAAAGCCCTCTGGGTGAACGGCTACATCGCCATCAAGCAGGGCGACACCGACGCCGCGACCGCGCTGCTGGAGGCCGGTCGGGCAGAGGCCCTGCGGACGGGTGACCCGATCGCGGCGGCCAATGCGGTCCATCGGCTGGGCTGCGTCGCGCTGGTGACCGATGACCACGCGACAGCGGCCACTCTGTTCAAGGACGCGCTCGCCGCCTATGACTCCCTCGGGGAGCTGAACACCAGCGTGATCATGGCGCGCGCCGAGTACGCCATGACGGTCGCGTTCCAAGGTGACCTCCCCTTCGCCGTCGAGCTGTGCGAAGCGGTTCGCGCGATCTGTGAGGAGCGCGGCGAACGGTGGGTCAGGGCCTACGCGCTCTACGTTCTGGCCTTCGCGGCCTGGACCGAGGGACGGGTCCAGGACGCGACCGTCCTCGCCCGGAAATGCGTGGACATCAGCCGCACTTTCCATGATCTGGTGTGCGCGGTGCTGGGCATCGAGCTGCTCGCCCTGTTCCACGCGGCGGGCGGCCGTCCCCGGGACGCCGCCGCCCTGCAGGGGGCGGCCGAACAGATCTGGCGGACGGTAGGGCTCCCGCTGTTCGGTTCTGCGTATTTCAACGCCCCGCACTGCGAAGGGGAGGCGCTTGCCCGGCGAGCTCTGGGCGACGAGGCATACCGACAGTTCTTCGTGCAGGGGACGGAACTCGATCTCGACCAAGCCGTCGCTTTCGCGATGGGTGAGCGCCCAGGTTTCCTCCCGCTCGCGGAGGCCTCTGATCGCCGTCGCTGAAACCCCCGTACAAGCGCCTGTTCCGCACCCGCGAGGAGAAGATCATGACGCAGCCCCGTGAGCATGCCGTCGTCATCGGCGGCAGCCTGATGGGGCTGCTGTCGGCCAGAATCCTCGCCGACCACTTCTCCCGGGTCACCTTGATCGAGCGTGACCGTTTCGCGGAGACCCTCGAATCCCGTCCGGGTCTGGGGCAGGCCCGCCATCTGCACGTGCTCTGGAGCCGGGGGCTGGAGATCGCCGAGCAGCTGTTCCCCGGGCTGGAGGACGAGCTGCGCGCCGCGGACGTGCCCGAGGTCCGGGTGCCCGCCGACATGCTGTGGCTGACCTCCGCCGGATGGCGACGCAGGTTCGCATCGGCCCGCCTGCTGACGTTCAGCCGGGATCTCCTCGACTGGACCGTGCGCGCGCGGCTGGCCAAGACCCAGAACCTCCGGGTGCTCGCCGGCCATGAGGTGACCGGGCTGCTGGCCGACGCCGGGGCCGTCACCGGAGTCGAGGTGCGGGAGCGCGGGACGACCGGATCGGGCGAGCCCCTCACCGCGGATCTGGTCGTCGACGCCACCGGGCGCTCCTCGAAGACTCCCGCGTGGCTGGAGCGGCTCGGCTACCCGGCCGTCCGGCAGACCCTGATCGACCCACTGCTGGGATATGCCAGCCGCACCTACGCCATTCCCTCTGGTTTCGACCCCGGCTGGAAGGCGCTCTACCTCCAGGCCGACCCCCCGCACGGCACGCGCACCGGCGCGCTCTTCCCCCAGGAGGGCGGCCGGTGGATCGTCAGCCTCTTCGGCGTCGGGGAGGACTATCCGCCCAACGAGGACGAGGGCTTTCTGGAGTTCGCCAAGAGTCTGCGCAGCCCGGTGCTCTACGAGGCGATCCGTGACGCCGAGCCGCTCACCTCCATCGTCAGCTACCGGCGCACCGCCAATCTCCGCCGTCACTACGAGCGGATGCCGGCATGGCCGAGGCGATTCCTGGTCGCGGGCGACGCACTGTGCGCCTTCAACCCGCTCTACGGCCAGGGAATGACCGTCGCGGCGAAGTCCGCGCTCACACTGGACGCCTGCCTGCGGGCGGACGGGGACCTCGACAGGCTGGCGCGGCGCTTCCACCGCAAGGTGATCAAGAACGCCACCGGCCCGTGGCTGGTGGCCACGGGGGAGGACCTCCGGTACGACACCACCAGAGGCGCCGCGGCCGGCGTGCGGACCAGGATCCTCAACCGCTACGTGGACCGGGTCCAGTCCCTCGCGAACGTCGACCCGAGAGTATGCGACCGATTCATCGACGTGTTGGCGCTCACCGCCCCACCCCAGTCCCTGTTCCTGCCAGAGGTGCTCTGGCGCGCCGCCACCGCGCGCCCGCGCCCGCCCACCGGACCCGACGACCTCGTCCCTTGAGCGGGATCCGATCCAACGCGCGAGGAGCACGCATGCCGCTGCACATGCCTTCGGAGGTGGGAGGTGACCGTTGAGCGCCCAGGCTCGAGTCCGACGGTGCTTCGCATCATCCTCGGCGCACAGCTGCGCCGCCTGCGGGAGGCGTCCGGGCTGAGCCGCCACGAGGCCGGTGACCGCATCCGAAGCTCGGAGTCGAAGATCAGCCGATTGGAGCTCGGCCGGGTGAGCTTCAAGGAACGGGACGTGGCCGATCTGCTCACCCTTTACGGTGTCGCCGACGAGGTCGAGCGGGACACGATCCTGGAAAAGGCACGCGAGGCCAACACGCCGGGATGGTGGCACCGGTACCACGACGTCCTGCCCAACTGGTTCCAGACCTATGTGGGCCTCGAAGAATCGACGTCGCTCATCCGGACGTATGAGATTCAATTCGTCCCCGGTCTGCTGCAGACCCCCGACTATGCCCGCGCGGTCATTCGGCTCGGAAATCCGAACGCGTCCCAGACCGAGATCGAGCACCGTGTCGAACTGCGTCTGCGCCGCCAGAAACGGCTCTCCGGGCCCGACGCCCCCCGGCTGTGGGCCGTCATCGATGAGACGGCGCTGCGTCGGCCGCTCGGAGGTCCCGAGACGATGCGGGGCCAACTCGAGCACCTCATCGCCATGTGCGCCCGACCGAACACCACGATTCAGATCATGCCGTTCCGTTTCGGGGGCCACGTCGCGGAGGGCGGTGCGTTCACCCTCCTGCGCTTCCCCGAGCCCGAGGTGCCGGACGTGGTCTACCTGGAGAACCTCACCGGCGCGCTGTATCTGGACAAGCCCGAGGAGACCGAAAGCTACCTCAGCACGATAGAACGACTGTGCGTGGACAGCGCCACACCGGAGTTCACCCCCGAGATCCTCTTGGACTTCCTCCGGAAGTACTACCGAACGCCAACGGCGACCATGACCTTTGCGCAGCACGGTGGGACAGTGCGCACACAGAGTTGCCGACTTCCGGCGGCGCCCCAGACCAAGGGCGATTTCCACGCCATCCTCCCCACGCCTTTCGGCACCAGGATCCTGATCGGAAACGTGCTGGGTACAGGCGAGTCGGCCCAGGAGGCGGCGGCCGCCGCGCTCGGCAACTTCCGGCAACTGGCTTCCAACGAGTCGACCCTGCCGGGGTTGGCCGAGCGGATGCACTCGGTCCTCGCACCGATGCTCCAGGACGACGAATTCGTCACCGCCGTGCTGCTCACCCTCCGCGAGGACACCGCCGAAATAGTGTGCTGCGGGAACCCGCGACCCCTGCTGATAAGGGAGGGCGGAGTACTTTCACTCGAAGCTCTGCCCTGCTATCCGCCGCTGACCCTGCTCGACTTCGGCGACCAGTGGTGCGAGACCACGACCGTGCCGCTCCGTCACAATGATCGGCTGCTGCTGCACACCCACGACCTGATGCCGGCACGCGACGAGCGAGGTCACGCTCCTCCACATGCGGAAAGGGCCGCCGCGCTGTGCGCGGACGATCCGGCTCTGACACTGGAAAGCATCCAGGCCGCCTTGCTCGATCACGTGGCGAGCGGTCTCGGTCTCCCGATGACCCTCCTGCTGACGCACCTCGAACGGCATACTCGGCAACCCGGCACCGACCAGGCTGCGGTGCAGTGGACGATGCAACCGAACGACTGATCGTGCGCCCGCCGCAACATTGCAATCACCGGCGGATGGATGCGACAGGCGATAGCCGGGCCTTGCCGGTGATGCTGGGGCGGCCTCACGGCCTGGGACGACCACCTGCTCGTAGCCGCAACCAGCTCCAGGGATCTTGAAAGTTCTCGCGGATGCCCACAACCGATCCCTGATATCAGCCACCTGGACTCCGGGTGAGCGCTACCTTCGGACGGTGTCCTCACCCTGGTCCGACGAACTCGCTGGTTTTCGCCCTGAGATACCCAATGAGGCGCGCATTCTTGATTACCTCACCGGCGGCAAGGACCATTTCGCCGTCGACCGTGAGGCGGCCGAACAGGCGCTGCGGATCGCACCCGATCTCAGAGTCGCCGCCGTGGAGTCGCGTCGGTTCCTGCGCCGCGCGGTGGATGCGCTCGTCACCGAAGGCATGCGGCAGTTCATCGACGTGGGTTGCGGGCTGCCCACACAGGGCAGTGTCCATCAGATCCTCCAGGAGATCGCGCCGGGCTGTCGGCTGATCTGCGTGGACAACGATCCCGTCGTGGCGGCGCACGCCGCATCAGTGTTCGGGATGGGCGGGCCATCCCGGATCCTGCAGGCCGACGCCCGCGACCCCGACGCACTGATGGACGACCCGGTCATCACGTCGACGATCGACCCGGACGAGCCGGTCGGGCTCATCCTGCATTCGGTGCTGGCGGTGATTCCCGAAGACGACATCGCCGACCACATCGTCCAGGGACTTCTGGCGCGGGTCCCGCCGGGCAGTCACCTGCTGCTGACGCACGCCATCAGTGATCCCGCCCCCGAAACGACCGCCCGACTCGCCGCGCTGTTCCAGGGGAACAAGACAGTCCGAGGGGCGACGACGCGCTCGAACCTGCGCACCGCGGCAGAGGTCGAGGAACTGATGCGGGGCTTGGACCTGCTGCCTCCCGGCTTGGTTCCGCTGCACCAGTGGCGGCCCCACACCGCCGAACCGGAAACGGCCCGGCGGTCGATCTGGGCCATCGGCGGGATCGGCCGCAAGCCCTGACGGCACATCTCCGGCATTGCGCGAGTCACGGTTCGGGCATTGGGGCGCGGGGAGAAGAAGGAGCCTTCGAGACAGACCCGCAGGGCAGCAGTGCGGTTTTCCGCAGGTGGGCTGGGTGGCCCTCCGCATGGGCGTCGAGGACCCGGCTCCGTAGCGTCCAACCATGATCAAATTTTCGCGATGGACGGCGTTCGCGGTGTCCGGTGCGGCGGCGGTTTCCGCGGCGGCCACGGTCGTCCTCCGCTCCCGACGCGCGTACGGCGCAGCCACAGTCGAACCGAACCCGTTCGTCCCAGGACGGCTTCCAGGAGATGTTGAACGATCTGGTGAGAACCAAGGGGGCCACGGCCGTCCTGCTCCGGGTGCGAACCGCCGGCGGTGGAGAGTGGTCCGGCGCGGCGGGCACGTCCGACGTCCGGACGGGACGGCCGGCCGATCCGGCCGGGTACTTCCGGATCGGCAGCGTCACCAAGACGTTCGCGGCGACCGTCCTGCTGCAGCTCGTCGACGAGGGGCGGCTGCGGCTCGACGACCCTGTGGCCGAGCACCTGCCCGGCGTCGTCCCGGACGGCGAGCGCATCACGGTGCGGCAGATCCTCCAGCACACCAGCCTGCTTCGCGACTACATGGGCGATCCGGGCTGGTCCACCAACCGCTGGCGCGGGGCGCAGCGGTTCCGCAGTTACAAGCCCGACCGGCTCCTCGCTCAGGCGTTCCGCACCCCCGCCCAGAATTCCCCGGACGTCACCTGGAGATACTCCAACACCAACTACGTGGTCGTGGGGAAGTTGATCGAGCGGCTGACCGGGCGGCCTTACGGGGAGGAGGTGGGACGGCGTGTGCTGCGTCCACTCCGGCTGACTCAGACGATCGTTCCCGGCGACCGGCCCGGGGTTCCCCGCCCGCACGCGCACGGCTACGCACTGCTGCCGGACGGGCGGACCGTGGACGCCACGCGCATGAACCCCTCCCTCGACTGGGCGGCGGGCGAGATGATCTCCACCACCCGTGACCTCGGCCGGTTCCTCGACGGGCTGCTCGGCGGGCGGCTGCTGTCGCCCTCGACGCTCGCCGCGATGCGCGCCGTGCGGCCCACCGGCGCCGGGTTCGCCTACGGGCTCGGGCTCCAGGAGTACGCGCTGCCCTGCGGCAAGCGCATGATCGGGCACAGCGGTCAGCTCCTCGGCTACACCACCTACGCGCTCCGCTCCGACGACGGGCGGCAGATGAACCTGTCGGTCAACCTCGGCTCCTCACCGCCCCCGGCCGACAAGCTCTACGCCTTCGCGGGCAAGGTGTTCTGCTGACGGTGCTCAGGGGAGGCGGTAGCGGGAGACGAAGTCCCAGATCACGGCGTTGGCGTCGATATCGTAGGTGGTGCCGCCGAGGAACGGGCCGAGGAAGGGCGTCCCGCCGGGCCAGTTATGACCGCCGCCCTTGATCTGGTAGAGCGTGACGGGGCCGTCCGCCGGGCAGTCGGGATGGTCATGGCGGACGACGGTGGTGTTGTCGTCGGGAGCGGTGTCGGGCAGGTTCGTCGGGACGGTCCTGGTGCCGCAGCCGTTGTTGCGCGTCCAGAAGTCGAGCGCGGGCTGGACCGTCGCGTAGGGGACGAGGGGGTCGCCGTCCCCGTGGATCAGGACGATCGGAACATGGCGTCCGGGACGGCAGGCACCGGGGTCGCTGAGCTGGCCGGACACCGGTACGAAAGCGGCGAACCGATCGTTGTCGCAGGCCATCTTGCTGGTGAAGAAGCCGCCGTTGCTCATGCCGGACGCGTACAGGCGCCCGGGGTCGGCGTTGAACCGCTCGACCAGGATGTCCTGCAGCCGCCTGACGAAGCCGGGATCGTCGACGTCCGGGCTCGGCGTCCCGGCCGGGACGCCCTGCCAGCCCACGCCGTAGTGCTCGGGGGTGATCATGATGAAGCCGCGGCTCTGCGCGTAGTCGGCCATGCGGCCGAAGAACTCGGCGGCGCCCGGCGTCTCGAACAGCCCGGGGAAATGGAACAGCACCGGACGCGGAGAACCGTCGTAGCCGTCGGGCAGCCGGAGGATGGCGTTCCTGGCCTGTCCGGCGTGGGTGATGCGAACGGCGTGGTCGCCCGGGTCGGGACGGCGGTCCTCGACCGTGAACGAGACCCGCCGGCCGGACGCCGCGCCGCCGCGCCGGACGGTCCCGCTCCCCTCCCACTTCACCGTGGCCTCACCGGGAACCGCGACCTGGCCGCTGACGTTCGCGGACACCTCCACACCCGCGCCGGGATCCTTGAGGGTGAACGTCCCCTTCATCCCGAAGCCTTCGCGAACGATGTCGAAGGAAACGTTCGCGGTACCGCCTTCGGCGCCCGGAAGCGTCCCCGCCCCCTGGATCTTGTTGGTCTCGTAGGACGCGACATTGTCCAGGACGGCGATGGCTCCCGAGGACAGCTCACCCGTCAGGGAGTAGGCCGGTGACCCGGCCGCGGTGACGGTCACACGATCTGCGGCGGGTGGGGCGGCGTGAGCCGTTCCTGCGGGGACGGCGCTCAAGGCCGTCCCCGTCAGCAGCATGGCGCCAAGGCCGCGCCGCACCGCGGCGAACTGGGAGTCCACAGCGGGTCCCTCCTGTGAAATACCGACAGGCCCGTGAAGGCGAAGTCGCGCCACAGTAAGCCCCGCTCGCATCAACGACCACTCACCGATCGAACACATTCGCCCGCCCTTTTTTGACACCCCCCGACAACGAATCCTCATACGTCCATCACAAGCGTCATGGGGCGTCGACGACGATGCCGCGTGCCACCAGTTCGAGGGTGAGAAAGGCGGCGATCGACTCGATGGCCAGCAGCGCGATCAGGACGAACAGCTGGACCGCCCCGGCGGCGACGGGGGACGCGCCGCCGAGCATCATCCCGACGAACGCGCCGGGCAGGGTGACCAGGCCGACGGTGCGCGTCTGGTCGATCGCGGGCACGAGCGCGGTGGCGGCCTTGTCCCGGGCGATGAGCAGGCGCGCCTCACGGTCGGCCAGGCCGAGTGACAGCGCGGCCTCGACCTCGCCGAAACGCTGGGCCAGCTCGTCCAGGGCGCGCCGGCCGGACAGATAGGTGGCGGTGAGCGCGCCGCCGATGAGGATGCCGGCGATGGGGATCACGCTGATGCCCCTGGGCGGCAGCAGGCCGGTGACCAGCAGAAGGACCAGGACGGGGGCGACGCCCGCGCCGATGGGCACGGCCGCCCACCACCACGTCGGACCCTTGGTGAGCCGGCGGCCGCTGGTGCGCACCGCGACCGCGTACATCAGCATCACGAACAGGGCGACAAGCGATATGTACCGGACGACCGCGCCGATGATCAGCGAGACGGCGGCGAGCTGGACGGCTGCGCGCAACCCAGCGGACAGAACAGCACGGGTATGCCCAAGGCGGCCGAAATGGCAGACCGCCACGGCCACCGCCAGCAGGACCACCATGGCCACGCCAAGGATGAGGTTGACGGGAAGCAGGCTCGTCCCAGATGAGACCGCCCGCACATGCTGGGTCATTCGCGCAGCGTACGGCCACTCGGTGCGCAAGACGGCTGCGGTCCGCGTCCGCTCCGCAGGACCACATCGCGGTCATGCACCCGCTGCTGGAGTGCGGCCGCGACGACCTCGGGCGCGCCCCTCCTGGACGACCATGCCCGGCTTCCGCGCGGCAGCTTCTTCTGGGAGGCGGAATGGCTGGTGTACCTGCTGCGCACCGGCCGCCTCGACCTGGCCCACGACTCCGGCGTCCTCGACCCTCTGGAACGGCTTCCGGAGCGCGGCGACTTCAACGACCGCCCCTCGGAGGCGTTCGGCGCGATCTGGCTCCTCTACACCGGCTTCAGCCGTCCTCCCTTCTGACCGACGTCGGAGGTGTACCGCTCGGAGACCCGGTCTCGTGCGGTCGTTGACGCAGTTCTCGGCGGAGGATCTTGCCGGTGGCGCTCTTCGGAAGATCCTCCTTGATCTGGAAACCGGTCGGCGCCTTGTAGACGGCGAGGCGCTCGCGGCAGAACGCGCGCAGTTCCTCCGCGGTCGCGGAGGTCCCGGGGCGAAGGCTGACGAAGGCGTGGACGGTCTCGCCGCGGTAGGAGTCGGGCACGCCGATGACGGCCGCCTCCCGCACGGCGGGGTGCTCGTACAGCACGTCCTCGACCTCGCGCGGCCAGATCTTGTAGCCGGCGGCCACGATCATGTCCTTCTTGCGGTCGACGAGGTAGATCCAGCCGGCCTCGTCCATGAAGCCGACGTCTCCGGTGAGCAGGACGCCGTCCGGGAACGACGCCCGGGTCTGTTCGGGGTTCCGCCAGTATCCCGCCGCGACCTGCGGGCCCGTGGTCGCCAACTCGCCGATCTCGCCCGCCGGGAGGGGCCGCCCCTCCTCGTCGCGGATCTCGACGTGGACGCCGGGGAGCGGGACGCCGATCGCGAGGGCGCCGGACGCCCTGTCCACCGGGGCCGTCGTGCCGAGCGGGACGGCCACGAGCGCCGAGGTGCTCTCCGTCAGCCCGTAGGCGTTGTGGATGTAGGTGCCGAAGGCTTCGGCGAACGCCTGCACCGTGGGCGCCGGGACGGGGGCGCCGCCGCTGAGGATCTTGGACAGCGAGCCGAGGTCGCGTCGGCGGGCGGTGGGATCGTTGAGCAGCGCGATGAAAGCGGTGATCGAACCGATGGTGAAGGTGGGCCTGTGACGTTCGACGAGGGCAGTGGTCGTCGCGGCGTCGAACCGGTGGGTCAGGACGAGCGGCAGCCCGGCGCCGAGACCGAGTGCCAGGTGCATGGCGAGCCCGGTGATGTGGAACAGCGGGGCGATGGTGAGGATCGAGTCGCCGTCGCCGAGGCCGATCCAGGCGCTGCAGGCGGCGACCTGGTAGGCGAGGTTGCGATGGGTGTTGATCGCGCCCTTCGCCGGGCCCGTCGTACCGGAGGTGTAACTGAGCAGGGCGGCGTCATCGGGGGCGGGGGCGGCGCTCCGGGGCGCACCGCCCTGGTCGAGGATCGCGAGGATGTCGTCCTCCTCGTCCTGCGGCCATGAGCCGGGCAGGTCGCCGGCGAACGCGCCTTCGCGGGAGTACAGGACGTGCTCGGGGGCACCGGCCGAGGGCAGGGCCGCGACCGTCGCCCGCGCGGCGGGGTGGACGATCAGGACGCGGGCGCCCGAGTCGGCGAGCAGGTGGGCCAGCTCCCGCGCCTTGTACATCGGGTTGACCGGCACGACGATCGCGCCGAGCTTCCACACGGCGAGCACGGCCAGCACGCAGACGGGCGTGTTCTGCAACGCGACGGCGACCCGGTCGCCGCGGCCGACGCCGCGGCGTTCGAGTCCCGCCGCGAGCGCGTCGCTCAGCCGGTCGGTCGCGGCGCGATCGAGGGTGGCGCCGTAGTAGTGGAGTTGCGGCGCATCCGGCCGCTCGGCCGCGTGGCGCCGGAACAGCCGCACCACGGTTTCGGACCCCACGTCGATTCTTCCGGGGACGCCCTCGCCGTACAGGGACTGCCAGGGCGGGCTCACGCGGTCACCCCCTTCGACTCGGGACGCGGTTCCTCGTCGATGCCCAGATGCCGTGCGATGGTGTCCGGGGTCCGCTCCAGTTCCTCCGGCGTGCCCTCGGCGACGATCACGCCCCGCTGGAGGAGGCAGACGTGGTCGGCCATCGGGAAGGCGAGGGCGGCGTTCTGCTCGACCAGGAGCATGGTCATGCCCGCGGCCCGGATCGCGCTGATCGCCGAGAAGACGGTGTCCACCATGGCGGGGGACAGGCCCATCGACGGCTCGTCCAGCAGCAGGACGGACGGGGCGGTCATCAGGGCGCGGCCGATCGCCAGCATCTGCTGTTCACCGCCGGACATCAGCGCGGCGGTCTGGGAACGGCGTTCGGCCAGGCGCGGGAACAGGTCGTACACCTCGTCGACGAGGGCGGTGCGGTGCCGCCCGCGCGCATAGGCCGACAGGTCCAGGTTCTCCTGGACGCTGAGGCAGCCGACGACCATCCGGCCTTCGGGAACGAGCGCCATCCCCCGTCGGGCGACCCGGTGGGCGGGCATCCCGGTGACGTCCGCGCCGTCGAACAGGACGCGCCCGCCCGACGGCCGGAGCAGCCCGCCGATCGCGCCCATCGTGCTCGACTTCCCGGCGCCGTTCGCGCCGATCAGGGCTGCGACGGCGCCGCGGCCGAGCTTGATGTCGAGACCCGCGACGGCGCGGATGGGACCGTAGGTCACCTCCAGCGACTCGACGGTCAGCATGGTGTGGCCCTTCCTCTCATTTGCCGAAGTACGCCTTGCGGACTTCTGGACGGTGCAGGCACACGGCGGGGTCGTCGCAGGCGATGACCTCGCCTGAGGCCAGGACGGCGACCTGGTCGCAGACGGTCTGGATGAGTCGCATGTTGTGCTCGACGACGATGATCGTGGTGCCGTCGTCGCGCAGCCTCGTGATCAGCTCTCCGATCCCGCCCCAGTCGGCGGCGTTCATACCCGCGGTCGGCTCGTCCAGCAGGAGCAGCCGGGGGCGCGAGACCAGGGCTCGCGCGATCTCCAGGCGTCGCTGGTCGCCGTAGGGGAGGGTCTCGGCGAGCCGGTCGGCCGCGTCACGCAGGCCGACGGAGGCGAGCACGTCGAGTGACCGTTCCCGCAGGTCGCGGAGTTCGGCGCGGGCGCGCGGCGTCCCGGCGAGGCCGCGCACGCTGTCCACGCGCCGGTGCCGGAAGGAGCCCGCCAGGACCTGTTCCACGACGGTGAGGCCGCGCAGCAGCCGGATGTTCTGGAAGGTCCGGGCGACGCCCTTCCGGGCGAGCGCGGCCGCCCGGAGGTTGTGGCAGGGGTCGCCGAACAGCGTGATGGAGCCGGCGTCGGCGGGCATCAGGCCGCTGACGATGTTCAGCAGCGTCGTCTTCCCGGCGCCGTTCGGCCCGGCTATCCCGAAGACGGTGTCGCGGGGGACGGTGAGGCCGACCGAGGTCAGCACGCTCAGCCCGCCGAACCGTTTGGCCAACCCGTCGACTTCCAGAGCGGCGTTGCCGGTCACGTTCCCACCTCCACCGGGTCGGACGACACCGGGGCCGCCGGACGCCGCCGCTCCCGCAGCCTTCGCCAGCGCAGCGGGTCCACCAGCCCGCCCGGCACCCAGATCATGATGATCAGCAGCAGGGCGCCGTTGATGATCGACTGGCCCTGGCCGACGAACTGGTTGATGTACACCGGCAGCCCGGTGAAGACGACCGCGCCGATGACCGACCCGAACCAGTGGTAGGCGCCGCCGAGGACGACGCAGGCGATGACGGTGACGGCCAGGTCGATGTAGAAGGTGTCGGGGTCGATGTAGCGCAGCAGCCCTGCCTGGAGGACGCCGGCGACCCCGCCGAGGAAGCCGCTGATGACGAAGGCGGCCACCTGGACCCGGCGCACCCGGACGCCCATGGTGGCCGCGGCCGTCGGGTCCTCCCGGGTCGCCACCGCCGCGGTCCCGAACCGCGACCGGGCGAGGCGGGCCAGGAACAGGCATGCCAGCGCAAGGACGACCACGAGCTGCCACAGGTGGACCTCCACCGGCACCACCTCACCCATGGAGCCGCCTGTCAGGTCGCCCAGGTTCACCACGATCACCCGGGTGACCAGGATCAGCGCGACCGTGGCGAGGGCCAGCCAGTGCTCCGCGAGCCGGATCAGCAGGAGCCCGGCCACCGCGGCCAGCAGGCCGCCGCCGATCCCGCCGACGGCCAGCGCGGGCCACAGCCCGAGTCCGGCGGACGACATCAGGTGCGTCGCGGCGAAGGCCCCGACCGCGGCGAAGCTCACGGTGGCGAAGCTGAGCAGCCCGGCCCACAGCGTCACGTACGTGCTGAGCGCCAGCAGCGCGCCGGCGAGCGCGAACTCCGTGGCGCTGGTCAGCAGTGTCAGTTGCGTTCCCATGCGCTAGGCCCTCCCGAGTTCGACGGTCCGGAACAGGCCGCGCGGCCGTGCGACCAGGACGACGAGCAGCAGACCGAACGTGATCGCGTCCTGGAAGGAGTTGGAGATGTACTGGGCCGACAGCACCTGGACGATGCCGATCATGAATCCGCCGAACGCGGCGCCGCGCACATCGCCCATGCCGCCGAGGACGACCGCCGCGAAGCCCTGCAGGAGCAGGCCGTCGCCCAGCCCGAAGGTGAAGGTCTGGTTGTCGGCGTAGAGCACCCCGGCCAGCCCGGTCGCGGCCCCGGCCAGCGCCGCCGCGGTGAGGATGGCCGCGCGCGGGTTCACGCCGCCGAGCATGGCGGCGCCGCGGTCGTGCCCGACCGCGCGGATGGCCGTGCCCAGCCTGGTGCGCCGGAGCAGGAGATGGATCATCGTGGTCACCGCCACCGCGCAGACGACCGCGATGATCTGCGTGGTCAGCACCCGGACGCCGCCGACGTGCAGCAGGCCGTCCGGGACCGTGCCCGGCGGGAAGCCGAGCGGCGCGGCGCCGGTGGCCAGGCTGGCGACCTCGCGCAGCGCGATCCACAGCGCCACGCTGGTGATGATCGTGCCGAGCAGTTGCTCGCCGCCGCGCGAGCGAAGCGGCTGGAAGGCGACCTGGTCGACCACCACCGCCGTCAGCGCCCCCGTCGCGGTGCCGATCAGGCAGGCCGCGGCGAACGGCAGGCCGGCGTTCGCGACCGCCCAGTAGGCGACGAGCGCGCCCCAGGTGGCGTAGACGCCCTGCGCGAGGTTCAGGATCCGCATCGTTGAGAACACGACCCCGAAACCCACCGCGAACAGCGCGTACACGGCGCCCAGCGCGATTCCGTTGACGAGTTGCTGGAGGAACAGCATGGCTCAGCTCACCCGGCTCTCAGGATGCGGCCGGGCCGGACGGCGCCCATTCGGTCTGGCGGCCGTCCGCGGTCCAGGTGATGTGGACGATGCTGCTGGGCGCGTGAAGCTGGCCCTGCTGGAACTGCACCGTGCCGTAGATGGTGCCGTCGAGCTTCTTGATGTCCGACAGCGCCTTGGCCACGCTTTCTCGCGTGACGTCCTTGCCCGAATCCTTCACGGCCGTGGCCATCATGTACGCGGCCATGTAGCCCTGGGCGGCGTAGTCATCGGGATCCGTCCCGTACTTGGCCTTGTAGGTCTGAGCGAACTTCTGGCCCTGGGCGCTGGCCTTCCCGCTGAAGAAGTACACCGGGAAAGGAACGTCCGCCAGCGTCCTGCCCGCGGCCTTGAACGCCCCGGGGCTGCCGATCGTCTCGGCCGACACGATCAGCCCCTTGTAGCCGCGGCTGCGCAGTGCCTTGATCAGGGAGATGGACGACTGCTGCAGCGCGGCGATGACGATGGCCTCGGGGTTCTTGGCCATGAGCTGGCCCGCCGCGCCACTGAAGTCGGTCTGGGCGGCGAGGGTGTTGACCGTCCCGAGGTCCCGGACGGCGGTGCCGGCGAAGCCCTGCTGAAAGCTCTTCAACTGGGAGACCCAGCCGGAGTTGTCCTGGGTGACCGCGTAGGCGACCGACGCGGGCTTGGCCTGCTGGGCCACCTTCTGCGCGAGGCTCTTGTTGGCGTCCTGCGGAAGGGTCGCGGTGCGGACCACGTACGGCGGGTCCTCCAGGCCGAGGTCGGTGGCGCCGTAGATGTCGAGCGGCAGCTTGGCGGCCGTGGTGATGGGCTTCACCGCGCCCGCCACCGGCGACAGGATGCAGCAGATCGCTCCCACGACGCCCTGGTCGCCCGCGAGCTGCTTCGCCTGCTCGACGGCCCGCGCCGGGGACTCGGCCCCCTCCTTCCGCACCAGCTTGATCTTGCGTCCACCGCCGAGGTAGCCCTCCCGGTTCAGCTGGTCGATCGCGAGCTGGGTGCCGTTGCCGAACGTCTGGCCGGCGAAAGCGACGGGCCCGGTGTTCGCCGTGATGAACCCGATCTTGATCTCGCCGCTCTGCGTTCCGCCGTTGCACGCCGCGGCCGGCAGGGCGGCGGCCGCGGCGACGGCGAACGCGGCCAGCCGCCGTCGGCGGGCAATGGGTCGTGTCATGGGGTCTCCTCAGAAGGGCCGCCGAGAAGGCGGGGCTGGGAAAGAAGCGCTGGTCATGGGATGGATGGAGGCGACGGGGCCGCCGTCAGGGGACGGCGGTGAGGAAGTCCCGGTAGAGCCGGACGGTCTCCGCGACGGCCGCGGGATCCTGGTCGGGGTACCAGCAGGTCGCGGGTGTGGAGGCGAGGGTGACGCCGTCCGGTGCCGCGGAGCGCAGGGCCGGGAGGTTGTCGGCCAGCATGTCGTCGGGGCCGGCGCAGATGAGCGCTGGCACCGTGAGCTCCGGCAGCCGGTCCCGGGTGGGGTAACGGAAGGCCGCCGCGTAGCTGAGGTGGTAGGTCGGGCCGCTCTGGAGCAGGCCCACGGTCCAGTCGTGCAGTTCGCGGGCGCGCGGGACCCGCAGCGGACGGTCGGCGGCGGTGCGGTCCCGGTACCACGGCCAGAACAGGAACATGTCGTGCCGCATGCCCCACGCCCGCACGAGGTGGGAACCGAACCGGTCCGCCCGGAGGGGCGGGAGGTAGTTCTCGAGGATGTCGGAGGTGAACTCCGCCGGCAGCAGGGGCGGTGCCTCAAGGACGGCGCGCCGTACCAGGTCGGGGCGGCGCACGCACAGTTCGAGCGCGATGACCGCGCCGGTGTGGGTGCCCCACAGGTGCACCGGGCCGTCCGCCCGCCGCTCGGCGACCTCCGCCATCGCGTCGGCGAGCCGTCCGATGTCGACCCCGTCGCGCCAGGGCTTGTCCGACTCGCCGTTGCCCGGGTAGTCCGGCGCGATGACGTGGAAGTCCGGCGCCAGCCCGCGCATCAGCGGTTCGAGGAGCCGCGCGGATCCGGGCGCCGAATGAAGCGCGATCAGGGGTGGCGCCTCGGGGTCTCCGGCGACGCGCACATGGACCTGGCCCGCTGATGTGTCCAGGAAGTCGCGGCGGATCGCCGTTCCCCGGACGATGGCCGGACCTGACGGAGCCGTTGCGCACGAGGCCGCCGCGCACGATGATGCCGTCGCGGGCGACGGCTCCACCGCCAGCGGCAGCGACCGCCGGGCGCGGTCGTGCGCAGGTGCGGAGGGCGGACCGGCCGGCGCCTGGACGGGCGCCGGGTGGCCGTGAGCCCTGGAAAGCCTGCCGGTCCACCGGACGACGGGCGTCGGGCCGGTGTCCTCGGAGTTGACCACGACGGCGGCCGGACGGGTGCCCGCGAACGGGTCCTCACCTGCACGGCACCACGTCTGCCACAGAGCGGTGAAGGCCTCCGGGTGTTCCGCGAACGCGACGACGGTCCGGTCGAGCGCGGCCGCACTGGGCGCTTCGGCCCGGCCCGGCACCGCCCTGCGCGTCGAGAACGGCGGGAACAGGTGGGAGTTCCGCACCATCTGCCACAGCCGCGACAGGTGGGTCCCGTCGGCCCGCGGCGTGAGGTCGGGCGGCGGCATCTCCCGCGCCGCCGCGAGGTAGCCCGGGTCCACCTGGACCAGTTCCCCGCAGTGCGGGACGCGTCCGGCGACGGCCGCGGCCAGGTCGCAGCTCATGTCCAGCCCGACGATGGCGTGCACGCCCAGGGCCCCGGCGACCTGCGCGAGCGCGTCGGCCGCCGGGCCGACGCCGGCCGCGGCTCCCGGAGCGGATCCCGCCACACCCGGCAGGTCGGCCACCGCCACCGGGAGTTCCGGGGCGCCGAGCGCGATCTCCTCCGCCAGGGGCCTGCCCGACCAGCGGATCCCCGGCAGTACCAGGACGCCCGGACGGTCGTCGGTGGTCCAGACCCGGATCTGGCCGTGCCCGGTGTCGACATGGCGTCCCCGCATGTCAGCGCTCCGCCGGGGCCGGCCGGCCGTGTTCGCGCAGCAGCAGGTTGAGGCTGCCGCCGGCCTCCAGGACCTTGACGACGCGGTCGCTCGGCGGGGAGCCGGCCAGTACGGTGCCGTCCGCGAGTCGCACCGTGGCCTTGCGCCAGTCCACCTCGACGGCGTCGAAGCGACGCACCGCCGCGACGATGCCCGGGACGGTCACCAGCGGCATCCCGTTGTAGGTTTCGCCGCGCCAGAACCCGGGGGAGAAGGACTCGGCGACCACGGCGCTGATGCCCGCGTTACGCAGGGCGACCAGCGGCGGGTAGTGCGGATGCCCGTAGCCGAAGTTGCGTCCGCCCACCACCACGTCGCCGGGCCGCACCCTGTCGACGAACTCCGGGTCGAACGACCGCATGCAGACGGCGCGCAGCTTGTCCGGGTCGTAGTACTTGATGTTCTCCACACCGACGATCAGGTCGACGTCGAAGTCGTCGCCGAACACCCAGGCGACGCGTCCGCGCAGGACGTCGGGCAGGACCGGGGCCCCGGCGGCCATCACGCCATCACCTCCCGCGGGTCGGTGATCCGCCCGGCGACGGCGCTGGCCGCGACGGTGTAGGCCGAACCCATGTAGATGTCGGCGCCGGGACTGCCCATGCGCCCGGAGATGTTCAGCACGCCCGTGGAGATGCAGTTCTCGCCCTCCTGGAGCGGCTTGGCGTAGCCGAAGCAGAAGTCGCAACTGGAGATGGCCACGTCCGCGCCGGCCTCGCGCAGCACGTCCAGCAGCCCCTCCTCCTCGGCCTGCCGGTGGATGACCTCTGACGTCGGCACGACGTTGAGGCGCACGCCGGGCGCGACGCGGCGGCCGCGCAGGATCTGGGCGGCGGCCCTGATGTCCTCGATGCGGCCGCTGGCGCAGGAGCCGATGAACGCCCGCGTGATGGGCGTGCCCGCGGCGTCCTCGACACCGAGCGTGTTGGCGGCCCGCGCCGACCCGGGCAGGACGATCCGGGGCTGGAGCGCGTCGAGGTCGATGTGGTGGGTGGCGGTGTAGGACGCGTCCGGATCGCTGGTCAGCGGCTCGAACTCCTTGCGCGCGACGCTCCGGGCGTACTCCAGCGCCAGGTCGTCGGGGTTGAAGATGGCGGAGACCGCGCCCGTGAACATGGCCATCCCGCACAGGCCCTGGCGGCGGCCGATGCTCATCGCCTCCGCGCCCGGTCCGGTGAACTCCATGACCTGGTGGGCGCAACCGTCCGCGCCGACCCGGGAGATGATCTCGTGGATGAGGTCGCGGTTGTCGACGCCGGGCGCGAAGGCGCCGGTGAGGTGGAAGCGCGTCGAGGCGGGCACGTCCAGGAAGATCTGACCGCTGACCCAGGCCTCCAGCAGGTCGCGGCGCACGCCCCAGCCCAGGGCTCCGAACGCGCCGAGGCCGCTGATGTGGCCGTCGAAATGGATGAGGAACGTTCCAGGCAGGGCGTAGCCCATCTCGGCCGCCACCTGGTGACCGATGCCGCGGCCCTCGTGCACGGTGATCCCGTAGAAGTCGCCCCAGCGGCGGGTGACGTCGTGCACCTCCCGTTCCCGCCCGTCGCGGTTGGACAGCATGTGGTCGATGAAGATGAGGTAGCGCTCGGGATCGTCGACCGTGGTGATGCCGAAGTCGTCGTGCATCTGCTTGAACATCAGGTCGGTGTAGCCCGGGAAGTCGTAGGCCACCATGTAGTCCGGCCGGAAGGCGTGGTTCTGCCCGGCGCGGGCGGTGCCGAGCCCGGCCGCGCGGGCGAGGATCTTCTCGGTGATGGTCTGCGCCGTGGCGGTCCGCGCGGTCGCCGCGGTGCGGGTGGCGTCGTCGAATCGCGTCATCGTGCCCCCTCAGGCTCCGGCCACGGGCAGGTACTTCTCCTGCGCCCTCTCGATGTCGGCGAAGCCGATCAGATCGACGAAGTCGTGGTGGGGGAGCGCGTCCGCGCTGACCTCGGCGGGCGGCTCACCGGACTCCAGCCGCCGGAGCGTCTCGCGCATCGCCCCCGTCGCCGACAGCAGGATCTGCGTGGGCAGCAGGGCGAGCCTCACACCGACCTCGCGCAGCACCTCGGGCGTGAAGTCCCGTTCGACCCAGGTGGACGCGGTGAGCGTGGCCATCAGCGGGACGCCGGCGCGCTCGCGGCACCGTGCCCAGTCGTCCACGCCCGCGAAGGTCTTGGTGACCGGCATGATCATCTCGGCCCCGGCGGCGGCGTAGGCCTCCGCTCGGCCGAGTGCCTCCTCGCCCGCGGTGTCCGTCCGGGCGATCACCACCAGCCGGTCGCCGACCGCGTCGCGGACGGCACGGATCTTCCCGGCGGCCTCCTCCAGGGAGATCACCGGAACCGGGTCGCCGACGCAGATCGGGCAGCGCTTCGGTGACTCCTGGTCCTCCATGAAGACCGCGGCCACCCCCGCGGCGGCGAACCGGCGGGCCGTCCGCGCGGCGTTCACAGCGTTGCCGTAGCCGGTGTCGATGTCGGCGATGACCGGCAGGTCACTGGTCTCGATGATCCGCCGGACCGCGTCGAGGTTCTCCGACATCGTGTACAGCTCCGCGTCGGGCAGGCCGAGTGCGGCGGAGATCGCGAAGCCGGAGGCGCACAGGGCCGGGAAGCCGGCCTGCTCGGCCAGGCGCGCGCTCAGCCCGTCCCACACGCCGGGGGCGAAGACCACGTCGTCGTCCATCAGTTCACGGAGCCGCGTCGCTGTCATGCGCTCACCCTTTCCGGATAGTGAAACGGATTTCGGAGAAGACATTAGGTATGAGCCTCCTGCCTGTCAATGAGTCCTTCCTGCCGGGATCTCGTCCTATGAAGGCTGGTCAAGGTGATTCGCCGCGGATGTGTTGACTGCGCCGAACCCTCATGTGATAGTCCGTAATCCGGAACATCTTCCGAGAGCTTCGCATCGGCTGGAGGATCACATGGACACGTTCTGGCCGGGGGTCGGCGCCAACTGGGGACGCTGGGGCGAGCGCGACGAGCGCGGAACGCTGAACCTCGTCGGCCCGGAGAAGATCCGTTCGGCCGCGGCGAGTGTGCGGAGCGGTCGCGCGATCTCTCTTGCCAGAACGCTCGACGACCGCCTGCCGGCCTACTATCCCGCAGCCGGGGAGAGCGCCTTCGAGCACCGGATGATCACCTGGTGGGGCTCCAACGCGGGCGGCGACGTCCAGGCCGCGAGCGACCGGGTGAGTTCCGAGTGCCACGGCCTGGAGATCACGCACATGGACGCGCTGAGCCATATCGGGCACCGGGGCCGCGGTTACGGAGGACGCGACTTCGCCTCGATGGCCGGTCCGGACGGCGTGGCGGAGTGCGACATCACGGCCGCCGCCCCCGTGGTGACACGCGCCGTTCTGGCCGACATCCCGCGGCTGCGCGGCGTGGACCACCTCCCGGCCGGCACCGCCGTCGGCCACGACGAACTCGCCGAGGCCGCGCCCGGACTCGGGCCGGGCGACGCCCTCGTCGTCCGCACCGGCCGTTGGAACGCGCCAAGTCCCGCGCCCGATCCCGGCGACCGGTACGGGCACCTGTCGGGCCTGCATCCCGACGCCCTGCGCTTCGTGGCGGACCGGGACGCCGCCGTGGTCGGAACGGACGGCCCCGGGGACGCCTTCCCCGTCGCGGTCGAGCACTGCCGGCTCCCGGTGCACGTGCTCGCGCTGGTGTACCTGGGCGTCCACCTTGTGCACAGCATGGTGCTCGACGAGCTCGCCGCCGCGCTCGCCGCCGAGGACCGCACCGATTTCATGCTCGTCCTCGGACCGCTGGTGGTCCCCGGCGCGACGGGCTCCCCGATCACCCCCGTGGCCGTCCTCTGACAAGCATCCGATGCGCCTCGTGAGACCCCGCGACAGGCCCCCGGCCCGGCCCCGGCGACGCGTAGTGCGAACCGGGGGCCTCGCACCGCAAGGGCCGGTGCATCACGTCCGAACCAGAGCCCGTGGACGCAGCCTGTCGAGGAGGCATGTGTCCGAGGCGACTCCCGCTACCGCGACCGAGGGATGAACATGGAGCGCACCGTTGACTTCCTGTGCATAGGCGGCGGCCTCGGCGGCCTGGCCGGCGCCGTCCGCGCACACGACCTGGGCGCGGACGTCCTGGTCGTGGAACGATCCGACATGGTGGGCGGCGTGGCCGCCTACAGCGGCGGCTTCGTCTGGGTCGGTGCCAACGACCTCACCGGCTCGGCCGACTCGCTCGCCGCGACCGAGGCGTACCTGGACCACGTGCAGGGGCAGGGCCGTCCGGTCGATCGCCCGGCCCGGCGCGCCTACCTGGAACTGGCCGTCGAGGCGACTCGGTGGTACCGCGAGGCCGGCGTCCCGTTCGAGGTGATCCGGAACTGCCCCGACCTCTACCACCCGGCCCCCGGCTCGACCCCCGAGGGGCGGCTGCTGGAGTGCGTCGTACCCGGCGCCACGCTCGGCCCCTGGCGCGACAGGCTGCGTCCGAGTCCCTATTACGTGACCGGGATACCCCGGAACGACCTTTACTCCGAGAGTTCGACGGACCCGAACGAAGTCGACCGCTGGCAACGGCGCGGCGCCGACCGGGACCTGCTGACGCACGGCTCCGGGCTGTCGGCGGCCTTCATCCGCGCGGCGCTCACCGAACGCGGCATCGACTGCCTGCCCCGGCACCGGGCGATCCGGCTGCTCATGGACGGCGACGCGGTCAAGGGCGCCGTCCTCGACGGACCCGACGGGCGCGTGACGGTCCGGGCGAGCCGCGGCGTGCTGATCGCCGCAGGCGGATACGGCCACGCCCCCGACGCCTGGGAACTGGAGGACGTCCCGGCGCTCGTCGAGTCGGCCCCGCCCGTCGTCGAGGGTGACAACCTGCTGCTCGCCCAGCAGGCGGGCGCCGCGACCGTCCGCGGTGCCGACCCGTTCTTCAGCGTCGGATTCCACTTTCCCGGCGAGACCCACCCGGGCGGCGACCTGCCCCTCTGCCGGCCCCTGCTGGAGCATCTCGGGCTACCGCACTCGATGATCGTCAACCGGGACGGGCGCCGGTTCGGCGACGAGGCCTACTACGGTGCACTGATCGGGGCCCTGCGGCGCTTCGACGGCCGGAGCAGGCAGTGGTCCAACTACCCCTGCTGGTTCCTCGCCGACGAGGAGTTCCGCCGGCGCTACCGGCTGGGGAGGTACGCCCCCGGCGAACCCTGGCCGGACGAGATCGTCCGCGCGGACTCGCCGGAGGACCTCGCGCGGGCCACGGGCATTGATCCCGACGGGCTGGCCGCGACGTTCGCGTCCTTCAACAAGGGCGCGGAACGCGGTGAGGACCCGGAGTTCCACCGCGGCTCCCTGCCCTTCGTCCGCCGCGCCTATGGCGACCCCCTGCACGAGCCGAATCCGAACCTCGGACCGCTCGCCACGCCGCCGTTCTACGCTCTTCCCCTCTCGATCGTCGGCTTCGGGATGGGCACGCTCGGACTCTGGATCGACGGCAGCGCGCGCGTACGACGGCGCGACGGCGCGGTGGTGCCCGGGCTCTACGCCACCGGCAACGCCGCCGCCACGAAGGAACTCAAGGGGTATGTCACCGGCCTCGCCAACGCGCGCAACTACACCTACGCCTACGCCGCCGCCACCCACGCCCTGGGCTCGTCCGCGGCCCTGGATCGATAGAATCGGAATATGGACCGGATTACGGAACGCGCAGGGAGGTCGGATGACCCCCGATGACCGGGAGGGCGTCGACCCCAAGAACGTCGTGGTGTCGGTGCTCAAGGCCTGCCAGCTCATGGAGTGCTTCACCCGGGAGAAACCGAACCTGACACTCGCCGACCTGACCGTGGCCACCGGCATGAACAAGACCACGGTCCACCGGCTGGCCGCGACGCTGATCCAGGCCGGCTGGCTGACCCGCGGCGAGGGCGCCACCTACCGGCTCACCATGCGCCCCTTCCGGGTCGGCGCCGTCGCGCTCGCCGAACTCAGCCTCCGCAGCGAAGCGGTCCCGTTTCTGCGCGGCCTGGCCGACCGGTTCGGTGACACCGCCTACCTCATGATCCCCGGTCCCGACGGCGCCGTCTGCGTCGACATCTTCCAGGGCAACAACCCGGTCCGGGTCAACACGGTCGGCGTCGGGACGGTGCTGCCGTACCACACCGCGGCGGGCCCGGTGGTGATGCTCGCCTTCTCGGACGAACTGCGGGAACGCTGGCTCGCCCGGACGCTCGACCAGTACACCTCGAACACGCTCGTCGACGCGCCGTCCCTCAAGGACCGGCTCGACAAGATCGTCCGCGACGGCTACGCGATCAGCGAGGAGGACTACCTCTACGGCGTCGGCGCCGTCGCCGCCCCCGTCTTCGACGCGCAGGGCGAACTCGTCGCGACCCTGAGCCTGGGGGGCGTCAACGACGGCTTCCGCGGCAGCCGTCTCCTGGAGATCATCGAGGCCGTCCTGTCCTCCTCCCGCGAACTGTCCAGCCGTCTGGGCCACTGAAGGACACACCGCACTCTCAACCCGTCGCTCACCCCCCGATCCCCGCATGCATGAGGAAAGGAAGACCATGGACGCCCGCTACACCGCCGTCGCCACCGCCAACGGCCGGGACGGCCGAGCCGTGACCTCTGATGGACGCCTGGACGTCTCCCTGGCCCCGCCCCGTGAGCTGGGCGGCAGCGGCGAGGGCACCAACCCCGAGCAACTCTTCGCGGCCGGCTACGCGGCCTGTTTCGCCAGTGCGCTCAGCGCGGTCGCGCGGGCCTCCCGTCACGACGTCCGTGACGTCTCGGTGACCGCCGAGGTCGGCCTCCACGGCGACACCGAGAAGGGCTTCGGCCTCGGTGTGGTCCTCCGCGTAGAACTGCCGGACGACCTCGCCGACGGCGAACAACTCGTAGAGCGCGCCCACCAGATCTGCCCCTACTCCAACGCGACCCGAGGCAACATCCCGGTCGACCTGGTGATCGAGTAGAGCGACCACGGATCGGGCGTCGGCCCCGGCGGCCGGAGTCCCCCAGGACGACTTGGATGCCGCCTTCCGTCGGTGCGTCGGGCGACCCATTTCGCGGTGGTCCGCCGACATAGGATTGGGCATTCGGGGCGGACGGGGAAAGGGCGTTCTTTGGGGCTGGGCGGCGGTGCCGGGGAGATCGGTGAGTTTCCGGTGGCATTGCGGGAGAAATTCCGGCCGGTCCGGATCGAGGCGGTCGGCGCCGAGTCGGTCGTCCACCTGGCCGAGCCGCTCGGCGGCGGGTGCGCGGGCGCCGACCTGGTCGTCGTCAAGGTGCACCGGGACTCCCGGCTGGAGACCGACCAGATCGTGGTGCTGGGGCGGCTGGAGGCGACCCGGCACGTCCCCCGGATCCATGATTACGGGAACCTCGCCGTGGACGGCGCCGAGGTCGGCTGGATGGCGCAGGAGTACTGCGCGCACGGCTCGCTGGATGCGCTGATCCGGGACGCCCTCCCGCTCGGCGACGCGGAACTGCGGGCGATCGTCGCCGAACTCGCCGAATGCCTGAACTTCTGGCTGGGCGCCATGGGGTTGACGCACACGGACGTGAAACCGGCCAACATCCTGGTGCGGTCGCGGAACCCCTATGAACTGCTGATCGGCGACTTCGGAGGCATAGCCCGCAATGTCCGGGTCCATGGGCGGGATCCGGGCGGGCTGCTGACCACCTGGGCCTACGCCGCGCCCGAGACCGCGCGGGGCCGCCGCGGCGCTCCCGCCGCCTGGTGGGCTCTCGGGATCATCGCGTACCAGCTCCTCCTCGGGCGGACGCCGTACGAGGGGACGCCGTCCGCGCGGGTGCGGGAGCTGCTGCGCGCCGGGCGGCGGCCCGCGCTGGACGCCGTGACCGACCCGGAGTGGCGGCGGCTGATCGACGGGCTGCTCGTCGTCGACCCGGCGCGGCGCTGGACGTACGAGCACGTGGTGGCGTGGGTCGCGGACGAGCACCGGCCGCCGCGGTTCAACGGCCGCACCTACCGGGACGTCCGCGGCCTCGCCGACGACCTGGAGCGGAACTGGCGGGACGGCGCCGCCTGGCTGGCCGGCAACGGCGGGCGGCTGGCCGACTGGCTCGTCCGGCAGGGCGCCGACCCCGCCGAGGTGCGGTACCTGCGCGGGCTGGGCGGCGACGGGGCGCGGCGGGCGCTGATCAGGCTGATCGCGCAGGTCATCCCGGACGTGACGCCGCGCTACGAGGGCCGACCGATCGACGCACCGGGGCTGCTCGGGCTCGCCCGGGGCGGCCCCTCCGACCGGGAGCTGCTGCGAGAGGTGGTGGACGGCGGAGTGCTGGCCGACGCGGCCCGGCACCGCTGCGGGCATCCCGCCTGCCGGGGGCGCTGCGCCGTCCTGGACCGGGTGCACGCGGACGTCCCGGAGATCGTCGCGCGGGCGGAGGGCAAGCTGAGCTGGCTGCGCGGCCGGGTGCTGCCGAGCCGTCCGGGCCGGCCGCCGGCGGAGCTGCCGTCCGAGCGGGAGTGGCCGATGCTGTGGGCGTGGGCGGCGGAGCTCACGCTGCTCGCCGACGCCGCGGAGCGGGTCCGCGCGCTGGCCGCGGCCGTGCCGCGCGACGTCCCGTGGTGGCCGGACCGGCTCCGGCTCGCGGAGGCGGCCGACCCCGCCACCGTGGAGGGGCGCGCCGACCTCGTGGTGGCACAGCTCCTCGCCCCGCACGCCTGGCGCGTCGTGGGCGGGCACGGCCCGCACCGGCGCTGACCGGCCCCGACGGTGCCGGGAGGGCTCACAGGTACTGGCCGGGTTCCTCGGTGTCGATGCGGGGGATCAGCCCGGTGGCGCTGAACAGCGACAGCAGCGGGCGCAGCACCCGGGTCGGACGGAAGTTCCGGTGCGGGAAGACGCCCTCCTCCGGGATCGGCGGCACGCCCGACGCTGACGCGAAGTGGAGGGTGGTGGGCGAGCCGGAGTGGAACGGCGCGAGCCACAGTTCGGCGCCGTGCCGGTCCAGGAACGCGTAGGCGGCCTCGTTCTCGTCCTCGACGGTGCGCAGGTCGCCGAGCACCGTCTCGTCGTCCCGCGCGAGCCAGTGCGCGATGGTGCCGTCGAGCCCGGCCAGCATGTCGGACTTGGCGACGACGATGGCTCCGGGCGGCAGCAGGCCGTCGCGGGTCTGCCGGGTGTGCAGGAGCTGGGTGATCGCGTGCGTGAAGCCGGGGTCGGGCACCCACGGGTTCCAGTCGTCGCCGGTGCGTAGCTGCTGGCCGTCCGCGACGTAGAGGATCGCGTCGGCGAGGCTGAGGAACGGGGTGTCCTCGTACTCGTACCGGTGGTAGTGCTCGCCGGGGACGTCGAAGAACCCGACCGCGTGGGTCCGCCCGGTGTACTCGCTGGACACGCGCAGCGCGTAGACGAACTCGGCCCGCGCGGAGCGGCGGGTGGCGGGCAGGACGCGGCGCTGCTCCAGGAACGGCCGGATCCGCTCCTCGTAGAAGCGCTGCCGCAGGTGCCCGTCGAGCGGCTCGATGCGCAGCTCCGGCGCGAGCATGGCCTTGCGCCGTTCGAGCTGCGCGATCATCGCGGTGAGCAGGTGGGTCTTGCCGGCCGCGCTGGCGCCGACCAGCCCGATGATGAGCGGGTCCAGGTCGCCGTAGTCGGCCGGGAGGGAGTGCGGGTCGCCGTCGCCGTGGCACTGCCGCATCGCGCCGAGGGTCCGGTGCCGCCAGCGGACCTCCGGCTCGTCCGGTGCCCGCGTCAGCACCTCCGGCCCGTCGGGGGTGTTCTTGACGAGCGGGACCTCGCCGTAGTCGGACCAGTCGAGGTGGTTCAGGCAGTACGGGCAGAGCGTGCGGGCGCTCGGCTCCGGGCCGGGGTAAGCGGCGGGGCCGGGCTGCCAGGGCGGGGCGATCATGTCACAACACCACCAGGAGGATGAGGACGACCAGGACGAACACCACGGGCCACACCAGCGCGGGGTGCGGTCTGCGCCTGCCGTCGTCGCCGACGCGGAACGGGAAGTCGCGGGGCAGCGAGGGGACGCCGATCCCCTGCGCGGCTCCCGGCCGTCCGGCTCCCGGCGCCGGTCCTTGTCCCGTGCCCGGCCCCGGAGTGAACGGCGGCGCGGACCCTCCGGACGGGTGCGCGGGCGCTCTGTGCCTCCGCTGGCCGAGCCACTGCTTCTCCCTCCGGTAGTTCTCGATGGCGCGCGAGCCGACGCCCGTCGCCGGGGGCATCGGTGGAGGCGGCGGCTTCGGCGCGGCCCGTTCCGCCGGCCGGGCGGGCCGGGCCGGCCCGGCCTGCGCCGGACGGGTGGCGTGGATCTCCACGGTCCGCGTGTCGTCGTCCTCGGGAACGTCATGCTCGGTGGGGGAGTCCTGTCCGGCGCGCACGTCCCGCTCCGTGGTGTCGCCGGAGCGGGGCCAGCCGTCCATGCGGGCCAGCACCTCCGCGGCCGTGGGGACCTCCTCGTCGAAGACGGGACGGAGCACCATGCCGAGGTCGGGGTGGTGCCGGATCAGCCAGCGCAACTCGTCCCCGTCGACGGGCCCCGCGCCGTCCGGCCCGAACGACGACTCCTCGCCCGACGCGAGCCAGAACAGCAGCCCGGCCGCCGCGCGCACGTCCCGCGCCGCCCGGAGGTCGTCCGGCTGGCCGACCGCGTTGCCGAGGTCGGCGATCTGCAGCCGCCTGCCGTCCCACAGGAGCATCCCGGGGGACAGCTCGCCCAGCGCGTAGGCGTTGTCCGAGAGCACCCGGAGCGCGGTGAACAGGTCGTGGGCCGGCTGCCGCAGCCGCTCGGCGGTGAGCGGGGACGTCTCGGTGAACGGACGGCCGCGCCGTGTCTGCACAAGCCGGGCCGGCCCGTCGGGGGAGTCGACGTCGAAGCCGAGCAGCGTCCCGAACTGGTCGGCGCGCACGTCCTCCATGCGGAGGCCGCCCCAGACGGCGACCTCGTTGCCCAGCACGCGCTTCCCCATGGCGCCGGTGGCGACCTTGTACACGCACTCGACCTCGGCACCGCCGCCGGCGGGCCGGACCGTGCCGTAGTGGCTCTTGTAGCGGGCGCCGACCCGGCTCCCCTGGTCGAGGGTCAGCGCGAACTCGGCGCGTCCCTCGCCGGACGGCGTTTCGAGCAGTGCGATTTCGGTGGTCACCCCGTCACGTCCCTGTGTCGATCGGCTCTGGGATCAGTCTTGGTAGAAGAAGACGACGAGCTGGACGGAGCCGTCGCCCTCCCCGCCCGTCCACGCGGCCCGGTAGATCGCCTCGCGGAACCGCGGGTTGCCGGACTTGATGGCCTTGGCGGCGTTCTTGCCGAGGGCGACGCCGCTGCCGGTGTCGTTCCGCGCGCCGTAGGCGAGGAAGAAGCCGACCTGGAGCTTCTGTTCGAGCTGCTCGATGCAGGCGCTGCGGGCGCCCTCGCGCCGCATCTCGTCCCCGTACAGCCAGGACGGGTGCTCGCCGCGCAGGGCCTCGTCGACCTTCTTCAGCAGGTCGGCGCGGGCCCTGCCGGAGCCGGAGAGGAGCCCTCCGGCCTGCACCGGGATCAGGAAGTCGCAGAAGTCCTGGCCGAGGACGCGCGGGCCGGCCGGCCGCGGCTTCTTCTGCTCCGGCAGGCCGGTGGTGAGCTGCGCGCGGGGCTGCACCGCCATGGCGACGAGGAACAGCACGAGCATCAGGTCGGCGAACAGCCAGCCGGCGAGGTGCGCCGCGGCGAACCGGGAGGTCCGCCGTCCCCGCCGGGACGCGCGCCTCCTCGCGGGCCCGGTCACCGGTGGGCACCGCCGTCGTGCCGCACGTAGGCGACGAACTCGCGGGTGTCGTCGACGAGGTACTCCAGCTGCTCGAGCGCCTTCGACAGCCGGTCGGTGCCGACGGAGAGCCGGGTGACCGCGTCGGCGAGCACCGCGTTGCCGGCGTCCTGGTAGTGCTGCGCGGCTTCGGCGTGGTCGGTGGTGGCGAGCGTCGCCCGCTCCACCTGCGTCACCATGGCGGCCAGTTCGGCGCGCAGCTCGCGCTGCCCGGCCGAGATGTCGTCCTGCAGCTTCCGGAAGCTCTCCAGCGTCTCGGCGGGCGCCTGCATGCTCATGATCGCCCGTTCCAGCGACTCGGCCTTGTCGATCCAGGTCTGGACGGCCTCCTCGATCCGCTTGCCGGTGCTGCCCTCCAGCGCCGCGCGGACGTCCTCGGCGGTGCCCGCGAGGCGGCCGACGAGCCCGCCCACGCTGGTCTCCATCCGCTGCACCAGCGCCTGGAGGTCCCGGTAGGTGACCTTGCCGTCCCGGGAGCCGGACAGCAGGTGCGACGCGAGCGCCAGGTCCTGCGCGATCTGCACGCGCTCGGCCTCGTAACGCGGACGGTCGAGAAGGTTCTCGCAGGTGGTCACGACGGCGGTGAACCCGATGACGACCAGGACGGCGAGCACGACCGACCACGCGGTCTCCGACAGCGGCGCGAAGTCCTGGACGCCGCGCCGGATGTGGTCGGGGTCGAACGAGCCGGCCTGCCAGCCGAGCAGGAACGAGCCCTCGCTGTGGGCCCGGCCGTAGGCGTTCAGGGCGTCGTGCAGCTTCCACCAGGTGATGACGATCGGGGCGAAGACGAGCACGTTCTGGAAGAACCTGCCCCAGGACAGCGTGATCTCCAGCCCCCGCCGCGGCACCGGGTCGGGCAGCAGCGCGTCCGCCGGGTAGGCGGTGACGAGGTCGACGCCGGCCGGCGGCGGCCCGCCGGCGGGGTCGAGGTCGTCGGCGAGGCGTTTCAGCAGCGCGGGGCCGCTGGCGGCGTCCCCGGGGGAGTCCCGCAGCGCCCGGTCGGCGTACCGGTGGAACCGCGCGCTGATGCCGCTGAGGATGTCGTCGGAGGTGAGGGGCTCGGTCGGGCTGATCGTCGCTCCAGTCGCCATCAGGGGGTCTTTCCTGTCGTCGGTTGCGGGGACCGGTCGCCGCCGGACGGCGTCTCGGCACTGGTCGTCGGGGAGACGGACGGCGTGACGGTGACGGTCACGGTCGTGGGGGCCTGCCGCGGCGGCGGGGCCCCGTCCGAGCCGCCGAACAGCAGGAGGACGAGCAGGACGACGATCCCGAGGCCGAGCACCGCGATCGCCCACTCCTGGAGGGTGCGGCCGGTGATCCAGACGACGATGGGGTGCCGGCCGTCGTCCGGCTCCTCCTGCTCGGAGCCGGACGGGAAGTGGTCCCGGCGCGTCGGCGGCGGGTTGAAGGAGAAGTGCTGCGGCGGGATCGGCGGCTCGGGGAACGCGGTCGCGGTGGGAGCCGGGCCGTCCTCGGCCGGCTGCCCCTGGTGCGCGTGCTGCGCGTGCCGCTGGTGAGGCAAGCCGGCGTGCGCCGGTTCGGCGGACGTCCTCCTGGCGGTCCGCGCCTCGGCGGCCCGGTGCGGCCCGCGCAGAGCGGACTCGGCGATCTCGGACGGGAGGCCGAGGTCGGCCGCGTGCCGGTGAGCCGCGTGCAGGAGGGCGGGCACGACCGCGTCCTGCGCCGCGTGGGCGACCACGGCCAGCAGGAACGGGCCCGTGCCGCCGGCCCGCACCAGCTCGTCCACCTCGGCCCGCGTGAGCCCGCCGCCGTCCGCTCGGTCACCGGCCTGGTAGACGGCCTGGAGCAGGAACGAGTACGCCTTGAACCGGATCTCGGGCTCGTCGGGCCAGGCCCCCTCCACCAGGCCGGCCAGGAACCGCCCGGCCAGTGCCGCGTCGCAGGTCGCGCGCTGCTCGGCGGGCGTGCGGGGGCGCTTGCCCAGCACATGGCACACGGGTTCGAGGAGGCCCGGCTGTCCGGTCTGCTCGGCCATTCCCTGGATCAGGTCGGTGCTGGACAGGACGCCCAGCATGTCCCTGAGCACCGTCGGCGGGGCCTTCCGGCGGCGCGCCTGCGCGGCGAGCTGGAACACGTGGGCGCGGTCGCCTCCGAACACGTCGGCGAGCGCTGCCCACGGCCGGAACTCCGTCGCCTCCGCGTCGGCGGGCAGCGCGCCGAGCACCGGGGCCAGGTCCGTGACGGGGTCGCCGTACGCCAGATGCAGGACGGTCCGGTACAGGTCGTTCTCGTCCTCCGTGCGCAGGCCGCAGCGCGAGACGATGTCGTGGATCGTCTCGTGGAACATCTCGGTCTCGCGCATGAGCGCGCGGACGCCCTCGTCGCCGCGCCGGTCGCCCCGGCTCCACTGCCGGTGCGCGGCGCGCATGAAGTGCAGGGCGGCCTTCACATGGTCGCTCGGCGCCAGCACCCTGCTCCACTCCAGCAGGCTGGCCGCCTTCATGCCGGGCAGGAGCCGGGCGAAGGTCTCGTCGGAGGCGGGGTCGATGCCCGCGCCGAGCGCGAAGTACACGGCGCTGTACTGGTCCGCCGAGGTGACCTTCGGCAGCCCGGAGTACCAGTTCGCGAGGACGCGCCTCGCCTCCGCCGCCGTGAGGTCCATCCGGCGGGCGGCCTGCAGGAGCCGGTCGGCGGTGTCGCGGTCCTCGCCGGCATCGGTCAGGTACCGGTCGGCGGCGACCTGCCGGAGCGTCCGGGCGACCTCGGAAAGCCTGGGCGGGTTCGCCTTGGTCCAGCGCAGCAGCCGGTCGGTGAGCTGCGCCATGTCGGCGTTCCGCAGTTCGGCGCGCAGCCGCTCCTGCCCGTCCGGGCCGTTCAGGTAGCGGCGCTCGGGCTCGTCCAGCGTGCCCGCGATCGCCCGGTCGACGAGGTCGAGGACGCCGGTGGCCCGCTGGTGCTCCGCCTCCACCCAGTCCGCGAGCGCCGCGGTGGTCCTCAGCGGCGCGCGCGGCCGGGTCAGCGAGGTCGGCGGGAGGTCGGCGAGAAGCTCGGCCACCCGGGCGACGCCGGGATCGGCGCCGCCCGTGGTCGTCAGTGACGTCCGCCCGTTCCTGGCGTCCGGCAGGCCGACCGCCAGCAGCCGGGGCCGCAGCTCGGGACGGGTGACCTGGGCGCCCAGCAGCATCGTCAGCGGCGCCGCCCCGGCGACCCCGTCCAGCCTGCGCACGAGCCCGGCGACCAGGCCGACGTCGTCCGGGGAGATCTCGGCCAGGTACGGATCGCACGGCGCGGCGAGCACTCCGGCGAGCAGGCCGACCAGCGCGTCGCGGCGTGCGGACGCCTCGTCCAGCCCGGCCTCCGCGTGCGCCCACAGCGCGGTCGCGTCGAGCGCTTCGAGGTCCGAGGGCGTCGCGTCGAGCCGGTCCGGCGTGCTCCACTCCGGCCAGCGGTGCAGGCCGAGCACCAGCGCCGCGTTCACCACCGACGCCGGGCCGACGAGCGCGTGCACGAGCTGGGAGGGCCGGCCGTTCGGGTCGCGGGCCGGCACCAGCCGCAGCGCGGCGCCGTGCTCGCCCTGCCGGCCGAAGCGCAGCGCGCCGAGCGCCGCGCACTCGGCCGCGCCGGACAGCCACTGCCCGACGGCGACGTCGCCGCCGGCCAGCCGCTCGTTCCACACGCGCAGCCCGTCGGTGCCGAGGGACGTCGCGACCGGTCCGAGGCCGCGGCCGCCGGCCAGCAGCCGGTCCGACCAGGCGAAGACGATCTGGTCGACGCGGCCGGGCGCGGGAAGGGGACCGGTCCTCATGACGCCACGCCCTCCCGGTCCGCGGGCGCGCCGAGCACCGCGCGCGGCAGCACGCCCTTCATCGCCAGCAGCGACAGCAGCGGCCGCAGCACCCGCTGCCGCCGGAACGACTGCTCGGGGTACTCGCCGCTCTCCATGTCCACGCCGACGCCGGTCGCCGACGCGAAGTGCAGGGTCGCGTCCTCGCACTTCTGGACCGGGACGAGCCACGACCCCGCGCCGCGCGAGCGCAGCAGGGCGTAGGCGTCCTCGGACTCCGCCTCGACCGTGCCGAGTTCGAGGTCGTCCCGGCGGTCGAGCCACCGGTCGACCTCCTTGAACGCGCGCAGCGTGTCCGACTTGGCGATCACCAGCGCGGCGGGCAGCGGCAGGAACTCCCGGCCCTGCCCGCCGCGGACGTGGTCGATATGGCTGAGCACCGCGGTGAACCCCGGGTCGCCGGTGTGCCGGCCGTGCCGGACGTCCAGTTCCGTGCCGTCCGCCACGAAGATCAGCCCGTCCGCGATGCTCATGAAGGGGGTGTCGTCGCGGGTGTGGCCCTGGCTGAAGATCTCGCCCGGCACATCGAAGATCAGCAGCGCGTACTGCTCGCCGGTGTGCCCGCTGGTGATCCGGTAGGCGCAGGTGAACTCCGGGCTCAGTGCCCGGCGGGTGACCGGCAGCGGCTTGCGGTCGCGCAGCAGGTCGAACCGGTTCCTGGCGAACAGCTCCCGCTGCAGCCGCGGGTCGAGCGGCAGCACGTCCAGCCGGTGCGAGATCTTCAGCGCGGACTGGTCGAGCTCCTCCGTCATCGCCGCGAGCAGGTGCGACTTGCCCGACCCGGACGTGCCGACCATCCCGACGATCAGGACGGTCATGCCGCCGAGCGACGCGGGCACGAAGTGGTCCTTGCCGGTGGCCTCGCAGACCCGCCAGGCGTGCATCGTCCGGGTGCGCCAGCGGACGTCGCTCTCGCCGGGCTCCCGGGTCAGCGCGATCTCCTCGCCGTCCACGGTGCGATCGACGAGCGGGGCGCTGTTCCAGTCGAACTCGCTCAGGCAGTACGGGCACACCATGGTGCGGTCGGGGCCGTCCGGCGGGCCGGGCACGCGGGGCCGGTGCGGGGACGCCGGGCCGGGGTCCTCGCTCATCACCGTCACGGGCGGCGGCTCGTCTGCGGGGTCTGCCGTCGTGTCCTCTGCCGCCGTGTTCTCGGCCGTCGTGGCGCCGGCGAGCGCGTCGCCGGGCGCGGCGCCGCCCGGCCGGGCGTCCAGGGCCGGGGCCGTGACCGCGTCCAGGTCCAGGTCCGGATTCGCGGCGGGTAGCGGGTAGGGCGGCTCGTCGAGCTTCGGCGGAAGCTTGGGCCTGGGGGGTTCGGGGTCGCTCACGGTCACCTCACGAGCAGGACGGCGCTGACGATCAGGGCCACGGCAAGGACCCCGAGGAGGAGGAACAGCAGAGCGCCGCTCGCGGCGCCGGGGGACGTCCCGTCCGTGGCCGGGGACCGGGCCGTCCGGGGCGGCGTGACGGTGCCCGCCTGGGCCTGCACCCGCGGCGGCTCGGCGGCGATCCGGCGGCTCTGGCGAAACTTCCGCTGCCGGCGGCGCAGCTCGCGGAACTCGGCCCGTCCGTCGTCCTCCGCGGCGAGCCGCCGGTCGCGGACGGCCGAACGCGGCCCGGTCCCGGCCCGCATCGCCTGAGGGGGCACCTGGGCCGGGGGCGGCTGCCGGGGCGGGGCCGCCGGATCGTGCAGATCCTCCGGGAAGCGCTCGGGCGGCGGGGGCTTCGGGCGGCTCCGCCACAGCCGGTCCTTGATCTCACCGGGGGAGACGTCACGGCCGCCGGTGGCGTGGAGGGCCGGTTCGAGCGCCTGCGCGAGATCGGCGTCGACCTCGGCGAGGATCGCGACGAGGGCCGCGGGCGGGCCGCCGCCGGACGATCCGGTGGCGAGGCGGAGCAGCAGATGGGCGGCGGCCTGGACGTCCGGGACGTCGCTGACCGGCAGTCCCGTCGGGGTGCCGAGGGCCGACCCGGCGAGCGCCTCGGGCGGGCCGAGCGGCTCCACGTGCCCGAAGCCGTGCAGTTCGACGCGCCGGCCGTCCCAGAACACCGTGTCCGCCGAGACGGCCCGGTGCGCGAAGCCGAGGTCGGCGAGGAACGCGAGAGCGCCGAACAGGTCGCGCGCCGCCCGGCCGAGCTGCACGCCGTCGAGCCGCGGCGCCGG
This sequence comes from Actinomadura citrea, assembly GCF_013409045.1. Taxonomy (NCBI): domain Bacteria; kingdom Bacillati; phylum Actinomycetota; class Actinomycetes; order Streptosporangiales; family Thermomonosporaceae; genus Actinomadura; species Actinomadura citrea. The sequence goes on along the minus strand of NZ_JACCBT010000001.1, from coordinate 5,367,680 downwards.
TTCGCACCGGGAGACGGGCACGCCGCGACGGGCGACCATCAGGCGTACGGGGCTCTGGGCCGCCTGGAAGCCGATCATCCGCCCGGCGGACGCCTGCCGCCCGCCGATCCGGTCGTAGACCTCGGCCTCGCGGCGCAGCACCTTCGCCCCGGCGGGCGAGAGGGCCGTCTTGAGGAGGACGTCGCGGTCGTCGGCGCGGCCGTAGCGGTGGCTGAGGAGCGCGTCCTCGTGCTGCAGCTCGCCCTGCGCGAAAGTGACCGTGACCCGACCGGATTGCCCGAATGATGACTTTTGCAGGGTGAATGTCTCTTCCACTGGCGCCCCCGCCCGTTCTGTGTAGATAGCGCCCCCTCAGATCATATTTACGGCGTGACGAGTAAGTGGTGTGAGTAAGTGGTGCAAGTGACCCGCTAGGTGTGACGCACGGAGTTGGAGGAAGGTTGCCGCTTTTCGGGGCAAGATCGGCTCAGACCGGAGAAGGGACCGCCCTGCCGCGGCGCGCCACAGGGCCGCCCGGCCGTCCGGCCGCGTGCACAAGGCTCCCCACATCCTGCCGCCGCCCCTGCCGCCGCGACCGAACATGGACAGAATTCCGGGAGTGTGCAAAACGCAATGGACAACGCCCCGTGAAAATGCCATACACCGGCGACCGGCCGCCCCGCAACGGCCTTTCACTCCGGCGAAGAGACGTCCCCCCGAACGAGCCGGTGACCGCGATCGCCGTGCTTGCGGTGGTGCGGCCGGTGAGCAGGCCCCCACCGGGCGCTCAGGGCCTCCTCACCTGGGCGGTGACCACCAGCGTTCACCGGTTCGGGCGACGCGCCGGACCGGGTCCGATCTGGGGGACGTGGACCGTTTCGACCCAGGCCGGCGGGGGCGGCGGGTCGGTGCCGATGAGCGCGGCGATGAGGCGCGATGACGACGGCGCTTCGGGCCACGGGGTGAAGCCGTCGGTCAGCACGATCACGACACCGGGTCGTTCGGGCCGGTCGAGGGCGGCCCGGATGCCGACCCGCATGTCGGTGCCGCCGCCGCCTTCGAGCGCGACCTGCTGCGCGGACGTCACCCGCGTCGCGGCCTGCACATCGGCGTCGCAGGCGAGCACGGTGATCCGGTTTCCGCCGACGCCGACCTCACGCAGCACGCCGGTCACCTCGGCGAGGGCCGCCGCGAGGTCGTCCTCGCCCATGGACCCGGAGGTGTCGATGACGATCGCGACGACCGGCAGCGGGCGCCGCAGGCTCGGCAGGACGACGCCGCGCAGCGCGGCGGTGCGGCGGGACGGGCGGTGGAAGGTGTAGTCGACCCCGCCGGCCGCCCAGGCGACCGCCTCCCGCACGGCTCCGGCGAGCACGCGGCGCCAGTCGACCACCGGTTCGAGGACCTGCTCCGCCCAGCGTTGCCAGCCCCCCGGAAGGGAGCCGCGGTTGCGCTGGTGGGCGCGCATGGCCTCGGCGGTGTGGCGGCGCAGCGCCTCGGCTTCGACCGTGCTGACCTCCCCCGGCCCGCCGGGCCCGGCGATCTCCCAGTCGCCGGGTGAGCCATGAGCGCCGGAGCCGCAGTCGGAGCAGGAGGCCGACGGCGGCAGGTGCGGGAGGTACTCCTCGAACAGCCGTCCGGTCTCCAGCCCGAAGTCGCCGGGGACCACCCGGCCCTCGGGAAGTTCCAGCCCGTCGGCGACCAGGTCGTCGTTGATCTCGCAGTCCTGGGCGACGTTCAGGCGCGCCCGGTCGCGGTGGTCGGCGGCCGGCAGCAGGTCCGCGCGGCCGTGATGGTCCCGCAGCAGGTGTGCCACCTCGTGGATCCACACGCCCGCGAGTTCGGGGACGGAGGTCGCCGCGACGAAGGACGGTGACACATAGCACCGCCAGTGCCGATCGACGCCCATCGTCGGCACCCGGTCGGTCGGCACGACCGTCAGCGAGTACAGCGCCGAGGCGAGGTACGGCCGATCGCCGGCCGCACGGTACCGCGCCGCCAGCAGCTTGACCCGGTCGAGGTCGGCCACGGGTCAGGAGCCGCCCGGCAGCGCACCGGACAACTGGAGCAGATCGAGGAACGCGTCGATGCCGGTCGGGACCGGCCAGTCGGTGTCGCGCAGCGCCGCCAGGTCCGCGGCGGCCCGGGCGGCGACGTCGGGGACCCCGGCCTCGACGGCCTTGGCCAGCACCGTCCACCCCGCCTCCCAGCGTCGCCGGGTGAGGTCGCTCTGCACCGCCGAGACGACGGCCGTCAGGAAGGCGAGCTGCCGGTCGCCCCGCGCCGGCAGCGCGAAGGCGGCCGGATCGGCCAGGACGCGGTCCGGATCGGGCAGGTCGAGGTTCTCCAGGTAGTTCAGCAGCTCCAGGCCCGCGCCGTCGCCCACCGCGCCCACGAGGGCGGCCGCGACCGCCTTCTGCCCGGCGTTGGTGGCGTAGCCGACCGCCAGCAGCCGCAGGGCCATCTCCCAGGTACGCGGCGACGGCCAGGCGAGGCCCCGGCTCTCCGCGTCGCCGGGCAGGTGATGGGCCAGGCCGGGCCTGGCGGTGAGGAACCCGGAGATCGTCCCGCGGGCGCGGGCGACCGCGCTGGACACCCGGGCAGGATCGACGACGGGTACGGGCACGGCCGGCCAGGTGCCGGCCATGCCGCGCGCGACCGTCCGCGGGTCGTGCGTCCATCGCAGGTGGACGAACCGGTTCGCCAGCGGCGGGCTGAGGTGCCAGCCGTCCGCGGCGCTGGAGGGCGGGTTCGCGGCGGCGACCACGCGGACGGGCTCGGGCAGCGCCAGGCTGCCGACCCGGCGTTCGAGGACGACCCGCAGGAGCGCCGCCTGGACGGCGGGGGGAGCGGAGGACAGTTCGTCGAAGAACACGATGCCGCGCCCGGACGCGGCCAGCCGGACCGCCCAGTCCGGCGGGGCCATCGGCACGCCGGTGGCGGCGGGGTCGTCACCGATGATCGGCAGGCCGGCGAAGTCCGACGGCTCGTGCACGCTGGCGATGACCGTCTCCAGCGGGACGCCGAGCCCGGTCGCCAGCTGCCGCAGGCCGGCCGACTTGCCGATCCCCGGCTCGCCCCACAGCAGCACGGGCAGGTTCGCCGACACCGCGAGCGCCAGCGCCTCCAACTGCGGGTCCGCGGCCGGCTCCGTGCGCGGTGACCCGAGACGGCGGCCCAGCTCGTCGGCGGCGGCCAGCGGGTCCGGGGCGGAGTTCTCGTCGGGGGCGTTGGCCGGTCCTAGGGACGACGTACTGATGGTGCTCACTCCTCCTCGGCGATCTCTGGATGCTCGCGCTCGATCCGTTCCACGATGAAGTCCAGAGCGTCGGGGTCTCGGTTCAGCCAGCGGATCAGCCAGAGGAGCGACACGTCCTCACCGTGGATCTCGCCGGTCACGTCGATCCGCGCCCCCGCGGCGAGCAGCGCCCGGACGAGTGCCACCGAGCCGTTCCCGCAGATCGCGGCGAAGAGCGGCGTTCGCTGCTCCCGGTCCCGGGCGTCGATGTCGAGGCCCGCCCCCAGGAGCCGCGCGAGCAGGCCCTCGTCGCCGAGGTGCCGCAGCGTGTGGGCCGATGTGCGGCGCCGGTCGCCGATCACGTGTGGGTCGGCGCCGGGATCGAGCAGGTGCAGCATGTGGAGCAGGGTGCGCCCCTGCCCGTCGCGGACGTGCGGATCCACGCCGGCGTCCAGCAGCCGCAGGACTCCGGGGAGGTCACCGTGCTGGACCCGGGCGAACAGTTCGTCTCGCTGGTGGCGCAGTGCTTTGGGCAACCGTCCCTTTCCGGTCGTCCACGCGTCCTGTGCGGCGAAGCACCCGGCCACGGCGCCGCCGAACGCCCGCATGGCGCTCTCACGCCGCCGTTCCTCGGCGCTGTGCGGGATGTGGAGGACGCCGTCACGGAAGGACGTCTCGTGCCATTCGCCGCGGCAGCGGATCCGGACCGGTGCGGGGAGGTCCCCGGCGGGCGGTCCCGCCGGGTCGCCGGCGGGGGCACGATCCGGGAACAGGGCATCGCGGACCAGCGGGTGCAGCCGCTCCGGCGGGAAGCCGTCCCGCAGGAGGTCGAGATCGGGCAGGCGGCGCCAGCACGCCTCGGGAAGCACGACGTCGGCGGGCTCGTCACCGGCCTCGAACTCAACGACCCGGGCGCGCAGACCCGCGTCCGCTCCGCCGGTCTCGAAGAGGATCGCCGCGTACTGCCGGTAGGGGATCCAGAACGAGTCGGTCCCCACCGTGGCCGCCAGGCGGCGAATCTCCGTCTCCAGCCGGGACGGGGCGAGGGGCATCCGCGCGAAGACCTCGAGCGGGTCCACACTGCTCACCTTGTAGTAGGGCTCGACCTCGACCGGCGTGGTGTCCAGATCGATGCCGGCGGCCGCGAACGCCGCCTCCACTTCGCCGCGCTCGTGCAGCAGCGTGACCCATTCGGTGAACGCCGCCGGATCGGCGCGACCGGGATCGGCGGCGGGCAGCTCCGCCGCCGTGCGGGGCGTGCCGTCGCCGTGGAGGAACGGGATCCCGTCCTCGCCCCCGCCACAGCGTTCACGCAGCTCGTCGGCGTGGCGCGCGTCCCACAGGTGACGAGACGTGCTCCAGTCCTGAACGACGTCACGCCAGAACGCGCAGTAGGCCCAGTCGGTCTCCAGGTAGGTGTCCGTGGGCTGGACCGACCCGACGTACAGGCGAAGCCGCTGAGGGCCGTGGGCCATCCAGTGGGGCGTGCCGAGGTGCAGGCAGGGGGCGTCCGGGTCCTCGCCCAGCCGCCCGAGGACCATCTGCTGGTCGGGGACGATCGTCGTGCGGCCGCGGTCGAGCCGGGGCAGGTGCCAGCGCAGCAGGTCCGGGGCGAAATGGCACAGGTCGCCCTCGAGTTGGGCCGCGACGGCGGCGCCGTGCTCGCGGACGATGTCGGCCAGGTCGAACGCGACGTCCACGTTCGCGGCGGCGCAGGCGCCGCGCCAGTCCCCGGCGAGACGTCGCTCGGTCGCCTGCTCGATCATCCACCCGGGCACGGCGTACCGCCGGATCCGCCGCAACCGCGACGCCTCGTGCGGCGGGAAGGAGCGGGACGGCGTACGGGGCGGGAGCCCGGCCGGTGGAGCCGCCGCGCTCACCGGTAGAGGCTCCCGATCGCGTGCAGATCCGGGTGGGTCCGGGCGGTCGGGCGGAGACGCGGCGCCAGCGCCCGCTTCACCCGGCGGGGCACACCCGGACCGAACCCGACATATTCCAGTCGGGTGTCCTCGGGAACGGCGGCCAGCACGGCCTTGGCACCGCGACCGGTGATCCCGGTGCGCCGCAGTTCCAGCCGGCGCAGCGGGCTGCCTGGCAGCGCGGCGGCCAGTATCGCCGCGCCGGTGTCCCCGGTGGCGTTGGCGCGCGCGCCGAGACTCCGCTCGGACGGCGGGCGGCCGAGGTCCAGCGCCTCGATGCCGCCGAGGGCGTCGGCCAGCGCGCGGGCGCCCCCCGGCCCGATGCCGTTGCCGCCGAGACCCAGCCGCACGGGCCGCGCGGGGTCGGCCGCCGCGGCGAGCACGGCGGCGCCGGTGTCGCCGAGATGGTTCGCCGGAAGGTACAGCTCACGGACACCGGCGTCCTTGATCAGCGCGGCCAGCAGGTCGGCCGACTCCGGGCCCAGCCCGTTACCGCCCAGGAACAGCCGCTCGACGGGACCGGTCCGCTCGGCCAGCACGTCCAGCAGCGCTCGCAGCCCGTCCCGTGTGAGCCCGGTGTTGACCAGGTCGAGGGTGCGGATCGTCGTGTTCCGCCGCAGCATCGCGGCGAGGGCGCGGACGCCGGCGTCGCCGACCGGGTTCCGTTTGAGCCACAGGGCGCGCACGGTCGCGTCCGTGGCCAGGCGACGGGCGAGCATCTCGGCGCCGGACGCGTCGATGCGGTTGCAGCCGAGATACAGGGTCTCCAAGCCGTGGCCGGGGACCAGCGCGTCGGCGACCGCCCGCGCTCCGTCGCCGCCGATGGCGTTGGTACCGAGCAGCACATGGACGGCGAGCGGAGAGGCCGCCGCGGCCGGGAGCAGCCGGGCCGCCCCGGCCGGTCCGAGGCCCTGCTTGCACAGGTCGACCCGGCCGTCGGGGCGCAGGGTGCCGAGGGGAAAGGTCTCGTCGGTCACCACGGGGGCCGACGCGGCCAGCCGTGCGAGCAGCGGATCGAGGTCCGCCGGGTCGGCCGGCGGCACGTCGGGGTGCTCGATCGCCGGGCACCGTACGGGCGTGGGCTCTGTCATCACCAATCCACGGGTCGGTAGTCCTTCAGGAACAGGCCGGACACCCGCTCCCCGCCGACACCGCGCACGATCGGGTCGTAGACCCGGGCGGCGCCGTCGATGACGTCCAGCGGCGGGCGGAACCCCGCCTCCCGCTGCGCGGTCTTGTCCGGATGGGGGCGTTCGTCGGTGACCCAGCCGGTGTCCACGCTGCTCATGTGGATCCCCGAGGCCGCGTAGTCGGCGGCGGCGGTGCGGGTCAGCATGTTCAGGGCGGCCTTGGCCATGTTCGTGTGCGGGTGCCGGACGGTCTTGTGCTCCCGGGAGAAGCTGCCCTCCATCGCCGAGACCTGCACGACGTACCGGTCCGGCCACGGCGAGGCCTCGAGCAGGCCGCGGAGCCGGGACGTCAGCAGGAACGGCGCGAAGGAGTTCACCAGCTGGACCTCCAGCCACTCGGCCGGATCGACCTCGTGCAGGCGCAGACTCCAGCTGTTGCGGTCGCGCAGGTCGAGCGGCTGACCGGTCTCGTCGGTGCGGTCGGCGGGGAACAGCGCCTCAAGGACATCCCGCCCGGTCGGGGCGGCGGCCTCTCCGGCGTGCGCGCGCCCGGTGCCTGAGACGGCTTCGAGCGCCGGGGCGGCGAGGGGGGCCGGCGCGGGGACGTCGAACCTGGCCGGCGGCGCGTCCACCACAGCGATCCGGGCCGCCAGGCCCCTCAGCGGCTCGGTCTCCGCCGCCCGGACCCCGCGATGGTAGGCGGCGGGCCGGCGGATCGTCTGGGCGGCGTTGTTGACGAGGATGTCGAGGTGGGTGAAGCGCCGGTGGACGGACTCCAGCAGGCCGGCCACGGCCGCCAGGTCGAGCAGGTCGACACCGTGGACGTGGACCCGGTCCGCCCAGTCCGCGGCGTCGGGGACGGCCGCGAGCCGGCGGGCGGCGTCCCGCGGGAAGCGGGTCGTGACCAGCACCTCCGCGCCGTCGCGCAGCAGCTTCAGCGCCAGCTGGAAACCGATCTTCACCCGGCCGCCGGTCACGATCGCCCGGCGGCCGCGCAGGTCGCATCGGGCGTGCCGGCGAGCGAGGTTCTCCTCGGCGCATTCCGGGCAGAGCAGGTGGTACTCCCGATGCACCTGCCGGTAGGCGGACTTGCAGACGTAGCAGCGCCGCGTCCCCCTGAGCATCCGGCCGGCCTGCCCGGAACCGATCGACGGCTCCGGCTCGGACGCACCGGCCGGGTCCGGGGGGCCCGTCGAGACCGCCGGCCGTACGGGTGCCGAGGAGGGATCCTGCTCCCGGTAGCGCGCCGTCGCCGCCGCGGCCTCGTGGTCGTGACGCCTGCGCTCGGCGTGGCGGGCCGCCTTGCGCGCCTTCTTGCCCGCCCGATGCACCTGGGCCGCGGCCTCGTGCACCGCCGCCCACCGGGGGTCGGCCGGATCCGCCTCGCGGGCCTGGGCCATGATCCGCAGGCAGGTCTCGATCTCGGTCCGGTCGGGACCGGATCGCGGCGTCGGCGTCCCGGCCAGGTTGGGGTCGACCACCACCGCTGACCTTCCGCCGACAGTCAATGCCCTGAGGGCAAGGCTGGTCGGATTCGAACCGACGTCCTCCAACCCGCTGTAAGGCGCGACGACCTCTGCGCTACAGCCTTGCCGCCGATGATCTTAGCGAACCACTCGGACGACACGTGACCCAATCGGCGAACAGCGCAGACCCGGCGCCACACCCCTCCCCGACACAGGGCCGGCGCACCCCGGAAGGGGCGGCCCGAGACGGATTGGCGTGGCGGTCACGTATCGCGGACGGTTCGTCCAGGAGGTGCGCGGTTCTGCGACGATGCGTTCAGGCGCGATTGCGTGCGACGCGGAACCCGGCACGATGATGACACCGTGAACAAAGATGATCTTTTCAATCTGGACGGCCGGCGGTTCGCGATGGTCAGCTCCACCGCGAGCCGCGTGGACCCTGCCGCGCCCACATGCTTCGCCTACACGGAGGCCGACGGCGTGGTGTGGGGCAGTTACGAAGGCGACACCGTGGTCCACGGCCGGTTCGTGGGGGCCCGGCGCGGGGCCGAGGTCCGGCTGAACTACGTGCATCTGACCAGGCAGAGCGCTGATCCGGTCGCCGGGTCCAGCACGAACCGGATCGAGTTCCTGCCGGACGGCCGGATCCGGCTGGTGGAGGAGTTCCAGTTCGACGGGGACGCCACGCCCCAGGTCAGCGTCTGCGAGGAGATCGTCAGGGGAGGTCTTTGAGCTTGGCCCGCCCGGCGTCCGCGCGAATGAAGCGCATCCGTCCCAGGGCGACCGGGCCGGGGCCGGGCTCCGCCTCCGGCTTCGCCGGGGTGTAGTCGGACGGCAGCACGAACGGACGGCGGATCACCTCGTCGAGGATGAGCACGGTCTCGCTGGCCTTCACGGCCGGGATGCCGGCCAGGCGTTCGGAGACCAGGCGATGCACGGCGGCGACGTCGGTGGCCCGGATCTGGATCATCGCGTCGTGCTGGCCGGTGGTGATCGCGCAGTACTCGACCTCGGGCATCAGCGACAGCTGGGCTCGGAACTGCGGCCACATCTGCTGCCGGACGGTGACGAAGATCAGCGCGCAGATGCCGAGGCCGGTGCGGACGGGGTCGACCTGCGCGGTGAACCGGCTGATCACGCCGCTGGTGCGCAGCGCCTCGAAGCGCATGTAGGCGTTGGCCCGGGAGATCCCGACCCGCTGGGCGAGGGCCGCGATGGAGATCCGGCCGTCCTGGCGCAGGACCTCCAGCATCTTGAGGTTGATCGAATCCAGCTCGGTGCGGATCTGTCCAGGTTCGGGCCCCCTATGAGGTGGTCTGTGCGACGCTTTGTCCATGGATCCGTTGCCTTCTCTCGCTTTATCTTGACTTTTGCTGGTTGCGTAGACGTTCCGCCGGAAGTCTCGCACCATCGGACTTCGTCGTCCAGAAGCAGAGAACTACCTGACGGAGCCCCGGAGGCCGCGATGCCGATCACGAGTGGAACCACACGGCGGGCGGCGTTGTCCGTCCTCGTGGCCGCAGCACTCAGCCTGACCGCCTGCTCGGGAGGGGACGAGACGTCTTCATCGTCCGGGGGCGGCAAGGCCCTGGTCATCGACACCTCGTTCAACCTCAAGACCGCGGACCCGGGACGGATGTACGAGCAGACCGGCCTGCTCATCGACCGGGCCCTCTACGACACACTGCTCGGCTTCAAGGGCTCCGACGTCAGCAAGCCGGTGCCGGCGCTGGCGGAGTCGTACGAGCTGTCCAAGGACGGCAAGAAGCTCACCCTCACGTTGCGCCAGGACGCGGTCTTCTCCGACGGCAGCCCCGTGACCGCCGACGACGTGGTGTTCTCGCTCGACCGGGTCCGCGATCTCAAGGGCAACCCGTCGTTCCTCCTCGACGGAGTGAAGGTCGAGAAGACCGACGACAAGACCATCACCCTGGTGTCGGCCAAGCCCAACCCGTCGCTGCCGTTCATCCTGCCGAACCCGGCGCTCGGCATCCTCAACTCCAAGGTCGTCAAGGCCAACGGGGGTGCCGCGAGCCCCGCAGACGGGGCGGAGAAGTACCTGAACGGGCAGTCGGCCGGGTCCGGCCCGTACATGCTGGAGTCCTTCAACGCCGCCACACAGGTCGTGCTCAAGGCCAACCCCAAGTACTGGGGCGCCACCAAACCGGTCTACAAGCGGGTCGTGCTGCGCAACGTCCAGTCGCAGACCCAGAAGTTGAACGTGCAGCGCGGGGACAGCCAGATCGCGGTGGACCTGACGGCCGACCAGGCCCAGGGCATCGGCGGCGGCACGCAGGTCGTCAAGGGCGCGTCCGCCAACGTGTTCTTCCTGCTGACCAACCGGAACGCGTCCGTCAGCAAGATCACCTCTAATCCCCGGTTCGCCGAGGCCGTCAGCAAGGGCGTGGACTACGCGGGGCTGCTGGAACTTGCCGGCGAGGGCTCGGTGCAGGCGGCCGGCATCGTGCCGTCCATGATCAACGGCTCGCTGCCCGCGGCGCAGGCGCCCAAGCGCGACGTCGCCGGCGCCAAGGCGGCGCTCGCCGCCGGTGGGATCACCAACCCCAGGGTCAAGCTGGAGTTCCCCAGCGACTTCACGCTCAACGGCCTGTCCTTCCAGCCGCTGGCCGAGCGCATCCAGGCCAATCTGAAGGAGGTCGGCATCACCGTCGACCTCGTCCCCGCGCCGATCGCGACCGCGCTGGAGAGCTACCGCGACGGCAAGGAGGAGATGGGTCTGTGGTGGTGGAGCCCGGACTACCCGGACGCCAGCAACTACCTCGCCTTCCTGCCCGGCGGGCTGATCGGCGAGCGCGCGGGCTGGAAGAAGGGCGCGGACAAGGCGCTGGAGGACGCCGGCGCCAAGGCCGCGACCACCATCGGCGATGACCGGTTCGCCCAGTACCACCAGATCCAGACCCAGCTCAACGCGCGCGGCCCGATCGTGCCGCTGATGCAGCCGAGCCAGCGCCTGGTCACCGCCGGATCGCTGACCGGCCTGGCGGTCAACCCGGTGTGGACCTTCGAGATCGCGGCGCTCGGCAGCAAATGAAACCCCATCACCCGTCGGACGAGCGGACGACCGACCGCCGCCGGCCACCCGGCGCCCGGTGGTGGTCACGGTATCCGCTGATGCGGTTCCTGGTCCGGCGGCTGGCGGTCTCCGTACTGCTCGCCGTCGGGGTCACCCTGGTCACCTTCGTCCTGACCAACATGGTGCCCGGTGACCCGGCCACCGCGAACCTCGGCCAGCAGGCGCTCTCCAACCCGGCGATCGTCCAGCAGTTCCGGGAGGAGCACGGCCTCGACAAGCCGTTGCCGGTGCAGTACGCGACCTACATGGGCGGCCTCGTCCGCGGCGACCTCGGCGAGTCGCAGCAGAGCCACCGCCCGGTCGCCGACGACCTGCAGGAGTTCGTCCCCGCGACGTTCGAGCTGGCCGGCACGGCGCTGCTGGTGTCGCTGCTGGTCGGCGTCGCGTTCGGAGTGATCGCGGCGTTGCGCCGGGACCGGCTCGTGGACCAGGTCCTGCGGGTGACCAGCCTGGCCGGCGTCTCGGTGCCGACGTTCTGGCTGGCGCTGCTGGCCTTCTACCTCTTCTTCTACAAGTTCGGGCTGGCGCCGGGCTCCGGCAGGCTCTCCCCGGCCATGGCGCCTCCTCCGCACACCACCGGCCTCTACACGGTGGACGCGGCGCTCGCCGGCCAGTGGGACGTCTTCGCCAGCGCCGTCGGCCACCTCGTTCTGCCCGCGCTGGTGCTCGCCGCTTACACGATCGGCCTGCTCACCAGGTTCACGCGGTCGGCCGTGCTGGAGGTGCTCGGCCAGGACTACGTGCGGGCCGCCAGAGCCAAGGGGCTGCCCGGCCGCACCGTCCTGTTCCGGTACACGCTGCGCGCCGCGCTGGTGCCGGTCATCACGGTGGCGGGGCTGGCCTTCGGCAGCCTGCTGTCCGGCACCGTGCTCGTCGAGGCGATCTACGCCTGGCCCGGCATCGGCGAGTACGCGTACAAGAGCGCGACCACCCTCGACCTGCCCGCGGTGATGGGCGTCGGTCTCGTCGTGGGCGTGATCTACGTGGTCGTCAACCTGGTGGTGGACATGCTGTACGGCGTCATCGACCCGAGAGTGAGGCACACGTGAGCCGCCGGGTACCGGAGGCATGGCGCAAGCCGCTCGCCGTCGTCGGCCTCGTCATCGCGGCGGCATGGCTGGTCGTGGTGCTCGCCGCGCCGCTGCTCGCGCCGCACGACCCGCTGAGCCAGGCCTTCCCGCGGCTCCAGGCACCGAGCGGAGCGCACTGGTTCGGCACCGACGAACTCGGGCGCGACGTCCTCAGCCGGGTGCTGTACGGCGCACGCCTGTCCATCCCGCTCACCCTGCTGCTGGTCGTGATGTCCGTCGTCATCGGCGGGCTGCTGGGGGCGTGCGCCGGCTACTTCGGCCGCTGGCTGGACGAGACGATCATGCGGGTGGCGGACCTGGTGTTCGCGTTCCCCACCGTCATCCTCGCGATGGCCGTGGCCGCCTCGCTCGGCGCCAGTCTGCGCAACGCGGTGCTGGCCGTGCTCGTCGTGTCCTGGCCCGCGTACGCCCGGGTCACCCGCGGCCTGGTGCTCGGCGTCCGGTCCCGCGAATTCGTGATCAGCGGGCGGCTGCTCGGGTTCTCGGCGTGGCGCTCGCTGCGCACCGACGTGCTGCCGAACGTGACCGGACCGGTCCTGGTGCTGGCCACCCTCGACATCGGCACCCAGCTCCTGCTGCTGTCGGGACTGTCGTTCCTCGGACTCGGCGCCAAGCCGCCCACCGCCGAATGGGGCTCGATGGTGGCTTCGGCCACGCACGTGTTCGACAAGTGGTGGGTCGGAGTGTTCCCCGGCCTGGCCATCCTGACGGTGGTGCTGGCCTTCAACTTCCTCGGTGACACGATGCGCGACGCGCTCGACCCGCGCACCGCACGGGCGATCAAGGAGCGAGCGCTGTGACCCTGCTGAACATCGAGGGGCTCACCGTCGAGCTGGGGGGACGGCAGATCATCCGCGGGGTCGACCTCGTGCTGGAACCGGGCCGCATCCACGGGCTGGCGGGCGAGAGCGGCTCCGGGAAGACCATGACGGGGCTGGGTGTCATGGGACTGCTTCCGCATGGCGCGCGCACCGGCGGGCGGATCCTGTTCGACGGAACCGACCTGCTGGCCCTCCCGCCCAAGAAGATGAACGCGCTGCGCGGCAGCGAGATCGGCATGGTCTTCCAGGACCAGTCGACGAGCCTGCACCCCATGCTCTCGATCGGCCGCCAGCTCACCGACCACATGCGTCACCATCTGAAGCTGGACAAGGCCGAGGCGCACCGCCGCGCGGTCGAACTGCTGACGAGGGTGCGCATCCCGGACGCCGACGGCGCGCTCAGGCGGTACCCCCACCAGTTCTCCGGCGGCATGCGCCAGCGCATCGCGATCGCGGCCGCGCTGGCCTGCGACCCCAAGGTCCTGATCGCGGACGAGCCGACCACCGCGCTCGACGTGACCGTCCAGGCCGGCGTGCTGCGCCTCCTGCGCGGCCTGTGCGACGAACTCGGACTCGCCGTCCTGCTGGTCACCCACGACCTGGGCGTCATGTCGGCGGTGGCCGACACGATCAGCGTGATGCGGGCGGGCCTGCTGGTCGAGACCGGCGCGCGTGCCCAGGTCATGCGCGAGCCCGCCGACCAGTACACCCGAATGCTGCTGGACGCGCTGCCGGAGCGGAGCACTTCATGAAACTGCTGGACGGCGCCGAACCGGCGCCCGCCACGTCGCTGCTGGCCGTCGAGAACCTGGTGGTCGACCATCGCAGCCCGGACCGGCCCCCGGTGCGGGCGGTGGCGGGTGTCGACCTGTCCGTCGCGCCCGGCGAGGTCGTCGGCCTGGTCGGCGAGTCGGGCTGCGGAAAGTCCACGCTGGCACGCGCCATCTGCGGGATCGTCCGCCCGTCCGGCGGTTCCATCGGGTTCGAGGGCCGCCCGGTGACGCCGCTCGGCCTGCGCCGCCGCGATCCCGCGCTGACCCGGATCCAGATGGTGTTCCAGGACCCGTTCGCGTCGCTGAACCCGCGCCGCCGGGTCGGCGGCCAGATCGCCGACGGCCGGCGCGGCGGCCCGACCCCTGGCGAGTTGCTGGAACGGGTCGGGCTGTCGGCCGACATGGCCGCCCGCTACCCGCACGAGTTCTCCGGCGGGCAGCGGCAGCGCATCGCCATCGCCCGCGCCCTGGCCGCCCGCCCCTCCCTGCTGATCGGCGACGAGCCGATCTCCGCGCTGGACGCCTCCGCCCAGGCGCAGGTCGCGGGGCTGATGCGGTCGCTGACCCTCGAGTCGGGGGCGGGGCTGCTCTTCATCAGCCACGACCTGTCGGTCGTCCGGATGATCGCGGACCGGATCGCGGTCATGTACCTGGGCAAGATCGTCGAGATCGGCCGTACCGCCGAGGTCTGGGCCGACCCGAAACACCCCTACACCCGGGCCCTGCTGGCCGCCATCCCCGCGCCGGACGGCGCGGGCACGCTTCCCGACGAGTTGCCCGGCGACGTGCCGGACCCCGCGTCGCCGCCGTCCGGCTGCCGGTTCCACCCGCGCTGTCCCCACGCCATGGAGATCTGCTCGCGGCGTGAACCGGTGCAGGAGCGCGGGGTGGCCTGCTGGCTCTACGACTCGGCGCCGCAGTGAGCCACGACCGCATGGAGCGGGTGCGGGCCCGCATGATCGAGCACGAGGTGGACGTCCTCGTCCTGCGGCCTTCCTCGAACCTGCGGTACCTGGCCGACTCGGCGCGGCACGGCTTCCTCGTCATCACGCCGGACGGCCCGCCCGCGCATGTGCCCGATGCCTCGTCCCTGATCCCGGTGGGTGCGCGGGTCGCCATAGACCCCCAGATGCCCGCGCATGAACTGCTGTCCATCCAGGAGCGGCTCGGCCCCCAGACTCTGTTCGCCTCGGCCGAACCGCTCCTCGCACCACTGCGGATGCGCAAGTCCGACGCCGAGATCGCGGCCATGGAACGCGCGGCCATCGCCGCCGACCGGGCCGTGGCGATGGCCGCCGAACTGCGCTGGTCCGGCACCACCGAACGAGAGATGGCGCGGCTGCTGCGCCTGCTGCTGCTGGAGACCGGCCACGACGAGGTCACGCTCGTCACCGTCGCGGCGGGGGAGCACTCCGCCGCCCCGTATCACCGGCCCACCGAACGGGTGATCAACCCGGGCGACGCGGTCCTGGTCAACATCGGCGGACGGCACGAGGGCTACTGCTCCGACATCACCCGGATGTTCGTCGTGGCCGAGCCGCCAGAGGACTTCGAGGCCATGTACTCCGTCGTGCTCGCCGTCCACAGCGCCGCCTGCGAGGCGGTGCGCCCCGGCGTCACCGCCGCCGAGATCGACGAGGTTTGCCGCACCGCCATCGCGGCCAGCGGGTACGGGCTGTTCTTCGTCCATCGGACGGGCCACGGGGTCGGCCTCGACCAGTTCGAACCGCCCTACCTGACCTCGGAGGACCAGACCGTCATCGAGCCCGGCATGACCATGTCCGTCCAGCCCGCCATCTACCTTCCGGGACTGTACGGTGCGCGGATCGAGGACGTCGTCGTCTGCACCGACATCGGAGCCCGCCGCCTGAACCAGAGCCCGCGCCTGCTCATCGTCACCGACCGCTGAACGAGCGCCCTCCCCGGGACCGCCTCGGCGCCGAGCCGGTGAGACGTGATCTCGCCAGGTCTACGGGCACCCTTACGCGCTGGGCTGGTCGTCCTCAAGGACGCTGCGAATCCGGCTCCATGCGTGTTCGAGGTCGGTGTCGGGTGCGGGTTCGAAGACGAGCACGCCGTCGCCGAGATCGAGCGTGAGGACCGGATCGCCCGCTTCGGTGAGCATCGGCTCGCTCGTCTCCACCCCGTACGGGGCCTCCAGGACGCTCATCTCGGCGTCACCGCGCGGATCGAACATCAGCAGTCCCGGCGCCACCCACAGGGCACCGCGCAGCAGAGCCTTCTCGGGCACGGCGACCCGGTCGTACGGCAGCGGCCCGCACAACCGGCCGATCAGGCAGAGCCGGGGGCGCCGGCCCGCGGTCAACTCGGCCACGATCTCGTCGGTGTCGCCGAGGCCTGGCGGGATGACGTAGAACGCCAGCCCTGGCCGTGGACCGGTCAACTCGCGACGGTACGAACGCAGCGACGGACGGCGATGGAACATCCGATCGGCCATGGGCCGCAGGAGCAGGCCACCGGCGAACCCCAGCGCGGCGCAGACGAGGGCCGAGACGACGAAAGACAGCACGTCGGCCTAGCTTCGCCCTGTGGTTGCCGCGTGAACGGCACCGGCCCGCCCGATGAGCCACCCCTTGAAACGCCAACGCAGACACGCATCGGAACGGTGCGGCCGACGGCTCCGGATGCCCGCACCTGCGGTGTCCGTTAGAGGAACAGTCAAAGACACCCTCCTGCGCGAACGTGAGCAACTGTCGGAAGTCTGAAATCCCGACCATCGGATTGAAAGTCCGGGGCTGTTATATCAGAGCGGTGCTCTGGGGTTCCGCATCGTTTCGGGCCGGCTGATGTCCTTGGCCTTGATCAGCTTCGCCTGTTCCAGTGCGCTGAGATCGTGATTGGCTCAGGTGGTCTCCGAGGGGTGCACGGGGCAGGTCAGGCCGGACATTGATCTGACCGCCCGGCGCGGCCTCGGGCGGTCCACGGTCGGCTTCGTACTACGCCATCAGGGCAATCGGCCTCGATCTGGCCCGACTGCGCCGTGGGTCATCGGAGCGCGCGACGGTGCTGGCGGAGCTTCAACTCCTCCTCGTCCACCAGCGTGAGCATCGGCTGGCCCGGAATGCACATCATCACGACGACGAAGCGGCTCCACTCGCCTGCGAGGTTGTTCGCGGCCTGGTAGTGGATCACGTCACCGCCGGGCTCCCAGAACGCCTCTCCCGCGCGGACGACCCGCTCGGGCTCGCCCTCCAACTCGAAGATCATCTCCCCTTCGAGCATGTAGCCGAAGACGGGACCGGCATGGCGGTGCGGAGGGGTGCCCGGGTCGCCGGGCGGGAGTTCGATGAGGACGGTCGACGCGCACGCCCCCTCGGGAACATGGGGGTGCTGTTCCTGAAGGACGGTCAGGACGGTGTTGGACGGTGAACTCTGCATACTCGGAGGTTAGGCGCCGAACGGTCCATCCGATTGGGCCGTTCGAGCCCCGGAAGATTGGGCCGATCGGTCAGGAGCGATGAAGGCGCGCGAGGCAGGTGACGAGTGCCTCGATCGCCGCCGCGTATCTGGACGCGGAGGGGGCGCCGTAGCCGACCACCAACGAGGTGCGCGGCCGGACGGGAGCCGAGCGCAGGTACGCGCTCAAAGGGTGGAGCTCGACCGACGCGGCGCGCAGTTCCCGGGTCACGGTCATCTCGTCCGGTGCCCCCGCGGGTAGTTCGAGGATGGCCTGCACGCCCGCCTGGACTCCGAGGAGGTGCGCGCCCGGCAGCCGCGACCGTACGGCCTCGGCGAACAGGTCGCGGCGCCGCCGATACTCGCGGCGGACCGTGCGCAGGTGCCGGTCGTAGTCGCCTGCCTCGATCATCCGGGCGAGCGCGAGCTGTTCGAGCGGGCTGGTTCCGCGCGCCCGGCGCTTGGCCTCGGTGAGCGGATCGAGAAGATGCGGGGGGCAGGCGATCCACCCGAGCCGCACTCCGGGTCCCAGGCTCTTGCTCGTCGATCCCGCGTAGACGACCCGGGTCGGACGGCGGGCCTGGAGCGCGCCGATGGGACGCCGGTCGTAGCGGAACTCACCGTCGTAGTCGTCCTCGACGATCCAGCCGAGTCCCTCGTCCGCCCAGGCGAGCAGTTCGGCGCGGCGCGCGGGCGACATGCTCATGCCCAGCGGAAACTGGTGCGCCGGCGTGCAGACCAGGGCCTGCGCGCCGGAGGCGACCAGGGCGCTTGAGGAGACCCCGTCGGCGTCGATGGGAAGATCCGCGACGTCCAGCCGGGAGGCGACGATCGAAACATGGTCGCCGACGGCCGGGTCCTCCATGCCGACCGTCCTCACCCCGAGCTGGGCGAAGACCTCGGTGAGCAGGCCCACCGCCTGCGTGAACCCGGAACAGACGATCAGGTGGGACGGGTCGACGCGGACACCGCGCACCCGCCCGAGGTAGGCGGCGAGGGTTCGGCGGAGCTCCATCCGCCCCCGCGGATCGCCTGCTCCGAAGGTGTCGGCGGGTGCCTCGCGCAGCACGTGGCGCATCGCGCGGGACCAGGCGGCACGCGGGAAGGTGTGGGTGTCCGGGCGGCCGGGGCGCAGGTCGTGAGACGTCGGCGACGACGTGGAGGAGGGCCGCCGGGCGGTCGCGGGCGTGGAAGCGCCGGCGGCGACGCGGGTGCCCGACCCCGAGCGGGCGGTGAGCCACCCCTCGGCGACGAGCTGCTCGTACGCCGCCGCCACCGTGCCCCGCGCCAGACCGAGGTGGAGGGCGAGGTCCCTGCTGGAGGGCAGGCGCGTCCCGGTGGGGAGCCGCCCGTCCCGGATGGCGCTCCGCAGGGCATCCTCGACGGCCTGGCGGCGCCTGCCGCGAGCGGGCACGTCCAGCAGGAGTTCCAGCCCGGCGGGCCGCTCGACGCGTGCATCTCCAGCCGGGTCCAAGTGGTCCAATCCTTCGCTCGTCGAATGGCCCATTTTATTGGAGGCGTTCGTTTCTACGGTGGCGGTACCCATGCGGCCGCCATCTCGGCGCTGTTCCGTGTCATTGGAAGGATCTCGCTGTGCATGTCTTTGTCGCCGGTGCCACCGGGGCCGTCGGTGCCCTCCTGGTGCCCCTTCTGATCGATGGCGGGCACCAGGTCACCGGGACGGCCCGCACCGAGGCGGGCCTTGGAAGGCTGCGTGCTCAGGGGGCGGTGCCGGTCCAGGTGGACGTGTTCGACGCCGACGGGCTCCGCGGCGCCCTCGAGTCCGCGTCACCGGACACGGTGATCCACCAGTTGACCGCCCTGGCCGGGGGCTCGCCCGCGGACAACGGCCGTATTCGCCGGGAGGGCACCCGCAATCTGGTCGACTCCGCCAGGAAGGCCGGCGTCAAGCGCGTCATCGCGCAGTCGGTCGCATGGGCGTACGAGCCCGGCGACGGGCCGGCCGACGAGACCGTCCGCCTCGACGAGGCGGACCCGTCCAGAGCGACCCTGGTGGGCGGGGTCCGCGCGTTGGAGGAGGCGGTCGCGGAGTCGGAGGAGTATGTCGTCCTGCGGTACGGCGTCCTCTACGGGCCGAGGACCTGGTACTCGCCGGGCGGGATGGCCGCCGACAAGCTCGCCGGACGGCTTCCCGCCGACGATCCGGCCGCCGTGCTGCTCGGGGGTCTTCGAGCCGACGACGCGGTGACCTCCTTCGTGCATGCGGCGGATGCCGCGAGGGCGGCGGTCGACGCTCTGGACTGGCCGAGCGGCGTGGTCAACATCGTCGACGACGAGCCTGCGGCGGGGCGGGACTGGCTGCCGGTCCTGGCCGAAGTGCTCGGAGTCCCTGTGCCGCCCGCCGAGACCGGCGGAGCCCGCTGGCAGCGCGGTGCCCGCAACACCCGGGCCCGT
The DNA here is from genome assembly GCF_013409045.1 of Actinomadura citrea. Lineage (NCBI taxonomy): Bacteria > Bacillati > Actinomycetota > Actinomycetes > Streptosporangiales > Thermomonosporaceae > Actinomadura > Actinomadura citrea. The sequence goes on along the minus strand of NZ_JACCBT010000001.1, from coordinate 5,348,337 downwards.
TCCCTCGGGTGGCGGCCGCAGTACCCGACCTGGCGTTCGGGCTTTCCCGCGATGCCGTCCTGACGCGGACCGCAGGACGGGCGGGACGCCCGGCGGCGGCGCTCATGACCGGCGCGACGGTGGCTGCGGCGTCGGCCGCTAGGGCCTGCCGAGCGGCCCGCCACCACGTGAGGACGGCGAGACCGTGTTCTGCGCGTCGACGAGCGGCGCCACGGCGTGCTGCGCCATGTACGGGGGCATGATCTGATCTGCGGCGACGGCCGATCCTCGACTCCGATGACTCGCTCACGCGCCTTGGTCGGCGGTGCGCGCGGAACTCAGGAACGCGGCGATCTGGGTCGCGCCGGTGCGTTCCAGCCAGGTGTCGAAGTCCATCGCGGCGGGGTGGATGCGCCGGGTGGCGGCGATGTCCGTCCGGTAGCCGAGTTCGTTGAGCCATTGGTTGGCGTAGGCGAAGTCCTCGCTGACGTTCCGGATCGTTTCGAGCGGGATCTGGACGTACGGCAGCGGGATGCCGAGCGCCGTTCCGATGGCCTCGGCGACCTGGACCGGGGTGAGCTCCTCGGCGGCCAGGGAGACCGCCCGGCCGATCCACTCGTGCGGCTCGGCGAAGGCCGCCGCGGCGATGGCGCCGACGTCGTCGACGGCGATGAGCTGCTGGACGGTGTCCGGTGCGACTCCGCTGGTCAGGGTTCCGTTCCGCAGCGCATAGCCGCCGGTGAAGTTCTCCATGAAGGACACCGGCCGCAGGATCGTCGCAGGGAGGCCGAGCTCGGCGATGCGCTGCTCGATCCGCCACTTGCCGACCAGGTTCACCGGCACCTTCTCGCTGAGATGACGGTCCGCGCCGGCGACCGAGGTGAACACCAGGTGTCCGACGTCGGCGGCCTGCGCGGCTTCGGCGACGTGCACGCCCCAGCGCACCTCGTCCTCGGTGGTGAAGTCCGGTGCGGTGCCCGGTGAGCCGACCGTGGGCTGCACGCTGAACAGCCCCCATGCGCCCTCGGCCGCGGAGACCAGGGAACCGGCGTCCTCCATCCGTGCCCGCACGATCTGCGCACCGGCCCGCACCAGCGCCCGGGCAGGGGCCGCGTCCGGATCGCGAGTGAGCGCCCGCACCCGCCAGCCGTCGCGCAGCAGGTGACGTGTCACGGCCCCTCCCTGCAACCCGGTCGCTCCTACCACCGCGACCGTCTTGTTCGTCGGTGCCACTGTCATCTCCTCAGGTGAAGCCGCAGAAGGGCGTCCCATCCCACAAGTGGGGTGCCACCCCAGTTAGTGGCCGCTACGATATGGGGGGCCACCCCGTTTAGCAAGCAGTCAGGAGCCGCTCATGGCCGACGCCGACACGCCACCCGGGCAGCAGATGCGTGCCGACGCCCGCCGCAACGTCGGCCGGATCGTGGCCGCCGCGGAGGCCCTCATCGCCGAGCGCGGCGCCGAGGCGTCCCTGGAGGAGATCGCCCGCCGGGCCGGAGTCGGCTCGGCCACCCTGCACCGGCACTTCCCCACGCGGTGGGCGCTCCTGGAAGCGGTCTTCAAGGACCGGGTCGCGGCGCTCTGCGCCCAGGCCGACGCCCTGGTCACCGCCGCCGATCCGGGAGAAGCGCTGTTCACCTGGCTCCGCGCCGTCGGCGTCCACGCCGCGGCCAACCGCGGACTGAGCACGTCACTGACGCGCCACGGTGGCGACCCGACACTCGGCGGCACCTGTCACGACATGGTGGTCAACGCGGGCGCGCAACTCCTCACCCGCGCCCAGGCGGCCAACGCCGTGCGCCCTGAGATCACCATCGTCCATCTGCTGAAACTCGTCGGCGCCATCTCCCTGGCCAGCGAGCACGAAGCCGACGGCCCCTCCGAGGCGGACCACCTGCTGGCGATCGCCATCGACGGAGTCCGGCCGCGCTGAGCAGCCTGCGAACGCGCGTTGTGCGAGGTCGGGCCACAGCGCATCCGATGCTCGATCGACCGAGGTCATCGATCACAGGAACTGTCATGACGTACGAGGCGGTCGGCGTCGAGGCGCTGTTCGGTGCCGACTATGCGAACGAGGGGGAACGTCACAATCCCTGTTGTTCGTACTCCTACGCCCTGTTCAACCCCGACACGCCCTACACAACCAGGGCATTGATACGTGCATGTCCCAGTCGAATCCTGACATGCGCATACCCTGATATGCCTGGCACCGGCGGCGCCGCATCCCCGACAGGAAATCAGATGTCGGCTTCGATGGCGAAGGTGTTGCCGTCCGGGTCCTGGAACCAGGCGATACGCCCGCCGCCGGCCCGAGCGGTGATCCCCTTGGCATCGTGTTCGTACTGGTCGTAGCGGACGAACTCGACGCCGGACGAGGTGAGTTCGTCCACGATCTGGTCGATGTCGTCGACGTACCACGTCGCCAGTGTGGCCGGGGTCTTCCCGGCGGTGACCGACTGGTACACGTTCAGCGCCGGCCCACCGCCAGAACCGTAGACGCGGCTGCCCCCGGTGATGTGAGCGCTGGGGCCCGAATGCAGCACCGGCAGGCCCAGCCTGCCTTCGTAGAACTCGGCCGCCTTCTGTATGTCGGACACGGCGATCGAAGTCCTGAGCTCGTGCGTTCTCAAGGGCATGACTCACTCTTTCACAGTTCCGGAACTCGGCCGTGGCCCTAGGGGAGGTGCGGATGAGGCATCTGATCTGCGTCCCGGTCGTCGCAGACCATGAGCAGGAGACTGGCGCGATCCTTGCTCAGGGAGCGGCATTTGTGGGGGGTCGTGGCCTTGAAATAGGCGGCGTCTCCGGCATCGAGTTCGATGGTCTGGGACGGGAGAATGAGTTCGGCGCGTCCCTGGTGGACGAAGAGGAACTCCTCTCCCGGATGGTCCCGGAAGGGAAGCGGACCGGTGTCGTGCGGCGGGTAGAGCATGAACGGCGTCATTCGCTTGGCGCTGGCGTCCAGCGCAATGCCTTCGTAGCGGGAGGCGGTCTCGTCGCCCGAGGTGAGCGGAGGCCGCTCTCCGGCCCGGGTGACGGTGACCTCGGTCAGTTCCGTGGCCTCGGCGAAGAGCGTGTCGAGCGGGACGTCCAGGGCCTTGGCGAGCGAGACGCAGACGGCGATCGACGGGATGCTCCGCCCGCGCTCGACCTTGGAGAGATAGCTCTTCGTGACGCCGGAGCGCTCGGCCAGTACCTCCAGCGTCATCAGCCGCTCCTTGCGCAGCCGGCGCACCCGGTTGATCACTGAGTTCTTCCTTCCCGCGTCCCCCAGCCACGTTGTCAGCCGGAAATCCCAGTATGTCCCCCGGTGGGCCCAGGTGAGCCCTGCGCGTCCCTCCCGGAGGGACCGCGCTCGCGTCGGCTCCTTGTCGCATGACACAAGGTGTCCTAAAGTTAACTTTGTTTCCCCGGGTGTCGCCCGCGGTCACCGAGACCGGACGGACCGGCCCCCGAGATGGAGGAGGCATGGCGAAGACGCTGCAGGACTCCAAGGACGTGCTCGTCGAGCGCGCCCAGCGGCAGATGGGCGACCACTTCGGCGACTCAGGGCTCACCACGCGGCAGAAGCTGGCCCTGACCTGCCGGATCGCGTTCGACGGCGGGCACGACTCGGGCCTCGCCGGGCAGATCAGTGCCCGCGGGCGGGAGCCGGGCACCTACCTCACCCAGCGGCTGGGGCTCGGCTTCGACGAGATCACCGAGGACAACCTCCTGCTGGTGGACGAGGACCTCCAGGTACTGGAGGGCGAGGGCATGCCCAACCCCGCGAACCGTTTCCACTCCTGGATCTACCGGGTCCGGGAGGACGTCAACTGCATCATCCACACGCACTCGCTGCACACCGCGGCGCTCGCGATGCTGGAAGTCCCCCTCGTGGTCTCCCAGATGGACACCACTCCGCTGTACGACGACTGCGCCTTCCTCAAGGACTGGCCCGGTATCCCCGTCGGCAACGAGGAGGGCGAGATCATCTCCGCAGCCCTGGGGGACAAGCGCGCCATCCTGCTCGCGCATCACGGGCAGCTCGTCACCGGTGGCACGATCGAGGAGGCGTGCACCCTGGCGATGCTCATCGAGCGCGCCGCGCGGCTGCAGCTCCTCGCCATGGCGGCGGGCACCGTCCAGCCCCTGGACCCGGCCCTGGCCCGCGAGGCCCACGACTGGACGTCGACGGACCGGCGCAACAAGGCCAACTTCGCGTACTACGCGCGCAGAGCCCTGCGCGACCACCCCGACTGCGTCACGGGCGAGGTGCGGCTGTGACGGCGAACCCGCCCCTGAGCGGGGCCATCGCCTACCCCGTCACCCCGTTCGACCGCGGCACCGGCGACGTCGACCTGGCCGCCCTGCGGCGGCTCACCGAAGAGCTGGTGGACGCCGGGAGCCACGGCATCGCCCCGCTGGGCAGTACCGGCGAGACCGCCTACCTCCGCGAGCGCGAGTGGGACGCCGTCTGCGAGACCACGCTGCGGACCGTCGCGGGCCGCGTCCCCACGCTGGTCGGCGTCTCGCACTGGAGCACGGACGCGACGGTCCGCCGGGCCCGCGTGGCCGCCCGGCACGGGGCCACAGCGATCATGGTGCTTCCGCTGGTGTACTGGAAGCTGACCGAGGCCGAGCTCATGCGGCACTTCGCCACGGTGGCCGAGGCCACCGACCTGCCGATGATGCTCTACAACAACCCCGGCACGAGCGGCACGGACCTGACCCCGGAGTCGGTGGTCGCCCTCGCCCGGCGGATCCCCAACCTCACCATGGTCAAGGAGAGCTCCGGCGACGCCGCGCGCTTCCGCGCCATTCGCGAGCTCTCGGACGGTGCGCTGTCGGTCTACAACGGGAGCAACCCGCTGGCGCTGGAGGCGTTCCGGTCCGGCGCCGCCGGGTGGTGCACGGCAGCGCCCTGCCTGGTCCCGCGCTGGTGCCTGGAGCTGCACGCCGCGGCGACGGGCGAGCGGCACGAGCGGGCCGACATGGTCCTGGCCGAACTCCTGCCGTTCCTGAAGTTCATCGTCGCCCACGGCCTTCCCCGGACGATCAAGGCCGGACTGGAGATCCAGTCCCGGGACACCGGCCGGCCTCGGGCACCGCTCCAGCCGCTGCCCGACGAGGAGACCGGCGAGCTGCGAAGCCTGCTCGCGCGGCTCGAATCGCACCCGCTCCTGGACGACCCGGCGACGGCGTCCGCCTAGAACGGCCCGTGCCGCTCACTCGGCCGACGAGCCGAGCGGCACGGGCCACAACGTGTCTCGGCCGTCCCTGTGTCAGGGGATCGTCACGACGGTCTTGCCGTGGGCGTGTCCTTCGCCGACGTGGCGCAGCGCCTCGGGCACGTCGTCGAGCGCGAAGGTGCGGTCGATATGGATGGCCACCTCGCCGGCGACGCAGAGGTCGGCGAGCGGCCCGAACCTCGCGGGGCCCGGACGCACCACGAGAACTCCCATTCTCCGCCCGGCGAGCCGGCCGGCGATCGAGCCGGTCGTCGCCATGCCGAGCAGGACCGGCACGGAGCCGCCCACGCACCAGTACCGGCCGCCGCGAGCCAACGCACGCCCGCAGGCGAGCGGTGAGCGGGAGGCGACGAGATCGAGCACGAGGTCGTACCGCTCGCCGGTCCGGGTGAAGTCCCGCCTCCGGTAGTCGATCACCTCGTCGGCGCCCAGCGACCGCATGAAGTCGAGCTTGCCGGCGTTGTCGACACCGGTCACATGGGCGCCGGCGCGTTTGGCCAACTGGATCGCGAACGATCCCGAGCCGCCGCCGGCCCCATTGATCAGTATCCGGCGCCCCTCACCGGCGGGGGCCGTCCCCTGCAGCGCGATCGCGCCCGCCTGCGGAATCGTCGACGCCTCGGCGAAGGTCAGACGCTTCGGCTTGTGGGCGAGGGCCGACTCGGGCGCCACCGCGAACTCGGCGAAGCCACCCTTCAGATCGAGGTTGTCGCCGTACACCTCGTCTCCCGCGCGGAAGCGGGACACCTCCGAGCCCACGCCCTCCACCCGCCCGGCGATGTCCGAGCCGAGCGTCCTGCGCGCCGGCCTCCGCAGTCCACCGATCCGCGAGTACAACGGAGCGCCGCGCAAGGTCTCCCAGTCCGACAGATTGATCGACGTCGCCACCACGCGTACGAGGACCTGCTTCGGAGCCGGCGACGGCGTCGGGACGTCCTCCACCCGTAGTGAATCCGTCGAGCCGTACCTGTCGTAGACGACTGCCCGCATGTGGCCTCCCTACTTGGAAGCATCGCCCGAGCGGAGGAAAGCCGCCACCTACCCACCAGAGGAGACCACCTCGGCGTCCTTCGACCTGGTGGTGCACCGCAAAGCCCGGCAGCCGGCGCCCCAGCCGTGATCAGCGCAGTGGCCGCACCAGCCCTGGAAACGCCCGCCTTTGCAGGCCGACCCCGGCCGCCGGGCCGCGGTCACTTGAAGGCGCCTGCGGTGAGCCCGGCGACGATGCGCCGCTGGAACACCAGCACGGTGAGCATCAGGGGGACGGTCACGATCGCCCCGGCCGCCATGATCGCTGTGTAGGGGACCTGGTGCGGCTGGGAGCCGGCGAAGTTGGCGATCGCCACGGTGACCGGCGCGACCTCCGGGTTCCCGTTGGAGAGCAGACCGGCCAGCAGGTACTCGTCCCACGCGGACGGGAAGACCATGATCGCCCGCGCCCGCGTACAGCCACAGGCGTTGCCGCGGCCACCGGTGCGGCGTCCGGCGTGCGGAGCTGTCCTTCGTGTGAGCTGCCGACATGACTACGACACTCCGTGCTGTTCGGACCGGACGAGGTTGACCCGGAAGACCCGGACGAGCTCGTCATCGAGGCGCTGCGCGCCCGGCTACGCCGCACCCGCAGCGCCGCGCCCTCCCCGCGGGAGGATGCGGAGCACGACGCCCGCCCATAGACGCCCTCGTCCAAGTGAGCGACGCCAGCGCATCCTGGCAGCTGGTGCGGCGGTCAGCCGTCGCACAGGAAAGGCAGGACCTCGGCGGCGAACTCGCTGGGGGCGAGGCTGTGGATACGGTGGCCGACCGGGATCTCGGTGACGCTGCAGTCGGGGATGGCTCCTGCCATCAGGTCGATGTGCTCTCGGGTGACATGGCTGGCAGCGCCGCCCCAAAGCAGCAGTGTGGGTGCGTCGATACGCTTCAGCAGGTCCGCGAAGCCGGGCGAGGGCGCGCGGAAGGCGTCCAGGATCGGAGTGATCATCCGCCAGTCGAAGCCGGGGTCGTGTTCGGGCTCGGTCGGGTCCGGTTCGCCGGGTGCCGCCGGCGGCATGCCGCCCAGCGCCGGGGTGTCCTCGATCACCAGCCTGCGGACCGCGGCCGGACGGTGAGCGGCGGTGAGCAGCGCGACCGCTCCGCCCATCGAGTGTCCTACGAGGTCGACCCGCTCCAGGCCCAGTCGGTCCAGAACTCCGAGGACGTCATCACGCAGGGCCTCCAGCGAGTACACGCCCGGGCGAGAACTCTCTCCGTGACCCCGCTGCTCAACCGCGATCACGCGCATCCCACGAGCCGCGAGTTCGACGGCGAAGCCGTCCCAGGTCGCAGCACCGGAGATGAACCCGTGCAGCAGAACGACCGGATGCCCCTGACCCGTCTCCCGAACGGCCAACTCCACAGCCGGCAATGTGATCTTCACCCGCCGAGGATAACCACTTCTTCCAAGCCGTCGACGTCCTCGGTGGCGACCGGCCGGCCTCGTCAGGGGATCCGCCGACGGGGCCGGCCGGTCGGACGAGCTACGCGCCGTCCGGGCGCAGGCGGGCCAGGACGTCCGGCAGCGCGTGGCGGCCCGTGAGCAGTTCGGGAGTGGGGGCCACGAAGAGCAGGACGGACGTCACCCCGGGCCGGACGAAGCGAGCGATCTGCCGGCGGCACTGGTCAGGGGAGCCGTGAATCCACAGCGCGTCGACGAAGTCGTCGGGCAGGGCGAGGCCCGCCGCCGTTCCGTCGCCGGAGTCGTAGAGGGCGCGGGACTCGGCGAGCCTGTCTCCGTGGCCGAGCCAGTCGTGGAAGGCCCGGTAGGGGGCCTGGTTGAGGATCCAGCCGAGGAAGGCCCGTCCGGTGCGGCGGGCATGGGCGGCGTCCTCGGTCGGGCAGACGAACAGCTTGACGACGATCTCCTTGTCCGGTGGCCGGGGACCGGCCTCGGCGAGGACCCGTTCCAGGTCGCCGGCGCCCAGGACGTTGGTGATGACGCCGTCGCCCTCGGTGAGCCCCAGCCGGACCATGCGCGGCCTGAGCGCCCCGAGGATGATCTTGGGTGGGCGGACGGCGGGCGGCGGCGGCCGGTAGCCGCGCACGGCGAACGTCTCGTACTCCTCGTCGACTGGGTCGCCGCGCAGCGCGGTCTTGAGGAACCGCACCGTGTCCCGGAGCCGGGCGACGGGTTTGGCGAACGGTATGTCGTTCAGGGCTGTCACATGCGCCGGAACCGATGTGCCGAGGCCCAGCATGACCCGTTCCGCGGCCAGTTCGGAGAGGGCCGCCGCGGTCTGCGCGAGCACCACCGGGCCTCGGGTGAACACCGGGACGACGCCCGTACCGACGCCCAGGGCGGGCTGCCACGCCGCTGCGGCGGCCAGCGGCGTGAAGGCGTCGATGCCGCCGCCCTCGCCCGTCCACACGTCGGCGTAGCCGAGACCGGGCAGCGCCTCGATCAGCTCGCGGTGGTCGCGCAGTGCTCGCCCGGGCAGGGGCAGATTGACCGCCCACCTGATCGCTGTCATCGTTCCCTACTTCCCGACGTGGACGGTCGTCAGGTCGACGAACCAGGACTTCGGCTGGACGAGGCCCTGGACGCCGGCGGCGAGGGCGCGCGGATTCCGGTCGCTCACCACGAACAGGTAGGGCGCCTCGTCGGTGACGATCCGCTCGGCCTGGCGGTAGAGGGCGACGCGCTTGGACGGGTCGAGGGTCCGCTCGGCCTCCTCGGACAGGGAGTCGACGCGGGCGGAGTACCAGTGGCCCTTGTAGACGGGCGAGCCCTTCGCCCAGTACGCCCGGACCAGGGCCTCGGCCTGGAAGGTGACCGTGGAGGCGCACTGGACGTCCGCGCCCTGGACCGGCTTGCCCGCGTTCAGGTCGGCGAGCAGGGCCGACCATTCCACCTTCTGGATCTGCACCTTGATGCCGACCTTGGCCAGCTGCGCCTGGAGCGCGGTGGCGATGGGCACGGGGATGAGGTTGCCGGAGCCGCCGGTCGGGACGGCGAGGGTCGTGCTGAATCCCTGGGGCACCCCGGCCTGGGCGAGCAGTTCCCTGGCCTTGGCGGGGTCGTAGGCGTAGGCGTCGTTGGCAGGGTCGTGCTGGTCGGTCGAGGCCGGGGCGTGCTGCTGGACCGGGTCCGCGGTGCCCTTCAGGAGGTCGCGGGCGATGGCCTCCCGGTCGATCGCGTAATTGGCGGCCTGCCTGACGCGCACGTCGCCCCAGGGCTTCTTGGCCTGGTCGAATGTGCAGTACCACAGGTGGTCGTAGTTGTTGCCGAGCAGCTGGAACCCGGACGACTTCAGCGGGGCGACGTCGTCAGGGCTCGGGTATTCGATCCAGTTGACCTGGCCCGAGCGCAGTGCGGCCGTACGGGCCGCGGCGTCCGGGATCGGGCGCAGTGCGAGCTTGCCGACTCTGGGCGCGCCGCCCCAGTAGTTCTTGTTGGCCACCATGGTGAGCTGCTGGCCGGGCTTGAGTGACTCGAACCGGAACGGGCCGGTCCCCTCCGGGTGCTGCGCGAACTTCTGGTTGCCGAGCTTCTTGACAGCGGTGGGGCTGGGGATGGTGAGGAAGGTCAGGTCGGTCAGCAGGTGGCCGCTGGGTCGCTTCGTGGTGATCTCGACGCTCCCGGCGTCGATCTTGCGGTACGACTCGATCTGACCGGACCACAGCGACGCGGCGCCGGCGGCCTCCGGGTAGTAGTGCGGGCTCTTCTTGTTGAGCAGCCGGTCGTAGGCGAAGACCACCGAGTCGGCGTCGAACGGCGTGCCGTCGGAGAAGGTCACGCCCTGCCGTAGCCGGAAGGTCCAGGTGCGGCCGTCGCCGCTGGTCTTCCAGGAGGTCGCCAGCCCGGGCACGACCCCGGGCGTCTTCGTGGACTGCTTCAGGTCGTAGCGGGTGAGCCCGTCGTACAGCTGGAAGTTGACGAACCGCTCGCCCTCGAAACCCTGGGTGAACGCCATGACGGTGTCCGTCCCGGGGATGTCGGAGGCGGTCATGCCGATGACGAGCGTGCCCCCCGAGCCGGTGGACGTGGCGGCGGTGCCGCAGGCGGCGGCGGTGAGTCCCGCCGCCAGGACGGTGCAGAGCAGTGCGCGGGGTCGGTCGAGGTTCATGGTCGTTCTCCTGGTCGGGGAAGCGGGGGGATCGAGGCGAGCAGCGTGCGCGTGTAGGGGTGACCCGGCTGGGACCAGATCCGGTCCGCCGGTCCTTCTTCGACCACCCGGCCCTGCTGCATCACCATCACGCGGTCGGCGATGTGCTCGACGACGGCCAGGTCGTGGGAGATGAACAGGAACGCGACACCGGTGTCGCGCTGGAGGCCGGCGAGCAGGTTGAGCACCTGGGCCTGGATGCTCTTGTCCAGCGCGGAGACGGCCTCGTCGCAGACGACGACCTCTGGGTCGGTCGCCAGGGCCCGGGCCAGCGCCACGCGTTGGATCTGGCCGCCGGACATCTCGTGGGGGTAGCGTCCGGCATCCGACGGAGGCACACCGACACGGTCGAGCAGGTCGGCGACCCGCCCGGGGATCGTGCGCCGGGGACGGCCGTGCGCGCGCAGGTTGAACGCGACGGCGTCGCCGACGGTCATGCGGGGGTTCAATGAGGTCTGCGGTGACTGCGGGACGAGTTGCAGCCTGGCCCGCAGGCGCCGCAGGGCCGCGCCCCGGGTGCGCGCGAGATCGTGGCCGGCGAAGACGACCCGTCCGGTGTCGGGCGTCAGCAGCCGCAGGACCATCTTGGCCGTGGTGGACTTCCCGCTGCCGGACTCCCCGACCACGCCGAGGGTCTCGCCCGCGTGCAGTTCGAGGCTGACGCCGTCGACCGCGGGCGTCCCGGAGCCGAAGGTCTTGGTCAGGTTCGTCGCGCTCAGCAGCGGCTCGGTCATCCCGGCCTCCTTTCGGTACGCGCCACCGCGTCCCACGGCACCGGGCACGCGGCCGAGCCACCGCCGGAGACGGGTTCCAGCACGGGCCGCCGGATCGAACACCCCGGCTCGGCGTGCGGGCAGCGCGGCGCCAGCGCGCACGCATCGTCGATCACGGCGGTGGCGGACGGCGGCAGCCCGGGAAGCCCGGGCAGCTCGCCGCGGGGCACGCCGGGCCGCGGCTGGGCACCGAGCAGAGCGGCGGTGTACGGGTGGGCGGGACGGCTGAGGACGCGCTCGGCCGGCCCTTCCTCGACGACCCGGCCGGCGTACATGACGACGACCGTGGAGCCCATCAGCCGGGCGACCCCCACGTCGTGGGTGACCAGCAGCACCGCCATGTCCAGCTCGCGCCGCAGCCGTCCGAACAGTTCGAGGATCCGGGCCTGGACGGTCATGTCCAGAGCCGTGGTCGGCTCGTCGGCGATGAGCAGCCGGGGTCCGCAGGCGATCGCGGCGGCGATGGCGACACGCTGCCGCAGGCCGCCGGACAGCTCGTGCGGGTAGGCGCGGGCCACCCTTGCGGTATCGGGTATGCCCGCCTGGGCGAGCAGTTCACCCGCCCGTTCGCGGCGCGCGGCACGGGTCGTCCCGACGCCGTGGGCCCGCAGTACCTCGGCGACCTGGGAGCCCACCCGGCGCAGCGGATCGAGTGAGCCGGTCGGGTCCTGCGGGACCAGGCCGATGCCGCGGCCCCGCAACGACCGCATCTCCCGCTCGTCGAGGTCGAGAAGGGAGACGCCGTCGAGGCGGACCGCGCCGCCGACCTCGGCCCGGGACCCGAGCAGCCGCAGCACCGCCCGTGCCGTGACCGACTTGCCGCTCCCGGACTCGCCGAGCACGACCGTGGTGCGCCCGGCCTCCACCTCGAAGCCGACGCCCCGGACGGCGTGCGCGACGCGTTCTCCGGCCGCGAAGTCGACGGTGAGGTCTTCCACCTCCAGCAGCGCGCTCATACGGTGTGCCTCGATCGCACGTCGAAGTGGTCGCGCAGCCCCTCGCCGAGCAGGTTGAACGCCACCGATGCCAGGAAGATCGCGGCGCCGGGGATCAGCGTGAGGAGCGGCGCGGTGAAGATGTGCTGGCGCAGGTCGTCCAACATGGCCCCCCATTCGGCGCGGGGCGGGGCGACGCCCAGCCCGAGGAACGACAGCCCGGACCCCAGCACGATCGACAGCCCGACCAGCGCCGAGCAGTACACGGTCAGCACGGGCAGCACGTTGGGCAGCACGTGCCGCATCGCGATCGTCGTGGTCCGGGCGCCGCCGGCCCGCGCGGCCTGGCTGAAGTCCAGCTCGCGCAACCTGGCGACCTCGGTGACCACCACCCGGGCGACGGCCGGGACGAGGATGACGGACAGCGCGATGATCAGGCTGGTCAGGCCCGCGCCCAGGGACGCGGCGATGGAGATCGCCAGCAGTACGGCGGGAAAGGCGAACAGCACGTCGAGCGAGCGCATCACGGCGTTCTCCAGCCAGCGGGCGCCGAGCCCGGCGACGATGCCGAGGAACGTGCCCGCCGTCCCGGCCACCAGCACCGGCAGCAGGCCGGCCGCCAGGGAGGGCTGGACCCCCCAGAGCAGGCGGCTCAGCAGGTCGCGGCCCTGGCCGTCGGTGCCGAGCGGATGCCCGGGGCTGCCGGGCGGCAGCAGCCGCTCGGAGAGCGACCCGGCGTCCGGGTCGGCCAGCGGCAGCACGGGGACCAGAACGGCCGCCAGGATCAGCAGCGACACCAGCACGGCTCCGGCGGTGAGCGCGGCGCCCGGTCGGCGCCTTCGGCCGGGGCGGCCTCGGCGGCGCGGCCCGGCGCGCTCGGCGCCGACCGCGGGAGTGTTGTCCGTGGTTGGGGACACAGGGGCCATGGCTATCTCCGTACGCGCGGATCGATGAGTGCGTGGACGCCGTCGACCACGATGTTGATGAGGACGAACGCGATGGCGATGACCAGCACGCCGCCCTGGACGAGCGGCAGGTCGCGGGAGGCGATGGCGTTGTAGAGCGCTTGGCCGAGACCGGGCCAGGAGAAGATCGTCTCGACGAAGACGACACCGCCGATGAGGTAGGCCAGTTGCAGCCCTGTGATGGTGAGCAGCGAGGGCAGCGCGTTGTGCAGTGCGTGCCGGGCGATCGCCGCGCGGCCCAGCCCGCGCGCCCGCATGGCCTCGACCTGGTCGCCGGACATGACGTCCACCAGGCTCGCCCGCAGCATCCGTCCGACGACGCCCATCGGGATCAGCGACACCGCCACGGCCGGCAGCACCAGGTGCCGGAGCAGGTCACCGGCGCCGCCGCCGTCGACCGGGTCGTACATGCCGCCGGCGGGCAGCACCTGGTACCGGACGGCCAGCAGGGCGACCAGACCCAGCGCGATCGAGTACTGCGGCACCGACATCGCCAGGAAGGACATGCCGGAGGCGAGCCCGCGCGGCAGCCGCCGCGTGGTGAACGCCCCGGTCGCGCCGATCAGCAGGCCCCCGGCGAATGCGAGCACGGCCCCGGCGAGCGCGAGGATCGCGGTGTTGCCGAAGGCGGTCCGCACGATCTCCAGGACGGGCCGCTGCTGCTGGATGGACGTGCCGAGCCTCCCCTGCGCGACGTTCCAGGACCACTGGCCGAACTGGATCGGGAGCGGCTGGTCGAGGCCGAGCCGTTCGACCAGCTCGCGGCGGGCGTCCGGGGGCGCCAGCGGCCCGAGCAGGCTCGCCACCGGATCGCCGGGGACGAGCTTGGTGGTCAGGAAGACGACGAGCGAGACACCGACCAGCGTCGGCACGGCCAGCAGCAGCCGATGGACGAGGAACCTCCTCATGGCCGCTCCCTCGCCGGGATCCGGGCCGGCGCGGGCGGGCGCAGGTGCCGCCGGATCGCCGCGACCTGGACGCGCCGCGCCTCGGCGGAGATCCGGGCCGGCATGACGTCGAAGCCGTGCACGGTGCCCGGATACTGGTGCAGTTCGACCGGGACACCGGCATCGAGCAGCCGTGCCGCGTAGCGCAGTCCCTCGTCCCGCAGCGGGTCGAAGTCGCAGCCCAGCAGGAACGCGGGCGGCAGCCCGGTCAGGTCGGCGGCCCGCGCGGGCGCCGCGTGGGCCGGGACGTCCCCGTCCCGCTCGCCGAGGTAGTACCGCCAGGCCAGTTCCGCGTGGCGCGCGGAGAAGATCGGGGTGTCGGTGAACGCGCGCATGGAGGGCGTGTCCAGCCGGTCGTCGAGGGCGGGGTAGTTCAGCACCTGGAGCGCGAGCGCCGGGCCGCCGCGGTCCCGGGCCATCAGGGCGACGGCGGCGGCCAGTCCGCCGCCCGCGCTGGATCCGGCCACCGCGATCCGGGCGGGGTCGGCGCCGAGTTCGGCGGCGTGCGCGGCGACCCAGGTCAGGGCGGCGAAGCAGTCCTCCACTCCGGCGGGGAAGGGCGCCTCGGGCGCCAGCCGGTAGTCGACGTCGACCACGACCGCGCCGATGTCGCGGGCCCAGGAGCCGCAGTCGAGATGGTCGGTCTCGAGGTCGCCGATGACGAACGAGCCTCCGTGGAAGCGGACGATGGCCGGTTTGGGGTCGTCGTCGCGTCGCGGGGTGTAGACGCGCACGGGCACCCGGGTGCCGGATGACGGCCCCGGCAGCGTCCTGTCGGTGACGGTGACGTCGTCCGACCATTCCGGTGGGGGCGTTGGGCCGCCGCTCGCGGCGAAGGACGTGCGCGCGGCGGCGAGGTCGGCGAGATCGATGGGCGGGAACCGGCGCACGGCCTCGGCTATCTCCGGGTCCAGGTCCATGGGTTCTCCTGTGCTCGCGATCAAAGTGTGCGGTATCCGCACGACTGTGCGCATAGTACGCACCGCCTGACCAGGGGCGCAATAGGCGAACGGCAACCGGTCCACGCTTGTGCGCATGATGAACAGTCGTGCGCCATGGTAACGTCGCTGCTCATAGCCTTCCGATGTGGCGGAAATGGCGCTTGACGAGCGAGGTGATGCCGATGGTCGGCAGCGAGCCGCCCACCCTGGTGCTGGTCCACGGGGCCTGGCACGGCGAGTGGGCATGGGACCTGGTCGTCCCGCCGCTGAACGCGGCCGGAGTGCGGACCCACGCGGTGCGGCTGCCCGGCCTGGGCCGCGCGCCCGGCCGCCACGACCTGCGCGGCCACACGGAGTTCCTGCGGGCGGAGCTGGCCGGCCTGCCCGGCCCGCTCGCCCTGTGCGCCCACTCCTACGGCGGCGCCGTGACCACCGAGGCGGCGTACGGGAACGCCGCGGTCACCACGCTGATCTACCTCAGTGCGTTCCTGCTGGAGGTGGGCGAGTCCTGCGCGGACGCCAACCAGCCGGCGCCCGTCCCGCCCGACCCCTCGCTCGCGCCGGTCGCCGAGGGCGGCTATCTGAGGGTTCCGGAGGCGGCGGCCCACCACATGTTCTTCGGCGACTGCCCGGCGGAGGAGGCGAAGGCCGCCGCGGCGCGCCTCACCCCCGAGCACGTCGACACGGTCGGCGCCCCGGTGGCGCGGGCGGCCTGGCAGACGATCCCGTCCACCTACCTCGTGTGCGCCCGCGACCAGGCCCTGACGCCTGAGGCGCAGCGGCGCATGGCCCGGCGCGCCACGTGGCGGACCGAGATCGACACCGCCCATTCCCCGATGCTGTCGCGCCCGCACGAGCTTGCGGCGCTGCTCGCCGAGGCCGCCCGCCGGACGGACCGCGATGTCTGAATCGGTCGGCGGACGGGAGAGCGCGGCACCGTATTGTTGGGGCCGTGTCACGGGCGGGACGCCCCCGGACGGACCAGTATCAGCTCATCACTCGGCGGACAAGGAGCGTGGCAACGGTGGCACGTACCGGCGTGGACGAATCAGGGCAGGCCCCTCGCCGAGAGGGTGCTCGGCGCGAGACGTCGCGGCGCGGGGAGCGGCCGGCCTACTTCGTCCAGTCCCTGGAGCGCGGGCTCGCCGTCATCAGGGCGTTCGACCACACCAGGCCGCGGCTGACCCTGGCCGAGGTCGCGAAGATCACCGGGCTGGACCGGGCCGCGGCCCGCCGTTTCCTGCTGACCCTGGTCGACCTCGGCTACGTGTCGTTCGACGGACGGCTCTACTCGCTGCGCCCGCGCGTGCTGGAGCTGGGCTACGCCTTCCTGTCGAGCCTCAGCCTGCCCGAGGTCGCGCTCACCCATATGGAACCGCTGGTGGCCGAGGTCCATGAGACCAGCTCGCTCGGCGTGCTGGACGGCCAGGAGGTCGTCTTCGTCGCGCGGGTGCCGGTCAAGCGGCTGATGGCCATCCCGATCATGGTCGGCAGCCGGTTCCCGGCCTACCCGACGTCCATGGGCCGGGTGCTGCTGGCCGGGCGTGGCCCGGAGTGGCTCGAGGAGTACCTCGCCTCGGCCGAGTTGAAGCCGCTCACCGACCGCACCGTCACCGACCCGGACCGGCTGCGCGAGATCATCGCGCGGGTCGCGGGGGAGGGCTACGCGATCGTCGACCAGGAGATCGACGACGGCTCGCGGTCCATCGCGGTGCCCGTCCACGACGCGTCCGGGCAGGTCGTGGCCGCACTGAACGTGTCGATGCTGTCCGGCCGGGGCACCGCCGAGACCATGCTCGACTTCCTGCCCGCCATGCGGCGGGCGGCCGAACAGATCGAAGCGGACCTGCGTCCCGGCCCCGTCGGCCAGGGGATCGGCCTCATCGGGTAGGCGGGACCGGGTCCGGAAGGGACACCTCCGTGACCGATTCCCCCTCCACATCCGCAGGCTCCGTCACCTCGAACCGCGCCGACCTGGGCGACGTCGGGATCCACTACCGGCGTTGCGGCTCGGCCGGACGGCTCCTGGTGCTGCTGCACGGCTGGCCGCAGACCGGGCACTGCTGGCGCCACCTGATGGAGCCGCTCGCCGAGCGGTACACGGTGATCGCCCCCGACCTGCGCGGGTACGGCCGGTCCGGCACGCCCGGCGACGGCTATGACAAGCGCACCACCGCGGCGGACCTTTCGCGGCTGGTCCGGGCGCTCGGTTTCGCGTCCGCGGACGTCGTCGGCCACGACCGGGGCGCCCGCGTGGCGCACCGCTGGGCCCTGGACCGGCCGGCCGACATCGACCGGCTCGCGCTGCTGGACGTCCTGCCGACCCGCGAGGTCATGGCGTCCATCGACCGGGACTCGGCGGCGGCGCTGTGGCACTGGTTCTTCCACCTCCAGCCCGATCTGCCGGAGCTCCTCATCTCGGGGAACGTCGAGGCGTACCTGAGGCACTTCCTGGAGCGGCAGTGCTTCCGCCCCGGCGCGATCGGCGAGGAGGCGATCGCGGAGTACGTGGCCGCGTTCAGCCGTCCCGAGTCGCTGCACGCCTCCCTGGAGGACTATCGCGCCGGGTTCCGCGAGGATCTCGCCGCCGACGAACGGGACGCCCAGGAGGGCAGGCTCGTCACCCAGCCGCTGCTTCTTCTGTGGGGCGCCCAGGGCGGGCTCGGGCACGCCGACGTGACGGGGATCTGGTCCCGGTATGCCGAGCGGGCTTCCGGTGCGGCGATCGAGGACTGCAAGCACTTCCTCCCCGAGGAGCAGCCCGCCGAAGTGCTGCGCCACCTGCGCGGATTCCTTTCCGCCTGGGCCTGAACCGGGCGGTCGCCATTGCCGCCGGGCCGCACTGGTGGTTATTATACGCACAGATGTGCGATATGCGCACAGATTGGAGGGGGCATGGTTCCCGGACACGCGCTCACGCTCTGCGCGATGACGGTGCGCGGAGCGTCGTTCACCGAACGGCTCCGGGCCGCGGCCACGGCCGGATTCGACTCGATCGGGCTGTCCCTCGCCCAGTACCGGGCCGCGCTCCAGGAGGGGCTGGACGACCGCAGGCTGCGCTCGCTGCTCGACGGCCACGGCCTGCGCGTCGCCGAGATCGAAGCGCCGTGGGACTGGGCGGCCGACGGCCCGCCGCGGGCCGGCGGCGCGAGCCCGGACGCCGACGGCGCCGCGGGCACTCGCGAGAACGGTGACCTGCTGTTCCACGCGCTGGAGGCGCTCGGCTGCGAGCAGTTCAACGCGGTGGCGTTCACCGCGTACCCGCAGGGGCACCTCGTCGAGCGCTTCACCGCGCTGTGCGCCAGAGCCGCCACCGTGGGTGTGCGCGTGGCCGTGGAGTTCATGCCGTTCAGCGAGCTGCGCACGCTGCCCGACGCCTGGCGCCTCGTACGCGAGTCGGGGGCGCCGAACGCCGGGGTCCTCCTCGACCACTGGCACTACGTCCGCTCGGGGGGCACACCGGACGAGCTCGCGGCCGTGCCCCCCGAGCGGATCCTCTCCGTGCAGCTCAACGACGTGCGGTGCCGTGACGGCCTGCCCCCTGGGAAAGCCCGGGACCGGGACGACCTGCGCGAGGAGGCCCGCCATCGCCGCCTGCTCCCGGCGGCCGGGGCCGCCGGGTTCGTCCGGCTCCTCCGCCGTCACGGCGTGTCCGCGCGCATGTCCGTGGAGGTCTGGTCGGACGACCTGGAGCGCATGGGGCCCGTCGAGGCGGCACGGCTGGCGTACGAAGCCGCAGACAGGGTCCTGACCGAGACCGCACGACTGGAGGGAACCGCATGAGGGCCGATGCCGATCAGGCCGAGATCAGACGACTCATCGAAGACTGGGCCGTGTGGCGCGACGCCGGTGACTGGGACAGGTTCGCGACGGTGTGGCACCCCGACGGTGTCATGCAGGCCACCTGGTTCCAAGGCGGCTACGAGGCGTTCATCGAGGTCAGCAGGCAGGGCTGGGAGCGCGGCGTGCGCATCTGGCACTTCCTCGGCGGGACGTCGGCCGACATCGCGGGCGACCGGGCGGTCGCCCAGACCAAGATGACGATCACGCAGCGGGCCCTCGTCGACGGCGTCGAGTGCGACGTCGTGTGCACGGGCAGGTTCTACGACCTCCTCCAACGGGACGGCCGCCGGGACGACGTCGACGGACGGCACGGCGGGTGGGCGCTGGTGCTCCGGCAGCCGATCTACGAGCGGGACCGGATCGACCCCGTCGACCCCGGAGCCCGCCCCGTCCTGGACGCGGACCGGCTGCGCGGCCTGCCCGAGGGGTACCGGCATCTGGCCTACCTCCAGACCGGGCTCGGGTACCAGGTCAAGATGGATATGCCGCAGCTCACCGGCCCGCGCGTCGAGGCCCTGTACCGGCGGGGCGCCGGCTGGCTTCACGGCGGGAGAGCCGATGACTGACCGGTTCGTGCACGAGCAGGGCGCGTCGCGGGTGGTGTTCGGCGTGGGCGCGCTGGACGGGGCCGGTGACGAGGTCGCGCGCCTCGGCGCGCGCCGCGTCCTGCTGATCTCCGATCGGCACAGCGCCGCGCACGCCGAGGCCGTCGCGGGGCGGCTGGGCGGCCGGGTCCGCGGCCGGATCACACGGACGGCGACCCACGTCCCGGGCGAATCCGCCGACGCGGCCTCACGCGAGGCCGCCGCGCACGGCGCCGACCTGCTGCTCTGTGTCGGGGGCGGCTCGGCGACCGGGCTGGCGAAGGCGGTCGCGCTGCGGACCGGGCTGCGGATCGTCGCGGTCCCCACCACGTACGCGGGCAGTGAGATGACCCCGATCTGGGGCCTCACACGGGACGGTCGCAAGGAGACCGGCCGCGATCCCGCCGTGCGGCCCGTGACGGTGATCTACGACCCCGCGCTGACGACACGCCTGCCGGGGAGGCTGTCCGCGGCCAGTGGCATGAACGCGCTCGCCCACCTGGTCGAGGCCGCCTACGCGCCGCGACTCTCCCCGCTCACGGCGGCGGTCGCCGACCAGGGGATACGCGTTCTGGCGAAGGCTCTGCCGCGCGTCGTGACCGACCCGGAGGACATGGCGGCGCGAAGCGACGCGCTCCAAGGCGCATGGCTGGCCGGATGGGTGCTGGGCACGACCGCGATGGGCCTTCACCACAAGCTGTGCCACGTGCTGGGCGGGTCCTACGGCCTGCCGCACGCCGCGACCCATTCGGCGCTGCTGCCGTACGTCACGGCGTTCAACCGGCGGGCGCCGCGGCTCGGGCGGGTCGCGGAGGCCCTGGGAGCCGCCGACGCGGCGACCGGTCTGTGGGAGCTCCGGACCTCCATCGGCGCGCCGGCGAGCCTGGCCCAACCCGGATTCGGCACCGCCGATATCGACCGGGTCGCCGGGCTCGTGGCGGCGGAACCTCCGGCCGGCCCGCGCCCGGTGGAACCCGCCGGGGTGCGTGCGATCCTGCGGGCCGCCCTGGACGGCGCGCGCCCCGTGACCACGGGGGACGGGGACGCACCATGAGCCACGACGAGCCGATCGCCGAAGACCTGACCCGTACGGTGCTGGCGCGGATCGCCGCCACCCCCGACGAGCGGCTGCGCGAGGTGATGGCCTCGCTCGTACGGCACCTGCACGCCTTCGCCAGGGACGTCGGGCTCCGGGAGCCGGAACTGATGGCCGCCGTCCGGTTCCTCACCGAGACGGGCCGCACGTGCACCGAGGACCGGCAGGAGTTCGTCCTGCTGTCCGACACCCTGGGCCTGTCCAGCCTGGTCGACGAACTGGGCGGGGCGGGCGCCGGCGGCGCCACCCCCTCGACGATCCTCGGCCCGTTCTACGTGCCGGACGCACCGCTGCGAGCGTCCGGGACGTCCATCGCCGACGTCGACCTCGGCGGCGAGCCGCTGCTGGTGGACGGCGAGGTCGCCGACACCGCCGGCCGGCCGCTGGCGGGTGCCGTCGCCGATGTCTGGCAGACCGCGCCCAACGGCCGCTACGACGTCCAGGACCCCGACCAGCCCCGGCACAACCTGCGCGGGCGTTTCCGCACCGACGCCGAGGGCCGGTTCTCATTCCGGACGGTCCGGCCCGTCAGCTATCCGATCCCCGACGACGGCCCGGTCGGACGCCTGCTGCGGGCCACCGGACGGCACCCCTGGCGGGCCGCGCACATCCACGCGATCGTCTCCGCACCGGGCCACCGGTCCGTCACCACGACGGTCTTCGACGCCGAGGACGGCTACCTCGGCTCGGACGCCGTCTTCGGCGTGAAGCCGGAGCTGGCGCGGACCTTCGAACGCGCACCCGGCGGCGGCCTGCGCCTGACCGAGCGCTTCACGCTGGCGCCGCTGGCGCCGCCCGCCCAGAACGAACGCCCCATGGCGAAAAGGAGCTCCCCGTGACCCGACCTCGGCATTTCGATCTCGTCGTCGTCGGCGGCGGCCTCGGCGGCGTCGCCGCCGTCCTGGCCGCCGCGCGGCTCGGCCTGCGCAGCGTGCTGGTCAGCGAGAGCGACTGGATCGGCGGCCAGGTGTCCAGCCAGTGCATCCCGCCGGACGAGCACCCGTGGATCGAGTCGGTCGGCTGCACCCCCGCCTACCGCCGGTTCCGCGACCGGGTGCGCGCCTTCTACCGGCGCAACTATCCGCTCAACGCGGCGGCGCGGCACGCACCGCTGCTCAACCCGGGTTCGGGGAACATCGGCCCGCTCAGCCACGAGCCGCATGTGGCGTGCCTCGTCCTGGAGGAGATGCTCGCACCGTGGACGAGCCGCGGAACGGTCACCGTGCTGCGCTCGCACCGGCTGGCGGCGGTGTCGGCGGACGGCGACGAGATCACCTCGGTGCTGGTCCGCGGGTCCGAGGGCGAGGAGGCCGAGCTGAGCGGCGACTACTTCCTCGACGCCACCGACCTCGGCGATCTCGTCGGGATGTCCGGCGCCGAGCATGTCTTCGGGGCTGAGAGCGCGGCCGAGACCGGCGAGCCGCACGCGCTGGCCGGCCCCGCCGACCCGTACGACCAGCAGGCGATCACGTGGGCGATGCTGCTGAGCCTGCACCCCGGCACGGACAACACCATCGAGCGTCCGGCCGACTACGCCGAATGGCGCGAGCACCGTCCTCCCGAATGGCCCGGACCGCTGCTGAGCTGGGAGGTCAGCGACCATGTCACGCACCGGCCCCGGCGCAGACCGCTGTTCACCGACCGCCCGGCCGCAGGCGGCGTCCGGTACGACCTCTGGCACGCCCGCAGGGTCCTGGACGCCGCCCATCTCGACACGGAGTGGGCGGACGTGACCGCTGCGGCGTGGCCGATGATGGACTACGCGCGGTTGCCGCTCATCGGCGTGGACGAGCCGACCCGGGAGCGGGCGTTGCGCGAGGCGCGGCAGCTCTCCCTGTCGTTCCTGTACTGGATGCAGACGGAGGCGCCCCGGCATGACGGCGGCACCGGATATCCCGAGCTGAGGCCGCGCGGCGATCTGACCGGGACGCCTGACGGGCTCGCGAAGATGCCCTACATCCGCGAGAGCCGCCGCATCCGGGCCGAGGTCACCCTGGTGGAACAGCACGTCGGGGTGGAGGCCCGCGCGGGCCTGGAGGGCGCCGAACGGTTCCCCGACAGTGTCGGCATCGCCGCGTACCGCATCGACGTGCACCCGTCCACGGCGGGACGCCCCACGATCGACATCGACACCTGGCCGTTCCAGATCCCGCTCGGGGCCCTGATCCCGGTCCGGATGCGCAACCTGCTGCCCGCAGCCAAGAACATCGGCGCGACCCATCTGACCAGCGGCGCATACCGCGTGCACCCGGGGGAGTGGACGGTCGGCGAGGCGGCGGGCGCGCTGGCGGGCTTCTGCGTGCGGCGCGCTGCCCGCCCGTCCCAGGTCAGGGCGGACGAGATGCTGCTGGACGAGTTCCAGACGCTGCTGTCGGGCACTCTCGGCGTCGAGCTGGAATGGCCCCGCTACCAGGCGCTCGCCCCGCGCCACCGCTTCGGGTACGTCCAGCAGGCGCCCGCACCGAGCGAGCGGACCGCCTGATGCCGACGGCGCCCTTGCACGCCCTCCTGGCCCGGCACGGCGGCGCCGCCGGTCTCGCGGCCGCCGTGCGCGGCGGCGAGGTCGCGGCCGCGGAGCCCGTGCGGGCCGCGCGGGAGCGGATCGCGGCGCTCGACCCGGCGCTGCACGCGTTCACGCAGGTCCTCGAAGCGACCGGCCCGGCGACCGGCGGCGGGTCCGGGCTCGAGCTGGCGGGGCTGCCGGTCGCCGTGAAGGACAACATCGACGTCGCCGGCACGGTCACCACGCTCGGCCGTCCCGTCGGCGAGCGCCCGCCGGCCGCGCGCGACGCGGAGGCCGTCGCCCGGCTCCGCGGCGCCGGCGCGGTCGTCGTCGGCAAGACGAACCTGCCGGAGCTGGCCAGCCTGGCCGTGACCGTCAACGCCCACCACGGCGACGCCCGCAACCCCTGGGACCCGGACCGTACGGCCGGCGGTTCCAGCGGTGGTTCCGCCGTCGCGGTCGCGTCCGGCATGGCCGCCGCCGCGCTGGCCACCGACACCGGCGGGTCGGCGCTCATTCCGGCGGCGCTCACCGGCGTCTGCGGGTTCCGGCCCACCCACGGGCGGATCGGCCTCGACGGCGTCGCCCCGCTGAGCCCGTCCATGGACACGGTCGGCGTGATCGCTTCGCACCCTGCCGACATCGCCGCGGTGGTCCGCGTCCTCGACGGCGAGACCGGCGAGTCGCCGGCGGCGCCCGGCCTGAAGGGCCTGCGGGTCGGCGTGCTCACCGGCTGGTTCCAGGACGAGGCGTCCGACGGCGTGCTGGCCAGGGTGCACCAGGCCGTGCGGGGGCTCGTCTCGGCCGGGGCGTCGGCCCGTCCCGCCGAGACGCCCTCGGCACACCTCGTCCTGCGGCACGCGCGGACCATCTACCGCGCCGAGACCGCCGCCTCGTTCGCGGGCCTCGTCCAGCCCGGCCGGTCGTACGCGCCCGCCGTGGAGGCCCGCCGGACGAACCCGCACGGCCCCGCCGACCTCGCCCGCGCCCGCGCGTTCCGGGAGGCGTGGCGGGCGGAGCTGCTGTCGGCGTTCGCGGACGCCGACGTGCTGATCGCGGCCACCACGCCCATCACCGCGCCCCGCCTCGACGCCCCCGAGAACGAGGCCACGACCGCGCTGATCCGCCACGCGTACCCGTTCTGCCTCGCCGGGGTGCCGGTCCTGTCGGTCCCGGCGGGCCTCGACGGCGGGCTGCCCGTCGGGCTGATGCTCGCCGCCCCGCCCGGCGAGGACCACCGGCTGCTCGCACTCGGCGCCGTGTGCCACGACGCCGGTCTGTTCACCCACAGCGACACCTGAGAGGGCACCATGCACGTCTACTCGCACGAGACGACCGATCCGGTCCGCGAACCCGAAGCGATCGTCCTGTGGTCGCCCCCTGCCGTCCGCACTCGGGTCCGCGTCGTGGCGTGGCCGACGTCCTGGGCCCCGCTCCGATGAGCGCCGGACGGATCGCGATGATCACCGGTGGCGGCGGTGACATCGGCGGTGCCATCGCCGCCAGGCTCGTCCCGGACGGCTGGACGGTGATCGTCGCCGACCGCGACGCCGCCGCCGCCCGTACCGTGGCGGACGCCCTTTCGGCGGACGCCCTGTCCGCCGACACCGCGTCCCCGGGCGCCCGCCGCGTGCACGCCCGCCGCGTCGACGTGGCGGACCCCGCCGACGTCGAGGCCTTCGTCACCGCGGCCGCGACGGAGTTCGGCCGGATCGACGCGGTCGTGTGCGCGGCCGGTATCGAGCCGCCGCAGGACCTGGCCGCGATCGACGTGGCGTCGTGGGACCGCACCCAGGCCGTCAACCTGCGCGGACCCGCTCTGATCGCGCAGGCGGCGCTGCCCTGGTGGACCCGGCAGCGCTCGGGCTCACTGGTCAACATCGGGTCCCGCACCTGGCTCGGCGGCGGTCATCCCGGCTATGCGGCCTCGAAGGCCGGGCTGGTCGGCCTCACCAGGTCGCTGGCGCTGGAACTGGCCCCCCTCGGCGTTCGGGCCAACGCGGTCGCACCGAGCTTCGTGCGCACCAGGTTCAGCGAGCAGCGGGGCGACGAGCGGATGCTGCACGACTACGCCGAACGCGTGCGCGCCGCCACCCCCATGGGCGAGCTGATCCGTCCGGAGGACGTCGCGAACGCGGTCGCCTTCCTGGTCTCCGACGAGTCCGCCCGCATCACCGGCGAGGTCCTCCACGTCTGCGCCGGCTCCCAACTTCCCCTCTTCCTCGGCTGACCGGGAGCCGGACGCGACCCCGGACGCCGAGAGGCGGCTCGTTCTGGCCTTGATCCGTTGCCGCCTGCGGGTGATCTTGTCCTGGGCGGGTGCCGGGCGGCCGCGCCGCCGCGC
Organism: Actinomadura citrea; assembly: GCF_013409045.1. NCBI lineage: Bacteria > Bacillati > Actinomycetota > Actinomycetes > Streptosporangiales > Thermomonosporaceae > Actinomadura > Actinomadura citrea. Next base: position 5,323,058 of record NZ_JACCBT010000001.1, on the reverse strand, counting down.
TGTCGCGAGCCCTTGGCGCTGGCTTGGGGGCATTTCGACTCTTTGTTGGGCGTTGGTTGCCCGCAGTGTGGATAAGGAATGAAGGTGGCCGAAGTCGACTTTTCGGCGATCTTTGAGGCGTCGCCAGTGGCGGTCTCGATCCTGTCGTCCGCATGGGTGTACGTCGCGGTGAACTGCGCCTATGAGCGATTGACGGGCTGGTCACGGGAGCAGTTGGTCGGCCGGAACGTGTTCGAGGTCTTTCCGGGCGGGGCGGCGGGGCGCAGCGCCGACCAGCTGCGCGCGTCGCTGGAACGGGTGGTGGAGATGGCCGAGGTCGACACCATGCCGCTGCAGCAGTACGACACCGAGGAGCCGGGACGGCCCGGGGTCTTTCACGAGCGATACTGGACCATCCTCAACGCCCCGGTGCTGGGGCCGGACGGGCGGGTGGCGCTGATCATCAACCGGGTGGAGGAGGTGACCGGCTTCATCCGGGAGCTGCGCGAGGCCGACAGCGGCACCGGGCTGCAGCCGCAGGCGCTGGCCGCGCGGACAAGAGCGATCGAGGCCGAGCTGTTCGTGCGGGCCCGTGAGCTGCAGGAGGTCAACCAACGGCTGCGGCGCGCCGAAGCACGCGAGCACCGGGCCGCGGTGGCGGCACAGCAGGCGTTGCAGCATCAGCGGCAGGTGGTCGCCGATACCTCCCATGACCTTCGCGGTCCGCTCGCCGGGCTGCGGACCCGGTTGGAGGTCGCCCTCACCGACCCCGACGCCGACTCCCACCAGATCCTGCACTCCGCACTGTACGACGCCGAGCGTCTCGGCGATATCGTCGCCGACCTGCTGGAACTGGCCCGGTTGGAGGCCAATGCCCCCTGGCGGACGCAGGAGGTCGACTTGGCGCACCTGGTCCGGGCCGAGACCGACCGCCGGGCCCAGGGCCCAAGACCCCCGGACCTCACCGTCGACCTCGCCGTCGGCGTCATCGTGGACGCCTCACCCGTCCGGCTGACCCGCTTGTTGAACAACCTGCTCGACAACGCCGAGCGCCACGCCCGAGCCCGCGTCGACGTCACGGTCGCCCAGCAGCAGGGGAAGGCGGTGCTGGAGGTCACCGACGATGGGGCCGGCATCCCCGTCGACGAACGCGAGAAGGTCTTCGATCGCTTCTACCGGCGTTCCGACGCCCGTCGAGCCGATCCCGAAGGCACCGGCCTGGGCCTGGCCATCGCCCGCCAGATCGCCCAGGGCCACCACGGCGACCTCCACATCGCCGATCATTCACCGGGCACCCGCTTCACACTGCGGCTCCCCCTTCACGACCCGGGCAGCGCCGGCGGCGTCATCGCCGGCGGCAACGCCCCCAACGCTGGATGAGCGGGCCGCCGCCGCGCGGCGGCCCGCATCCGCCCCTCGGCCGATTGTCGGGTTAGTGAGGAAATTGCGACCGAGATACCCCTTTTTTACTCTAAAGTCCGTTATGGTTTACTTGCCCCCAGAAATAGTTTGGGGACATTGAGCTGCGGCAGCCTGCGGAAGATTCCCCAAAAATCTGGACGCGATAATGGACGCGCACATCAGCGGCCCTCAGGGCGGAGAAGAGGAATCGGGCCCTGCGGTCGCCACGGCAGTCGTGGACGAGCAAGGGCTGGTGGCGGCCTGGAGTCCCGGTGCCCAGCGGCTGCTGGGGTACACCGCCGAAGAGGTGATGGGACGTCCGGCGTCCCGTCTGCTGGCAGCGGCTTCTCCTTCGCCGGATCTGTGGCGGTCGCCCCGTCCCGCTCCCTGGAGCGGGAAGGTTCCGCTCTGGCACAGGGACGGCGGGCGGGTGACGGTGGAACTGCTCGCCTACCCCGGTCACGACAGCCGCGGCAGGGATGAATGGCTTGTCGTGTCCCTCACCACCCCGGAGATCTCCACCGCCGACTTCGGAAACCAGGATGACGCGCGCCTGCTTGATCTGGCGTTCGCCCAGTCCCGTTTCGCCATGGCGATCCATGACAGGGACCTGCGGCTCGTCAGAGTCAATGACGTCATGTGCAGAAGGATCAACCTCACGGAAGCCGAAGTGCGCGGACGCCTTTTGAGAGACGTCCTTCCGGGGCCCCACTGGAGGCTGCTGGAGCAACACCTGCGCCATGTGCTCGACACGGGGCAGCCCGTGCACAGGGAGACCTACCGGCGAGTCCCAGGCGAGACCCGCGAGCGCAACTGGTCGGTCTTCATGTCCCCGCTCAATGACCGGGCAGGACGGACACAAGCCGTCTGGGTGGGCGTCCTTGACAACACGGAGCAGTACCGCGCACGGCAACGTCTGACCATGCTGAGCGAGGCCAGTACCCGTATCGGCACCACCTTGGACGTCACCGAAACCGCCCAGGAACTGGCCGACATGGTGGTGCCCCATTTCGCCGAACTCGCCATCGTCGACCTGCTCGAAGCGGTGCTCGTCGGCGACGAACCGGACCCAGGGCCGCTGACCGACCAGATCGCGCTGCGGAGCGTGGCACGCCGGTCCGCCTTCGACGACGGGACGGGCGTGGATCAAAGCGGCCTCGGCCTGCGTCCCGAACTGTGGCCGCCGGCCCGCTGCCTGGCCACCGGCCAGGCGATCCTGATGAACGTCGACGACCCCGAAGTCGTTGCGGCGGCCGCTCGCCACCCCGCGTGGGCGGAAGCCATCGACCGGTACCGACTGCGCTCGATCCTCTCGGTGCCGATACGCGCTCGCGGCGTCACCCTCGGCGTCGCCGCCTTCGTCCGGAGCGAGTCCGCAGAGCCCTTCGAGCCGGACGACGTGCTCCTGGCCGAGGAACTCACCGCCCGGGCGGCCGTCTCCATCGACAACGCCCGACGCTACACCCGCGAGCGCACCACCGCCCTGACACTTCAGCGCAGCCTGCTCCCGCACCGCCTCTCCGAGCAGTCGGCCGTGGAGGCCGCCACCTGCTATCTGCCGGCCAGCTCCCACGTCGGTGTGAGCGGGGACTGGTTCGACGTCATCCCGTTGTCCAGCGCACGGGTAGCGCTCGTCGTCGGTGATGTCGTCGGCCACGGCATCCACGCCTCCGCCACCATGGGACGGCTGCGGACCGCCGTGCGCACCCTCGCCGACGTCGACTCCTCTCCCGACGAGCTCCTCACCCGTCTCGACGATCTCGTCAGCCGGTTCTCCGCCGAGGAGGCCACCGGCGCTCACGACGAGGCGGAGAACGAGGTGGGCGCCACCTGCCTGTACGCCGTCTACGACCCCGTGTCCCGCCGATGCACGGCCGCGCGCGCCGGCCACCCTCCACCCGCGCTCATCGCGCCCGACGGCTCGGTCGGCTTCCTCGACCTGCCCGCCGGCCCGCCCCTCGGCGTCGGTGGCCTGCCCTTCGAGAGCACCGAGGTCGAACTGCCGGAGGGCAGCGTCCTGGCCTTCTACACCGACGGCCTCGTCGAGTCCCGCGATCACGACATCGATGTCGGGCTCGAACGCCTGCGTCGGGCCCTGACCCGCCGCTCATCGTCCTTGGCCGAGACCTGCGACAGCGTCTTCAACGCCGCCCTGCCGGACAGCCCCGTGGACGACGCCGCGCTCCTCGTCGCCCGCACCAACGTCCTGAGCGCGGACCGATTCGCCAGCTGGGATCTGCCCGCCGACCCGGCCATCGTCGCCGAGACCCGCAACCTGGTGACCGAACGGCTCACGGAGTGGGGCCTCGACGAGGCCGTCTACGTCACCGAGCTCATCGTCAGCGAGCTCGTGACCAACGCCATCCGCTACGCCAGGGGGCCGATCCAACTGCGCATCATCCGGGACCGGACGCTCATCTGCGAGGTCTCCGACGGCGCCAGCACCGCCCCGCACCTGCGCCGTGCCCGCCTTCTCGACGAAGGAGGGCGCGGCCTCCTTCTCGTCGCGCAGCTCACCCAGCGCTGGGGAACCCGCCACACCCCCCGCGGTAAGACCATCTGGACCGAGCAGCCTCTCACCGGAACCGGCGTCAGTGATCTTCTGGATCACTTCGACGACCTGGAGTGAGCCCGCGGGGGAGCGGGTCATGGCCGCCCGTCCCGTGACCCGGCGCGGGAAGCGGGAGAGCCAGGCCGGTCTTGACGGTGTCGAAGACGACCAGGGTCTCGTAACGACTGATGTTGTCGTCCGCCTTGAACAGGCGGTCACCGAGCCGGCCGCAGTCGCGCATGCTGCGCGCGGCCAGGACGACCACGTAGTCCCATGGTCCCGCGACCCGGTAGCACTGCTGGACCTGCGGGTTCGAGCGCATCCGGTCGGAGAAGATCCGATGGTGCTCGAACGATTCCTGGGCCAGGGTGACCAGCACCGTGGCGAGGACGGTGGGACCGAAGCGGTGCGGGTCGAGGACGGCGACCTGCCCGGCGATGAGGCCGTCCTTGCGGTAGCGGGCGATCCGCCGCTGGACGGCGCTCGGTGAGAGCCCGACCTGTTCGCCGAGGTCGTGCAAGGTGCGTCCGGCGTCGTGCTGGAGGAGGTCCAGCAGCAGGCCGTCGATCTCGTCCAGACGGGGTGGCGGCGATTCGGGCATGCAAGATTATTGCGTTGTGGCGCGAAAATTCTCAATCGCTTCGATCGGGAGTTCGATTAGCGTCGGCCAGGTCCCCGAGCCACCCGAGGAAAGGCGGCGTATGGATCTGGAAGTTGCGCGGATCGAGAAGGCCCTAAGGGTGATCGATCCGGTGTTCCTCAACACCCCGCAGTACCTCGACGAGCAGCTGTGCCGGGCGCTGGGCGGCCGCGCGGTGACGGTGAAGCTGGAGACGGCCAACCCGGTGCGCAGCTTCAAGGGCCGGGGCGCCGACCTGATGCTGAGCACAATGGCCCCCGGCACTCCGGTGGTGTGCGCAAGTTCGGGCAACTTCGGGCAGGCCGTCGCCTACGCGGGACGGGCCCGCGGGATGCCGGTCGAGGTGTTCGTGCCCGAGACGGTCAATCCCGCCAAGCGGGAGCGGATGGAGACCTTCGGCGCCCGGGTCGTCACGGCGGGGGCCGACGGCTCGTCGGCGCGGAGGGCCGCAGCCGCCCATGCCGAGAGCCATCCTGACCGGATCCACCTGCAGGACGGCCTGCAGGCCGCGATCGCCGAGGGCGCCGGGACGATCGGAGTCGAGCTGACCCGTGGCGCACCGGGCGCTTCGGGCTTCGACGCCGTCGTACTCCCGGTCGGCGACGGCGCCCTGATCAACGGCGTGGCACGCTGGATGAAGCAGCACGCCCCCGGCACCCGGATCGTGGGGGTCAACGCCGAAGGCGCTCCCTCGATGCTGGAGAGCCTGCGCGCCGGCCGCGCGGTCCGCCTCGACCGCGCTCGCACCTTCGCCGACGGGATAGCGGTGTGCGGCCCGCTGGAGGCGTCGGTGCGGCGAGCCCGCGCCCTGGTGGACGAGATCGTCCTGGTGAGCGACGAGGCCATCGCCGCCGCCATGGAGTTGGCGGCGCGCACGCTGGGGATCGTACTGGAACCGGCGGGGGCGGCCGGCCTGGCGGCGATCGCCGAGGGTGTGGTCGCCGGCGACCGGTCGGCGACGGTGCTGACCGGCGCCAACCCCCGTCCCGAACAGGCGGGGGAGCTGGCGGCCCGGCTCACCCGCACCGCGCAGGCGTCGAGTCTCGCCGGACGCATGAAGGAGAAGACATGAAGCGCATCGGCATCATCGGGGTGGGAGAGATCGGCCGAGCCATCGTGGACGGCCTGTACTACCGGGGCGACGATGCGCCCGAAGTGTTCCTCTCCCCTCGCGGAGCCCGCACCGCCGCGGAGCTGTCCGAGCACTACGAAGGCGTGCGGGTGTGTCCCGACAACCAGGCGGTGGTGGACCGCTCCGAGATCGTGATCATCGCTGTACGCCGTCCGGACCGGCACGAAGCACTCGCCGGCCTGGTGGTGGCCGACGACAAGATCGTGATCAACGTGATGGCCGGCGTCGGCGGCGACGACCTGCGCAGGACACTGGCCACCGACGCCCCGCTCGTAAGGGCCATCCCGCTGCCCGCCATACGCGAACGCCGCTCCGTCACGGTGACGTACCCGTCCCACCCGGTGGCGGACTCCCTTTTCGAGCACCTGGGCGGGGCGCTCCCAGTCGCGGACGAGGCGGCCTTCGACGTCTTCTCCGCACTGACGGGGACGCTGACCACCCACTACTCCTACCTCGCCGCGCTCACCTCCTGGGCCGTCGGCCACGGCATCGCCTCCGACGACGCGGAAAGCTACGTGCGCAGTCTCTTCCAGGGGGTCGGTCGTGCCCTGAACGACGAGACCCGGACCCTGCAGCAACTCGCGGCCAACCATGAGACCCCGAAGGGGAACAACGAGCGCATACGCACCACCTGGTTCACCCGTGCCAACTCGGAAGCCCTCGCTCAGGCTCTCGATGACCTCCTCGCCGGCCTGAGGGGACAACGGGGCAGCGTTCGGCGATAACCGAAGCTCCGGAAGTCGTCTCGCAAACGAGCGATGGGGAAAGACGCACACCCGACCTCGCACGCGTGCTGAGCACGAAAGGCAGGTCAGGATCTGAACCCCGGTTTCGCACCCCACGAGGTCAGGAGGACTCGGGGCTGGGCGTCTCCTCGGTCGGCGCCCCGCTCGGGCCTGGGGGCGTCGGGCCGATCGGCTCGGGATCCTCAGTGGCGGGGCGCAGAGAAAACCTCATGTCAGTGTTCACGCCCAACGCGATCTCGAACTCGCAGACCGTCCTGCCGTCCCGTCCTCCGCACGGGCCTGTCCACACGTTCTGCTGGGTCGACGGATCATAGACGGTGTGGCCGCCGGTAGGCGCCAGGATCACGGGGGTCACGCCATTCACCAAATAGCGGCAGGAGTCGTAGCAGGTTCCTGAACTGGGAGTATCGGCCGTCGTATTCGTTCCTCCCCTGAGGGAAATTCCACCCGTCCCCGCCACCGCCACGTTGATCCAATATTCACCGGTGCCGGGCTGGACGGTGATCGGTCCGGCGATCACTCTGGGCGGTCCCGTTCCAGACGACGGCTGGGGACTCGCGCAGGCCGGCGGCACCACGTCGCCACCCACGTCCGGTCCGCAGGAGGCGGACGGACTCATCGAGGAGGCGCCCCCCGCGCCCGGTCCCCGACTCGGCGGTTCGTCTTTGTCAGAGGAGCCGCAGGAGGCGATCAAAGTGGCGACCAGGACAAAGCCGAACGCACGGAAGCTCTGTAACATGAACGCCCCCATTTTCAACGCCCCGTATGTCTAGAATACCCAGAAGGCTTTGCTTGCACTAGGGGAAACATCAGAACGCAAGGGGTCTCCATGGCGGGTGAGGCCAGGGCCGGGGCCGAGCGGGTCGTCGGAGTGATCACGGCGAACATCTCCCTGGCCGTGGGAGCGCTGTTCTACATGGGCTGGTGCTACACCAATGCCGTTTACGGATATTTCCGAGTCAATCCGCTCGATTTGGAGATCGGTCCCACCGAGTACGTCCTGCGCAGCGCCGGGACGGTCTTCTCTTCCACGCTGGTGTTCGGAGCGATCGTCTGGCTGATCGTCACCACGCTTCCCCAGCTGCGGCTGACGGAGCTGATACCCGGGCGAGCAGTACCCGGCTTCGTTCGCAGACCGCTACACCGGGCGGCGGCCCTGGCGGGCGACCCCCTGGCCCGGCAGCGGGCCGGGCTGATGCTGCTGCTCGCGGCGGGCGCGCTGGTGATCCTGTCGGTGACCAGGATCACCGACAACCTCTACCTGACGCTGGCACTGACGGCGGCCGGGGTGCTCCTGCTGACCCGGTCGGCCGGCACAGGGGCGTACGCGGTGGGGCTGATCACGGCGGCCGCGTGCGCACTGTGGGCTACCGGCGTGTACGCGAAGGACGAGGGGACCGCCGAGGCCCATGAGATCACCAGGGGCCTTCGGACGCGCACCGCTGTGGTCGTCTACACCACAAAGCCCCTCGCCCTGTCCGGACCAGGCGTGACGGCCGAGCGGCTACCGAAGGGGAACATGTACGCGCAGCGCTACCAGGGACTGCGGCTCCTGATCGGCCGCGCCGGGCGATACTACGTACTGCCGGTCGGGTGGCGTCCCGGGGTGAACGCCACCTATCTGCTCAGGGAGAGCGACAGCATGCGCATCGAAATCCTCCCCGGCTCCTGACGCCCCGGCCAGGGTTCGACCTCCTGTGGGCCGCCCTTGCCCAGATGCAGTCTCCCGGTGCCGTGCCCGACGGAACACCAGCCCGCATAGCGCGCTGGAGGCCGATCGGCCGGCCGTCGCCGTGGAGCAGCAAACACAGGAGTTGTTGATCACTAACACCGTGACGTTCATCAAGATGACACAAAGATCATCATGTCGTTCGCCGGGGGTTGCGGTGCTCGCGGTGCCGGGGGTGATACTTGGGCCAGCCCCCGTGCCGGGGAGTAATCCGGAGAAGAAATGGCGCCGGCCGCGGACTTCAGCGCGCGCACGGCCCGGTGACGATTTCCTTCTCTCCGGAATTCTCTGGCCATGACGAAAAGGAGATGCGATGAGCCGTCTCATCGACCGTGCGCTGGAGCGCATCGTCCCGAAGGCCACCGGATCGGCGTGCAGCGGCACCTACTTCTGCAACGCCGCCGGGCACCCCGGCTACTGGTACCGGTTCTGCTGCCTGGACTCGGGCTGTAGCTGGACCAAGATCCGCAGCAGCTGCTGACCCGATCCGGCGGCGACCACCGGGCGGCGGTGCGGCCGCGCCGCCGCCCGGTGGGCGAAGGGCTCTCCATGGGCCACGTGCCGGTGGCCTGCCCCGGCTTGTTCGCCCTGGTCCTCGCGGTCTTCAGTGGGAACACGTGTGCGCGCTCCTCTCGGCCGGCCCGCGCCCTGGCGCGTTCGGTGGCGGCGGGCGTCGTCGGGGCCGAAGCGGCGGTGCCGGTACTGCCGGCCTCGCCCGCCACGGAGGCCGGTCTGGCGCTCGGCCGGTCTGCCGCTGGTCCCCGTCCAGCGCCGCTATCGCCCGCGCGCTCGGCAAAGGCGACTGCGATCACGCCGCTGACTCGGCGCCGCCGGAACGCCATTCGGCCCTTGTTAGCCTCCGTAATTCGGCGCTTGTGCTCATCGTGATTCGGGTGCATCGGAACCGGCCGGTCGGACGCCGGTCGGCCGGAATGGCGATCGCGCGACCGCCGGTCCGGTCGCGGTGATTCTGGTCATCTCATTCGACTCCATCGTCGAACTCTTCGCTAGGAATCTCTGATGCCATTTCTTGCGGCGGCCGTCGTGCTGCTCGGTGTCCTGTGCCTGCTGAACCTGCTGCTGACGGTCGGCATCCTGCGCCGGATGCGGGAGGACGCCCTCCGGTCAGCGGGCGACGCCGACGGCCTGTTCGCCTTGGAGCCCGGCGCCCCCGTGGGGGAGTTCGCGGCGGTGACCATCGACGGCGACCCGGTGACGCACCGCGACCTGACCGGCATGGTCGGGTTCTTCTCCGCCGACTGCGAGGCGTGCCACGATCTCCTGCCGTCCTTCGCCGGCCGAGCTCGCGACCTGGGCACGGAGCACGTCCTCGCGGTGGTCGGCGGCGACGCCCCGGGGGTGGTGGCGGCCCTGCGGCCCGTCGCCAGGGTGGTGCTCGCCGATCTCGACGGCGGCCCGATGGCCCGCGCGTTCCAGAACGAGTGGACCCCCGCCCTCTACGTGGTCGGCGAGGACGGGCGGATCGCCGCGACCGGCACTCGGATCGACCGGCTCCCGGTGCCGGCCGGCCGGGGCTGAGCGTGTCCGACGCCCCGGCGCCGGACCGGCGGATCGGGCCGCGCGAGCTGCGCGCCTCGGCCGCCGCGACCATGTCGCTGATCGGCCGGGCCGCCCCCCTGCGGGTTCCGCTCTTCCTGGCCGTCACGCTGGCGACGGCCGCGACGCCCGTCGTCACCGCCTGGCTCACCAAACTCGTGATCGACCGGCTGACCGCCTCGCACGGCCCGGTCGCGGGCCTGGCGCTCGGACTGGTCGCCGCGGGGACGGCGGGCGCGTTCCTGCCGCTCGCCGCCCACTATGTGCGGTCCCAGATCGGCCGGGCGGCCGGAGCGGCCGGCACCGACCGGCTGTTCGCCGCCGCCGAACGCCAGGTGGGGCTGCGCGCCTTCGAGGACCCTGCCTTCCAGGACAGGCTGCGGCTCGCCCAGCAGTCCGTCCAGCGCCTCCCCGAGATCGTGGACGGCTTCGGCGGGGCGCTCGGCGGGCTGCTGTCGCTGATCGGCTTCCTGGCCTCCCTCGCGGTCCTCAGCCCGGTGATGACAGGGCTGGTGCTCGCCGCAGCCCTGCCCGCCCTCGTCGCCGAAGTCCTGCTCACCCGTCGGCGCTCGGCCGTGGAGTGGAGCATCGAGCGGTACCACCGCCGCGAGTTCTTCTACGGCCAGCTGCTCACCGGCACGGCCGCCGCCACGGAGGTCCGGCTGTTCGGGATCGGCGCGTTCCTGCGCCTGCGCATGATGCGCGAGCGACGGGACGCCGACAGGGCCACCCGCCGCATGGACCTGCGCGAGCTGCGCACCCAGGGCGGGCTGACCACGGTCAGCGCCGCGGTGACCGGCGCCGGCCTCTGGTGGGCGGTCGGCGCGGCCCGCGACGGCGCGCTCAGCGCCGGGGACGTCACCATGTTCCTGGCCGCGGCCGCGGGCGTGCAGACCGCGCTGGCCGGGCTCACCACGGCGGTGTCCGGTGGCCAGGCACGGCTGCTGGCGTTCGCCCACTACGTCGCCGTCGTCGGCGCCGAACCCGACCTGCCCCGCGCGGACGGTGCGGACGCGCCGCCGCTTCGCCGCGGGATCGAAGTGCGCGACGTGTGGTTCCGCTACGGCGACGACCACCCCTGGGTGCTGCGCGGGCTGGACCTGACGATCCCTCACGGCGACGCCGTGGCGCTCGTCGGCCTGAACGGCGCCGGCAAGAGCACCCTGGTCAAGCTGCTGTGCCGGATGTACGACCCGACCCGCGGGCAGATCCTCTGGGACGGCGTGGACCTGCGCGACATTCCGCCCGAAGCGCTTCGCGCCCGGATCAGCGCGGTGTTCCAGGACCACATGAACTACGAGATGACCGCCCGCGACAACATCGCCCTCGGCGACCTGGCGTCCCTGGGCGAGCCGGGCCGGGTGGAGGCCGCGGCCGCGCTCGCAGGCGTCCACGACCGGCTGGCCGCCCTGCCCCGCGGCTACGACACCGCGCTCACCCGTATGTTCGCGCTCGGCGAGGCGGACGAGACGACCGGCGTGGTGCTGTCCGGCGGGCAGTGGAAGCGGGTCGCGCTGGCCCGGGCGCTGGTCCGCGAGGGCCGGGACCTGATGATCCTCGACGAGCCCGGCGCGGGCCTGGATCCCGAGGCCGAGCACGAGGTGCACGCGCGGATGCGCGAGCATCGCCGAGACCGCGCCAGCCTGCTCATCTCGCACCGGCTGAGCGCCGTCCGCGATGCCGACCGCATCGTGGTCCTGCGGGAGGGACGCATCGTCGAGCAGGGCACGCACGCGGCGCTGATGGCCGCCGACGGCGGTTACGCCCGCCTCTTCCGGATCCAGGCGTCCGGCTACCAGGAGGTCACGTGATCCGCGCCGCCCTCGCCGCCGGGGCGCTCACCGCGGCCGGGCTGCTGGTGCTCGCGGCACGCCGCGGCCTCCTGCTGACCACCGTGGACGGGACGAGCATGGAACCCGCCCTGCGCTCGGGCGACCGGATCCTGGTGCGCCGTACCCGGCGGGTCCGGCGCGGCCAGGTGACCCTGCTGCGTCCCGACGACCGGCCCCGCACCACGCTGCTGCTCAAGCGGACCGTGGCCGTCCCCGGCGACCATGTGCCCGCCGGCTGGGCCGACCCGGACGTGGCGCGGATCGGCGGCGCGCCGGTGCCGCCGCACACGCTCGTCGTGCTCGGCGACAACCGCCCGGCGAGCTGGGACTCGCGGCACTACGGATACGTCCCGCGTCACCGCGTCGTCGGCGTCATGCTCTGTCGCCTGTCCGGCCACTGTCCATCCGCGGCGAAAGCCCGCCCCGACGAGGCGAGCAACAACTCGGCCGCTTGACCGAGCGGGCACGTGTCGTGGAGCCGGCCCCCGGTCACGCACTCGTGCGGGCCTGCCGAGGCCCGCACGAGCACTGCCAGGGCCGACCCGTCGGCGCGTCAGCGTGTCGTAGAACGCGGCCACGCGGATCGGCCCTGGACGTGCGGATCCAGGTGCGGCAGGTGTTCGGGCAGTGCCTGCACGGCGCAAGGGGCAGGCGATCGGAGCGCGATCGGGACAGGATGCCCGACGAACGTCGGGCGACTTCGGAGACGGTGACGTGCCGCTGGCATCGGTGAAGGCGGACACGCTCGCGGCGACCGGCGGCGTCAGGCGGTCGTGAGGGGGACCGGGAGCCGGTCGCGCAGCTCGCTGACCGTGACACCGAAGGTCTCGCGGACCGCCGCCCCGTCCGGGCCGACGTCGATGACGGCGACGTCGGTGTAGACCCTGCTGACGCAGCCGGTGCCGGTCAGCGGGTAAGTGCAGGCGGGCACCAGCTTGGAGCGGCCCTTCTTGTCGAAGAGCGTCATCATCACGAAGACCTGCTTGGCGCCGATGGCCAGATCCATCGCACCGCCGACGGCGGGGACGGCGTCGGGGGCACCGGTGTGCCAGTTGGCGAGGTCCCCGGTGGCCGAGACCTGGAAGGCGCCCAGCACGCACACGTCGAGGTGGCCGCCGCGCATCATGGCGAAGGAATCGGCATGGTGGAAGTACGACGCTCCGGGCAGCTCCGTCACCGGGACCTTGCCGGCGTTCGTGAGATCGGGATCGACCTGATCGCCGACCGCGGCGGGGCCCATGTTGAGCATGCCGTTCTCGGTGTGGAGCACGATGCCCGCGCCGTCGGGGAGATGATCGGCGACCTTGGTGGGCCGGCCGATGCCGAGGTTGACGTACGAGCCGGCCGGGATGTCGCGGGCGACGACCTCGGCGAGCTCGTCCGGAGTGAGGGGACCCGTGGTGAGGGGCATGGTCAGCGCGCTCCTTGGACGGTGTAGTGCCGCTGCTCGACCGGGACGACGCGGTCGACGTAGATGGCGGGCGTCACGACCGCCTCCGGGTCGAGGTCGCCGACGGGGACGATGCCGGACACCTGCACGATCGTGGTGGTCGCGGCCGTCGCCATGACGGGGCCGAAGTTCCGTGCGGTCTTGCGGTAGACGAGGTTGCCCATCGTGTCGGCGCGATGGGCGCTGATCAGCGCCACGTCGCCCTTGATCGGGTACTCCAGGACGTGGACGCGCCCGTCGATGGTCCGGGTCTCCTTGCCCTCGGCCAGCGGGGTGCCGGCGCCGGTCGGGCAGTAGAAGGCGCCGATGCCCGCGCCGGCCGCGCGCATCCGCTCGGCGAGACTGCCCTGCGGCACGACCTCCAACTCGATCTCTCCCGCCCGGTACAGACCGTCGAACACGTGGGAGTCGCTCTGCCGGGGGAAGGAGCAGACCACCTTGCGCACGCGCCCGGTCTTGAGCAGCGCGGCAAGCCCGACGTCGCCGTTGCCGGCGTTGTTGGACACGATGGTGAGGTCCTTCGCGCCCTGCCGGATCAGCCCGTCGACGAGGTCGAACGGCATGCCCGCGAAGCCGAAGCCTCCGACCAGGACGGTGCTGCCGTCCTCGATCCCGCGGACGGCGTCGTCGACGCTTTCGAGAATCTCCGTCCGGCTCATGCCCCGGCCTCCGTGCCCCGCTGGTCCAGGTTCTCCAGGACGACGGCCAGGCCCTGGCCGACGCCGATGCAGATCGCGGCGACGCCCCAGCGCTCGCGGCGCTCGCGGAGCACCTTCGCGAGCGTGCCGAGGACGCGGGCGCCACTGGCCCCCAGCGGGTGGCCGATCGCTATCGCGCCTCCCCGGGTGTTGACGATCTCCGGATCGATACCCCAGGCGTCGACGCAGACGAGCGACTGCACGGCGAAGGCCTCGTTGAGCTCGACCGCGCCGACCCGGTCCCAGCCGATCCCGGCCCGCGCCAGGGCGCGCTCGGCCGCCTCGACCGGGGCATAGCCGAAGTCCTGCGGGTCGAGCGCGAACGCGCCACGTCCGGCGATGCGGGCGAGGGGGTCGAGGCCGATCAGGTCGGCGGCGGCGGCCGAGCCGAGCAGCAGGGCGGCGGCGCCGTCGCTCAGCGGCGAGGCGTTGCCGGCGGTGATGGTGCCGTCCGCGCGGAAGCTCGGCCCGAGCCCGGCCAGCTTCTCCATCGAGGTGTCGGCGCGGACGCCCTCGTCGCGCTCCAGTTCCCCGGTGGGCACGACGAGGTCGTCGTAGAAGCCCTCGTCCCAGGCGGCCGCCGCGAGACGGTGGGAGCGCAGGGCGAACGCGTCCTGGCGCTCCCGGCTGACGGCGTGCTTCTCCCCGAGCCGCTCGTTGGCCTCGCCGAGCGAGACGGTCCACTCCTCCGGCATGCGCGGGTTCACCAGCCGCCAGCCGAGTGTGGTCGACACCGCGGCGAGGTCCCCGGGCGGGAAGCCCCTGGCAGGCTTCGGCAACACCCACGGCGCCCGGGTCATCGACTCGACTCCGCCGGCCACCACCACGGCGGCGTCCCCCGACTCGATCGTCCGGGAGCCGCTCATCGCGGCGTCGAGGCTGGACCCGCACAGCCGGTTGACCGTCGTGCCCGGCACGCTGGTCGGCAGCCCCGCGAGCAGCGCGGCCATCCTGCCGACGTTGCGGTTCTCCTCGCCCGCACCGTTCGCATTGCCCCAGACGACCTCGCCGACCGCGGCCGGGTCCAGCCCGGGCGCCCTCTCCAGCAGCGCGGTGAGCACACCCGCCGCGAGGTCGTCCGGCCGAACGCCCGACAGCGCGCCGTTGAACCGCCCGAACGGTGTACGGACGGCGGAGTACAGAAAGGAGCTCATGGCGTCGAGGCTAGGTGGCCTGCCTTGATATAGTGAAGTATCAATATTCGCGCTTATTGAGACGCAACCCATATGGATCTCCGTCACCTGCGGTACTTCGTCGCGGTCGCCGAGGAACTCCACTTCGGACGCGCCGCCGAGCGGCTCAACATGGCCCAGCCGCCGCTGTCGCAGGCGATCCGCCAGCTGGAGGGCGACCTCGGCGTGGAACTGCTCCACCGGACCACGCGCCGGGTCGAACTCACCGACGCGGGCCGCGGCTACCTGACCCGGGCCCGGAAGATCATCGGAGAGGTGGCCGAGGCCGCGCACGAGGCCCGCCGGGTCGCGGCCGGCGCGGTGGGCCATCTCGCGATCGGCTGCGTGGGCTCGGCGACCTACAGCCTGCTGCCGGCGATCTCCCGCGGCCTCTCCGTGGAGTTGCCCGGGGTGGATTTCTCCTTCCGCGGCGAGATGCTGGTGCCCGACCAGGCCGCGGCGCTGCGGACCGGCGCGATCGATCTGGCGCTGCTGCGACCGCCGATCGCCGATCTCTCGCTCACGGTCCTGCCGCTGCGCCGGGACCGGCTGGTCGTCGCCGTTCCCGCCGATCACCCCCTGGCCGCGCGGCGGGAGGTCAGGGTCACCGACCTGTCGGACGCCGACCTCATCGTGCACTCCGCGGACCGCCGATCCGTGATGTACGACGTGGTGCTCGGGCTTCTCCGCGACGCCGGTGTCGAGCCCCGGATCCGCCACGAGGTCGGCGAGACCTCCACTCTGATCACTCTCGTCGCGGGCGGGCTCGGTGCGGCCGTCGTCCCCGAGCCGGTGACGGCCCTGGCCCTCGACGGCGTCGCCTTCCGGCCGCTGGCACGGCCCGCGGTGCACGTCGACCTCGCGCTCGCGCACCGGACCGGCCGCACGGAGCCGCACCTGGCCCGCGCCGTTTCGGTCATCCGGCGCATCGTCTGACCGACCTCGACATCATCCGGAGCATCGCAGGGCTCCGCTTGGAGATGGTCCTCGAAGACCATCCTCGACCGACCCCGGAGCGGCGGGCTTCCGGCAGAACCGCGATGTCATTGCCGGCTGCGGCCGCGATCGTCCAGGGCTTGGCCACCGCATCCCACTCGACCACGTTGTTCACTCCGTCGATACGCATGGAGCCTGCACCGTGGCGAACTGCCGGATCGGGTGCGTGGCAGGTGTGCATGAAAGATGGTGTCGGGTCTTTGATGCGTGGCCGTCGAGCCATAGGTCGTATTCTGGTCGGCGATGGCTACACAAGGGGTGGAGGGCGCATATCAGGGTGCGCTTCGGGCGTTCCAGAACCCGATGCTCGATCTGCTCCACCGGACCTATGCGCCGTTCGTGGTGACCGTGCTGGCGATGATGTTCACACCGGAGCGGTCGACGGTGGCGGTGGCGGACGCCCATGCGGAGATCGCCGGAGCCCTCGACCAGTTGCGGGCCGCGGGCTACGGCTACGAGGGCGACCAGCCCTTGCCCGCGGGGAACGCCCGTGATCTGTGCAGGCAGTGGGTGCACGCGGGCTGGCTGGTGCGGCAGGTCTCCGACGACGTCGAGGTGTACCGGCTGTCCGCGCACGGCGTCGGCGCGCTCGAAGTGGCGGGTCGGGTCGGCGGGGCACGGACCAGGGTGTCGGAGTCCCGGGTCCGGACGCTGCTGGAGGCGGTCGAGCGGCTCGCGCTGGACGCGGACCCGGACGTGATGGCCCGGATGGCGCGCCTCCAGACGGAGATCGATCAGCGTCGGCGAGAACTCGACCGGCTCGAACGGGGCGGCGACGTCGACACCGTCGACGACGACCAGTTGCTGGAGGCGGCCGAGAACGTGCTGCATCTGGCACGGGAGTTGCCCGCCGACTTCGCCCGCGTCGCCGAGTCGATCAAAGCCATGCAGCGAGACGTCGTCGCCGACCTGCGGCAGGATGTCCGGCCGACCGGGGAGGTGCTGCGCGAGTACCTGGAGCGCGGTCGGCAGATCATGGACGCGACACCGGAGGGCCGCGCGTTCGCCGGGGCGTTGCGCCTGATCGGCGACCCCGCGCAGATCGACGACCTGTGGAACCTGCTGCGCACCGTGCTGCGGCACGGGTTCACCGAGCTGATGCCGGAACCGCAGCGGCGGGAACTCGCCGAGATCGCACGCCGGATCGAGCAGGGCGTCAAGGAGGTGCTGGCCGCGCAACGGCAGGCGTCGCACGTCATCACCACCCAGGTGCGCAACCATGACCCGATGCGGGACCGCCAGGTGGACGAGTTGCTGCGGGACGTGATGTCCGGATTCCACACCTGGGTGCCCGGATCACGCCGCGGCACGGCCGTCGCCCCGCTGCGCCGCCTTCCGGTGGCCGACGTCGGGCAGTTGCGGCAGACGATGAGCGACCCGCGGCCGCCCCAGCCGCCCACGCCGCTGCGGGAATGGGACGAGGCGGAGGACGTGCCGGCCGCCGACACCCGGGCATGGGGCGGTCCGCAGTACGCCGAACTGCGCGCGCATCTGACGGCGTTCGCGGGCGACGCGGACGGCGTCGACGTCGCGGCCGCCTTCCGCGCGGCGGCCGAGCGGATACGGCGGCCGGTGGATCTGCTCGGCCTGCTGGAGATCGCGCATGACTTCGGAATGACCGACACGGCGGAGGTCGCGGTGGTCGACGTGGTCCGTCCCGACCGGACCCGGCGACGGCTCGCGTTCGGCGGCGTGCTGGCGGCGAACCCGGCGCCGGCCCGCGCCGCTGACGAGAGGCCGGGAAACGACGATGAGTGAACCGGACGGGGCGGACGACGGGTGGTCGACCGGCGAGGAGGCCGGCTTCATCGAGCCGGTCCCGATGGAGGACGACCCGACCGAACTGTTCGCCGGTGACACGGGCACGCTGGAGGTGGACGTGCGGCGGGTGCTGGTCCGGCTCCTGCAACGCAGGTTCCTGCTGGCCGAGAAGAACCCGGCACAGTGGCGCACGCTGCTGGAGAACCAGCAGATCATCGAGTCGCGGTTGCACGACCTGTTCGTCCGGCTCGTCGTCGACCACGACCGGGGCATCGCCTACAAGCAGCAGGTGCGGTCGGGGGAACTGGACGTCCCGATCCTGCTGAAGGACGACCCCTACAACCGCGCCGAGACCCTGGTGCTGGTCCACCTGCGGACCGTCTTCCAGCGGGAACGCGGCACGGGTGAGACGTCCGCGCGGGTCGACATCGAAGAGCTGGAACAGACCGTGCTGACCTACTTCGATCCAGACGACCACAACCTCGCCCGCGGCCAGCGCGAGATCCGCAACGCGGTGCAGCGGCTGGTCACCGAGGGCCTGCTCGCGGAGGAGTCCGCGGGCCGGTACCGGATCACGCCGCTGGTCGAGGTCGTGCTGAGCACCGAGAAGCTCACCGAGCTGAACCAGTGGCTGCGGGAACAGAACGAGGTCGCGCCATGAGCATGATCGACACACTGTTCGGGTTGATCCCGGCGGCATCGCGGGGGCAGCAGTGGGTGGCGCGGGATCTGCAGCTGGTCAACTGGGGCGGATACGACGGGTACCACCGCGTCCGGTACGCTCCCGGCGCGACCCTGCTCAGCGGCGGTTCCGGGTCGGGCAAGTCGACGCTGATGGACTCCTACATCGCGTTGCTGATGCCGCACACCACGCCGTTCAACGGGGCGTCCAACGGCGGGGTGGTCGGCCGGCCCCGGGGCAAGGACCAGCGCAACATCCTCTCCTACGCGCGCGGGAAGCTCGACGAGTCACGGGCGGGCGGTGAGACGAGGCAGCGGGTGCTGCGCGGGGACGGCCGCGACACCTGGTCGGCGATCGCGATGACCTGGGCCGACCGGAGCGGTGCGGTGTTCACCGCGCTCCGGGCCTGGTACGTGCCGTCGACCGCGCGCACCCTCGACGACGTCGTCGCTGTCCGCGCCACCGTCGACGACGTCTACGACCTGCGCGAGCTGGACGGCCCCGCGGGCAGCAGGCTCGCCCGCGCCGCGGTCACCGCGACAGGCGTGACCTGCTTCGACACCGACCGGGATTTCACCGCCCGGCTGCACACCGCGCTGGGCATCGGCGCCGCCGGGGACGGGCACAAGGCGGTCGGGCTGCTCGGCAGGATCCAGGCCGGCCAGCAGATCACCACCGTCGACGCGCTGTACAAGACGATGGTCCTGGAGGAGCCGCCCACCCTGGCCACGGCGGACGAGGTGGTGCAGCAGTTCGACGAGCTGTCCGGCACCCGGGACCGAATGATCACCGCCCGCCGTCAGGTGCGGGCGCTGACCCCCATCCGCGACCACCGGGAAGCCATCGACAGCGCGGTGACACGGTTGCAGGTGATCGAGGCCGTCGGATCGTTCACCGACCCGGCGTCCCCCGCGGCGCTGTGGCGGCACGAACGCCGGCTCGACCTGCTGCGCGCGGCCGAGTCGGACCTGACCGGACGGCGCCGCCGGGCCGAGGAGGACGTCCGGGAGACGGCCACGCTGATCAAGGCGGCGGAGTCCCGGCGGGACGCGGTGCTCGACATCCTGCGCGCTTCCGGCGGCGACCGGCTGGACACCGCGCTCCGGGAGATCCGTGGGGTGGAACAGCGGCTGGCCGATGTCGAACGCGCACGGAAGCGACTGGACCGGGTCCTCGACACCGTCGGCGCCACCGTGGCGACCGGCCGGGACTTCGCCGCTCTGGTCGACACCGCGCACAAGGCGCTGGCCGACACCGACGCCAGGAGGACCGCCCAGAACGAGTTCGCCGCGGCGGCCGCAGAGCGCTCGGCCGCCGAACGCGACCTGGCCGGGTTGCGCGCCGAGCACGGCGCGGTCAAGGCCCGCCGCGGCAACATCCCCACCGCCCTGCACGCCGCCCGTGACCTGCTGGCCGACGCCGCCGGGATCACCCCGGACGACCTGCCGTTCGTCGGTGAGCTGATCGAGGTGCGCACGGAGTTCGAACCGTGGCGGGAGGCGTTCAACCTGGCGCTCGGCGGGTTCGCCACCCGGATGCTGATCGACATCGGCCGGCTGAGCGCGTTCCGCGAGGCGATCAACACGGTGCCCGTCGCGCGGCGCATCCAGTTCGAAGGTGTCCGCACCGGCATGCGCGACGAGGTCGGGCTGAACGACAAGACGCTCCCCGGCCGACTCGACTACCGGCCGTCGCCGTTCACCGCCTGGCTCAAGAGCGAACTCGCCCGCGGGTTCGACTTCGTCTGCGTCGAGACGCCCAAACTGCTGGTGCAGTACTCCAAGGCGCTCACCATCACCGGCCAGACGTCGCAGGGCGGCCGGGGCGCGCACGGCGGTCACGGACGGGCCAACCTGCTGGGATTCACCAACACCAGCCTGCTCGCCGACCTCGACACCCGGATCGGCCACGCCCGCGAACGTCATGACGACGCCGCCGCACGGGCGACGAAGGCGGAGCAGGACCTCAACTCGTTCGAGGAGAGACGCACCGCCTACCAGGCCCTGACCGAACTGTCCTGGGACCAGGTGGACGTCGAGTCCGTCACCGCCGAACGGGAGCGCTGGAAGCAGGTCATCACCGAGGTCCGAGCCGGCAATCCGGAGATCGACCGGCTACAGGGGGAAGCGGAGGAGCTCAGGCGGAAGGTCACCAAGCTGACCGAGCGCATCGGCGGACAGAAGAGCGAGGTGGAGCGTCTCGGCAAGGCATGGGAATCGATCGTGGAGGAGGTGGACGGCGCCCAGCGGGTGCTCGACACCGCCGCTGCGACCGGGGCCGAGGTGAGCCGGGAACACCGGGAGTACCTGGCGGCGCTGTTCGACGACGCCCCGGACGGCGCCGACCCGGCGAAGGCGCTGGCCGAGTTCGACGCCGCGCACCGCCGCGGCGTCGAACGGATGCACGACGATCGAAAGTCGGCGGAGGAATCGATCAGCCGGTCGCGGAGGGCGCTGCACGAGACGTTCTCGACGTTCGTCGAGCGCTGGCCGAACCCGAACCTCGGCACCGAACCGGACGCCTCCTACCGCGACTTCGACCGCCTGCTCACCGATCTGGAGACCAGCGGCCTGCACGAGCTGGAGACCGAGTGGCGCGACAGCCTCCTCAAACTCTCCGGCAACGACCTGACCAGCCTGGACAGCGAGCTCGCCGCCGCCGTCCGGGAGATCCGCGACCGGATCGACCCGGTCAACCGCATCCTCGCGGAGCTGCCGTTCGCCGACGACGGCCACCGGTTGCGCATCGACCCGCAGGAAAGCCACTCCGCGGTGCGTGCCCGGTTCCGCAAGGAACTGCGCGACGTGCGCGCCGTCATCGACAAGGCGGCCACGGACGCCGACCGGGAACGCGCCTACCACCGGATGGCCAAGGTGATCGACCGCATCCGCCGCACCGCGCCCGACTTCGCCGACCTGGTCGACGTGCGCAACCACGTCCGGATCAGCGCGGAGAAGTGCGACCTCGCCGGAGAGCACGTCGCGGTCTACGACCACATCGGGGAGAAGTCCGGCGGCGAGTCGCAGGAACTGGTGGCGTTCATCGTCGGCGCCGCGCTGCGCTACCAGCTGGGCGACGCGGGCGCCGAACGTCCCCGCTACGCCCCCGTCTTCCTCGACGAGGCGCTGATCAAGGCGGACGCGCACTTCACCGGCCGAGCCATCGGCGCATGGCGCGGGCTGGGCTTCCAGCTCGTCATCGGCGCCCCCAACGACAAGCACAGCGCGATCGAACCCCATGTGGACGCGGAATACCTGATCCTCAAGAACGCCGAGGGGCGGTCATGGGCGAAACCCATCGTCGCGGTACCCGAGGCGTGACCTCCCGACTGATCACCCCGGCCGACGCGGTCGAGTCACTCCGTCGCAAGGTCCACCAGAAGTGGGCGGAGGCCGTGTGCGCCGACCTCGGCGCAGGCGACCCGGTCACGTTCTCCGTCCCGCTCCGTCCCGGCGTGTCGACCGGAAGTGCGGTGGCGCGGATCGGGCACGCGGCCTGGCATGAGTGGCACATGCGCTGGCGGCGGTTCGCCGACCGGCACCCGGCGGGCGTCGTGATCGTCCGCAAGCCGGTGTCCGTCCAGGGCGTGACGGACGACTACCCCAGCACGCTGGTCGTGGACCTGCACGCCGCCGTCGCCCTCGTCTCCGGAACCGGACCGCAGGTCGTGGACGTCGCCCGCGCCCGGACGCTCGCGTCGTCGCTGCGGTCCGCGGGCGCGGTCCTCACCCCGGCCACCGTCCGGGCCGCCTGCGAGCTCGGAGCCGACGACGCCGAAGTACTGCTCAGCGCGGTGACCTGGCTGCGTCGGCACCCGGACGCGGGCGCGTGGACCGCACGTCAGCTCCCGATCCCCGGCATGCACACCAAGTGGCTCGACACCCATGGTGCGTTGCTGCGCGACGTCGCCGGGCGCGACGTCCGGGCCGAGGTCCGGTCCCGTCCGACCGTGTTGCACCTGACCTACGTCGATCCCGACCACGCCGCGTCGGGCCGCCGCAGGCATGACGCCTGGACCACCGGCGACACGCACGACATCGCCTACCGGCCGCGGATCGTCCTCGTCGTCGAGAACCGCGACTCCCGGCTCTGGTTCCCACCGGTGCGGGACACGATCGTGGTCGAGGGCGGCGGCAAGGCGGCCGCGGCCCTGCTCGCCGACGTGCCCTGGATCCGTGCTGCGGACCACGTCGTCTACTGGGGGGACATCGACGCGGACGGATACGCGATCCTCGACCGGTTCCGCGCCGCGCTGGCCGAGCCAGCCCCGGACGACGCGCCACCGAAACCGGTCACCTCGATCCTGATGGACGCCGCCGACCTGCACCGCTACGCCGAGCATGGGCTGAACCATGACAAGGCGGGCCGCCCCATCAAGCCGTCCTCGGCGATCCTGCCGCACCTCACCGAAGCCGAGACGATCGCGTACGACACCGTCGCGACCGCGGGCCGTACGCCGTTCCGCCGGATCGAGCAGGAAGCCATTCCCCTCGCCCACGCCGCAGCCCGGTTGCCGGACGTCTCCACGAGCTCTCATCTGTGACCGGCCACTCGTCTGAACCTTTTCAGCGACCCGACCGCGACCGCGGCCAAGGCCGCCAGGCATTTCGGCACGGCGAGCTGAACGGAGGTACGACCGCGGCCCGGCCAGGATCGCTCGATCCGGGCCGGGCTCGCGGGTGTCCGCGCCCCTGGGGTGGAGAGGACGGCGGTTATCGGTGGACGGCCCCAAGTTCGGGTTCGATGGTGATCGAGTCCAGGTTGACGTTGCCGTTGTCGTTCGGCCCGTAGACGAAGGTCAGCGGCGTGGCCGGGGCGAGACGGACGCCGGCCCGCAGTTCCGCCCACGTGTCCCAGGACGCAAGGTCGGGGAACTGAAGTTGGACGGACTGCGCTCCGCCGGCGAGCGTCATGGTCCGCGTCGAGCCCATGGCGTTGGCGTAGCGGAGGCGGACCGTGTAGAGGCCCTCGGCGCTGACCGGGGCATCGAACCGCAGGCCGCTGTCCTTGGTCTTGAGGCAGGCCACGAAGCCGGTGCCGGTGTAGCCGGTGTGGTCGGTGCGCCGGCACGCGCCGCTGACGAACTGCGCGGACTCCGCCTCGATCGTGCGTGGTTCGGCGGCGAGCGCCCTGCTCGCGGCCAGCAGGCCGGCCGCGAGGTCCGGGGCGATCGGCGCGCCCTCGACCAGGACGTTGAACCGGTCGAGGGCCTCCCTCATCCCCGTCGCGTCGCGCGCGGCCGCAGCGTGGACAGCGGCCTTGATCTCGGCGGTGAGCCTGCCGGACAGGGCCGGGTCGACGGCGCCTTCGTCGGTCGCCACCCGCACCTTCAGTGCGAGAGAGAGGAGCCCCTCCGGTGCGCCGAGCCGGGCGGTGAGCCGGTCGTCGATCGCGGTGCGGCCCTGCGCGCTCACCTCGTCGAGAGGAAGACCGTAGAGGGCGAGCCGCACGTCCTGCAGGGCCAGGAGACGGCCGGTCACGTCGCCCCGGCGGAGCATGGCCTCGCCCTTGACGATCGCGGGCTGGAGGCCGGCCGCCGCCGACGGCGTCAGCTTGCCGGCGCGCCGCAGGTCCCGGACGAGGTCGAGCAGTGAACGCGTCTGCTCCACCCGGACCGGCTTGCCGGGACCGGCGCCGGACGTGCCCACCGCGACCCGGAAGTCCCCGTCGGGCACCTCGGAGGCGGGCAGCGTCCACTCGACGGTCCTGGTTCCGCCGCCCGCCACGCGGACGCGCCGGGCCTCGCCGGCGGCGCGGCCGTCGAGGAACACCCGGGCCTGGAATTCGGCCACGGTGCTGCCCTCGTTGGTGAGCGGAGCCTTCACGGTGAGCCGCTGGGTGCCCTGGTCCAGCACGGCTTCGGCGGCGCCGTAGTCCGCACGTGGCGCGGCGTACCGGGAGAGGCCCCGGAGGTCTTCGGCGGTCGCGGGCCTGAACCTGACCGCCTGACCGCCGCCGCCGACGAGTGACATGGACAGCCGGGTGGAGGACCTGACCAGCGTCTTGCGGATCTCGACGGGCAGCGGGTCGCCCTTCCAGGTGGTCTCCTGGGCGTCGGCGTAGGTCTCCGCCACGAACTGGCCCGGCGGCAGGAACGACAGCGGCACCTGGAGGGTCCGGTCGTTCTCGTCGGTGATCGCTCCGAGATACCAGGTCCCGCCGCTCCGCCGGGCCGTCGTGGTGTAGTCCCCGATGACGCTGTCCAGGACGCGGGTCTCGTCCCACGTGGCGGGCATGTCCTTGAGGAACGCGAATCCGGGGTGGGCGGCGTAGTTCTCGGGGGTGTCCGCGAGCATCTGCATGGGGCTGAAGAACGTCGGATACAGGGCGAGCTGCGCGGCCGACGTGGTCTGGACGCGGGTCCCGAGGCGGGCCGGGTCCCAGGTGACGTTGAGGACGCCGGGCGTGTAGTCGGCGGGCCCTCCCATGAACCGGGTGAAGGGGAGGATCGTGGCCTGCGCGGGCGGGTTGCCGTTGGCGCCCATATAGTTGTGCTGCTCCATGCCCGCGACGCCCTCGCCCGTCATCATGTTCGGGTAGGTGCGCGCGAGGCCGGTGGGTTTGATCGCCTCATGGGCGTCGACCGTGATGTGGTGCCGGGCCGCCGCGTCGACCACCCGCTGGTAGTGCCGGACGGCCTCCTGGTCGTAGTGGCTGCGGTTGACCCCGCCGAGCAGGTACTTCGTGGCATAGCCGGTCTTGATCGAGTGGATGCCCAGGGCCTCGTAGCTGGAGAAGATCTTCTCCAGGTTCTGGTCGTAGTGGTCGACGTCGCCCCGGGTCTCGTTGTGCGCGATGAACCCGACGCCGTTGGCCTTGGCGTACCGCAGCACCTCGGGGAGGTCGAGGTCGGCCTGCGGGGTCAGGAAGTCCTGGCCCGTCCACGAGCCGCCGGAGTTGGTGTTCCAGCCCTCGGCCAGCACGAACCGGGCGCCCGCCCGCTTGGCCAGGTCGATGTACTGCTTGACCCGCGCGGTGGTCGCGCCGTGGTTCGGCCCGGCGTTCCAGGTGGTGGCCCGCCGTTGCAGTTCCCACCAGACGCCGACGTACGTCGCGGGCTTGATCCAGGACGTGTCGTCGCAGATCGCGCATGGGTCGTTGAGGTTCTCGACCAGATGGGACTCGCCGAGGTCGCCGGGGCGCTCGCCCGTGGTCAGGGTGCGCCAGGGTGTGGAGAACTCGCCGTTCAGCTTGGCCTTCGTGCCGTCGGGGAGGCTGATCAGGTCGCTGGAGAACGCCCCGGGCCGTCCCGGCACCGCCTTCAGCGTCATGCTGGGGTAGTCGGTCAGGTCGGCCTCGTGGACCACCACGTAGGAGTCGGCGGCGGGCGAGGCGGTCATGGGCGTCTGCGCGGTGGGGACGCCGGACAGGGGCAGGTCGCGGTAGTGCTTCTCGTCGGCGGTCCAGTTGGTGCCCGCGGCGATCGACCAGCTCCTCGCGGCGGGCTCGAAGGCGAACTCCGTCTGCTCGGCGGTGACGGTGTAGGCGCCGAGGCCCGGCTGTCCGGGGAAGTGGTAGCGGAACCCGACCCCGTCGTCGAAGACCCGGAACACCAGGTCGAGCTTGAACCCGGTCCCGGCCTGGACCGCGTGGACCGTGAGCTCGTTGGCGTGGTTCCTGACCTTGCTGGACGTGCCCCACACGGGTTTCCACGTCTCGTCTATCGTGCGCCGATCGACGGACTGGATGGACATGTCCCGCGTGAGGCTGGGCCGTCCCGCGAGATCCATGCCGAGTCCGGACGCGCCGACGAGGACCCTGCCGCGCTCCTTCACGCTGTAGGTGAGCCGCCCGTCCTCGGTGGCGATCGCCACCCGCAGCTCGCCGTCCGGGGACCGGACGACCCGAGCGTCCTTTCCGGCGGCCTCGACGAGTCCGCCGGAGGGTGTGGGCGCTTCGGCTCGGGCCGGGGCGATCGCGAACCCTCCCGGGGCCATGAGGGCCGCCGCCATGACGAGCGTCACCGCCCGTCTTCCTCGCCACTTCGTGCCTGCACGGCCCATATGCGCCTCCCTGGGGGTGGTGGAGGTGACGGGAACGCTCCACAAACGGTCCGGTGATCGTAAGTTGGGCGAAACTCTATGGTCAACACTCTTAAAGTTCATTATTTTGTGTATTCACCGCTCTAATTCGATACCATCGTCCCGTGCCCAACCCACCGAACCCGAGGATCGAACGCAGCAGGCGCGCGGTCCTCGACGCGCTGAACCAGTCCTTCCCCGCGACCCGGCAGGAACTGAGCCGCCGGACCGGGCTCGCGCCGAGCACGGTGGCGGGGATCGTCCGGGGGCTGCTGGCCGAAGGCCTGGTGCACGAGCATCCGGCCGCCGAGCGGGCGGGCCGGGGCAGGCCGTCCTCCCCGCTGTCGCCGCACCGCCCCCCGGGGTATCTCGTCGGTATCGACTTCGGGCACACGCACGTCTCCGCGGCCCTCGCCTCGACCGCGCAGCACGTCGTCGCCGAGGACCGGGTGCCCGTCGACGTGGACGGCTCGGCGGGGCACGCGCTCGACCAGGCGGGGGCCCTCGTCGCCGGCCTGCTCGACCGTTCGGGAGTCCGGGCCGGTTCGGTGCTGCGGACGGTGGCGGGGATCCCGGGGCCGATCAATCAGGCGACCGGCCGGATCCAGTCGGCCACGATCCTCGCGGGCTGGGCCGGGGTCCGGCCGCGGGAGGAGCTCACCGCCAGGCTCGGCGGCGAGGTGGTGATCGCGAACGACGCGGAGCTCGCCGCGCTGGCCGAGCACACGCACGGGGCCGCCCGGAACGTGTCCGACCTGATCTATGTCAAGGCGTCCCACGGCATCGGGGCCGGGCTGATCCTCGCGGGACGGCGGTACACCGGGGCGTACGGAGCGTCCGGGGAGATCGGGCACACGCTGATCCAGGAGGGCGGGGCGCAGTGCCGGTGCGGCCAGCGCGGCTGCCTGGAGTCGGTGGTGTCGATCGGCGAGGTGTGGCGGCAGCTCATCGCGGCGGGGCTCCCGCTCCCCGAACGGCCCGACGACCTGTCACTGGACGCCCTGGTCGACAACCCGGTGGTGGCCCGGATCGTCGCCGATGCGGGACGCAGGCTCGGACGCGTCCTGTCCGACCTGTGCAACGCCCTGGACCCGGCGATGCTCGTCATCGGCGGCGAGCTCGCGACGGGAGGCGACCCCCTCCTGGAGGGGATCCGCGAGTCCCTGCGCCGCTTCGCCCAACCCGCGATCAGCGACCGGGTCCAGGTCCGGTCCTCATCCCTGGGCGCCCGCGCGGCCCTGGCCGGCGCCCTGACCCTCGCCGCCACGGAGTCCATCCCCTGAGGAATGTCACAGCATGACCCCTCCCACGACGGCCGCCGAGGCGATGACGACGAGGCGAAGAGGGCGCCTTCTGTTCCTGCGCTTAGCCAGAACTTGACGGTTCGGCGACTACTCGATAGGCCGGGTGCGGCGTACTCCGGCCGCGAGAATGGAAAATTCCTCTTGCCGTACGGCGGTGGCCACAGCGGACGATCCGGACCGCGGGCTGTCGGAGTCCTCCGCAGTGCCTACGAGGTCGCCGCCGCGCGGTGACCACGGCCGGGCCACCCGGAGGAAGACGCGCACCGCCGGCTCGGGACAGAGGTAGTACCTGCGACACGGAGGAACCTGAATGTCGGACCAAGGCGATCTTCCGGCCCCGAGCCAGGGGCTCGTGCTCACGCACTTCCTGACGGTCCGGGACGTAGCCGTCTCCAGGGAGTTCTACGCGAACGTCCTTGGCGGCACGGTGGTGCTCCAGGAGAACCCGGCCATCGTGCGGGTGGCCAACACCTGGATCATCATGAACCCCGGCGGTGGTCCCACACCGGACAAGCCCGACGTCATCCTCAGGCCGCCCGAGCCCGGCGATCCGGTGTCGACTTTCCTCAACGTCCGGGTGGCCGACATCGAAGCGTTCTACGCCGCGGCCGCGGCCCAGGGTGCGGAGTTCCTGACCGAGCCCCTGGACCGCAAGGCGGAGATCCGCTGCTACATGCGCGACCCGGACGGCTACCTCATCGAGGTCGGGCAGGCCACGGGCATGCTTCACGGTGTCTTTGCCGATCGTCCCGCGCCCGGCTAGGAGACGGCGGCTGAGGAATCACACTGCGGAGGCGCTACTGCCTGGTCGGCGGTCTGCGCCCGTTGCTCTCCGCGCACGCGAGCGGCCAGATCATTCCTGGACCACGTGCAGTGGGTTCCGGCGCCCCTGCCCTGCGCCAGGGGCCAGAAGCTTACGGATGCGCTCGTACTCGGCGGCCATCTCCGGTGTGGCGAGGAAGTCGTCCAGATCGGCGGAGACCTCGTGGTCGACATCCTCGATGCTGCGGATGGCGAGTTCGTAGAGTTCGCCGCGCCGGTTCTGCTCCAGGTAGCTCTGCCAGTGCGCCAACGCGCTGATGGCAGTGAGGACTCCGTTGTCCAGATCGTCATCGGCCAGGATGCCGTCATGGATCGTCGCGAGTTCGTCCTGCAGTTCGGCGGCGCTGATCGTCAGGACGTTCGCGCAGGCGGTGGTGAGTGCCGCTCGGGCGTCTTCGGTGAGTTCGTCATCGGCCGCACCGCGGAGCAAGTCCGGCCGCACCAGACGAGTGACCGTCTCCTCCCCGAAGACACGAACGTCGTCGTCGGTGGCTTCGATGATCAGTCGGAGAATGTCCGCCTCGAGTTCGCTGTAGTTCACGCCCGCAGCCTAGGTGGTCGCACGCGATCGGTACCGTGAGCCTGACCGGGCCCGGGGCGGTCCGCCCGGTGGTCCTTCCGGGTCGCGTGCTGGAGATCGAGGAGAAGCCGTGCCGTCAGAGGCCGAGGCGCGGCACGTGTGGCGGATCGAGGCCCGGGAGTACGCCCGCCAGGAACGCCGCCGTGGCCGCCGTTTCGCGTTCACGGAACTCGTTCCCGCCCGTACGGCCCTGGTGGTGATCGACATGGTGCCGTTCTTCGTGTCCGACAACCCCTACTGCCGGGGGATCGTGCCCAACATCCACCGCCTGGCCGAGGCTCTCCGGGCCGCGGACGGTACGGTCGCCTGGGTCCTGCCGGCGGTGGGCGAGCGCACCGCGGTGGCCGACGAGTTCTTCGGACCGGAAGCGGCCGAGATGTACCGGACTTCCGGCGGCACCGGGCCGATGACCGAGCGCCTGTGGCGTGACTTCGTGGTCCATGCCGACGATCTGCTGGTGGAGAAGTCGGCGGCCAGCGCCTTCTTTCCGGGGCGTTGTCCGCTTCCGGATCTGTTGGAACAGCGCGAGATCGACACCGTCCTGATCACCGGCACCGTCACCAACGTGTGCTGCGAGTCCTCTGCACGCGATGCGAGCACCCTCGGATACCGGGTCATCATGGTCGCCGACGCGAACGCGGCACGCCGCGACCGGGACCACAACGCCACCCTGCACACCGTCTACCGGACCTTCGGCGACGTCCGCCCGACGTCTGATGTCCTCAGCATGATCGGATTGCTGTCATAGCCCGCGCCACACTGATGGCACGGCCCCACAACCGGGCAGTCGCACAATGCCGCCCTGCTCGCTGACCGGGCAGAAAGCAGGCAGCGCTTCAGTCCGGCAGCAGCACCACCTGCGGGAGCGGCGACCGGCGGCACGCTCCGCGCGCTGACCGATGCGACGGCCTCGCAGGTCCCCATTTCTGCGGCACCGCCGTTTCCGGCGGGCATGTTGCCCTGCTGGTTCCATCCCGGACAGTACGTAGTGTCCAGATCAATCTCGATCTCGGACCGTTCGTGACCAGGTCGCGAACGAACACAAACGGAGGAAAGATGAGTACAGATCAACCTGACCAGGCGTCCCATATAGGTTCGCACATCGACCTGTTAACAGACTTATCGAGGGTCGTTGACGGGGCGGACCCCGGAACGGTGGACGCCATTGTGGTTCCCACGATGACTCCGCTGGCAGTGGGGCCGGCGATCGACTTGGCAAAAGCGCTGGAGTGCACGATCGTCCTATTGTGCAGCCCGTCTGCACAGCTACGGGAGCTCGGCAGAATGGGCCGTGTCCTGCCCTCCAATGCACTTTATCTGGAAGTCTCGCAGGAGTACGGTCACCCGCTGCTCGGTTTCGAGCGGCGGGAGATCGAGAAGCATACGGACATCGCGACGAAGAGGAACATCGGACTGCTGATGGCCCGCATGTGCGGCTGGCGGACGGTCTTCTTCCTCGACGACGACATCCGGGGCATGGAGCCGTCCCTGATCAGGCGGGCCGCCGCTCTGACCGGGCAGTATCGGGTGGTCGGATTCCAGATTCCCGAATTCCCGGATAATTCGGTCGTGTGTCACGCCAGCCGGGTTTCCGGGGGAGTGCAGTCGACCTTCATCGGGGGTAACGCACTCCTCGTCGACACGCGTCGCGCGGAAGCGTACTTCCCCGCGATCTACAATGAGGACTGGCTGTTCATCTACGATGCGGTCGCCGCTCGCTCGGCGGGCGTCGCGGGCAGGCTGCGTCAGCTGGCGTACGATCCGTTCAGCCGGAGCGCCACACCGGAGGAGTTCGGCGAACTCATCGCCGAAGGCCTGGTCCGGGCGCTCCATTCGGGATCGGATGTTTCCACGCTCTACTTCTGGATGGACGCGATCAAGAAACGCTCGCGTTTCATCGACGAGGTGGTGGGCCGCCTGCACGGAACTGCGCCCGGAACGGATGAGCCGGTTCCAGATCGCGACCGTATCCTGCGACGCCTCGACGAGGCGAAGAAGCGGCTCCTGGAGATCTCCCCGATGAGCTGCTTGTCCTTCTATCGCACATGGCGCGAGAACGTGGACGTCTGGCAGCGGCAGCTTCTGGGTCTTCCCACCTCGCTCACCCCTCAACAGGCGATTCGCTATCTGCGGCTGCCGAGCGTGTAGGGCTTGCCGGCCAGGGAGGGCGAGGTCCCACGTGTCCGGTAGGGCCCGGTCGGTCACGACCGGGCCCTACCGGACCCAACTGGTCCCGGGGCCGAGGCCCCGGGACCGCGGTTTCATGAAGGACGTCATGCGGCGGCGCGGGGCTCTGCAGACGAACCGGGGAAGCGGTCACACCCTGGCCGCTATCCCTGCGACTCTGTTCATCGATCAGGGCAGGCCGTCTCCGAGCGACACCGCCCGATCAAGATGGATCGAGAGACGAGGAGCCGGATGTCGGTCAACGCTGTGACCCGCCTGAACTTCCGAGACCCGCAGGGGGCGACCCCGTGCGCAATGCCGACCGATCTGGGCCGGGCAGGGATCCGGGTCTCGGCCTTCATCGGCCCCCGCGCCGCGGCATGAGCCCGACGACCGTGTTGGGCACCCGGGCCCTCAACCGCGCCACGCTCGCCCGGCAGCTGTTGCTCGAACGCGCCGACCTGCCCGTCCACGACGCCGTCGCGCACCTGTGCGGCCTTCAGGCGCAGGAACCGCAGGCACCGTTCGTCGGGCTCTGGTCGCGGCTGCGCACGTTCGCCCCGGTGACGCTGGACGAGTTGCTGGTGGGGCGGCGCGTGGTGCGGACCCATCTCATGCGTCGCACCGTCCACCTCGTCACCGCCGACGACGCCCTGGCCTGGCGGGCCCGCCACGACCCCATGCTGCGGCAGCGGGTGCTCGGGGTCTACCGCGGCGAGCTCGCCGGAGTGGACCTCGACGAGCTCGCCGCGGAGGGCCGGGCGGTGCTGGCCGACGGCGAGCCCCGCTCGATGCCCGAGCTCGGCCGGGCGCTCGCCGACCGGTGGCCGGACCCGGGCCCGCGGGCGCTGGGCGAGATGCTGGTTTCCGCCCTTGTCCCGATGGTGCAACTGCCGCCGCGCGGGATGTGGCGCACGAAGGCGGGGGTCCGCAACGTCCCGCTGTCCTCCTGGCTGGGGCGCGAGATCGATCCCCCGGCCCGGGAGGGCGCCGATCCGGTCGGCGAGACACTCGTCCGGCGCTACCTGGCCGCGTACGGACCCGCCGCCACGGCCGACCTGCGCGCCTGGTGCGGCCTCGCCGGCCTGCCCGCCGCGGTCGCCGCGATACGCGAGGAGCTGGTCGCCTTCCGCGACGAGCGAGGCCGGGAACTGCTTGACCTGCCCGACGCACCGCGTCCCGATCCCGACACCCCCGCCCCCGTGCGCTTCCTGCCGGCCTTCGACAACGCACTCCTCGGCTACCAGGACCGCAGCCGAATCGTCGACGACGCCCATCGCGGACTGTCGGTCGCCGGTGCCCGCGTCGTCCTGGTCGACGGCCGGGTGGCCGCGACCTGGGGCATCGAGGACGGCAACGTGAGCGTCACCCCGCTGCGCCGCTTCTCCCGGGACGACCGCGCCGGCGTCGATGAACAGGGACGGGCACTGGCGGCGTTCCTCTTCTCCGACGACCGACACCGCGTACAGATCGACGCGTCCCCTCGGTGAGCGGCACACCACGAGCGCCCCACCCCGTCGAGCCGTCCCCTCGCGGATGGCCGCGCAACCGCTG
This sequence comes from Actinomadura citrea, assembly GCF_013409045.1. Taxonomy (NCBI): domain Bacteria; kingdom Bacillati; phylum Actinomycetota; class Actinomycetes; order Streptosporangiales; family Thermomonosporaceae; genus Actinomadura; species Actinomadura citrea. The sequence goes on along the minus strand of NZ_JACCBT010000001.1, from coordinate 5,290,285 downwards.
TCGCGCCGACGACACCGTGGCGACCAGGCGCCGAGCCGATCCAGCGGCGGACGGTCAGGTGACCAGGCCGTTGCGGTAGGCGTAGACGACGGCCTGCACGCGGTCGCGCAGATCGAGTTTGGTGAGGACGCGCGACACGTAGGTCTTGACGGTCTCCTGGCTGAGGACCAGAGTCGCGGCGATCTCGCGGTTGGAAAGGCCGTCGGCGATGAGGCGCAACACCTCCAGTTCGCGCGAGGTCAGCGCGACGTCGTCCGCCGTGCCGGGGGCGGGCCGGATCCGCGCCGCGTACCTGCCGACGAGCTGCCGCGTCACCTCGGGCGCCAGCAGAGCGGCCCCGGCTGCGACGGTGCGGATACCGTGCAGGATCTGCGCCGGTGGGGCGTCCTTGAGCAGGAACCCGCTCGCGCCCGCGCGCAGCGCCTCGTACACGTACTCGTCCAGGTTGAACGTCGTCACCACGAGCACCTTGACGGGGTCCTCGACCCCGGCGCCGGCCAGCAGGCGCGTCGCTCCGATGCCGTCGAGCACCGGCATCCGGACGTCCATCACCACCATGTCCGGGTTCAGGCGGCGGGCGAGGTCGACCCCGGCCCGCCCGTTCCCGCACTCGCCCACCACCTCCAGGTCGGGCTGGGCATCGATGATCGTCGCGAAGCCGGTGCGGATCAGCGCCTGGTCGTCGCAGACCAGCACCCGGACGGGTGCGCTCACGACGGGCTCCCCGTCGGGATGCGCGCCCGCACGACGAAACCGCCGCCGGCCTCCGCGCCCGCGCTGAACTCGCCGCCGAGAGCGCCGACCCGGTCGCGGAGCCCGGCCAGGCCCCGCCCGCTCCCGCCGGGGGTCCCGATCCGCTTTCCGGGACCGTCGGTGCCGACCTGCACGATGATCTCCTTCTCGCCGTAGCGCACCCGGGTGAAAGTGCGGTTGCCGTGGGCGTGCTTGAGGGCGTTGGTCAGGGCCTCCTGGACGACCCGGTACGCCACCAGCTCGGCGCTGCCGGCGGACTCGGCGGGCTCGCCCTCCTCGGTGAACTCCACCGGTTGCCCGGCCTTGCGCGTCTGCTCCACGAGGGTGCGGAGGTCGCCGGTGGACTCCGTCCCGGCGTCGTCTCGGGGCGGCGTGCCGTGGTCGGGGTTGAGCAGGTCGAGCAGGTGCCGCAGGTCGGTGATGGCGCGCCGTCCGGTGTCGGAGACGGCGTTCAGGGTCGCGTCGAGCCGATCGGGCGCGCCGGTCAGGTACCGTGCCGCCTCGGCCTGCACGACCATCGCCGTCACATGGTGGGTCACGACGTCGTGGAGCTCGCGGGCGATGCGGGTGCGTTCGGCGGCACGGGTGGCCTCGGCGATGCGGAGGCGGCGCTCGGCCTCGGCGGTGCGGGTGGAACGCAGCCAGGACCCGATGCCCCAGACGACGGCCAGCGCAAGGTAGAAGATCACGTACCCGTCCAGATGCTCGGCCCCGCCGAGCCGGTGGAGCGCGACGGCCAGCGGCACGTACGCGGCGGACAGGACGATCACAGTGATACGCCGGTGGCGTTCCAGGTGGGCGCCGGCGCTCATCAGCGCGATGGGCAATGCGGTACCCGCGACCATGTGGTACCCGCGGAGTTCCGCGACGGCGAATCCGAGCGACACCAGGACGAGGCACGCGCCCGGCCACCGCCGGCGCACCGCGAGCGGGAGGCAGTGGAGGGCGAGCGCCGCGATGGCCAGCGCGTCGAAGGGACGGGCCGGAAGTTCGCCGACATGCGTCTCATGGCCGCGGAGCACCGGCAGGAACGACATGACGATGAGCAGGAGCGCGAGCGGGAGATCGCGGACGATCACGTTCCGACTCCGCCACAGGGCCTCGACCCGCCGCAGATCGATCACTGGGCGAGGGTAGCGGCCGCGGCCCCGCGGGCGCCGGGCCTCCGGGGAACCAGGTTGCCCCGCCTGTGGGCCAGCCACATGAAGGCGATCGTCAGCAGCACGCCGAACACGACCGTGTACGGGCTCGCCTCCGGCCCGAACCGGCCGCCGGTGAGCAGGTCCGGTCCGGACGTCACGCCTCGCAGAAGCCCTTCCGTTCTGCCATTGCCGGACACCTCGGTGCCGAAGATGCCGGCCTCGGCGAAGTTCCAGCCGAAGTGCAGTCCGATCGGCTCCCAGAGGTTGCGGGTGGCGGCGTACACGGCGGCGAGCGTTCCGCCGGCCGAGACCGCGATGGCGACCGCGCCCCACACGGTGGCGTCCGGGTTGAGCATGTGCCACAGGCCGAACAGCACGCTGGTCAGCGCCAGCGCCGTCCACGTGCCGGCGCGCTCCTCGACGACCCGGAACAGGACGCCGCGGAACATCAGTTCCTCCGTCACGGCGGCGGCGGCCATGAAGCCGAACAGGCCGACCGGGCCCGTCGCCGTCCCGAAGCCGTCGACCCGGTAGCCGTCGAGGAAGGCGATGTTCCCGATGACGGCCGCGAACCACCCGAACCCGATCAGCGTCCCCAGGACGGTACGGGCGATGGCGCCTTCGGCGGCGACCTCGTCAGGCGCGCGGCGCTCGGACCACCGCACCATCCGGGCGTACACCAACACGGCGAGCGCGGCCGTCGCGACACCGAGGACCAGGCTCAGAAGCGCGTTGTCCTTCACGGCCATAAGGCCCCGGCCGCCAACGAAAGCGACCGCTGCGACGGGCAGGAGTTGCTTCAACGACCGCATGCCGGCTCCTCTGCAAGACTTCTTCCGCGGGCTTCCTCGGACCGATCGGCTCGGCCAGGACGAACGCTAGGGAGTCGGCGACCCCGCGATCTTCCCCGCACGGAGGACATTCGCCGGTAGCTCGCACGGGGGACATAGGCGCGACCAGGCCGATGGTGCGGGCGCGGGCGGGGCTCCCGTAAGGAGACCGAGATGACTCTCGCCCGGTATGCGGGCCCCGATGGGGAGGCAACGCCTGAAGAGACTTTCAGGCCGTGTCAGTGCGTCCAGGCCGCGCCGGGAGGATCGTGCGGGGGATGGGGCCCTTGTTGCGCCGGCCGCTCTGGGTCTCCTCCCAGGCGTGGGCGAGGATGCCGATGCTGCGGCTGAGGACGAACAGGCCGCGCGCGAGCGGGGCGGGGAATCCGAGTTCGGCGTAGATGATGGCGGTGGCGCCGTCGATGTTCATCGGGACGGGCCTGTCGCGGCCCTCGGCGAGGAGGGTCTCCACCGACGTTCCGGCGCGGAGGTGGTCGCCGGGGACGACGCCGTCGCGGACGGCGTCCTCGACCAGGCCGATCAGCGGGTCGCGGCGGGGGTCGCGGGGATGGAAGCGGTGGCCGAATCCCGGGAGGTGGCGCGGCCAGGCGGCGATGGTCTGCTCGGTCGCCGTGCGGAGGTCGAGGCCGGCGGCCTCGCGCCGCAGGACGTCGTCCAGGAGCCGGACGCACTGTTCGCCCGCGCCGCCGTGGGTGTCGCCGAGGGTGTTGACGGCGCTGGCGACGGCGTTGTTGAGGCCGACGCCGCAGGTGGCGGCCATGCGGGCGATGGCGATCGAGGGGGCTTGGGGGCCGTGGTCGACGGCGGCGACGAGCGCCGCCTCCAGCAGGGCCGCCTGCCGGGGTGCCGGGAGGTCGCCGCGCAGCATCAGCCAGATCATGGAGGTGAGGCCGGTGGTGCCGATGAGGTCCTGGACGGGGCGGCCGCGCAGTTCGATGACGCCGGGTTCCATGCGGGTGATGGCGGTCGCCCACCATTCCGCGACGGCGCCCGTCGGGTCGATGTCGTTCACGGGAGCCTCCTGCGCTCGACGGTCGGTCATGGGGTGGCGGCGTTCCGGCCGTTCCAGCGGCCCGCCAGGGCACCGCGCTCGGGGTTCTGCTCGCCGAGCAGGGGCGGGGGGCCGGTGGGGCGCAGCGGTTCGCCGTCGTGCAGGACGCCGCTGCCGACGACCTTGAACACGCGTCCGGAGTCGTCGGGGAACGGGAGTTCGGTGAAGAAGCCCCGGTGGTCGAGCTGGTCCAGTTCGACCGTCTGGGGGACGGTGGTGACGCGGGCGGCGGGGACGCCGGCCGTGCTGAGCATCCCCTCCCATTCGCGGGCGGTGCGGCGGCGCAGGGCGAGGTTGAGCTCGCCGGTCAATTCGTCGCGGTGCAGTTTGCGCTGCTCCCGGTCGGTGAAGCGCGGGTCGTCGAGGAGGTCGCGCCGGTCGATGAGGGCGCACAGTGTCTCGAACTGCCGCTGGCGGTTGGCTGCGATGTTGAGGGGACCGTCGGAGGTCTCGAAGGTGCCCGAGGGGGCGGCGGTGGCGTTCTGGGTGCCCATGGGCTCGGGCGGGACGCCGCTGACGAGGTAGTTGGAGATCGCCCAGCCCATGGCGGACACCGCCGACTCCAGCATGGAGACGTCGAGGAACGTTCCCTCTCCGGTGCGGTCGCGGCCCGCCAGGGCGGCGCAGATGTGCAGGGCCGCGGTGAGCCCGCCCACGGTGTCGCAGACGGGAAAGCCGATCCGGAGCGGGGCGGTGTCGCTGGTCCCGGTGATGCTCATCATCCCGGAGAGGCCCTGGATGATCTGGTCGTAGGCGGGGGCCTGGCTCATCGGGCCGGTCTGCCCGAAGCCGGAGATGGCGCAGTAGACCAGCCGGGGGTTCAGCTCGCGCAGCCGCGGCCAGCCGAAGCCGAGCCTCGCCAGGACGCCGGCGCGGAAGTTCTCCAGGAGCACGTCGGCGCCGCGGACCATGTCCTCGAACTCGGCGCGGCCCGCGGCGTCCTTGAGGTCGGTCTCGACGGACTTCTTGCCCGCGTTCTGCGCCAGGAACGAGGCGCCGATGCCGGTCCGGTTCAGCTCGGCGTCCGGACCGAGGTGCCGGGCGAGGTCGCCCTGCCCCGGCACCTCGATCTTGAGGACCTCGGCGCCGAGCAGCATCAGCTGGTAGCTGCAGTACGGTCCGGCCAGGACGTTGGTCAGGTCGAGGACCCGGACGCCGCTGAGCGGTCGCTCTGGCATGCGGTTGCTCCTTTGGAACCGGCCCCGCGCGGGTTCAGCGCGCGGGGCTGAGCGGGTGGTCGAAACCGCGTTCGGACATCTCCTTCGCCACCTGGCGCAGATCCGCGGCGTACTGCTCGACGATCTCCCCGGGGAAGCGGACCGTGGGACCGCTGAGCGACAGGGCGGCGACGACCGTGCCGGACCGTCCGATGACGGGGACGGCGACGGCGGACAGGCCGTCCTCGCGCTCGCCGTGGCTGTCGGCCCAGCCCTGGTGGGCGGCCTCGTCGATCCACTCCCGCAGCCGCTTGACGTGGCCCTCGCCGTAGGGGGAGGCGACGGCGACGCGTCGCAGGAGGGGCTCGGGGGCGTCGCGCAGCAGGACCTTGGAGGACGCGCCCGCCCAGAGCGGCAGCTCGTCGCCGATGTGCACGACGTGCCGGAGCGGCTGGGGGCTCTCCTGCTGCGCGACGCAGACCCGGTAGATGTCGCGGACCATGTAGAGGTTCACCGTCTCGCGGCGGCGGGCGCCGAGGTCCCGCATGAACTTGCGGGTCTCCGGCGGCAGCTCCCAGCTGCTGCGCGCGAGGTGCGCCCATCGCCACAGGCCGGGCCCGGGAAGGTAGCCGTTGGGGGCGGCCCACAGCAGGCCGTTCTGCTCCAGCGTCTGGACGAGCCGGATGACCGTCGTCTTCGCCAGGCCGGTCGCCTCGACGATCTCGCGGATCGAGATGACGGGGCGCTCCTCGCCGAGCAAGGACATGATCTCGACGGCGCGCTGGACGCTGCGGACGCCCCCGGCGTCGGCCGCCTGGTCGCCGCCGTTCTTCTTCGCTGGGCTCACTGGTTCTCCCCGATTCTGGTCCGGGACGGTGGAAGCACGAGTGTCCCGGGTTTTCCGCCGTCGAGGGGACGCGGAACCGGCGAAGACCGCGCCCCTGGGGCGGGGGACGGTTCGTACGTTACACGTAGTCCACATAGCGGTCTAGTTGGACCATTAGTCGGTCTTTCTGGGGTCATCTCGCGATGATTTTCCCGTGCGCTCTTCCCCTTGTGAGCCCGGTCACCTATAACTAACTCACTGGTTCGAACATTACGAGCGGTGGAGGTGGAGTGCCGTGCAGGAGTCCCCATGGCCGAGTCGTGCCGCGCAAGTTCCTCCATCGCGGCCCTTGCCGGCACCCGGCGGTGGCCCCTACGTTAACGCGAAGTCCGCATGATGGCACGAATAGACCGCTTAGCGGATCAGGAGGAACGGATGCTGGAAGCGGTGCTCGCGGCGGCCGTGGAGGGCGGGCCGGTACAGGCGGCGGCCCTCATCGGGGGCCGGTGGAGTACGGACGGTCCGCAGAGCGAGCGCGTCGGACCGTATCTGCGCACGACGGTCAGCCGGGCGCCGGCCGCCGGGCCCGCCGAGGTCGCCGCCGTCCGCGGCCATGCGCGCGCCTACGCCCGGACCGTGGCGCGGCTGGCGCCCGCCTCGCGGGCGGACGTGCTGGAGCGGGCCTCGCGCGCCGCCACCGGCAACCGCGACGACCTGGCCCGGCTTCTCGCCCTCGAGCTGGGCAAACCCGTCAAGGACGGCCGGGGCGAGATCGACCGTGTGGCCGACACGTTCGCCGTCTGCGCGGCCGAGGCGCGGCAGATCGGGGGAGAGACCCTTCCGGTCGCCGGGTGGGCCCGCGGGGTCGCCGACACCGCCTTCACCTACCGGGCCCCGGCGGGCGTGGCGCTCGCCATCACCCCCTTCAACGCGCCGGCGAACCTTCTCGCGCACAAGCTGGGCGCCTCGTTCGCCGCCGGCAACACCACGATCGTCAAGGCGCCGCCGCAGGCCCCCGCCGTCTCCACGGCCGTCGTCGCGTTGCTGGTCGAGGCGGGCATGCCCGTGGAGGCCGTCCAGCTGCTGCACGGGGACGGCGCGGTCGGCGCCGAGCTGTGCGCGGCGGAAGAGGTCGCCGTCATCAGCTTCACCGGCAGCGCCGCCACCGGGGCGGCGGTCGCCAGGGCGGCCGGGGCCAAGCGCCTGGTGCTGGAACTGGGCGGGAACGCCGCCACGATCGTGTGCGAGGACGCCGACATCGCCGGGGCCGCCCGGATCTGCGCCCGCACCGGCTACAGCAACTCCGGCCAGAGCTGCATCTCCGTCCAGCGCGTCTACGTCCACCGCTCGCGCTTCGAGGAGTTCCTGGACGGGTTCACCGCCGAGGTGAAGTCGCTGACCGTGGGCGATCCGCTGGATCCGCGCACCGACGTCGGCTCCATGGTGGACGAGGAAGCCGCCGAACGGGTGGTGCGCTGGAGCGCGGAGGCCGCCGAGCAGGGGGCGCGCGTGCTCCTCGGCGGCCGGCGGGAGGGGGCCACCGCCCTGCCGACGGTCGTGGCCGATCCGCCGCCCGGCGCCTCGCTCGTGCGCGAGGAGGTCTTCGGCGCGCTGGTCGCGGTCATGCCGTTCGACGACTTCGACGGCGTCGTCGAGCAGTGCAACGAGAGCCGGTACGGCCTCCAGGCGGGCCTGTTCACCCGCGACCTCGACCGGATCGTCACGGCCTGGCGCGAGCTGGAGGTCGGCGGGCTCGTCGTCAACGGCTCGTCCAACTACCGCCTGGACCACGTGCCCTTCGGGGGCGTCAAGGACTCCGGCTTCGGGCGCGAGTCGCCCCGCTGCATGATCGAGGACTACACCGTCGTCAAGACGCTGATGCTTCGCGGCACCTCGCTGTGGGGCGCCGCGTGAAGGCGGTCGCGCTCCTCGCGCCGGAGACGGTGGAGGTCGTGGACGACCGGCCCGAGCCGGCCTGCGGCCCGGACGAGGTCGTCGTCGCGGTCCACGGGGTCGGGCTGTGCGGCTCCGACCTGGCGGTCGTCTCCGGCCACCGCCCGGTGCCCGCCCTGCCGTGGGTGCTCGGGCACGAGGCGTTCGGCGTCGTCGTGGCCGCCGGCGAGCGGGTCGCCGACCGTTTCCCCGGGCAGCGCGTCGTCGTCGAACCCAACTATCCGTGCCTGCGTTGCGCGCCGTGCCGGACCGGTGCCACGGCGGGCTGCAGGAACCGCCGGGCGGCCGGCATCTCCGAGCCTGGTCTGCTGGCCGAGCGCGTCGCCGTCCCGGCCCGCTTCACCTGGCCCGTCCCGGACGGCTGGGACGACACCGACGTCGTCTGCGTGGAGCCGTTCACGGTGGCGCTGAACGCCGTGCGCATGAGCGGCCTCGCTCCGGGGGACCGGTGCCTGGTCGTCGGCGCGGGCTCCCAGGGGCTGCTGGTCTCGGTGGCCGTCACGCATGCCGGGGGAGTCCCTTTCGTTGTCGAGCCCCACCCCGGGCGCCGGGCGCTGGCACGGGAGCTCGGGGCCGAGGACGCCTCCGAACCGCCGTCCGGGACGACCTTCCCGGTGGTGATCGAGACCTCCGGCGCCCCGGAGGCGTTCGAGCGGGCGCTGGAGCGCACGTCCCCCGGCGGCTCCCTCATCGCCGTCGGGCAGGGCGGCCGTCCCGCCCGCCTCTCCACCTTCACTCTCGTGCAGCGCCGCCTGACCCTGCGCGGCTGCCTCATCTACGACCACCCGGCCGACTTCCCCCGCACGATCGCGACGCTCGCCGAGCACGACCTGCACCCCGGCAGGGTGCTGCGCGAGCGCTTCGAGCTCGCCGAGGCGCCCGCGGCGTTCGCGCGGGCGGCCCGCATCGCCGGCAAGACCTGGATCAGCCTGCCCCGAACCGAGGAGAACGCCTCATGACCGTGGACGTCCACCCCCGTGACGACAGCGCCGTGTCGGTGTCCGCGGCGGAGGCGCTCGTCCGGCAGCTCGAGGGCTACGGCGTGGAGTACGTCTTCGGGACCTGCGGCCACACCAACATCGCCCTGCTGGACGCGCTGAGCCGCAGCCCCATCACCTTCGTCATCGCGCGCCACGAGCAGGCCGCGGCGCACGCCGCCGACGGCTACGCCCGCGCCTCCGGCAGGCCCGGCGTCCTGCTCGTCCACGTCGGGCCGGGCATGATGAACGCCGTCACCGGCGTGGCCACCGCCGCGCTGGACTCGGTGCCGCTGGTCGCCATCGCCGGCGACGTCCCGTCCTACTACCACGGCCGGCACCCGCACCAGGAGGTCAACCTCCACGCCGACGCCGACCAGACCGCCGTCTACCGGCCCTTCGTCAAGCGCGCCTGGCACGTCCACCGTGCCGAGGACCTCGCCCGCTTCACCGAGCGGGCGTTCTGGACGGCCTCCTCCGGACGTCCCGGCGCGGTGCTGCTCAACGTGCCGATGGACCTGTTCTCACGGCCCGTCGCCCCGGCCGAGCACCCGCTCCCGGCGCACGAGGGGGTGCCCGCCCTGCCCGCCGACGTCGCCGAGCGGATCGCCGTGCGGCTCGCCGAGGCCGAACGGCCGCTGATCTACCTCGGCGGCGGTCTGCGCGGCGAGACCGGCCGCCGCGCCCTGCTCGCCCTCGCCGAACACCTCGACGTCCCCATGGTCCACTCGCTGATGGGCAAGGGCACCGTGCCGGACGACCACCCGCTGCTGCTCGGCATGCCGGGCTTCTGGGGGCTGCGCACCACCAACGACTACGCCCGCACGGCCGACGTCGTGCTCGCCCTCGCCACCCGGTTCGCCGAGACCGACGCCAGCTCGTGGGACCCCCGCCACACCTGGAACCTCGGCGCCGCCGTCCCGGCGGACGGCGCGGCGCCGGGACGGCTCATCCAGATCGACATCGACCCGGCGGAGATCGGCCGCAACTATCCGGTGGAGATCGGCGCCGTCGCGGACGTGACCCTCGCCGTCCAGGCGGTCGAGGAGGCCGTGCGGGCCGTCCGGCCCGAGCCCGTGGCGCGCCCGGAGCTGCGCGAGCGCATCCGCGCCGCCCGCTCCGATCTGTTCGCGCAGAGCCGCGAGCGCGGCCGCGGCGCCGACTTCCCGCTCCGGCCCGAGCGCATCCTCGCCGACCTGCGGGAGGCGCTCCCGGCCGACGCGGTGCTGGTCACCGACGTCGGCTGGAACAAGAACGGCGTGGCCCAGTGCTACGAGCTGCCCGCCGAGGGGCGTTTCATCACCCCCGGCGGCGCGTCCACCATGGGCTTCGGCCCCGCCGCGGCCGTCGGCGTGCAGATCGGCGCGCCCGGCAGGGTCGTGGTCGCGCTGGTCGGCGACGGCGGCATGAGCGCCCAGTTGCCGGCCGTCCCGATGGCGGTCGAGCAGGGACTGCCGGTCGTGTTCGTGGTGATGAACAACCGCGCCCACGGCACGATCGCCGACCTGCAGACAGCCAACTTCGGCGCGGGCTACGGCTGCGAGTTCCGCGACCCGGACGGCCGGCCCTACAGCCCCGACTTCGCCGCCTTCGCCGAGGCGTGCGGAGCCGACGGCCACCGGATCGACGCGCCGGAGGCACTGCTGCCGGCGCTGCGCGCGGCCGTCGGCGCGCGCCGCCCGGCGGTCCTGGACGTGCCCATGGTCAACGAGCCCGTGCCCACACCCGGGCACTGGAACATCAACGACATCTACCAGGGTGTCTTCCCGGACGGCAGCGGCCACCCCACGCTGCCCGCCATCTGAGCCGACCGACCCCCACCCACCCCGACAGCCACCCACCGAGGTGAAGCAATGTTCAACATCCCCAGACTCCGTGTCACCGCCCTGGCCGCCGGAGTCCTCGCCGCGGGCCTGACCGCGGCGTGCGGTGCCCCCGGTGAGTCGAAGGACTCCGGCTCCGGCGGCAGCGGGCCGATCAAGATCGCCGTCGTCGACGCCCAGAGCGGGCAGCTGAGCTCGCTCGGCAAGTGGGAGCACAAGGGCGTCAAGCTCGCCGTCGACGAGTGGAACGCCAAGGGCGGCGTCAACGGCAGGAAGATCCAGCTGGCCGTCTTCGACGACCAGGGCGACCCCACGGTCGGGACGAACCTCGCCCGCAAGATCGACAGCCAGGGGTACATCGCGATGCTCGGCACCGCGGAGAGCGCCGTCACGATCGCCATGGCGCCCTCGCTCAGGCAGGCGGAGATCCCCAACATCGCCTCCGGGCAGTCGCCGGGCATGGTGGCCCTGAAGAGCCCGTTCCTCTTCCTCAACGGACCCACGAGCACGACCTACGACGAGACCCTGGCCAAGTACGTCGTCGATCAGAAGAAGATGAAGAAGATCGCGATGATCAGCAACAACGGGTCCTACGGCAAGGGCGAGCACGACGCCTTCCTCAAGGCGCTCGGGGACCGGGGCCTCAAGCCCGTCGCCGACGAGGTCGTCACCACCGACCAGAAGGACTTCAGCGCCCAGCTCACCAAGATCCGGCAGAGGTCGCCGGAGGTGATCTTCCTCGGCGCCGAGGAGGTGGAGTCCGGGCTGATCGTCAAGCAGGCCCGCGACCTCGGCATCACCGTGCCGTTCGCCGGCGCGGCGCCGCAGGGCACCCCGGTGTACCGCGACACGGCCGGCGTCAAGAACGCCGAGGGGACCATCGTCAGTTCGCCCTACCTCAGCAACGACGTGAGCGAGGCGTCCAAGAGGTTCGCGGCCGCCTACAAGGCCGCCTACGGCGAGGACGCCGAACTGCACGGCGCCAAGGCCTACGACGGAGCGCAGATCCTGCTCACCGCACTGAAGAACAGCGGCGTCGCGACCGGGCGGAAGCTCGCCGACGCGATCCGCGCGGTGCGGTACCAGGGCCTGCTCGGCGACTTCGCCTACGACGAGACGGGGGTAGGCATCAAGGCCACCACGATCGGGATCATGAAGAACGGGACGGTCGTCGAGGCCGGAACCTGATCCGGCGACCGGACGGGCGTCGGCGGCCGGACGCCGGCACCGAGCACGGTGCCCGGCCGCCCGCCCCGTCCCCGGCCGGCCCCTCCGCCGGCCCGCGTCAGAAAGAGAGCCATGCAGGTCTTCCTCCAGACACTCATCGGCGGGCTGAGCCTCGGCGCGATCTACGCCCTCGTCGCCATGGGGTTCTCCCTCGTCTACCGCACCATGGGCCTGGTCAACTTCGCGCACGCCGACGTGCTCATGATCGGCGCCTACACCGCCTCCACCTTCTCCATGTCCAGCCGGCTGCCCTTCGCGCTCGCCATGGCGCTGGCCATCGGGATCACCGCGCTCATCGGCCTGTTCATCGAGCGGGTCCTGCGCCCGCTGGAGAACAGGGACTTCACCCTGATGCTGATCGGCACGATCGGCTTCGGGATGGTCCTGCAGGCCGTCGCGGTGCTCATCTGGGGCGCCACCGGCCGCGCCGTCGCGTCCCCGGTCAAGGCCGCTCCGCTGGAGTTCCTCGGGCTGCGCGTGCGCACCTACGACCTCGTGGTGCTGCTCATCGCGGCGCTCGCGGTGCTGCTGCTCGTCGGCTTCCTCCAGCGGACGAAGATGGGCGCCGCCATGCAGGCGGTCGCCATGGACCACGAGGCGGCCACCGCGGTCGGCATCCACGTCGGCCGCAGCAACGCCATCGCCTTCGCCGTCGGCGCCGGGCTCGCCGCGCTGGCCGGCGGGCTCGTCGGCCCGCTGCTGTACGTGAACCCGACGATGGGCGGGACCATCGGGATCAAGGGCTTCGCCGCCGCCATGCTCGGCGGCTGCGGGAACGTGCCCGGGGCGATCGCCGGCGGCTTCCTCATCGGGATCCTCGACTCGTTCGCCGCGGGGCATTTCCAGGGCTACTCCGAACTGGTGGTGTTCCTGGTGTTCACCGTGGCCATCATGATCCGGCCGACCGGCCTCTTCGGCGAGACGACGGTGAGCCGCGCATGAACGCCCTCCTCCGCCACCGCCGCACCCCGGGGCTCGCGACGCTCGTCGCGCTCGTCCTGGTCGCCTGGCTGCTGCCGTACCAGCTCGGCGGCTACGCCATCCACGTCGTCAACATCGCGCTGGTGTTCGCGCTGCTGGCCATCGGCATGGGCCTCGCCATGGGGATCGCCGGCCAGATCAACCTCGCCCAGGTGGCCTTCTTCGGGGTCAGCGCGTACGCCACCGCGATCCTCACCACCGACAAGGGACTCGGGTTCTGGCCCGCCGCTCTGATCGCCCTCGTGGCCACCGCCCTGATCGGGCTGCTGGTCGGCATCCCGGCGCTGCGGATGCAGTCGCACTACCTCGGCATCGTCACCCTCGGCCTCGCGCTGGGGTTCATCAACTGGACGACCAACGCCGAGCTGGCCGGCGGCGCGGAGGGAATCTCCGCCATCCCCGTCCCGCCGATGTTCGGCGTCGACCTGTCCAGCGAGTACCTGTACTACTACCTCGAAGTGGTGGTGTTCGCGGGCGCGCTGGCGTTCGGGCTGTTCGTCGTCCGGACCGGGCTCGGCCGCAGGATGATGGCCATGCGGGACGACCCGCTGGCCGCCGGCGCCGTCGGCGCGGAGATCCCGCTGCTGCGGATGACCGCGTTCATGCTCTCCAGCGTCTTCGGCGGCCTCGCCGGCATCCTCTACGCCGGGCTCATCCGCTACGTCGCGCCCGACACCTTCAACATCGCCAACATGTTCCTGTTGCTCGCCATGGTGGTGATCGGCGGACGGCAGAGCCTCGTCGGCTGCGTCGTAGGCGCGGTCGGGCTGACGCTCGTGCGCGAGCAGCTCGTCGACTACCCGACCTACGCCCAGCTCGGCTTCGGCGCCGTCGTGGTCCTCATGGTGGTGTTCGCGCCGACGGGGCTCGCGGGAGTCCCGGCGCGGGTGAGGACCCTGGTGCACCGCCGCCGGGGCCGGACCGCCGAGCGCGCCGTGCTGCGCCCGTTCCGCCCGTACGAGCCGGTGGACGCCGCCGATGCCGCGGGCGGCACCGGGCCGGGCGGTGAACCGCTGCTGGAGATCCGGGAGATCGCCAAGCACTTCCGCGGTCTCAAGGCGCTCAAGGACGTCTCGCTGACGGTGCGGCGCGGGGAGATCCGCGGCATCGTCGGCCCGAACGGCTCGGGGAAGACGACGCTGTTCAACGTCATCAGCGGCTTCTACAGGCCGTCCGGCGGCCGGGTGCTCATGGACGGGCGGGTCGTGTCGGGCTCGCGCCCGTACCGGCTCTCCATGCTGGGCGTGGCCCGCACCTTCCAGAACCTGCGCCTGTTCGGGGAGCTGAGCGTCCGGGACAACCTCCTGGTCGCGCTGGACCGGTCCCGCACCCGGGCGATCTGGCGGTACGCGCTGTGGCCCGTCGGGGTCTGGCGGCAGGAGCGCCGGCTGCACCGGCGGGCGGACGAGCTGCTCGACCGCTTCGGGCTGACCGGGTTCGCCGGCGCCGCGCCGGGCTCGCTGCCCTACGGCATCCAGCGGCGCATCGAGATCGCCCGCGCCATGGCGGCCGGGCCGCGCCTGCTGCTGCTCGACGAGCCGGCGGCCGGGCTGAACGGCGAGGAGGTCCGCCAGCTCGCCGAGATCGTCCGGTCGATCCGCGACAGCGGCGTCACCGTCGTCCTCATCGAGCACAACATGGGCCTGGTGATGTCGCTGTGCGAGCGGGTCACCGTGCTCGGCGGCGGCTCGGTGATCGCCGAGGGCACGCCCGCCGAGGTGGTCGCCGACCACGCGGTGATCGAGGCCTACCTCGGCGACTCCGCCATGGCCGGGATGCCCCTTCCGGACACCAGCGAGGTGACCTCATGAACGCCGACACGACCTCCGCCGGAACCCGAGACGAGAAGACGCCCCCGAGGAGGGAGGGCGCGACCCTCACGGTGGAGGACCTGTCCGTCCACTACGGAGGGGTCTGCGCGGTCAGCTCGATCGGCTTCACCGTCGAGCCCGGCCAGTCGGTGGGCATCATCGGCGCGAACGGCGCGGGCAAGACCTCCACGCTCAAGGCGCTGATGGGCCTGGTGCCGCGCAGCGGCGGCCGCGTCACCTTCGGGGACACCGACCTGGCGAAGGTCAGGGCGCGCGACGTCGTCCGGCACGGCATCGGCTACGTCCCCGAGGGGCGGCACGTCTTCCCCGGCCTCACCGTCGAGAAGAACCTGATGCTGGGCGCCTACGCCCGGTCGTGGCGCGACACCGGGACCAGGGAGGCCCTCGCCGGGGTCTACGAGCTGTTCCCGGTGCTGGCGGAGATGCGGTCCCGGCTCGCCGGCGCCCTGTCCGGCGGGCAGCAGCAGATGCTGGCCGTCGGCAGGGCGCTGATGGCCCGGCCGCGGCTGATCCTCCTGGACGAGCCGTCCATGGGGCTGTCGCCGAAGCTCGTGGAGGACATCCTCGCCGTGCTGCTGCGGCTGCGCGAGGAGGGGCTGAGCCTGCTGCTGGTCGAGCAGAACGCCAAGCTGACCTTCGAGGCCACGAGCGACTGCGTGGTCATGGAGAACGGGGAGGTGGCCATGACCGGCACCTCACGCGAACTGCGCGACGACGTCCGCGTCCGCCGCATCTACCTGGGCCTGTGAAGCGGGCGGGCACGGGGGACCGGTGCTCCGGGCGTCAGCGGCAGAAGGGCTTCTCGCCCATCGCGGACTCGATCCCGTTGAGCAGCAGGCTCTGGAACTCCTTCGCCCCGGCGAAGGCGCTGCCGTCGTCGGTGAACGCCTCGGCGTCGTGGCCGAGCGTGGTGAGCCAGGCGCGTCCGCCGTCGTAGTACTGGCACCAGGCCACCGGGTGGAACGAGCCGTGCCCCGGGTGGTTCATGTTGCCCGTGGCGCCCTGCACCAGGGTCCTTTCGTCCACGGTCGCCAGGAACCGCACCCGGCTCGGGAAGGGGACGAGGTTGTACCACTCGTCGGCGAAGGTCCAGCGGCTCGGCAACCCGGCGGTGGAGACGTCCTCGCGGTCGACGGTCTGGACGGTCCCGGGCTGCTCGCGCGGATGGTCGTAGAAGTTGGCGCCGCCGAGGAGGCCCTCGTACCACGGCCAGTTGTACTCGGTCCCGAACGCGTTGTGGACGCCGACGAATCCGCCGCCGCCACGGATGTACTGCCGCAGCGACGTCTGGGCCGCGTCGTCGAGGGTGTCGCGGGTCGTGCTGAGGAACACGACCGCGTTGTAGCCGAAGAGCCTGGCCGGGGAGGACAGCTGCGCCACGTCCTCGGTCCAGTCGACGGAGAATCCGTTCGTCCGGCCCATCTCGACCAGGGCCTTCTGCGCCACGTTCGCGTCGCCGAGCGGCGGGTTCATGCCCGCCGGGAGACTGGGCCCGAGGTTGGCGTGCCGGGGTCCGGCCGTCCGGCTGTAGACGAGGATCTCGTAGCCCTCGGCCGGGTCGAAGTTGCCCCAGTCGTGGTAGCAGCGCGGGTCGGTGCCGCGGCACACGCCGTAGTCGGGGTCGCCGAGTTGCTGGGCGCCGCGGTCCTCGGGCTTGGCGAGCGGCGCGCCGGCGGTGGCGGACGCTCCGCCGAGCAGCGACGTGGTGACGAGCACCGCGGCCGTGCCGAGCGCGGCGGCGGCCCCGGCGACGAGGGGGGACGAGGGTCTCCTCATGGAACGGATTCCTTCCTGACATGCGTCCTTGGCGGTCCGCCTAGCGGTCTAGTTGGACCGTCAAAAGGTTCAAGGAACATCTCATGCGATGTCGGCGGCGGCAATACCCGATCCGCGACGGATTGAATTGGTGAGACATTGGCGTCGAAAACAGCGGTTTTGTCCCCGGACCCCGCATGCGAGCTCTTGTCAGGAGGCGGAAACCGGCTTACCGTGTCGTCCGTTCACTGGACCTTTGAGTCCGTCTAGCGGACCTTTGGAGGAGAGGGCATGGAACGACGGAACTTCCTGGCCGGCGCGGCGGCGGCCGCCGGCGGCACCGTGGCCTTCGCGCCGCTCCGTGCTCCGGAGGCGCAGGCCGAGGCCGCCCGCTCCCGGCTCGCGCTGCCGGTGCCCCGGCAGCCGGCCGCGTTCGGCTCGACCGGACGCGACTTCCCGACGGTCTGCGGCAACCTCGCCAACCAGAACCACTCCACGCTCCGCAGGATCAACCGCGGCAACGTCGAGCACCTCGGCGGCGCCTGGCACGTCAACCTCGAAGGTGGCAGCGCCTCCGGCCGCTCGCAGCAGAGCACGATCGTCGCCGCGGACGGCGTCCTGTACGTGCAGACCGCCGAGCAGAACGTGTTCGCCGTCGACGGCCGGACCGGCGAGATCAGGTGGCGGACCAGCGTCGGCGCCCGGCAGACCAACATGCGCGGCGTGGGGCTGGGGGAGGGGCTGATCTTCACCACCTCCGGCGAGAACATCGTCTACGCCCTCGACCAGAGGACCGGCGCCGTCGTCTGGCGGCGCGAGCTGCTCGTCGCCGGGGAGGGCGACCCGTCCTGCGACCCCGAGGAGGGGCAGTGCGGGGGCAACCGCGGCGGGCTCGCCGGGGCCGTCGTCTACTGGGACGGCCTCATCTACGTCGGGACCGAGGGCAGCACGGCCGGCGCCCGCGGCCGCGGCTACGCGCTGAACGCCCGGACCGGCGAGGTCGCCTGGACGTTCTGGGGCACGCCCGGCCCCGGCGAGTACGGCAACGACACCTGGGAGGGCGACACCTGGAAGACCGGCGGTGCCGTCTGCTGGATACACCCGGCGATCGACCCCGAGCTCGGCCTGGTCTACTGGACGTTCGGCAACCCCTATCCCCGGACGAACGGCTCCACCCGGGGCGGGGCGAACCTGTTCTCCAACTGCCTGGTCGCCATCGACGCCAAGACGGGGAAGCGCCGCTGGCACTTCCAGTCCGTCCACCACGACATCTGGGACTACGACAACGTCATGGCCCCGGTGCTGATCGACCTGCAGATCGGTCACCGCAAGCGCAAGGTCGTGGTGTACGGCAGCAAGGTCGGGATGTACTACATCCTGGACCGCGCGACCGGCAGGCCAGTGCACGGCATCACCGAGCGGCCCGTCCCGCAGGAGCCGCGCCAGAAGACCTGGCCGACCCAGCCCTTCCCGGGCGGCGAGCCGTTCGTCCACCAGGCGCCGAGTTTCCACGACGCCACCAGGCCGGTGCCGTACTACCCGACCGGGGGGATCTTCACACCGTTCTGGGACGACGCCACGATCCTGTTCCCCGGCGCGGGCGGCGGTGCGGACTGGTCGTACCTGTCGTTCAGCCCGCACACCGGGTTCGTCTACGTCGGCTACGGGCTCATCAACTCGTCCTACTCCAACACCAACGGCGGACGTGTCAACACCGCGCGCCCCTTCGGGGAGTACTTCTCGGGCGGCCTCGCCGCCGTGGACCCGCGCACGAACAAGCCCGTGTGGCGCAAGGAAGGCGAATGGTCCCTCGCCCACGGCAACGGCATCCTCACCACGGCCGGGCGCGTGATGTTCCAGGGCCGGCCGGACGGGGTGCTCGTCGCCATGGACGACACCAACGGCCGTGACCTGTGGACCTGGCAATGCGGTGCCGGGGTCCACACCAGCCCGATCAGCTACGAGATCGACGGTGAGCAGTACCTCGCGGTCTTCGCCGGCGGAAGCGGGCTGCCCTACCCCGACATCCCCAAGGGCGACCACCTCTGGGCGTTCAAACTCGGCGGGGAGGTCGGTCCGGCGCCCACGCCCACGCCGCCGTCCAGGCGGAACCAGATCCGCGCGGCGGCGGTCGCGGGCGGCGCCGTGAACGACACGGTCACGCTCGGCCGGATCTGGGACCCGGTGGCCGGCGCGCCCGGCGGCGAGGAGAACACCGTCGCGCAGAACGCCATGGCGCCGCAGCACCTGACGGTCCCGGTCGGCACCGAGGTCACCTTCGTGAACCCCGCCGGCAACGGGCACTCACACGGCGCCGCGTCGTTCTTCGAGCACGTCTTCAACAGCGGGCGGCTGAAGCCGGGCGAGTCCTACGAGCACAGGTTCACCGAGCGCGGCGAGTACTTCTACAACGACCCCGTCTTCCCGCAGAGCACCGGGAAGATCGTCGTCCGGTGAGCCCGCCATGGCCGCCGATGCTTTCCGGACGAGATCGGCTGACCGCCGATCTGGCGGCCGCTAGTTCCCGCCCTCCCGGAGTCCTCCGCGTCCGGCGGCGGTCAGGTAGGCGACGACCATGTCGCCGATCATCTCGCGGTGACGCTCCCGGTGTTCGGGCGCCGTCATGTCGCGGCCGAACAGGACGCCGAACGTGTGCTGGTTGGCGATCCGGAAGAAACAGAACGAACTGATCATCATGTGCACGTCGACGGCGTCCGCCTCGGCCACGAAGTCGCCGCTCGCGCGGCCGGCGTCGAGGATCTGCGAGATGAGGTCGGCGACCGGCCCGCTGAGATCGGCGAGCATGCGCGACTCGCGCAGGTGCTCGGCCTGGTGAATGTTCTCGATGCTGACGAGCTTGATGAAGTCGGGATGCGCCTCGTGGTGGTCGAAGGTCAGTTCCGCCAGCGTCCGGATCGCCTCCACCGGCGCCAGATGCCGCACGTCGATGGCCGATTCCAGTTTCCTGACCTCGGCGTAGGCCTTCTCCAGCACGGCGAGGTACAGCTTTTCCTTGCCGCCGAAGTAGTAGTAGATCATCCGTTTGGTGGTGCGCATGAGCGCCGCCATGTCGTCCACCCGGGCGCCGGCGTAACCGTGCCGCGCGAATTCCCGCTGAGCGACGTCCAGGATCTCCGCCCGGGTGCGGTCGGCGTCGCGCTGACGCTCTCCCGAGGCGGGTGTGACGGACCGCGTCGACATGTGACTCCGCAAGGTGGTGGCTGACGGACCAGATCCTATTGTGGCGCGCGGCGGGTCCGCCGGGCGTGCTGCGCGGCCAGCCGGACCGGCGCGTTGACCGCGCCGTATCCCCGGTAGCCGCCCAGCCGCTGGACGATCTCGAAGAACACCCGGCCGATCGTCGCCGTGTAGAAATGCAGGAACTCCCCCTGCTCGTCCCGGTCGTAGAGCAGTCCGAGTTCCCGGAGCAGCCGGTGCCGTTCCGCGCCGAGGTCGAACCGGGCTTCGAGATCGTCGTAGTAGTTGTCCGGAATGGCGAGCGTCGCCGCCCCCGCCGCGTGCGCCCGCCGCGCGGTCGCCACGATGTCGGCGCTCGCCAGCGCCACGTGCTGCCACGCCAGGTCGTACCTGCCGTCGTGCGCCCCGACATAGGCGACGTTGAGCGCCACCCGCACCCCGCCGTCCTCGGTGGAGACCGCGCGGCTCCGCATCAGCCCGTAGGGGTCGGGCAGTTCGAGGCTGTCATGCGGCCGGAGCCCGAGGACGCTCCGGTAGAACAGCGACGCCTCGTCGAAGTGGTGCCAGGGCTGGGTCAGCGCCACATGGTCGATATGGGTGATCTCGCCCGGCGCCTCACCGGCGGGACGGCGGTCCCGCGAGAAGTCGTCGGTCCAGCTGGAATGGTCGGGCCGGGCGGTGCGGCAGAAGAACACCTCGGTCCCGTCCGGGGCCGCGACGGCGTCCAGGGGCGCGTCCCGGGGGCCGCGCAGGCGGGGCAGGACGGGAGACAGGAGCGCCTCGGCGCGCTTGACCGACGCCGCCGGGTCGGGCGACTCCAGCCCGACGGCGGCGAGCGCGGGACCGTCCTGGCCCTCCGCGCTCCCGCTGTTCACCAGGATGCGCGCGGCCCCCTGCTCCCACAGTTCCACCGGCTTGCCGGCATGCCGCCCGCCGCGGACGAATCCCAGCGCGCCCAGCAGCTCGCCGACCGGCCCGGCGGACGGCGCGGCCAGCTCGGCGAACGCGAACCCGGTCGGCGCGAGCGGAGGGGGAAGGGCTCCGCCCGGGCGCGGCGCATCGCCCGCCCGCTGGACGACCTCCTCCAGGGCGATGAGCGACCGCATGGCGTCCTGCGCGGTGCGCATCGCGGCGGCCTGCCGGAAGATGTCGTTGAAGACCTCCAGCGACAGCGGGCCGTCGTACCCGGTCCGCAGGACGTGGTCGACGAGCCCCGCCACGTCGAGGTCGCCCTGCCCGGGGAAGCAGCGGTAGTGCCGGCTCCAGTGGAGGACGTCCATCGGCAGCGTCGGCGCGTCCGCGAGCTGCACGAAGAAGATCTTGTCGCCCGGGATCGTCCGGATCGCGTACGGGTCGACGTCGCGGGCCAGGATGTGGAAGCTGTCCAGGCACAGCCCGAGGTTGGGGTGGTCGGCCGCGCGCACGATCCGCCAGGCGTGGAAGTAGTCGTCGACGTGCCGCCCCCAGGCGAGCGCCTCGTAGGCGACGTCGACGCCGTGCTCCGCGGCGCGCTCCGCGAGCAGCCTCAGCTGCTCGGCGGCGAGGGCGTCGTCGTCGATCGCCGCGGGGGAGACGTTCGAGCAGACCAGCAGCCGCGTGGCGCCGAGCCGCTCCATCACGGCGAACTTGTGCTCTGCGCGCCGCAGCCCGGCCGCGAGGACGTCGGGCGGCACCGCCTCGAAGTCGCGGAAGGGCTGATAGAGGTCGATGGTGAGCCCGAGGTCCGCCGCCCTGCGGCGCACGTCCTCGGGGCTCATGTCGCTGCCGAGAAGGTCGTTCTCGAAGATCTCGACCCCGTCGAACCCTGCGGCCCCGATGGCGGTCAGCTTGTCGGCCAGCGACCCGCTGAGCGACACGGTCGCGATCGACCTGCGCATACCGTGCGCCCCTCTCCAATGGACGAACTAGTACGTTAGCCTAGCATCGCCCTGTGCCCGGGGTTCGCCGCCGGAGTCAGGTGATCAGTCTCAAGCCGGGGGTCGCCAGGGTGAGGGGGCCGTGGTAGGACGCGCGGGCCTCCCGGAGGGCGGCCATGGGGTCGGCCCATGGCCGCAGGTGGGTGAGGACGAGGTGGGCGGCGCCGGCTTCCTCGGCCAGGCGTGCCGCCTGCGCCGGGGTGAGGTGGGCGGCGCCCGAGCCGGGGGTCTCGACGGCGGCCGCCGCCTCGCACAGGAGGACGTTCGTCCCGCGCGCCAGTTCCAGGAGCTCCGCGCATTCACCGGTGTCGCCCGAGTAGGTGAGGCTCGCGGATCCGGCGGTGACCCGGACGGCCTGCGCCGGCACCGAGTGCCGCACCGGAACCGTCTCGATCGTCAACGGCCCGAGCCTGGCCGACCCCGCGGGCGGGTCCCGCCAGTCGAGGGCCCGCGCGTAGCCAGACGGGGCGGCGACGTGCGCCGCGGTCCCCGCCGGGGCGATCACGGGCAGCCGGGCGGTGGTGCCCCTGCGATCCCGCAGGTAGGCGAGGGGCACCAGGTCCGAGCAGTGGTCGCGATGCCGGTGGCTGATGAGCACCGCGTCGATCGCGCACGGATCGGCGAAGCGCTGCAGGGGCCCGAGCGAGCCCGTCCCGGCGTCCAGCAGGAGCCGGAAGCCGTCGTGTTCCAGCAGGTAGCAGGAGCACGCGGCCTCCGGCCCCGGGACGGTGCCCGCGCAGCCGACGACGGTCAGGATCACGGCAGGACGCGGGCCACGAGGTCGGCGACGGCGCCCTCGGCGCACGGGCCCACGACCACGTCGGCGGCGGCCCGGACGGCCTCGGCGCCGTCCCCGACGGCGGCGCCGAGGCCGGCGGCCTGGATCATGTCCAGGTCGTTGGGGTTGTCGCCGATCGCCGCGACGGCGCTCAGGGCCACGCCCTGGGACGAGGCCAGCTCGCGCAGCGCCGTGCCCTTGGTCGCGCCCTCGGGCAGCGCCTCCAGGTAGGTGCTCTCGGACCTGACGAGGGTGACGCCGGGCACGGCCGCCGACACCGCCTCCTCGGTCGGATCCATCAGCCCGGGGCGGTCGCAGATGAACATGACCTTGACGATGTCGTCCAACGGCAGGTCGCCCCAGGAGCTGATCTCTTCGAACTCGATGCCGTCGCGGCGGGCGTACTCCAGCAGCGCCGGCGAGGATCGCGCGGTGTGGGCGCGGCCCTTGGCGAAGGCGACCGGCCAGACCCCGGCGGGCAGCTCGGCGAACAGCAGCGTGAGCTTCGCCCAGGCGGCGACGCCGAGGCAGCGCCGGAACAGGACGGCGCCGGTGCTGAGGTCGACCACGCGCGCCCCGTTGTACAGGATCGCGGGGGTGGTCAGGCCGAGCGTCCGGTAGTACGGAAGCGCGGCCTCCTCGCTGCGCCCGGTGGCGATGAGGACGGTGCCGCCGGAGGCGATGAAGCGGCGCAGCGCGGTCAGGCTCGGCTCGACGATCTTCAGGTCGCGCCCGACGAGGGTCCCGTCGAGGTCGGTGACGATCCAGTCGGCGGTCCGCGCTCCGGTCGCGCTCATGCGGGCTCACCGGCGTTCACGAGCCCCGCGACGTCGGCGATGACGGAGCCGTCCAGGTCGAAGCCGCCCACGCACGCCAGGTAGCCGGGGGCCTCCCAGTCGTGGCCGCCGGGCTCCCCGTTCAGCGGCAGGTAGGTGCCGCCGGCCTGCCGGACCAGCAGCACGGCCGCCGCGACGTCCCACGCGTTGACGGACGTCCCGTAGGCCACGTCCGCCCATCCGGCGGCGACGTGGGCGAGGGTGAGGGCGGCGCTGCCCGGACGGCGCACGGTGGCGAACGCGTTGACCAGCGAGCCGAACCGCCGCAGCGACTCCTCTCCGCGGCGGTGCATCTCCCGCGCGTTGGGGTAGCCGGTGACGAGCACCGCGGTCTCGTCGCGGGTCGCCCCGCGGCTGCGGATCGGCTCGCCGTTGCAGGTGGCGCCGTCGAGCGTGGCGGTGAACATGTCGTCGCGCACCGGGTCGTAGACCACGCCCGCGACCAGCTCATCGCCTACGGCCGCGCCGATGGACACGCAGAAGAACGGCAGGCCGACGGCGAAGTTGGCCGTCCCGTCGATGGGGTCGACGAACCAGCGCAGGTCGCCGTCGCCTCCGCCCACGCCGCCCTCTTCACCGACGACGGCGCTTCCCGGGGCGTGCTCCGCCAGCACCTCCCGGATCGTCTCCTCCGCCGCCCGGTCGTGCTCGGTGACCGGGTCGTGGAAGTCGCGCTTGAGATCGACCTCGGGACGCGACCGGAACGCCGTCCGCAGACGGTCGCCGGTGGCGCGGGCCGCGAGTTCGGCGATCCCGGCGAGCTCCCGCGAGGCGGGGACATCGACGCTCATTGTTCTCCTTCGATCGTGGCGGTGAGCAGGTCGAGCAGTCCGTGCCCGTCGTCGACGACGGCGTCGGGGCGGCATCGCACCTCGAACGGGACGTCGTGGGTGCCCTTGGCCACCATCAGCACGTTCCCGCCGACGCCGGCGCGGTGCCCGCACAGGACGTCCCGGTCGAAGTTGTCGCCGACGTACCACGCGTCGGGCGGCTCGACCCCGAGGGCACGGGTCGCGATCCAGATCATCTCCGGGTTGGGTTTGCGGATCCCGACCTCGTCGCTGTAGACCTCCAGGGCCAGCTTGCCCGCCAGCCCCGTCGAGGCCGTGTAGTCCCGGTGCACCGCACCGGACAGCGCGTTGCTGACGACCGCGCAGGGGATGCCGAGTCCGGCGGCGGCGTCGAGCAGTTCGGGGATGCCCGGACGGGTGCGGCGGTCCTGCCGCAGTTCGCCCATCCGCTTGCACAGCGGGGTGGCGTGCGCGACGACGAGCTGCCGCGCGGGCGCGGGCCAGTCGGCCGCCACGTAGTCGCCCCAGAAGGCGGCGTGGGTCGTCTCGCGAGGCGCGTACGGGCGGGACATCGCGTCCTTCCAGCACTTGTCCGCGGCCGCGCCCGCCCTGATGTCGGTCTCGACCGCGGCGGCGTCCAGCTCGCGGGAGCCGGCGCCGGAGAGAAGGGCGTGCACCTCCTTGGCCAGGGCCGCCTGCCAGCCGGCCCGCTTGGAGGTCTCGACCAGCACCCCGCCGAAGTCCAGCAGCAGCGCCCTCGGCCGGCGCAGAACCGCGGTCACGAGGCCGCCTTCCGGACGGGCGCGACGGCATCGTCCCAGGCGCCCATCCGGGAACCGTCCTCGGCGAACACGTGGAGCCGCCCGGGACGCGTCCAGCAGTGGAGCGCGTCGCCCGGCGCCGCCTCGGGGTCCTCGTGGGTGACGGCGAACAGGTCGGTGTCCAGGACGCGCAGCTGCACGGTCCAGCTCGACCCGGTCGGCAGGACGGTCTCGACGACGGCCTCGTCCGCCCAGGCCGTGTCGGGCACCTCGTCCCGCGAGCGCGCCAGCTTCAGCGCCTCGGGCCGGACGCCCGCGCACAACGCCCCGCTCAGGCCGGCGCGCTTCTCCACATAGCGCAGCAGCGACCCGGCGAGCCCGTCGGGCTCGTCGCCCAGGGGGACGATGTTCATCGGGGGGCTTCCCACGAACTCGGCGACGAAGCGGTTGGCCGGACGCTCGTACATCTCCATCGGCGGCGCGACCTGCTGGAGCTCTCCCTCCGACATGACCGCGATGTGCGTGGCCATCGTCATGGCCTCCATCTGGTCGTGGGTGACGAACACGACCGTCGCGCCCGTCTCCTCGTGGATGCGCTTCAGCTCCGTCCGCATCTCCAGGCGCAGCCGCGCGTCGAGGTTGGACAGCGGCTCGTCCAGCAGCAGGACGTCGGGGTCGACGGCGAGCATCCGCGCCAGCGCGACGCGCTGCTGCTGGCCGCCGGACAGCTGGGACGGGTACCGGTCCATGCAGTCGGCGACGCGCACCTTCTCCAGAGCCTCCTGGGCACGGGCCCTGCGGCGCTCCGCCGGCACCCTGCGCATCCGGAGCCCGAACTCGGTGTTGCCGCGGACGGTGAGGTGCGGCCAGAGCGCGTAGTTCTGGAACACCAGGCCCATGTCCCGCTTCTCCGGCGGGACGTAGACGCCGCGCTCGACCGAGTCCAGGACCCGGTCGCCCACGCTGATCTCGCCCCGGGTCGGCTGCTCCAGCCCGGCGATCATGCGCAGGGTGGTGGTCTTGCCGCAGCCGGACGGTCCGAGCAGGCAGGTGAAGGACCCGTCCGGGATGACGAGGTCGAGGTCCTTCACCGCGGCGCGGCCGCCGCCGACGTAGTGCTTGACCACTCCGCTGAGGGTGATGTCCGGCATGGTCAACCTCCGATGCCCGAGGCCAGGCTGCTCTTGGTGAGCCGCTGGGCCAGGTAGGTCATGGTGAACGAGAGCAGGGCGATGACGAGCACGACGCCGTTGGCGAGCTGGGTGTAGCCGTAGTCGACGAGCCCGATGGACAGGGTGGTGAGCAGTTGCGTCCCGGACGTGGTCAGCATGATGACGATGCTGAGCTCCTTCAGCCCGGAGATGAACGGCAGGACCACGCCGGTGACGAGCGCGCCCCGCTGGATCGGGATGATGATGCGGACCATCCGGGTCGGCCAGCGCGCCCCGCTGATCTGCGCGGCCTCCTCCGGCTCCCGGCCGAGCTGCATCATCGCCGAGATCCCCGACCGGGACGAGTACGGCAGGTGCGTCACCACCATCACCAGGACCAGCAGCGTGATCGTCCCGTAGAGGGCGGGCACGGGGCCGCGCCGGACGGCGAACAGCGACAGGCACGCGGCGGCGAACGCGATGCCGGGCACCAGGTAGGGCAGGAACGACACCTGCCGCAGGAACGCCGAGACGCGGCTCCCGGCGCCGCGCACCACCACGTAGCCGACGAGGAGCCCGACGAAGCCGCAGACCAGCGAGGCCAGCCCGACGATCCGCACGCTGTTCCAGGCCGCCTCCCACAGCTCGCCTCCGCGCAGCACGCCGTGCGGGAACCCGACCGCGCCCTTGATGTCGGATCCGAACCAGTACTTCAGGGTGAAGTTGCCGGGGCTGAACACGCCGGGCGTCTTGGTGATCGTGGACAGCAGCAGCGTCAGCACCGGGATGACGACGCTCGCGGCGAACACCGCCATCGCCAGCCCGAACGCGGGCCACCGCCAGCGGCGCAGGTCGCCGCGCCGGTCCATGGCGCCCTTCCCGCCGACCGTGACGAATCGGCGCTGCTCCCTCACCAGCCGGGTGTCGACGACGACGACGAGCACCCCGACCAGCACGATCACGCCGGCGATCGTCGAGGCGACGCCGGTGCTGCGGTCGCGGATCGCGTGGAACAGGCTCGTGGACAGGACGTTGTAGTCGCTCGGCAGCCCGAGGATGTAGGGGGTGCCGAACGTGCCGAGGACGCGTCCGAGGACGAGCAGCACCGCCGACGACAGCGCCGGCAGCATCAGCGGCAGCGTGATGCGGCGCAGGACCGTCCGGCCGCCGGCGCCGAGGATGCGCGCCGAGTCCTCCAGTTGCGAGTCGATGCGGCGCAGCGCGTTGCCGAACAGCAGCAGCACGAACGGGTAGTAGTGCAGGCCGAGCGTCACGATGATCGGCACCGGCCCGTAGGCGAGCCAGTCGGGGGTGTGGATCCCGGCCCCCTGCAGATAGCCGACCTGCCCGCCGGACCTCTCGTTCTTGAACAGCGACAGCCACGCCAGCGCGAACGTCCAGGACGGCAGCATGTACGGCACGACCAGCGCGCCGGCCAGGAACGTGCGGCCCGGGACGTTCGTGCGGGTCACGAGCCACGCCATCGACCCGCCGACGACGAGTGCGAACGCGATCACGCCGACCGCCACCGTGAGGGTGTGCAGGAGCGGTTCCCAGAACAGCAGCCTGCTGACCGGGGAGCGGAACACCCGCCACAGGTAGTAGCTCGTCCACGAGCCCGCGCCCTGGCCGGAGCGGGCCTCGTCGCCGTACTGGACGCGGCCGGCGTCCGAGACGACCGAGACGAGCGGGGCGATGACGAGGTAGAGGAGCGCGGCGCTCAGCACGAGGCCGAGCAGCACGGTGGGGTCACGCAGCAGGACGCGGATCCGGTACAGCACGCGCCGGCCGCGTGACACGGGCCGTGCGGAGGCGGCGACCGCCATGGGTTCTTCCTCCGGGGTGGAGCCCGGCGGGCCGCTCGTGCGGCCCGCCGGGAGTCGGGCAGTGCTCAGGAGTGGTTGACGCGCCAGAAGTCCTTGATGTCCTGGCGGTTGCGGAAGTCGGCGAGCAGCTTGTCGGAGGAGAACCAGTACAGCTGGGTGTTCCAGTCGGTGAGGCCGGGCGGGTTGTGCGGGCTCACCCCGACCGCGTCGTTGCCGGACACGCCGCCTGAGTGGGCCTCAAGGTCGAAGCCCTCCTTCGACATCGCGAAGTGGACGAACAGCTTGGCGGCGTTGGGGTGCTTGGACTTCGCCGCGATCGTCGCGAACTTGGGGTAGGCGAAGCCGGTCCAGGGGCTCAGGCCCTCGCAGACCTTCATGTTGAAGCCCTTGCCCTCCAGGTCGCGGAACTTGGCGATCGAGAACAGCCCGATCGTCGTCCGGGTCTGGTTGGGGGCGCCGACGGCGGTCGCGACGTCCTCGTCCTCGGTGGTCAGCACCGGGTCGTTCTTCGCGAGCCGCTTCACCCACTCGTAGGCGGCGTCCTTCTCCCCGGTCTTGAGCTTGCCCTTGCCGAGCTGCTCGTAGGCGGCCGCGAGCTTGTCGGGGCTCCGCTCCGACAGTTGGGTGAACCACTGGGTGAAGACCTCCTTGCCCAGCGGGTCCTGCATCATGACCTTGCCCTTCCACTGGGGGTCGGTCAGGTCCCAGACGTTCTTCACCGGGCATCCGGCGGGGTTGAGCCTGGGGTTGTAGGCGAACACGTACGCCTTCGAGAGCATCATGAGCGGGTTCCGGTTCTTCTCGCCGATGGTCTTGGCGAGGTCCGGCGGGATCCACGTCGTGACGATCTTCTGGGGGAGGAGCTGGCCGACGAGCATCGGGCCGTCCTCGAACAGGCTGACGTCGATGGTGACGTTGCCGGCCTGGGCCTCGCGCGTCATCTTCTCCGCGGTCGCGGCGGCCTTGGACTTCTCGCCCTCGGCCTTGATGCCGTACTTCTTCTCGAACGCGGCGGCCATGTCCTTGACGTCGCCGCTGCCGTCGTAGGCGAGGACGCTCCCCTCCTTCCTGGCGGCGGCGATCAGCGCGTTCAGGTCGAAGGACGCCGCGTCCTCCACGGTCACGGCGGGGAGGGGCCGGTCGGCCCCCGCCTGCCCCTCGCTGGACGGCGCGCACGCGCTCAGCGCCGCGGTGGCGAGGGCGGCGGCGACGGCGGCCCCGGCCTGTGCCCGGCGCCCTCTCATCATGGTGCGGATCATGGTGGGTTCTCTCCTTGCGCTGTGCCCGCAGCCCCGACCTGCGGCTTCATGGTTCGATCAGTGACTGCGTTTGAGCATCGCGTCCGAGAGCGCGTCGGCCGCCTCGCCGAGCCGCCGCCCCACCGCGTCCAGGCGGTCGAGCAGCTCCCGCCTGCGCAGGACGTCGATGTCCAGCGGGCCGGCGAACAGCCGGGTCAGCGCCGCCTGCCGGGTCTCCCGGACGCGGTTGCCCGCCTTGCGCGCGCCGAGCGCCGCGACGGTGACCGCGGCGGGCTCGGCGAGGACCTTCCGGACGGCGGTGTCGAGGGAGGTCAGCCCCTCCAGGACCGCGTCCAGCGGTGGGACGGCGAAGCCGAGTCCGGGCGGCCCGAACATGTCGGCCTCGCGGACGAAGTCGCGGAGGTTGTCCAGGACGTCGTCGACGGAGCGGGAGAGCCGGTACAGGTCCTCCCGGTCGATGGGGGTGGCGAGGACTCCGTGCAGCATCGCGGCGAGCGCCGCGCGCTCGGCGTCCCCCGCGTGCTCGATCTCGGCCATCCGGGTACGGGCCTCGCCGGAGGGGACCCGCCCGGCCGCCATCTCCCGGGCCAGCTCGGCGCCGTCACGGACGGCGCGGATCTGCCGGGCGACCTGCCCGACGACCCGGTCTCCGGAACGGCCGCGCAGGTCGTCCCACACGAGCCGGATGCGGCGGACGGGCCGGACGGCGGCGCTCACAGCGCCCTCACCGCGACGCCGCCGAGCGTTCCCGCGGTGAAGGCGAGCGGCAGTGTGAACAGCCACGCGGCGCCGATGCCGACGACGTTCTGCCAGCGCACCCGGGAGGCGCCCTCGCTCGCGGCGACGCCGACCACCCCGGCGGTGACCGACTGCGTCATGCTGACCGGCGCGCCCGCGAGCGAGCTGGCCGCGACCGACGCGGCGGCCGCCGCTTCCGTGGACACCACGTGCAGCGGCCTGGCCAGCACGAGCCCGCGCCCCAGCCGGTCGCCCACCCGATGGGCGGCGCTCAGCGCACCGGCGCAGAAGACGACGGCGATCGCGATGAGCACCACCGGGGTCGGCTGGACGGGGCCGACCCCGCCGAGGCGCCGCGTGGACACCACATGCCGCGCCACGCTGACGACGGCGAGCATCTTCTGCCCGTCGTTGGCGGCGTAGGCGGCGCACTGGGCGGTGTAGGCCAGGACGTGGGCGGTCCGGACGGCTCCGGGCATGCCGGTGAAGGACGGCACGCGCCGCGACGCGAGCCCGAGCCCGAACCCGACGGACGTGCCGACCAGCGGGGCGGCGGCGCCGGCGATCAGGACGAGGCCGAGCCCGTCCCAGGCCACGTCCAGGCCCATGCCGAGCCCGGCGCCGCCGATGCCGCCGACGATCGCCAGGGTGAGACTGGTGGGCAGGCCGCGCCGGGTGAGCCCGGCGACGACGGCGAGCGCGACGGTCACGCCGAGCAGGAAGGCGAGCGCGCCCCGCCGGTCGCCGAGGTCGGTGAGGCCCTCGGTGAACGTCCGCGCGACCGTGACCGTCACCTGCGGGACGAGGACGAGGGGCACGAGCACCAGCGCGGTCAGCAGCAGTCTGGGTGAGCGGGGGTAGCGCCCGCTGAGCCCGAGCAGGGCCGCGCCGTCGTTGACGCCGGTCACCCAGACGAAGGCGAGCGCGACCGTGCCGAACGCCACCGCCCAGATCATCGGATCTCCGCGAGCGGGACGCGGCGGCCCTCGCGCAGCGAGAGCGCGGCGGCCTCGGCGACGAGGAACGCCTCCAGCGCGTCGTCGATCGTGCAGGGGCTGCCCGCGCGGCCCCTGGCCATTTCCAGGAACGTTCCAATTTCGTTCGCGTACGCGGGTTCGAAGCGCTCCTGGAAGTCGGTCCACGGGTCGCCGGGAGGCCAGTCCACGCCGGGCTCGGCCGACCGGAGCGGGGCGCGCTCGTCGAGCCCGACCACCCAGGTGCCGGCGGTGCCCGACAGCTCCATGCGCACGTCGTATCCGGCGCCGTTGTACCGCGAGCCCTGCAGCGTGGCGAGCGTCCCGTCGTCCATGGCCAGGACGGCGGCGCTGGTGTCCACGTCCCCGGCGGCGGAGAAGTAGGCGTCGCCGCGGTTGGCGCCGACGGCGGTGACCGAGTCGACCTCCCGCCCGGTGACCCACCGCAGGATGTCGAAGTCGTGGATGTGGCAGTCGCGGAAGATCCCGCCCGACGAGCGGACGTACTCGGCCGGTGGCGGCGCCGGGTCGGCGGTGACCAGGTGGACGCGGTGGAGGGCTCCCAGGCGCCCGTCGAGCACGGCCTGCCGCGCCGCCGCGTAGCCGGCGTCGAACCGGCGCTGGAAGCCCACGTGCACGGGCACTCCCGTCTTGGCGGCGCGGTCGCGGACCTCCAGCGTCGTGCGCAGGTCGGGCGCGACCGGCTTCTCGCAGAACGCGGGGACTCCCGCGTCGCAGGCGCGGACGAGCAGCTCGGCGTGCGTGGACGTCGGCGTGGCGATGACGACGGCGTCGAGCCCGGCGGTGAGCACGGTCTCCGGGTCCCCGGCGCGGGCGCCGATCGGGCCCGCCAGCGCCGCGGCGCGGCGGACGTCGGCGTCTCCGATCAGCAGGGTGTCGACGTGGGGATGGCCGCCCAGGAACCGGGCGTGCGACGCCCCGATCCGCCCCGCGCCCAGCAGTCCGACCCGCATGGTGCCTCCCATGGCTGTCCGATCGGATGGCGAGTTCATCTGATGGACCGGCGGCGGACACCGGTTGTTCATCTGCTCGTCATCTTCGTGTGGCTTGGGCCACATTTGTAGCCCGAGCCGGAACTGCAGTCAAGACTTTGTTCTTACATCTTGACGTTCTTACTTGGACTGGAGTCTTGTTCGCGCCGGCCGCGGGGCGGCGGAGCTGCGGGAACGGCGAGGCGCGGCTCGGCTCCGACCGGCCGCGTCCGGCCAGAAGCGACGCGCGAGGGCGCGGCACGACGGATCCGCGTGCCGCGGGCATGGCAGAAGGGCGTGCCGCGCGATCGGCCGGAGCCGGGATGGCACGCCTTCGAGCATCCGGGGCCGGGCTACCGGGTGGTGCCGCGCTCATCGAGGACGGGCGGGACGATGACGCGCCGGGTCGCCGCCGGCGCGCCGTCCCCGATCCGGTCCAGCAGGAGCGCCGCGGCCTCGCGGCCCATCTCCGCGGGCGGCGAGGCGATCGTCGTCAGCCCCGCGGCCCGCGCCCCCGGCGGATCGCCGTGGACGATCAGCGACACGTCGTCCGGCACGCGCCTCCCGGCGCGCAGCAGCGCGGTGAGCGCGGCGGTGCCCGTCGCGTCGCCGAGCGCGAGGACGGCCGTCGGTGGCTCGGGCCGCCGCCACAGCTCGTCCGGATGGGCGGCGACGGCGCCGGGCGGGCACGCGCGGCGCAGGGGCGAGGGGCGGGGACCGAGGTCGAGGCAGGCGACGCGGTGGTGGCCGAGGTCCGCCAGGTGCCCGAGCGCCCGCTCGACGGCCGCGGCCCCGTCGCCGGTCACGCAGTCGACGCGGTCGGAGCGCACGGAGCGCCCGACCACGGACACGGCGCAACCGGCGGCGGCGCGCTCGATGTCGGCGGCGGCCAGCCTCGGCCCGGCCAGGACGACACCGTCCGGGCGCAGGTCGAGCAGGTCGTCCAGGGCGATCCGCTCGCGCGCCGGGCCGCCGCGCCCGGTGGCCAGCAGGAGCCGGACGCCGCGCCGGGCGGCCTCGTCGGCGAGCCCGTCGTAGACCGCGCCGGACCAGGGGTCGTGGAGGTCGGAGAGGAGCACGCCGATCATGCCCGTCCGGCCGGCCGCGAGGCCCCGCGCCATCATGTTGGGCCGGTAGCCGAGCTCCCGGGCCGCCCGGAGCACCGCCTCGCGGCGCTCCTTGCCGACCTTGGGGGAGCCGCGCATCACCAGCGACACGAGCGCGCGCGACACTCCGGCACGCGCGGCCACGTCCTCCAGGGTCGGGTGGGTCATGCGGTGTTCTCCCGGGTACGGCGAGTCGCCGCCATGGGGGCATGGCGGCGACTCGCGTCGGTGCGGTCCGTGCTGTCGTCGCTAGTCGCGCGGGTCCCAGTCGCCGGGCGTGACGTCCAGGTCGAGCGGGTCCGCCACATCCTCCCAGTCGACCAGCTTGAAGTTGGTGTTCTCCCGGACCTCGCCGTTGCCGTCCGTGACGGTGGGGGTGTTGACGCCGTCGTGGACGACGAGGAGGCCGTTCTCGAATCCGCCGACGGGGGCGCTGGTCACCATCGCCCCGTCGCAGACCTCCGAGCCGTCGACCGTCGTGCCGGCGGCGACGCGGAAGTGGCCGAGGTACTGGCGCGGGTCCTCGCGGTCGTAGACGACGAAGGTGTCGTCACCCTGGCTGGAGGCGAGCAGGTACCCCTCGCCGTCGTCCTGCCGGTAGAGGGACAGGCCCTCGGCGTCGGCGGTGATGTGCGTGCCTCCGACGCCGGGGTCGGGTCCGCTCGGGGCGCACTCCTCGGTCTCGGGGTCGTAGGCGGCGGGGACGCCGTACTCCTTGACCTTGTCGATGAGCTGCGGCGCGCCGCCGCCCAGTGGGATGCGCCAGATGCCGACGTCCTCCTGGGCCGCGAAGAGCACCCCGTTCTCGGGGTCGGCGACCATGCCCTCGACCTGCGGCCCCTCGCCGGGATCCTCGCACGGCGTCCAGGTGCCGCCGCCCGGCAGCGCGAACGAGGTGGGCAGATCGACGTCGCGGACGTGCCGGTAGGTGACGGTGCCCGTGGCGGTGGCCTCCAGCCGGACGGTGCCGACCCGGGAGGTGTGCCGGCGGCTGAGCGCGACGTAGGAGGTGCCGCGGATGTCCTTCCAGGACGCCAGCCCGTACGCCGTCGCCTGCTCGTTGATCTCGTCGAGCGAGGACGAGAAGACGGGCGGGGCCGCGGGGTCGGTGACGTCGATGAGCGGGGTGCGGTGGGCCTCGGCCTTCGCCGGGTCGATCGCGTAGGTGCGGACGGTGTCGCGGCCGCGGTCGGACACGACGGCCAGGTCGACCTTGCGGCGGCCGAGTTGGAAACCGTAGATCAGGTCGACGTTGTTGAACCGTCCGGGCTCGTCGCCGGGGCGGGGCGGGGCGGGGGCGGCGAGCCGCTGGATCTCCCGGCCTGCGGTGTCGTACACCGCGAGCCCGCCCTGTTTGAGCGTGGCGACGATCAGGTCGCCGCGGCGGTCGCCGGGATGGCTCCAGATCGCCGGGTCGTCGGCGTTGGCGTTGCCGCCCGCGTCGTCGTCGAGGTTCGCGGGCGTCTCCAGCGCGGCGCGGACCTGGGCGAGCTCATCGCCGTCGGCGGCCGCGGGGGCCGCGGCCAGGAAGGCCGCGGCGAGCGCGGTCGTCGCCGCGGCCGCCAGGCGGACGCCCTGGGGGGTGGGTCGCAACTGCATCGGGTTCCTCCTGATGCGTGGGGGATGCCTGAACCGTAAGCATTAGAGCGCTCTAATTCAATAGAGCGCTCTAATCGATCACGAGGATTTCCCCGGACGTTCGCCCTCGGCCCCGGGCGGGCCGGCTAGCGCTCGACGAGGGTCAGGGCGAAGGAGTACCGGTCGGCGCGGTAGACGTGGCAGCCGTACTCGATCGCTCCGCCCTTGTCGTCGTAGGCGGTGCGGGTCATGGTCAGCAGCGGGACGCCGCGCCGCTCGTCCAGCAGCCGGGCCTCGGCCGCCGTCGCGCCGCGGGCGCCGATCGTCTGGTTCGCGATGCGCAGGTTGACGCCGGTCGCGCGCAGCAGCTCGTACAGGCCGTGCTCGGCGAGGTCGGCCTCGGTGATCCTGAGCAGGTCGGGCGGCAGGTAGTTGGTGAGCAGGGCGAGCGGCTCGTCGCCGGTGAACCGGATGCGGCGCATCCTGGTGACCTCGGCGCCGGGCGTGACGCCGAGCTCCTTGGCCACCTGGTCCTCGGCGGGGACGGGCCCGAGCTCCAGGACCTCGGTGCGCGGCTCGCGCCCCGCCGCCGCGAGGTCGTCGTGCAGACTGGTCAGCTCGATCGGGCGGCGGATCTCCGACTGGACCACCTGCGTGCCGACGCCGCGCTTGCGCACCAGCAGTCCCCGGTCCACCAGGTGCTGGATCGCCTGCCGGACGGTCGGGCGCGACAGCCCGCACCGCTCGGCCAGCTCGACCTCGTTCTCCAGACGGGTGCCCGGGGACAGCTCGCCCTCCCGTATCGCCGCCTCCAGCTGCTGCGCGAGCTGGTAGTACAGCGGGACGGGGCTACTGCGGTCCACGGTCACGCGCGGTCGGTACACCCGGCGCCTCCTCTCGTCGGGACGATCGTACCCGCCGCCACCAGTTAGCTTATTACCTCATAATGTCATAACAAAGTATTGACATACCTTCCCGGCTTTCAGCAGACTCGGCGAGGCCGATACCGAGCACGCAGCCGGGCGCGTCCCAGGGAGATGGTGAGCCGATGTTCAACGACCGCGTCGCGGGAGCCCCGATCTCGTGGGGGGTGTGCGAGGTGCCCGGCTGGGGGCATCAGATGGACCCCGGACGGGTGCTGGCGGAGATGCGCGACCTCGGGCTGGCCGCCACGGAGTTCGGACCGGACGGCTTCCTGCCGCCCGGGGCCGAGGAGCGCGCCGCCCTGCTCGACGAGTACGGACTCCGTGCGGTGGGGGGCTTCGCGCCCGTCGTGCTGCACGACCCTGACCGCGACCCGCTGCCCGAGATCCGGCGGATCCTGTCCGGCTATGAAGTGGAACGCTCCAAATCGGAACTGACGCTGGTGCTGGCCGCCGTGCACGGGCTGGAGGGCTACGACGAGCGCCCCTCGCTCGGCGCCGCCGGGTGGACGGCGCTGCTGGCCAATCTCGACCGGATCGCCTCGCTGGCCGCGGAGGCCGGCGTCCGGGCCGTGCTCCACCCGCACGTAGGGACCATGGTGGAACGATCCAACGAGGTGCGGCGCGTCCTCGACGGGTCGGGCGTGCCCCTGTGCCTGGACACCGGCCACCTGCTGATCGGCGGCACCGACCCGGTCGAGCTGGCGGCGGGCGCCGCCGGGCGGATCGCGCACGTCCACCTCAAGGACGTCGACGCCGAACTCGCCGAGAGCGTCCAGCACGGCCGGACGCCCTACACCGAGGCCGTCCGCGCGGGCCTCTACCGCCCGCTCGGCGCGGGGGACGTCGACATCGCCGCGATCGTCGGCTCTCTCGAAGGCGCCGGGTACGACGGCTGGTACGTCCTGGAGCAGGACACCGTCCTCGACCGCGAACCCGCCCCCGGCGCCGGTCCGCTGGCCGACGTCCGGGCCTGCGTCGAGTACCTCACCGGGATCGGCTCATGAGCGGCGCCGCGTCCTTCGACGTCATCACCATGGGCCGCGTCGGCATCGACCTCTACCCGCTCACCTCCGGTGTCGGGCTCGAGGAGGTCGAGACGTTCGCCCGGTTCCTCGGCGGCAGCGCCACCAACGTCGCGGTCGCCGCCGCCCGGCACGGCCGCCGGAGCGCCGTGATCACCCGGACCGGCGCCGACCCGTTCGGCCACTTCGTCCGCCGGGCGCTCGCCGAGTACGGCGTCGACGACCGGTACGTCGCCGACGTCCCCGGCCTGCCGACCCCGGTGACCTTCTGCGAGCTGTTCCCGCCCGACGACTTCCCGCTGTACTTCTACCGCTTCCCGAAGGCACCCGACCTGGAGATCCGCGCGGACGAGCTGGACCGGTCCGCGATCGAGGGCGCCGGGGTGCTGTGGGCCACGATGACGGGGCTGTGCGCCGAACCGTCCCGGACGGCGACGCTGGCCGCGCTCGGCGCCCGGCGCCCGGCTGCCCTCACCGTCCTTGACCTCGACTACCGGCCCATGTTCTGGGAGTCGCGGGCCGAGGCGCGGCGCTGGGCCGGCGAGGCCCTCGAACACGCCACCGTCGCGGTCGGCAACATCGCCGAGTGCGAGGTGGCCGTGGGGGAGAGCGACCCCCTCCTGGCCGCCCGCGCGCTGCTGGACCGGGGCGTCCGGCTCGCCGTCGTCAAGCGCGGACCGGACGGCGTCCTCGCCGTCGACGCCGAGGGCCGGACCGCCGAGGCGCCGCCGGTGCCGGTCGAGGTCGTCAACGGCCTCGGCGCGGGCGACGCGTTCGGCGGGGCCCTCTGCCACGGGCTGCTGTCCGGGTGGGACCTGCCGCGCGTCCTGGATTTCGCCAACGCCGCCGGCGCGATCGTCGCGTCCCGGCTGGCGTGCTCCGCGGCGATGCCCACGACGGACGAGGTGCTGGCACTGACGGAAGGGGTGGTCGCATGACCCTCGACATGCCGGTGACCTCCGCCGGTTCGTGGGCGGAGCGGATCGCGGGGCTGACCGAGGCGCGGGTGATGCGTCCGGAGGCGATCGCCGAGGCGGCGGAGCGCAGGACCAGGCGGAACTCGCTGGTCGGGGAGTCGGGGCGGTTGATGCTGCTGGCCGCCGATCATCCGGCGCGTGGCGCCCTGGCGGCCGGTGGCGATCCACTGGCGATGGGCGACCGGGGTGAGCTGCTGGACCGGTTGTGCGTCGCCTTGGAGCGGCCGGGCGTGGACGGCGTGATGGGCACGGCGGATGTGATCGAGGATCTGCTGCTGCTGGGCGTGCTGGACGGCAAGGTCGTGATCGGTTCGATGAACCGGGGCGGCTTGGTGGGGTCGGCGTTTGAGATCGATGACCGCTTCACGGCCTACAGCGCGGATGCGATCGCGGCGTCGGGGTTGGACGGCGGCAAGATGCTGGTGCGGGTGGACGATGACGACCCGGCGACTGTGCGCACGTTGGAGGCGTGTGCTCGGGCGGTGACGGAGCTGGCCGAGCATGGGCTGATGGCGATGGTGGAGCCGTTCATCTCCCGGCGGGTGGACGGGCGGGTGCGCAATGATCTGTCGCCCGAGGCGATGACGCGGGCGGTGGCGATCGCTTCGGGGTTGGGGTCGACGTCGGCGTACACGTGGTTGAAGGTGCCGGTGGTGGCGGACATGGAGCGGGTGATGGCGGCGTCGACGCTGCCGGCGCTGCTGCTGGGCGGGGAGGTGGCCGCCGATCAGGGGGCCGCGCGGGAGGGGTGGCGGCGGGCGCTGCGGCTGCCGACCGTGCGGGGTCTGGTGGTGGGCCGGTCCCTGCTGTATCCGCCGGACGGCGACGTCGCCGCGGCCGTCGACGCCGCGGTGGAACTGCTGTGAACGTGATGGCCGGGCCTTCGCCGGAGCGCGCGTGGCGCATCTGCGACGACCCGGCGCACGCCTGGATCCGGAAGAGCCGGGGAGGGCGGCCGGTCGGTTCGCGGCCGCCCCTGCCCCGGGCACGCGGTGTGGAGGAGCGGTCATGAGGTTGACGGTGAGTCAGGCGCTGGTGCGTTTCCTGTCGGTGCAGTACAGCGAGCGGGATGGTGTGGAGCGGCGGTTCTTCGCGGGGTGTTTCGGGATTTTCGGGCACGGCAATGTGGCCGGGATGGGGCAGGCGCTGCTGGAGCATGGTGGTGAGCTGCCGTATTACATGGCGCGTAACGAGCAGGCGATGGTGCATGCGGCGGCGGGGTTCGCGCGGATGAGTGACCGGTTGTCGACGTTGGCGTGTACGACGTCGATCGGGCCGGGTGCGACGAACATGGTGACGGGTGCGGCGCTGGCGACTGTCAATCGGTTGCCGGTGTTGTTGCTGCCGGGTGATGTGTTCGCGACGCGTGCGGCGAATCCGGTGTTGCAGGAGTTGGAGGATGCGCGCTCGTATGACGTGTCGGTGAACGACTGCTTCAAGCCGGTGTCGAGGTATTGGGATCGGATCAATCGGGCCGAGCAGTTGCCGGGGGCGTTGCTGGCGGCGATGCGGGTGTTGACCGATCCGGCCGAGACCGGGGCGGTGACGTTGGCGCTGCCGCAGGATGTGCAGGCCGAGGCGTTCGAGTGGCCGCAGGAGTTGTTCGCGCGGCGGGTGTGGCGGGTGGGGCGTGCGGTGCCTGAGCCGGCGGTGCTGGAGGAGGCGGCGGCGATCGTGCGGGGGGCGGAGCGTCCGTTGATCGTGGCGGGCGGCGGGGTGATCTACTCCGGTGCCACTGGGGAGTTGGGGGCGTTGGCCGAGCGGACGGGTGTTCCGGTCGCCGAGACCCAGGCGGGCAAGGGTTCGCTGGCGTGGGATCACCGGGGTTCGGTGGGGGCGGTGGGTGCGACCGGGACCACGGCGGCCAACGCGCTGGCGCGTGAGGCTGATGTGGTGATCGGGATCGGTACGCGTTACAGCGATTTCACCACTGCCTCGCACAGTCTGTTCGCTCACCCTTCGGTCAGGTTCGTCAACATCAACGTCGCCCGCGCCGACGCGGTCAAGCTGGGGGGATTGTCGGTGGTGGCCGACGCCCGCGAAGCGATCCGGGCACTGGACGAGGCGCTGGCCGGCTACACCGTCCCGCAGGGCTACAGGGAGCGTGCACGGGCGCTGATGGCCGACTGGAACGCCAGGGTCGAGCGGGCCTGCGCGCCCAAGGACGGGGACGGGGGGTTGCTGACCCAGGCCGAGGTGATCGGGGCGGTCAACGAGGTCAGCGGGCCGCGGGACGTGGTGGTGTGCGCGGCCGGGTCGATGCCCGGTGACCTGCACAAGCTGTGGCGGGCGCGTGACCCCAAGGGCTACCACGTCGAGTACGGCTACTCCTGCATGGGGTACGAGATCGCCGGTGGTCTCGGGGTGAAGATGGCCGCACCCGACCGCGAGGTGTTCGTCCTGGTCGGTGACGGCTCCTACCTGATGATGGCCCAGGAGCTCACCACCGCCGCCGCCGAAGGGATCAGACTCGTCGTGGTCCTGGTGCAGAACCACGGCTACGCCTCCATCGGCAACCTGTCGGAGTCCGTCGGCGCCCAGCGCTTCGGCACCCGCCACCGCCTGCGCACCCCCACCGGCCTGGACGGCGACCCCATCCCCCTCGACCTCGCCGCCAACGCCGCCAGCCTCGGCGCCGACGTCATCCGCGCCGACGACGCCGACGGATTCAGGAAGGCGCTCCGCCAGGCGATCGCGTCGCCCCGCACGACGGTCGTGCACGTGGAGACCGACCCCCTCGCCGCAGGCCCGGGCAGCGAGGCGTGGTGGGACGTCCCGGTCGCCGAGGTCTCCGAACTGGACGACACCCGGCGGGCACGCGCCCACTACGACGACAGCAAGAAGACTCAGCGCCGTTACCTCTGAAAGGAACCTGATGCGTTCTATCCAGCACTGGATCGGTGGTGTCCCGGTGGGCGGGAGCACCTCGGCCGCCGTCCACGACCCGGCGACCGGCCTGCAGTCGGGCGAGGTCGTGCTCGGGCGGCGCGCCGAGGTCGACCTGGCGGTGGGGGCCGCGGCGCGGGCGTTCGAGTCGTGGTCCGAGGTGTCGCTGAGCCGGCGGGCGCAGATCATGTTCGCGCTGCGCGACCTGCTGGAACGGCACGAGGACGAGCTGGCCCGCCTGGTCACCGCCGAGCACGGCAAGGTCCTGGACGACGCGCGCGGAGAGGTCGTGCGGGGGCGGGAGGTCGTCGAGTTCGCCTGCGGGATCGCGCAGGTGCTCAAGGGCGAGTACTCCGACCAGGTGTCGTCGGGGGTGGACGCGTTCTCGTTCCGGCAGCCGCTCGGCGTGTGCGCGGGCGTCGTCCCGTTCAACTTCCCGGTCATGGTCCCGCTGTGGATGCACCCGATCGCCATCGCGTGCGGCAACACGTTCGTGCTGAAGCCGAGCGAGCGCGTGCCGTCGGCGTCCAATCTGGTCGCCGAGCTGTACGCGCAGGCCGGGCTGCCGGACGGGGTGTTCAACGTGCTGCACGGCGACCACGAGACCGCCGACGCGCTGATCACGCACCCGGGCGTGGCGGCGGTGTCGTTCGTCGGGTCCACGCCCGTCGCGCGGCACGTCCACGAGGCGGCGAGCTCCGCGGGGAAGCGGGTGCAGGCCCTCGGCGGCGCGAAGAACCACGCGGTGGTCCTGCCCGACGCCGACCTCGACCTGGCCGCGGACCAGATCACGGCGGCGGCGTACGGATCGGCGGGCCAGCGCTGCATGGCGGTGTCCGTCGCGGTCGCCGTCGGGGCCGCCGCGGACCCGCTGATCGAGCGGCTCGCCGCCCGGGCCCGCGCGATCAGGGTCGGGCCGGGCGACGACCCGGCGAGCGAGATGGGGCCGGTGATCAGTGAAGCGGCGCGGCAGCGCGTCACCGGCCATGTCGAGGACGCCGAGCGGGCCGGCGCGAAGCTCGTCGTGGACGGGCGCGGCGCGGCCGGCCCCGGGTTCTTCGTCGGCCCCTGCCTGCTCGACGGCGTCGCCACCGGCATGGCGGCCTACCAGGAGGAGATCTTCGGCCCGGTCCTGCTGGTGCTGCGCGCCGAGACGCTCGACGAGGCGATCGCGCTGATCAACGCCAACCCCTACGGCAACGGGACGGCGATCTTCACCTCGTCCGGAGAGGCGGCGCGGCGGTTCCAGCGGGCCGTGCACGTCGGGATGATCGGGGTGAACGTCCCCATCCCGGTGCCGATGGCGTTCTACTCCTTCGGCGGCTGGAAGGCGTCCCTGTTCGGTGACACCCACGTCCACGGGGCCGAAGGGGTGCGCTTCTACACGCGCGCCAAGGCCGTCACGTCCCGGTGGCCCGCCCCCGTCGTGGCCGACGGGGCATCCTCAATGGCCTTCCCCACGGCCCGATGAGGACCCGCGCACGGTGGTGAGCGCCTCGTCG
Organism: Actinomadura citrea; assembly: GCF_013409045.1. Classification (NCBI taxonomy): domain Bacteria; kingdom Bacillati; phylum Actinomycetota; class Actinomycetes; order Streptosporangiales; family Thermomonosporaceae; genus Actinomadura; species Actinomadura citrea. The sequence goes on along the minus strand of NZ_JACCBT010000001.1, from coordinate 5,248,740 downwards.
AGGGACAGGACGTCGGCGTACTTGGCGCCCAGGTCCAGCAGGTTCGCCTCGTGCAGGCGGCGGTCCCGGTCGCCGCAGGCCTCGTCCACCACCAGCGGGCGGAACCCGTGCTGCAGCGCGTCGGTCGCGGTGGCGCGGATGCAGCCGCTGGTGGTGAGCCCGCAGACCAGCACGGTGTCGATGCCGGACGCGGTCAGGGTGGCCGCCAGGGACGTGCCGTGGAACGCGCTGGCGTACTGCTTGGTGACCACGGTCTCGCCGGCACGAGGGGCCGCCCCCTCGGCGAAGTCGCCGAGGGGGCTCCCTTCCTCGAATACGCGGAGCGCGGGAATCTTGCGGCGGAACAGGCCGCCGTCCGCGCCGCCCGGCTGGTACTTCACCCGCGTGAACAGCACGGGCAGCCCGGCCGCCCGGCCCGCGTCGACGAGGGTCGCGGCGGCGGCCACCGCTTCCTCGACCGGGGCGCGCAGCGGCGACCCGTCCACCAGGTAGGCGCGGACGAGGTCCACGGCCAGCACCGCCGGCGACCGGCCGCAGCCGAGGCCGCGGCCGAATCCCGAGGCGCGGTAGCCGGCGGCGAGGTCGTCGCTCACCGGCGGTCCCGCAGCGCGGCGGCGGACCGGACGTCGACCGGCGGGCGCGGCGCGGGAAGGCCCGTCTCCTCCTCGCAGCGGGCGAGGATCTCCGCCAGCGGCGGGCCCATGTCGAAGACCGGGATCTCTGTCCGCTCCTCGGCCATCCTCGCCCGCAGCAGGTCGGTGGCCTCCTCGTCGAGGACGCCCTCGGCGGTGCAGACGACCCCGTAGCCGGCGCGGGCGCCGTCCGCGGTGACCAGGCCGCGCAGGACCTCCAGTGCGACCAGTTCGGCGGGACGGGCGAGGGGGTCGCCCCATCCGCCGCCGCCCCAGGTCACGAAGTGCAGGACGTCCCCGGGCCCGACCACGACGTCGTGGATCTTGCTGGGCAGCACCTCCCGGGTGCCGTCCGCCCGTTCGATCCACTTGCGGCCCCGCTCGCCCGGACGTCCGCCGTTCACCCCCCACGGGTAGGTGAGCCAGCGGTCGTCGTGGATCGCGATCGTGCCGGGCTCCTCGAAGCAGTACGCGACGTCGACCCCGTTGCCGCCCCGGTGCAGGCCCGCGCCGCCGGAGTCGGCGATCGTCTCCCACCGCTCGACGCGCAGCGGGTAGTACGACTCCAGGTACTCGCAGGGGATGTTGACGAACGACGGCCACAGCGAGTGCCCGTCCGGGCCGTCCCCGACGGGGCGTCCCGGCACACCGCCGAACCCGATCGAGTACAGCTGGAACCACTCGCCCTCGCGCGGCCCCGAGCCGTAGTGGCCCGAGTACATGAAGTGCGGCGAGGACGAGAAGCCGGCCGCGTTGAGGATCTCCGGGTTGGTCTGGCCGAGCAGCCCGCCGAACAGGTCGAACACCCGGCCGATGCCGTGGTTGCGGGCGTTCAGCGCGGCCGGGTGGCGCGGCTTCCAGAACGAGTCCTCCGGGATCGTCACGTCGATCAGCGGGTAGAAGCCGTCGTTCCAGAGGATCTGCGGGTCCGCGACGGTGATCACGTAGATCCCGAAGAACATCCGGACGAGGTTCTCGTTGATGAAGTAGTTGACCGGCCCGACGGCCTGCGGAGCCGCGTGGGAGAAGTCCAGATGGATCTTCTCGCCGGTCCGGGTGAGTGAGATCTTCAGTTCGTACGGGCCGTACCCGCAGCCGTCGTCGCAGATGTAGTCGGCGAACTCCAGCGTCCGGCCGTCCTCGAAGAGGGTGGCCAGCAGGACCTTCATGGCCTGGTAGTTGCGGTCGAGCAGGGCGTCCAGCGCCGACAGGTAGGTCTCGACGCCGAACCGGGCGCACAGTTCGGAGACCCGCCGGGCGGCCGTGGTGCACGCGGCGACCAGGCCGTTCAGGTCGGCCCGGTTCCAGTCGGGCATGCGCACCTGGTTGAGGATGATGCGCAGCGCCGGCTCGTTCAGCCGGCCGCCCTCGTACAGCTTGAACGGCGGGACGACCACGCCCTCCTCGTAGATGGTGCGGGCGTCGGCGGGCATCGAGCTGGGCGTCTTGCCGCCCACGTCCGACATGTGCCCGAACATCGAGGACCAGCCGACCAGCCGGCCCTCGTGGAAGATCGGCACCACCAGCAGCCAGTCGTTGGCGTGGCTGATCGCCGCGCCGCACGCGTACGGGTCGGACGTCATCAGGATGTCGCCCTCGCCGATCGTCCCGTCGAAGTTCTCCAGGAAGTCGGGCACCGAGAGCCCGAACTGGCCGACGACCATCTTCCCCGACGGACCGGCGATCAGCGGGAACTCGTCGTGCTGCTCGCGGATGCCCGGGGACAGCGCGGTGCGGAACAGCACCTCGTCCATCTCGTGGCGGGCGTTGCGCAGCGCGTTCTCGATGATGTCCAGGGTCACCGGGTCGACGTCGACGCGGCCGGCCGGCGCGGTCGCGGTCTGCAGGATCTCGGCCATCAGCCCTCCTCGTTCAGCGGACGGATCAGCAGGCTGCCGCTCGGGTGCACGGTCGCGGCGTGCCCGGCCAGCACGAGGGTGGTGGAGTCCATCTCGACCACCACGGCCGGTCCGGCCACGACGTCCCCTGAGAGCAGCCGGGAACGGTCGTAGACGCGGGCGGACGTCGTGGCGCCGTCCATCCACACCTCGGTCTCGCGGACGAGCGCGGCGGACGGGTCGCCCGACCCCTCCGGCAGCACGCGCCAGGCGACCTCCGGGCGCGGCCCGCTCACCGTGACCCGCAGGTTGATCACCTCGCGTTCGTTGCCGAGCAGGAAGGAGAACAGCCGCTCGTGCTCGGCGTCGAACGCGGCGCCGAGGCCGGCCAGCAGGTCGCCGTCGACAGTGGCACGGTCCAGCTCGACCGGGATCTCGAAGCCCTGCCCGTGGTAGCGCAGGTCGATCTGGTACGTCGCGGTCTGGCTCTCGCGCGGCACGCCCTCCGCCTCCAGCCGCCCGGCGGCGGCGTCGGCCAGTTCGGCGAGCGCGGCGCGCAGCTCGTCGTCGTCGAGGGTGGAGAAGCGGCGCACCATCGTGCGGGCGCTCTCGTCGCGCGGGCAGGTGGTCGCGTCCCCGTAGGCGCACAGGACGCCCGGCGACGGCGGCACGATCACCGGCCAGGAGCCGGTCAGCCGGCCGAGCGCGTTGGCGTGCAGCGGGCCCGCGCCGCCGAACGACATCAGCGCGAAGTCGCGGGGGTCGTAGCCCTGCCGGACGCTGATCAGGCGGAGCGCGCCGAGCATGTTCTCGTTGACGATGTCGATCACGCCGGCCGCCGCCGCCTCGACGCTCGGCAGGCCCATCGCGTCGGCGACGGAGCGCATCGCCTTGCGGGCGGCCTCGGCGTCCAGGGCGATCTCCCCGCCGGCGAGCCGCGTCGGAAGGTGGCCGAGCACGACGTTGGCGTCGGTCACGGTCGGGTCGGTGCCGCCCGCCCCGTAGGCGGCCGGGCCGGGGTCGGCGCCCGCCGACTGCGGGCCGACCCGCAGCGCCCTGGTCAGCTCCGGGACGTGCGCGATCGAGCCGCCGCCCGCGCCGACCGTGCGGACGTCCACGCTGGTGGCGCGGACGGTGAGGTCGCCGACGGTGGTCTCCCGGCCGATCCGGGGGCGCCCGCCGAGCACCAGCGCCACGTCGGTGGACGTGCCGCCCATGTCGAAGGTGAGGAAGTCGGGGAACCCGGCCTGCTCGGCGAACCAGACCGCCCCCGTCACCCCGCCGGCCGGGCCGGACAGCAGCAGCGACACCGGGTCCTCGGCCGCCTTGGCGGCCTTGGTCAGCCCGCCGTCGCTGCGCAGCACCGACAGCGGCGCGTCGATCCCGCTGCCGCTCAGCGACCGGTCCAGGTTGCCCACGTAGCGGGACACCTCGGGCTGCACATAGCTGTTCGCCACGGTGGTGACGGTGCGCTCGTACTCCCGCATCTCCGGCAGGACATGGCTGGACAGCGACACCGGCACCCCGGGCAGCTCCTCGGCGGCCAGTTCGGCCACCCGCCGCTCGTGCGCGTCGTTCGCGTAGGAGTTGATCAGCGAGACCGTCAGCGCCTCGATGCCGGCCCCGCCGAGCCGCCGCAGCTCCGCACGCGCGCGGTCCTCGTCCAGCGGGGCGACGACCGTGCCGTCGGCGGCGATCCGGCCAGGGATCTCCACGGTGTGCTCCAGCCGGGCCAGCGGCTCGGGCTTCGGCCAGATGATCCAGCCGGCGAGGCCGCCGGGGACGAACGACCGGCCGATCTGCAGGACCTGCCGGAACCCCTCGGTGGTCACCAGCCCGACCCGCGCGCCCCGGCCCTGGAGGATCGCGTTGGTCGCCACGGTGGTGCCGTGCAGGACGTGCGCCACCTCGTGCATCTCGATCCCGGCGTCCCGGCACACCTTGCGGATGCCGTTGAGCACGCCCTCCGACTGGTCGGCCGGAGTGGACGCCGTCTTGGCGCGGTGGCTGACGCCGGTCCGCTCGTCGACCAGCAGCACGTCGGTGAACGTGCCGCCCACGTCGACGCCCAGTCGATAACCCATCTGCTCTCCCGGTGCTGTGCTCAGATGACGCCGCGCTCCGACAGCGCGGCGATCTCGTCTTCTGGTAGGTCCAGGAGGCCGCCGTAGACCTCCCGGTTGTGCTCGCCGAGCCCGGGGCCGGGCCGGCGGACCGCCCCCGGGGTCTCGCTGAGCCTGGGGAACGCGTTGTGCATCGGGAGCTCGCCGAAGTCCGGGTGGACGAGGCGCACGATCGCCTCGCGGGCGGCGAAGTGGGGATCGTCGAACATGTCCTTGGCGGTGTAGATGCGGCCGGCCGGGACGCCGCCGGCGTGCAGCCGCTCCAGCAGGTCCTCCGTCTCGATCCGGGCCGACCAGGCCGAGATGATCTCGTCGAGCTCGGCCATGTTCCGGCCCCGGTCGGCGTGCCCGGCGTACCGGGGGTCGGCGCTCAGTTCGGGCCTGCCCATCGTCCTGGCGAGCCGGCCGAACACGGTGTCCTGGTTGGCGGCGATCAGGATCATCTCGCCCGACGCGGTCGGGTAGACGTTGCTGGGCGAGACGTTGGGCAGCACGGATCCGGTCCGCTCGCGCTGGTACCCGGCGACCGCCCACTCGGGCAGCAGCGACTCCATCATCGCCAGCACCGCCTCGTAGATGGCCGAGTCGACGACCTGGCCGCGTCCGGTGACGTTCCGGTGGTGGACGGCGACGAGCGCGCCGATCGTGGCGAACACCGCCGCCAGCGAGTCGCCCAGCGAGATCCCGGCGCGGGCGGGCGCGCCGCCGGGATCGCCGGTCACGTAGCGGATGCCGCCCATCGCCTCGCCGATCGACCCGTACCCGGCGCGGGGGGCGTAGGGGCCGGTCTGCCCGAACCCGGACACGCGCACCAGGACCAGGCCGTGGTTCGTCTCGCGGAGCCGGTCGAAGTCCATGCCCCAGCGCTCCAGCGTGCCGGGCCGGAAGTTCTCGACCACGATGTCGGCGCGCTCGATGATCCGCCGGGCGAGGTCCTGGCCCTCGGGGGTGCGCAGGTCGCAGGTCACCGACTTCTTGTTGCGGGCGACCACCGGCCACCACAGGGACTTGCCGTGCGGCTTCTCCCGCCCCCACTGGCGCATCGGGTCGCCGGCGCCGGGCGACTCCAGCTTGATCACTTCCGCGCCGAAGTCGCCGAGCAGCTGGCCGCAGAACGGTCCGGCGAGCAGCTGCCCCATCTCCACGACGCGGAGGTCGGCGAGCGGGCCCCTGGTGTCCGGCGCGGCGCCGTCGTGCGTTGACATCTAGCCGGTCCTCGTTTCCGTGTCGTCGTTCCGGTTGCTCGGGTCGTTCCACTTGCTCGGATCGTCCCGGTCGTCCGGGGCGCGGGCGGCGCGCAGGAGCACCGCCTTCGCGGCGAGCACGTGCGCCCGCATCACCGACTCGGCCCACGTCCCGTCGCGGGCGCGCAGCGCGGCGGCCAACTCCCGGTGGTGCGCGGAACTGCGGGCGAGGTCGGCGGGGGAGTAGCGGTGGAAGGTCCGCATCACGAGCGGGAGCTGCACCACCGCGTTGAGCATGGACACGAGCCGGCCGCTGGAGGCGGCGGCGCGGACGATGTCGTGGAACTCGGCGTTGAACTCGGCGACCCGGTCCAGGTCCTGGCCGGGGCCCGGTTCGACGGCCGCCTCCATCAGGCGGCACAGCTCGTCCATCCGGTCCAGGTCCGCGGCGGTCACGCGGGTGGCGGCGCGACCCGCGGCGGCGCTCTCCAGCAGCATCCGCAGGTCGTAGATCTCCTCCAGGTCCTCCGGCGTCCAGTCCGGGACCCGCGCGCCGCGGTGCGGCAGGACCTCCACCAGGCCCTCGACCTCCAGCCGCCGCAGCGCCTCCCGGACGGGCGTCCGGCTGGAGCCGGTGGCCTCGGCCAGCTCGGCCTCGCCGAGTCGTGCCCCGGGTGGGTGGACGCCGGCCAGGATGTCGGCGCGCAGCCGTGTGTAGACACGGTCCACGGCACGGACCATCCGAACCTCCCTCGATCGATTGCATGCAACATAGGCGGAACGTGAGCCTTGACACAAGAGACTTCCCAGGACAATCCTGCAGATGACTCTGGATTGCATACAAAGGATGCTCATGGTCGAACTCATCGAGGTGGCGCCCCGGGACGGGCTGCAGAACGAGTCCGCGGTCCTCGCGACCGCCGACAAGGTGCGGCTCATCGAGCGCAGCGTCGAGGCGGGACTGCGGCGGATCGAGGCCGTCAGCTTCGTGAACCCGAAGCGGGTCCCGCAGATGGCCGACGCCGAGGCGGTGATGGAGCGGCTCCCCAGGCCGGAAGGCGTCGGCTACGCGGGGCTCGTCCTCAACCGGCGCGGGCTCGACCGCGCGCTGGCCGCCGGCGTCGACGAGATCAACGTCGTCGTGGTGGCCACCGACGAGTTCAGCCGCCGCAACCAGGGCTGCACGGTCGAGGAGGGCGCCGCGGCCTGGGCCGCCATCGCCGCGGACGCCCGCGCCGCCGGCGTCCGCCGCACCGTCACGATCGCCGCCGCATTCGGCTGCCCCTTCGAGGGCGAGGTCCCCGCGAGCCGCGTGCTCGACCTGGTCCGTCGGGTCGCCGAAAGCGAACCCGACGAGATCGCCGTGGCCGACACGATCGGCGTCGGCGTCCCCGCCCAGGTCCGCGCGCTGCTGACGGGCGCCGCCGGGATCGCCCCCGGCGTCCCGCTGCGCTGCCATTTCCACAACACGCGCAACACCGGCTACGCCAACGCCCTCACCGCGCTCGACTGCGGGGTGAGCGCGCTGGACGCCAGCGCCGGCGGCTTCGGCGGCTGCCCGTTCGCGCCCGCCGCCACCGGCAACATCGCTACCGAGGATCTGCTGTACGCCCTGGACCGCTCGGGCGTCGACACCGGCGTCCGGATGTCCGCGGTCGCCGAGACGGCGGCCTGGCTGGGCGAACGCCTTGGCAAGCCCGTCCCGGCCCTGCTCGGCCGCGCCGGCCCGTTTCCGGCCGCCCCCTGATCGGCACCGCGCGGCACGCGGGCGTCACAGCGATTCGATGAGGCGCAGGGACGCCTTGATCTCCTCGTCGGTGGGAGCGACGTCGACGGTCTCTCCGGAGAGGTGGCTCTCGTAGGCGCCGAGGTCCAGCAGCCCATGGCCGCTGAGACCGACCAGGACGACCCGCTCCCGGTCCTCTTCGCGCGCTCGCACCGCCTCGTCGATCGCGGCGGCGACGGCGTGGGCCGATTCGGGGGCGGGAACGAGCCCCTCGGCCTTGGCGAACGCGGCGCCGCTCTCGAAGACGCGGCTCTGGGAGTAGGAGGTCGCCTCCACCATGCCGTGGTCGTACATCGCGCTGACGATCGGAGCGGCGCCGTGGTAGCGCAGCCCCCCGGCGTGGATGTGGTAGGCCGTGAACGTGTGCCCGAGGGTGTACATCTTGACCGCGGGAGTCACACCGGAGTAGTCGGTGTAATCCATCATGTAGCTGCCCCTGGTCATCTTGGGGCACGCGTCGGGCTCGACCGCCAGGAACCGCGTCGCGGTGTTCTCGGTCAGCGCCGCCCGGTAGAAGGGGAAGGTCAGGCCGGCGAAGTTGCTGCCCGCTCCCATGGCGCCGATCACGACATCGGGGAACTCGCCTGCCAGCTTCATCTGCAGCAGCGCCTCCTCACCGATGACCGTCTGGTGCATCAGGACGTGGTTCTCTCCGCTGCCGATCGAGAAGCGCGCCTCCCTCCGGCCGTTCGCGTACTCGATCGCCTCGGCGTTCGCGATCCCGAGGGTGCCCGGCGACCGCGGGTCGGCGCGCAGGGCGGCCCTGCCCACCTCCGTCCTCGTGCTGGGACTCGGGATGACCTCGGCGCCGTTCAACCGCATCAGGGTGCCCCGGTACGGCTTCTGCTCGTAGCTGGACCGCACCATGAAGACGGTGCACGCCATGCCGTACGGGTGGCATGCCATCGCGAGGGCGGTGCCCCACTGGCCGGCGCCGGTTCCCGTCACCATCTCCCTGACGCCGGACCTGCCGTAGTAGAAGGCCTGTGCGAGCGCGGTGTTTATCTTGTGGCTGCCGGACGGGCTCGTGCCTTCGTACTTGACGTAGATGTGCGCCGGGGTGTCGAGGGCGCTCTCCAACCTGGACGCGCGGAAAAGGGGCGTCGGGCGCCAGCGCTGGTATTCGGACCGAACGGGGCCGGGGATCTCGACGTAGCGTTCACGGCCGATGCTCTGGCGGTACATCGACAACGGCAGTTGTGGCTGCAGTGGCGCCGCGTCGCCGCTTCTCGGCGGAGCCGGTCGCGCCGGGGGCACCTCGATCGGAAGGTCCGCGAGTATGTTGTACCAGTGCGTGGGAACCCGGTCCCGGTCCAGTTCGAAAGCCTCGCGCATGTTACGCTTTTCCGCCCTCCGCCTCGATGATTCCGCTGATCATGTCGACGAGGCTTCCCACGTTCCTCAGTTCCGCGAGCATGACGTCCTCGTCGTCGATCTCGATGTCGAACTCCTTCTCGATCTCCACGAGGGTGTGCAGCAGGCTCAGCGAGTCCATTCCCACGATCGGCGAGTAGAGCGAGACCTTCTCGTCGAGCCGCTCGGGAGTGATGTCCAAATCGAGAACGCGGATCATGATGCTTTTGATCCGCGCCGCCAGGTCCACGTTGTTGGCACGATCCATGGCATGCACCTCGTCTGGGCGTCGGCCCGGGAAAGGTAAAGGCGAGTCGGCTCGGCGGGAATCGATATTCGCGGATCGAGGGTGCCCGCTGGGGGGAACGGCGCATCGTTTACCGGCGACCTGGCCGTCCGAACCTCGGTTCTCGCCGACGAACCGGTGGCGGGCCGTCCATGGCCGGAACGTTTTCCGCTTCGATTGGTTGACGGTCCGTACCGTACGACAGGCGCCCAGGGGGCGCAAGAGGTCGTACGGAGCGCCCCGCAGAGCCCATTTGGCAGAAGTTGGGCTTCTCAAGATCGCTTCACGGATGCACAATGACAGCGATCGGTGCGGCGCGGCCGGGTTTCCCGTGGCCGCCTGGCGGACCGGAGGGGCGACGCTTGCGATTCCGCGCGGTAGTGGCACCGTCACGCCAATGTGCAGCCCGTGCGTCGCCGGGTACACGGCCGTGACGCCGCTGCTCTAAAGCAGGCGGTCATCCGGCGATTCTCGATATGGCATGACATCCCGCTTGGGGGATTGGAGAGCCATGCGGTTCGAATGGGACGGTGGCCAGGACGGGCTGTACCGCGTTTTCCGCGCGTTCGGCGAAGAAGCGCTGAGCAAGGACGTGACCGAGCGGGACAGGGCCGGGGTGTTCGGCCGCGACGATTGGTCGCGCTGCGCCGAACAGGGCGTTCTCGGACTGATCCTGCCGTCCGAGTACGGGGGATCCGGATGCGGTCCCCTCGACTACGTGCACGCGATGGAGGGGCTCGGCCACGGCTGCCTCGACAACGGCCTCATGATGGCGATCGGCGCCCACATCCTGGCCGTCGAGGTGCCGGTGTGGAAGTTCGGCGACGAGGAGCAGCGGCGCAGGTACCTGCCCGAGCTCGCCGCCGGCCGCCTCATCGGGGCCAACGCGATGACCGAGCCGGGAAGCGGATCGGACGCGCTGGCGCTCGCCACCACGGCCGAGCGCGACGGCGACTCCTACCTTCTGACCGGACGCAAGCGCTACGTCACGAACGCGCCGGTCGCCGATGTCTTCATCGTGTACGCGACCGTCGACCCGGAGCTCGGATTCACCGGCGTCACAGCCTTTCTGGTGGAGCGGGGCGATCCCGGCGTCTCGGTGAAAGAGCAGGCCGAGAAGATGGGCCTTCGCACCGCCCGCTGGGGAGAGGTCGAGCTGGACGCGTGCCGGATTCCCGCCTCTCGGCGGCTCGGTGCCGAGAGGCAGGGATCCGCCGTGTTCGCGCGGACGATGGCATGGGAGCGGGCGCTTCTCCTGGCACCGTGGCTCGGCGTCATGCGGCGCGAGATCGAGGAATGCACGCGCTTCTGCCGGCGGCGCCGCCAGTTCGGCAAGCACATCGGGAGCTACCAATCGGTCTCCAACCGGATCGTCGACATGCGGATCCGCTGGGAGATCTCCCGCATGCTCGTGCGCCGCGCCGCGGCGGAACTCGACGGCCCGGAGGCGACCATCTTTCCCGAGGTCGGCAAGTTGTACGCGAGCGAGGCGGCAGCGGAGATCTTCACCAGCGCGATGCAGGTGTACGGGGCGCTCGGCTATTCCTCCGAAGGGCGCGCCGAACGCAATCTCCGGGACGCCCTCGGCATGACGATCTCGTCGGGCACGTCGGACATGCAGCGAGTGATCATCTCCGGGAAGCTCGGCCTCGCCTGGCCGGACACCGGGGGAAGCGGGGAGGAAAGGTGAACGGTCTCGGCGACTGCCTGCGCCATTGGGCCGCAAAGCGTCCGGAGGCTCCGGCGGTCGAGTTCCAGGGCGAGGCGATCACCTACGGCGAGCTGGATCGGCGCAGCTCGGCACTGGCCCGGACGCTGATCGACTGCGGAGTCGTACCCGGTGACAGGGTCGCCTTGTGGCTGCACAAGTCGATCGAGTCGGTCATCGCCGTTCACGGAGTGCTGAAGGCCGGTGCGGCGTACGTGCCCATCGACCCGAGTGCGCCCTTCAAGAGGGCCGGCCACATCATCGCGCACTGCGAGGTCGCCTGTGTGATCGCCCAGGACGACCGGGTCGAATGGCTGCGGAAGGACTCCTCCTGCCGGATCGTGTCCGTCGGCCTGGCGGCGGACGCGTCCGTCATCGGCTGGGAGGAGGCGCTCGCCGCCGTCCCGGCGAAAGACGCGCGCGGACCGCTCCCCGATCTCCACGGCCCGGCCTTCATCCTCCATACCTCGGGATCGAAGGGCGTCCCCAAGGGCGTTGTGCTCTCCCATGGCAATGCTCGCGCGTTCGTGGAATGGGCGGTCGCCGAATTCGGTCTGGGCCCCTCCGACCGCGTTTCCAGCCACGCGCCCCTGCACTTCGACCTGTCCGTGCTGGATCTGTTCGCGACGTGCATGGCGGGCGGCTGCGTGGTGCTGGTGCCGGAGAGCCAGGTCGGGCTCGGGGGCGCCCTCAACAGGTTCGTCGTCGAGCGGCGTATCACCGTCTGGTACTCGGTCCCCGGCGCGCTGACCCGGATGCTCGCCGCGAAGAACAGCGGGCTGCTGGCCGGGTCGCGGCTGCGGGTCGTCCTGTTCGCCGGTGAGACGTTTCCGATCGCCCGGCTCCGGCAACTGCACTCGCTCATCGCCGATGCGGACTTCTACAACCTCTACGGTCCGACGGAGACCAACGTCTGCGTCTTCCACCGCGTCCGCGGGTCGGACGTCACCGAAGAGCGCCGGCACCCCGTGCCGATCGGACGCGCCTGCCCGTACGCGGCGACGTTCATCGTCGACGCGGCCGGACGCCCGGTGGCGCACGAGCCGGCGGCGTCCGGGGAGCTCTGCGTCGCCGGGGACTCGGTGATGCTCGGCTACTGGCGGGACGACGACGAGACGACGGCGAAGACGGTGCGGATTCCCCGGGACGGCGCCGAGCCGCTGGACGCGTACCGGACCGGGGATCTGGTCCGGCTCGACGACGAGCTGAACTACGTGTTCTGCGGCCGTGAGGACGACATGGTGAAGGTACGCGGGCACCGTGTCGAGATCGGTGAGATCGAGGCGGTCCTGTCGGCCGCGGACAATGTCCGGGAGGCCGCGTGCGTCGCGGTCGACGACGGCACCGGGGAACGGGTCATCGAGGCGTACCTGGTGCCCGAGGCGCCCCCGCTCGATCTCTCCGCGGTGCGCCGGCACTGCCTGACCGAGATCCCGCGCTACATGGTTCCGGAGCGGTTCCATGTCAGGACCGCGTTCCCGGTCACCGGCACAGGGAAGATCGACCGGAAGCGGCTGGGGGAGACCCGGGCGGATCCGCGATGAAGGTCCTGACGGAGACCTGGCGGAGCGAGTCGATCGGCCGGGAGAAGTCGGTGAACGTCCTTCTGCCGTCCAGGTACTCGTCGGCCGGCCGAGCTTTTCCGGTGCTGTACCTCCTTCACGGCTTCGGAGGGAACCGGAGCACGTGGCTCCAGTGCGACGATCTTTCGACCGTTGTGGATTCGGCCGGGCTGGTCGTGGTCCTCCCCGAGTCCGGACGCTCGTGGTTCATCAACGACGCGCGGGGGCGGCGCTACGAGGACTACCTGGTGGAGGAGGTCGTCGGCCACGTCGATGACGCTTTCAACACCGTGGCGTCCCGGGACGGGCGAGGCATCGGAGGGTTCTCCATGGGCGGGGCGGCGGCCCTCTACCAGGCGCTGCGGCACGGTGAGGTGTTCTCGGTCGTGTGCAGCAACGCCGGTGCCTTCGAGGCCCCCCTGCGCGAAGGCGATCCCTACGGCCACCTGCGGGACGGGCAGAGGCTGGCCATGCCGACCACGAGGGACCACGAGCGCGTCTGGGGGCCGGTCGGCAGCGAGGTCCGGCGCGAGTACGACCCGTACCGCGCGGTCCGGGACCGGGACGCGAAGTACCCGATCGACGTGAATCTCGACGTCGGCCTGGACGACTATCCCCGGATGATCGACATGAACCGGCGAATGCGTGAGGCCCTTGCGGCCAGTTCCGTTCCCCACCGGTACCGGGAACGGCCCGGCGGGCACGATTGGGAGTTCGTCAACGCCGGCCTTCCCGATCTCTTCGCGTTCGCGCGGAGCCGTCTCCTTTCCGCCTGATCTGCGCGCACCACCAAGAGGACAACGGAAGGAGCGCACGTGTGCGGCATAACCGGATGGGCCGACTGGACGCGGGACCTCTCCCAGCAGGGCCCCGTCGTGACCGGCATGACGCGAACGCAGGCCCCGCGGGGCCCGGACGACGAGGGGACGTGGCTCTCCCGCCACGCCGCACTGGGCCACCGGCGGCTCGCCGTGATCGACATCGAGGGCGGGCGGCAGCCCATGCTGCGCGAGGGGCGCGACGGCGAGCCGGTCGTCATCACGTTCAGCGGCGAGATCTACAACTTCCACGAGCTCCGTGCGCAGCTGCGTTCGGCCGGCTGGTCGTTCAGCACCCGATCGGACACCGAGGTGCTGCTGACGGCCTATCTCCAGTGGGGCGCGGATCTCGTCACACGGCTCAACGGAATGTACGCGTTCGCCATCTGGGACGAACACGCGCGGCAACTGCTTCTGGTGAGGGACCGGCTCGGCATCAAGCCGCTCTACTATGCCCGGCTGGGCGACGGAATCATTTTCGGCTCGGAGCCCAAGGCGCTGCTGGCCCATCCCGAGATGAAGGCCGAAGTGGACCTGGAGGGCCTCGCCGAGTTGACGGCCGTCCCGCGCGCGAGGACGCCCGGCCACGCCGTCTACCGCGGGATGCGGGAGCTCAAGCCGGGATGCCTCGTCGTCGCCGGCCCCTCCGGATGCCGCGAGAGCCGGTACTGGCAGGTGGAGGCCCGGCCCCACACCGAGGACTTCCGCACGACGACGGCCGAGATCCGCTCCCTGCTCACCGACATCGTCAGGCGCCAGGTCGTGGCGGACGTGCCGGTCGGCACGCTGCTGTCCGGAGGGATCGACTCCAGCGCGATCACGGCCCTGGCCGCCCGCGAGTTCGAGGGAGAGCTGACCAGCTACTCGGTGAGCGTCCCGGCGCCCGCCCGGCCGGGGAGCGACCTGTGGCGGCCCAGCCCGGACGAGCCGTACGCGCGCCTGGTGGCCGACCGGCTCGGCCTCAAGCATTCCGTGGTCCAGGTCGGCACCGACAGCCTCGTCGAGGGGATCGACCGCGGCCTGCGGGCGCGCGACCTTCCCGGCTGGGGCGATCTCGACATCTCGATGTACCACCTGTTCCGCGGGGTCCGGGGAGGCTGCACGGTGGCGCTGTCGGGGGAGTCCGCCGACGAGATGTTCGGCGGCTACACCTGGCAGGTCGACGACAGGTACGTCCGGCACACGTCGTTTCCCTGGATGTACGCGCGCCGCCAGCCGCAGTTCCTGCTCCGCGAGGAGGTGAGGCGCGCGATCCGGCCGGAGGAGTACGAGGCCGACCGCTACCGGGAGGCGCTTGGGGAGGTCCCGCACCTGGGCGGCGAGGACCGCACCGGACGCAGGCAGCGGGAGGTGTTCTACCTCGGTCTGACCCGCTGGCTGGGCGCGCTGCTGGACCGCAAGGACCGGATGAGCATGGCCGTCGGCCTCGAAGTGCGGGTCCCCTTCGCCGACCACAGGCTCGCCGAGTACCTGTTCAACGTGCCCGCGGACATGAAGGCCGACGGGGGGACGGAGAAGGCGGTGCTGCGCCGGGCGTGCGCGGACCTGCTGCCGGAGGAGATCGTCAACAGACCCAAGAGCGCCTACCCGGCCAGCCGGGACCCCGGCTACGTCGAGACGCTGAAGAACCTGGTCATCGAGACGATCGACGAACCGGGAGCCCCGCTCTTCGACCTCATGGACCGTGCGAAGGTCCGCCAGGCGGTCACCTCCGACCTGGACGCGCTGCCCGGCCCGATCACCGCCCGTACCTCCGCGATCGGCCTGTCCTACCTCCTCGAACTGAACCGGTGGCTCACCCGGGTCCGCGTCGTGACGTGACGCCGGACGGCCGCGGGCGCCGCAGCCGTCATCGTGTCCGCTCCGCTCGCGAGTAGCGCCGGCGCAGGTCCTCCTTCCGGATCTTCCCCGTCGCGGTCGTGGGCAGGACCTCCAGGAGCTCCAGCCGCCGCGGCCAGTACGCCTTGGTCATCCCGGCCTCGTCCAGCGAGCTCTGCAACTCCTCCAGGGTGACCGGGGCGGTCGCGGAGACCGGCGTCACCACCGCGCAGATCGTCTCGTCCTCGTGCTCGTCGGGAAGGCCGATGACCGCGACGTCGCGCACGCCGGGGTGCCTGCCGATGATCGACTCCAGGTCGGTGACCGGCGCGATGTTCGCGTTGCGCAGGATCATGTCCTTGGCCCGGCCGGTGATCCGGATGCCGCCGCGACCGTCCGGTCGGGCCAGGTCGCCGGTGTTGAACCATCCGCCCTCATCGAGGTCGGCCGCGTACAGCTCGTCCCGCCGGTAGTAGCCGAGGCACTGCGTCGGCCCCCGCACCCACAGCACGCCCTCGCCCTCGGTGCGGTCCGACACGGGGTCGATCCGCAGCTCCATGTCGGAGATGGGGCTCCCGTCGCTGTGGGCGGCCCAGTCCTCGGGGTCGTCCGGACGGATGATCGTCACCGGCCCGTTCTCGGTCATGCCCCACAGCGAGTACAACCGGAGCCCGAAGACGCTCTCGGTCTCGCCGATGAAGTAGGGGGGTATCGGCGCGGAGCCGCTGACCAGCCACGCCAACGCGGGCAGGGCGCGCGGCGCGGACCGCTGTTCCTTGATCAGGCTCAGCAGGTAGAAGGGCGCGCAGTAGAAGAACGTAACCCCCTGGCGGGCCATGAGGTCGAGAGCGTCACCGGGGTCCTTGGCGTCCTGGAACGCCATCGTCCCGCCCAGCGCCAGCGGCATCAGCATGCCCTGCACGACACCGGTGTAGTGCGTGTAGAGCGCGGTCGTGTACATGACGAGCGTCTCGTCGAGGCCGAAGGTCTCCGCCTCGCCGCGAATGGCGGCGTACAGCGTGTTCTGGCTGTGCAGGACACCCTTGGGATCGCTCGTCGTGCCCGAGGTGAACAGCACCAGGTACGGGTCGTCGGGACCGAGCTCCCGCTCGTCGAGCAGGTGGCCGTGCCGCTCCTCCCATGCGGTCCCGAAGAAGAAGGACTCGAAGTCCTCGGTGCCTTCCGGCCCCTGGCCGTCCGCGACGAACACGCGTTCCAGGGACGGCAGCTCCGCGGCCAGCTCGGCGCCCAGTTCGCCCAGCCGGTCGCCGTTGTCCTCCTCCATGGTGACGAGGACCCGCGCCTCGGTGACGCGCAGCATGACGTCGAGCTCGCGGCGCCGGTAGGTCTTCATGAGGGGGCAGTACACGACCCCGGCCCGGATGCAGCCGAGCGTGATCGCGGCGAGCTCCCACCGGTCGGTGAGCTGAGCCGCGAACACGTCTCCGGGGCGCAGCCCGAGCTCGACCAGGGCGCCGGCGCACCTGTCGGCGGCGGCGGCGAGCCGCTCGTAGTCGAGCCGGTGCGTCCGCCCGTCGGACTGGCGCCGGGTGACCACCGCCGTCTTCCCCGGCCTGTCGCGCACATGCCGCCGGAGGTCGTCGAGAAACGTCTCGTCCCGCCACCAGCCGCGGTCGCGGTAGTTCGCGGAGGTCATGGCCATGTCTGCACCACCGTCACATCTTCGGGAAAGGTGGACCCGTCCGCGCGGAATTGGAGATCAACATAACCCGAATTCCGCTACCGTCACCACCCTCGGCGCCATGCGTTGATTGCGGTGACGCCTTTCTCGGCGACACGGCGGGACGGCTCCCGAGACGGCCGGCGCGGCGGCCCGTTCGACGGGCCACCGCGGCCTCGCGCTCCTGTCACCGGGTCAGTCGCGGTCGCGGACCAGGGTGTACCGGTGCTCGGCGGAGCCGTCCGGGAAGGTGCGGGAGCCGGCGAGCTGGAGGGGGGTGGTGGCGCTCTTCTCCAGGGTCAGACGGAGGCCGTCGCCGAGCAGGACGGGCATGACGACCACGCCGAGTTCGTCCAGTGCGTCGATGTCGCGGAAGGCCTGGATGGTCTGCTGGCCGCCGACCAGATGCACGTCGCCGGCGAAGTCCGCCTCGCGCATGAGGCGAAGCAGTTCGGCCGGAAAGGGCCTGAAGCCGGCAGGCGGGTGCGGGGGAGCAGAGGGGCCGGCGGCAGGTCGAGGAAGCCGGACGGCGCCCTCGGCGGACGCCTGAATGCGGCGGCGTTAAAGATGCGTTAAGCGCGGCGTCCTGCGCGCTAAGAACGCGTCAACGGCTCGGGGAGATGCCGGGAAAGTGCCGTTTACTTCCTGATGCACCCCCACAGCGGGTGCGGGTGCGACGAGCACCCGGCGCTCCATGGCGGCCGCGCGCCGCCCTCCAAGGAACCGAGAGATGTCAGATCTGGCGTTCATCCTGCTCACGGTGGCGGTCTTCATCGTGTTCGCACTGGTCGTGAAGGCGGTCGAGCGACTGTGACCGTAGAGAACGGAATCGGCCTGGCGCTGGCCGTGGTGCTGGTCGCCTTCCTGGTCGCGGCCCTTCTTTTCCCGGAGCGTTTCTAGTGAGTCCGACGATCGCCGGGGTCCTTTTCCTCGGCTCTCTCCTGCTCGCCCTCGCCCTTTCGTGCAGGCCATTGGGCGACTATATGCACAGGGTCTATTCCGGGACCCGGCATTCGCGCGTGGAGCGCGTACTCTACCGGCTTGTCGGGGTCGATCCCGACGCCGAGCAGAGGTGGGGCGTCTATGCGCGCAGCGTTCTGGCCTTCTCGGTCGTCGGTGTCCTGTTCCTGTACGGCTTCCAGCGGGTGCAGAACCACCTCCTTCTCAGCCTGGGGTTCGACCCGGTCAAGCCCGACCAGGCATGGAACACCGCGGTCAGCTTCGTGACCAACACCAACTGGCAGTCGTACTCGGGCGAGTCGACGATGGGCCATCTGGTGCAGATGGCCGGGCTGGCGGTGCAGAACTTCGTCTCGGCCGCCGTGGGCATGGCCGTGGCCGTCGCGCTGGTGCGCGGGTTCGCGCGCCGCAAGAGCGATCACCTCGGCAACTTCTGGGTCGACCTGACCAGGGGATCGCTGCGGATCCTGCTGCCGATCGCCTTCGTCGGCGCCGTCGTCCTGGTGTCCGGCGGACTGGTGCAGAACTTCTGGGACCCGGCACACCACACGGTGGACACGATCGCCGGGGGCACCCAGACGCTGACGGGCGGCCCGGTGGCGTCCCAGGAAGTGATCAAGGAACTCGGGACGAACGGCGGCGGCTTCTACAACGCCAACTCCTCGCACCCGTTCGAGAACGCGGTGTCGTGGACGAACTGGCTGGAGATCTTCCTGATCCTGGTCATCCCGTTCGCGCTGACCCGGACCTTCGGCCGCATGGTGGGCCAGGTGCGGCAGGGGTACGCGATCGCAGCGGTCATGGGCGTCCTCGCCCTGGTGAGCGTCTCGCTCACAATGATCTTCCAGGGCATGCACCACGGCACGGTGCCGACCGCGGTCGGCGCGGCGACGGAGGGCACCGAAACGCGTTTCGGGGTGCTCGACTCCGCGGTCTTCGCCGCGGCGACCACGCTGACGTCGACCGGCGCCGTGGACTCCTTCCACGACTCCTACACCAGCCTCGGCGGCATGATGACGCTGTTCAACATGATGCTCGGCGAGGTGGCGCCCGGCGGCGTGGGCGCGGGCCTGTACGGGATGCTGGTCCTCGCCGTGATCACGGTGTTCGTGGCGGGGCTGATGGTGGGCCGCACGCCCGAGTACCTGGGCAAGCGGATCGGCTCCCGGGAGATCAAGTTCGCCGCGCTGTACTTCCTGGTCACGCCCGCGCTCGTGCTGGCCGGGAGCGCCGCGGCGATGGCGACCGAGAGCGGCCGCGCGGGCCTGCTGAACTCCGGACCGCACGGGTTGTCGGAGGTCCTGTACGCCTTCACGTCCGCGTCCAACAACAACGGTTCGGCGTTCGCCGGCCTCACCGTCAACACGGTCTGGTACGACACGGCGCTGGGCCTCTGCATGGCGTTCGGCCGTTTCCTGCCGATCATCTTCGTGCTCGCGCTGGCCGGCTCGCTGGCCCGCCAGGGGCACACCCCCGAATCGGACGGCACCCTGCCCACGCACCGGCCCCAGTTCGTCGGGCTGGTCGCGGGCGTCACCGTCGTCCTCGTCGCGCTCACGTTCCTGCCCGCGCTCGCGCTCGGGCCGCTGGCAGAAGGAATCCACTGATGTCCACGACGCAGACCGCGCGGACGCCCGCGCAGTCACCCGTTCCCCAACCCTCGGGCCGCGTCCGGGGCGGCCTGCTCGACCCGCGGCAGATGCTGCGGTCCCTCCCGGACGCGATCCGGAAACTCGACCCCCGGACGCTGTGGCGGAACCCGGTGATGCTGATCGTCGAGATCGGCGCCGTGTGGTCCACGATTCTGGCGGCCACCGATCCGACCTGGTTCGCATGGCTGGTCGTCGTCTGGCTGTGGCTCACGGTGGTCTTCGCCAACCTGGCCGAGGCGGTGGCCGAGGGCCGCGGCAAGGCCCAGGCGGACACGCTCCGGCGGGCCAAGCGGGACATGACGGCCCGGCGCCTGGTCGGCTGGAGTCCCGCGGCCGTGGACGTGCGGGAGGAGTCGGTCCCCGCACCGCGGCTCGCGCAGGGCGACATCGTGGTCGTCGAGGCCGGGCAGATCATCCCGGCGGACGGCGACGTCGTGGACGGCATCGCGAGTGTGGACGAGTCCGCGATCACGGGGGAGTCGGCCCCGGTGATCCGGGAGTCCGGCGGCGACCGCAGCGCGGTGACCGGCGGCACCAGGGTGCTGTCGGACCGCATCGTGGTGCAGGTGACGCAGAAGCCCGGCGAGAGCTTCATCGACCGGATGATCGCGCTGGTGGAGGGGTCGAGCCGGCAGAAGACGCCGAACGAGATCGCGCTGAACATCCTGCTCGCCGCGCTGACGATCATCTTCCTGCTCGCCGCCGCGACGCTGCAGCCGCTGGCGATCTACTCCAAGGACGCCAATCCCGGAGTGCCGGACTCGCCGGCCCTGGACGCCCACGGGGTCACCGGGATCGTATTGGTGTCGCTGCTGGTGTGCCTGATCCCGACGACGATCGGCGCGCTGCTGTCGGCGATCGGGATCGCGGGCATGGACCGTCTCGTCCAGCGGAACGTGCTGGCGATGTCGGGACGCGCGGTGGAGGCCGCGGGAGACGTCGACACCCTGCTGCTGGACAAGACGGGCACCATCACCCTCGGCAACCGGCAGGCGGCGGAGTTCCTCCCGCTCGCCGGGGTGCCGGAGGAGGAACTGGCCGACGCGGCGCAGCTGTCCAGCCTCGCCGACGAGACGCCCGAGGGCCGCTCGGTCGTCGTCCTGGCCAAGCAGCGGTACGGACTCCGTGAGCGCACGCCCGGGGAGCTGTCCCACGCCGACTGGGTGGCGTTCACCGCCCAGACCCGGATGTCGGGCGTCGACCTGGACGAGGGCGCGAAGCGGTCGCTGCGCAAGGGAGCGGCCGGCGCGGTCACCGACTGGGTCCGCCGGCAGGGCGGCACGGTGCCGCCGATGCTCGGCCAGATCGTGGACGGCATCTCCGCCTCCGGCGGGACACCGCTCGTGGTCGGCGAGTCCGCCGGCGGGGGAGCGCGCGTCCTCGGCGTGATCCACCTGAAGGACGTGGTCAAGCAGGGGATGCGGGAGCGGTTCGCCGCGATGCGGGCGATGGGCATCCGGACGGTCATGATCACCGGTGACAACCCGCTGACGGCCAGGGCGATCGCGGACGAGGCGGGTGTGGACGACTTCCTGGCCGAGGCCCGGCCCGAGGACAAGCTCGCCCTGATCAGGAAGGAGCAGGAGGGCGGCCGGCTCGTCGCCATGACGGGGGACGGCACCAACGATGCTCCGGCGCTCGCCCAGGCCGACGTCGGGGTAGCGATGAACACCGGCACCTCCGCCGCCAAGGAGGCCGGGAACATGGTGGATCTGGACTCCGACCCGACCAAGCTCATCGAGATCGTGAAGATCGGCAAGCAGTTGCTGATCACGCGGGGCGCGTTGACGACGTTCTCCATCGCCAACGACATCGCCAAGTACTTCGCGATCATCCCGGCGCTGTTCGTGACGCTCTTCCCGGGCCTGGACGCCCTCAACGTCATGCGGCTGTCCAGCCCGCATTCGGCGATCCTGTCGGCCGTCGTGTTCAACGCACTGATCATCGTCGCGCTGATCCCGCTGGCACTGCGCGGCGTCCGGTACCGGCCGAGCAGCGCGTCCAAGCTCCTGTCGCGCAACCTCGGCGTCTACGGCCTCGGCGGCATCGTCGCACCGTTCGTCGGAATCAAGACCATCGACCTCATCGTCCAGTTCCTTCCGGGGATGTCCTGACATGCGTATGCCAATCTGGATCCGCCAGCACGTGGCCGCGGCCCGAGCGCTGCTGGTCCTCACCGTCGTGCTCGGCGTCGCCTACCCGCTCGCCGTCTTCGCGGTCGCCCAGATCCCGGGGCTGAAGAGCCGGGCCGACGGGAGCATCGTGAAGACGGCCGACGGCAGGGCGGCGGGCAGCGCGCTCATCGGCCAGTCCTTCACCGGCAAGGACGGGGGTCCGCTCAGGCAGTACTTCCAGAGCCGCCCCTCGGCCGCCGGCGACGGCTACGACCCGACCTCGACGGCCGCGAGCAACCTCGGGCCCGAGGACGTCCTGGACACGCTCGCCGTTCCGGCGACCGGGGTCGGGGCCGAGCAGAGCCTCCTCACGCAGGTCTGCTCGCGGAGCAGGGCAGTCGGCGATCTCGAAGGCGTGGACGGCGGGCGGCCGTACTGCACGCCGGACGGGGTGGGCGCGGTCCTCAAGGTGTTCGGGACGAGGGCCCCGGACGGGACCATCCCCAGGCCCACGCGGGTCGTCAGCGCCAACCAGTCATGCCCCGCCGCGCCCTTCATCGCCGCCTACAAGGGGGCCAGAGTCGAGTGCGCCAGGCCGGGCGAGGACCTCGCCTCGGGCCTGACCGTCCCGGTCAGAGGGAACGCGCCCGCGAAGCCGCAGGTGCCGCCCGACGCCGTCACCGCGAGCGGCAGCGGCCTGGACCCGCACATCACGCCCGCCTACGCGAGGCTTCAGGCGCCGCGGATCGCCAAGGCGCGCGGCATCTCCGAGGCGCAGGTGCTCGCGGCCGTCCGGCACGACCAGACCGGCCGCACGCTCGGGTTCATGGGGGAGCCGGTGGTGAACGTCGTCCGGCTCAACCTCGCACTGGACCGTGACCACCCGTACCGGGCCTAGGAGGGACTGATCATGACGCGTGGGCGGCTCCGCATCTACCTGGGGGCCGCCCCGGGTGTGGGCAAGACGTACGCGATGCTCGCCGAGGCGCACCGGAGGCGGGCCCGCGGTACCGACGTGGTCGTGGGCTGTGTGGAGACCCACGGCCGGCCCCTGACCGTCGAGCGGCTCGCCGGGCTGGAGACGCTTCCCCGCAAGACCATGGAGTACCGCGGGACGGCGTTCACCGAACTCGACACCGAGGCGGTGATCGCCCGGCGCCCGCGGGTCGTGCTGGTCGACGAGCTCGCGCACACCAACGTGCCCGGCTCGCGCCGCACCAAGCGCTGGCAGGACGTCGAGGAGATCCTGGAGGCCGGGATCGACGTCATCTCCACCGTCAACGTGCAGCACCTGGAGTCGGTGAACGACGTCGTCGAGCAGATCACCGGTGTGCCGCAGCGCGAGACCGTCCCGGACGAGGTGGTCCGCCGCGCCGACCAGGTCGAGCTGGTCGACATGGCGCCCGAGGCGCTGCGCCGCCGGATGGCCCACGGCAACGTGTACGCCCCCGAGAAGGTCGACGCCGCGCTCGGCAACTACTTCCGCGTCGGGAACCTGACCGCCCTCCGGGAACTGGCGCTGCTGTGGCTGGCCGGCAAGGTCGACGACCAGCTCGACCGGTACCGCGCCGACCACGAGATCCGCGGCACCTGGGAGGCGCGCGAACGGGTCGTGGTCGCCCTCACCGGCGGCCCCGAAGGCGACACGCTCGTCCGCAGGGCCGCCCGCGTCGCCGACCGCTCCAAGGGCGCCGACCTGCTGGCCGTCCACGCCCTCCCCGGGGACGGCCTCACCGGCACCGACCCCGCGCACCTCGTGCGGCAGAGGGCCCTCGTGGAGAATCTCGGCGGCACCTACCACCAGGTCGTCGGCGACGACATCCCCACCGCCCTCCTGGACTTCGCCCGGGGCGTCAACGCGACCCAGCTGGTCCTGGGCGCCTCCCGCCGGGGGCGGGTCGCGCAGCTGTTCTCCCGGGGCGTCGGCGTGACGACGACCGCCCACTCCGGCCCCATCGACGTCCACCTGGTCACGCACGAGGAGGTCAGCAAGGGGCGCCGGGCCCGGCCGTCGCGCGGCGGCCTCACCCGGCGGCGGCGCACCGCGGGCTTCGTGCTGGCCGCCGCGCTCCTCCCGCTCCTCACCCTGGTGCTCCACCATCTGCGGGGGGAGTTCTCCCTGCCCAGCGACATCCTGCTGTTCCTCCTCGTGGTCATCGGGGTCGCGCTGACCGGCGGACTGTACCCCGCGCTCTTCACCGCGGTGTTCGGGTCCCTCCTGCTGAACTACTACTTCACGCCGCCGCTCGACCGGTTCACGATCTCCGAGCAGGAGAACCTGCTGGCCCTGGTGGTCTACGTCGTGGTGGCCGCCGTCGTCAGCGCCGTCGTCGACCTGAACTACCGGCGCAGCCGGGAGGCGTCCCGGACCCGGGCCGAGGCCGAGGTCCTGTCCGGCCTGGCGGGCGGGGTGCTCCGCGGCCAGAACACGCCGCGCGACATCCTCGAAGACCTGCGGCAGACCTTCGGTCTCACGGCGGTGACCCTGCTGGAGCGCGGGCCGGAGGCCGCCGGGGCGCTCGGAATGCACAGCGATCCGGACCGCTGGCGCATCGTGTCGACGGCCGGGGGCCCGCCCTGCACCGCCCCAAAGGCCGGTGAGACCGAGATCCCGATCGACGACGACCTCGTCCTCGTGCTGCGCGGCCGGACGCTGCGGGCCGAGGACCGGCGGGTGCTGGAGGCCTTCGCCGCGCACGCCGCGGTCGCGTTGCGGCAGCAGCGGCTGACGGCCGAGGCCGAGCAGGCGCGCCCGCTGGCCGAGGCCGACCGGATACGCACCGCCCTGCTCAACGCCGTCGGTCACGACCTGCGGACGCCGCTGTCCGCGGCGAAGGCCGCGGTGGACAGCCTGCGCAGCCCCGACGTCACCTGGATCGAGGAGGACCGGGACGAACTGATCGACACCGCCGCCGAGTCCCTGGCGCGGCTCGACCGGCTGGTGGCCAACCTTCTCGACATGAGCCGCCTGCAGGCCGGCGTGCTCGGCGTCCTCCCGCGCCCCCTGGCCGTCGAGGACGTCGTGCCCCGCGCCGTCTCCTCCCTCGATCACGTCGACGCGACCGGCGTGCGCATCCGGATCGCCGGAGAGCTGCCCGAGGTGTCGGCCGATCCGGCCCTGCTCGAACGGGTGCTGGCGAACCTCGTCGCCAACGCCGTCCGCCACAACCCGCCTGGGGAGCCCGTCACGGTGACCGCCAGCGCCCACGCGGACCGGGTCGAGCTGCGCGTGATCGACCGCGGCCCCGGCATCCCCCCGTCCGAGACGGACGCGGTCTTCGTGCCCTTCCAGCGGCTGGGCGACCGCGACAACGGCACCGGCGTCGGCCTCGGGCTGGCGCTGTCGCGGGGGCTGACCGAGGCGATGGGCGGCACCCTGCTCCCCGAGGAGACCCCCGGCGGCGGCCTGACCATGGTGGTCACCCTGCGGAGCGGCCGGTCGCCCGCGCCGGAGCCGCCTCGAAGCGTTCCCGGAGAATACGGAAAGCCCGGCGGCCGTTAAGAAAACGTCAATTCCTGATCCGCGGGGACGGACCGTACAGGGGCGCCCACCAGGCTTTGCTAGATTTCGCCAGGCCCCATAAAGGGACGATTCAGGCGAGGGGGAGGCGGCGCTCGGCATGGGCAGGCGGGGCACATGGCGCATCTATCTTGGCGCGGCGCCCGGGGTCGGCAAGACCTACGCCATGCTGAACGAGGGCCGGCGGCGCGCCGGGCGCGGCACGGACGTGGTCGTCGGCCTCGTCGAGACCCACGGGCGCTCCCGGACGGCCGAGCAGATCGGCGACCTGGAGGTCGTCCCTGCCCGCCGGACGCCCTACCGGGGGTCGTGGCTCACCGAGTTGGACGTGGACGCCCTGCTGGCCCGCCGTCCCGAGGTCGCGCTGGTCGACGAACCGGCCCACGCCAACGCGCCGGGAAGCCGCAACGCCCGGCGATGGCAGGACATCGAGGAACTCCTGCGGGCGGGCATCGACGTGATCTCCACTCTCAACATCCAGCATCTGGAATCGCTCGGCGACGTGGTGGAGAGCATCACCGGGGTCCGGCAGGACGAGACCGTCCCGGACGCCGTCGTCCGGCGGGCGGACCAGATCGAGCTGGTCGACATGACCGCCGAGGCGCTCCGCAGGCGGCTCGCGCACGGGAACGTCCACGCGCCGGACGAGACCGGCGCCGCGCCGGCCGGCTACTACGGGACGGGCAACCTCAGCGCCCTCCGCGAGCTGGCCCTGCTGTGGGTGGCCGACCGCGTCGACGAGGGCCTCGCCCGCTACCGCGACCAGCACGGCATCACCGAGCCCTGGGAGGCGCGCGAGCGCATCGTGGTGGCGCTGGGCGGCGGCCCGGAGGGCGACGCGCTGATCCGCCGCGCGGCCCGCATGGGCGCCCGGGCCGGGCGCGCGGACCTCCTCGCCGTCCGCGTGATGCGCAGCGGCGGCCTCGACGAGGGCTCCGCGGCGGCACTCGCGCGTCAGCGCGCCCTGGTGGAGAGCATGAACGGGACGTTTCACCAGGTGGTGGGCGACGACGTGGCGACGGCGCTGCTGGAGTTCGCCCGCGGCGTCAACGCCACGCAGCTCGTCGTGGGGGCCGGCCGCCGCTCCGGTCGGCGGCGGATGTTCGGAACCGGCATCGGGGCCGCCGTGACCAGGGACTCCGGCAACGTCGACGTCCACATCGTCAGCCACGGGCACGCCCGGAAGGGCCCCGGCATCACCCGCGCGAGCGGTCCTGCGCTGAGCCGCCGGCGCAGGGGGACGGGATGGGCGCTCGCCGTCGCCGGCCCCCCGGCGCTGACCGGCCTGCTGGCCGGTGCGGGCCTGGAGTTCGGCCTGGTCACCGACATCCTGTTCTACCTGGTGCTCACCGTCGGGGTCGCGCTCGCGGGAGGGCTGTGGCCGGCCGTGGCCGCCGCGGTGCTGGGCAGCCTACTGGCCAACTGGTTCTTCACCCCGCCCTTCCACACCCTCACCATCGGCGACCGCGACAACGCCCTCGCGCTGGTGATCTTCGTCGGCGTGGCGGCGGCGGTCGCCTCGGTGGTCGACCTCGCCGCGCGCCGCTCCCGGCAGGCGGCGCAGAGCAGCGCGGAGGCCGAGACCCTGAGCATGCTGGCGACCAGTGTGCTGCGCGGCGAGAAGGCGCTGCCCGCCCTGCTGGAGCGGATCCGCGAGACCTTCGGCGTGGCCTCGGTCGCGCTGCTGGAGAGAGCGGGCGACGGCTGGACCGTCCTGGGCTCGACCGGCTCCGACCCGTGCCCCGACCCCGACCGCGCCGACGCGCAGGCCGGGGTCGGCGCGGGCGAGGGGGCGGACCGGAGCGGCGAGACCGTGCTGGCCCTGCGCGGACGCGTCCTGCCCGCCGCGGACCGCCGGGTGCTGTCGGCGTTCGCGTCCCAGGCAGCCGCCGCGCTGGAGTGGCGGCGGCTGGCCGAGGATGCGGGGCGGGCACGGCGGCTCGCCGAGGGCGACAAGATCCGTACCGCCCTGCTCGCCGCGGTCTCCCACGACCTGCGCACCCCGCTGGCCTCGATCAAGGCCGGCGTGAGCAGCCTGCGCCAGACCGACGTCGACTGGGATCCCGAGGACGAGGCCGAACTGCTGGCCACCGTCGAGGAGTCGGCCGACAAGCTCGACGGCCTCATCGGCAACCTGCTCGACATGAGCCGCCTGCAGACGGGGGTCGTCTCCCCGCTGACCCAGCCGGTCTCCCTGGAGCAGGTGGTGCCGCCCGCCCTCCAGGGCGTGCCGGCGGGCCGCGTCGAGGTGGACGTCCCGGAGACGCTCCCGCCGGTCCTGGCCGACCCGGGCCTCCTGGAACGGGCGCTGGCCAACGTGGTCGAGAACGCCGTCCGGCACGGCACCGGCGCCGTCACCCTGTCGGCCGGTGAGCTGCGGACGCACCGGCGGCCCCCGCGGGTCGAGATCAGGGTCGCGGACCGGGGTCCCGGAGTGCCGGAGGCCGCCAAGGAGCAGATCTTCGCGCCGTTCCAGCGCCTCGGGGACTCTCCCCGGGGCGCCGGGGTGGGGCTGGGCCTGGCCGTGGCCCGGGGCTTCACCGAGGCGATGGGCGGCACCCTGCGGGCCGAGGACACCCCCGGAGGCGGCCTCACCATGGTCTTCGCGCTGCCGGCCGCCGGCGCCCGCGGGGACGTCTCCGCATCCGGCGACGAGGGTAGGGGATCATCGTGACGCGGATACTCCTCGTCGAGGACGAGCGGCAACTCGTCCGCGCGCTGCGGATCAACCTGAGGACGCGCGG
The DNA here is from genome assembly GCF_013409045.1 of Actinomadura citrea. Taxonomy (NCBI): domain Bacteria; kingdom Bacillati; phylum Actinomycetota; class Actinomycetes; order Streptosporangiales; family Thermomonosporaceae; genus Actinomadura; species Actinomadura citrea. Next base: position 5,220,961 of record NZ_JACCBT010000001.1, on the reverse strand, counting down.
CTACGAGGTGGACGCCGCGCCCGACGGCCGCACCGCCCTCGACCTGGCCGCCCGGCGCAGACCGGACGTGGTGGTGCTCGACCTCGGACTGCCCGACATGGACGGCGTCGAGGTGATCCAGGGGCTGCGCGGCTGGCTGAACGTCCCCATCATCGTGCTCTCCGCGCGGCACGCCTCCGAGGAGAAGGTCCGGGCCCTGGACACGGGCGCCGACGACTACGTCACCAAGCCGTTCGGCATGGACGAGCTCCTGGCCCGGTTGCGCGCGGCGGTCCGGCGGGCGGCCCCGGCCGAGCAGGCCGCCACCGTGGTGGAGACCGGGGCCTTCACGATCGACCTGGGGGCCAAGCGGGTGACCCGGGCGGGCCGGGAGATCCGCCTGACGCCCACGGAGTGGAACATCCTGGAGCTCCTGGTCCGCAACACCGGCGCCCTCGTCGGCCAGCGGCAGCTGCTCCACGAGGTATGGGGCCCCGGCTATGACAAGGAGACGAACTACCTGCGCGTCTACCTCGCGCACCTGCGCCGCAAGCTGGAACCCGACCCGGCCCACCCCCGCCACCTGATCACCGAGCCGGGCATGGGTTACCGCTTCGAGCCCTGACCCGGGACGCCTCCCCCCCCGCGCGAAGCGCTCGATCCCGCCTGGGCTAGGAGACGAGGGTGGGCGGGGGCGGGGTCCAGCGCGCATTCTTCGAGGGCACCCCGAAGTCGGATTTGAGTTCCTGGGGGATGGCGTAGTGCATGACGCGGCCCCGCGTCAGGGAGGACAGTTCCAGCATGGTGACCAGGTGGCCGAGCCGGTCGGAGATGTGCTCGGCCCACGGCCCGCGGTCCTCGACCCATTCCAGGGCGCCCAGCAGGGCCGGGGCGATCCTGATGAGTGAGTCGAACCGCGTACGGGGGACCTGGAGCCAGTCCGCGGAGGTGTCGCCGATGAGGTAGCGGATGAGCGCGGGCACGACCGGGTCGAGCAGCGTCCCGGGCACGACCTCCTCGTACAGGTCGATCAGCTGCCGGGTCAGGTGCACCCCCTCGGGGGAGGGGCCCATGTGGCGCACCATGTACCGGTCGGAGAACTCCCGGGCCGCCTGCAGGTCCGGGGGGATGGTGTCGGGCTCGATGCCGAGGATGACGCCGACGACGCGCCAGGCGTAGTAGTAGGCGTCCGCGCCTTCGGCGGTGATGTGGATGCCCATGCGGTGCAGGGCGTCCAGGACCTGGATGCTGAACATCATCAGCCCGCCGAGCATGTCCTCCTGGCAGATCGCGACGGGCTCGGGCCAGTGGCCCTGCTCCTTCAGGTGCCGGCGGATGGAGGCGTGCAGCAGCCGGACCTTCTGCGCCGCCGGAAGGAACCGCCCGCCGGCCTGGAACGCCTCGGGCTGCATGAGGTAGACGGTGAACTGCCCGGTCTCGGCCATCCGGCGTGAGGGGTAGGCCAGCGAGTGCGTGGCCGACAGCAGCTTGGCCACGTGCGGGACGACGTAGCAGGCCGGCATCGCCGCGAACGACAGGGCGGTGGAGACGTGCACGTCGTTGTCGATGAAGAACTGGCGCGCCTGTTCCATGACGCCCCAGTCGATCCAGTCCGGCGGGGTCGCGGTCGCCTGGAGGTAGTCGCGCGCCGCGTCGGGCAGTCCGTCGGGGAGCGCCTGGCCGGAGGTCGTGAACCAGCGCATGAGGGTGTTGTACTCGCCCACCTGCCCGGAGCTGAACAGGGCTTCGACGGTCGCGTCGGCGAGCGGGTCGCCCTTCAGCCGCAGAGCGTCCATGTACCGGTCGGTGTAGTCAGTCATCGGCGGTCACCTCGCAGATCAGTCGGGCCAGGGCGTCGGCGGCGTCCGGCCGGGTGCCGGCGAGGGCCGCCTGCGCGGCGTGTGCGCGTTCGTCGATCATCTGCCGGACGCGGGCCGGCGCCCGGGCGCGCAGCATGATCTCCCGGATCTCGGCGGCGCCGGCCGGGGTGAGCGGTCCGTCCAGCAGGTCCCGCAGGCGCCGGCGGTCGGGTTCGCCGGCTTCGGTCAGGGTCAGCGCGAGCAGGGCGGTGGGCTTGCGGCCCGCCAGGTCGTCCAGGAGCGACTTGCCGGTTCGGCGCGGGTCGCCGAACACGCCCCACAGGTCGTCCCGCAACTGGAAGGCCTCTCCGAGCGGACGGGCGTAGGCGGCCAGCGCGGCCAGTGTCGGCGCGGCCGCCCCGCCCAGCACCGCGCCGATCCGCAGGGGCCCCTCGACGGTGTAGGAGCCGGTCTTGAACCGCACGATCGTCAGGGAACGGGCCACGTCCGGCGCCGCCCCGGTCCGCAGGATCTCCAGGCACTCGCCCGCCACCAGTTCGCGGCCCATCGCGGTCCACTGCGGCACCGCCCGGCCGAGGAAGGCCCTCGGCAGGCCCGAGGAGTGGAACAGCTGCGCGGACCACGCCACCAGCAGGTCGCCGACCATGATGGCGAGGGCGTCGCCGAGGCTCTCGTGCGCGCTCGGCCGTCCGCGGCGCATCGGGCTGCGGTCGATGACGTCGTCGTGGACGATCGCCGCGGCGTGGACCAGCTCCAGCGCCGCCGCCGCGCGGACGATGGCGTCGGTGTCCGGCTGACCCGCGGCGCGCCACCCCCAGTAGCAGAACGCCGGGCGGATCCGCTTGCCGCCGTCGACCGAGATCCGCAACTGGTCGGCCACGGGCGCCAGGTCGCCGTCCAGGGCCAGCAGCTCGGCGACCTCCGCCTCGACGAACTCCGCCAGCGCCCGGTCGACCCGGGTGCGAAGGTCAGCCATCCTGGGGCCGTGCGGCGGCCTGACGGGCCAGGACCTCCATGTGCGCCTCCGGAGCCACGCCGTTGCGCCGCAGCGCCAGCTCACCGCGTGCGCGAAGCTCCTGCCTCACGTCGGCCGGACCGGGCATGCGCCGGGTCAGGCCTCGCAACCCCTCCGCCACCACATCGGCGACCCCGGCCGCCAGGCAGAGCACTTCGTTGCGGGAACCGGCTCTTCCGTCAGAATGCGCCATCGTCACCTTCCGCTCTCTTGTAGTCACGGCAAGTGATATCAGGAAAGCGGTGGGTCACCACCGAAACGGGGTGGCAGGACTGCCTTGCCGCCGCACGACGGAATAGTCACTCCGAGAGCCCGTTGCGGTGGGGGCGTGTCTCAGGCGCTGGTCCAGGGGCGAAGTTTCTCGGGGTTGCGGACCGCCCAGATGTGCCTGATCCGATCTCCTGTGATCTCGAACGCGTACACCGTCACGGTGACGCCGTCCTGCTGGGCGATCAGGCCGGGCTGGCCGTTGACCGTGCGCTCCAGGAGCGTCACGCCGGTCACCCGCCGGACGAGTTCGGCGATGGCGTGCGCGATCCGCTCGCCGCCCTCGATCGGACGCAGGACGGTCCTGACCACGCCGCCGCCGTCGGCGGTGAGGACGGCGCCCGGGTCGAGAAGGCCGATCAGGGCGTCGACGTCACCGGTCTCCAGCGCCTGCTTGAAGTTCCTGACGACGCCGGCGCGGCCGGCGGCCGGGGCCGCGGGCGGCGTGGAGGCGCGGATGCGGCGGCGGGCCGAGGAGGCCAGCTGGCGGCACGCCGCCGGGGTGCGGCCGGTGATCTCGGCCACTTCGGCGAAGGGGTAGCGGAAGACGTCGTGCAGGATGAGCGAGACGCGTTCGGCCGGGGTCATCGATTCGAGTACGACGAGGAAGGCCATGGCGACCGATTCGTCCAGGGTGATCCGGTCGGCCGGGTCGGACGCGGCGGCGCCCGGCCGCCCGCCGATCCACCGCTCGGGCTCGGGCAGCGGTTCGGGGATCCACTCGCCCACGTAGCGCTCCCGCCTCGCGCGGGCCGAGCCGAGCACGTCCAGGCAGATCCGGCCGGCGACCTTCGACAGCCAGGCGCCGGGGGAGGCGACGGCCTCCCGCCGCCGCGGGGACATGGCGTACCAGCGGGCGTAGGTCTCCTGCACGACGTCCTCGGCGTCGGCCAGGGAGCCGAGGAGCCGGTAGGAGAGGCCGATCAGCCGGCGCCGCTCGCTGATGATCGCGCTCAGGCCCGCGTCGGGCAGGTCGTGTCCTGGTGGCGAGTGGCCGGTCGAGTGGTCGGTCATGTCCCGGTGGCTCCCTGGCTCGGATGTGCTCACACCACTCCGACGAGACGGCGCCCCGGAATGTCACGTCGCCGCGCGGCCTGACATTCCGGGGGCCCGTGTCGTCGAACCTTCGACGTGACTCCGCTCGAAGCGACAAGGAGATGATCATGCCTGCACGCAGTGCGGTCCCGGTGGCCGGGCCCGGGGCCGGCGCGGCCGGGACGACGGACCTGGATCCGAGACGATGGCTCGTCCTCGCCGTCATCGCCGCCGCCCAGCTCATGGTCGTCCTCGACCTGACCGTGATGAACCTCGCGCTGCCGTCGGCGCAGCGCGCGCTGGACTTCTCGACCGCCGACAGGCAGTGGGTCGTGACCGCGTACGCGCTGTCGTTCGGGAGTCTGCTGCTGTTCTGCGGACGCCTGGCCGACCTGGCCGGCCGCAAGGCGACCTTCCTGACCGGGCTCGTCGGCTTCGCGGCCGCCTCCGCCGTCGGCGGCGCCTCGGTCGACTTCTCGATGCTGGTGACGGCGCGCGCCTGCCAGGGGGCCTTCGGCGCCCTGCTGGCGCCGTCCGCCCTGTCGCTGCTGACCACGACCTTCCGGGACCCCGGGGAGCGGGCCAGGGCGTTCGGCGTCTACGGCGCGGTCGCGGCCGCCGGCGGCGGCCTCGGGCTGCTGCTCGGCGGTGCGCTGACGTCCTACCTGTCCTGGCGGTGGTGCATGTACGTCAACCTCGTCTTCGCCGCGATCGCGATCATCGGGGGAGCGCTGCTGATCGGAAGGCAGCACAGGACGCCGGGCGGCCGCCTGGACGTTCCGGGCGTGGTGGCGGTGTCCGGGGGGATGCTCTGCCTGGTCTACGGCTTCTCCAACGCCGCGTCCCACGGCTGGGGCACGCCCTCGACCTGGGGCTTCCTCGCGATCGGTGTCGTCCTGCTGATCGTTTTCGCGGCCTGGCAGGCGCGCACCGCGCACCCCCTGCTGCCGCCCCGCATCGTGCTCGACCGCGTCCGCGCCGGCGCCTACCTCACGATCCTGATCAGCGGGGCCGGCACGTTCGGCGTCTTCCTGTTCCTCGTCTACTACATGCAGGTGACCCTGGGGTACTCGGCCGTCAGGTCGGGGCTGGCCATGCTGCCGATGGTGGTGCTCAGCGGTGCCATGGCCGTCCTGGGCAACACCAGGCTGATGCCGCGGTTCGGCCCCGGGCCGATGGTCGTCGCCGGCATGCTGCTCAGCTCGGGCGCCATGGTGTGGCTGACGAGGATCGGCGCCCATTCGGGCTACGGGCCGGCGCTGCTCGGCCCGCTCATGGTCATCGGCGCCGGCATGGGGCTCATCTTCGGCATGGCGGCCGCCACCGGCACCTTCGGCGTGGAGCCGCGGGACGCGGGGGTGGCCTCGGCGAGCATCAACACCGGGCAGCAACTGGGCGGCTCGATCGGCACGGCGCTGCTCAACACGATCGCGGCCGGCGCCACCAGCGGCTACCTGGCCGACCATCTGCACGGGCGGCCGACGCCGCAGATGCTCCAGCTCGCGGCGGTCCACGGCTACACCACGGTGTTCTGGTGGTGCGCCGGCATCTTCGCGGCCGGCGCCCTCGTCTGCGGCGTGCTCCTGCCCCGCGGCCCGCTGACCCGTCCCGCGGAGGCCGCGCCGCGGGAACCGTCCGAGGAGGCCACGGCGGCGCGCCAGCATGGACGGACGCCGTCTGGTTATGAGTGACCAGGTGACGTCCTTGAGGAGTAGACCTCGTGGTCGCGCAGCGGGCCGACGGTCAGGCCGGTGGCGCGACAGGTCGCCACCACGCCGGGGAGGGCGCCGAGGGACGCTCTCCATGCGCCCGGTGTCGAGGTGGCGTCGCTGTCGTGCAGAAGAAGCGTCGCGCCGCCGTCCAGGCCGGGGGAGAGCGTGGCCAACACGGAACGAGGCGTCGCGGAGGCCGTCCAGTCTCTGCCCCAAGCCGTCCACAGGACGGGCCGCAGGTTGTCGCGATGGGCCGCGAAGAGGGCTTCGGCACTGAAGACGCCGTACGGGGGGCGGTACCAGGAGGGGGTGGCGCCGCACACGTCCTCGATGAGGCGGACGGTGCGGCGCACCTCGGCGGAGACACGGCCGGGGCGGGTCTTCAGGGCGTTGTCGTGGTGCCATCCATGGACGGCGATCTCGTGGCCGTCGGCGACGATGCGCCGCCCCAGGGACGGGCTGCGCTCGAGCATCGCGCCGAGGACGAAGAAGGTCGCATGACAGCCGAGGCGGGCCAGTTCGTCCAGGAAGAGGGGCGTGGAGGCGGCATCGGGCCCGTCGTCCAGGGTGAGCGCGACATGGCGGGCTCCGCCGCGGCCGGCGAGACGGGGAGTCAGGCGGCGGACGGGCGGAAGCCAGGTCGCGGCGGGCAGGGCGTGCGCCAGGAGGACCCCGGCGAGACCCCGCGTCAGATGCGACATGGGACCAGTCTCACAGGGGGAACGATCGCATGGGCAAACGGCTCCTCATCCTCACGGCGGCCATGGGCGCGGGCCACGACGCGGTCGCCGGGGAACTGGCGCGCCGGATCGCGCCGTGGGGCGTGGAGGTGTGCGTCGTCGACGTCCTGGACCTGGTCCCGCTGCGCCTCGGGGGCGGGCTCAGGCGGACGTACGGGGCGATGCTCCGCGGGGCGCCGTGGCTGTACGAGTGGATCTACCGGGCGTTCTTCGTGGCGCCGCACCCGCCGCCCGCGTCGCCGCTCACGGTGTTGATCGCCAGGAGGCTGGAGCGGCGGGCGTCGGAACCGCCGCCGGACGTGGTGGTGTCGACCTTTCATGTCGCGGCGCAGGTCGCGGGGTGGATGCGCCTGCGGGGGCGGCTGGATGCGCCGTCGCTCGTGCTGGTGACCGACTTCGTCGCGCACCGGATGTGGGCGCACCCGGGCAACGACCGCTTCCTGTGCCCGGACGAGGCCTCGGCGCGGGCGGTGGCGGAGCGGACGGGACGTCCGGCCGGCCGGGTCGCGCCCGTGGTGCGGCCCGGATTCGGGCGTGCGGACGACGGCGGACGGCTGCGGGACGCGGTCGGCGCGCGGCCCGGGGAGCGGATCGTGCTGATCTCCGCGGGGGCCTGGGGCGTCGGCCGGGTGACCGAGACGGCCCGCGGGCTCGCGGCGTCCGGCCGGTACCTGCCGGTCGTGCTGTGCGGACGGAACCGGCGGCTGCGCGCCCGGATCCGGGCCGCCGGGGCCGGGCACGCCCTCGGCTGGCGGGACGACATGCCCGGCCTGATGTCGGGCGCGTACGCGCTGGTCGACAACGCGGCCGGGCAGACGTGCCGGGAGGCTTTCGCGTGCGGGCTGCCGGTGGTCTCCTACCGGCCCATCCCCGGCCACGGACGCGACGGCGCCGAGGCGATGGAGCGGGCCGGCCTGAGCGCTCTCGCGCGGTCGCCCGCCGAACTCCTGGAGATGCTGGACGGGCTCGGGAACGAGCGGGTCCGCATGGCCCGGGCGCGGCGGGTGGACGTCCTGTTCGACGCCGTCCGGGCCGAGCACGTCATTCGCGCCGCGCTGGGGTGACGGCGCGGTCGTCGTGCAGCAGGGGGGACCGGGCGATGGCGCCGCTGCCGAGCAGGATCAGCACGATGCTCAGGATCTCCGCGGCGATCCACGGACCGGTCCGGATGCTCTCTTCGAAGAGCCCGACCCCCAGCAGGATGCTGGCGACCGGGTCCGTGACCGTCAGGGCGGGCTGCACGGCCACCAGACTGCCGCTCTGCAGCGCGTTCTGGAGCAGGAACAGGCTCGCGACCCCCGCCACGGCCATGGCGTAGAGCTCCCAGGTCGTGAGGACGGCGACGAAACCGCCGGAGAAGGCGCGCGTGGCCGTCCTCATGAACGCCGCCGTCAGCGCGAAGCCCAGGGACGTCGTCACGCCCAGCAGCACGCCGCGGATCGGCCCGCGGATGGACCAGGCCGCCGCCACCAGGGCGGCGGCGCAGCCCACCGTGGCGGCCGTCGCGATGAGCCACTCGCCGGGGCCCGGCGCGCCCAGGCCCTCGCTGGGAGCGGCGGCGACGAGCAGCCCGGCCAGGCCCACGGTGAGGACGGTGACACCCGTCCACGGCACCTGGCGCAGCCCGCGCGGCGGCAGCAGGGCGATGAGGATCATGGTGAACGGCAGTTCGGAGGCCAGCAGCGGCTGGACCAGCGCCAGCCCCGCGATCGACAGCGCCGCGGCCTGCAGGAGGAACGCGGCGATGAGCGCGCCCACCCCGCCGAGCCAGAGGGGCTGCCACAGCAGGTCGAGGATGAGGGACGGCTTGAAGGCGTCGGCTTCGGGCGCGGTCCTGGCGGCCCGCCGCTGGAGCACCGACGCCAGGGCGTTGGCCGCGCCGGCCAGCAATCCCAGGATGACGGCGATCATTGGCCCGCACTCCCGTCCCGCGATGCCATTTCGCCCGGTTTGCCGAGATACGGCGACCGGCCGAGGACGACGATGCCCGCCACCATGCCCGCCAGGCCCAGCGCCTCCAGGGCCAGGTCACGGGTGGACAGCCGGATCTTCTCGTCGAAGATCACGACGCCCAGCGCGATCGCGGTCAGCGGCTCGGCCGCAGTACTGGCGGGCAGCGAGATGCGCAGCGGCGCCGCGTCGAAGGCCGACTGCGCGAACAGCAGGGCGAGAGCCCCGACGCACACCAGGCCGTAGGGCTGCCACGTCCTGAAGGCGTCGGCCACGCCCCCGGCGAACAGCAGCACGACGCTGCGGGTCAGCGTGTCCTGGAGGCCGAAGAGCAGCCCGGCGGCCGAGGCGAGCAGCATCGCCCGGACCCTCAGGTCCCGGTGGCCTCCTCCCACCGCGACCAGCACGGCGAGGACCAGCACGACCGCCCCGCCCAACCAGCGAAGGGAGTGCGTGCCGGGCGGCGTGCCCCCGTGCGGCTGCCCGACGCCCAGGAACAGCGCGACCCCGCCGGTCAGCATCAGCGACCCCACCAGTGCCCTGACGCCGAACGGCTCCCGGTAGATCACATGCGCGGCGATCAGAGCGAAGACGAGGTTGACGGTGAGCACCGGCGTGGCCTGGGCGACGCCGACGAGGTCCAGCGCGAACGCGAAGACGAGCTGACCGGCGATCATCAGGGCGATCCCGGCCAGCCACAGCCGGCTGTGCAGCAGGTCCAGCAGCAGGCTCGGATGCAGGATCCGTCCCAACGGCTCCTGGAAGGCCGCGTGCTGCTGCGCCACGAAGCCCAGACCGATGAGGCAGGCCGCCACCACCGCGACGGCCATTCCGAGAAGACTCATCCTGATTCGCGATTTCCCCCGCCGTGACTCTCGCGTCGGTCCCCTACCCGGCTCCGGATGCCCGAATCCGCCTCCCAGATCCGACCGAAACCAGGGGAGGTGGGCCGGCCGGGGAGGGCGGTGACGCGCACCCGCGGTACCGCCGCACGTCACGACGTACACGGCCGGGCCTGTGGCGATCCCCACAGAGCTAAATCAGACTTTGTGATTCCGATTAAAACTATGATCAAGCCGTGCACCTGACCCAGTCGACCGACCTGGCCCTGCGCGTGCTGATGCTGCTGGGCGCGCGGAACGAGCGGCGTTCCGCCGCCGAGATGGCCGAGCGCCTGCGGGTCGCGCCGCAGCACATGGCGAAGATCGTCCAGCGGCTCCGCAGGGACGGGTTCGTCAGCACGACCCGCGGCCGCGGAGGCGGCGTCGTCCTCGCCGACGGGGTGACCGACCTCCCGGTCGGCGAGATCGTCCGCGTACTGGAAGGACCCGGCGAAGCGGTCGAATGCGACAGCCCGCCCTGCCCGCTGCGCGGCGGCTGCCGCCTGCGCGGGGTGCTGCGGGCGGCGCAGGCGGCCTTCCTGGCGTCGCTGGACCAGGTGCGACTGCGTGAGCTGGTGGCCGATCCGACCGGACCGGTCCTGCTCTCCCTGGCGCCGCCGGCGTCCGCCGGCGCGCCGACCCCCGCAGAGGAAGGTTGCTGATGCTCTCGTCCGACCACGCCGAGATCGTGCGGGCCACGCTGCCCGCCGTCACCGCCAACGGCACCGCGATCACCGGAGAGTTCTACACCGCGATGTTCGCCGCCCACCCCGAGTTGCGACACCTGTTCAACCAGGGCAACCAGGCCAACGGCGAGCAGCGCCGGGCACTGGCCGGCTCGGTGGCCGCGTTCGCCGAGCACCTGGTGACGGAGGAGTCGGCCATCCCCTTCCAGCAGATCCTCTCGCGGATCGCGCACAAGCACGCCTCGCTCGGCATCCGCCCCGAGCAGTACACGATCGTGGGCCGGCACCTGATGGACGCGGTCGCCGAGGTGCTCGGCGACGCGGTGACACCGCGGGTGCACGCGGCCTGGTCCGAGGTGTACTGGCTCTTCGCGACGCTGCTGATCGCGGAGGAGGCACGCCTGTACCGGGACGCCGCCTGCGACCCGGCGGCGCCGTTCCGGCCGTGGCGGGTCACCGAGCGGCGGGACGAGGCCGAGGACACCGTCTCCCTCGTCCTCGCCCCCGCCGACGGCGGCAGGGTGCCCGCGCACCGGCCGGGTCAGTACGTCTCTCTCGCGGTCACGCTGCCGGACGGGTTGCGCCAGCCCCGCCAGTACACGCTGTCGCGAGCGACCGGGGACACCGTCCAGATCACCCTGCGGCGCGTGCGCGGCGACGCCACCGCCCCCGACGGCGCCGTCTCGACGTTCCTGTTCGAGAACGCCGTCGGCGACGTCGTCGAGTTGTCCCCGCCGTTCGGCGACGTGGTGATGGAGGACGACGGCGATCCCCTCGTCCTGATCAGCGCGGGGATCGGCATCACCCCGGTCGCCGCGATGATCGACCACCTGGCGGTGGAGCAGCCGGGCCGCCGCGTCCTGGCCGTGCACGCCGACCGGAGCGCCCGCACCCACGCGCTGCGGCGGCAGATCGCCGAGGCGGGCGCCAGGATGCCCCATTTCCAGCAGCTGACCTGGTACGAGGACACAGGCGGGGAAGAGGACCAGGACGTCCGGCCCGGCCGGATCGAGGTCACCCGACTGCCGCTGCCGCGCAAGGCCCGCGTCTTCATGTGCGGGCCGATCCCGTTCATGCGCGAGATCCGGCGCGGACTGGCCGGCGCCGGAGTCTCGGACGAACGCGTTCACTACGAGGTCTTCGGCCCAGACCTGTGGGCGACGGGCAGCTGAACCCCCGGCGGTCCCGCCGTCCGAACCTCCGTGATCCCAGGTGCGGCGCCCTCCTGGGATCGCGCGCGCCGGCCGGAGAATTTCGATCTTTATCGGGGGCCCCGCGGAGGACGTGAGGGCCGCGGCCGCAGCGGTAGGCGGTATTACCGGAAGCCGTCACTTCGCGCAAGGGGAAACGTCCGCGAAGAGGGGTGCGCGACTTACAGGATTTCAGTGTCCGGAGTGGCAATCGAGGCTCTTGGAGGGGAACCCCGGCCGGCGATGGACGTTCGTTAATCTGCGAGTTGTCACTCGGTGCGCACTGCCGAGGCCATCCTGTGACCCGTGATCGGTTTCCGGATGGATGACTGACGAGGCCGGAATTGGCAACAGGTGCCTTGGTGAGATGAGCGAGGGATCCGGGTCGAGAGGCGCCCGTTCAGGGTGCTGACCGGCGTTCCGGCAGGTGGTGGGCGTGCTGGTGGCGTTGAGGCGGCGGTCGCGCGAGCCCCGCGTCCCGAGACGGGGTCGGCCGGGCGTCCGGGCGGGCCGAGCCGAGGCGCCGCCGCGCCCGGGACCGTCGAGTGCGGGCGGGGGTTTGGCGAGAGGGCCGGCCGCGGAGAAGTCGGCCGTTCAGAAGGCCGCGCCGACCGGTATCCGGGCCGGAATCGGAATGGCGATCGGCGGGTGGCGGACCAGATCGGTGCGTGTTACCGTTGCCTCGCAGACGGGCAACGGGGCGTGTTTCTCCAGTCGGTTGAAGATTGAATTTCGCAATACGGTGGGATGGGTGGCGGGCGGCCGCATCCGGACTCGGACTGCGACCAGACCGCGCCGATCGGAGCCTTCATGAGCGAATGGCCGAAAGAGCATGCCGCCGGATGCTCAGTGAAGCGCCGCCCTCGCCCGGAACGCGAGCCCGCCGCATTCCGGGGGCGGTCTTGACGCTGCGGACCATTCTGATCGTCGACAGCCACACCCTCGTCCGGCAGGGCGTGCGGGAGATCCTCGAAGAGGACGACCGTCTGAAGGTGGTCGGCGAGGCGGGCAACGGCGACGAGGCCCTGACGGTCGTCGCCGACCTGCGGCCCGACGTCGTCCTGCTGGAGGTCGGGGGTTCCGGCCAGGACCCCGTCACCACGGTGCGGCGCATCCGGCGGCACTCGCCGGCCACCAAGGTCATCATCCTCAGCATGCAGGAGGGGCCCGAACTGCTGCGCGCGCTTCTGGAGGCGGGCATCCGCGGCTACCTGCTGAAGACGGTGTCGCGCAACGAACTGGTCGCGGCGATCCAGGCGGTGGAGGACCCCGAGCGCATCGTGCTCAGCGTCTCGCGGCGCAGCCTGCCCGAGGACGACGGGGCGCAGCCGGTCCAGCTGACCGAGCGGGAGCGGCAGGTGCTCGAACTCACCGCGCGGGCGCTGACCAACCGGCAGATCGCGAACCGGCTCTCGCTCACCGAGGCCACGGTCAAGCGCCACCTGCGCAACATCTTCGCCAAGCTCGGCGCGGGATCGCGGCTCGACGCGGTCAACCGCGCGGCCCTCGCGGGGCTCATCGATCCGCCCCGCACCAAGCCCTAGAGGCGGGCTCTGACGGGACGCGAACCGGGCTCGACGCGGGCGGCCTACGTTGTCGGCGACCGTTCGCCCAGCGGAGGGAGCGCCGTGCTTCGCCAGATCCAGCCCGTGGAGGCCAGCGAGTTCCGCTCGGTGATGCGCGGCTTCGCCACGGGAGTGACGGTGGCCGCCGCCGACTCGGGGGACGGCCCCACCGGAACGACGATGAACTCGTTCACCTCGGTCTCGCTGGAACCGCCGCTCGTCCTGTTCTGCATCGGGTGCGGTTCGCGGACGTGGCCGGTGGTGGAACGGGCGGGCTGTTTCGCGGTGAGCTTCCTGTGCGCCGACCAGGAACCCCTCGCGCGCCGGTTCGCGGCGCCCGGCGTGGACCGGTTCGCCGGGCAGGAGGTCGTGACCGCGGCGACCGGATCGCCCGTGCTCGCCGAGGCGGCGGGCTTCGTCGACTGCCGGATGGTGGACGCCGCCGAGCTCGGCGACCACCGCGTGGTCGTGGGGCTGGTGGTGGCGGCGGGCTGCCTCCGGGACGCCAAACCGCTGGTCTTCGCCGACGGAGGTTATGGAAGTGTCTGAGATGCGGGATCGCGTGGCCCGGCTGGAGGCCGAGCGCCGGGCCGCCGCCGAGGTCGGCGGCGACAGGGCCACGCAGGCGCAGAAGTCCAAGGGGAAGCTGACCGTGCGCGAACGGCTCGACCTGCTGTTCGACGAGGGCACCTTCACCGAGATCGAGACGTTCCGGCGGCACCGCGCGCAGGGCTTCGGCATGGAGCGCAGGCGCCCGCCGACGGACGGGGTCGTCGTCGGCTGGGGCCTGGTCGGGGGACGGCGGGTGTTCGCCTACGCCCACGACTTCCGCGTCTTCGGCGGCAGCCTCGGCGAGGCGCACGCCGGCAAGATCCACAAGATCATGGATCTGGCGGCCAGGGCGGGCGCTCCGCTGGTCGGGCTGTGCGACGGGGCGGGCGCCCGCATCCAGGAGGGCGTGACCGCGCTCGCCGGGTACGGCGGCATCTTCCGGCGCAACGTCCGCAACTCCGGAGTGATCCCGCAGATCAGCGTGATGCTGGGCCCGTGCGCGGGCGGGGCGGCGTACTCGCCGTCGCTCACCGACTTCGTCTTCATGGTGCGCGACACCGCGCAGATGTTCATCACCGGCCCGGACGTGGTGGGCGCCGTCACCGGCGAGACGATCACCCATGAGGAGCTGGGCGGCGCCGAGGTGCACGCGTCGCGGACCGGCGTGGCCGAGGCGATGTACGAGGACGAAGAGGAGTGCCTCGCCGACGTGCGGCACCTGCTGACGCTGCTGCCGGCCGACAACACCCGGTTCGCGCCCGAGCAGCCCACCGACGACCCGCCGGACCGGCCCTGCCCGGCGCTGCGCGACATGGTGCCCGTCGATCCCAAGACCGCCTACGACGTGCGCGCGGTCATCGAGGAGATCGTCGACGACGGCGAGACGTTCGAGATCCACGAGATGTGGGGCACCACCGTGGTGTGCGCGTTCGTCCGGTTCGCGGGCAGGGTCACCGGGGTGGTGGCCAACCAGCCCGCGGAGACGGCCGGGGTCCTGGACATCACGGCCGCGGAGAAGGCGTCCCGGTTCGTCCAGTTCTGCGACGCGTTCAACATTCCGCTCGTGACGCTGGTCGACGTTCCGGGCTTCCTGCCCGGGGTCGACCAGGAGCACGGGGGGATCATCCGGCACGGCGCCAAGCTGCTCTACGCCTACTGCGACGCGACCGTGCCCCGCGTGCAGCTCGTCCTGCGCAAGGCGTACGGCGGCGCCTACATCGTGATGGACTCGCGGTCGATCGGCGCGGACGTGTCCCTCGCCTGGCCGACGAACGAGATCGCCGTGATGGGCGCCGAGGCCGCCGTGAACGTGGTGTACCGGCGGGAGATCGCCGCCGCCGACGACCCCGAGGCCGAGCGCCGCGCCCGGGTCGAGGACTACCGGCGGGAGCTGATGGGTCCCTTCCACGCCGCCGAGCGCGGCCTGGTGGACGAGGTGATCGACCCGGCCGAGACGCGCGCCCGGATCGTCGACGCGCTGGACATGCTCGCCGACAAGTACGTGCCCCGTCCCGGCCGCAAGCACGGGAACCAGCCGCAGTGAGCACCGTCCGGTGGGGGAGCGGGCAGCGATGAGCGCCGACTTCGAGATCGTGAAGGGTCGTCTGGACGAGCGGGAGCTGGCGGCGCTCGTCGCCGTGCTCGTGGAGCACGGGGCGCACGAGGGCCCCGGCGGGAAGGAGGCCGCCGCTCCGCGGGAGGCGGAGCGGCGGCCCGGGCCGCGCTGGGACTCCGAGGGACTCAGCCCGCCGCGTCCCGCGTCCGCTCCACGACGGCCGCGGAGTAGGTGAAGCCCGCGCCGACCCCGGCGAGCAGGCACCGCTGCCCGGGTGCGAGGCGGCCGGACGCGACGAGCTCGCCGAGCCCGGCGATCTGGTCCCCGGCGCCGAGGTGGCCGATCCGGCGCCCCCAGTCCCAGGTCGTGCGCTCCCGCTCGATCCCGAGCGGCTCGAAGAACTGCACGTTCATCTTCGGCAGGCCCAGATGGGGCAGGACGAACCAGTCCACGTCGGCCTGCTTGACGCCGGCCTCGGACAGGGCGTCCTCGACGGCGCGCGCCTGCCCCTCCTGCAGCCGCCGCAGGACCTCGGCGAACCCGAGTTCGGAGACCGCCTGTTCGCGCGGCGTCTCGGCGTCGATCGGGCGGGCCGCCTCCAGCGGCGCGTCCGCGAACGGCCGCGCGCCCCGGCCGAGCCTCTCCAGGTCCGGGTCCGAGACGGAGACCGCGCTGCGCAGCCTGAGGGCGCCCCGCCCGTCCCGCGGAGTCCCGCCGCGCGACAGGACCATCGCGGTGCCGCCGTCGCCGCAGATCGTTCCCGGGTCCGTGCGCCAGCGGTCGAAGCCCGGCGGGGCGAACCGGTCGCCGGTGGACACCAGCGCCCCGCGGCCCCCGGGTCTCGACGCCAGGAACGCGGCGGCCAGCTCGATCGCCGCCATGCCGCCGTTGGACTGCTGGTTCACCTCGACGGCGGGGCAGGTGTTGCCGACCGCCTCGCGCTGCACGTAGGAGGCGGCCGCCCACAGGTCGTGGCCCTGGTAGTGGACGCTGGCGTGCAGGATCAGCTCGATGTCGGACGGCTTCGCGCCGGCGTCCGAGAGGGCGCGCCGCGCGGCGGCCGCGGCCATGTCCGGTGGGGCCTCCTCCGCGACGCACACGGCTTCGATGCCGGTGCGCCAGACGTCCTTGCGGGCGCACAGGCCCCGTGCCTCCGCGTCCGCGATCTCGATCGCGTCGGGCAGGTGACGGCCGATTCCCGTCACGTAGATGTCCTCGTACTCCATGCCGCGAGGATCGCAACCGCCCGTCAGGAAGCTGTCGAGGACAGGTCGTCCCGGCCCTCCCGCACCGCCGAGCCCGAATGACCCTAGGCCGAGCCTCGACGCGGGCGGCCTAGACATGGGGGCATGACTCGGGCAGATGGAAGGACAGGGGCGGGTGGCATGACAGGGACAGGCGGCATGACAGGCGACCGCTCCGCCGGCGCCGGACGCCCGCTGCCGATCGCGCTGCTGATCCCCGGCCAGGGGGCGCAGCATCCGCGGATGGCGGCGTCCCTGTACGGCGCCGTCCCCTCCTTCACCCGCACGATGGACGAGGCGTTCGAGCTCATGGGGCCGCGCGGTCCGCACGTGCGCGCGCAGTGGCTCGCCGAGCGGCCGCCGCCGGAGTTCGACGACGTCACGGTGGCGCAGCCGCTGCTGTACGCGGTCGGGTACGCGCTCGGGCGGACGCTGGTGGACCGATGCGGGCGGCCGGACGCGCTGCTCGGCCACTCGGCCGGCGAGATGGTGGCCGGCGCGCTCGCCGAGGTTTTCGACTTCGCCGACGGCATGCGGCTGATGATGGAGCGGCTCCCGGAGCTGGCCGCGACCGAGCCGGGCGGGATGCTCGCGGTGGCGGCCTCGGTGCGGGACGTGGAGCCCCTGCTCGGCGGGGACGTCCACCTGGCGGCCGTCAACGCGCCCCGGCAGTTGCTGCTCGCCGGGGCGGAGGCGCCGCTCCGGCGGGCCATGTCCCGGCTCCGGGCCGACGGGAGGACGGTCCGGCGCGTCCCCGCCCGGCAGGCCTTCCACAGTCCGCTCGTGGAGGCGGCGTCCGCCCAGGCCGGTGACCGCTGGACCGGCGTCACCCTGCGGCCGCCCGCCGTGCGGCTCTACTCGGCCTACGACGCCGCGCCGCTGACCGCCGAGCGGGCGTGCGACCCGTCCTTCTGGATCGGGCAGCCGGCCCGGACCGTCCGTTTCGCCGGGGCGCTGGACCGGCTCCTGGACGACGGCGACCATCTGCTCGTGGAGACCGGCCCGGGGCAGAGCCTCACGATGCTCGCCCGCCGCCATCCCCGAGTCGCGGCCGGCCGCAGCCAGGTGATCGCGATGTCGCCCGACCGCCGCGGCGACGGCGCCGAGCGCGACGCCGTGCGGTCGGCGACCGAACGGGTGCTGACGCGCCGTTGACCCCGGGGCCCGCCGCCGGGCCCGATCTCGCCAGACGTCGGAGGAGCTGGAACCGCAATGAGCACCCCCATCGCCGTCATCGGCATGTCCGCCCGCGTCCCCGGGGGCCCGGGCCTGGAGGAGTTCTGGTCGCTGCTGTGGCGGGGCGACGAGGCGATCCGCCCGGCCCCCGAGGGCCGCGAGGGCGCGCCCGGCCGCGGCGGCTTCCTCGACCGGGTGGACGGCTTCGACGCCGCGTTCTTCGGGATCCCGTCGCGGGAGGCCGCCGAACTCGACCCGCAGCAGCGCCTGATGCTCGAACTCACCTGGGAGGCGCTGGAGGACGCCCGCGTCCTGCCCGCCTCGCTGCGCGGGGGCCGCACGGGCGTCTTCGTCGGCGCGATGGCCGATGACTACGGGCTCCTCCAGGCCCGCAGGGGCGACGCCGAAGCGTCGCCTTTCACGCTGACCGGAACGCGCCGCGGCTTCATCTCCGGACGCGTGTCGCACGTGTTCGGCCTGCGCGGCCCCAGTGTCACCGTCGACACCGCCCAGTCGTCCTCCCTGGTGGCGGTGTACCAGGCGGCGCAGAGCCTGCGGGACGGCGACTGCGAGCTGGCCGTCGCGGGCGGCGTGCAGGTGAACCTGGCGCGGGAGAGCCACGAGGCGCTGCGGGAGCTGGGCGCGCTGTCACCGGACGGGCATTGCCGTCCCTTCGACGCGCAGGCCAACGGCTTCGTGCGCGGCGAGGGCGGGGGCGCGGTCGTGCTCAAGCCGCTCGACGCGGCGCTGCGCGACGGCGACCGCGTGCACTGCGTGATCATCGGCGGCGCGGTCAACAACGACGGCGCCACGCCCGGTCTGACCGCGCCCAGTGCCGAGGCGCAGGAAGAGGTCCTGCGGCTCGCCTGCGAGCGGGCCGGCGTGGATCCTGGCGCGGTCCGGTACGTGGAGCTGCACGGCACCGGGACGCGGCGCGGCGACCCGGTGGAGGCGGCCGCGCTGGGCCGGGTGCTCGGCGCCGCTCGTCCGCCGGACGAGCCGCTGCTGGTGGGGTCGGTGAAGTCGAACATCGGCCATCTGGAAGCCGCGGCCGGGATCGCCGGGCTCGTCAAGACGGCCGCCGGACTGTCGCGCGGGCGGCTCCCCGGGACGCCGAACTTCGCCGCCCCCAACCCCGAGATCGACCTCGCGGGCCTGAACCTGCGGGTCCACGACCGTCCCGGCGACTGGCCGGGCGGGGAGCGGGTCGCGGGCGTCTCGGCGTTCGGCCTCGGCGGCTCCAACTGCCACCTCGTCCTCGCCGGGCCGCCCCGCGCCGGCGCCGGGGACGCCTCCGCATCGGCGCCGTCCCGCGGGCCAGTCCCGTGGGTGGTGAGCGGACGATCCGAGCGGGCGCTGCGCGCCCAGGCCGGGAGGCTCGCCGACCTGGCCGAGACGGGACCCGACCCGCGGGACGTCGGCTGCGCGCTCGCGCTCTCGCGGACCGCGTTCGAGCACGGCGCCGTCGTGACCGGCGACCACCTGGCGGGCCTGCGCGCCCTCGCGGCGGGGCGCGACGCGCCCGGTGCCGTCCGGGTCAGGCGGCGCGACGGCCGCACCGCACTGGTGTTCCCGGGCCAGGGCGTGCAGCGCGCGGGCATGGGCCGCGACCTGTACGAGACGTATCCGGCGTTCGCGCGGGCGCTCGACGAGGTCGGCGCCGCGCTGGAGCCGGCGATCGGCGCTCCGATCACCGAGGCGATGTGGAACGACCGGCAGGAGCGCCAGGAGCTGGTGCAGCCCGCCGTGTTCGCGGTCGAGGTCGCGCTCTTCCGCCTGCTGGAGTCGTGGGGCGTCCGGCCCGAGGCCGTCGCGGGCCACTCCCTCGGCGAGATCACCGCCGCGCATGTCGCCGGGGTGCTCCCGCTCGCCGACGCGGCGCAGTTCGTCGCGGCGCGGGGACGGCTGTTCGCAGGGCTGCCGCCCGGCCTCGCGGTCGCGGTCGAGGCGGGCGAGGACGAGGCCCGCGCCGCGCTCGCGGACCGTCCGGACCACGCCGACGTCGCCGCCGTGAACGGCCCCCGCTCGGTGGTGATCTCGGGGGAGGAGGCGGTCGTGACCGCGGTCGCCGAGCGCTTCGCCGGTTCCGGGCGGCGCACGAAGCGGCTGCGCATCGGACGCGCCGTCCATTCGCCGCTCGTCGAACCGCTGCTGGACGACCTGCGCTCCGTGGCCGCCGGGCTCGACTGGCGGCGGCCGGACGGGGGACCGGCCGTCGTCTCCTCGGTGACGGGCACGCGGACGGACGCCGACCGGCTCGCGGACCCCGGGCACTGGGCCGCCAACGCGCGCAGGACCGTCCGGTTCGGCGAGGCCCTCAGGACGCTGCACGCCCTGGGCGCGCGGCGGTTCGTGGAGGCCGGCCCGGGCACCGCGCTCACCGACCTGCTGCCGGCGAACGTCCCCGATCCCGCCGTGACCGCCCTGCCCTGCATGCCCGGTGAGCAGGACGAGGTGCAGGGCGTGGTGACGGCCCTGGCCGGTGTCCACCTGGCCGGTGGCCGGGTCGCCTGGCGCGCCTTCTTCGGGACGGGCGCCCGCACGGTCGATCTGCCGACGTACGCGTTCCAGCGCGACCGGCACTGGCTCGACACCGCCGACGACGAAGCGGCTCCGGCGGGGCCGGACGCCGACACCCGGCGGCTGGTGGCCGAGACCCTCGAACAGGTGCTCGGGACCGGCGCGGAGGCCGGCCCCGACGTGCCGTTCCGCGAACTGGGCGTCGACTCGCGGATGGCCGTCGTGATCCGCGACCGCCTCGCGGCCGCCCTCGGCCGGGACCTGCCCGGTTCCCTGCTCTTCGACCACCCCACCGCCGCGGAACTGGCCGACGCCCTGCGGACGGAACCCGCGGCCCGTTCCGCCGCGCCCCGTCCCGCCGTCGCCCGGCCCGGGCAGCGCGACGCGGCCGGCGAGCGGGAGGACGACATCGCGGTCGTCGCGATGGGCTGCCGCTATCCGGGCGGCGTGCGCTCGCCGGAGGATCTCTGGCGGCTGGTGGACGCCGGAACCGACGCGATCGGGCCGTTCCCGGACGACCGGGACTGGGATCTCGACGAGCTGCGGGAGGGCCCCGCCATGGGCGGGTTCCTCGACGGCGCCGCCGAGTTCGACGCCGCGTTCTTCGGGATCTCGCCGCGCGAGGCCGCGGGGATCGACCCGCAGCAGCGCCTGCTGCTGGAGACCGCGTGGGAGGCGTTCGAGCGGGCCGGGCTGGACCGTGAAACCCTGCGCGGCAGCCGTACCGGCGTCTTCGTCGGCGCCACCGCGCAGGACTACGGTCCGCGCCTGGCCGAACCCGAGGACGGCACCCGCGGCCACCGGCTCACCGGCACCACCCCCAGCGTCGCCTCCGGACGCATCGCCTACGTCCTCGGCCTTCGCGGTCCCGCCGTCACCGTCGACACCGCGTGCTCGGCGTCCCTGGTCAGCGTGCACATGGCCGCGCAGGCGATCCGGCAGGGCGAGTGCGACACCGCGCTCGCCGGAGGCGTGACGGTACTGGCGACCCCCGGCATGTTCCTGGACTTCGGCCGCCAGCAGGGGCTCGCCGCCGACGGCCGCTGCAAGGCGTTCTCCGCCGACGCCGACGGGACGGCCTGGGCCGAGGGCGCCGGGCTGGTCGTCCTGCAGCGCCTGGGCGACGCCCGGCGGGCGGGACGTCCCGTCCTGGCCGTCCTGCGCGGCAGCGCCGTCAACCAGGACGGGGCCAGCAACGGGCTCACCGCCCCGAACGGCACCGCCCAGGAGCAGGTCATCCGCGACGCGCTGGACCGCGCCGGTATCGGCCCCGCCGACGTGGACGCCGTCGAGGCGCACGGAACCGGGACCGCGCTGGGCGACCCGATCGAGGCGGGCGCCCTGGCCCGCACCTACGGCGCCGCCCGCGCCGGAGGCGACCCGGTCCGGCTGGGCTCGCTCAAGTCCAACATCGGGCACGCGCAGGCGGCCGCGGGCGTCGGCGGCCTGATCAAGATGGTGGAGGCGCTGCGCGCCGGGCGGCTGCCCCGCACGCTGCACCTGCGCGCGCCGTCCCCGCACGTCGACTGGGACGCCAGCGGCCTGGCCCTGCTGACCGAGCCGGTGCCGTGGCCGCGCGCGGACCGCCCCCGCCGCGCCGCCGTCTCCTCGTTCGGCATCAGCGGCACCAACGCGCACGTCATCGTCGAGGAGGCCGGGCCCCTCGGACAGCAGGACCGGCCCGCCGGAGAGCCGGACCGTCCCGCCCCCTTCGCGCTGCCGCTGTCGGCGCGCACCGACACGGCGCTGCGCGCGCAGGCCGGACGGGCCCGCGAGTTCATGGCCGCGCATCCGGAGGAGCATCTGGCCGACATCGCCCGGACGCTGGCGGCCCGCACGCCGATGCGGTGGCGCGCCGCCGTGGTCGGGGACACCCGCGACGACCTCATGGACGGCCTGGAGACGCTGGCGGGCGAGGGCAAGGTGCCGGCGGCCGTGCGCGGCTACCGGTCGCCCGCCCTGGTCCGGGCCCAGGCGCGCGACGCCTCCGATCCGGTGTTCGTGTTCCCCGGCCAGGGGGCGCAGTGGCGGGGCATGGCCCTGGAGCTGCTGCGCGAGTCCCCGGTGTTCCGCGAGCGGATGGCCGAGTGCGAGCGGGCCCTGTCGGAGCACTGCGACTGGTCGCTCGCGGACGTGCTGGAGAACGACCCGCTGGACAGGGTGGACGTCGTCCAGCCGGCGCTGTTCGCCGTCATGGTGTCGCTCGCCCGCCTGTGGGAGTCGGCCGGGGTGCGTCCGGGGGCGGTGGTCGGGCACTCGCAGGGCGAGATCGCGGCGGCCTGCGTGTCCGGGGCCCTGTCGCTGGACGACGCCGCCAAGGTGGTGTGCCTGCGCAGCCGGGCGCTGCGGAAGGTCGCGGGCAGCGGCGGCATGGCCTCGGTGCCGCTGCCCGCCGATGAGATCGAACTGCCCGGCCGGGTGTGGACGGCGGCGGTGAACGGGCCGTCCTCCACCGTCGTCGCCGGGGACGCCGGCGCGCTCGACGATTTCGTCGCCCGGCTCCAGGACGAGGGCGTCGACGCCCGGTGCGTGGACGTGGACTACGCCTCCCACACCGAGGCGATGGAACCGATGCGCGACCCGCTCCTCGCCGACCTGGCCGGGCTCGCGCCGGCCGCCCCGGACGTCCCGCTGTGGTCCACGCTGACCGGCGGGCCGCTCGACCGGACGATGGACGAGCACTACTGGTTCGACAACATCCGCGGAACCGTGCGGTTCCGGGACGCGGTGCGCGGGCTCGTCGACGCCGGGCATACG
Source organism: Actinomadura citrea (assembly GCF_013409045.1). Taxonomy (NCBI): domain Bacteria; kingdom Bacillati; phylum Actinomycetota; class Actinomycetes; order Streptosporangiales; family Thermomonosporaceae; genus Actinomadura; species Actinomadura citrea. The sequence continues at coordinate 5,198,317 of NZ_JACCBT010000001.1, read as the reverse complement.
CGGTTCGTCGAGGTCAGCCCTCATCCCGTGCTGGCCCGCGCGATCGCCGGCACGGCGGGCGACGGGGAGGTGACCGTCCTCGGCACGCTGAGGCGCGACGACGGCGGGCTCGCGCAGTTCCTCACCTGCGTCGCCGCCGCCTACGTCGACGGGATGCCGGTGGACTTTGGCGCGTTCGTCCCCGAGGGCCGGATCGTGCCGATGCCGACCTACGCGTTCGAGCCCCAGCGGTACTGGCGGTCCGCCGGGACCGGGGGCGCGGCGGGCGTCGCGGGCGCGGCGAAGGCCGGGCATCCGCTGCTGGACGTCGAGGTGGAACTGCCCGGCGGCGGGCTCCTGCGCACCGGCCGGCTGTCCGTCGCGCGGCACCCGTGGCTCGCCGACCACGAGGTCGCCGGGGCGATCCTGCTGCCGGGGACCGCCCAGGTCGAGATGGCCTGTTCGGCGGGCGCGCGGGTCGGCCACGGGCGCCTGCGCGAGCTGGTGCTGGAACGCCCGCTGACCGTTCCCGCCTCCGAGGAGGTCGAGGTCCGGCTGCTGGCCGGCGCGGACCTGTCGGTCGTCATCGAGTCGCGTCCCGGCGACGGGGGCGACTGGACGCGGCACGCCACCGGAAGCCTGGAGGACGACGCCGAGCCCGCGGGGCGCGCCGAGGAGTGGCCGCCGCCCGGCGCGGAACCGGTGTCCCTGGACGGCGCCTACGACAGGCTCGCCGAACGCGGCTACGCCTACGGCCCGGCCTTCCGCGGTCTGCGCCGTGCCTGGCGGGACGGTGACGACGTCTACGCCGAGGTCGTCTCCGAGCAGGACCGGGGCGCGCACCGCGTCCATCCCGCGCTGCTGGACGCGGCCCTGCACCCGCTGCTCCTGCCCGGTGAGGGACCGCCGGAGGTGCCGTTCGTCTGGAAGGGCGTCACCTGCCGTCCCGCCGACACGTCCGCGCTGCGCGTGCGGCTGAGCCGCGACGGCGACGGGACGGTCAGGCTGGAGGCAGCCGACGCCGAAGGACGCATGGTCGCCGCCGTCGAGTCGCTCGACCTGCGGCCGCTCGCCGAGGACGCGTCCGGCGACCTTTATGGGACTCACTGGCGTGAGGTGACGGACGAGCCGGACGGCGACGCGTCCGAGGTGCACGTCGTGCGCGTCCCCGACCTGGACGGCCTCATGCCAGACGACGCTCACCGCGCCGCACGTGCCGTCCTGGAAGAGCTCCAGAAGACCCCGGATTCCGACGCCGTCGTCGTCATCACCAGGAACGCGCAACGCGTCCTCCCGGGCGACGAGGTTTCAGGGCTGCCCCAGGCGGTGGTGACCGGGCTCGCGCGCTCGGTCCGCGCCGAACGGCAGGGCCGCCTCGTCCTGATCGACGGAGACGGCGACCGGCTCTCCGAACAGGCACTGCCCAAGGCGCTCGCGACCGGGGAATCCGAACTGGCGGTCAGGCGGGGCCGCTTGTACGCGCCCCGGCTGGCCCGGCCCGGCGACGACGACCTCACCCCGCCGGACGGGACCGCCTGGCGGCTGGACGTCACCCGCCGGGGCTCGCTGCGCGACCTGGCGCTCGTCCCCGCCCCCGAGGCCGGAAGGCCGCTCGGCGAGGGCGAGGTCCGCATCGCCGTCCGCGCGTCGGGACTCAACTTCCGCGACATCGCCGTCGCCCTGCGCCTGGTCTCCACCGAGCGGACCATGGGCAGCGAAGGAGCCGGGATCGTCACCGAGACCGGACCCGGCGTCACCGCGCTCCGCCCGGGGGACCGGGTCACGGGCGTGTTCGAGCGGTCCCACGGTCCCGTCGCGGTCGCCGACGCCCGCCAGGTCGTCCCGATGCCGCCCGGCTGGACGTTCACTCGCGCCGCGTCGGTGCCGATCGTCTTCGCCACCGCCTACCAGTGCCTGGTCGAGATCGCCGAGCTGCGGCGCGGGGAGAGCGTGCTGATCCACGCGGCGACCGGCGGTGTGGGACTGGCCGCCCTCCACCTCGCGCGGCACCTGGGCGCCGAGGTGTACGCCACCGCCGGCCCGCGCAAGCAGCACGTCCTGCGCGGGCTCGGCCTCGACGACGACCACATCGCCTCCTCGCGCGACGTGGCGTTCGAGGAGCGGTTCCGGGGACGCGTCGACGTCGTCCTCAACTCGCTGGCCCGCGAGACCGTGGACGCCTCGCTGCGCGTGCTGCGCCCCGGCGGCCGCTTCGTGGAGATCGGCAAGACCGACCTCCGCGACCCCGGCGCGGTGGAGGCCGAACACCCCCAGGTGCGGTACGCCGCGTACGACCTGCTCAGCGTCGAGCCCGAACGGGTCGGCGAGGTCCTGCGGACCGTGCTCGCCCTGCACGAGGACGGCGCGCTGCGGCCCCTCCCGCTCCAGGTCCACGACGTGCGGCGGGCGCCCGAGGCGCTGCGGACCCTTCGGCACGCCGAGCACATCGGCAAGCTCGTCCTGGCCGTCCCGCCCCCGGCGCCCTTCGCGCCCGGCGGAACGGTCCTCATCACCGGCGGCACGGGGACGCTGGGCGCCCTGCTGGCGCGGCACCTCGTCCGCGAGCACGGCGTGCGCAGGCTCGTCCTGGCGGGCCGCCGCGGACGCTCCGCCGACGTCGTCCCCGCGCTCGAAGCCGAGTTGACCGCCCTCGGCGCCGAGGTCGCCTTCCCCGCCTGCGACACCGCCGACCGCGACGCCGTGGCCCGCCTGCTGTCCGAGCACCCGCCGGCCGCCGTGGTGCACGCCGCCGGGGTCCTGGACGACGGCCTGGCCGCGACGCTGACGGGTGAACGCCTGGACGCCGTCCTGAGCCCCAAGGTGGATGCCGCCTGGCACCTGCACGAGCTGACCCGGGAGATGGACCTGACGGCGTTCGTGACGTTCTCCTCGGCGGTCGGCGTGCTCGGCGCGCCCGGGCAGTCCAACTACGCCGCCGCCAACACCTGGCTGGACGCCCTGGCGCAGCGGCGGCGCGCCGAGGGCCTGCCCGCAGTCTCGCTCTCCTGGGGCCTGTGGGACGAGCGCGGCGGCATGACCGGGCACCTGTCGGACGACCAGGTCGGCAGGCTGCGCCGCACGGGGATCGCGCCGCTGCCCGCCGAACGCGGGCTCGCCCTGTTCGACGCGGCGCTGCGGGCGTCGCGCGACCACCTGGTCCCGGTGAACCTGGACGTCCGCGAGGTGCGGCCGGGCACCGTCCCGATGCTCGCCGACCTCGTCGGCGACGAACCCGAGCCCGCCCGGCCGGAGGAGGCGTCGGGCGACGGCCTGGCCGAGCGCGTGCGCGGCGTGTCCGGCGACGACCTGGAACGCGTCCTGACCGCGGCCGTGTGCGACACCGCCGGGGAGATCCTCGGGTACCCCGAGCCCGGCGGCGTCGGACCGGACGACGCGTTCAAGGAACTCGGCTTCGACTCCCTGCTCAGCGTGGACCTGCGCAACCGCGTCAACCGCGAGCTGGGGATCGAGCTGCCGACCACCGCGGTCATGGACAACCCGACCCCCGCCGAACTGGCCGGGGTCATCCGGGCGGCCCTGCCGCCCGGGCAACCGGACGCCGATGGGAAGGAGAAGGGACGATGAGCGAGCAGCGCGACCGCCACGCCTTCGTGAGCGGGGCGACCAGCGGCATCGGCCGCGCGGTCGCCGAGCGGCTGGCCGGCGAGGGCGCGCGGGTGTTCATCTGCGCGCGCGACGCCGACGCCGTCGCCGGAACGATCAAGGAGCTGCGGGACGCGGGCGGCGACGTGGACGGCGCCCCCTGCGACGTCCGCGACGCCGGCCAGGTCCGTTCCGTGGTCGAGGAGGCCAACGCGGCGGGACGGGTCAACGTCCTGGTCAACAACGTCGGCCGGGGCGGCGGCGGGCAGACCGCCGAGATCCCCGACGAACTGTGGGACGACGTCATCGCCACCAACCTGACCAGCGTCTTCCGCGTGACGCGCGCGTTCCTGGCGTCCGGTCTCAAGGACGCCGGGTGGGGACGCGTCATCAACATCGCGTCCACGGCGGGCAAGCAGGGCGTCGTCCTCGGAGCGCCGTACTCGGCGTCCAAGCACGGCGTCGTCGGCTTCACCAAGGCGCTCGGCCTGGAACTGGCCAAGAGCGGCGTCACCGTCAACGCCGTCTGCCCCGGCTACGTCGAGACGCCCATGGCGGAGAACATCCGGCGCGGCTACGCCGACTACTGGGACGTCACCGAGGGCGAGGTGCTGGCCCGGTTCGAGGCGAAGATCCCGCTGGGCCGCTACACCACGCCCGAGGAGGTCGCCGCGATGGTCGCCTACCTGGCCGGTCCCGACACCGGCGCGGTCACGGCCCAGGCGATCAACGTCTGCGGCGGGCTCGGCAACTTCTGAGGAGCGGCGTATGACCCTGCGAGAAGACACCGCGGCGACCATCCGGCACACCGAGCACACCACGCGGATCGCGGCGCCGCCGGACGCGGTCTACCGGATCGTGGCGGACGTGACGTCCTGGCCGGTGCATTTCCCGCCGACCGTGCACGCCGTCCGCGTCTCCGGCGACGACCGGGCGGAGCGCATCCGGATCTGGGCGCTCGCCAACGGCGCGCTCCGCACCTGGGTGTCGCGGCGCGCCCTCGACGCCGGCGCGCGGACCGTCGAGTTCGCGCAGGCCGAGCCGAGCGCTCCGGTCGCCGAGATGCGCGGGACCTGGCGGATCATGCCGGACGGGGACGGCGGCTCCAGCGTCGCCCTGATCCACGACTACGCCGCCGTGGACGACGACCCGGACGCCCTCGCACTCATCGACCGGGCCGTCGAGGGCAACAGCACCGCGGAGCTGGACGCGCTCAGGCGCGCGGCGGAGATCGGCGACGGCGACGGCCTGACCCTGGAGTTCAGCGACGGCGAGCTCGTCCACGGACCGCTGGAGGCGGCGTACGACTTCGTCAACGAGTGCGACCGGTGGCCCGAGCGGCTTCCGCACGTGCTGCGCGTCGCCCTGACCGAGGACGAGCCCGGCCTCCAGTTCATGGAGATGGACACCCGGTCGCCGGACGGCTCCGCGCACACCACCGCGTCCGGCCGGGTGTGCGTGCCCGGCGAGCGCATCGTCTACAAGCAGACCACGACGCCGCCGGTCATGCGCACGCACAACGGCGAGTGGCTGTTCGAGGACGCCGGGGGCGGCGCGGTGCGCGTCACGTCCCGGCACACGGTCGTCATCGACCCGGAGGCGCTGCCGGGACCGGCCGCCGGCGGGATGGACCTGCCGGCGGTGCGCGAGAAGATCCGCGAAACGCTCGGCGCCAACAGCAGGGCGACCCTGCGCGCCGCCAAGCGGTACGCGGAGAACGAGAGGAGCGGAAAGTGAAGGAACTGACCCTGGACGACCTGAAGGACGCCCTGCGCGCGGCGGCGGGCGAGGCGGAGAACCTCGACGATCCGGCCGACCTGCTGGAGGTGCCGTTCTCCGAGCTGGGCTACGACTCGCTGGCCGTCATGGAGACCACCGCGCAGGTCGAGCGCATGCTCGGCATCGAACTGCCCGAGGAGGAGACCGCCGAGCTGAAGACGCCGCGAGAATACTTGGACTTCGTCAACGCCAGGATCGGGGAGACGGTGTAGGTCTCGGATCCTGAGGATCCCTGCGCGCGAAAGAGCCGGTGGCCCGCACGGCCACCGGCTCTTTCGCGCGCCTTTCCCGATGATCGGGGAATGGCCGGTCAGGAGATCCCGTCGACCCGGACGACCCGCTCCCGGATCAGCCAGGAACCACCGTCCGGAACCAGAATGTCCTCGCAGGTCGTGCTCGCGTGCAGAAGGGTCCCCTTCTCCTTGCTCGACTGGAACACCAGGGCGTAGCTGACGACCCGGACGTTCCCGTCCCCGGGGGAGATGTGGCTCATCCCGAGCCAGTGGCGCCGGACGATCCCCGCCTCGGCGAGCTTGTCGGCGACGGCTCGGGACGCCGACCGGATGTTCTCCCGCCCGCGGACGGGTTCGGGATGGCCCTGGGCGTCGAACACGCCGTCGGAGGTGAAGGCGCCCGCCCACTCCTCGACCCTTCCGGCGTCGAGGAGCTGCATGTGCCAGGCGTAGAAGTTGTCGATGTCGGCCCGCAGTTCGGCGGGCGCGACGGTGGTCGGCGCGGTGGTCGGCATGCTGCGTCCTTCCTTGAGTCGTGTTGCGGGAGTCGTGCCGCGGGGTCGCGTTCGTCAGCGGACGGTCTGCGCGGGCGGGTGCCCGGCGTTTCGCGGGGCCCGCGGATTCGGCACGGCGGCCGCGGCCGGCGCCGGCCCGGGGGCCGTCGCCGCCTTGGGCGCCGTGCACGTCAGCGGCGTCCTGGGCTGCTCGCCCTGCAGGACGGCGGCGTGCACCTCGTTGAGTTCGGGAGACGGGCTGAGCCCGAGATCCTCGGCGAGGATGGTGCGGGCCGAGTGAAAGGCCTCCAGCGCGTCGTAGCGGCGCCCGGAACGTGCCAACGCGCACACCAGGAGAGCGTGGTACCACTCGTCGTACGGCTTGAGGGCGACCAGTGAGCGCAGCTCGCCGATGAGCTCGCGGTGCCGGCCGAGCCGCAGGTCGGCCTCGATGCGCAGGTTCAGCGCGTGCGCTCGGTGCTCGTCCAGCGCCGCCGCGTGGCTCTCCAGCACGCGGCCGAGCTCGACGTTGGCCAGCGGGGGACCGGTCCAGAGGTCGAGCGCGTCGCACAGCGGCTCCACCGCCTCGGCGGAGCGGCCGTCCTGCAGCAGCCCGCGGCCCCTGGCGAGCAGCCGGTCGAACCGGCTGAGGTCCAGCTGCTCGGGGGAGACCCCCAGCATGTAGCCGGGCGGGCGGGTGAGCAGGACGTCCCTGTCCCCGTCACCGTCCCGCTCGGGCGTCGCCTCGGCCGTCAGCCAGCGCCGGATCTGGTACACGTACGTCTGGGCGGTGCGGGCCGCGCTGCGCGGCGGGTCATCGCCCCACAGCTCCTCGATGATCGTGTCGAGCGGCACGACGCGGTCCGCGCGCACCAGCAGCAGCGCGAGCGTGTTCAGCACGCGCGGCGCGGTCGGTGCGAACGCCGATCCGCCGCCGCCCACGACCTCCAGCGGGCCGAGCAGCTTGAAGCGGAGCATCTGAGTTTCGCCCTCCGTCGATCTGTTCGCGGTTATTCACGGCATTCGCCGCTTTTTGCCGGGAAGACGCTTTCTAACCGCGCCATCGTCGTTCGGTGGGGAATGGGATCCGAACGTCGACCGCCGCGTGCTCCTTCCGGTCCGAACAGGGGTATCGAAAGGAGTACTCCGCGGTCGGTGCGAACGCGTTTCCGCCTTCGGCGCTCGGTTATCAAGCGCGACGTCAGAGAACGCCTCGTCGACCGAAGAGGAGTGATCCTCGGTGACGACAGAAACGACGGTTGCCGAGAAGGGCACGTCGGAGCGGCTCGGGCTCGTCCTCGCCGTCTGCTGCGCCGGCCAGTTCCTGGTGGTGCTGGACGCCTCGGTGATGAACGTCGCGCTGCCCTCGATCAAGACCGCGCTGCACTTCCGGACCGACTCGCTGCAATGGATCATCAACGCGTACACCATCGTGTTCGCGGGTTTCCTGCTGCTCGGCGGACGGCTCGCCGACATCTACGGGCGGCGCCGGGTCTTCCTCGGCGGCATCGCCGTGTTCACGCTCGCGAGCCTGGCCGGCGGCCTGGCCTGGAACCCGGCCTCGCTGCTCGCCGCGCGGGGCGTCCAGGGACTGGGCGCGGCCATCATGGCGCCGGCGACGCTCACCGTCCTCGGCACCACCTTCACCGACCGGGAGCGTCGCGCCCGGGCGTTCGGGCTCTGGGGGGCGGTCGCCGCGGGAGGCGGCGCGATCGGCGCGCTCGTCGGCGGTGCCATCACCGAGTGGCTCTCCTGGCGCTGGATCCTGCTCGTCAACGTCCCCGTCGGCGTCCTGCTGACGGTGGGCGCGGTGTACGCGGTCACCGAGTCCCGCAAGGAGGACGACGACCGGCGGATGGACCTGCCCGGCGCCCTCGCCATCACGGCCGGGCTGATCCTGCTCGTGTACGGCATCGTCCGGTCCGAGAAGGAGGGCTGGGACTCGCCGCAGATCGTCGCGAGCCTGGGTGTGGCCGTCGTCCTTCTGGTCCTGTTCGCGGTGAACGAGGCCCGCCGGAGGAGCCACCCGCTGGTGCCGCTCGGCATCTTTCGCAACCGCTCGGTGACGGCGGCCAACCTGGTCGCGTTCACCAGCACCGCGGCTCTGTGGGGGACGTTCTTCCTGTTCACCCTGCTGCTCCAGCTCGTCCTCGGCTACAGCCCCCTGGAGACCGGGTTCGCCTACCTGCCGCTGTCCCTCGGCATCGTCGCGGCGGCGCGCGGCATCGCCCCGCTGGTGCCGAAGGTCGGCCCGCGCCCGCTGCTGGTGGCCGGGTTGCTGCTGTCGGCGGCCGGCCTGGCCTGGCTGTCGCGCGCCGGAGCCGGCGCCGGCTTCCTGACCGACCTGTTCGGCCCGACGCTCGTCCTCGGCATCGGCCAGGGCCTGGTGTCGGCGTCGATGACCGTCGCGGGCACGTCCGAGGTCGGCTACCGCGAGCAGGGCCTCGTCTCCGGGCTGCTCAACACCAGCCGCCAGGTCGGCGGTGCGCTCGGGCTCGGCATCCTCGCCGTCGTCGCGGCCGCGCACACCTCCGACGTCGCGCACGGCGCCCACGTCACCACCCGGGCCCTCGCCGAGGGCTTCGACCGCGCCCTGCTGGTCTCGGCGCTGTTCCCGCTGCTGGGCGTGGCCGCCGCCCTCGCCGTCCCGAGGATCCGCCCGGACGAGGAGCGGGCCGCGCGCGGCTGACCCCGCCTCGACAGCATCCCGACAGGACGTCGACGGACGCGGGCGAGATTGGGGCCATGGATGCGAGCCAGTCAGCGACCTCCACCACGGTCCCTCCCGTCCGCAAGTCCGTCGACGTCTCCGTGCCGGCGGACCGCGCCTTCGCTCACTTCACCCGCCGGCCCACCGACTGGTGGCCGGAGAGCCACGTGCTGGTCGCCCGGCGAGAACGGGTGATCTTCGAACCCCGGGTGGGCGGCCGCTGGTACGAGCGTTCCACCGACGGCTCCGAGCTCGACTGGGGCCGGGTGCTCGCCTGGGACCCGCCGCGCCGCCTCGTGCTGACGTGGCGCATCGACGGCGCCTTCCGTCCCATCGACGGCGACGAGCGGGCCAGCCGCGTCGAGGTGACCTTCACCCCGCGCGGACCCGGGTCGACCCGCGTGGAACTGGCCCACGTCGAGCTGGCGCGGCACGGCGAGGCCGCCGGGCGCATCCGCGCGGCCATCGACGGCCCGAGCCCCGGCGAGACGCTCGCGAGATTCGCCGCCACCCTCACCTCAGGAGAAGACCATGCCTGACCACGAGCACATGCCCGACCAGGAGCACCCGCACGAGGCCGAGGCGCGCGGCGCGCCCTTCCCCTGGCGCCGCCCCGGCCCGTTCGCCCCGCCCGACCGGCACCGCGAGTGCCGCGAGGCGCCGGGCCTCACCCGGGTCCCGCGGTCGGCGGGCGAGCCGACCTGGGTGGTCACCCGGTACGCGGAGGTCCGCGAGGCCCTGAACGACGAGCGGCTCGGCAACGACCGGGGCCGCCCGGGGTTCCCCGCGCCGTTCCCGATCCCCAAGGACTTCACGCTCAACTCGTCCCTGCTCGGCATGGATCCGCCCCGGCACACCGACTACCGCAAGCGCGTCGCCAAGGACTTCACCGTCCGGCGCGTCAAGCTGCTGCGGCCCCGCGTCGAGGAGATCGTGGACGGGCAGGTGGCCGCGCTGGCCGACGCGGGCCCGCCGTGCGACCTGCTCGCCGGCTTCGCCCTGCCGATCACCATCTCGGTGATCATGGAGCTGCTGGGCATCCCGCCGCGCGACAAGGACTTCCTCCACGTGCGCACCCGCACCATGTTCGGCGGGACGGCCACGGCCGCCGAGCGCAAGGAGGCGGTCAACCAGCTGGACGCCTACTTCCGCGACCTGGTCGCCGCCAAGTACGACGACCCCGGCGACGACCTCGTCTCCAAGCTCACCGGCGCGTTCCCGCGCGAGGACGACTTCGACGAGCTCGTCCACCTGACGCGGCTGCTGTTCAACGGCGGGCACGAGAGCACCGCCAGCATGATCGCGGTGGGCACGCTCGCGCTGCTGCGCCACCCGGACCAGCTCGACCTGCTGCGCGGCGACCCCGACCTCGCGCCGCAGGCCGTCGAGGAGCTGCTGCGCTACCTCAGCGTCACCGACCTCACCACGGCGCGCGTCGCGCGCACCGACCTGACGATCTCCGGCACGCCGGTGCGGGAGGGCGAGGGCGTCTTCCCGCTCACCGCCGCCGCCAACCGGGACCCCGAGGCGTTCGAGCGCCCCGACGAACTCGACATCACCCGCGGGTCCCGCAAGCACCTGGCCTTCGGCCACGGCCGCCACCTGTGCCTCGGGTCCGAGCTGGCCCGGCTGGAGCTGGAGGTCGTCTTCCGCACCCTCTACCGCCGGTTGCCCGGACTGCGGCTCGCCGTCCCGTTCGAGGAGCTGTCCTTCAAGGACGGCGGGCTCGTGTACGGCGTCGAGGCGCTGCCCGTCACCTGGTGACCCGTCTGGAGTGATGAACGTGACCACCACCATGACCGACGAGAGAACGGCCCTGGACGCCGCCGTGCGGGCCGCCGCCGACCACGCCGACGAGGCCGACCGCACCGGGCGGCTGAGCGACGAGGCCGTCGCCGCCGTGGCCGCGACCGCCCTGCCCCGCCACTTCGTGCCCGCCCGCTGGGGCGGCGCCGAGTCCACGTTCCGCGAGCTGACCGCCGCGGTCGTCCGGCTCGGCGAGGCGTGCGCGTCCACCGCCTGGTGCGCCGCGATGCTCGCCTACACCGGCCGGTTCGCCGCCCACCTGCCGATCGAGGGCCAGCGCGACCTGTGGGACGGCACGCCGGGCACGCTGCTCGTCCCCGGCCTTGTGCCCGCCGGCTCCGCCGAGGAGACCGAGGGGGGCTTCCTGCTGCGCGGGCGCTGGCGCTACGTCAGCGGCGTCGAGTTCGCCGACTGGGCGTTCATCTCCGGGCCCGCGGGCGGCGGCATCGAGCCGCGCTTCTTCGCGGTGCCCCGCGCCGACTTCACCTTCGAACCCAGCTGGGACGCGGTCGGCATGCGCGCCACCGGCAGCCACACCCTCGTGGTGGACGAGGCGTTCGTGCCGGCCCACCGCACGGCGCTGTTCAAGGAGGTGATGGGCGGGATGAACCACACCTCGCAGGCGCCGCAGCACAACGCCCCGCTCCCCGCCGTCGGCGGCCTGACCTGCATCTCCGCGCTGATCGGCGCGGCGCGCGGCGCCCTGGCGTCCGCGACCCGCACCGCCGCGGCCAAGCGCGCGTCGGGCCCGCCGGCCGGCGCCCCGCGCACCGGCGGCCCGCCGCCGGCCGGCGACGCGGCGTCGGTGGACCTCGCGACGTCCGCCGCGCGGATCGAGGCGGCCGAACTGCTGATCGACCAGGTCGTGTCGGCGCTGGACGCCGGAGAGGGCCGCCCGCGCGCGTTCGAGAACGCCAACCGCGCCTCCTACGCGGCGTCCCTGCTGGTGGAGGCGGTCAACGCGCTGATGAAGTCGGCGGGCACCGCGGCACAGGACCGGAGCGCGCCGCTCCAGCGGTGCTGGCGGGACGTCACCGTCGGCTGCTCGCACGCCGCGCTGCGCCCCGAACGCGCCGCGTCCGGCTTCGTCGAGGCGCTGGCCAAGCGCACCTGATCCCCCGACGTCGATCGGGGGTCGTCCCCCACAAGTGACCCGGAAAGGAGTCGACGATGGAATACGGAGTGGCACTGCCCACCATGGTCCGGGGCGTCCAGGGGCGTGACCTGCTGGACTGGGCCCGCCGGGCCGAGACGGCCGGGCTCGCCGACCTGGCGGTGCTCGACCGCCTGGTGTACGGCAACGATGAGCCCCTGGTCACCCTGGCCGCCGCCGCGGCCGTGACCGAACGGATCCGGCTCACCACCGGGATCCTCATCGCCCCGTACCGGAGCAACACCGCGCTGGTCGCCAAGCAGGCCGCGTCCGTCCACCACCTGTCGGGCGGGCGGCTCACGCTCGGCGTCGCGGTGGGCGCCCGGCCGGACGACTACGCGGCGTCGGGCGCCGAGTTCGGCGACCGGGGCCGCCGCCTCGACACGATGCTCGCCGAGATGCGCAAGATCTGGGCGGGTGGCGAGATCGGCCCGGAGCCGCCCGGCGGCGATCCCGAGATCCTCGTCGGCGGCCGCGCGCCGGGCGCGCTGTGCCGGGCCGTCGCGCACGGCGACGGCTACTTCGCCGCCGCCGGGCCGCCGCAGACCTTCGCCGAGCGCGCCGGCGACGTCCGCCGCCGCTGGCAGGAGGCCGGGCGTCCCGGCGCCCCGCGGGTGGTCGCGCAGGCGTACTACGCCCTCGGCCCGGACGCGGACGCCCACGTCCGCGAGCACCTCGGCGACTACTACTCCTTCGCGGGACGGCTCGCCGAGATGATGATCAAGGGCGCTCTGACGACGCCCGAGCGGCTGCGCGAGGCCGCGCGCGCCTTCGCCGACGCCGGATGCGACGAGCTCGTGCTGGTGCCCTGCGCGGCCGGGCCGGAGCAGCTCGACCTGCTCGCCGAGACGCTGCGGGAGGCCGTCTGATGTCGAGGAGGAGAACCGTCATCACCGGGATCGGCGTGGTCGCCCCCGGCGGGATCGGCACCGGGCCCTTCTGGGAGCTGATCACCTCGGGACGGACGGCGACGCGCCGCATCACCCAGTTCGACCCGTCCGCGCACCGCTGCCAGGTCGCCGCCGAGTGCGACTTCGACCCCGCCGAGGCCGGCCTCACGCCGCGGGAGATCCGGCGCAGCGACCGGTTCGTCCAGCTCGCAAAGGTGGCCGCGCGGGAGGCCGTGGACGACAGCGGCCTGTCCGTCGACGGGCGCCTCGCCGAACGGACCGGCGTCGCGATGGGCAGCGCGGTCGCCGGGACCAAGAGCATGGAGAGCGAGTACGTCGTGCTCAGCGACGGCGGCGCGCACTGGAAGGTCGACCCGGCCTACGTCAGCCCGCACATGTACGACTACTTCCTGCCCAGCTCGGTGGCCGCCGAGGTCGCGCTCACCACGGGCGCCCGCGGGCCGGCCACCGTCGTGTCGACCGGCTGCACCTCCGGCATCGACTCGGTGGCGCACGCCGCCGAGGTGATCCGGGACGGCTCGGCCGACGTGGTCGTCACCGGCGGCAGCGACGCCCCGATCTCGCCGATCACCGTGACCTGCTTCGACGTGATCAAGGCGCAGTCGGTCTACAACGACGAGCCGCCGCGCGCCTGCCGCCCGTTCGACCGCACCCGCCGCGGACTGATCCTCGGCGAGGGCTCCGCCGTCCTGGTGCTGGAGGAGTACGAGCACGCCCGGCGCCGCGGCGCGCGGATCTACGCCGAGGTCGCGGGCGCGGCCTCCCGGTGCAACGCCTTCCACATGACCGGCCTCAAGCCCGACGGCCGGGAGATGGGCGAGGCGATCACCACCGCGCTCGGCGAGGCCCGGATGAACCCCGAGGACGTGGACTACGTGAACGCCCACGGCTCGGGCACCAAGCAGAACGACCGGCACGAGACGGCGGCGTTCAAGCGCGCCCTCGGCGAGCACGCCCGCCGTACCCCGGTCAGCGGGATCAAGGCGGCGGTCGGCCACTCGCTCGGCGCGATCGGCTCCATCGAGATCGCCGCGTGCGCGCTGGCGATGGCGCACGGCGTGGTGCCGCCGACCGCCAACCTGCGCGAGCCCGACCCCGAATGCGACCTGGACTACGTGCCGCTCGACGCGCGCGAGCACCGCGTGCGCGGCGCGCTCACCGTCGGCAGCGGGTTCGGCGGGTTCCAGAGCGCGATGGTGTTCCGCGATCCGGAGCGAGCCCGCGACGAGGAAGGGAGTGGCGCATGAGCGGCCAGGCGGTGGTGACCGGCATCGGCGTGACCGCCCCGAACGGCATCGGCGCCCACGACTACTGGGACGCCGTCCGCGGCGGGCGGAGCGGCATCGGCCCGATCACCAGGTTCGACGCGTCCGGCTACCCGGTGGCGCTGGCGGGGGAGATCCCCGAGTGCGCGGCCGAACGGGACCTGCCCGAGCGGCTCCTGCCGCAGAGCGACCGGGTGACCAGGCTCGCCCTCGTCGCCGCCGAGCAGGCGCTGCGGGACGCGGCGGTCAAGCCGGGCGACGTGCCCGAGTACCAGATGGGCGTCGTCACGGCGAGCACGTCCGGCGGCCTGGAGTTCGGGCAGCGCGAACTGCAGAAGCTGTGGGGGAGCGGCTGGCGCGACGTGAGCGCCTACATGTCCTTCGCCTGGTACTACGCGGTGCACACCGGCCAGATCTCCATCCAGAACGGGATGCGGGGCCCCGGCGGGGTCCTGGCCTCCGAGCAGTCGGGCGGCCTGGACACGCTGGCCTTCGCCCGCCGGAAGATCCGTGCCGGCACGACGATGATGGTGGCCGGAGGCGTGGACGGCACGCTCTGCCCCTACGGCATCGCGATCCAGACCGCGAGCGGAGAGCTCAGCCCGTGCACCGACCCAGAGGGGGCCTACCTGCCGTTCGACGCCGGCGCGGGCGGCTGCGTCCCGGGCGAGGGCGGAGCGATCCTCATCGTCGAGGACCGCGACGACGCGCGGGAGCGCGGCGCCCCGCAGATCTACGGCGCCGTCGCCGGGCACGGCGCGGCGTTCGACCCGGAGCCCGGCTGCGCCGACGGCCTGTACCGGGCCGCGCGGACCGCCCTCGACGACGCCGGGGTGCCCGCCGAGGCCGTGGACGTGGTGTTCGCCGACGCGGCGGGGCGCCGCGACCTGGACGACGGGGAGGCGACGGCGCTGACCCGGCTGTTCGGTGCGCGCGCCGTCCCGGTCACCGCGCCCAAGTCGATGACGGGGCGGCTGCTGTCGGGCGGCGCGGCGCTGGACCTGGCGACCGCCCTGCTGGCCCTGCGGGACGCGGTGATCCCGCCGACCGTCGGCACCCGTCCCGGCCGCGCCGACGACCGCATCGACCTGGTGGTGGACGAGCCGCGGCCCGCCGAGCTCGGGACGGCGCTCGTCCTGGCCCGGGGGCGCGGCGGCTTCGCCTCGGCGGCCGTGCTCACCGCGCCGTAGCCCCGCTCACCGAGGGAGTCCCGCATGTCCGACATCAGGCCGTACCGGGTCGCGGTCCCCGAGTCCCGGCTCGACGACCTGCGACGCCGGCTGCGCGCCACCCGGTGGGCGCCCGATCCGCCCGGCACCGGCTGGTCGCGCGGCGTCCCCACCGCCTACCTGCGCCGCCTCGCCGCCTACTGGGCCGACGGCTACGACTGGCGGCGGCACGAGGCGGACCTGAACGCCCACCCGCAGTTCGTCACCGAGATCGACGGGACCGCCGTGCACTTCCTGCACGAGCGCTCCGCGAACCCCGGCGCCGTCCCGCTGGTGCTGCTGCACGGCTGGCCGGGGTCGGTCGCCGACTTCCACACCCTGATCGGCGCCCTCAGGGACGCCTTCCACCTGGTGGTGCCCTCCCTGCCCGGCTTCGGGTTCCCGGGGCCGCCGCCGGAACCGGGATGGACCGACGAACGGACCGCCAGGGCGCTGAACGAGCTGATGCGCCGCCTCGGATACGCCGAGTACGGGGTGCACGGCGGCGACGTCGGCGCGTTCGTGGCGCCGCGCATGGGCATGGACGCCCCGGACCGCGTCCGCGGCGTCCATGTCAACGCCCTGGTCACGGTGCCCGGCGACGACGAGGACGTCGAGGCGCTGGACGCCGCCGACCGCGAGAGGCTGGAGGCGATGCGGCGGTGGCAGGAGAACGAGGGCGCCTACCTGCGCGTCCAGGGCACCAGCCCGCAGACGCTCGCGCATGCCCACCACGACTCGCCCGCCGGGCTGCTCGCCTGGTTCGCGGAGCGGTACCGCGACCTGTCCGGGACCGCCGACCTGCCGGACGACGCACTCGGCAGGGACGCCGTCCTGACCGACGTCAGCGTCTACTGGTTCACCGGAACGGCGGGCTCGGCGGCGCACAGCTACTACGAGCGGTTCCACGACCAGGGGGAGCCTGCCGGCCGCTCCCCGGTGCCCACGGCGGTGGCGGTCTTCCCGACCGACCACGCCGTCCGGCCGTTCGCCGAGCGCGCGAACACGGTCGTCCGGTGGACGGAGTTCGGGCGGGGCGGCCACTTCCCCGCGCTGGAGGCTCCGGACCTGCTGGCCGCCGACCTCCGCGCCTTCTTCCTCGACCAGATCTTCGGGAGACCACGATGACCGAGCCGCGACTGCAACGGCTGGCCGCCGGTGTGCACGCCTACGTCCAGCCGGACGGAGGATGGTGCCTGAACAACGCCGGCGTCATCGCCTCCGGCGACACCACGATCGTGGTGGACACCGCCGCGACCATGAGACGCGCCCTGGCCCTGCGGGACGCGGTGCGCCAGGTGGCGTCCGCGCCGCCGCGCCTCGTCGTGAACACGCACTTCCACGGCGACCACACCTTCGGCAACTGCGTCTTCACGCCGGAGGCCGTCGTGCTCGCCCACCAGGGCACGCGCGAGGAGGCGATCCTCGCGGACCTGCACCTCACGGGCCTCTGGCCGGACGTCGAGTGGGGCGACCTGCGCCTCGAACCGCCGGCGCTCACCTACGAGCGGCGGATGACGCTGCACGCCGGGGACCTGCGCGCCGAGCTGTTCCGCCTCGGCCCCGCCCACACCCGCGACGACACCGTCGTGTGGCTGCCGGACCAGCGCGTCCTGTTCGCCGGAGACCTCGTCATGTCGGGCGTCACCCCGTTCTGCATGATGGGCTCGGTCGAGGGCTCGCTGCGCGCGATCGAGACGCTGCGCGGCCTGGAGCCGGCCGTCGTCGTACCCGGCCACGGACCCGTCGGCGGGCCCGAGCTGCTGGACGAGACGGAGCACTACCTCCGCTGGACGCGAGAACTGGCCCAGCGGGGCCTCTCCGACGGGCTGGACCCCCTGGAGATCGCGCGCCGAGCCGAGCCGGACCGGCGGCTGCTCGACCCCGAGCGCCTCGTCCCGAACCTGCGCCGCGCCTGCGCCGAGGAGCGCGGCGCCCCGCCCGGCGAGCGCATGGACGTCGCCGCGATGTTCGACGAAATGATCACCTACCACGGCGGCCCGCTGCCCTGCCGAGCCTGATCCGGAGGAGACCGTGCGCAAGATCCTGATCGCGAACCGGGGCGAGATCGCGGTCCGCGTCGTGCGGGCGTGCCGCGACGCGGGCCTCGCCAGCGTGGCCGTGTACGCCGATCCGGACGTCGGGGCGCCGCACGCGCGGATGGCCGACGAGGCGTACGCGCTCGGCGGCGCCACCCCCGCGGACACCTATCTGGACATCGGCAAGGTGCTCAAGGCGGCGGCGGACGCGGGCGCCGACGCCGTGCACCCCGGCTACGGGTTCCTGTCCGAGAGCGCCGAGTTCGCCCGGGCGGTCATCGACGAGGGCCTCGTCTGGATCGGTCCGCCCCCGTCCGCCATCGACCTGCTCGGCGACAAGGTGCAGGCCCGCCGCGTCGCCCGCGAGCAGGGCGCCCCACTCGCCCCAGGGACGCCCGAGCCGGTGTCCGGCGCCGGCGAGGCCGTGGCGTTCGGACGCGAGCACGGCCTGCCTGTGGCGATCAAGGCCGCGTTCGGCGGCGGCGGCCGGGGCCTCAAGGTGGCCCGCACCCTCGACGAGATCCCCGATCGCTTCGAGTCGGCCGTCCGCGAGGCCGAGACGGCTTTCGGGCGCGGCGAGTGCTTCGTCGAGCGCTACCTCGACCGTCCCCGGCACGTCGAGACCCAATGCCTGGCCGACCGGCACGGGAACGTCGTCGTGGTGTCCACCCGCGACTGCACCCTGCAGCGCCGCCACCAGAAACTCGTCGAGGAGGCCCCAGCGCCCTTCCTCACCGAAGAGCAGCGGCGGACGCTGTACGAGTCGTCCAAGAAGATCCTGCGGGCCGCCGGATACGTGGGTGCGGGCACCTGCGAGTTCCTGGTCGCCGCCGATGGCGCGCTGTCGTTCCTGGAGGTCAACACCCGGCTCCAGGTCGAGCACCCGGTCACCGAGGAGGTCACCGGCATCGACCTGGTCAGGGAGATGTTCCGGATCGCCGAGGGTGAAGCGCTCGGCTATGGCGACCCCGCCCCGCGCGGCCACGCGATGGAGTTCCGGATCAACGCCGAGGACCCGGGCCGCGGCTTCCTGCCCGCGACCGGGACGCTCGCGACCTGGCGGCCCCCCTCCGGCCCGGGCGTGCGCCT
Organism: Actinomadura citrea; assembly: GCF_013409045.1. Lineage (NCBI taxonomy): Bacteria > Bacillati > Actinomycetota > Actinomycetes > Streptosporangiales > Thermomonosporaceae > Actinomadura > Actinomadura citrea. Next base: position 5,180,048 of record NZ_JACCBT010000001.1, on the reverse strand, counting down.
GGACGGCGGCTGCGCCGAGGGCCAGGAGATCCCGGGCCAGTTCGACTCCCTGCTCGCCAAACTCGTGGTCACCGGCCCGACCCGCGACATCGCCCTGCAGCGCGCCCGCCGCGCCCTGGCGGAGTTCGAGGTGGCCGGGATCCCGACCGTCCTGCCCTTCCACCGCGCGGTCGTCGAGGACAAGGCCTTCACCGGCGAGCCCTTCGACGTCCACACGGCCTGGATCGAGTCCGACCAGTCGCCCTCGGTCCCTCCCTGCCCGGACTCCTCCGAGGCCCCCGCCCCGCCCGTCCGCAAGCCCGTCACCGTCGAGGTGGACGGCAAACGCGTCGAGGTCGTCCTGCACTCGTCCGCCGACGCTCCGGCGGCGCCCTCCCGCCCCCGACCCCGCAGGGCCAAGGCCAAGGAGGACAACGGCGACGCCCTGGTCTGCCCGCTGCAGTCCACCATCGTGAAGGTCCTCGTCGAAGAGGGCGACACCGTGGCCGCCGGCGACACCATCGTCGTGGTGGAGGCGATGAAGATGGAGCAACCCCTGACCGCGCACAAATCCGGCACCGTCTCCGCGCTCAACGCCAGCCCCGGTCGGCCCGTGACCAACGGCGCCGAGATCTGCCTGATCCGCTGATCACGTGTTCGGCGGCAGGGCGATGCCGCACACCGGGGCTGTACTGGAGGGGTTCGTTTAACTGAACCGGCTGTCTTAATAGGAGCGGACCGACCAATACTCGGTTATAGGGCACCGAATTCTCCCGATTTGCTTGTCCTGCCGGGCTATTAATAGGAAACTTAACTATCAATAGCCCCCCGCCCCCAAGGACTCCCCATGTCGGTAGAGACTCCCTTGCGGCCCTCGCCGCCCGTGGCATCCGAGCACCCGGCCCTTTACGCCCTCGCGGCAGGACGGCTCTTCCTGGGCTGGACCTTCCTCTGGGCCTTCGTCGACAAGCTCTTCGGCCTCGGCAGGCCCGCGGAGAAGGGCTGGCTGTCCGGCGTCTCGCCGTCCGAGGGCTTCCTCGGCCACACCCAAGGCCCGTTCAAGGAGATCTTTCACGCGATGGCCGGCGAGGTCTGGGTCGACGCCCTCTTCATGTTCGGGCTCGGCGGCCTCGGCATCGCGCTGCTCCTCGGGATCTGCCTCCGCCTCGCCGCGATCGGCGGCACCGTCCTCCTCGCCATGCTGTGGGCGGCGTCCCTCTGGCCGGACGCCAACCCCTTCATGGACATGCACTGGATCTACGCCGCCACGTTGATCTCCGCCGCGCTCGCCGACGCCGGAAGGCCGCTCGGACTCGGACGTTTCTGGGAACGGCTCCCGGTGATCCGCCGCCACCCCCTCCTCCGCTGACGACTGCCGCACCGGAAACTCATGTCACCGGAGCGCGACGCCGGCGAGCACCGGCGCCTCCTGTCGGCTTTCCTCGGCGCCGCTAGGAGGGGGAACCTGACGGCCCTGGAAGTGCCTCTCGCGCAGGACGTCGTCGGCACTCCGCAGGACGACCCCGTCACCGTCGGCGCGGCGTACCCTCGCGCCCGCGGCGGACGCCGTCGACGCTGAGGTGACTCCCACGGGGCAGCACATTCGCGTGATCGAACGCCGCAGCCTTTCCCCGGCTGTGCGTCCTGGGCCGGATCGAGGTCGCCTTTGGGAAGCGTGAACGCGAGGACGGCGCCTGCCTGAGCCTGCTCGCCGGCCAGGACGCCGGTCCCTGACTCCGGACGGAGCCGCCAGGGCTTCAAGTTCCGCCAAAACTCCCGGAGCAGGCGCTTTGCTTCACGCGCTCCTGGAAGGAAGCGAGCATGGGCGACGTCGTGTTCGTTCTGCTGACGGTGGCGGTCTTCGTCCTGCTCGTCTTCGTGGTGAAGGGGCTGGAGAGGCTGTGACGGCCGAGAACGCGATCGGCCTCGTGCTGGCCGCGCTCCTGACGATCTTCCTGATCATCGCCCTGCTGTTTCCGGAGCGTTTCTAGATGAGCTCGACCGTCGCCGGAATCGTCTTCATCGTCTCGCTCGTCCTCGCTCTGGCGGCGGTGTACCGCCCCCTGGGCGACTACATGTACCGCGTCTACACCGGGACGAGGCATGCACCCGCGGAGCGGGTGATCTACCGGCTGACCGGGGTCGCCCCGGACGCCGAGCAGACCTGGCCCGTCTACGCGCGCAGCGTCCTGGCGTTCTCGGTCGTCAGCGTCCTGTTCCTGTACGGGCTCCAGCGGCTGCAGAACCACCTGGTCCTGAGCCTGGGGTTCCCGCCGGTCGAACCCGGCCAGGCGTGGAACACGGCGGTCAGCTTCGTCACCAACACCAACTGGCAGTCGTACGCGGGCGAGTCCACGATGGGCGACCTCGTGCAGATGGCGGGCCTGGCGGTGCAGAACTTCGTGTCCGCCGCCGTCGGCATGGCGGTCGCCGTCACGCTGGTGCGGGGCTTCGCCCGCAAGCGGACCGATCACCTCGGCAACTTCTGGGTCGACCTGGTCCGCGGCACCCTGCGGATTCTGCTGCCGATCGCGTTCGCGGCGGCCCTCGTGCTGATCGCCGGCGGGGTGGTGCAGAACTTCTGGGATCCGGCGCACCACACGGTGGACACGATCGCCGGCGGCACCCAGACCCTGACGGGCGGTCCGGTGGCGAGCCAGGAGGCGATCAAGCTGCTGGGGACGAACGGCGGCGGCTTCTTCAACGTCAACTCCGCCCACCCGTTCGAGAACCCCGCCGCCTGGACGAACTGGCTGGAGATCTTTCTGCTCCTGGCCATCGCGTTCTCGCTGCCGCGCACGTTCGGCCGGATGGTCGGCGCCGACGCGCAGGGCTACGCCGTCGTCTCGGTGATGGCGACGCTGGCGATCGTCAGCGCCGTGCTCATGCAGGTCTTCCAGCTCATGCACCATGGCACGGTCCCGGTCGCGGTCGGCGCTTCGACGGAGGGCGTGGAGACCCGGTTCGGGGTGCCGGACTCCGGGATGTTCGCCACCGGCACGACGCTGACGTCGACGGGCGCGACGGACTCCTCCCACGACTCCTACACCAGCCTCGGCGGCATGATGACCCTGGCCGGCATGATGCTCGGGGAGGTCGCGCCCGGCGGCGCCGGCTCGGGCCTGTACGGGATCCTGATCCTGGCGGTCATCACCGTGTTCGTGGCCGGGCTGATGGTGGGCCGCACTCCCGAGTACCTGGGCAAGAAGATCGGATCCCGGGAGATCAAGTTCGCCGCGCTGTACTTGCTGATCACACCGGCCCTGGTGCTGGTCGGCACGGGTGCGGCGATGGCGACCGGCGATGGCAGGGCCGGGATCCTGAACCCCGGGCCGCACGGCCTGTCGGAGGTGCTGTACGCGTTCACCTCGGCGTCCAACAACAACGGCTCGGCGTTCGCCGGCCTGACCTCCGGCACCCTCTGGTACAACACCGCGCTGGGGCTGTGCATGGCCCTCGGCCGGTTCCTCCCCATGGTCTTCGCGCTGGCGCTGGCGGGCTCGCTGGCGCGGCAGGGCCGTGCCCCCGCGTCGGAGGGCACGCTGCCCACGCACCGGCCGCAGTTCGTCGGCCTGGTCGTCGGCGTCACCGTCGTCCTCGTCGCCCTGACGTTCCTGCCCGCGCTGGCGCTGGGACCGCTCGCCGAAGGCGTCCACCCGTGACCGCTCGGGTCCGCCGTTCGACGAGGCCCTCGCCCCGGCATCCGGAAAACCGCGGCGGCAGGGTCCAGGGCGGCCTGCTCGATCCGAGGCAGGTGCTCAGGTCCCTCCCGGACACGCTGGCCAAGCTCGACCCGCGCACGCTGTGGCGCAACCCCGTGATGCTGATCGTCGAGGTCGGCGCGGTGTGGACCACGGTCCTGGCCGGCCTGAGCCCGAGCGCCTTCGACTGGCTGATCGCGGTGTGGCTCTGGCTGACCGTGCTCTTCGCCAACCTCGCGGAGGCGGTCGCCGAGGGCCGCGGCAAGGCGCAGGCCGCCTCGCTGCGCAGGGCGAAGGCCGACGCCGTGGCCCGCCGCCTGCTCGACTGGACGGCCGGGCAGGAGCGGGTCCGGGAGGAGGCGGTCGCCGCCCCGCGACTGCGGGAGGGCGACCATGTCGTCGTCGAGGCGGGGGAGGTCGTTCCCGGTGACGGGGACGTGGTCGAGGGCATCGCGAGCGTGGACGAGTCGGCGATCACGGGGGAGTCGGCCCCGGTGATCCGGGAGTCGGGCGGGGACCACTCGGCGGTGACGGGCGGGACGAAGGTGCTGTCGGACCGCATCGTCGTGAAGATCACCCAGCGACCGGGGGAGTCGTTCATCGACCGGATGATCGCGCTGGTGGAGGGGTCGAGGCGGCAGAAGACGCCGAACGAGATCGCCCTGCACATCCTGCTCGCCGCGCTGACGGTCATCTTCCTGCTGGCGGTGGCGACGCTGCAGCCCCTCGCGATCTTCTCCAAGGCCATCAATCCCGGTGTCGGCGACACTCTCGCCCTGGACGCGGACGGGGTCACCGGGATCGTGCTGGTGTCGCTGCTGGTGTGCCTGATCCCGACGACGATCGGGGCGCTGCTGTCGGCGATCGGGATTGCGGGCATGGACCGTCTCGTCCAGCGGAACGTGCTGGCGATGTCGGGACGCGCGGTGGAGGCCGCGGGAGACGTCGACACCCTGCTGCTGGACAAGACCGGCACGATCACCCTCGGCAACCGGGAGGCGGCGGCGTTCCTGCCCGTCCAGGGCGTCGGGGAGGACGCACTGGCCGACGCGGCGCAGCTGTCCAGCCTCGCCGACCAGACCCCCGAGGGCCGATCGGTGGTGGTCCTGGCCAAACGGGCCTACGGCCTGCGAGAACGCTCGCCGGGGGAACTGTCGCAGGCACGGTGGGTGCCGTTCTCGGCGCAGACCCGGATGAGCGGCGTCGACCTGGGCGAGCGACGGAACGGCGGGCCGGACCGGATGCTGCGCAAGGGTGCGGCCGGAGCGGTCGCCGAATGGGTGCGCCGCCGGAGCGGGACGGTGCCCGCCGAGCTGAGCCGCGTCGTGGACGGCATCTCCGCATCCGGCGGCACCCCGCTGGTCGTCGGCGAGGTCGCACACGGCACGGCGAGGGTCCTCGGCGTGATCCACCTGAAGGACGTGGTCAAGCAGGGGATGCGGGAGCGGTTCGCCGCGATGCGGGCGATGGGCATCCGGACGGTCATGATCACCGGTGACAATCCGCTGACGGCCAGGGCGATCGCGGACGAGGCGGGTGTGGACGACTTCCTGGCCGAGGCCCGGCCCGAGGACAAGCTCGCCCTGATCAGGAAGGAGCAGGAGGGCGGCCGGCTCGTCGCCATGACGGGGGACGGCACCAACGATGCTCCGGCGCTCGCCCAGGCCGACGTCGGGGTAGCGATGAACACCGGCACCTCCGCCGCCAAGGAGGCCGGGAACATGGTGGATCTGGACTCCGACCCGACCAAGCTCATCGAGATCGTGAAGATCGGCAAGCAGTTGCTGATCACGCGGGGCGCGTTGACGACGTTCTCCATCGCCAACGACATCGCCAAGTACTTCGCGATCATCCCGGCGCTGTTCGTGACGCTCTTCCCGGGCCTGGACGCCCTCAACGTCATGCGGCTGGCCAGCCCGCAGTCGGCGATCCTGTCGGCCGTCGTGTTCAACGCACTGATCATCGTCGCGCTGATCCCGCTGGCACTGCGCGGCGTCCGGTACCGGCCGAGCAGCGCGTCCAAGCTCCTGTCGCGCAACCTCGGCGTCTACGGCCTCGGCGGCATCGTCGCACCGTTCGTCGGGATCAAGCTCATCGACCTCGTCATCCGCCTCCTTCCAGGAATGTCGTGACATGTCATCTCCGACCTGGGTCCGGCAGCACCTGGCCGCGCTGCGCGCCCTCCTCGTGCTGACCGCAGTGCTCGGCGCCGCCTACCCGCTCGCCGTCTTCGCGGTCGCGCAGGTCCCCGGACTCAGGAGCCGCGCCGGTGGCTCGACCGTCTCCCTCCACGGCCGTACGGCCGGCAGCGCCCTGATCGGCCAGTCGTTCACCGGCTTGGGCGGCGCCCCGCTCAGGCAGTACTTCCAGAGCCGCCCATCCGAGGCAGGGAACGGGTACGACCCGACCTCGACGGCCGCGAGTAACCTGGGTCCTGAGGACATCGTGGACACCCTGCCCCGCCCGAAGGCGGCCGCGGCGGGGGAGGGCGGTGGCCAGAGCCTGCTCACCCGGGTCTGCTCGCGCAGCAAATCCGTCGGCGAGTTCGAAGGCGTCAGCGGGGCGCGTCCGTACTGTGCTCCGGGCGGGGTCGGCGCGGTGCTGGCGGTTTTCGGCCGCCGCACGACCGACGGCACCGTCCCGCACCCGACCCGGGTGGTCAGCCTGAACGAGGAGCAGGGCGTGGTGAAGGCGCCGTTCATCGCCACCTACGAGGGCGTTCCCGTGGAGCTGGCCCGGTTCGGCGAGGACTACGCCGACGGCCTGGTCGTCCCCGTCAGGGGCGGCGCCCCCGTCGATCCGGCCGTCCCTGCCGACGCGGTCACCGCCAGTGGCAGCGGCTTGGACCCGCACATCTCGCCCGCCTACGCCGCGCTCCAGACCGGCAGGGTCGCCGGGGCCCGCGGCGTCGCCCCCGGCCAGGTGAAGCGGCTGGTCGAGGACAGCACCGACGGCCGCGACCTCGGCTTCATGGGCGAGCCGCGGGTGAACGTCCTCAAGCTGAACATCGCGCTGGACCGGAAGTACCCGGTCCGCGGCTGACCCGCGAGGTACCTCGGAGACTGGAGGTGTGATGGGACGCGGCAGGTTGCGCGTCTACCTGGGCTCGGCGCCCGGCGTGGGCAAGACCTACGCGATGCTCGCCGAGGGCGGCCGTCGCGCCGGGCGCGGGACCGACGTGGTGGTCGGCTTCGTGGAGACCCACGGCCGGCCCCGCACTGCCGCGCTCCTGGAGGGGCTGGAGATCGTCCCGCGCACCACCGTCTCCTACCGCGGCGCGAGCTTCACCGAGATGGACGCCGACGCCGTCATCGCGCGGCGCCCGCAGGTCGCGCTCATCGACGAACTCGCCCACACCAATGTGCCCGGTTCCCCCCGCACCAAGCGCTGGCAGGACATCGAGCGGATCCTGGACGCCGGCATCGACGTCGTCACCAACGTCAACGTGCAGCACCTGGAGTCGGTGAACGACGTCGTCGAGCAGATCACCGGTGTGCCGCAGCGCGAGACCGTCCCGGACGAGGTGGTCCGCCGCGCCGACCAGGTCGAGCTGGTCGACATGGCGCCCGAGGCGCTGCGCCGCCGGATGGCCCACGGCAACATCTACCCGCCCGAGAAGATCGACGCCGCGCTCGGCAACTACTTCCGGGCAGGCAACCTCATCGCCCTGCGCGAGCTGGCGCTGCTGTGGCTGGCCGACAAGGTCGACGACCAGCTCGACCGCTACCGCGCCGACCACGGCATCGCCGGGACGTGGGAGGCGCGCGAACGCGTCGTCGTGGCGCTCACCGGCGGGCCGGAGGGCGACACCCTGGTCCGCCGCGCCGCTCGCATCGCCGACCGCACCAAGGGCGCCGACCTGCTGGCCGTCCACGTCGCCCGCAGCGACGGGCTGGCCGACGTGAGCCCGGCGAACCTGACCCGGCAGCGCGCCCTGGTGGAGAGCCTCGGCGGCAGCTACCACCAGGTCGTCGGCGCGAACGTGCCGGACGCGCTGCTGGACTTCGCCGGCGGCGTCAACGCCACCCAGCTCGTCCTGGGCGCGTCCCGGCGCGGAAAGCTCGCGCAGCTGTTCTCACCGGGCGTCGGCGTCACGACGACGGCGCGGTCCGGTTCCATCGACGTGCACCTCGTCACGCACGAGGAGATCGGTCAGGGGCGCCGCTGGAGGGCCCTGCGGGCTGCCGGGCTTCCGGCAGCCCGCCGCTACGCCGGGTTCGCGCTGGCCGCGGCCGGGCTGCCGCTGCTGACCGTCCTGCTGGTGCAGATGCGCGTGCAGGTCCCGCTGGCCGGCGACATCCTGCTCTTCCAGGCCGCGGTGGTGGGGGTGGCGCTGGTGGGCGGGCTGTATCCCGCGCTGTTCGCCGCGATCGGCGGTTCCCTGCTGCTGAACTACTTCTTCACCCCACCGACCGGGCACTTCACCGTCGAGCGGCCCCAGGGGCTGCTCCAGCTCGTCGTCTTCGTCGTGGTCGGGGTGACCGTCAGCACGATCGTGGACGTCACCGCCCGCCGCGGCAGGGAGGCGGCCGGGGCCCGCGCCGACGCGGAGGCGCTGTCCACCCTCGCGGGGGACATCCTGCGCGGCGAGCACGGCGCGATCACCACCCGCGGGCACCCCTACGACGCGCTCGGCGGCATCCTCGAACGGCTCCGCGAGACGTTCACGCTGACCACCGTCACGCTGCTGGAGCGCGACCCCGAAGCGCCGGTGACCCCCGACAGTCTCCGCGACCCGGACTGCTGGAGCATCGTCGCCAACACCGGAGGCGAGCCGTGCACCAGCCCGGACGCGGGAGAGGCCGACATCCTCGTCGAGGACGGCACGCTGTCCCTCGTCCTGCGGGGCCGGGCCATGCCCGCCTCGGACCGGCGAGTCCTGGAGGCGTTCGCCGCCCAGGCCGCCGTCGCGCTGCACCACCGGCGGCTGGCCGAGCAGGCCCGGCAGGTCCGGCCGCTGGAGGCCGCCGAGGAGATGCGCACCGCGCTGCTCACCATCGTCAGCCGCGACCTGCGCGCCCCGCTCGCGTCCGCGAGGGCAGCCGTCGAGGGCCTGCGCGGCCCCGACGCGCCCCCGGCCGGCGAGCGCCACGACGACCTGGCCGCCACGGCCGCCGACTCCCTGGCACGGCTCGACCGTCTGGTGGCCGACCTGCTGGACATGAGCCGCCTGCAATCCGGTTCGCTCGGCATGTCCCCGCGCCGGGTCGCCGCCGAGGACGCCGTCCCCCGCGCCGTCAGCGGGAACGATCGGGACGCCGTCGAAATCCGCATCCCCGAGGGCCTGCCCGAGATGGTCGCCGACCCGGCCCTGCTGCAACGCGTCCTGGCCAACGTCATCGCCAACGCCGTCCGTTTCAACCCGCCGGGCGTCCCCGTCCTCGCCACCGCCAGCGCTCTCGGCGACCGCCTGGAGATTCGCGTCATCGACCGCGGGCCCGGCATCAGGCCTGCGGGACGCCACCGCCTCTTCCAGCCGCTCCAGCGCCTCGGCGACCGGGACGGCGAGACCGGCGTCGACCTGGCCCTGGCCCGCGGCCTCGCCGAGGCCATGGACGGCGACCTCACCCCCGAGGAGACCCCCGGCGGCGGCCTGACCATGGTCCTCACCATGCCGACCCGCCCGCGGCGGGTGGCGCGGCCCGTCAGGGAGGCGCCCGCTCCGGGCGGGAACGTCTCGGATTCCGCCCTCGCCGACCCTCTGATCATCGACCGGGTCGCCGCCTGGCGCGACCGCATCGGTCACGGCAAGGACCGCCCCGCCCCGCCGGACGGCCGCCGACACGACTGACGGCCGGCTTCTGCAGGGCCGGTCCTGCTGATTTGGTGGTCGTACCCGATGGCCAGGCGGCCGCCCGGCGGTCACGATGGAAGCACAGGCCGCCAGCCACCGGACCGGCAGGGGAGGATGCGTGACCGAGGGCCTCCCGAGAGACCAACTGCTGCCCGGCTTCCTCACCTGGACGTCGCTGGCCCTCCTCATCTGCCTCGTCCTGATCACGGTGCTGGCCATCGCGTCGCTGCGGGTGGTCCCTGAAGGAGAACGCCTCGTGATCTCCCGCCTCGGCGGTCCCGCCACGGTGCGCGGACCCGGCCGGATGCTGGTGGTGCCGGGCATCGACCGATGGGTCCGCGTCCCGAGGAGGTGGGATCCCCTCGACATATGGCTGGAGGCCCCCACGCGCGACGGGGTGCTCCTGCGGCTGAAGGCCGTGGCCCTGATCTCGGTGTTCGACCCCGCCCGCTACGCGTTGCGGCCGGTTCCGGAGGCGGCGGCGATCAGCGTCATCGTGGAGGGCCATCTGCGCCGCCATGTGGCGGAGCGGCGCCTGAACGAACTGGGCGACCTGACCCCGGGCCGGACGCCCCCACTGACCGCCGACCTGGACGACGCCGTCGGCGAGTGGGGACTGAAGATCACCCTGCTGGAGGTCGTCCGAGCCGACGTCCCCCTCGTCGGCCTCCACCGCTGGCTGACCGGCGACACCCCCGTCCCGCCGACGTGAGCCGATCACTCAGGCCCGGCTGACCACGGTCACGACCATGACGATCGCGGCCGCTCCGCCGAGAATCATGACCGTCGAGGGGGATGTGCGGTCCATGACGACTCCGCCGAGCAGGGCGCCGGTCGACAGCGTCGCCTGGAACGAGGCCGTGAACAGTACGGAGGCCGCCTCCGGGGCGTCCGGGGCCGCTCTGGCGAACCAGGTCTGCGAACAGACCGGAACGGCGCCATAGCCGGCACCCCACAGGACGAGCAGCGCGATGGCGGCCGGATCCCACCGCCCGAGCAGAGGAAGCGCCAGGGTGGCGAAGGCGATCAGACCTCCGGCCACGGCGAAGGTGGCGTGCGGATGGCGGGCCAGAGCCGTGCCCGCGAGAAAGTTGCCCAGGACGCCCGCCACGCCGTAGGCCAGCAGGAACACCGTGATCAGCCCTGAGGACACATGCGTCACCCGTTCCAGGAAGGGCGTGACGTAGGTGTACGCGCCGAAGTGCGCGAGGACGACCAGGACGGTCACCAAGAGCGCGAACCGGGTGTCGAGGCCCCGCATCATGGTGCGCAGCGCGGTGATGCGGGTGGCCCTCTCAGCGGGCAGCGGGGGGACCAGCACGGCGAGCGCGATGAGCACCGCCACCGACAGCAGGCCCATCACCGCGAAACTGGTCCGCCACCCCGCGAGATCTCCGATCAGCGTCCCGAGCGGCACGCCGAGGACCGATCCCAGCGGGACGGCCGAGAAGACGACCGCGGTCGCCCGGCGCGTCGCGTGTGCCGGGACCAGCCGGTCGGCCAGGCCCGCCCCGATCGACCAGAAGCCGCCGATGACCGCGCCGACGAGGACGCGTGACACGAGCATCGCCCAGTACGCCGGGGCGGCGGCGGCGATGAAGTTCGCCGACGCCAGCAGGAACATGCAGGCGCACAGCATGAGCCGCCGGTCGATCCGCGCCGTCGCGACGGTGACCGTGGGCGCGGCGGCCGCCGCCAGGTATCCGGGCATGGTCATCATCAGCCCGGCCGTCCCGTCGGAGACGGTGAAGCCGGAGCCGATGGACGTCAGCAGCCCGATCGGCAGGATCTCGGTGGTGACGATCGCGAAGATCCCCATCATCACCGAGAGCACCGCCGGCCAGTTGGCCACCGCCGACCGCCTCGACGCGGAGGAGTCTTCGGTCAAAGAGGTCGCTGTGGACATCGGTTCCGTCCTGTGAGGGGCAGTGGTGGTGATCGCCCACTCAACAGGCGTCGCCCGCGCAGGTCTGGCGGGTTCGCGACGTCATGGTCCCCGCGCACTATTGGCGGATAATCAACAAGCGTCCAGTGCCGTCGCGACGCGGGAGGAGTGCCTCGCGGTCGACGGCCTCCGCGCCGTAGCCCTCGATCAGCGGCCCGGGCCTGGCGCCGCGGGGCATGTCGACGGCGAGGGCCCACGCGAGGTGGTCATTGGGGAGGGAACGTCGACGCGGGCTCGCCTCTGTACCTATTGGTATGTACACTGGCGGGGTGAGTGCGAGAGAACGGCTGGTGGAGAGTGCGCGCGAGTTGCTGTGGGAGCGCGGGTACGTGGGGACCAGCCCCAAGACGATCCAGCAGCGGGCCGAGGCCGGTCAGGGCAGCATGTACCACCACTTCGCGGGCAAGGAGGAACTCGCTCGCGCCGCCATCGACCGCACCGCCGAGGAGATGCGGGCCGCCATCGACGTCCAGCTGTCCGAGCCGGGTGCGGCCGTCGAGCGCATCGCCGCCTACCTGCACCGGGAACGGGACGTCCTGCGGGGTTGCCCCATGGGCCGGCTGACTCAGGACCCCGACGTCATCGCCACGCCCACGCTGCGCGAACCTGTCGAGGAGACCTTCGCCTGGCTGCGAGCCCGACTGGCGGCGGTGGTGCAGGAAGGGGTGGATCGCGGAGAACTGGAGTCTTCGGTGGCACCTGCGTCCACTGCGGCCGCGATCGTCGCCGCACTCCAGGGCGGCTACGTCCTCGCACGCGCCGCCGACTCCCCGGAGCCCTTCGACCAGGCGATCGAAGGAATCCTCGCGCTGCTCGACGCGCGCACCGTCCGCTGACCTTGGAGAAACGCATGCAGATAACCCGTGGACCCGTCGGCGGCACCGCCGCCCCGGCGGAATGGTTCACCGGTGAGGCCTGGATCGCGCCGGTGGCCGAACCCGGGGCACGGACGCAGGGCGACAGCGTGCGCTTCGCCCCCGGAAGCCGCACCGTGTGGCACCGGCACCCGCTCGGACAGGTGCTCGTCGTCACCAAGGGCGCCGGGCGTGTGCAGCGCCGTGGTGGGCCGGTCGAGACGATCCGGGCCGGCGACATCGTGCGCATCGCGCCCGGCGAGTGGCACTGGCATGGAGCCGCACCCGCCGTCCCGATGACGCATCTGGCCATCGAGCCGATACCGGACGACGGTACTTCCGCCGAGGCCGGGGAGCCGGTCGGCGACAGTGAGTACCACGGCGGCCTCGCGGAGGACGTCCCGCAGGTCACCCGTACGGTGGTGCTCGACCAGCCGCTGTCGCGACCCCGCAGCACGCACCGGGTCGAGGTCCGGCGCATCACCATCGCGCCCGGCCACGCGGCCGGGTTGCACGTGCACAACGGGCCGGTGTTCGGCAGCATCGAGACCGGTTCGGCCGTCTACCAGATCGAAGGCGAAGCGGCGGCCGTCCTCGGCCCCGGTGACGTGTTCCACGAGCCCGAGGGCGCCCGCATCGCGCGCTTCGACGCCGGGGAGGACGGCGTGACGTTCCTCGGGTACTTCCTGCTCGCCGCCGACGAGGCCGCCGAGATGGAGTTCCCCGACCGCTGAGCGCGGCGCCGGGATCAGGCGTCCAGCCGCCTCAGCGCGGTGGCGAGCCGCTCCGCCACCTCGTCGGCGACCGGCTCCAGGTCGGGACGGTCGCTGACCGAGACCATGACCTGCGGGTCCAACGCCTCCACGACGGTGTCGTCGCCGTCGGCGCGCACCACCACGTTGCAGGGCAGCAGCGGGCCGATCCGCTGGTCGACGCCGAGTGCCCGGTGCGCGAGCCGGGGGTTGCAGGCTCCCAGGATGAGGTAGTCGTCCATCGTCTCGCCGAGCTTCTCGCGCAGGGTGGCCCGCACGTCGATCTCGGTCAGCACGCCGAAGCCCTGGACCTTCAGGACCGCGCGCACCTGCTCGACGGCCTCGCCGTACGGCCGGTGAAGCCGGACGCTGATCGCATAGCTCATGATGCTCCCCCTAAGAGGTGCCTTCCCCGTGGAGCTCCCGCGACGCATGCCCGGGGCCGGTCAGTCCTCGATGGTGATGCCGAGTTCCGCGGCGAACGCGTCCAGGAGGGTCATCGCGTCACCGCTCGCGACGATCGCCCCCCGGAACGAGTCCAGGCCGGCGACGCCGCGCAGGTCACAGCCGCGGAACCGGACCGTTCTCATCTCGGCCCCGGAGAACTGGGCGCCGCCGAGCCGGCAGTTCTCGAAGCGGACGCCGGTCATCTCGGCGGACTGGAACGTCGCCTCGGTCAGGTTGCAGTCGCGGAACACCACGTCCCGCAGATGCGCGAACCTGAAGCCGGTGAGGTCGGCGCGGCATCCCTCGACCAGCACGTCCCGCAGGCCGCTCTCGGCGAGCTGCATCCCCGTCATCCGCGCGTTCATGATCTGCACGTTGAACATCCGGGAGTTGAACGCCCGCAGGTTCGCCAGGTCCGCGTCGCTGAACGCGCAGTCCGCGAGCCCGGCCCGGTGCAGGACCAGCCCGGAGAAGACGGTCTGGGTGAACCGGCAGCGCTCGAACTCGACGTCCTCGACACCGTCCGGGTCGTCCATGGACAGGGTGTCCGCGCCGTACTCCAGCGACAGGTACTTGCCGTCATGCCGGATGTGCCGCTCGACCTTCCCGGCGGGCGTGAGCCTGCGGGGGATCCGCGGCGTCTTGGGCTCTCTCACGGGGGGCGAGGCGTGGGTACGAGCGGGCATGCGGCCGACCCTACTAGCCGACGGCGCCCGGCCCCGTCCCGCTCCGCCGCGGAGCCCGGCGCCGGACGCCGGTAGGGTGCCCGCGTGCGGATCTCCCAGTACGCCTACTTCGCCGTGAAATCGAGACGGATGTCAGCGGACGAGATCACGGCGCGGTTGGGCATCGATCCGGACGAGAGGGTCGTGCGCGGCGGCCGCGATGCGCGCCCGCCCCGTCCGGCCAGGCACGTTTGGCGGGTCGTCTGCCGGAAGCCGCACCTCACCGTGGACGAGCAGATCGCGCGGGTCGTGGACAGGCTGTTCGAGCACGCCGGGACCATCGGCGCCCTGGTGGCGGAGCTCGACCGCGCGGACGGAGAGATCCATGCAGGCACGCTGCAGGTGGTCAGGGTGTTCGAGGATCCGCAGGGTGAGGAGGACGACCTGACCGGCCCGGTCGAGGGCCTGGAGAAACTCGCCGGTCAGCACCGGCTGCTGGGCTGGCACCTCGACGCCCGGACGCTGGAGTTCCTCCGGCTGACGAGAGCCGAACTGGACGTCGACGAATACGCCTACGGGTGACCCCCGTCCAGGCCGGCGCCGTTGACCGGGTCTGAGCTCCGGGACGTTTCAGCCGAGCCCGCCGGGTGGCCGATGCGGCACGTTGGACGGCATGGCGTCCGGCGTTCGGGTAATGGTCGAAGGGAGAGCCGTGCAGGGAGCGTTGCAGGCCGGAGGGTGGGGCCTGCTTGCCGGGTCGGCGTTGGTGATGGGCGCCCTGGCCGGCTTCCTCGTGCCGGTTCCGGCGCGGATCGTGGCGGGCGTGATGGCGTTCGGCAGCGGTGTCCTGCTGTCGGCGGTGTCGTTCGACCTGATCGCCGAGGCGAACGAGCGGGGCGGGCTGACCCCGACGGTGATCGGTGCGCTGATCGGCGCGGTGCTCTATGCCGGAGCCGACACCGTCCTGGCCTGGAGGGGCGCGCGGCACCGCAAGCGCTCGGGCAGGCAGCAGCCGTCGGAGGAGCAGCACCCCGGATCGGGGAGCGCGATCGCCCTGGGCGCGCTGCTGGACGGCGTCCCCGAATCCATCGTGATCGGCACGAGTCTTCTGGGCGGCGGCGCGGTCAGCCTGGTCACCGTGGTCGCGGTGTTCATCAGCAACGTGCCCGAAGGGCTCTCCAGCGCCTCGGGGATGCGCCGGGCGGGACGCGGCCGCGGCTACGTCTTCGGGCTGTGGAGCGGGATCGCGGTGATCAGTGCCCTGGCGGCGGTCTTCGGTTACACGGTGCTCGGCGACGCCTCCGCCGACGTCCTGGCCGGCATCACCGCGCTGGCCGGCGGCGCCATCCTCACCATGATCGCCGACACGATGATCCCCGAGGCCTACGAGGACACGCACCTGCTCACCGGATTGATCATCGTCGTGGGGTTCCTGGCGGCGTTCGCCCTGTCCCACGCCTGACCGGCGGTGTCGGGAGGCGGGGCCCGCGCCGGCGGGCACGCGACCGGCCGCCGACATCTCCTTCGCGCCACCGGCCGTGCGCGTGTCACCCGGCATACGAGGAAGGCCGAGCCAGATCCAGGTGGTGGGCCGGCCGGTCCGGTGCCCGGACGCCTTCAGGGAGTCGTCGAGCCTGTCGGCGGTGAAGTCGACGGGCACGAAGGTGACCTTCCCGGCGGGCGAGGAGAGGGCCGCGGCGCGCTGCCGCTTGTCCTGCTGGGAACGGGGGTGGTCGACCTCGAAGACGGCGGTTCCGGCGAGCTCGGGCATCCGCCACGCCCGTCCGTCCAGGCCGGCGCCCAGGATCACGACCTGCGGGTGGGTGCGCTCCCTGACGGCATCGTCGATGGCGACCGTGCGGGGCACCAGCCCCTCGGCCGTGGCCCGCAGGAACTCGTACTCCAGCCGGGGTCCCCAGCCCTCGGGAGGCACGCCCGAGCGGGCCTGCTCCACCGCGACGAGTTCTTCGGGGCGGAGCAGCACCGACGCGGTGGGATCGTCGAACCGGTCGGGGCCAGACGGCCGTGCGCCACGGCCCGGGCCTGGCAGACGAGCACGGCGGTACGGCTGCCCTGCGTCTCGTCCATGCCGGGTATCGCTTCGTTCCGTGGCCGCATGATCGCTCGGACGACCGCACCGTACCCTCATGACGGTGCGGCTTGATCTCATCACGATCGTCGTGGACGACTACGACGACGCCATCGCGTTCTTCACCGGCGCTCTCGGGTTCGACATGGTCGAGGACTCGCCATCGCTCACCAACGACGGCCGTCCCAAGCGGTGGGTGGTGGTCCGGCCGCCGGGCGCTCGGACGGGCATCCTGCTCGCCCGCGCGGACGGCCCGCACCAGGCCGCCGTGGTCGGGAACCAGGTCGCGGGGCGCGTGGGGTTCTTCCTGCGGGTGGAGGACTTCGACGCCGCCTACGAACGCATGACGATCGCGGGCGTGGAGTTCGTCACCCGGCCCCGCTCCGAACCCTACGGACGCGTCGCCGTCTTCCTCGATCTCGCCGGAAACCGCTGGGACCTGCTCGGTCCCGCCCAGAACGCGCCGTCGGCCTAGCGGCCCGAACCGCGGGCGCGGAGCTTGGAGAGTTCCTCGTTCATCGCGCGGAGGAAGCGCAGGATGAGGCGCAGTTCCTCCTCGCTGAACCCGCCCCGCGCCGCCTCGGTGCTCTCCGCCAGCGGGCGGAAGTACTCGCGGGCCATGGTCATGGCGGACGGCTCGTACCGCAGATGGACGACCCGCCGGTCGGCCGGGTCGCGCGCCCGGGTGATGTGGCCGAGGCGTTCGAGGCGGTCGAGGCAGGCGGTGACCGCGCCGGAGGTGACGTTCAGCTCCTCGCGCAGGCGCCCCGGGGTCATCGGCCGGTCGGGGGTGCGCTGCCGTGCGTCCATGATCGCGACCAGGGCCTGGACGTCGGTCGGGTGCAGGCCGCTGGCATGGGCGAACTCGTGCGCGATCCGGTTGAACTCGGAGTTCAACCGGCGCAGCTCGACGGCGAACGACCGGAGGCCGGCGGGACCCTCCGTCTCCTCCGCTCCCTCGGCCATGCCGATCAGATTACAATACCTCAATCATTGAGATAGTTAATGATTGAGGTATTTGTGGGTATGGCCGCGGCAGGTCGAACTCGCTGGGAGGAACCGATGCGAACACCGCCGCGCCCGATCCGCTGGGCGATCCCGGCAGTGCTGCTCCTGGTCTGGCTGGCCGTCGGCGGCGCCCTCGGCCCCTATGCCGGGAAGCTCGGTGAGGTCTCCACCAACGACCAGGCGGCCTTCCTGCCGCGCAGTGCCGAGTCCACCCGGGTCCTGCGGGCGCAGCAGGCCTTCGATGAGAAGGAGACCGTCCCCGCCATCGTCGTGTGGACGGTGAACGGCCGCGTCTCCGACGCCCAGCGGGACGCGGCGACCCGCGCGCTCGCCGGGCTGCGGGGCGCGCCCGGCACGCTCGGGACACCGTCGCCGGCCCTGCGCTCGGACGACGGCCGGGCGCTGGAGGGCGTCGTCCCGCTCAGGCCCGACCTCGACGACGAACTGCCGGCCGTGCTGGACCGGGTCCGTGCGGCGGCGAAGACCGTCCCCGGGGCGAAGGCGCAGATCAGCGGGCCGGCCGCCACCCGGGCGGACCTGTCGGACGCCTTCGCCGGGATCGACGGGCTGCTGCTGGGCGTCGCGCTCATCGCCGTCCTGGTCATCCTGCTGCTGGTCTACCGCAGCGTCCTGCTCCCGCTGGTGATCATCCTCGGGGCGGTGTTCGCGCTGGGCCTGGCGTGCGCGGTGGTCTACGCGCTGGCCAAGAACGACCTCGTCCGGGTCGACGGCCAGGTCCAGGGCATCCTGTCGATCCTGGTCATCGGCGCCGCCACCGACTACGCGCTGCTGCTCGCGGCCCGCTTCCGGGAGGAGGCGGCGGCCGGCCGGGACCGCTTCACCGCCGGGTGGGCGGCGGTGCGCGGATCGTTCAGCGCGATCGTCGCCAGCGGAGCCACCGTCGCGCTCGGCCTGCTCGCGCTGCTGCTCAGCAACCTCACCAACAACCGGGCCCTCGGGCCGGTGGGCGCGATCGGCATCGCCTGCGCCGTCCTCAGCGCGCTGACGTTCCTCCCGGCGGTCCTCGTCGTGCTCGGACGGATCGCGTTCTGGCCCGCGAAACCCCGGCCCCCGGCCGAAGGCGCCCGCGGGGGAAGGGGCCTCTGGGCCCGCGTCGCCGACCTCGTCGACCTGCACCCGCGCCGCGTCGTCGCCGGAACGGGCATCGCCCTCATCGCCTGTGCCGCGTTCGCCCCGGGGCTGCGCGCCCACGGCGTCCCGCTGGAGGAGACGTTCACCAATGACGCGCCCTCGGTCGCCGCGCAGCGGACGCTCTCCGAGCACTTCCCCGGCGGTTCCGGCCAGCCGGCGGTCATCATCGCCGACGCGGCGCGGGCCCAGGCCGTCACCGATGCCGCCGTCCGGACGGAGGGCGTCGCGGACGCCGCGCCCGTCGGCGAGTCCGGCCGCCCCGGCGGGCCGCCGAAGGTCGTGGACGGGCGGGTCCGGATCGACGCGACGCTGAAGGCGGCCGCCGACAGCGACGCCGCGAAGGCCGCCCTCAAGCGCCTGCGCGCCGCCGTGCACGGCGTCCCCGGGGCGGACGCGCTGGTCGGCGGCTACACGGCCCAGCAGTACGACACCCAGAAGACCGCCGCCCACGACCGAACGGTCATCATCCCGGTCGTTCTGGCGATCATCCTGGTCATCCTGGTGCTGCTCCTGCGCTCGCTGCCGCTGCCCGTCCTGCTCATCGCGACCGTCGCGCTGAACTACGTCGCCACGCTCGGTGTCGCGGCCCTGGTGTTCCGTCACCTGTTCGGCTTCACCGGCCTGGACGCCTCGGTGCCGCTCTACGGTTTCGTGTTCCTGGTCGCGCTCGGCGTCGACTACAACATCTTCCTCATGTCGCGGGTCCGGGAGGAGACGCGGCGCTGGGGCGTGCGGGAAGGCGTGCTCCGCGGCCTGACGGCGACCGGCGGCGTCATCACCTCCGCGGGAGTCGTGCTGGCCGCCACGTTCGCCGCCCTGGTCGTCATCCCGCTGTCGTTCCTGGCGCAGATCGCGTTCATCGTCGCGTTCGGCGTGCTGCTGGACACGCTCGTGGTGCGGTCCCTGCTGGTCCCGGCGCTCGTCCGGATGATCGGCCCCAAGGTGTGGTGGCCCACCCGCTTCACCCGCCATCCGCGGAACGCCGGAACAGCCGAGGCCGTCCATGCAACCCCGAGAGACAGGTGACGAGGCGTGGGCAACACCTTCGAAGCGCTGGGGACGTCCGGGGGCGATCTGTATCTGTCCAATGGCGGGACGGACGTCTTCTTCGACGTGCTCACCCTGGCCGGGTGCGCCCTCGCCGAGTCCGTCTGGGAGAGCAATCTCGTGCTGCTGTTCGCGGACGGACATCGCCTCGGCCGCGGTACGGACGGATTCGATCTGAACTCCCTGCCGTGGACGGCGGACTGGCCGGCCGAGAAGGCGTTCGTGCTGCGCGTCCTCGACCTGGCGATGACACGGCACGGCTGGGGGCTTCTCACCTACGAACCTCCTTTCGCCCTCGACTACCTGCGCCGATACCGCGCGATGGTGGACGGATGGCCCGCCCCCGTCGCCGTGGAGACTCCGGCGACGCGGCCCGATTGGAGCGTCCCGCCGCCTCCCGGATTCCTGGAGCGCTGCCCGAAGCACGGCATCTACCAAGGCATGCTGGGCTGCCGCCTCTGCGACCCGACCCTTCAGCCCCTGCCCGAGTGACGGCCCGGGGGAGTGCTCGGCGGAGATCACTCCATGCCGAGTGCGCGGGCGAGGGACTCGGTATCGGAGATCACCCAGTACTCCGCGAACCGGCCGTCCTCGGCGCGCAGGACGTCGTGGCCGCTGAACGACACCGCCGTGCCCTCGGGGGCGGTCGCTCCGGGCATGCCGCCCCTGAACCGTCCGGCGAACGTCCACCGGGCGGCGACCCGGTTCCCGTCCACGATCGGGCCCACGTCCAGCGTCACGGTGACGCCCTCGAAGGGTGCGTGCCCCTGCCGCAGAATGTCGATCAGCTCTTCGGCCCCGCGCACCTCCTGACCCGGCCAGTGCCCGACGAAATCCGGCGTGACCAGCTCGCGGGCGAGTCCGAAGTCCCCGGCCCACATCTCCAGCAGCCACCGCTCGTACAACGTGCCGATCACGCGGTCCTCCTCGTCCCTCACCCGTACCGTCGTCCCCCGCGGACCTTCTCCGACGCCCCCGGTGAGATCAGGTCGCGAGGTCGAGGTGCGCTCCGGGCTCCGGGGCCACCTCAGGACTCGGAGAAGTCGTCCCGCGACAGCCCCTTCTCGGCCATCTTGTCCTCGAGTTCGGCGCCCAGTTCGGTGCGCACGTCGGGTCGCGACTCGCGCTCTTCGTCGGGCTCCACCTGATCGGTGTCCTCGGTCTTCGGAGCGTTCTCCTCCGGCGTGGTCAACTCCGCCCCCTCGGTGTCGAATGAGTCGCCGGCTCCTCCGGCCACCGCATACGGCTACCCGGCCACACCCGGCTCTAACGACCACGCCCGGCACGTCCGTCACCCGGGGCGTGGCCCGGTCGGTGGTGTACGTCACAGGCCCGTGCTGTCGCGCATGCTTGTCAGGGCCGGACGCCACGATGGGGCGGGACAGTCGACGAGGAGGCCGGAATGTCGTACCCGAAAGAGCTCTTCCACGGTGACGAGGGCGAGGTCAGCGGCACATGGTGGAAGAGCGGCTCCGCGCCCGACCTGCTGATCGGCACGCGCTCGAAGGTGCACTACCTGGCCACGGGCGAGTCCACGGGCGGGCAGTACGGGCTCTACCGGTGGGACATGGGAGCCGAGCCCGGTCGCGGCGCGGGCGCGCACTTCCACAAGACGATGTCGGAGTCGTTCTTCGTCCTGTCCGGCACCGTCGCCCTCTATGACGGGGACCGCTGGGTCGACGCCCCGCCCGGCGACTTCCTGTTCGTCCCGCCGGGCGGGATCCACGCGTTCGACAACCCGCACGGGGCGGCTTCGATGCTGGTCCTGTTCGCTCCGGGGGCTCCGCGTGAGGCCTACTTCGAGGAGCTGGCGGAGATCGTGGGGAGCGGGCGGCAGCTCAGCGAGCGAGAGTGGGCCGACCTCTACCACCGCCACGACCAGTACATGGTCTGAGCGGGCGGCCGGGGATCCGCGGGGAGGGGCGGCGGAGGGCGCGAGAAGGAGGACTCTCCCCGCCACTCTCAACGTATAGCGCACCCGGGGGCTTGCGGCAAGACCCGGGTCGTGGCGCAGAATCGGCGGCCGAGGCCAGAACCTGCGGAAACCGGGGGCGCAGTGCAGGAGGCGTCGTCGCCGCGCGATTCGCGCGGGGACGGCGGCCCGCCTGCGAGCTCCCGGGCGGTCGCGGGGACTCGCCGGAACCACGACCAGCGATCACGAGCCGGAGCCGATACGTGAATCCTTTGACCGCCAGCGTGTTCGACCTCCCCGAGCGTCTGTCCCCCAAGGCCGACCCGGCGCTGATCGAGCGTGACGAGCGGCATTTCGCGGCCGTCGCGGAGACCCTCGACCAGACGATCTCCGACCTGTCCGACCGCCTCGAAGCCGAGCGCAGGGCGCCCGGCGGGATCGGCCAGGGGGCGATGGACCGGGACATGGAGATCCACCGGCTGACCGCCCGCCTGCGCACGCTGCGCCGTTTCGGCCTGGACCTCTGCCTCGGGCACATGGCCGTCGCGGACGGCTCCGAGCCCGTCTACATCGGACGGCTCGGTCTCACCGACAGCACGGGCCGCCGGCTGCTGCTCGACTGGCGCTCGCCCGCGGCCGAACCGTTCTTCGGGGCGACCCACGCCGACCCGATGGGGCTGGCGAGCCGCCGCAGGTACCGCTGGACCCGCGGCCGGATCAGCGACTACTGGGACGAGGTGTTCACCGCGGAGGGGTTCGCCGGACACGCCGCCCTGGACGACCAGTCCGCGTTCATCGCGAGCCTGGGGAGCGACCGGTCCGACCGGATGCGCGACGTGCTCGGCACCATCCAGGCCGACCAGGACGCGATCATCCGCGCGGGGTCCCGGGGCGCCCTCGTCGTCGACGGCGGCCCGGGGACGGGCAAGACCGTCGTCGCCCTGCACCGCTCCGCCTACCTCCTCTACTCCGACCCCCGCCTGGGCCACCACCGGGGCGGCGTGCTGTTCGTCGGGCCGCACCAGCCCTACCTGGCCTACGTGTCCGACGTCCTCCCCAGCCTCGGGGAGGAGGGCGTGCAGATCTGCACCCTGCGCGACCTCGTCGCCGAGGGGGCCGGGGCGGCGGTCGAGTCCGACCCGGAGGTGGCCCGGCTCAAGTCGTCCGCGGACCTGGTGAAGGCGATCGAGAAGGCCGTCGGGTTCTACGAGAACCCGCCCACCGAGGGGATGGAGGTCACCACCCACTGGTCCGACGTCTGGCTGGGCCCCGCCGACTGGGCCGAGGCGTTCCAGGCGCCGGAACCCGGCACGCCGCACAACGAGGCGCGCGACCAGATCTGGGAGGAGCTGGTCACGATCCTCGCTGACAAGCACGAGGGCGCGGACGAGGACGAGGGCGCGGTGTCGCCCGACCTGCTCCGCAGGTCGCTTCGCCAGGACCGGGACTTGCGCGCCGCCTTCAACCGGGCGTGGCCGCTCATCGAGGCGTCCGACCTCGTCGGGGACCTGTGGTCGGTGCCCGCCTACCTGCGGCTGTGCGCTCCCTGGCTCGGCAGGGACGAGATCCGCATGCTGCAGCGCGAGGACGCCCAGGCCTGGACGGTGTCGGACCTGCCGCTCCTGGACGCGGCGCGGCAGCGCCTCGGCGACCCGGAGGCGTCGCTGCGCAGGCGCCGCCACGTGGCCGCCGTCTCCGCCGAGCGCGAGCGCATGGAGAGGGTCGTGGACGACCTCATCGAGGTGGCCGACGACGAGTACGGGACGGGGCTGGTGACGATGCTGCGCGGCGAGGACTTCCATGACGCCCTCGTCGACGAGAGCGCGCTGACCAGCACCGACCCCGACCAGCTCGCCGGCCCGTTCGCGCACGTCGTCGTGGACGAGGCGCAGGAGCTGACCGACGCGCAGTGGCAGATGCTGCTGCTGCGCTGCCCGTCCCGGAGCTTCACGATCGTCGGGGACCGCGCGCAGGCCAGGCACGGGTTCACCGAGTCCTGGCGGGAACGGCTCGAACGGGTCGGGCTCGACCGGATCGAGCTGGCGTCCCTCAGCGTCAACTACCGGACGCCGGAGGAGATCATGGCGGAGGCCGAGCCGGTCATCCGGGCCGCGCTCCCGGACGCCAACGTGCCGACCTCGATCCGCGGCAGCGGCGTCCCCGTCGGCCACGGACCGGTCGCGGACCTGGACCGGGTCCTCGACGCCTGGCTCGCCGCGCACGACGACGGGGTCGCCTGCGTCATCGGCCACCCCGCCTTCCCGGGGAGGCCCCGCGTCCGGTCGCTGACCCCGGAGCTGGCCAAGGGGCTGGAGTTCGACCTCGTCGTGCTCATCGACCCGGACGGGTTCGGCGAGGGCATCGAAGGCGCGGTCGACCGCTATGTCGCGATGACGCGGGCGACCCGGCAACTCGTCATCCTCACGAGCGACTGACACCGCCGCGCCCGAGGGTCAGTCCCCGACCTGCCCCGCCGGGCTCGGGCCGCCGAGCCCGGCGAGCAGGTCGCGCAGCAGTCCGGCGAGCTGCTCGCGGCGGTCGGGGGCGAGGTGGCCGATGAGCCGGTCCTCGGCCGCGAGCAGGTCGGCGACGACGCGGTCGAGCAGGGCATTGCCCTGCGCGGTGAGGGTGACCGCGCGCGCGTGGTAGCCGGATCCGGCGGTGGTCCGCTCGACCAGACCGGCACCGGCGGCCCGCTCCACCCGCTGGGTGATCGCTCCGCGGGTCACCATGCAGGCGTCGGCCAGCTCGCCCGGGCTCATCCGGTACGGCGGGCCGGAGCGGCGCAGCGTGGACAGCAGGTCCAGCGTGGCGACGTCAACCCCCAGGCGCGCCAGGAGGCGGCGGCGCTCGTCGCCGAAGACCTTGGCGGCCCACCAGATCCTGGTGACGACCCCGATCGACTCCACCGGCACTCCCGGCAGCTCGCGCCGCCAGGCGTCCTGGATGGCGTCGGCGCCGTCGCGCGGCGGCTCAGCGGCCACGCTCGGCCCCGCCGTTGACCTGGATGATCTGTGCGGTGACGTGCCCGGCGCCGGGCGAGGCGAGCCAGTGCACGGTCTCGGCGACGTCCCCCGGCGTCCCGGCCCGCCCGGTGTGGGTCTGCGCGATCTGGGCCGCGCGCCGCTCGTCGCTCATCACGTCGCCGAAGAACTCGGTGTCCTCGATGAAGCCCGGGGCGACGACGTTGACGGTGACGCCGCGGGGCCCGAGGGCGGCGGCGAGATCGCACGCGTAGGGGTGCAGGGCCGCCTTCATCGGGCCGTAGGACGTGCCGCCCGAGCCGCGCAGGGCCGCGATCGAGGAGATGAACACGACCGTCCCGGACGGGTTCAGCAGGTCGCGGAACGCCTCGGTCGGCAGGACCGACGTCAGGACGTTGATGCGGAAGTTGCTCGTCCACCGCTCCGCGACGCCGGCGGACCCGCCGTGGTTGTCGGCGTTGCCGCCCGCGTTGTTGACCAGCACGTCGACCGAGCCGAAGCGCTCGGCCAGTTCGGCGCGGACGCGCTCAACCTCGGCAGGGTCTCCCAGATCCGCCGGCAGAGCCGTGCCCCCGATCTCCCCGGCCGCCTTCTCCAGCACCTCCGCGCGGCGGCCGATGACGACCACCCGGTCACCGCCGGTCGCGAAGCGCGCCGCCACCGCCCTGCCGATGCCGGTGCCGCCGCCGGTGACCACGATCGTGCGCGCCATGTCGGACCTCCTTGAGTTTAGATCTAAAGTCAGCCTAGCAAGGAGGCCCGGGTGCCTTGTACCGGCACGCGGTGCGGCGAGCGGGGCGCCGCTCGCCGCATCCGGCGCGTCCTCAGCTCGCGGCCCGCTTCACCAGGTCGGCGATCCGCGCCTCGCCCTCGGCGGTCAGCTCCGGCAGGGCGAAGGAGGTCGGCCACAGGGCGCCGTCGTCGAGGGCCGCGACGTCGCTGAACCCGAGGGTCGCGTACCTCGTCTTGAACTTCGCCTTGGCCTGGAAGAAGCAGAGCACCTTGCCGTCCTTGGAGTAGGCGGGCTGGCCGTACCAGAGCCTCGGCACGAGGTCCGGCGCGGCGGCCCGGACGATCTCGTGCACCCGCTCGGCGATGGCGCGGTCGGACTCCTCCATCTCGGCGATCTTGGAGAGGACGTCGCTCTCCCCGTCGGCCCTGGCCTTGCCCGGGCTGCGGCGCGCGGCCTTCTTCAGCTCCTGGGCGTGGTCCTTCATCGCGGCCCGTTCCTCGTCGGTGAAGCCGTCGAACTTCGCACCGGCGGCGGTACTCGTGGTGGCCTTCTTCGTGTCGCTCATGGCGGGATCCTCCTGGTCGGCGAGTGAGTCGTCTTCGGTCGGGGGCGCTCAGCCCCACGCGCCGGCGATCTGCCGGGTCGTGGCGTTGAGCCGGTTGAACATGTTGGTGACGCCGATCATCAGGACGATCGCGGCCAGCTGCTTCTCGTCGAAGTAGGTGGCGGCGGTGTCCCAGACGTCGTCGCCCACGGCGTCGGCGCGGTCGGCCAGCCGGGTCGCGGCCTCCGCCAGCGCCAGCGCCGCGCGCTCCTCCTCGGTGAAGTACGGTGCCTCCCTCCAGGCGGCGACGGTGGCCAGCCGCTCGTCGGTCACCCCGGCCTTGCGCGCCGTCTTGGCGCCGGCGTCCACGCAGGCGCTGCAGCCGTTGATCTGGCTGACCCGCAGGTGGACCAGCTCCAGGGTCTCCTCCGAGACGCCGCCGGAGTGCACGGCCTTGAAGATCTCCTGGATGGGCTGCATCGCGCCGGACAGGACCATGGCGGGGTTCTTCATACGGGACTGCATCTGCGTCTCTCCTCTGCGGTCGCGCCCCCTTCCCTCGGGGGCATGTCCCCATCACAGCCGCAGCGGCCTACGATGACGACGTCGGTGGGACACCGTGGGACAGTTGCAACGGCCTTGAGCAGCGGCGACGCACCCCGAAGGAGTCCGGCCGCGGTGGGACGGAAGGCGGGGGAACGGTGGTCGTGCACCAGCATCGGGCGGAGAAGGCCGATCCGCAGGAGGAGCTCGCGGCCCGGCTGCGCATGCTGCAGGAAGTGTCCGGACGCGGCGTCCGGGCCCTCGCGCGGGACGCCGGGCTCAGCTCGTCGTCGCTGTCGCGCTACCTCGGCGGCCAGACGGTGCCGCCCTGGACGGCGGTGATCGCGCTCTGCCGACTCCTCAAGCGCGATCCCCGCCCGCTGCGCCCCCTCTGGGAGCGGGCCTCCAGCCCGCTGCCCGCGCCGCCGAAGACCAGCCGCCAGGTCCAGCCCCCGGCGCCGCCGGCCGGCCTGCCGCGCCCGCCCCGCAACGATCTGCCGCGCGACGTCCCCGACTTCACCGGGCGCGGGGCCGAGCTCGCGGCCGTGCTCGCCGCGGTGGAGGACGGCCGTGTGGTCGCCCTGGACGGCATGGCGGGCGTCGGCAAGACCTGCCTGGCGGTGCACGCCGCGCACCGGCTCGCCGCCGACTTCCCCGACGCCCAGCTCTACGTCGACCTGCACGGCTTCACCGCCGGGAGGGAGCCGCTCGACCCCGACCCCGCGCTGCGGACACTCCTCGCCGCCCTGGACGTGCCGTCGGAGAAGATCCCGCAGGAGGGCGGCATCGAGCCGCTGGCCGCCTGCTGGCGGTCGGAACTGGCGCACCGGAGGGCCGTCGTGGTCCTCGACAACGCCGTGGACGCCGACCAGGTCCGCCCGCTGCTGCCCGGCGCCGGCCCGTCCGTCGCGCTGATCACCAGCCGCAACCGGCTGCTGGGCCTGGAGGAGGTGCCCCCGGTGTCGCTGGACGTGCTGACGCCGCGGGAGGGAGCCGAGCTGCTGGCCCGCGCCAGCGGCGACCCGGGCGGATCCGACGGCCGGCTGGCCCGCGAGCCGGAGGCCGCCGCCGAGGTGCTGCGGCGGTGCGGCCACCTGCCGCTGGCGCTGCGCCTGGCGGCGGCGCGGCTGCGGCACCGCCCGGGCTGGACCGTGGGCATCCTCGTCGAGCGGATGGCCGAGGGCGCCACGGAGTTCGACACGGCGTTCGCGATGTCGGTGCGGCAGCTGGACCGGGAGCGGCGCCGCTTCTTCCGGCTGCTGGGGCTGGTGCCCGGCTCGACCTTCGACGAGCACGTGGCGGCGGCACTGGCGGACGTGCCGCTGCGCAGCGCCCGGACGATGCTGGAGGACCTCCTCGACGCGCACCTCGTCCAGCAGCCGGCGGCCGGCCGCTACCGGCTGCACGACCTGGTGCGCCAGCACGCGCGCCGGGCCGCCGACGAGCAGGACGCGCCCGCCGAGCGGGAGCGGGCCCTCGGCCGGGTCCTCGACTACTACGTGCACGCGGCGGCCGCCGCGGACGGCGTGGT
This sequence comes from Actinomadura citrea, assembly GCF_013409045.1. Classification (NCBI taxonomy): domain Bacteria; kingdom Bacillati; phylum Actinomycetota; class Actinomycetes; order Streptosporangiales; family Thermomonosporaceae; genus Actinomadura; species Actinomadura citrea. Next base: position 5,152,368 of record NZ_JACCBT010000001.1, on the reverse strand, counting down.
GTCGTACCTGCCCCCCGGCGCCGAGGTCTCCGCGGGCCGGCGGCCCGCCGACCTGCCGGAGTTCACCGGCAAGCACGCGGCGCTCCTCTGGTTCGCCACCGAGTACACCAACCTGATGGCCGTCTTCGAGGCGGCGGTCGCCGCCGGAGCCGACGCGCACGTGTGCGAGCTGCCCCGCCACATGCGGGCCTTCTTCGCGCGGCGCTGCGGCACGACGCACCTCAACGTCCTCTTCGAGCACTCCCTGGTCGCCGCGCGGCGCCTGGACGATCCGCTGCAACTGGCCGAGGCGCACAGCGACCTCGGCTTCGCCCGCTACAACGCGGGGCGGATGGCGGAGGCGGACGCCGCGTACGAGGCGGCGGAACCGCTGGTGTCCCGGGCCGGGAACGTCAGGACCGAGGCCGAGCTGACCATGCGCCGGGGCTACCTGAAGTGGGACGAGGGCCGTGTCGAGGAGCCGCTCGACCTCTTCCGGCGGGCGGGCAGGCTGTTCGAGCACGCCGGCTGCCCGACGGGCACGGCCCACGCGACCGCGTACGAGGCGTGGGCGACGCTGCAACTCGGGCACCGCGAGGAGGCGGCGCGGCTCGCCCGCACCGTGCTGGAGATCCCGCACGCCGACCCCGCCTGGCCTCCCGCGCTGACGGCCCGGATCACGCTCGGCGTCGCCATCGCCGGCGACGAGCCCGGCGAGGCGATGGGGCACCTGGAGCAGGCGCTCGCGCTGGCCCGCGAGGACGGGCACAGGCACAACGAGGCCTGGTGCCTGAACTGCCTGGGCGTCGCCCTGCGGCAGGCGGGCCGGTACGAGGAGGCGCTGGCCGCGCACCGCCGGGCCTTCGCCCTGCTGGACGAGCTCTTCGAGGAGCACTGGAAGATCCACTTCCTCCACGGCCATGCCGAGACGTGCCGGCTGGCGGGCCTGCCGGAGGAGGCCCTGCGGCTGCACCGGCAGGCGCTGGAACTGGCCCCGAAGCTGGGGTACCGGTACGCCGAGGCGCTGGCCCGCGAGGGGATCGCCGCCGTCCTCGACGCGACGGACCCGGCCGCGGCCGCCGAGCACCGCGCGGCAGGGCAGGCCATCCGGCGGGACCTCGAGCCGGGCGCCCGACCGGACTGACGCTCCCGCGGCCGCGGCCACGACCCGGCCGAAGCCTCATGCGGAATGCCTTGTCCCGCACTGTTGCGGAGGCCGGATCCGGGGCATGACCCGGATGTTCCGGCTGGAAGGGGGCACTGGTGGAACGACAGGCCTGGCCACGGCTGCGCGTCGCCGACTGGACGCGGACGCGCGACACGCTGCACATGTGGACGCAGATCGTCGGCAAGGTGCGGCTGGCTCACGCGCCGCTGGTGAACCACTGGTGGAATGTGACGCTGTACGTCAGCCCGCGCGGGCTGACCACGTCCGCGATCCCGTACGGCGGGGGCGCGTTCGACATCGAGTTCGACTTCGTCGACCACCGGCTGCGCTTGCGCACCTCGGACGGCAGCCTCCGGGAGTTCGAGCTCGCGCCCATGCCGGTGTCGCGGTTCTACGCCCGGACGATGGCCGCCCTGCACGAGCTGGGGATCGAGACGCACATCCAGGCGCGCCCGAACGAGGTCGACCCGGCGATCCCGTTCGAGGAGGACGACCAGCACGCCTCCTACGATCCCGATGCGGCGCACCTGTTCTGGCGCCAACTCCTCCAGGCCGCTCGTGTGCTGGGGGAGTTCCGGTCCCGCTACATCGGCAAGGTCAGCCCCGTGCACTTCTTCTGGGGCGCCATGGACCTCGCCTGCACGCGCTTCTCCGGGCGGGACGCGCCCGAGCACCCGGGCGGCGCCCCGAACTGCGGCGACTGGGTGATGGTCGAGGGATACTCGCGGGAGCTCAGCAGCTGCGGATTCTGGCCGGGCGGCGGCGAGGAGGGGTCCTTCTACGCCTATGCCTATCCCGAGCCCGCCGGGTTCGCCGACCGTCCCGTGGGCCCGTCCGGCGCCTTCTACAGCCGGGAGAACGGCCAGTTCCTGCTCCCGTACGAGGTGGTGCGGGAGGACCCCGACCCCGACCGGGCCCTTCTGGAGTTCCTGCAGGGCACCTACGAGGCGGCGGCCGATCTCGCGGGCTGGGACCGCGCCGCGCTGGAGGCCGACCCGGCGCGATGGGACCACAAGTCCCGCGAGAGGACCTGAGCCGAGGCGCCGCCGGGGGTCGCGGCTAGCCGGTGTCTTCGGAGGCCTCCCCGGGGCCGTGGAGGTCGGCGAGTTCGACGTGCTCGGCGACCGCCTCGATGTCGCGGCAGTACGCCACCAGGCGTCCCCGCCGGGTCACCACGAACCAGAGCTGGCCGGCGCGGGCGTCGCGGTGACGGGCCTGGGCGAAGACCAGGTCGACGTCGTCGAGGGCGACCACGTCGACCCGTATCCCGTCCGGCCCCAGCAGATGCCGCGCATTGGCCATGGACGCAGTGTGCACCCGCCGCACGATCCGGTCCATAAGCCACAAAACGCCAATCCCCCCACACAGGGGGTGTTCTGCGAAGCGCCGCGGTGCCCCGCGCCGCGTGCGCGATTGGTGATCAGGATGTCGGACGCCGCCGCTAGTTTGCGGGGCCATGGGCGAGACGGTGGAGATCCCGGTCGAGTGGCGTGAGCACATCCATCCGAGGCGCGGCGGCATTCCCGGTCCGCCGGTCGCCCTGGACGAGGGCGCCGCGGAGAGGGCCCGCGAATGGGACCTCGCGGCCCGCCCGATCGCCGAGGAGATGCTGGAGCACGAGCGCACCGATCCCGAGCTCGGCCAGGCCCTGCGGGCATGGCTGGACGGGGAGGCCGATCCGGCGGGCGCGGCGGGCGTGGCCGCCGCGGCGGTGAAGTACGTCGAGGGCGTCGACGCCACGGCGTTCCTGGACGCGTGGGTGCTGGATCACGGGCTCGCGTTCGCCGCCTGCGCGGTCACCGAGGCCTTCTCGATCGAGCCCGGCCCGGTGCCGCGGCCTGCGACGCCCGGCTCCGGCGGCGCCGTCCTGCTCGTCGCCTACGGCGACGGCGCGCCCCGGGGATGGCGGGGCGAGATCCGGCGCGTCACCTTCCATGACCACTTCCCGGTCAGCCGATGGGTCGCCGAGGACGCGGTGGTCAAGCGGCTCCGCACGCTGCTGGCCGCCGCGTCCGAGGACGAGTACGGCGACGCCGTGGCGCGCCTCTCGCGTCGTCGCGGCGACGTCTGGAGGCGGCGCGTGGCGTCCTACCTCGTCCCGACCGAGACGGCCTGGCTGGAGGGTTCCCCCGGCAGCTCCTTCGGGTCCAGGGAACTCGACTACGAGTTCCTGCTCTGCTCCCTGTCCAGTGCGACGCAGATCGGGGACGTGAGATGGATACCGGTCACTCCCGCCGTGATGGGGACGCTGCTCGACGGCCTGGGCGCGGACGCGCTCCCGCTGCTCGAGATCGCACTCCGGCACGGTCTCAACGCCGATGAGGCGCGCCCGATCGTGTTGCAGGCGCTCATGGGGATCGCGGACGGGGCGGTGTTCCCGCTCCTGCTCGGCCACATGGGCGAGAAGGGGGTGCCAGCCGCCTTGCAGGAGGCGGCCGAACGGCACCCGGAACAGGCGCTCCGGGCACTGGCCCCGTTGATCGGCAACGACACGACCAGGGGGCTGCAAGCGGCGGGAACGGTGCGCGGGCTGCTGTACGCCAGGCCCGGTCTGGCCGAGGCGGTGCCGCCGGGGAGCGTCGAGGCGCTGTTGCCGCGTCCGGCCGTTCCCGACTGTGCCGACCTGCCCGACGTGCTCAGCGGCAAGCCCACCCGGAGTACGAAGGCGGACTGGGCCGACCCCGCCCTGCTTCCCCGGATCCTCACGCGCGGCCGCGACGGGGCGCTGCCCGCGAGCGCGACCCGGCGACTGCTGGACCTGCTCGCCAGGAAGGCACCCGAGGCCGCCCAGGTCCGCGCGTTCTGCGACCGGCACTCGCTGGCCGAGTTCTCCTGGGCGGTGTTCGAGCGCTGGCAGGCGCTCGGCGCCCCGACGCGGCACAACTGGGCGCTGGCGCAGCTCGGCCTGATCGGCGACGACACGACGGTGCGGCGGCTCAGCCCGCTGATCAAGCTCTGGCCGGGCCAGGGGCTCACCGGCCGGGCCGCGACCGCGCTGGACGTCCTGGCCGCGATCGGCTCCGACGTGGCCCTCACCCACCTGTTCGAGCTGACCCGCCGCGGCAGGTACAAGGGGCTGAAGGCCAGGGCCGCCCTCAAGATCGACGAGATCGCCGCGGCGCGCGGCATGACGCGCGACGGCCTCGCCGACCGGGCCGTCCCCGACTTCGGGCTGGACGAGCGGGGCACGCTCGTCCTGGACTACGGTCCCCGGCGGTTCACCGTGACCTTCGACGAGCAACTCGTCCCGCTGGTCGTGGAGCCGAACGGCAAGGTGCGAAAGAGCGCGCCGAAACCCGGCCCGAAGGACGATCCGGCCCTCGCCCCGGCCGCGCACGCACTGTTCACCGGCCTCAGGAAGGACCTGCGGACGATCGCCGACCAGGAGATCAGGCGCCTGGAGCTGGCCATGACGACCCGGCGGAGCTGGACGCCGGAGGACTTCCGGACCCTGTTCGTCGCCCACCCGCTGCTCGGGCACATCGTCCGCCGGCTGGTGTGGACGACCGCTTCCGGAACGGCCTTCCGCGTCGACGAGGGCCGCGACTACGCCACCGTCGGCGACGACCCGTTCGCGCCCGCGCCGGACGACCGCATCGGCATCGCCCATCCGGTCCTGCTGGGCGACGACCTGCGCGCCTGGGCCGAACTGTTCGCCGACTACGAGATCCTTCAGCCGTTCGAGCAGCTCGGACGGCCCGTCCACCGGCTCACCGAAGACGAGCGCGGCGCGCACCGGCTCGCCCGGGTGGAGGGGCTCGTCCTGCCCTACGGCAAGGCCAAGGGCCACTCGCAGGGGCGTTGGGAGTCCGTGGACGCGGACGGCGGGTTCGCGGGCGGGTGGCTCGCCCGGCGCGACCCGGCCGGCCTGTACGTCGTGGCCGACCTGAGCCCCGGCCTGGGCCACTACATGTACGGGGAGGGCGAGGACCAGAAGATCAACGCTGTGTGGGCGGGCCCGGCCCCGGCCCGTGCGCCGAAGGACACGGTGCCGCTCGGCCGGGTCGATCCGGTCACCATGAGCGAGGCCGTCCACGACCTCGTCCGCAGCGCGTTCTAGCCGGACGGGACCGAGAAGCCGGGCTCGGTCCCCGGTCGGTTCCGAGCCCGGCGTCCGCGTGGTGCGTCCGGTCCGCGAGCGCGGTCCGGGGCGTCCCGGATCAGTAGTGCGGGTTGTTGGTCTGCGGGATCTCGATGCTGATCGGCGTCTTGAATCCGGACAGGTAGAGCAGGGCGCCCTGGCGGAGGATCTCGTCGAAGGCCCAGTAGAGCTGCCGCAGCTCCTTCGGCGCCTTGGTGAGGTCGAGGAGGCCTTCGCGGACGGCGACGAAGGGCGGCCAGAGGGTCTGGATGAGCGGGTCCCACAGCGGGTCCCGGGGGATCTTCAGCCACCCGGCGATCTCGTTGCCGAGCATGAAGCGGGTGAGCGAGCCGAGGATGGGCTTGGTGAGGATGCCGCCGTCGATCGTGGAGCCGAGGTTGAGCAGGATGTCGGCCAGCTTGACGCCCTCGGGCGTCGGTGCGAGCACCGGGGTCAGCACCTGCCCGGCCTGGGAGTTCGCCTCGTCCCACGACTTCGGGATGTACTCGTCCTGGATGCCGAGCATGTGCCCGGCGAGCTGCCAGGACAGCAGGAACGCCTCGGACTCGGCGTCCGGGATCGGAACCTTCCACCTGACCAGGTTCTGCATGACGGTGGTGGGCAGGCTGTGCCAGGTGACCATCATGTCCGCCTGGCTGATCGGGATCTTCTCGTCGGCCGCCTTGGTCCAGTACGGCGACTTCGGCAGCAGGTGGCGCACGGCGGCGTGCACCAGCCGCGTCTTGACGCAGGTCACGATCATCTCGCCGTCGGGCTCGAACGCCTTCTCGGAGCCGATGTCGTAGCCGAGCTTGGCGGTCTTGGTGATGCGGTCCCTCATGTCCGCGCCGCCCTTGGAGTAGTAGACCGCGCGCGCCTCCTTCGGGATGGCCGTGCTCATCATCCCGCTGGCGAAGCCGTAGGTGACGCCGAGGTAGAGGCCCCGCTTCTCGTTGAACTCGAACGCGGTGGCCAGCTTGCTCTGGTCGGCCCACGCCGGCAGTCGCCGGGCGCGTTCCATGAAGTCGCGCAGATCCGCCGGCAGCCCGTCCGGCAGCGGCTGGCCGTTCTTGGTCCAGGTGCGCAGCAGCGCGTTGACCTTGGGGACGTCGCCCCGGTCGAGCAGCGAGGCGACCAGCGCGTCGACCTCCGGGTCCCACACCCACCGCGGGTCGGCGCCCCTGCCCGCGCCCGCCACCGAGCCCTTGGGCGACCACGTCCACAGTGTGGACGCCTGCGCGGGGGAGGCGACGCTGAGGGCGCCGAGCGTTCCGAGCGCCCCACCGGAGATCAACACGTCGCGTCTGCTGGGTCTGTCCATGCCTTCGCTCCTCCTGGGGGCCGGAGGCGCCCTGCCGATCGCGATGCCGGACACCCCCGGGTTTCCTGAGCTGATCGGAACACTAGACCCTTATTGGCGATGTGCCAATAGGTGTCCGCGCGTTCGTGACGTCCCGTCGAAGGGACGCGGAGGCGCCGCGGGGCGGTCGGGTGGTCAGCGCAGCGGGAAGCCGAGCTCCCGGCCCTGCTCGCGCAGCTCGTCGCGGGCGGAGGGGTGGGCGACGTTGTCGATGATCTGCTGCGCCTGGGAGGCGGCGTCGTTCCCCCAGACGGTGGCGGCGCCCCGCTCGCTGACGATGTAGCTGTGCTGGAACGAGGTGACCGGACCGGCGAGGCGCGGGATGACGGTCGAGACGTCCGCGCGCGGATGCCAGGACGGCAGGGCGATGACGGCGTGCCCGCCGGGGGAGTGCAGCGCGCCGACGACGAAGTCGGTCTGCCCGCCGAAGCCGGAGTAGATCGCCCCGCGGACGCGGCTGGCGTTGGCCTGGGCGAACAGGTCGACCTGGAGCGCGGAGTTCACCGAGACCATCCGGGGCCGGCGGGCGATGAGGCTCGGGTCGTTGGTCTTCTCGGTGCGCAGCATCCGGATCCGGTCGTTGCGGTCGGCCCAGGCGTACAGCTCCGGGCTTCCGAAGGCGAAGGACGCGGTGATCGGGGAGCCGGCGTCGAGCGCGCCCGCCTTCTCCAGCGCCAGCACCCCGTCGCTGAACATCTCCGACCAGACGCGCAGCCCCCGCCGGTCGAGGAGCGAGGAGAGCACGGCGTCCGGTATGGCGCCGATGCCGAGCTGCAGGGTGGCGTCCTGCGGGACGAGCCGGGCCACCCGCTCGCCGATCTCGTGGGCGATCTCGCCGGGCGGCCGGGGGACCGGGGTGGCGAGCGGCTCGTCGTCCTCGATCGCCAGGTCGATCTCGTCGGTCGCCAGGACGGCGTCGCCGAACGTGTAGGGCATGCGGGGGTTGATCTGCGCGACGACCAGGCCGCCGCGCGCGCGGACCGCCTCGATGGCCGCGGGCAGGATGTTGACCTCGATGCCGAGCGAGACCGTCCCGCCGGCCGGCGGGGAGGTCTGCACGATCACCACGTCCGGCGGCAGCGACTCCTTCAGCAGGTTCGGCACCAGCGACAGCCGCGACGGGAAGTAGCGCAGGTTCGCGCGGCCGCGCATCCCGGCGCCGACGAAGGGCGTCTCCAGATCGACCCCTTCGCGGTCCGGCACCTCCATCTGGGCGTTGAGCATGAACAGGCGGTACTCGCCGACCGCGCCGTCCAGGATCCGCAGGGCACGCCGGGGGGCGGCGAAGTTGCCGCCGGCCACGATCCGGGGCCGTCCCGGCAGTCCGCCCAGCACCCGCGCCAGATCCTCCTGGGAGACAACGCGCATCAAGATCCCTTTCCGAGAGACTTCGCGACCAGTCGCGGAGATCCGGCCCAGGCCAGTGTGCCCGACCGGCCGGATGGCGCCGACGCCGAGGGCGGCGGAAAAGGGTTGGAGAGGACGACGCGCGGCGCCCGGCCGCCGGCCGGGCGCCGATCCCGCCGGCGGGACGCGCCGGAAGGCGGGCGGCGATGAGTTGGCGGCACCGCCGTGGTCATTACCTGCGACACGTCCACGACGCAGGAGGAAACGCATGTCACTCGATCTCTTCGCCGGAATCCCCGTCACCGACTACGGGGAGGCGCTGCCGTGGTACGAGCGCTTCTTCGGCGGGAAGCCGTCGTTCCTGCCCAACGACATCGAGGCCGTGTGGGAAGTGGCCGAGCACCGGTACGTCTACATCGTGCAGGACCCGGAGCGGGCGGGGAACGCCCTGGTGCTCGCGTTCGTCGACGATCTCGGTGACCGGGTCGCGGGGATCGCCCGGCGGGGCATCGCGCCGGCGCGGCGCGAGGAGTACGGGAACGGCGTGACCAAGGTGGTCTTCCGCGACCCGGGGGGCAACGAGATCGGCTTCGGCGGCGCCGGGTGACGCGCTAGGCCGCCGTCCTCGCGGCGAGGTGACGCAGCTCGGCGGCGCACATCATGAGCCTGCGCACCGGAAGGTGCCGCGCGTAGTGGTCCAGGTCGGCGCCCAGCGCGAACACGTGGACCGGGACCCCGGCGGCGCGGCCGGACTCCACGGCCTGGCGCAGCGCCGCCAGGACCGCCGGATGCCGCGTCTGGTAGACGGACGAGACCAGGTGGTTGCCGCGGTCGGCGGCGAGGTAGAACTGGATCAGGTCCTTGGTGCCGACGAACAGCTCGCAGGCCCCGGAGGCGCAGAAGCCGGCCGCCGAGTGCACGGCGGCCGGCGTCTCGACGAAGACGGCGAGCGGCGTCTCGTCCCCGAGGCCGAGGAACCGCCGCAGCCGCACGTACTCGTCATGGTCGTTGATGAACGGAACGGCGAAACGCACCCGGTCCGCGTCCGCGCCCAGCCGGTCCCGCAGGTGGCGGCGCAGCGCCCGGAAGGCGTGGGGGTAGCGGCGCTCCCGCAGCAGCCACCGGGCGCCGTGCCGGCCGAGTTCGGGGTTCGGCTCGTCGTCCACGTGGTCACCCGACGTGATCTTGGCGGCGTCGTCGGAGCGCAGGTCGAGGAGCCTCATGATCAGGCGCTGGCCGGGAAGGAGTTCGCGCACCATCGGGCAGAGCTCTGACGCCACCGCGGCGCCGTAGCGCTCGGCCTCGCGGACTCCCGCGCGCAGTGAGTCGATCGGGCTCAGGGCGGCGGAGAAGCAGAGGAACTCCTCGCGGATGAAGAACGAGTCGGCGTGCTCGACGCGCGGTGCGAGGGCGTTCGTCGCCCGGATGTCCGCGGTGTCGGTGACGACCACGCAGATCGACTCGACGTCGCCGAAGGCGGCGTCCGGGCACCGCGGGGCGGGCGCCGCCGGTGCGGCCTCGCCGAGGACGACCGACGCGCGGTCGAGCAGGACCGTGGCCTCGCCGGCGAGCCCGTCCAGTTCGGACGGGGCGACGCGCAGCACGGGGATTCCACGCGAGCGGCAAAGGGATTGCATGTGGCCGGTCCGGCCGCCTTTCGCGCAGATCACGGCTGAACAGGCGACGATGGCGTCGTAAAGGTCGGGGCCGAGTGCATCGACGACCAGAATGGTGCCGTCGACCGGTTTTCTGCTGCGATTGCAGGATCCTTGAACGGAGCGCTGGTGTGAATCGACGAGCACGACCCCTGAAACTTCGCGAGGGCTCACGGACGTCCTCTCTCTCGCCGGTCCCGGTTGGCGATGCGGGCCGACCGCGCTCGAAGGCGATCCGCGGTCAGTCCCGTCCCGGGCAGAGCATGGTTAGAGAGTGACAGTCGTGGACGAGGAAACGCACCTCCCGAATGCCGATGTGGCTTTCCGGCTATCCCGATTCCGGCGGCTCGTCGAGTTCGAGAATCGACCGGAGATCCCGCGGCGTCACGGACAGGTCGTTGAGCCTCGTCGTGGCGGCCGCGTTCACGACGAAGCGCAGCGCGCCGTCCGGCGCGGGGGCCTCGCCGTTGGCGATCACGGTGCTCAGAAGGGCTTTCAGGCCGTGATCGAGCCGCTCCGCCAGGGCTCGGCGATCGCGGCGGCGCCGGGCGGCCATCCGGCGCACGTCGAGCCGTACCGCACGGGCGAACGCCGCGCGCACCTCGTCGTCCCCACCGTGGGCCACGGCCTTGGACACGGTTTCGGTCGGTTCGTCGTAGCACGATTCGAGGTGGCGCAGCACCACCGCGGCGACGCCGACCGAGTGGTTCTTGATCGCGGCGAGGTTGAACGTGAACGCGCCCATCCGGCCGTACCGGGTGATCTCGTCGCCCTCCCGGGGGCAGCCGACCACGGTGATCGGGGCGGTGCGCACGCCGGCCGGTCCGAGGAGGAAACCGTGGCCGTCCACCTCGACGCCGCGTCCGGTCCGCCGGTGCCGCGCGGCGAGCCCCCTGCCCAGCAGGTTCCGCCAGAGCGCCGAACCGACCCGCTCGTAGTCGGTCTCCCGCCCGAAGTTGGAGATCACGAGGTCCGCCTCGACCGTCCGCGCCGGCGCGGGCCCCGACACCGCCACCCGCAGCCTGCCGGCCTCGGTGGCGGTGATCCCGCCGACGGCGCCGGTGGTGAGGGCGATCGGCCCGCCCTCCGCCATCGCGGCGTCGACGAGCTCGGTGATGTGGGGGACGGCGCTCACGCGCAGCGTGGCCAGCAGGCTCCCGTACCCGTCGAGGAGCGCGCGGAGATCGGCCGAGGGGATCCGGGCGAGGACCTCGGGCAGCCGGGGCTCCCAGGACTTGGCGATGCGCTCGCTCACGACCGCGGGCGCCACGCCGGGATGCCGCTGGGCGACGAAGGCGCAGGCCCGTTCCCACTCGCTCCTGAAGAGGCGGACGAGCTCGTCGCGGCCCTCGTAGCCGTCGGAGTGCAGCCGTGGCGCCGGCAGGTCGAGGACGTGGTGGCGGTGGTCGGAGGGATATGTGCGCAGCGTCAGACCGGACCGCGAGATCATGTGGATCCTCCCGGTGTGGCCGTGCCGCAGCAGGAGTGAGGCCGAGTCGTACGCGCTCAGCAGCGTGCCGATGATGGCGACCTCGGCGTCCCGCCGGAGGCCGAGGATCCGCTGGATCCCCTGCTCGGAATAGGGGTGCCGGACGAAGCAGGGGTGGTCCCTGACGCCGGCCGCGAACGGGAGCTCCCGCTCCTCCAGCCCCGTCGCGAGGACGACGTGGTCGGCCCCGATCGTGGTCGGGTCCGGCCCGGCGCCGGATCGCGAGGGGTGCGTCTCCACGACGACGTGTGCGCGGCCGGGGCCGACCGCGATGTCGACCGCCTCGCCGTCGACTTCGAGCAACTCCACGCCGTCCGTCGCCTCCCGCGCGGCCTCGGTGAGGCGGGTGCGCAGGTAGTCGGCGTAGAGCCGGCGGGGTGCCGGACCGGACTCGGTGAAGGTGAAGCCCCTCCACCTCGGGGGCCAGCCGGTCCGGTCGGCCTCGGTGTTCGCCCAGTCCACGAAATCGTCGACGTCCTCCCGGAACATCGACATGCGGCCCGCCTGGATATTGAAGACGTGGTGCCAGTGGTTGCCTGAACGGTGATAGGCCACGCCCGCACTGCGATATTCGGGCCGCCGCTCTATCAGCACCACTTGTAAAGGTTCCCGGGCGAACTGCATGAGACGTATGGCGGTGGCGGTTCCGGCCAAGCCCGCTCCGACGATGACGACCCTGCGGGATCCTGGAAAGCCCACGTGACCACTCCTCCGCCCGAGCCGAACGGCTATGGAAAATCCCCCACTGTTGAGCGTAGCGCGCATTATCGTCCAGGCTCAATGGTTCGGCCGCCGAACGGGCCGCGCATATTCGCGCAGGCGGCGGCCGCCTGGTGCCGGGACCAATCCACCGGCGCTCCGCTGGAAAGTCGCTTCCCATGGAAAGTCGCGTTCCAAAGCAATTCGCTATATGAATTCTTAGCGAATATGTCGGCGAGTGAACGCCCGGCCGCGCGTACGTGAGCCGGCGTGACGTGGGCGGGTCCGTGCCGGCCCCGTTCCCGTCCGAGGATCCCGGGCGCTACCGGTTTGCCGAGCGCCGGTCGCCGCGGGGCGGTGCGGGCGTCGCACCGTAGACCGTGAGCCAGATCGTCCGGGCGAGGGTGCGCGCGATCCGCTCGTCTCCCGCGCCCTCGTCGTGGTGGCAGTGCGCGGAGATCGTCCGTTCCACGGTCCAGATCAGTACCTGGGCCGTCGACCGGACGTCCATCTCCGGGTCCACGGTGCCCGCCCGCCGCTCCCTCTCCAGCCGGTTCTGCACGACGGCGGCGAACCGCCGTATCCGCTCGCGCCAGAACTCCGCGACCTCGGGGTCGTACCCGGCGACCTCGGCCAGGGCGTGCAGGACGCGGCGGTGCTCGCGGTACGCGATGATCATCTGCCGCATGGCGCGGGCGACGCCGTCGACCCCGTCGGAGTGGTCGGCCCGCCACCAGATGACGGCCTCGCCGAACAGTGCGTCGACCGCCTCGTCCGCCAGCGCGAGGAGCAGCCGGCTCTTGTCCGGGAAGTGCAGGTAGAGGGTGGAGCGCGCCACCCGCGCTCGCTCGGCGATGCGTTGCACGGGCAGCTCGGTGTAGGGCGTGCCGTCGGCCATCATCTCCGTCGCCGTCCGCAGCACGCGGCGCCGGACGTCGTCGCGCCGCTCCCGGACCTTCCTGCGGGGCTGGGTGGTGGTCGCCATGGCCGCAGCGTACCGCCTCCAGGCCAGGATCGGACAGTGTGTCGACACAATGCTTGACAGCACCGCCGGAACCGGCGCCCGCGGCCGGCCGGGGCTCCTGGATCCCCCGCACCGACATCAAGCGCTCCGACCTCACCCAGGTGCCCGGCAAGCTCGCCGAACCGTCCGACGACGGGCCGCACCCCGGATCCACCACCGAGTGGTGGTACACGCACGTGATGGATCCGGCGACGCGCCGCACCTTCATCGCGATGCTGCTCACCGCGCCCGTCCCCACCGCGGTGATCTTCCGGTACCCGGAGAGGGGGCCAAGACCGTCCTGCCGGAACCGACCGCGCGGGTGACCGCGGCGGACGGTCCCACCGTCGAGAGCAGCGCCAACGACGAGCCGCTGATGGTGAACACGGTCGGAAGCTGGCAGAACCGGCCGAGCGCCCGCACGCGGATCCCGAACCTGTTCATGGCCGGCGACTACGTCCGCACCCATGTAGACCTGGCCACCATGGAGGGCGCGAACGAGTCCGGCCGCGCCGCCGTCAACGCGCTGCTGGACGCGGCCGGCTCTCCCGCGGAACGGGTCCCGATGTGGGAGCTCTACCAGCCGCCCGAACTTGACGGCCTCAAGATGCTCGACGCCCAGCGCTACCGCTCCGGCCTGCCCAACCTCTTCGACACCCTTCCTGGATGATCTTTCGGCGCCTCAGACGGTGAGGCGGCGCCAGACCTCGTCGAGGGCCAGGTGCAGGGCGCCGGTGAGGACGGTGTCCTCCGCGAGGCCGGAGAACTCCACGGTGGGAGGGGTGAGGGTCAGCTCGGTCAGGTGCCGGGTGATGGCGCCGAGCAGGACGGACCCGGCGCGGGCGACGCCGCCGCCGATCACGACGGTGTCGGGGTCGAGGACCAGCACGGCGGGGGCGATCGCCTGCGCGAAGGTCGCGGCCACGGCGTCCACGACCCCCTGGGCGACGGCGTCTCCGGCGGCGGCCGCGGCGAAGACGGCGGCGGCGTCGGGCTCGCCGCCGCGCAGGGCGGACTCGGGGTGCCCGCGAGCGGCGCGGCGGGCCCGCGCGGCGATGGCCTCGGCGCCGATGGTGCGCTCCAGCGGGCCCCGCCCGTCGCCGGTCTCCGGGACGCGGCCGGGCGGGCGGATGAAGCCGATCTCCCCGGCGGCGCCCGAGCCCCGGTGGAGGCGGCCGTCGATCACGACGCCCGCGCCCAGGCGCTCGCCCCACTGCACGGCCAGCAGGGTCCCGCGCTCACCGGCGACGGCCAGGGCGGCGAGGTTGGCGTCGTTCTCGACCTGGACGGGGCAGGGAAAGCGGTCGCGCAGGTGGCCGGAGAGGTCCACCGACGTCCAGCCCGGGACGCTCGGCGCCAGCAGGACGCGCCCGGCGCCGGGGTCGACGATGCCCGGCGTCGCGACCACCACGCCGGCGATCTCGTCCGCACCGAGGCCGGCCTCCCGCAGGGCGCTCTCGATCACCTCGTCGACGGCGCGCAGGAGGTGACCGGCCTCGCTCCGCCCGACCGGGCGGCGCACGGCCGCCAGGCGCCGCGCGGCGAGGTCGCTGACCCCCGCGCTGACCGTGTGGGGGCCGACGTCGAGCCCCAGCACGGGCGCGGCGCGGCCCCGCAGAGAGACGCGCACGGCGGGGCGGCCGCCGTGCCGGGAGGCGGCCGCCGGATCGTGCTGCTGGAGCCAGCCGGCCTCGACCAGGTCGTCCACCGCCTGCCCCACGGTGGGACGGGTGAGCCCGGTCAGCTCGACGAGTTCGGCCAGGCGCAGCGGATCGGGCGCGCGCTCGCGCACCGCCCGCAGAACGGCGGCGGTGTTGAGGCGGCGCAGCACCGGGGTGCCGACCGCGCGATCCTCTTTCATGCCCCTCCAGAAGATCGCGGACGAACCCTTGACCGCGGGGCCCGGCGCCCTCATGATGAAGGCCGCTCCAGTTTTTCAACGAGCTTAACAAACCTCGCGGTGGAGGTGTCCGCCATGGTCCCGGGCCGACGAACGGAAACCGGTGGCCGCTTGCGGTCGGCCATCGTCATGCTGGTCGCGCTGCTGGCGGTCTCGATGACCGCGGTGGTTCCGGCCGCCGCGCGCGACGCCGAACCGGCGGCCCGCGCCACCGGACCCGCCGCCCGCGCGCTGGAGCGGCTCCTCGGCCGGGGAAGGGCAGGCCAGGTCGAGCTGCGGACCATCCCCAGGGGCTCCGGCCCCGACCGCTTCCGGGTCTCCGCCGAGCACGGCCGTCTGGTCGTCGCGGGCACGTCCCCGGCCGTCCAGCTCACAGGATTCGGCCGTTACCTGCGGGAGGTCGCGCACGCGAACGTCGCCATCGGCGGGACGCAGCTCGACCTGCCCGGGCGGCTGCCGCTGCCGTCCGCGCCGATCGAGGCCGACTCCTCGGTCGCGCACCGGTTCGCGCTCAACGACACCAACGAGGGATACGCCGGCGCGTACCTGAGCTGGGAGGAGTGGGAGCGCCGCATCGACGCGCTCGCGCTGCTCGGCATCAACGAGGTCCTCGTGTACGAGGGGCAGGACGCGGTCTACCAGCGGACGTTCCAGCAGTTCGGCTACAGCGCCGCGGACATGCGCGCCTGGATCCCGCAGCCGGGCCATCAGGCGTGGTGGCTGCTGCAGAACATGTGCTGCACCGACTCGCCGATCTCCCAGCAGCTGATCGACCGGCGTGCGGCGCTCGCCCGGCGCATGGTCGGCCGGCTGCGCGAGCTGGGCATGACGCCGGTGCTGCCGGGCTTCTACGGCACCGTCCCGACCGACTTCGAGACCCGCAATCCCGGCGCCAACACTGTCCCGCAGGGCACCTGGAACGGCCTGGAGCGCGCCGACTGGCTCGACCCGACCGGGCCCGAGTTCGGCAAGGTCGCCGGCGCGTTCTACCAGGCGCAGACCCAGCTGTACGGGGCGAGCACGATGTACAAGATGGACCTCCTGCACGAGGGCGGGCGGGCCGGGTCCGTGCCGGTGCCCGAGGCGTACCGGGCCGTGCAGGACGCGCTCGAAGCGGCGCATCCCGGCGCGACCTGGGTGATCCTCGGCTGGCAGAACAACCCCCGAAAGGAGACCCTCCAGGCGGTCGACCGCTCCCGCATGTTCATCGTGGACGGCATCACAGAGCAGCCCGACATCACCGACCGCGACAAGGACTTCCTCGGCACGCAGTACGCCTTCGGCACGATCTGGAACTTCGGCGGCCACCAGAACTTCGGCGCCGGCCTCACCGTGTGGAACGAGAAGTTCCACGCCTGGCGCGCCAGGCAGGGCACGGCCATGAACGGCATCGCGCTGATGCCCGAGGCCATCGACAACAACCCGGCCGCGGTGGCGTTCTTCGCCGACATGCCGTGGCGGGACGGCCCGGTCGACGTGGACGCCTGGTTCGACCAGTACGCCACCGCCCGCTACGGGGCCGCCGACCCGCACGCGCTCGCGGCCTGGCGGATCATCGGCCGGACCGCCTACGCGTGGCCCGCGGGCAAGGACACCCGGCACGTGACCGGCCTGTTCGACGACCAGCCGAACCTCACCGCCACCGGGACGCCGCTGCAGTACGACCCGGGCGAGTTCGAGAAGGCCCTGCGCGAACTGCTCGACGTCGATCCGCGGCTGCGGCGCTCCGGCGCGTACCGCTACGACCTCGTGGACGTCGCCAGGCAGGTGCTGGCCAACCGCGGCAGGCTGCTCCTGCCGAAGATCCGCGCCGCCTACCGGGACGGCGACCGCACCGCCTTCGCGCGGCTCACCGACCGGTGGATGGGCGAGATCCGCCTCATGGACGACGTCCTCGGCGCCGACCCGCACTTCCTCCTCGGCACCTGGCAGCGCGAGGCGTCCCGGCAGGCGGCGGACCGCAGGGAGGCGGCGACCCTCGACTACAACCTCAAGTCGCTGGTCACGCTATGGGAGAGCGACAGCCCCGGCCTCCAGGACTACGCGCGCCGCGAGTTCAACGGGCTGGTCGGCGGCTACTACGCCGAGCGCTGGAGGACGTTCTTCGACGAGCTCGGGCGCGCCATGAGGACCGGCGCGGAGCCGCAGCGGATCGACTGGCGCGCCGTGGCCGAGCGCTGGGCGCACGGCGGCACCCGCTACGCCGCCGAGCCGCGCGGCGACGCCCACCGGCTGGCGCGGCGGGTGGCCGAGGAACCGGCGGGCGCGCTGGCCCTCGCCACCGACCGCAAGGGCGTCGAGCCGGGCGGCGCCGTCCGCGTCACCGCGACGTTCACCAACGAGTCGACGCTCAGCGAGGCCCGGAAGGCGCGCTTCCGGCTGGCCGCACCAGCCGGCTACAGGATCGCGGCGGGATCCGGCCCCGCCGGCGATGTCGCCCCCGGCGAGACCGCCACCGCGACCTGGACGGTGACCGCACCCGCCGACGCCCGGCCCGGCGCCCTGCCGGGCCTGGACGCCACGGTCTCGTGGCGCACCGCCGGAGGCGACTCCGAACAGGCGAGCGCCCACTCCCTCCTCATGGTCGGCAGCGGCACGGTGGGGGCGCCCTACAAGACCTTCGCCTCCACCGCGGCCGAGTTCGCGCAGTCCGGCGACACGGTCGGCATCGCCGCGGGCGGCAAGGACATGTGGGGCGAGACCAACGAGTTCGCGACCGTCTACAAGGAAGACGGGCTGACCCCGGGGCACGCGGTCTCCACGAAGGTGACCAGGCTGGACGGGGCGTCCGACTGGACGCGGGCCGGACTGGTCGCGGGCGACGACCTGGCCCGGGCCGGGTCCGCCGGGTACGCCACCATCGCCGTGACGCCCGCCCACGGGTGCGTCTTCTCCCGCGACGCCGACGGCGACGGCCGGCTCGACCACTACACCGAGGTCGGCGGGTTCACCGCGGGCGAGGTCCACGTGCGGCTGAGCAGGGACGGCGACCGGATGACGGGATCGTGCAGCTCCGACGGCAGGAACTGGGCCGTGGTCGGCTCCGGCACGGTCCCCGGCACGGCGGGCGCCCAGGACGTCGGCATGTTCGTCAGCGCGGTCAACGGCCACACCGCTCAGGAGGCGATCGCGCAGTTCGGCGGCGGAATCGTCGCCTCGCCCAGCACGTCCCGGGACGGGTCGGGCGACCCGCTGCAGAGCCTCCGCAAGCCGGTGACGGCGCTGTCCTCCGAGCCCGGGCGGCCGCCGGAGGCCGCCAACGACGGCAGCCGCGCCAACTCGCCCTACTGGGGCGGCCAGATGACCTACGGCGAGAACTGGTGGCGGGTCGACCTGGGCGCCGTCGACGACGTCTCGCGCGTCAACGTCCGCAACTACGTCGACGGGACCCGCTACTACACCTACCGGCTGGAGGGCAGCCTCGACGGCGACCACTGGTTCACCCTCGGCGGGCGCAACGGGCCCCGCCCCGCCGCCGACGCGGGCGACACCATGACCACCGAGGCCGAGGCCCGCTACATCCGGGTGGTCGGTTCCGGCAACACCGCCAACCTCACCTTCCACCTCACGGAGGTCAGCGTCTACGGCACTCCGGTGGGGTGACGCGCGCTCAGGGTTTGCGCCCGACGCCCCCGACGCTCCAGATCGGCCTGGACGACTCGATGGTCTCGTGCTCGGGACGCCACAGGGGGAGGTAGACGACGCCGGGCTCGATCAGGTCCCAGCCGGAGAAGAGCCCTTCCACCTCGGCCCTGGTCCGGACGTTCGAGCGCGGCTTGCCGCGGATCGCGTGGGTCTCCTGCTGGTAGAGGAAGGCGAGCCTGGCGGTGACCTCCGGGCACAGGTCGCTGACCGGATGGGAGATCGCGATATGGCTGCCCGGCGCCATGAGGTCGCCCAGCCGCCGGACGCTCCACGCCACTTCCTCGTCGTCGGGAATGGCGTAGAGCACGTGGAAGAACAGCAGCGCCGTCGGCCGGTCGAGGTCGATCAGGCGGCGCAGGTCGGGGTGCCGCGCGATTCCTTCGGCATCCCGCATGTCGGCCTCGACGACCGTGGTGTAGGGGTTCTTTCCCAGCAGTGCCTGCGCGTGGACGCGCACGACGGGGTCGTTGTCCACGTAGACGACCCGGCAGTCCGGCGCCACCGCCTGGGCGATCTGGTGCACGCTTCCCTGGGTGGGCAGGCCGGTCCCGATGTCGAGGAACTGGCGTATCCCCGCGGCGGCGAGGAACCGCACGACGCGGTCCAGGAACTTGCGCCCCTCGCGTGCCAGGACCGGCAGTTCCGGCGCCAGCTCGATCGCCTGGAGCGCCGCCTGCCGGTCCGCGGCGTAATTGTCCTTGCCGCCGAGGAAGTAGTCGTGCATCCGGCTCTCGTTGGGCGCCGTCGGATCGAAGGTCTGCGGCTCGTGCCCCGCGGGGAAGGGCATGGCTTCTCCATTCAGCTGACATCCGAGCGGTGACGCACGGCGGCCGGGAATCGCCCAGTATGGCACGCACCTTTCCGGTGTGCCCGACGTACTCGAGGCAGGTGCCCCGGCCGGGCACGTCGATCGTCGGCGCCGGGCCGCCGGGGCCGTGCCGCCGGACCGAATCGTGATCGGTCGTTTCTGTGGACCGGTCCGACAGGACGTGCGCAGACCGTAGAGTTGGGTGCGAAGATGATCAGCGTGGGCGGCCGGCAGGGAGGCACGGTGGCAGGCGAGGGGCTTCGGCCAGGCGGATTCGACCCGAGCGTGCCGAACATCGCTCGCATGTACGACTACTACCTCGGCGGCAAGGACCACTACGAGGCCGACCGCCTCCGCGCCGAGGAGGCCAAGTCCGCCGACCCCACCCTGATCACCCTGATCAAGGAGAACCGGGCGTTCATGGGCCGCGCCGTCCGGTACATGGCCGAGCAGGGCATCGACCAGTTCCTCGACATCGGCACCGGGCTGCCCACCCAGCAGAACGTCCACCAGATCGCCCAGTCGGTGAACCCCGCCGCACGCGTCGCCTATGCCGACTACGACGGCCAGGTCGTCGCGCACGGACGGGCGATCCTCGCCGACTCGCCCGGCACCCGGATGGTCCAGGCCGACATCCGCCGCCCCCGCGAGATCCTGGAGCACCCCGAGATCACCCGGCTGCTGGACTTCGGGAAGCCGGTCGCGCTGCTGACGATCGCCACCCTGCACTTCATCCCGGACGAGGACGACCCGCCCGGCGTCATGGCCGATCTGCGCGAGGCGCTCGCGCCCGGCAGCCACATGGCGATCACCCATGCCTCCGCCGACGGCGTGCCCGACATCGTGGCGAAGGTCGTGGAGGTCTACAAGAGGACGAACGCGCCCGGCACGCCGCGCACCCTTGACCAGGTGACGGGCCTGTTCGGCGACTTCGAACTGGTCGACCCGGGCCTGGTGTGGGCGCCGCTGTGGCGGCCGGAGCACCCGGTCTCCCTTGAGGAGGCCCTGCCGATCTGGTTCTACGCCGGGGTCGGCCGCAAGCTCTGAGGTGTGCGTGCACGACCGCTCCCTGACGAATGCCACCGGGACGAGGGAAGGCGACATGCGGGCATTGACGGTCGGCGGAGCGCTGGAGGCCGCGGCGACGCGGGACGAGGCGTTCCTGTACGACGGCGACGGCACCATCACGTTCGGCGGGTTCGACGGGCTCGCCGACCGGGTCGCGGCGGGCCTGCTGGCCCGCGGCGTCGGAAAGGGCGATCGGATCGGCCTGCTCGGCCCCAACACCGCGCAATGGCTCGCGGTGTTCTTCGGCGCGGCCAGGATCGGCGCCGTGGTCGTCCCGCTCAACGTCCGCTACCGGGAGCAGGAACTGGCCTACATGCTCGGCCAGAGCGGCGCCCGGCTGGTCGTCGGCGTCGACGCCGTGCCCGACTTCGACTTCGCCGCGTACTTCGAGTCGTCCGGCATGCCCGCCGTGCACTTCGGCGCGGGCTTCGACGCCCTGGCCTCGACCCCGGCCCCGCCGTCCCTCACCGCGGCCCGCGCCGCGGTGGATCCGGACGACCCGCTGATGATCCTCTACACGTCCGGCACCACGGGACGCCCCAAGGGCGCCGTCATCACCCATCGGAGCATCCTGGCCTCGGCCTCGGCCCAGGCTGACCACTTCGGGATGACCGGCGAGGACGTCCTGCTCGGCCACCTCCCGTTCAACCACGTCGGCGGGATCACCTGCACCATCATGGCCGCGCTGGTCAGCGGCGGCTCGGTCGCGCTGCTGCCCGCGTTCTCCCCGGACGCCGCGCTGCGCGCCGTCGAACGGCACCGGGTGACGTTCCTCGGCGCCGTCCCCACGATGTACGTGCTGATGCTCGGCCGCCCCGACTTCGCCGAGCACGACCTCTCGTCCGTCCGGCTGTGCATGGCGGGCGGCTCCAACGTGGAGCCCGCGCTCGCCGACGCGATCCGCCGCGGCTTCCCCGGAGCGCCTCTCTACGGCCTCTACGGCCTGTCCGAATCCTCGGGGGCCTGCGTCCTGTCCCCGATGGACGACGACCCCGAGACGGTCTCCCGGACCCTCGGCGCGATCATCGGCGACTTCGAGGCGCGCGTGACGGCCCCCGACGGGACCGTCCTGCCGCCGGGGGAGACCGGCGAGCTCCAGATCCGCGGCGCCTGCGTCGCCGCCGGCTACTGGGACATGCCGGACGAGACCGCCGAGGTCTTCCTGCCGAACGGCTGGCTCGCCACCGGGGACATGGTCGCCGGGGAGCCCGACGGGCACCTGGTCCTGCGCGGCCGCAAGAAGGAGATGTACATCCAGGGCGGCTTCAACGTCTACCCGGTCGAGATTGAGAACGTCCTGACCGCCCACCCGAAGGTCGCGATGGCCGCCGGGATCGGCGTCCCCGACACGATCCTCGGTGAGGTCGGCCGCTTCTACGTCGTCCCGCGCCCGGGCGCCGAACCGCCCACCGCCGACGAACTGACCGCCTACTGCCGCGACCGCCTGGCCGACTACAAGGTCCCCCGCCAGTTCGTCATCACCCCTGACGTTCCGCTGACCCCCGTAGGCAAGATCCACAAAGCCCTCCTGCAGGAACGCGACCACTCCGCGGCGACCTGAGCCCGGCGCCGGGGAGCAGCGGCCTCCCCGGCTGCCGGGCCTAGCAGTGCGCGTGGACGTCGAGGATGGCCTGGGCGAGGGTCTCCGAGGCGGGCGCGTTGACGAGCCTCCACTGCGCGGCGCAGGGGATGAGCGCCCACCATTCCTTGGTGTGGGTGCCCCACCAGCACAGGACACCGAAGCGGGCATGGAGGTAGGCGATCGTTTCCGTGTGGGGCGTGCCGGGGCCGGGCGGCGGGATCGGCAACGCGGTGCCGTCCCTCACCGGACGGCGCGCCCGGGCGGCGAGCGCGGCCGCCACGTAGGGGGTGAGGATCCGGGTGATCCGCTCGGCCGCGCGGGCCGGGTTGGTGTGCGGGGCCAGATCCTCACCCGTGCTCGACCGGTACCACCAGGCGTCGGACGTCGATCCGGGGGCGAGCGTGACGCTCTCCCCGAACCCCGGGACGGCCGGGTCGAAGACGCGCAGGAGCGGGAGGGGCCCGTCGTAGCGCGTCACGGCCTTCCAGCCCTCCCGGACGACCTCCTGTGCAAGTCGGTCAAGATGGCTTGTAATGGAGGAAGTTGAGACTGGGGCCTGCAGATTCTTCGGTTCGATCCACCCCATTACCGGCGCACCCACTTACGGGGGTCGGGTCTCGGACGGCAGGCCGCGCGGCTGAGCTCGTTGGTGAGCGCCTTGCGGAGCTCTTCGGCGGTGTTGCATATAACGGTCGGGTCAATGCCGGCCTTTGGGTCGTGCAGGGTGGCGACCCAGTCGCCGAGCCTCCCGTCGTAGCGCGTGGCGCGCCAGATTCGGTGGCCTTGGAAGTCCTCGCGGAGACGGGCTAACGCCTGGTCAGCGGGGTTGACGGGCGTGTCCATGATCAGTTCAAGCTTCCGTTGGTGTGGTTGCTCTCCGTTACCGTCCTCAATCTTCCCGTGACCGGGTCGACTTTTGGAAGAGCGGGGAGCCCAACAGATGGAAAGCTCTCGGCGCCGTTAGAAAACACATCGCTTTCGGGTCGCCCGTGTTTCCCGTCCCCGCTGCCCCGCAACCGCGGGGTTCCGTGTACCTCCGGCTGCTTTGGCGGTGAACGCCTGTTTGCCGAACCGACTCCATCTCGTTTCCCTCCGTTCCGTGCAATCCGGTGTAACCGGACAATTCTCCGTCGGATGTCGGCGCCCGGGGGATCACTGGAGTGGGGCCCGGGGTTCGGACGGCTCCGCAATGGAACGCCTCCTCTGCTCGTGCGACCGGCTTCCGGCAGCGCCATGAACCAGGGAACGCGAGGCCGCGCAGAATGTAAGGCGATCGGCCACAAGCGGTCATTCTCGGGTTTCGGAATGGCGCATTACGGTCATTCCCATTTCGCATGTGAAACTTGCGCGGCAAGTGTTGGTGTCAGGGTCGATGATTATTAACCGGCCGCGCGTGGATCGGCATCTCGATGGGACGAATATGCGACGAATGAAGCATCTCGCATTGAGGCTTGAGTCCATGCCGCTTCGCGTACTTGCGTTCACGGCCGGCCGCCTGGTAAGCGGCGAACCGTGAAAGCCGAATGATCCGCACGCGCGAAACCGGTGCGAACTCGGAGACGAGTGATGGAACGGTGCCTTCAGGGTCGCGCTGATGCGGCGGCCCATACATGAGGCGGACGACTCGCCGAGTAAGAAACGAGGTATCCGCTGGTCAAGCTCTTCCGATGGATGTGGGGCCTGTCCTTCGCCGCGTGGGGATCGAGTTTCACCGTGTGGGGACCGAGGTCGGCCGGAGCGCTCGCCTCGCGCTGATTCCTCGTTCCTGTGAACGCGCATCGGGCCGGGGCCGGCCCCGGAAGCGACGCCCCGACGCCCGGCCCGCCCGGTGGGGTGCGGGCGAGCCTGAAGCACCGCGTTGCATGTTCATGCAGGAGCGTGCATACTTGTGCTCATGTCCAAAGTGCTGACCTCCCTGCCCGTCGGTGAGCGCGTCGGGATCGCCTTCTCCGGTGGCCTCGACACTTCGGTGGCGGTCGCGTGGATGCGCGACAAGGGCGCGGTGCCGTGCGCCTACACCGCCGACATCGGGCAGTACGACGAGCCCGACATCGCGTCCGTGCCCGGCCGCGCCGCCAAGTACGGGGCGGAGGTCGCGCGCCTGGTCGACTGCCGGGCCGCCCTCGTGGAGGAGGGGCTCGCCGCCCTGGCGTGCGGCGCGTTCCACATCCGCTCCGGCGGCCGCAGCTACTTCAACACCACCCCGCTCGGACGGGCCGTGACGGGGACCCTCCTGGTCCGCGCCATGCTGGAGGACGACGTCCAGATCTGGGGCGACGGCTCGACGTTCAAGGGCAACGACATCGAGCGGTTCTACCGGTACGGGCTGCTGGCCAACCCGTCCCTGCTGGTCTACAAGCCCTGGCTCGACGCCGACTTCGTCACCGAGCTCGGCGGCCGCACGGAGATGTCGCAGTGGCTGCTCGCCCGCGGCCTGCCCTATCGCGACAGCGTGGAGAAGGCCTACTCGACCGACGCCAACATCTGGGGCGCGACCCATGAGGCCAAGGCGCTGGAGCACCTCGACGCCGGGATCGAGATCGTCGATCCGATCATGGGCGTGCGGTTCTGGGACCCCGCCGTGGAGATCTCCGCCGAGGACGTCACGATCGGCTTCGAGCAGGGCCGCCCGGTGACGATCAACGGCAAGGAGTTCGGGTCCGCCGTCGACCTGGTCCTGGAGGCCAACGCCATCGGGGGGCGGCACGGCATCGGGATGTCCGACCAGATCGAGAACCGCGTCATCGAGGCCAAGAGCCGCGGCATCTACGAGGCGCCCGGTATGGCGCTGCTGCACGCGGCCTACGAGCGGCTCGTCAACGCGATCCACAACGAGGACACCCTCGCCACCTATCACAGCGAGGGGCGGCGGCTCGGCCGGCTCATGTACGAGGGACGCTGGCTGGACCCGCAGGCGCTGATGCTGCGCGAGTCGCTGCAGCGCTGGGTCGGGACCGCCGTCACCGGCGAGGTCACCCTGCGGCTGCGGCGCGGCGAGGACTACTCCGTCCTCGACACCGCCGGGCCCGCCTTCAGCTACCACCCCGACAAGCTGTCCATGGAGCGCACCGAGGACTCCGCCTTCGGCCCCGTGGACCGGATCGGCCAGCTGACCATGCGCAACCTCGACATCGCCGACTCGCGCGCCAAGCTGGAGCAGTACGCCGGGCTCGGCATGGTCGGCAGCGCGCACCCGGCCCTGATCGGCGCCGCGCAGGCGGCCTCGACCGGGCTGATCGGCGCGATGCCGGCGGGCGGCGCGGAGGCGATCGCCTCCCGCGGCAAGGACTCCCGGGACGCCGAGGTGCTCGACCGCGCCGCCATGGAGTTCGGCACCGACTGAGCCGCGCCCCGCCGGGCCGCCGGTGGAGCTAGGGGGCCTCGTCCTCCTGCACGGGCGGGAGCGGGGTCTCCTTCTCCGGCGGCCCGACCAAGCCGTGCAGCGCCGCGGCCACCACGGCCCCCACCAGGGGCGCGACGATGAACAGCCACACCTGCGACAGGGCCGTCCCGCCCACGACGACGGCCGGCCCGAGGCTGCGGGCCGGGTTGACCGAGGTCCCCGTGATCGGGATGCCGATGAGGTGGACGGTCGTGAGGGCGAGGCCGATGCCGACCCCGGCGACGGACGGGATGGCCGCCGTGCTCGTCATGGACAGGACGATGAACACGAACAGGGCGGTCAGCACGACCTCCGTGAGGAACGCGCCGCCCATGTCGATGTGGATGAGGCTGGCGTCGCCCCACCCGTCCGCGCCGAGGCCGGTCACGGAGCGGGCGTAGAGCGGCGAGCCGGAGAAGGTCGCCCACAGCAGGAGCGCGCCCAGGATGCCGCCGGCGAACTGGGCGATCCAGTAGCCGACGGCGTCGAGCGGGGGGATCCGGCGGGCGAGCAGCACGCCCAGCGTGACGGCCGGGTTGATGTGGCAGCCCGAGATCGGCCCGATCGCGTAGACCAGGACGAGGAGCACCAGGCCGAAGGCCAGCGCCGTCGCGACGACGCCCGCCGAAAGGCTGCGCCCGGCGACGCCGAAGCCGAACGACAGGGTCGCCACGCCCACCGCGAAGTAGACCAGGAGCAGCGTGCCCATGAGCTCCGCCGCGATCCTCCTGTACACGCGCTCACCTTCCCCCGAGGATCTGATGCCCTCGGCCTACCCCCGGGGGCGAAGAAGATCATCTCGGCGTGATCGCCGTGACCCAGAAATGGGGGCGGCTTGGGGAACCGGTCAGGCGTGCTGGGCCAGGCTGGTCCAGCTCTCGTCCCAGAGGGCCTCGCGGCGGCGGTCGCAGCGGCGGCGGACGAGGAGGTAGGCGGCCAGCAGAGGGGCCCCCACGGCGACCGCGGCCGTGGCCGCGGCCACCGCGGTGGTGGCCAGCGTGGCGGTGCGGGTCTGAGGGTGCTGGATCGGATTGCCCGCCGCGTCCACCCAGATGCGCTGCTCCATGCCCGGTCTGACGGACTTGTCGGCCGGGACGACGGTGGTCCGCATCCGGCCGTCGAGGGACGTCCAGGCCAGCTCGGCGTAGGTGTGCCGCACGCCCGCGCCGCCCTGGGAGTCGGTGTGGACGACCTGCGCCGTGACGCGGTGGACGTTGCGGTGCTCGGCCCGGACGCCGCTGCGGTGGGCGTCGACGGCCAGGAGCGCGGACGCGGGCGGGGCGAGCACCGTGAACAGCACCGCGGCGGCGACGCCGACCTTCCATTGGCGGCGGTCGACGCCGCGTCGCAGATCGTTGCGGTCGAAGCCGAAACGGCGGCGGACCCGTCCTAGCCTTCTCATTGACTCCTCCTTCGTCCGTGACAGTAATCGCTCCGGGAAGCGGTCGCGCACGCGCCTCTTCTGGTGCGCCGGCGAAGCGCGCAGACTGGCAGGAGGAGGGCAGGCACATGAAGGGCGTGGAGAACGACGAGCAAGGGCACGTCCTGTTCGGCTACGACGGGACGGCGGAGAACGACACGGCGCTGCGCTGGGCGATCGAGGAGGCCCGGCTGCGCGGCCTCGACCTGGTGATGTGCCACTGCTGGCACTGGCCCTACCCGGAGGAGTACGAAGACCCGCACGGCGAGGCGGTCATGAGGAGGGTCGGGGAGAACCTGCTGGAATGCGGCACGCGGCGAGCGCGCGAGCTGGGGGCGACCGGCGCGGTGCGCGGCCGCCTGGTCCGCGGTCCGGCCCGCGGCGCGCTGCTGCGCGAGTCCCGAGAGGCGCAGCTGTCGGTGATCGGGGCACCCGGGCGGCTGGACGAGGGCGCGGGGGTGCTGGAGCTCGCGGCGGGCGCCTCCCGCCCCGTGATCGTCGTCAAGGACGGGACGGGCCCCCGCCGGGTCGTGGCGGGCGCCGACGGGACGACGTGGTGCGACCCGGCGCTGGGCTTCGCCGCCGCCGAGGCGGCGCTGCGCGGCTGGGAGCTGCGCGTGGTGTACGCGTGCTGGGAGCCCGCCGCGGTCGACGCGGAGGAGCTGGGGCTGTTCCACGACAGGGAACTGCTGGAGAAGACGCGCGCCGCCGAGCTGGAGGCGGCCGTGGCGCCGTGGCGCCAGCGGTACCCGGGGCTCGACATCCGGGTCTCGCTGCTGCTGGAGCCCCCCTTGGCGGCGCTGTTCGACGCCGCCGACGACGCCGGGCTGCTGGTCCTGGGAGACCGGGGCGCCGGGATCGCCCGGCTGGGCTCGACCAGCACGGCGGTGCTCCGGCATGCCCGTCGCGCCGTCGCGATCGTCCCCGCGCGCCGGGACTGAGCGCCGGTCAGGAGTCGGCGGCAAGAGCCTCGGTCGCGTGCAGGGCCGGGTCGGCAGGCAGTTCGGGGTCGAGGATCAGCTGGAGCATCAGCCCGTCCAGCATCGCGGTGAAGAGCATGGCGGTGCCCTCGCGGCGCTCGGGGGGCCAGGAGGGGCGCAGGTGCTCCAGCCGCGCGGCGATGCGGGCCCGCACCTCCCGCGACCAGTCCCGCCGCTCGGCGCCCATCCGCGGGTCGCGCAGCGCCCGGACCAGCAGTTCGGCGGCGAGCCTGAGGTTGCGCTCCCCGGCGAGCATGTCCAGGACGCGCTCGCGCAGTGCCCGCAGGGCGGCCGCCGTGTCCGGCGCGGCGACCAGCGCGTCCACCACCGGGTCGACGATCGTCTCGCTGGCCCGCTGCGCGACGGCGACGTGCAGCCCCGGCAGCCCGTTGAAGTAGTGGTGGAGCAGCCCCGGCCGGATCCGGGCCCGGTCCGCGACGGCCCGGGCCGTGAGCGCGGCCCAGCCGCCCTCGGCGAGCAGGTCGAGACCGATCCCCACGAGCTGCTCCCGGCGTGCCAGGCCGCGGGGTGTCGACGCGCGGGGCTCCTCGTGGGTCATCACGCCACGCTATCCCAACGCTTGCACCGTGCAACCGATCGAGATCGGCGCGGGCCGCCGATTCCCCGGAGACGGACGGGGTAGGGCCGCTGCATGATCGATGCGGTGCTCTTCGACGTCGACGGCACATTGGTCGACACCAACTATCTGCACGCCACCACCTGGTGGCAGGCGTTCCTCCAGCACGGGCACACCGTCCCCATGGCGGACGTGCACCGGGCGGTCGGCATGGGTTCGGACAAGCTGCTGGACCACCTGCTCCCGGACGACCGGGATCGGGACGCCGACGACGGAATTCGCACCGCGCACACGGCCCTGTACGCCCAGTACTGGTCGCGGCTCCAGGCCTTCGACGGCGCCGCCGACCTGCTGCGGGCCTGCTCCGGGCGCGGGAGCCGCGTCGTGCTCGCCAGCTCGGCCGCCGCGCCCGAGCTGAAGGCGCTGCGCGCGGCGCTGGACGCCGACGACGCGATCGACGACGCCACCTCCGGCTCGGAGGTGGAGGCGACCAAGCCGGCGCCCGACCTCGTCCGGCTCGCCCTGGAACGCGCCGCGGTGCCCGCCGCCCGGGCCGTGTTCGTCGGCGACACCCGCTGGGACGTCGAGGCCGCCCGGCGCGCGGGGATGCCGTGCGTGTGCGTCCTCACCGGTGGCTGGGGCCGCGCCGAGCTGGAGGAGTCGGGCGCGGCGGCCGTCTACGACGACCCCCGCGCCCTCCTGGAGGACCTGGACCGCAGCCCGCTCGCGCTATGACGCGCGGTCGCGCTCGGCGGCGAGCTGGAGCGCCACGTCGATGATCATGTCCTCCTGGCCGCCCACGTAGCCGGCCTCGCCGACCTTCTGCAGGATCTCGTGCGCCGGGACGCCGTAGCGCTCGGCGGCCCGCTCGGCGTGCAGCAGGAAGCTGGAGTACACGCCCGCGTACCCCTGCGTGATCGCGCCGCGGTCGGCGAACGGCAGCCGGTGCAGGAACGGCTTCACCACGTCGTCGGCCGCCGCCAGCGCGCCCTGCACGTCCACGCCCGTCGGGACGCCGAGCCGCTCGAAGGTCGCGACCAGGACCTCGGTGGGGGAGTTGCCGGCCCCCGCGCCGAGAGCGCACAGCGCGCCGTCGATCTGCCGGGCGCCGTTCTGCTGTGCCAGGACGGAGTTGGCCACGCCGAGGGAGAGGTTCTGGTGGCCGTGGAAGCCGACCTGCGCCTCGTGCCCGATCTCCTTGACCAGCGCGCTGATCCGCTCCTGCGCCTCGCCGAGGACGAGGGCGCCGGCGGAGTCGACGACGTAGACGCACTGCGCGCCGCCGTCCACCATGATCCGGGCCTGCCGCGCCAGCTCCTCGGGGCGCACCCGGTGCGACAGCATGAGGAACCCGACGGTCTCCATGCCGAGGTCGCGGGCGGCGGCGAAGTGCTGCAGCGACACGTCCGCCTCCGTGCAGTGCGTCGCGACCCGGGCGACGGACGCGCCCGCGTCGTGCGCCATCCTCAGGTCGTTGACCGTGCCGAGCCCCGGCAGCAGCAGGACGGCGATCTTGGCCCGGGCGGCCTCGTCCACGGCGGCGGCGACGAGCTTGACGTCGTCCTCCAGCGAGAAGCCGTAGTTGAAGGACGACCCGCCGAGGCCGTCGCCGTGGGTGACCTCGATGACCTCGACGCCGGCGGCGTCCAGGGCGTGCACGACGCCCCGGACCTGCTCCTCGGTGAAGCGGTGCGCCATCGCGTGGCTGCCGTCCCGCAGCGTGGAGTCGGTGATCCGGATCTTCTCGCTGACGTCGCTCATATCGAGGCCTTTCTCCGCGCGAGCTGCTCGCCGACCCTGGCTGCGGCCGCGGTCATGATGTCGAGGTTGCCGGCCCACGGCGGCAGGTGGTCGCCGTTGCCGCGGACCTCCAGGAACACCGCGACGCGGGCCATCCCGTTCCAGATGTCGCGGGGCTCGTCGAACTGGGGCTCGACCCGCAGCGTGTAGCCGGGGACGTAGGCGGCGACCTTCGCGACCATCTTCTCGACCGACTCCGCGATGGCCTTGGTGTCGGCGTCGGACGGGATCGCGCAGAACACCGTGTCCCGCATGATCATCGGCGGGTCCACCGGGTTCAGGATGATGATCGCCTTGCCCCGCCCGGCGCCGCCGACCTGCTCGATCGCGCGGGCCGTGGTCTCGGTGAACTCGTCGATGTTCGCGCGGGTGCCGGGCCCGGCCGAGCGGGACGCGATCGACGCGACGATCTCGGCGTACGGCACGGGCACCACCGAGGACACCGCGTGCACGATCGGGATCGTCGCCTGCCCGCCGCAGGTGATCATGTTGAGGTTGGGGGCGTCCGACAGCGAGTCCAGGTTCACCGGCGGGCACACCAGGGGGCCCGTCGCGGCCGGTGTCAGGTCGATCGCCGTGATCCCCGCCTCCTCGTAGCGGGGCGCGTTGGCCAGGTGCGCCTTCGCCGACGTCGCCTCGAACACCAGGTCGGGCAGCGTGGGCTGCTTCAGCAGCCACTCCACGCCCTCCGCCGACGCCTCGACGCCCATCTTGCGGGCGCGCTCCAGGCCGTCGGACCCGGGCACCACCCCGACCATCGAGTGGACGTCGATCAGCTCGCTGCGCTGGAGCTTGACCAGCAGGTCGGTGCCGATGTTGCCCGGCCCGACGATCGCCGCCGTCAGCCTGCCCGTTCCCGTTCCCTGCGAGGGGGCGGCCCCCCGCGTCCCCCGGGTCGCTTCGTTCATGTCAGCTCCTCCCTTCCGAACCGAGCGGTCACCGAACCGATCCCGGCGAACGTCGCCGTCAGTGTCTGCCCGGGCGCGACCGGTACGGCCGCGGTGATCGAGCCGGGCAGGACCACGTGCCCGGCCTCCAGGCTCACGCCGCGCTCGCCGAGGACGTTGGCCAGCCAGACCAGCGCGTTGACCGGCGAGCCGAGGACCGCGCCGCCCGCGCCGGTGTCGATCAGGTCGCCGTCGCGGCGCAGCAGGCAGCCCATCAGCGACAGGTCCTGGTCGTCCAGCCGGACCGGGCGGGTGCCGAGCACGACGCCTCCGCTGGAGGCGTTGTCCGCGATCGTGTCCGGAAGGGTGATCTTCCAGTCCGCGATGCGGGAGTCGATCACCTCCAGCGCGGGCAGCACGTACTCGACGGCCGCGACGGCGTCCGCCGTCGTGGCGCCGGGACCGGCCAGCGGGCGGCCCAGCACGAACGCGACCTCCGGCTCGATCCGGGGCTGCAGGAACCGGCCGGTGTCGATCGGGGCGCTCTCCGGCAGGAACATCGTGTCCAGCAGCACGCCGAAGTCCGGCTGGTCCACGCCCATCTGGCGCTGCATCGCGGCCGAGGTCAGGCCGACCTTGTGGCCCTTGATCCGCGCGCCGGCGGCCGTCCAGGCCTTGACCTGGGCGAGCTGGACCGCGTAGGCGTCGGCCACCGACATGTCCGGATGGTCCTTCGTCAGGGGCGAGATGGGAGTGCCGGTGGCGTACGCGTCGAGCAGCGCGGCCGCGGCCTTCTCCACGGAACCCGGGTCCATGGGGCCGTCCTTTCGTTCGTATGGGCAGGCCGAGCCTCTCCCGCCCGGGCCCCCGCGGGCAACGCGGCCGTCCCGCGTGGTGGGACACTTCTTCCATGCCGTCCGTTCCGTCCGAGGAGAGCTTCCTGCGCCGCGTCGTCGCGGTGCTGTCGGCGTTCCGTCCGGAGGACGACGGCCTGGGCGCCGCCGAGCTGGCCCGCCGCAGCGGCCTGCCGAAGTCGACCGCGCACCGCATCGCCCTCGACCTGGTGGACGCCGGGCTCCTGGAGCGCCGGGGCCCGCGGGTGCGGCTCGGGCTGCGGCTGTTCGAGATCGGGCAGCGGGTCCCGCGCCAGCGGGTGCTGCGGGACGCCGCCGTCCCGTACATGTCGGACCTGCGGGAGGCGACCCGGCAGACCGTCCACCTCGCGGTGCTGGAGGGCGGTGAGGTGGTCTACGTGGAGATCCTCGGCTCCTCCGGCGGGCCGCGGCTGCCGTCGCAGGTGGGCGGGCGGCTGCCCGCGCACGTGACCGGGGTGGGCAAGGCGATCCTCGCGTTCTCCCCGCCGGAGGCGGTGCAGCGGGTGCTGGAGTCGGAGCTGGTCAAGGCCAGCGAGCGCAGCGTGACCGCGCCGGGGTTGCTCGCCCGGGAGCTGGAGACGATCAGGCGGGAGGGCGTCGCCTACGACCGGGAGGAGTCCGGCCGCGGGATCGTCTGCGCCGCGAGCCCCGTCCTCGGCCCGGACGGCCTGGTCCTCGGCGCGCTGTCGGTGTCGGGCTGGGCGACCCGGATGCGGCTCGCCGCCGTCGCACCGGCCGTGCACACCGCCGCGCTCACCCTGTCGCGCACGCTGGGCGGTTAGCCGCGCCGGGCGGTCAGCGCCCCGGCAGGCGCCGGGCCAGGAGCTGGGCGAGGTGCTCGCCGTCGCGGTGCGCCAGCTCGCGCAGCTGCGTGCGGCAGCTGAACCCGTCGGCCAGGATCACGGCGTCCTCCCCGGCCGCGCGGACGGCCGGGAGCAGCCGCTGCTCGGCGACGGCGACCGACACCTCGTGGTGGCCCTTCTCGACGCCGAAGTTGCCGGCCAGCCCGCAGCAGTCGCCGAGCCGCTCGACGCCCGCGCCCGCCTTCCGCAGCAGGTCGGCGTCCTTCGCCCAGCCCATGACGGCGTGGTGGTGGCAGTGCGGCTGCGCGATCCCGGTGACGCCGGACAGGTCGGGCGGCGTCCAGTCCGGTGTCTCGGCGAGCAGCTCGGCCAGGGTGCGGGTCGCGGCGGCGACCTCGCGGGCGGCGGCCGCGTCCACGCCCCTCAGCAGCTCCTCGGCGTCGGACCGCAGCACCCCGGTGCAGGACGGCTCCATGCCGACGACCCTGGCGCCGCGCCGGACGTGGGGGAGCAGCGCGCGGACGGTGCGGCGCGCCTGCGCCCGCGCCCCGTCCAGCTGCCCGGTGGAGATCCACGTGATCCCGCAGCACACGGGGCGCTCGGTCACCGTGACGCGGTAGCCGGCGTGCTCCAGCACCTGCACGGTCGCCCGGCCCACCTCCGGGGAGAACGCGTCGGTGAAGCTGTCCACGAACAGGACGACGTCGCCGTTGCGGCCCTCCGGGCTGCGGTGGGAGGCGAACCAGCGCCGGAACGTCACGGGCGCGAGCGCGGGGAGCGTGCGCCGCCGGTCGATGCCCGCGCCCCAGGCGAGCAGCGGCTTCAACGCGCGCGACCGCATCGCCGCGTTGACCGCCTTGACCGCCGCGGGCGCCCTGGCGGCGAGCCGGGTCCAGAGCGGGAGCCGGCCGAGCGCGTAGTGGGACCGCGGCCGGATCCGCCCCCGGTACCGCCGGTGCAGCGCCTCCGCCTTGTAGGAGGCCATGTCGACGCCGGTCGGGCAGTCGGACGCGCAGCCCTTGCAGGCCAGGCACAGGTCGAGGACGTCGTGCAGGGCCTCGGACCTCCAGCCGTCCGGGCCGAGCTTCCCGCTGACGACCTCCTGGAGGACCCGGGCCCGTCCGCGCGTGGAGTCCTTCTCCTCCCGGGTCGCCAGGTAGGACGGGCACATCACGCCGCCCGCCCCGGTGTTGTCGGCACGGCACTTGCCCACGCCGGTGCAGCGGTGCACGGCCCGGGACAGGTCGCCGCGGTCGTCCCGGTAGGCGAGACCGAGGCCCCGGTCCAGCGGGATCGTCTGCACGGCGCGCAGGTCGGCGTCCACGGCCGCCGGGCGCACGATGATGCCGGGATTGAGTACATCGTCCGGATCGAAGACGTCCTTGACGGCCGAGCACAGCGCCAGCGCCCCGGCCGAGTACATGTGCGGCAGCAGCTCGCTGCGGGCCCGCCCGTCGCCGTGCTCGCCCGACATGGTGCCGCCGTGCCGGGCCGCCAGTGCGGCCGCGTCGTTCAGGAAGTCCCGGAAGACGCGCGTCCCGCCGGTCCGTCCGAACGGGAAGTCGATGCGGACGTGGATGCACCCGTCGCCGAAATGGCCGTACGGGACGCCGAACAGGTCGTAGCCGGCCAGCAGCGTCTCGAACTCCCGCAGGTACGCGCCGAGCCGCTCGGGCGGGACGGCCGCGTCCTCCCACCCGGCGTGCGCCTGCTCGCCGGCGGGCGTGCGCGCGACGAGCCCGGAGCCGTCCTCGCGGATCCGCCACAGCGCGTCGGCCAGCGCCATGTCCTCCACGAGAGCCGAGTCGGCGCAGCCGGACGCGGCGATGATCTCGCGCGCCGTGGAACGCGGCGCCCCCGGCTCGGATCCGGCCAGTTCCACCAGCAGCCATCCGGACCCGGACGGCAGCGGCGGCACCGCGCCGGCGCCCCGCCGCTCCCGCACGACGTTCACGATCCGCGAGTCCAGCCCCTCGCACGCGACCGGGCCGTGCGGCAGGATCGCCGGGACGGCGTCGGCGGCCTCGGCCATCGACCCGTATCCGAGCACCACGAGCGCCCGGTGCGCGGGCTCCCGGACCATCCGCACCCGAGCCGCCAGCGTCAGTGCGAGCGTTCCCTCGCTTCCCACCAGCGCGCGGGCGACGTCGAAGCCCTTCTCCGGCAGGAGGTGCTCCAGCGAGTAACCGGAGACCTGCCGGCCGAACCGCCCGAACTCCGTCCGCACGAGGGCCAGGTTCTCACCGACCAGCCCCCGCAGCCGCTCCAGCAGGACGCTGCCGGGGCGCGCCCCCGGCACGTCGCCGAGCCGCAGCCGCTCCCCGGATCCGGTGACGACGTCGAGGCCGAGCACGTTGTCGCTCGTGCGCCCGTAGCCGAGCGCCCGCGACCCGCACGCGTTGTTGCCGATCATCCCGCCGAGCGTGGCGCGCGTCCGGGTGGACGGATCGGGCCCGAACCGCAGCCCGTGCTCCGCCGCCGCCCGGTGCAGGCGCGCCTGCACGATGCCGGGCTCCACCAGCGCCGTCCCCGCCTCCGGGTCGATCTCCAGCACCCGGTCGAGGTGCCGGCTCACGTCGACGACGACCCCGGGCCCGACCGCGTTCCCCGCGATGGACGTCCCGGCGCCCCGCATGGTGAGCGGCACCCCGGCGTCGCGGCACACCGCGAGGACGGCCGGCAGCTCGCCCGTCTCACGGGGCGTCACCACGACCCGCGGCGGCACCCGGTACAGGGAGGCGTCCGAGGAGTACAGGGACCGCGCGAGCGCCGAGTCGTCCACCCCGCTGACCCCGGCCGCCCGCAGCGCCTCCACCAGCTCGCCGTGCTCACGATGGTCGGTCACGGTGACAACGGTAGGTCATGGTGCGGGACGCCGGTCGCCCGGCGGCCCCGACCGCCGGGCCCGCCGTCGGGACCAAGGTCCCTACCGCGCGTCACCGAGCTCCACGAGGGTGGTGCGGCGGAAACCGATCATGGGTGTCCGCAGGACGCGCAGGGAAGGCCCACCGAAATCGGGCTGACGGAGGCAGGAGCACGGTGACTGGGACACGCCGGACGGCGGAAGCGGGCCCCGCGGAGACCGGGCGGGGCGGCGGCGGGCGGCCGATGGTCATGCTGGCGGTGGCCACGATCGGGTTCGCGGTGAACTTCTGGGCGTGGGCGCTGCTGAGCCCGCTCGGCCCGCGGTTCAAGGACTCGCTGGAGCTGTCGTCGTTCGAGCAGTCCCTGCTCGTGGCCGTGCCCGTGGTCGTGGGCTCGCTGGGACGCATCCCCGTCGGCGCGCTGACCGACCGGTTCGGCGGCCGGGCGATGTTCCCCGCGGTCTCGCTGTTCACCATCGTGCCCGTCCTCTACCTGGGCCTGGCCGGGCACTCCTCGCTGGCGTCGCTGCTCGCGGGCGGGTTCTTCCTCGGCATCGCCGGCACGACGTTCGCGGTCGGGGTCCCCTTCGTCAACGCCTGGTTCCCGCCCGAGCGGCGCGGGCTGGCGATCGGGATCTTCGGCGCCGGGATGGGCGGCACCGCGATCAGCGCTCTGACGACGGTCAAGGAGGTCGACAGGTACGGGATGGAGTTCCCGTTCGTGGTGATGGCCGTGCTGCTCGCCGTGTACGCGGCGGCCGCCTGGCTCGTCCTGCGGGAGGCCCCCGGGCGGACGGCGCCGGCCGAGCCGCTCGCGAAACGGCTGGTCGCCACGGCCCGGATGGGCGTGACCTGGCAGATGTCGGCGCTGTACGCGGTGGCCTTCGGCGGCTACGTCGCGTTCTCGGTGTACCTGCCGACGTATCTGAAGACGCAGTACGGGCTGTCCCAGGCGGACGCCGCGAACCGGATGGCGGGGTTCGTCCTGCTGGCCGTCGTGATGCGCCCGCTCGGCGGATGGCTGTCGGACCGGGTCGGCGCAGCCCGGGTGATGGTCGTGGCCCTGGCGGTGACGGTGGCGGGCGCGGCGGCGCAGGCGTCCGCGCCGCCGCTGACGCCGCTCGGGACGATCGCGTTCCTCGCCATGGCCGCCGCGCTCGGCGCCGGCAGCGGGGCGACGTTCGCGCTGGTCGCTCAGCTCACCCCGGTGAGCAAGGTCGGCGCGGTCACCGGCGTCGTCGGCGCCGCGGGCGGACTCGGCGGGTTCGTCCCGCCGCTGGTGATGGGCTTCGTCTACGGCGCCTACGGCTCGTACGCCGCCGGACTGGTTCTGCTCGCGCTCGTGGCCGCGGCCGCCGCGCTGTTCACCGCCACGGTCGTCCGGCGCGCCGCGCCGGGCCGCCAGGACGTATAGGGAAGGGAAGCGGAGTTGAGCTCGACCGATGGCCGGCCTGGCCTGGACGGCCCGCTGGAAGACGCACTGGTGGGCACGCGGAGGTACTTCACCCGCGCGCGGATCTCGCCCGATCTGCGGACCATCACCAAGAAGGGCGGGCGGCAGGCGGACGCGTTCTACCGTGACCGCTGGTCGCACGACAAGGTCGTGCGCTCCACCCACGGGGTGAACTGCACCGGATCGTGCTCCTGGAAGGTGTACGTCAAGGACGGCATCATCACCTGGGAGGCGCAGCAGACCGACTACCCCTCGGTGGGACCCGACCGTCCCGAGTACGAGCCGCGCGGCTGCCCCCGGGGCGCGTCGTTCTCCTGGTACACCTACTCGCCGACCCGCGTGCGGTACCCGTACGTGCGCGGTGTCCTGCTGGAGATGTACCGGGAGGCCAAGGCCCGCACCGGCGACCCGGTGACCGCGTGGCGCGCCATCGTCTCCGACCCGGAGAAGGCCCGCGCCTACAAGGGCGCGCGGGGCCGCGGTGGCCTCGTCCGCGCGACGTGGGACGAGGCCACCGAGATGATCGCCGCAGCGCACGTCCACACCATCGGGGAGTTCGGCCCCGACCGGATCGCCGGCTTCTCTCCGATCCCGGCGATGTCGATGGTGTCGCACGCGTCGGGCGCCCGGTTCGTGTCGTTGATCGGCGGCACGATGCTGTCGTTCTACGACTGGTACGCCGATCTGCCGGTGGCGTCCCCGCAGGTGTTCGGCGACCAGACCGACGTCCCGGAATCGGGCGACTGGTGGGACGCTGGCTACCTGATCATGTGGGGCTCGAACCTGCCGGTGACCCGCACCCCGGACGCGCACTGGATGACCGAGGCCCGCTACCGGGGCCAGAAGGTCGTGGCCGTCTCCCCGGACTACGCCGACAACGTCAAGTTCGCCGACGAGTGGCTGGCCGCCCAGCCCGGCACCGACGGCGCCCTGGCGATGGCCATGGGGCACGTCATCCTCAAGGAGTTCTTCGTCGACCGGCAGGCGACGTACTTCGCCGACTACGTCAAGCGCTACAGCGACCTGCCCTTCCTCGTGCGGCTGGAGGAGCGCGACGGCACCTGCGTCCCGGGCAAGTTCCTCACAGCGGCCGACCTGCCGGGCGCGGAGGCGGAGTCGGAGAACGCCGCGTTCAAGACCGTGATCCTGGACGCGAACACCGGGCATCCGCTGGTGCCGAACGGGTCGCTCGGATTCCGGTACGGCGACGCCGGCGTGGGCAGGTGGAACCTGGACCTGGGCGACGCCGACCCGCTGCTGTCGGTCGAGGGCGGCGAGACGGTCGAGATCGAGCTGGCCCGGTTCGACGGCGTCGACGGCGCCCCTGGAACGCTCCGCAGGGGCGTGCCGGTCCGGGAGGTCGGCGGCCATCTGGTCACGACCGTGTTCGACCTGCTGCTCGCCCAGTACGGGGTGAGACGGGCCGGGCTGCCCGGTTCGTGGCCTTCCGGCTACGACGACGCGTCGGAGCCGGGCACACCGGCCTGGCAGGAGACGGTCACCGGCGTCCCCGCGCGGGCGGCCGAGCGGATCGGGCGGGAGTTCGCGGCGAACGCCGAGGAGTCCCGCGGCCGGTCGATGATCATCATGGGCGCTGGCACCAACCACTGGTTCCACTCCGACACCATCTACCGGACGTTCCTCGCGCTGACCACGCTGACCGGCGGGCAGGGCGTGAACGGCGGCGGCTGGGCGCACTACGTCGGGCAGGAGAAGTGCCGCCCGGTGACCGGGTGGGCGCAGCTGGCGTTCGGGCTGGACTGGTCCCGCCCGCCCCGCCAGATGATCGGCACCGCCTTCTGGTACCTGCATTCCGACCAGTTCCGCTACGACCAGTTCGACGCGGGCACCCTGTCGGCGGCGACGGGCGGCGGGCAGCTCGCCGGACGGTCCACGGCCGACGTGATCGCGCAGGCGGCACGGCTGGGCTGGATGCCGTCCTACCCGACCTTCGACCGCAACCCGCTCACCCTCGCCGACGAGGCGGAGGCCGCCGGGAGGCCGGCCGGCGAGCACATCGTGGACGAGCTGAAGGCGGGCCGGCTGAAGTTCGCCTGCCAGGACCCCGACGCCCCGGAGAACTTCCCCCGTGTCCTGACCGTGTGGCGCTCCAACCTGCTGGGCTCGTCCGCCAAGGGCAACGAGTACTTCCTCAAGCACCTGCTCGGCGCCGACGACGCCGTACGGGCGGAGGAGACACCGCCGGACGAACGCCCGAGGGAGGTCGTCTGGCGGGACGAGGCCCCGGCCGGGAAGCTGGACCTGCTGCTGTCGCTGGACTTCCGGATGACCAGCACCACGGTCTACTCCGACATCGTGCTGCCGGCCGCGACCTGGTACGAGAAGCACGATCTCAACACCACCGACATGCACCCGTTCGTGCACTCGTTCAACCCCGCGATCGCGCCGCCGTGGCAGACCCGGAGCGACTGGCGGGCCTTCCAGGACATCGCCGTCCAGTTCAGCCGGCTCGCCGAACGGCATCTGGGCGTCCGCAAGGACGTCGTCGCCGTGCCGCTGCTGCACGACACCCCCGACGAGATGGCCACCCCCCACGGACGCGTCGCCGACTGGGCCGAGGGCGAATGCGAGCCCGTCCCCGGAGTGACGATGCCGAAGCTGGTGACGGTGGAGCGCGACTATCCGGCCGTCGCCGCGAAGATGACCGCGCTCGGCCCGCTCGCCGAGCGGCTCGGCGCGACCACCAAGGGCGTCACGTTCGACATGGAAGGCGCGGTCGAGTACCTGAGGCACAAGAACGGCGTGGTGCGGGGCGGCCCGGCGGACGGGCGTCCGTCGCTGCGGCGCGACGTGCACGCCTGCGAGATGATCCTGGCGATGTCCGGGACCACGAACGGGCAGCTCGCCACCCAGGGATTCCGGGCGGTGGAGCGGCGCACCGGGCAGCGCCTCGCCGATCTGGCCGCCGAGCACGAGGGCAGGCAGATCACGTTCGCCGACACCCAGGCGCGTCCCGTGCCCGTCATCACCTCCCCGGAATGGTCGGGGTCGGAGGCCGGCGGGCGCCGGTACTCGCCGTTCACGATCAATGTGGAGCGGCTCAAGCCGTGGCACACCCTGACCGGGCGGCAGCACTTCTACCTCGACCACGACTGGATGGCCGAGCTGGGCGAGCAGCTGCCGACGTTCCGCCCGCCGCTCAACATGTCCGCCCTGTTCGGCGAGCCCGAGCTCGGCGAGACCGGCGAGCTGGGGCTGACCGTCCGCTACCTCACCCCGCACAACAAGTGGTCGATCCACTCGGAGTACCAGGACAACCTGTTCATGCTGTCGCTGTCGCGCGGCGGCCCGGTGATCTGGATGAGCGGGGTGGACGCCGCGAAGATCGGCGTGCGCGACAACGACTGGATCGAGGCGGTGAACCGCAACGGCGTCGTCGTCGCCCGGGCGATCGTGTCGCACCGGATGCCGGAGGGCACGGTGTACATGTACCACGCGCAGGACAAGCTGATCGACGTCCCGCGGTCGGAGACCTCCGGCCGCCGCGGCGGCATCCACAACTCGCTGACCCGGCTGCTGATCAAGCCGAGCCATCTCATCGGCGGGTACGCGCAGCTGTCGTTCGCGTTCAACTACCTCGGCCCGACCGGCAACCAGCGCGACGAGGTCACCGTCATCCGCCGCCGCTCCCAGGAGGTGCAGTACTGATGCGGGTCATGGCGCAGATGTCGATGGTGATGAACCTCGACAAGTGCATCGGGTGCCACACCTGCTCGGTCACCTGCAAGCAGGCGTGGACCAACCGCAGCGGCGTCGAGTACGTGTGGTTCAACAACGTCGAGACCCGGCCCGGGCAGGGCTACCCTCGGCGGTACGAGGACCAGGAGCGCTGGCGCGGCGGCTGGACGCTGAACCGGCGCGGCCGGCTCGCCCTCAAGGGCGGCGGCCGGCTCCGCAAGCTCCTGACGATCTTCTCCAACCCCAAGCTGCCCGGGATCGACGACTACTACGAGCCCTGGACCTACGACTACGAGACCCTCACCGACGCGCCCCTGCAGGAGCACACGCCGGTCGCACGGCCGAAGTCGCTGCTGTCGGGCAGGGACATGAAGGTCTCCTGGTCGGCGAACTGGGACGACGACCTCGGCGGTTCGGTCGAGCACGGTGCCAAGGACGTCCTGCTCAAGGAGATCTCCGACAAGGTGAAGATGGAGTTCGACAAGACCTTCATGTTCTACCTGCCGCGGATCTGCGAGCACTGCCTCAACCCCAGCTGCGCGGCGTCCTGCCCGTCCGGCGCGATCTACAAGCGGACCGAGGACGGCATCGTGCTGGTCGACCAGGACCGCTGCCGCGGCTGGCGGATGTGCGTGTCGGGCTGCCCGTACAAGAAGGTGTACTTCAACCACCGCACCGGCAAGGCCGAGAAGTGCACGTTCTGCTTCCCGCGCGTCGAGGTCGGCATCCCCACCGT
Source organism: Actinomadura citrea (assembly GCF_013409045.1). Classification (NCBI taxonomy): domain Bacteria; kingdom Bacillati; phylum Actinomycetota; class Actinomycetes; order Streptosporangiales; family Thermomonosporaceae; genus Actinomadura; species Actinomadura citrea. The sequence goes on along the minus strand of NZ_JACCBT010000001.1, from coordinate 5,111,108 downwards.
CTGCTCGGAGACCTGCGTGGGACGGCTCCGCTACATCGGGCTGATCCTTTACGACGCCGACAAGGTGCTGGAGGCCGCGTCCACCCCCGACGACACCGGGCTCTACGAGGCGCAGCGGCAGGTGTTCCTGGACCCGAGCGACCCGGAGGTCGTGGCGGCGGCCGAGCGCGACGGCATCCCGGCCGACTGGATCGAGGCCGCGCAGCGCTCCCCGATCCACGCACTGATCAACACCTACAAGGTGGCGCTGCCGCTGCACCCGGAGTACCGGACGATGCCGATGGTCTGGTACATCCCGCCGCTGTCGCCGGTCGTGGACGTCGTCCGCGACACCGGCCACGACGCCGAGGACGGGGGGAACCTGTTCGCCGCGATCGACGCGCTGCGCATCCCGGTCGAGTACCTCGCCGAACTGTTCACCGCCGGGGACACCGCCCCGGTGGACGCCGTGCTGCGGCGCCTGGCCGCGATGCGGTCCTACATGCGCGACATCAACCTCGGCCGCGAGCCCGACGACACGATCCCCCAGGGGGTCGGGATGTCGGGGGAGGCGATGTACGACATGTACCGGCTGCTGGCGCTGGCCAAGTACGACGAGCGGTACGTGATCCCGCCCGCGCACGCCGAGCAGGCCCACGGCCTGGAGGAACTGGCGACGGAGTGCGCGCTCGACTACGAGGGCGGACCGGGAATGGGCGGAGCCGGGCTGGGCGGCGGCTCGGGGCCGTTCGGCGAGGCGTCCGGCGGTGCCAGCCCCATCGCGGTGGAGAACTTCCACATGCTCAGGGAGCGGCAGACCTCCGACAGCCCGGTCGACCCGGCCGACAAGCACACGCGCGTCAACCTGCTCAACTGGGACGGCAAGGGCGCCCCCGCCGGACTGTTCCCCGCCCGCGACGACGACGAGGGCCCGGTCCGGGAGGGCGGCGACCCGTCCGCGGACTCGGACGACGCCGGAACGGAGCCCAGGCCGTGAAGATCAGACCCGCGAACAAGGCAGGTCTCACCGACACCGAGCTCGCCACCGCCTGGCAGGTCGCCTCGCTGCTGCTCGGCTACCCCGACGAGGAACTGCTCGGGCGGCGGCCGCTGCTGCGCCGGGCCGTGGCGAGCCTGCCCCCGCCGGCCGCGGAGCCGCTGAGCCGCGTCCTCGACCATCTGGACGCCACCCCGCCGCGCGAGCTGGCGGCCGACTACGTCGCCACGTTCGACCACCGCAAACGCTGCTGCCTCTACCTCACGTACTACGCCTACGGGGACACCCGCAAACGCGGCATGGCCCTGGTGCGGTTCAAGCAGGCGTACCAGGCGGCCGGGCTCGGCCTGGACGAAGGCGAGCTGCCCGACCACCTGGCCGTCGTGCTGGAGTTCGCCGCCACCGGCGACCTCGCACAGGGACGCCGGCTGCTCCTGGAGCACCGCGCCGGCCTGGAGATCCTGCGCCTGGCCCTCAGCGAGTCCGGGTCGCCGTGGAAGGCCGTCCTGGACGCCGTCACGGCCACGCTGCCGCCGCTGACCGGGCGGGCCGAGGACGCCGTGGCCCGGCTCGTCGCCGAAGGCCCGCCCGAAGAGGAGGTCGGCCTCGCCCCCTACGGCGCCGACGCGACCGCCATGGGGCCGGTCTTCCTGCCCGATCCCGTTCTTGGAGCCCGCTCATGACCAGTGACCTGCCCGTTCTCGCCGCCGAGAACGGCGGCGACCCCGGCGTCGCCGGCATCCTCCTCTGGGTCGCCCTGCCTTACGTCGCCCTGGTGGTGTTCGTCCTCGGGCACATCTGGCGCTACCGCTACGACAAGTTCGGCTGGACGACCCGCTCGTCCCAGCTCTACGAACGGCGGCTGCTGCGCATCGGGAGCCCGCTGTTCCACTTCGGCATCATCCTCGTGGCGCTCGGCCACGTCGGCGGGCTGCTGATCCCCGACGACTGGACGGAGGCCGCCGGCGTGACCGAGGGCATGTACCACGTCGTCGCCGTGGTGCTCGGCACCGTCGCGGGCTTCTGCACCCTGGCCGGACTGGCGATCCTGATCTACCGTCGCCGCACGGTCGGGCCGGTGTTCTCCGCCACCACCCGCAACGACAAGCTCATGTACGCCGTCCTGGCGTTGACCATCGTCCTCGGCCTGTCCGCGACCGTCGTCGCGAACATCGTCGGAGGCGGCTACGACTACCGGGAAACGGTCTCCCCCTGGTTCCGGTCGATCTTCTACCTGCGGCCCGACCCCGACCTGATGACCGGTGTGCCGATCCTGTTCCAGCTCCATGCGATCAGCGCGCTCGTGCTGTTCTCCATCTGGCCGTTCACCCGCCTGGTCCACATGCTCACCGCGCCCGTCGGCTACCTGACCCGCCCCTACATCGTCTACCGCAGCCGTGACGAGCAGCTCGGCATGCACCGTCCCCGCCGGGGATGGGAGCGGACCACCTGAGGCGCCCGGGTCTTCGCCGGACACCGCCGGGGCGGGCGGTAACGTCCGGGGCGACCCGTCCCACCACCTGCCCGGTCCGTCCTCGGAGGCCCCTCGTGCTCGCCGTCACCACCGCCGACGTGCGGATCTTCCTGCATGTGCTCGCCGCGACGATCTGGGTCGGCGGGCAGATCACCCTCGGCGCGCTCGTGCCCGCGCTGCGCGGCCACGAGGGCGTCACCAAAGCCGCCGCCCGCCGGTTCAACACGATCGCCTGGCCCGCGTTCGCCGTCCTCGTCCTCACCGGCGTCTGGAACATCGTCGCGGACGACCTGGAAGGCGCCGCCCAGCGCACCCTGGAGGTGAAGCTGGTGTTCGTCCTGCTGTCGGGCGTGGCCGCGTTCCTGCACACCCGCGCCACGTCCAAGGCCGGGCTCGCCGCCTGGGGCGCGCTCGGGGCCCTGGGCGCGCTCCTCGCGCTGTTCTTCGGCGTCCAGCTCGGCTGACGCCCGCCGCCCCCGCCGCGCACTGCGCCGGAAAGCTGGTAGATCGTCTACGTTTGTCCCATGAGCGATTCCGTGGCGGTGGGGCTGGTCGGGGCGGGACCCTGGGCGGGGATGGTGCACGCGCCGGCGCTGGCGGCGGGTCCGGCCACGCGGCTCGCGGGCGTGTGGGCCCGGCGGCCCGAGGCGTCCGCCGCACTGGCCGGCGAGCACGGCGCGCCCTCGTTCGAGCGGATCGAGGAGCTGTTCGACGCCTGCGAGGCCGTGGCGTTCTCCGTCCCGCCGGACGTGCAGGCCGACCTCGCCGCCCGGGCCGCCCGGGCGGGCAAGGCCGTCCTGCTGGAGAAGCCCCTCGCCATGGACCTGGACGGCGCCCGCCGCCTTGCGGGCGCCGTCGCCGAGGCGGGCGTCGTCTCGCAGATGGTCCTGACGCTGCGCTACTCGCGCGCCGCCCGCGACTTCCTCGACCGGGCGCGGGGGCTGGAGCCGTTCGGCGGCTACGGCTCGTTCGTCTCGTCCGTGCTGAGCGGGGGCCCCTTCGCCACGCCGTGGCGGCTGGAGAAGGGGGCGCTGCTCGACCTCGGCCCCCACATCGTCGACCTGCTGGACGCCGCGCTCGGCCGGGTCGCCGCCGTGCGCGCGCACGGCGACCCGCTCGGCTGGCTGGGGCTGATGCTGGAGCACGAGGGCGGCGCGATCAGCCAGGCGTCGGTGTCGATGGCGGGCATGGGGGAGCTCCCGCCCGCCCACGTCGAGGTGTACGGGCGGGGCGGCCACGCGCGGCTCGACTGGTCGCAGCTCGGCGACGACGCTTTCGCCACGATGGTGGCCGAGTTCGCCGCCGCCGTCCGGAGCGGCGCGGGCCCGGCGCTGGACGCCGCCCACGGCCTGCGGATCCAGGAGGTGCTCGCCTCGGCCGAGGCGCAGCTGGCCTGACCTGCCTGCCATGCTTGGTCCATGGCACGCACTATCGATGACATCCTCGCCGCGGCGCGCGACCGGCTCGCGCGCGTCCACCCCGACCAGGCTCACGACGAGATGAGAGAAGGGGCGGTGCTGGTCGACATCCGCCCGGCCGCCCAGCGCGCGCAGGAGGGCGAGATCCCGGACGCGCTGATCGTGGAGCGCAACGTCCTGGAGTGGCGCTTCGACCCGGCCTCGGGCGCCCGGCTGCCCCAGGCCACCGGCCACGACCTGCGCGTCATCGTGTTCTGCTCGGAGGGCTACACCTCCAGCCTCGCCGCCGCCTCCCTGCACGACCTCGGGCTGACCCGCGCGACTGACGTCGTGGGCGGGTTCAAGGCCTGGCGCGCGGCGGGCCTGCCGACGACCGGGGGCGGCGACCGGTGACCGGGTGAGTTGAGCTCTTAACATTACTGGTGTTAACTTCTGGCCTGGCGTCCGGACGAAGGAGCGGGGCATGAGCGACCGGCAGCGGCGGGGGCCCGCGCAGCGGCAGGACGCGATCGCCGAGGCGGTGCTCGCCGCGGGGTCGGGGACGGCCGCCGGGCTCGCCGAGCGGTTCGGGGTCAGCCTCATGACGATCCACCGCGACCTGGACGAGCTGGAGCGCCAGGGCATCGTCCGCAAGTACCGCGGCGGGGTCACCGCGCAGCGGTCCGGGGTCTTCGAGAGCAGCGTCGCCTACCGCGCCAAGACGATGCGCGACGAGAAGGAGGCCGTCGCCGCCAGGGCGGCGGAGCTGGTCGAGCCCGGCATGGCGATCATGCTCGACGACTCGACGACGGCCCTCGCCCTGGCCCGGCGGCTCCCCGGCCTCGGCCCGCTGACGATCGTCACCAACTTCCTGGACGGATTGAACCTGCTGGCCCCGGTGCAGGGCATCCGGCTGATCGCGCTCGGCGGCGACTACGACCCGCTGCACAACTCCTTCATGGGCGTCTCGTGCGTCGAGATGATCGAGTCCCTGCAGGTCGACCTGTGCTTCGTGTCGACCTCGGCGGTGTCGGCGGGCAACGCCGGCCACCAGGAGCAGCGGGTCGTGGTCGTCAAGCGGGCCATGCTGCGCAGCGCCGTCCGCAACGTCCTGCTGGTGGACCACACGAAGCTGGGCCGCACCGCGCTGCACCGGGTCGCGCCGCTGAGCGACTTCGAGCGCGTCGTCGTCGACGACGGGGCGGCGCCGGAGGCGCTGGCCGAACTGGCGAAGCACAAGGTCGACTACGACGTCGCCGTGCGCCCGCGCCGCTGACCTCCGTGTGAGCACGGGACGTTACAACTAACATCGCCTGACCCGTGGACGCCTAGGGCCCCCACGGGATCGATGCTGAGCTGTGACCAGGCTTTACTGACTCCCGGAACGATCATCTTCACGATCATCCGTGTTAGTTAACGCCCATGTATTGACACTTCTAACGTTCGGAATGTTACGTTCTCCCCGCGGTGGCCGCCGATCCCGGTCGAGCGGACGCCGCATCGGCTCCATCGCCCCCTTCACGGGCGCACCCCCGAGGAGAACTCTGTGAAGAAGCCCTCTCTCAGGACGGTCGCCGCGGCCGCCGCGGCGCTCGCCGCGCTCGCCCCCGCCGCGGCGTGCTCCTCCAAGAGCGCGGGGTCCGGCGGCGGCGACGCGAAGAGCGCCAAGATCGCGTTCCTCATGCCCGACATCGCCTCGACCCGCTACGAGCTCTACGACGCCCCGCTGTTCAAGGCCAAGATGAAGCAGCTGTGCGGCGGCTGCACGGTGCTCTACCAGAACGCCGGCGCCGACGCCTCCAAGCAGCAGCAGCAGGCCAGCTCGGTGCTCGCCCAGGGCGTCAAGGCGATCGTGATCGACCCGGTCGACTCGGCCGCGGCGGCGTCGATCGTCCGGATGGCGCAGTCCCGGGACGTGAAGGTGATCGCCTACGACCGCCCCATCCCGGCGGCCAAGGCCGACTACTACGTCTCGTTCGACAACGAGAAGATCGGCGCGATGATCGGCCAGTCGCTGGTCGACCACCTCAAGCAGGAGAAGGCCGAGGGCGGCATCCTGGAGGTCAACGGCTCGCCGACGGACGCGGCCGCGAACCTCATCAAGAAGGGCATCCACAGCTCGGTCGACCCGAGCGGCTTCAAACTGCTCGCCGAGTACGACACTCCCGGCTGGGAGCCCGCCAAGGCCCAGCAGTGGGTCAGCGGCCAGATCAGCAAGTTCCGCGGCCAGATCGCGGGCGTCGTCGCCGCGAACGACGGCACGGGCGGCGCCGCCGTCGCCGCGTTCAAGGCCGCCGGCACCGACGTCCCGCCGGTGACCGGCAACGACGCCGAGCTCGCCGCCGCGCAGCGGATCATCGCCGGCGACCAGTACAACACGATCTCCAAGCCGATCAAGATCGTCGCGGAGGCCGCCGCCAATGCGGCCCACGCGTTCGTCCAGGGCGAGACCCCGAAGGGCAACACGACGCTGTTCGGCACGCCGTCGGAGCTGTTCACCCCGACCGTCGTCACCCAGGACAACATCGGCAAGGTCCTGCTCGGCCCGGGCGGCGCCCTCAAGGCCGACAAGGTCTGCACCGCCGAGTACGCGGCCGCCTGCGCCAAGCTCGGCCTCAAGTAGCGATCTCCCGAGGTTCGTCATGTCACCAACGCCCACCCCGGCCGCCGGCGCGGCGGGCCCGCTGCTGTCGCTGCGCGGCGTCAGCAAGTCGTTCGGCGCGGTCGCCGCGCTCACCGGCGTCGACCTGGACGTCGCCGCGGGCGAGGTCGTCGCCCTCGTCGGCGACAACGGCGCCGGCAAGTCCACCCTGGTGAAGGTCCTGTCCGGCGTGCACGCCCCGGACGCGGGGACCATCACCTTCGAGTCGCGGGAGGTGAGCATCCCCACCCCGGCCGCGGCGCAGCAGCTCGGCATCGCGACCGTCTTCCAGGACCTCGCCCTCTGCGAGAACCTCAACGTGATCGAGAACCTGTTCCTCGGCCGCGAGATGCGGGCCCTGCGCCTGGACGACGTCGCGATGGAGGTCCGCTCCCGCGAACTGCTCACCCAGCTCTCGGCGAAGATCCCCTCGGTGGGGGTCCCGGTCGCGGCGCTGTCGGGCGGCCAGCGGCAGACGGTGGCGATCGCCCGGTCGCTGCTCGGCGACCCGAAGGTCATCATCCTGGACGAGCCGACCGCCGCGCTCGGCGTGGCGCAGACCGCCGAGGTGCTCAACCTGATCGAGCGGCTCAGAGAGCGCGGGCACGGCGTCCTCATGATCAGCCACAACATGGCGGACGTGCAGGCCGTCGCCGACACCGTCGCGGTGCTGCGCCTCGGCCGCAACAACGGGGTGTTCGACGCGCGGACGACCTCCGCCGAGGAACTGGTCGCCGCCATCACCGGCGCGACCGACAACGTGGTGAGCCGCCGCGCCGGCAAGCTCCGTCCCGAAGCGGCGGACGCCCCCGGCGAGGCCGGCGGGAAGACCGAGACCGCGCAGGCGCGGGACGCCGCCGGCGACGCGGACGAGCCGGCCGGCGATCGGCCCGAGCGGGTCGCACCGGGCGGCCTGAGGAAGGGAGCGGGCGATGAGTGACCTCATGGCACCCCCGGAGACCAAGACCGGCCTGCCGGGCGAGCCCGGGGACCGCGGCGTGCGCGCCGCGCTGGCGGCGGCCGCCGACCGGGTCCGCGGCGGCGACCTCGGCGTCGCGCCGGTGGTCGGCGGGCTGGTCGTGATCTGGACCGTGATGCAGATCCTCAACCCGGTCTTCCTGTCCAGCGCGAACCTGGTCAACCTGGCGCTGGAGTGCGTGCCGGTCGGCGTCATCGCGCTCGGCGTGATGTTCATGCTGCTGGTCGGGCAGATCGACCTGTCGGTGGGGTCGGTCAGCGGGCTCAGCGCCGCCGTCGTCGCGGTCCTGTTCGTCGACCACGGCTGGCCGTCCTGGCTGGCGATCGCCGCGGCGGTGGCCCTGGCCGTCGCGCTGGGCTGGTTCTACGCGAAGGTGTTCAACCGGCTCGGCGTGCCCAGCTTCGTGATCACCCTGGCGGGGCTGCTCGGCTGGCTCGGCCTGCAGCTGTGGGTCCTCGGGCCCAAGGGATCGATCAACCTGCCGTTCGACTCGCGGCTGGTGACGTTCGCCCAGCTCGACTTCCTCCCGCCGTGGTTCGCGTACGCGCTGGTCGTCGTCGGCGCGGCCGGGCTGTACCTGACGGGCCACAACCGGGCGGCCCAGCGCCGCAGGGCGGGCCTGCCCGCGACGACGGAGCGCACGCTCATCCTGCGCAGCGCCGCCCTGCTGGTCGGCCTCGGCGTGGCGGTCTGGTACCTGAACCGGGACCGCGGGGTCGGCTGGATGTTCGTCCTGTTCCTGGCGCTCGTGCTGGTGACGCACTACGTCCTGTCCCGGACGAAGTACGGCAAGTCCGTGTACGCCGTCGGCGGCAACGTCGAGGCGGCCCGGCGCGCCGGCATCAACGTCAAGACGGTCTACGCCTCGGCGTTCGTCATGTGCACCACGCTCGCCGCGATCGGCGGCATCCTCGCCGCGGCGCGCCTCGCCGCGGCCAACCAGAGCAGCGGCGGCGGCGACGTCAACCTGAACGCGATCGCGGCGGCCGTCATCGGCGGGACGAGCCTGTTCGGCGGGCGCGGCAACGCGTTCGCGGCGCTGCTCGGCATCCTGGTCATCCAGTCGATCTCCAGCGGGCTGACGCTGCTGAACCTCGACTCGTCCTACCGCTTCATGGTCACCGGCGCGGTGCTGCTGCTCGCCGTGGCGCTGGACTCGGTCGCCCGCCGCTCGCGCGCCTCGCACGGCCGCGCCTGACCGGCCCGGGTTGGATGGGACCACTACGCAACGGACGGGGGAACCGATGACGGTCGTCTGCGTCGACGCGGGCACCACGATGATCAAGGCGGTGGGGTACGCCGGGGACGGCGCCGAACTGGCCGTCGCCCGGCGTCCCACCGAGGTGGCCCGGCCCGCCCCGGGGCACGCCGAGCAGGACATGGGCGCGGTGTGGCGGGCCGTCGCCGACGCTGTCCGGGAGGTGCTCGCCCAGGTCGGCGGCGACGTCGACTTCCTGGCGCTCACCGCGCAGGGCGACGGCTGCTGGCTGGTGGACGGCGACGGCGCCCCCACCGGCCCGGCGATCCTGTGGAACGACGGCCGCGCCGCCCCGGCCGTCGAGCGCTGGGCCGCCTCCGGCGTGCTGGAGCGGGCGTTCCGCGTCAACGGGTCGTTGCACTTCGCGGGCCTGCCGAACGCGATCCTCACCTGGCTGCGCGAGCACGACCCCGACCGGCTCGCCCGGTCGGCGGCGTCCCTCACCTGCGGCGGCTGGATCTTCTCCCGCCTCACCGGGCGGATCGCGGTGGACGGCTCGGACGCGTCCGCGCCGTTCCTGGACATCGCCGCGCTCCGCTTCTCGGACGACCTGCTCCGCGCCTACGACATGGAGTGGGCGCGGCGGCTCCTGCCCGACCTGCGCGGCGACGACCGGCGCGCCGCCCCCCTGACCAGGGACGCGGCGGACGAGCTGGGGCTGCCGGAGGGCCTGCCGGTCGTCCTCGCCCCCTACGACATCGCGTCCACCGCGATCGGCGTCGGCGCGGTCGACACCGGCCAGGCCTGCACGATCCTCGGCACGACGCTGTGCACGGAGACGGTCGTGGACGCCCCGCGCCTGAGCGGCGATCCGTCCGGCCTCACGGTCGCGATGGGCCTGCCGGGCCGCTACCTGCGGGCCTTCCCGACGCTCGCGGGCGGCCAGGTCGTCGACTGGGCGTGCCGCGTGCTCGGCCTCGCCGCGCCCGCGGAGCTCGCCGAGCTGGCGGCGCGGGCGGCGCCGGGCGCCGACGGCCTGGTCTTCCTGCCGTACCTGTCGCCCGCGGGCGAACGCGCGCCGTTCCTGGACCCGCAGGCGCGCGGCGCGTTCCACGGCCTCACCGTCCACCACGAGCGCGAGCAGATCGCCCGCGCCGTCCTGGAGGGGCTGAGCCTGGTCGTGCGCGACTGCCTGATGGCGGCCGAGACCCGCCCCACCGAGCTGCGGGTCAGCGGCGGCGGCTCGGCCAGCCCCGTCTGGCTCGGCATGCTGGCCGACGTCACCGGGGTCCCCGTCGTCCGGTCGGCCGACAGCGAGGCCGGCGCGCGCGGCGCGTTCATCGTCGGCCTCCTGGCCACCGGGCGGGCCGCCGATGCCCGCGAGGCCGCCGACGCCCACGTCCGACCCGGCGACACCTACGCGCCCGACCCGGGCCGGGCCGCCCACTACGCCCAGACCTATGAGGACTTCTTGACGATCCGCACCGCCACGGCGCCCGCCTGGCCGACCCTCGCGGCGGCACGTGCCCGCACCGGCCGGGACGGCGGCGCCCGGTGACCGACCAGAACGAGGCGGTGTGGGTCGGCGTCGACCTGGGGACGCAGAGCGTGCGCGCGCTAGCCGTCACCGCGTCGGGAGACGTGGCCGGGGCCGGCAGCCGGGCGCTGACCGGGCGGCGGGACGGCCCCCGGCACGAGCAGGACCCCGAGGACTGGTGGACGGCGGTCGGCGCCGCCTGCCGGGAGGCGCTGCGCGACGTCCCGGCGCAGGCGGTGCAGGCCGTCGCCGTCGACGCCACGTCCGGGACGATCCTGCTCACCGACGACGGCGGGCGGCCGCTGACCCCGGCGCTCATGTACGACGACACCCGCGCGGCCGACCACGTCCAGCGGGTCAACGAGGCCGGCGGCGAGGTGTGGCGCAGCCTCGGCTACCAGCGCATGCAGCCCGCCTGGGCCCTGCCGAAACTGCTGTGGCTCCTGGAGAACCACCCGCGCGCGGGCGCCCGCCTCGCCCACCAGGCCGACTTCGTCAACCGGCGGCTGACCGGACACCCGGTGGCCGCGGACCTCAGCAACGCGCTCAAGACGGGGGCGGACCTCGTGGCCGAGGCCTGGCCCGCGGACGTCCTCGACGCGCTGGGCGTCCCCGCCGATCTGCTCCCGCCGCTGGAACGGTCCGGCACGCCGCTCGGGACGGTCTGCGCGGCGGCCGCCGAAGCGACCGGCCTCCCCGAGGGGACCACCGTCGTCGCGGGCGCCACCGACGGGTGCGCCGCGCAGCTCGGGACGGGACGCCTCACCGTCGGGTCGTGGAACTCCGTCCTCGGGACGACCCTCGTCCTCAAGGGCGTCAGCGACGACCTCGTCCAGGACCCGTTCGGCGTCGTCTACTCCCACAGGGCCCCGGACGGGCGGTGGCTGCCCGGCGGCGCGTCCAGCACCGGCGCCGGCGCGATCTCCCGCGACTTCCCCGGCCGCGACCTGGCCGACCTGGACCGGCGCGCCGCCCGGCGCGAACCGGCGGCGGCGCTGGCCTACCCGCTCGTCCCGGCGGGGGAGCGGTTCCCGTTCCTCGCGCCGGACGCCCGCGGGTTCCGGCTGGACGGGACGGGCGACGAGGCCGACGACTTCGCCGCCGTCCTGCAGGGCGTCGGCTACCTGGAGCGGCTCTGCTTCGACCACCTCGACCTGCTCGGCGCGCCCACCGGGGGCGACCTGACGCTGACGGGCGGGGCCGCGCGCAGCCGGTACTGGTGCCAGCTGCGCGCCGACATCCTCGGCCGCCCCGTCGTGCTGCCCCGGCAGGCCGAACCCGCGCTCGGCGCCGCCGTCCTCGCCGCCGCGCCGGGCCGCGACGTCGCCGAGACCGCCGGGCGGATGGTCGCCGTCAAGGCGGTCATCGACCCGCGTCCGGAGAAGACCGGCGTGTTCGACGCGCCCTACCTGCGCCTGGTCGGTGAGCTGGAACGGCGCGGGTGGCTGCCTGCCGAGACCGCCGCGCACGCACGCGAGAGGACATCCCGATGACGCGCCTCATCCTCGTCCGGCACGGGGAGACCGAGTGGCACGCCGAGAACCGCTACGCGGGGATCAGCGACGTCGCGCTGACCCCGCGCGGCCTGGAGCAGGCCCGCACGCTGGCCGCGTGGGCGGACGCGGCCCGGCCCGACGCGGTGTGGTGCTCGGACCTGTCGCGGTCCCGGCTGACCGCGGCGCCGTCCGCCGCGGCGATCGGCGCGCGGCTGCACGTCGACGAGCGGCTCCGGGAGCTGGACTTCGGGCACGGCGAGGGGCTCACCCGCGGGGAGATGGAACGCAAGTTCCCCGCGGAGCTGCGCGCGTTCCTGGCCGACCCCGTCGCCGCCCACCTGCCCGGCGGCGAGGACCCGGCCGCGGCCGCCCGGCGTTTCACCGCGTGCCTGGACGACATCGCCCGCCTGCACCAGGGCGCCCGCGTGCTGGTCGTCGCGCACTCCACGGCGATCCGGCTCGCGCTGTGCCGGCTCCTGGGGGTGCCGCTCAAGGACTACCGGCGGCGGTTCCCGTCGCTGGGCAACTGCGCACTGACCGAGATCCGGCTCCGGGACGGCGAGGCCGCCCTCCTGGAGTTCAACACCCCACTGGAGCGATGAATGACTACCCGCGTGCTCGCGGCCGGTGACCTCTTCGTCCGCAACGAGCTGCTCATCGGCGCTCTGCGCGCCGAGGCGCCCGGCGACCTGGCGTTCTCGGAGGTCACCCTGCCGTGGCCGGTGGAGCCGTTCGGGCGCGTCGCCGAGGTCGACGAGGCGTCCGGGACCGAGGAGCAGCTCATCGAGGCGCTGCGCGGCGCCGAGGTCTGCGTCACCCAGATGGCCCCGCTGACCCGGCGGATCCTGGAGGCCTCACCGGACCTGCGGCTCTTCGGGATCAGCCGCGGCGGGCCCGTCAACGCCAACCTGGAGGCGGCGACCGAGCACGGCGTGGCCGTCTGCTTCGCGCCCGGACGCAACGCCGGCGCCACCGCCGAGCACACCCTCGGGCTGATCCTCGCGGCGGTGCGGCGCATCCCGCAGACGCACGTCGACCTGATGGCGGGGCAGTGGCGCGGCGACTACTACCGCTACGACGACGTCGGCATCGAGATCCACGGCAGCACCGCCGGGCTCGTCGGCTGCGGCGCCGTCGGCCGCCGCGTCGCCAGGACGCTCGCCGCGCTCGGCGCCCGCGTGCTCGTCCACGACCCGTACCTGGACGACCTCGGCGACCTGTCCGGCATCGCCGAACTCGTCCCGCTGGACGAACTGCTGGCGCGCGCGCAGATCGTCTCCCTGCACGCCCGCGCGACGCCGCAGACCACGGGGATGATCGGCGCCGCGCAGATCGCCGCGATGCCACCCGGCTCCATCATCGTCAACTGCGCGCGCGGGTCGCTGCTGGACTACGAGGCCGTCTGCGACGCCGCCGAGTCCGGGCACCTGTTCGCCGCCGCCTTCGACGTCTTCCCCGAGGAGCCGATCCCGGCCGGGTCGCGGCTGCTGACCACCCCGAACATCATCGTCACGCCGCACCTGGCCGGGGCCAGCAAGCAGACCGCCGCCAACGCGGCCCGCATCCTCGCCGCCGACGTCGGCCGCCACGTGCGCGGCGAGCCCCTCCTGCACTGCGCGAACCCCGAGGCGCTGGAGGCTCCCCGGCCGGCCCGCCCCTGACCTTCCTCCCCACCACCCCCCCACAAGGAGGCACGATGCACGGACCCGGACTCGGCGAGGCCGCTCTCACCCGCCGCAGAGTCCTCGGCTTCGCGGGCGCCGCCACGCTCGCCGGAGCCGCCGCCCTGGCCGGCGCCCGCCCCGCCGCGGCCGACGGACGCACCTACACCTTCGATCTGCTGTTCAACGTCCCCCACACCGACAACATGCAGGGTCTCGCCTACCGCCGCGGCCGCTTCTACGTCGGCTTCGACGTGGGCGGCGGCCACGGCGTCATCCGCGAGTACGACCGCGACGGCACCACCCTCAAGGAGAGCGCGCCGCTTGCCGTCGGGCACGCCGCCGAGATCAGCGTCCGCGACCGCGACGGGCTCCTCTACGTCGCCACCGGCGGCGGGACGAACCCGACCAAGGTCAACGTCGTGGACTGGAGCGGCGAGCCGGAGGTCGTGCGCACCATCGACTTCGGCTCGCTCGGCAACTCCGGCCTGGTCGCGGTCGACAACCGGCGCGACGGCCTGCTCGTGCACGCCGGACCGGGTGACCAGGGCCCGTTCGTGTTCGCGTTCACCGACCTCGACGGCACCGTCCGCTCGACCTTCGACCTCGGCTACCAGGGCGTCCCGCAGGGCCTGGAGATGGCCGGCGACAAGGTCCTCTACTACACCAACGACACCATCACCGTGCTGGACCGGGCAGGGACGACCCTGGAGGCGATCGACATCCCGCTGACCGGGGAGAGCGAGGGGCTGGCGGTCGCGCCCGCCGGCCGCGGCACCCGCGTCTTCTTCGGCTACAACAAGCCGAACCGCGTGTACGCGATGAAGCCCGTGTTCCACTGACGGCCAGGCGCGCGGCCGGGTTCCGTCCCTACCTCCCGTCCCGGCCGCGCGCCATCCCGTTTCTGCGCACAAAGTGCTTAACTCTTCGGTCGATATCACGGTCAGCTTAGTGTCCGGCCGCCCCCGTTTAGCGGAATTCTCTAGACTGTGAATATCCGGCTGAACGGGGTCTTGCTTTTCACGGCCACTCGGGTAGAAAAAGTCAAATCCCTCTCCCCGAGGAGGAACCCCGTGAAGGCTCCCATCAGGCCGGCCGCGTCCCTGGCGGCCGCCTCCGCCGCGCTGGCCCTGACGGCGCCCGCCGCGTCCGCCGCCACCACCACGATCCGCCAGGAGACCGCCACCGGAGCGCCCTACTCCGGCAACTGGCAGGTCGCCACCGTCGGAGCGCTCACGTTCTCCGTCAACTACCTGGGCGTGAAGGTGACCGGCTCATGCGACGGCGCCGACCTGCAGGGCACCGTCCAGTCCACCGGCGCGGGCGAGCTGACCGCCGCGTCGATCGGCGCGTGCCGGACCTCCAACGGCCTCAGCTCCCCGGCCACCGACCTCGACCTCGGGCAGATGCCCGACAAGAGCGGGAGCGTCGCCTACGACCCGGTCTCCGGCGGCCGGGACGGCACCCTTTCCATCAGCGGCGGCCTTCGCTTCAAGATGGAGGGCAAGATCCTCGGCATCACCGTCACCTGCTACTACGGATTCCGGACGGGGGGCACCGACGGTCTGCGCTTCGACGTCTACAACCGCGACAACCCGAACCGCCCGCTGCCGAACCAGGACGACGCGCAGGGCAGGTCCGACAACATCACGCTCGTGCGGCAGTCGGGAAGCAGCGGCCTCTGCCCGTCCGACGGCACCGGCAGCGGCTCCGCCATCGCCCGCGGTGAGAGCACGCCGGGCTCCGGGGTCTTCGACCGCAAGCTCTACCTGACCCCGTAGCCCGCCCCGGGCGGGTGGAGAGGCGGCCGGGTCCGGGGCCGGTGCAAGGGAGTGATCATCCTCCTCGGGCCCGGCCGCCCTCACTGTGCCCTCGCGGTGCTGGGTCGCCGTGTCGGAAAGAACGACCGGGGGCGTACGGCCGAGTCCTTCTGGACGATCGCGAGGAATTCGAGCGTAACTCCGCAGTTCAGTCCGCAGTAATGACTGCGTGCTTACAGTTGTTTCCCACGCGTGTCCGAGACCTGCCGTGGCAAAATCACCCGCCTTTCCCCGCCACGACACGGGCCGCTCCCATCGCCGCGCCGTCCGGCGCCGGCCCGGCGCCCTCGACTTGGGAGTAGAGGCCGCACACCGCCGATGGCCGTCCCGCATCCGGCCCGGTCTGCTCCCTACGGGACAATGGAGGACATGAGAGCGGTGGCCATCTCCGACACCCACGCGCCCCGGCGCTGGAAGTCGTGCCCGCCGCGGGTGGCCGAGCACCTGCGGGACGCCGACGTGATCCTGCACGCCGGCGACGTGTGCGTCGCGTCCGTCCTCGACGAGCTGGCCGCATTCGCGCCCGTCCACGCCGTCCTCGGCAACAACGACGGGCCGGACGTGGCCGAGTGGGGCGCGCCCGAACGTCTCGAACTCGACCTGGACGGCCTCGCCGTCGCGATGGTCCACGACAGCGGCCAGGCCCGGGGCCGCACCGCACGGATGCGGCGCTGGTTCCCCGGCGCCGACCTCGTGGTGTTCGGGCACTCGCACATCCCGCTGGACGAGACCGGCGACGGCGTCCGCATCTTCAACCCCGGGTCGCCGACCGACCGGCGCCGCCAGCCGCACGGCACCCTCGGGCTCCTGGACATCGACGACGGCCGGCTCACCGGGGCGAGGCTCGTCCCCGTGACCTGACCGTCGCCCTCGACCGGCGGGGCGCCGCATGGAATCGTCCCCGGAGAGGACCGCGAGGATGAGAGGGACCCCGCCATGACCGACCGCGTCACCGTGCACGTCCACGAGGGGGTCGCCGACGTGCGGCTCAACCGTCCCGACAAGCTGAACGCCCTCGACCTCGCCATGTTCGAGGCGCTCGCCCAGGCCGGGGACGCCCTCGCCGCCGACGCCTCCGTCCGGGCCGTGGTGCTGTCGGGGGAGGGCCGCGCGTTCTGCGCCGGCCTGGACTTCGCCGGATTCGCCGCCATGGCCGGCGACGGCGCCGGGCGGCGCGCCGACGACATCACCGCGCGCGAGCCGGGGCGCATCACCAACCTCGGACAGCAGGCCGTGCACGTGTGGCGGGAGCTGCCGCAGCCCGTCATCGCCGCCGTCCACGGGCACGCCCTCGGCGGCGGCCTGCAGGTCGCGCTCGGCGCCGACATCCGGATCGTCGCCCCGGACGCGCGCCTGTCGGTCCTGGAGATCCGCTGGGGTCTGGTGCCCGACATGACCGGCACGGCCGCGCTGATCCGTCTCGTCGGAGAGGACGTCGCGAAGGAGCTCACCTTCACCGGCCGTAGGGTCTCCGGCGCGGACGCCGTACGCCTGGGCTTGGCCACCCGCACCGCCGACGACCCCCACTCCGCCGCGACGGAACTCGCCCGCGAGATAGCCGCGAACAGCCCCGAGGCCGTCCGCGGGGCCAAGCGCCTGCTCAACCGCGCCGCCGACACCGACCTGGCCGGCCAGTTCCTGGAGGAGTCCCGGACGCTCGGCGCCCTGCGCGGAAGCCCGAACCAGGTCGAGGCCGTCCGCGCCTACTTCGACAAGCGCCCGCCCGCCTTCACCGACCCGGCCTGACGCGCCCGTCGGCGTCCGAGAACCGGGCAACCGACCCGCGGCTCCCAGGCCCTGGAGCACCTGGGCCCCACGTCTCCGGACCACCTCAGGCGTCACAGCTTTCTGAGAGCGACAACAACCTGACGGTATGTATACGCCTATCTCGCCGACCGCACAGGCCCTCCTGCGGACAACGCAGGGAGGACCGCGCGCAGCTGACGCGGCAACCACTCAGGCAAGGTCCGCGGCGGCACGTCCCACCCGCCTGACAAGGGGAGTGGCCACCCTTAGCTCGCCCGGAGCGACGGGGTCGGCCCGGCCCTGGCCGGTCGTGGTCAGGCGGCGAGGGCCGATCCGACCGGCAGGTTTCTGATCAGCCAGAAGAGAAGGATGGTGCCGAACAGGATCCAGATCAGTGCGGGGTGCGCCACCTTCGTCCTCACCGGACGATCCAGGGCGCGGGCCCTGGCCCAACGGAGCCAGAAGAACACCAGAACCGGGAGCATCGCGACGGTCAGCACATTCAGACCGAACGCCTCTTGGAGATGACCGTGGGCGAGCGCGTGCACGGTGCGCATCGATCCGCAGCCTGGGCACTGGAAACCGGTGAGAGCGAGGAACGGGCAGGTCGGATAGTGCCCTGCCTCGTTGGGGTCTACCGCGGCGACGTACGAGACGGCCGCGACGCTGAGGATCAGCACCCCGCCCGGCCGCAGCAACCGGGCGGCGAGGCGCCGTCGAGCACCGCCTCGTACCTCGGGGACCAGCCCGCCCCGCGAGAGCGGGACGGGCTGGGGCTCGTCCGTCATCGGTCAGCTGCCGCTGTTCCCCATCAGGGCGATGACGAAGTAGATGGCACCGACGACCACGCCGAGGACCGCGGACACGATCGCCCAGGTCTTCGCGTTGTTGGACGACTTGAGCGCGCCGGCCTGGTCGCCGGCCGACCACTTGGAGTTGACCTGGGCGGCGTAGACGATGGACACGACGCCGGCGGGCAGGCAGCACAGGATCGTGGTCGCGATCGCCCATGCGAGATGGTTCGGGGGAGGAGAGCCGGCGCCGGAGGTCGGGGGCGGCGGCGGGGCGGGTGGGTAGGCCATGTCGGTACCTCTCCTACTTGGGCTGGGTGATCTACTTAGGTAGATGGTGACAGGCCACTCCAGGTTCCCCCAATACGCCGCAACCTGGCAGAGGAGCAACCCGCCGGGGCGCCGATTTGACGGCGGCGCTCCGGCCGCGTAGGTTAACCCCTCGTCCCCTCACGGATGCAGGACGCCCGCATGGCGGCCGGCCGAAGCATGGGGAAACCACCTACGAAACAGCCGACACGGCCTCGCCGTGCCCGGCGTGCCGTGGTGGGTCGGAAAGGCTCGGTTTTGACAATCGGGCCGGATCTGATGAAATAGCTCCACCGCCGGGAAGGAACCGCGCAAGCGGAACCGGAATGGCGTATCGGAAAAGCCCGGAATTGACAGTCCGAGCGGATCTGATAAAGTAATACGAGTCGCCCCGGGGCGGGAAACGCGAAAGCGGGTCCAGCGCGGTGGGTGTCCGTTTCTTGAGAACTCAACAGCGTGTTAAAAGCCAGTGCCTTTATCGGCTCGGTCTTCAACGGCCGGGTCGCCCCGTGCCATCTCTTCGGGGGTGGTGGGGATTTCTTTGAGGCAATGCTGTCCCTCCTTGTGGGGGATGGTGATGCTGGGATTGTTTCCTGAGGTTTGGCCGGTCGGGGTTCGCCCCCTGGTTGGTCGTGTGACCTTGATGGAGAGTTTGATCCTGGCTCAGGACGAACGCTGGCGGCGTGCTTAACACATGCAAGTCGAGCGGAAAGGCCCCTTCGGGGGTACTCGAGCGGCGAACGGGTGAGTAACACGTGAGCAACCTGCCCCTGACTTTGGGATAAGCCCGGGAAACTGGGTCTAATACCGGATGTAACCGCTGATCGCATGATCGGGTGGTGGAAAGTTTTTCGGTTGGGGATGGGCTCGCGGCCTATCAGCTTGTTGGTGGGGTGATGGCCTACCAAGGCGACGACGGGTAACCGGCCTGAGAGGGCGACCGGTCACACTGGGACTGAGACACGGCCCAGACTCCTACGGGAGGCAGCAGTGGGGAATATTGCGCAATGGGCGGAAGCCTGACGCAGCGACGCCGCGTGAGGGATGACGGCCTTCGGGTTGTAAACCTCTTTCAGCAGGGACGAAGCTAACGTGACGGTACCTGCAGAAGAAGCGCCGGCTAACTACGTGCCAGCAGCCGCGGTAATACGTAGGGCGCAAGCGTTGTCCGGAATTATTGGGCGTAAAGAGCTCGTAGGCGGTTTGTCGCGTCTGTCGTGAAAGCCCACGGCTTAACCGTGGGTCTGCGGTGGATACGGGCAGACTAGAGGCAGGTAGGGGAGAATGGAATTCCCGGTGTAGCGGTGAAATGCGCAGATATCGGGAGGAACACCGGTGGCGAAGGCGGTTCTCTGGGCCTGTACTGACGCTGAGGAGCGAAAGCGTGGGGAGCGAACAGGATTAGATACCCTGGTAGTCCACGCCGTAAACGTTGGGCGCTAGGTGTGGGGTCCTTCCACGGATTCCGCGCCGCAGCTAACGCATTAAGCGCCCCGCCTGGGGAGTACGGCCGCAAGGCTAAAACTCAAAGGAATTGACGGGGGCCCGCACAAGCGGCGGAGCATGTTGCTTAATTCGACGCAACGCGAAGAACCTTACCAAGGCTTGACATTGCCGGAAAACCATCAGAGATGGTGGGTCCTTTTTGGGCCGGTGACAGGTGGTGCATGGCTGTCGTCAGCTCGTGTCGTGAGATGTTGGGTTAAGTCCCGCAACGAGCGCAACCCTCGTTCCATGTTGCCAGCACTTCGGGTGGGGACTCATGGGAGACCGCCGGGGTCAACTCGGAGGAAGGTGGGGATGACGTCAAGTCATCATGCCCCTTATGTCTTGGGCTGCAAACATGCTACAATGGCCGGTACAGAGGGCTGCGATACCGTGAGGTGGAGCGAATCCCTTAAAGCCGGTCTCAGTTCGGATCGAAGTCTGCAACTCGACTTCGTGAAGTCGGAGTCGCTAGTAATCGCAGATCAGCAACGCTGCGGTGAATACGTTCCCGGGCCTTGTACACACCGCCCGTCACGTCACGAAAGTCGGCAACACCCGAAGCCCGTGGCCCAACCACTTTGTGGGGGGAGCGGTCGAAGGTGGGGCCGGCGATTGGGACGAAGTCGTAACAAGGTAGCCGTACCGGAAGGTGCGGCTGGATCACCTCCTTTCTAAGGAGCATCAACTGGCCGGGGTCGCCTCGTGAGAGGGACCGTGGTCGGTGGCCGCCAGTGACGGCGCATGTTCGTCAGGTGGCTGCTCATAGATGTGGAGCACTGGTTACTCAGCTCACTGCGTGTGTGAGCCGGCTAGTACCGACCTGCAGTTTCGGCTGCGGGGAGTGGGAACGTTGGTTTCAGGCAGGTGGTGGGTTGGACACGCTGTTGGGTCCTGAGGGAACGGGCGCGAGCTCGGGTGACCTCGGACTACGGGACCAGGACCGCATCATCTTCGGGTGGTGTGGTTTTGGTGGGCCCGGTTGTTTTTTGAGAACTGCACAGTGGACGCGAGCATCTCTGGTAGATGATGAGAGCCGCCTGGAGAGGGACCCTTCCTTTGGTGAGGGTTCTTTGAGGGTTGTTTTTGTTGTTTATCTGCGATTTGTTCTGATCGTTTTGTGTGTTCAAGTTTTTAAGGGCATACGGTGGATGCCTTGGCATCAGGAGCCGATGAAGGACGTGGGAGCCTGCGATATGCCTCGGGGAGTCGGCAACCAGACTTTGATCCGGGGATTTCCGAATGGGGAAACCTGGCACCCGTCATGGGGTGTCGCCGCCTGCTGAATGTATAGGCAGGTTGGTGGGAACGCGGGGAAGTGAAACATCTCAGTACCCGCAGGAAGAGAAAACAATAGTGATTCCGTGAGTAGTGGTGAGCGAAAGCGGAGGAGCCTAAACCGTGCGCGTGTGATAGCCGGCAGGCGTTGCGTGTGCGGGGTTGTGGGACCACCCTGGTCCAGCTGCCGCTGGGCCGAGGAGTTATAAACCGCTGGGATAGTCGAATGGCTTGGGATGGCCGACCGTAGACGGTGAGAGTCCGGTAGACGAAATTCGAGTGGCTTCTGGGTGTGTTCCCGAGTAGCACGGGGCCCGTGAAATCCCGTGTGAATCTGCCACGACCACGTGGTAAGGCTGAATACTTCCTGATGACCGATAGCGGACCAGTACCGTGAGGGAAAGGTGAAAAGTGCCCCGGTGAGGGGTCGTGAAATAGTACCTGAAACCGTGTGCCTACAAGCCGTCAGAGCCTCCTCAGTGAGGGACTTGTTCCTTGTTGTTGGTGATGGCGTGCCTTTTGAAGAATGAGCCTGCGAGTTATGGTGTGTGGCGAGGTTAACCGGTGTCGGGTAGCCGTAGCGAAAGCGAGTCTGAATAGGGCGTTTTTAGTCGCATGCTGTAGACCCGAAGCGGAGTGATCTAGCCATGGGCAGGGTGAAGCGCCGGTAAGACGGTGTGGAGGCCCGAACCCACCAGGGTTGAAAACCTGGGGGATGACCTGTGGTTAGGGGTGAAAGGCCAATCAAACTCCGTGATAGCTGGTTCTCCCCGAAATGCATTTAGGTGCAGCGTCGCGTGTTTCTTGCCGGAGGTAGAGCTACTGGATGGCTGATGGGCCCTACCAGGTTACTGACGTCAGCCAAACTCCGAATGCCGGTAAGTGAGAGCGCGGCAGTGAGACTGCGGGGGATAAGCTTCGTAGTCGAGAGGGAAACAGCCCAGATCATCGGCTAAGGCCCCTAAGCGTGTGCTAAGTGGGAAAGGATGTGGAGTTGCTGTGACAACCAGGAGGTTGGCTTAGAAGCAGCCACCCTTGAAAGAGTGCGTAATAGCTCACTGGTCAAGTGATTCCGCGCCGACAATGTAGCGGGGCTCAAGCACACCGCCGAAGCCGTGGCATTGACACGTATGTGTTGATGGGTAGGGGAGCGTCCTGTATCCGGTGAAGCCTCGGGGTGACCCAGGGGTGGAGGGTGCGGGAGTGAGAATGCAGGCATGAGTAGCGAATCACACGTGAGAAACGTGTGCGCCGGATGACCAAGGGTTCCTGGGGCAGGCTAATCCGCCCAGGGTAAGTCGGGACCTAAGGCGAGGCCGACAGGCGTAGTCGATGGACAACGGGTTGATATTCCCGTACCCGCTGGTATGCGCCAACGCTGAATCCTCTGATGCTAACCGCCTGAACCATCCTTTGGGCCTTCGGGTCTGTTGGGTGGGGAGCGTGGGGCCCGAGGGGGTAGTAGGTGAGTGATGGGGTGACGCAGGAGGGTAGCTCAGCCCGGGCGATGGTTGTCCCGGGGTAAGGCTGTAGGGAGAGAGATAGGTAAATCCGTCTCTCACGTATCCTGAGAGCTGATGCCGAGCCGTTTTAGGTGAAGTGAGTGATCCCATGCTGCCGAGAAAAGCCTCTAGCGAGTGTACCGGCGGCCCGTACCCCAAACCGACTCAGGTGGTCAGGTAGAGAATACCAAGGCGATCGGGTGAACTGTGGTTAAGGAACTCGGCAAATTGCCCCCGTAACTTTGGGAGAAGGGGGACCTCGCCTGGTGATGGCATTTGCTGTCTGAGCTGGGTGGGGTCGCAGAGGCCAGGGGGAAGCGACTGTTTACTAAAAACACAGGTCCGTGCGAAGTCGTAAGACGCTGTATACGGACTGACGCCTGCCCGGTGCCGGAACGTTAAGAGGACCGGTTAGGGGGACTTGTTCCTTCGAAGCTGAGAATCTAAGCGCCGGTAAACGGCGGTGGTAACTATAACCATCCTAAGGTAGCGAAATTCCTTGTCGGGTAAGTTCCGACCTGCACGAATGGCGTAACGACTTCCCCGCTGTCTCAACCACAGGCCCGGCGAAATTGCAGTACGAGTAAAGATGCTCGTTTCGCGCAGCAGGACGGAAAGACCCCGGGACCTTCACTATAGCTTGGCATTGGCGCTTGGAGCGTCTTGTGTAGGATAGGTGGGAGACTGTGAAGCCCAGACGCCAGTTTGGGTGGAGTCGTTGGTGAAATACCACTCTGGTCGTTTTGAGCGTCTAACCCGCACCCGTGTATCCGGGTGGGGGACAGTGCCTGGTGGGTAGTTTAACTGGGGCGGTTGCCTCCCAAAATGTAACGGAGGCGCCCAAAGGTTCCCTCAGCCTGGTTGGCAATCAGGTGGCGAGTGCAAGGGCACAAGGGAGCTTGACTGTGAGACGGACGTGTCGAGCAGGTGCGAAAGCAGGGCCTAGTGATCCGGCACCTACGTGTGGAAGTGGTGTCGCTCAACGGCTAAAAGGTACCCCGGGGATAACAGGCTGATCTTCCCCAAGAGTCCATATCGACGGGATGGTTTGGCACCTCGATGTCGGCTCGTCGCATCCTGGGGCTGGAGTAGGTCCCAAGGGTTGGGCTGTTCGCCCATTAAAGCGGCACGCGAGCTGGGTTTAGAACGTCGCGAGACAGTTCGGTCCCTATCCGCTGTGCGCGTAGGAGAATTGTGAGGGTCTGTCCCTAGTACGAGAGGACCGGGACGGACGAACCTCTGGTGTGCCAGTTGTCCCGCCAGGGGCACGGCTGGTTGGCTACGTTCGGTCGGGATAACCGCTGAAAGCATCTAAGCGGGAAGCCTTCCTCGAGATGAGTTCTCCCACCCTGTTAAAGGGGTGTAAGGCCCCCGGTAGACGACCGGGTTGATAGGCCGGAGATGGAAGCGCGGTAACGTGTGGAGTCGACCGGTACTAATAGGCCGAGTGGCTTGAACACACTGAACGTTCAGAGTGAATTGCTGCGAGAGATGTTCGCGTCCCTGTGTGGTTCCCAGAAAACAACCGGGAACCCGTTAGACTTAACTTAATTGAATGTCGAGCCGATGGCTCGGACGTGGATTTGCCCACCCAGGTTGGGTGGTGCGTTGAGACGTTCGGTGGTTTTGGCGAGGGGGAAACACCCGGTCCCATCCCGAACCCGGAAGTTAAGCCCTTCAGCGCCGATGGTACTGCATGGGAGACCGTGTGGGAGAGTAGGACACCGCCGGACTTGAATTGGTCGAGGGTCGCCCCCGGAATTTGCGGGGGCGGCCCTCGACGCATGTCATGGGCCTGTCGAAGTAGGCTGAAGACTCCACCGAACCATCAAGAACAGTGACGGACGTGATGAGCGCGGAAGAGGACGGCCGTAGCGACGACAGCCGCGAGCGGCGGGGCGGCAACGGACGGCGGGATACGCCGGCCCGTCGCGGGGGCGATGCCCGCGGCGGTCAGGGAGGGCCCGGGGCCCGCAAGAGCGGGGGCCCTCGCGGCGGAGGGTTCCGCGCCGGTGGCCCGCAGAGCGGGCGCGGCCGCCCCGGCGGCAGGCAGGAGCGCGACGCGCGTGGTCAGCGCGATGACCGTAAGCCCGGCCGTCCGTTCAAGCGCTCCGAGGATCGACGTGATGATCGGCGTCCCGAATCCCGTGAGGGCCGCTCGGAGGGAACCGGCGGCCAGCGCGGCGAGCGCAAGGACAGTCGGTTCTCTGGGCCGCGCGGTGGGCGCAAGGAGGGACGTTTCTCCGGTCAGGGCGGCGAGCGCAAGGACAGTCGGTTCTCTGGGCCGCGCGGTGAGCGTAAGGAAGGCCGTTTCTCCGGTCAGGGCGGCGAGCGTCGCGAAGGCCGTTTCTCCGGGCCGCGCGGTGAGCGCAAGGAAGGCCGGTTCTCCGGGCAGGGCGGCGAACGCAAGGAAGGCGGGCGTTTCTCCGGGCAAGGTGGTGAGCGTCGCGAAGGTCGTTTCTCAGGTCAGGGCGGCGAGCGTCGCGAAGGCCGTTTCTCCGGGCCGCGCGGTGAGCGTAAGGAAGGTCGGTTCTCTGGTCAGGGCGGTGAGCGCAGGGAGGGCCGTCCCTCTGACAACCGTGCGCCTCGCGCGGGCCAGGGTGGCGGCGGGCCGCGCCGGGAAGGGCGCCCAGGCGGATTCCAGGGGCGTGGCGGCCAGGGTGAGCGTCGCTCCCAGGGACGTCCGCAGGATCGTCCGTTCAAGGGCCGTCGCGATGAGCGCGACGAGCGTCGTCCGAGCGGGCGGCGGTTCGAAGGCAAGCGCGAAGGACGTCCAGGAGAGCGCGACAAGCCGTTCAAGGGCCGCGGTGGACCGAGGCGCCCTCAGGACGGCGAACGCTCCTATGGGCCGCCTCGCGATCGCAGAGACCGGCCGGCGCGGTACGAGGAGCGCGAGCGTCCGGCGCCGAAGCATGACGATCCGCTGCTGCCCGAGGACGTCACCGGCGACGAGCTCGACGTGGAGGCCCGCGAGGAGCTGCGCACGCTGCCCAAGGAACTGGCGACGAAGGTCGCCCGTCACCTGGTGATGGCGGGCCGCCTCGCCGAGGACGAGCCCGAGCAGGCCTACCGCCACGCGAAGGCGGCGCGGCGGCTCGCGTCCCGCGTCGGGATCGTGCGGGAGGCCGCCGGGATCGCGGCGTACCACGGGGGCGAGTGGGCGGAGGCGCTCGCCGAGCTGCGGGCCGCACGGCGGCTGGGCGCCGGCGACTACTCCTACCTGCCCGTCATGGCCGACTGCGAGCGCGGTCTCGGACGGCCCGAACGCGCCCTCGACCTGATCAAGTCGCCCGAGGCGGAGAAGCTCGACCCGACGGGGCGCGTGGAGCTGCGCATCGTGGAGTCGGGCGTGCGGCGCGACATGGGCCAGAACGACGCGGCCGTGGTGACCCTGCAGATTCCGGAGCTGCGCGACCGGCGGCTCCGGCCGTGGTCGGTGCGGCTGTTCTACGCCTACGCGGACGCGCTCGTCGAAGCGGGACGCGAGGGCGAGGCGTCCGACTGGTTCGCGCGGGCCGCCGCGGCCGACCGCGACGGGGACACCGACGCGGCCGAGCGGTACGCCGAGCTCGAAGGCCTCCAGATCCTCGACACGGAAGAGGACGAGGACTTCGCCGACGTCCGGGCGGGAGAGCCCGCCGGAACGCCGGCGGAGGACCTCGCTGGAACGCCGGCGGAGGAGATTCCCGAGGCGCCGGTGGAGGAGACCGCCGAGGAGCCGGTGGAGGAATCCGCCGGGGCGGAGGAGCCGGAGGCCGTCGAGGCTTCGGCGACCGATATCGCGTTCAGGCCCGCCGAGCCCGAGGTGCTGGACGCGCCGGACGAGGGCGCGCCCGGGGTGCCCGCGGTCTTCCTGGAGCCGAAGCAGGCCGACGAGGAGCGGCCGCAGGCGGACTGACCTCCGGTACTTGACTGGCGGGTAGCTTTCCCGGATATTCACGGGACCGCGCCGTTCGGGGGGCCGCCGGACGCGTCCGGCGGAGACTCTTTGGAGTTGCCATGCCCTTGGACCGACGCACGTTCCTGCGCGCCGCCGCCGTCGCCGGCGGGACGACCGCCTTCTCGGGCGCCCTGTGGCAGCGGGCCTTCGCATCGGGGCCCGCGCAGCCCGGGCCGGGCCCGTACGGGCCGCTGCTGTCCGCGGACGGTAACGGAGTGCAGTTGCCGCAGGGATTCAGCAGCCGGGTTGTGGCACGCTCGCTCCAGCGCGTCGAAGGGACGAGGTACACGTGGCATCCGGCCCCCGACGGGGGCGCGTGCTTCCGCGACGGGGACGGCTGGATCTATGTCAGCAACTCGGAGGTGCCCGCGGTCGGCGGGGTGTCGGCCATGCGGTTCGACGGGTCCGGGAAGGTCACCTCGGCGTACCGGATCCTGAACGGCACCTCGCTGAACTGCTCCGGAGGGGCGACGCCGTGGGGGACGTGGCTGTCGTGCGAGGAGCACGACCTCGGCCTCGTCCATGAGACGGACCCGCGCGGACAGAAGGGGGCGGTGTCCCGCCCGGCGCTGGGCCGGTTCAAGCACGAGGCGGCGGCCTCCGACCCCGAGCGCAAGGTCGTCTACCTCACCGAGGACCAGTCGGACGGCTGCTTCTACAGGTTCCGGCCGCAGTCCTGGGGCGACCTGTCGGCCGGGACGCTCGAAGTGCTGGTCGGCTCCGGGACGGGTCCCGTCCAGTGGGCGAAGGTGCCGAACCCTCAGGTGTGGCTCACGCCGACCCGGGACCAGGTGGACGGCGCCATGCGCTTCCACGGCGGTGAGGGCTGCTACTACACGCGCGGCGTCTGCTACTTCACCACCAAGGGCGACAACCGCGTGTGGGCGTACGACGCGGCCGCCGCCCGGCTGGACATCGCCTACGACGACGACCTCGTCACCAGCGGCGAGGCGCCCTTGCACGGGGTCGACGCGGTCACCGCCACGGCGTCCGGCGACCTCTACGTCGCCGAGGACGGCGACAACATGGAGATCAACCTCATCACCGCCGAGGGGGTCGTGACGCCGTTCCTGCGCGTGGTCGGCCACGACGAGTCGGAGGTCACCGGGACGGCGTTCAGCCCGGACGGGTCGCGCCTGTACTTCTCGTCCCAGCGCGGCAAGAGCGGGTTCGTGGCGGGGACGGACGGCTACACCTTCGAGGTGACCGGCCCGTTCCGCCGCTGACCCGCCGCTAGGCGTGCCGGTCGAGGGCGTGCATGATGCCGGCGACGTTGCTCTCGGCGCTGTTGAGGATCTCGTACTTGGCGGCCAGTTCCGGATCGATGTCGTCGCTCATGGACGCGTAGCGGTCCCTGGTGCGGTCCACGACCATCGCGACGGCGTGGTCGAGGTCCAGGCCCTGGTCGTGGGCGGCCCGCACGGCGTCCACCCAGACCCGCAGCTCCTCCGCCGAGCGCTCCAGCGTGTCCTCGACCTCCCGCACGGGCCCGTAGTGCGCGAACAGCAGGCGCTGCGGGCCCAGCGACCGGAACTTGCCGAGCGACTCCAGCGCCGTGTCGAGGTCGAAGTCCGGGGGCGGCGTGGCGGGCCGCACGTCCGCCGTCTCCGGGATGTAGATGCCGGCGGCGTCGCCCACGTAGAGGTCGCCGGTCTGCGAGTCGACCAGCCCGACGTGGTGCTTGGCGTGGCCGGGGGAGTAGTGCGACTCCAGCCGCCGCCCGCCGCCGAGGTCGATCACGCCGGTGTCCTCGACGGCGCGGATCCGCGCCGCGTCCGTGGGCTTCAGCTCGCCGAACAGGGTGTCGAGGGCGTCCCCGTAGATCATGCGGGCGCTGCGCATGAGGCGGGACGGGTCCGCCAGGTGCCGCGCGCCCTTCTCGTGGACGACGATCTCCGCCTGCGGGTACATGCCGGCGATGTCGCCGACGCCGCCCGCGTGGTCGAGGTGGATGTGCGTCACGACCACGCTCGCCAGGTCGTCCGGGCCGACGCCCATCTCGCGCAGCGCGGCCTGCACGACGGGCGCCGAGCCGGACGTGCCCGGCTCCACCAGGCATGGCCGGTCGGAGAGGATCAGGTATCCGGCGGTGATGCCGGTGTATCCGGCCATCCGCGTGTCGATCTCGTAGACGTCCCCGCCGAGCGGCGTGATCGTGGTCGTGGTGTCCATTCCCCGATCATGGCTCCTGCGCGGCGCCCGGGTCGAGAAGGCGCAGGACGAGGCCGGTGCGGGGCTTGGGGCCGAACGAGGTGGACTTGCGCGGCACGCGTTCGCCCCCGTTCGCGACCGCCAGCACGTCCTCGACCTTGAGCGGGTTCAGGATCACGGCCGTCCCGCCGCTGCGCCGGGCGCGGGCGAGGGCCGCGGACGGGTCGTCGTGCACCACCTCGATGGCGTTCTCGTTCTCCGGGACGCCCCACACCTCGCCGATCAGCAGATGGTCGAGGACGGCGGTGTCGAGCGCGCGCCAGCGGGGGGAGTGCTCTGGCGGCATCGCCTCGCGCAGGGCGTCTCGATCGGGGCCGGTGAGCAGGTGCAGGGAGTCGCCGCCGCCGAGAAGGAACGCGGGCCCCTCCGCGCGGGCGAGCGCGTTCAGGGCCTCGTCCTCGTCCAGGAAGCGGGTCACGCCGAAGACCTGGCCGGCCTTGTCCAACGCGATGTCCGGGCGGAGCCCGGGAAGCACGCGGTGGATGGCGCCCAGGTGCGGCGGGTAGCGCGTCGAGTCGACCAGCAGGGCCAGCCCGGCGTCCCAGGGGCCGGGGCCGTCGCCGGCCGCGTGGCGGCGCGCCTGGAGGGCGCGGTAGGTGGCGTAGCGGTGGTGGCCGTCCGCGATGAGGGCCTGCTTGCCGCGCAGGTCGGCGGCCACCCGCGCGTGCAGGCCCGGGTCGGTGACGCGCCACAGCCGGTGCGTCAGCCCGTCGTCGGCGTCGAACTCCATCAGCGGGGGCCCGGCCGCGGCGCCGTCGACGACGCCGGCCGCGTCCCCGCCGCCCTCGTACACCAGGAAGATCGGCTCCAGGTTGGCGTTCGCCGCCGCCATCAGCGCGAGCCGGTCGCGGACCGGGCCGGGGAAGACGTTCTCGTGCGGCAGCACCACGCCGTCGGACTCCGCGCGCAGGCCGAGGCCGCCGATCAGGCCGCGCTGCAGGACGGTCCCGCCGCGGGCCGCCTCGTAGACGTACAGGGCCGGTTCGGGGTCGACGGCCAGCGCGCCGCGGTCCAGCCAGCGGCGCAGCCGCCGGCCGGCGGCGTCGTAGGTCTCCCCGGCGGCGCGCGGGAGGTTGAGCCGGATGATGTTGTGGCCGCCCTCCGCGAACAGCCGCAGCGCCGCCGCCTCGTCGATCAGGTCGTACGGCGGCATGGTCACCGACGCCGGGTCGCCGGCCACCTCGGGGACGAAGCGGACGCCCCGGAACGGGGACAGCTCCAGGCCGCCGCCCGTGCGCGGGGCCGCCGTCCCGAAGACGCGTGCGCTGAACTCCTCCGGGGCGAGACCGGAGGAGAGGTCGTCGTCCACGCTGGGCATGCTATTCAGCGGAGAGCGCCCGGTGCCGCGGCGGGTACGGTCATAGTGATCGATGTCCGAGGGGAGGTCCACATGAGTACTCAAGGACCCGGACGGCCGCAGGATTCCCCAGGAGAGGACCCGGGCGAGCATGCGGACTGGCCGCGGGGCGGTGTCTACGAGTGGTACACGCGGGGCCTCGAACTGCTGCGGGCGGGCAGCTCCGCGGCGGCGCTGCAGCTGCTGACCAGGGCGGCCGAGGCCGAGCCGCAGTCGCACAGCATCCGCGAGGCGCTCGCCCGCGCCCAGTTCGGGGCGCGGCAGTTCGGCGCCGCGGCCGAGAGCTTCCGCGGGATCGTGGAGCAGGAGCCCGCCGAGGACTACGCGCGGTTCGGGCTCGGGCTGTCGCTCAGCCGGATGGGCGACTTCGAGGCCGCCGTCGAGCATCTCGCGCTCGCCGCGGCCATGCGCCCGGAGAACCAGGACTACGCGCGGGCGTTGCAGCACGCCAGGGCCACGCTCGCGGCCCGGCGCTGACCCACCCCTTACCCGTCGGTAACAACCCCCGTACGATCGCAGGCATGACAGGCATGAGGAGCGCGATGAAAGGCAGCGAACGTCCCCTGAGCGAGGCGTACGACGTCGCCCTGCTCGACCTGGACGGGGTCGTCTACGTCGGCCGCAGGCCCGTCCCCGCGGCGGCGGAGTCGCTCGCGAAGGCACGCGCGGCGGGGCAGCGGCTGGCGTTCGTGACCAACAACGCCTCGCGGACGCCGTCGGCGGTCGCGGCGCTGCTCACCGAGGTCGGCGTCCCCGCCGAGGCGTCGGACGTGGTGACCTCCGCGCAGGCCGCCGCCCGCCTGCTGGCCGAACGCCTGCCCGCCGGGTCGGAAGTGCTCGTGGTGGGCGGCATGGGGCTGCGCCACGCCCTCTACCAGCGGGGCCTGCGCCCGGTGTCGACGGCGTCGCGGCGTCCCCCCGCCGTCGTGCAGGGCTACCACCCCGACCTCGGGTACGGGCTGTTGTCCGAGGGCGCCCAGGCGGTCAGCGCGGGCGCCTTGTTCGTCGGCTCCAACGGCGACCTGACCATCCCCGGCGGCGAGGGGCCTCCCCACCCGGGCAACGGGGCCCTCCTCCGCGTGATCAGCGCCGCCACCGGCGTGGAGCCGATCATCACCGGCAAGCCCGAACGGCCGCTGCACCAGGAGTCGATCCTGCGCACCGGCGCCGAGCGCCCGCTGGTGGTCGGAGACCGCCTCGACACCGACATCGAGGGAGCCCACAACGGCGGCGCCGACAGTCTCCTCGTCTTCACCGGCGTCACCGGCCACCTCCAGGCGCTCACCGCCCCGCCCCACCGGCGCCCCACCTACCTCGCGCCGGACCTGTCCGGCCTGCTCGTCCCGCACCCGGAGACCGTCCGGGAGGACGGCGCCCACCGGTGCGGCGGCTGGACGGCGCGCCGCGACGGGGACGCGTTCGCGCTCAGCGGATCCGGCGACCCCCACGACGGCCTCCGCGCCCTCGCGTCCGCCGCCTGGGAGACCGAGAGGCCGCCGCCTCCGGAGGCCCTCACCGAGGCCCTGGAGACCCTGTCGCTCTGAAGCCGGGGCCGTGGCCGCCGGTGGCGGCCCGGCCGGACGCCGGTCAGAGGAGTTTGCGCAGCCGGAGGAGGTCGAAGATGCTCGCCTCGATCTTCAGGCGGCCGGCGGTCCACGCCTTGGCCGGGTTCAGCTCGTCGAAGGCCATCGCGACGAGGTCGTCGCTGTCCACGGTGAGGCGCACCTGCGCGGCCCCGGGGTCCTCGTCGCGCTCGAACGGGTCGAGGCCGCCCCCGTGGAGCCGGCTGCGGAAGGCCAGCCCGAGGTCCGCGACCCGGCAGCTGACCGTCCGCTCGACGACGTGCTCGGCGAGCCGGTCGGCGTCCACCTCCGCCAGGCGCGCCGCGACGCGCTCCAGCGCCGCACGGCACTCCTCCTCGTTCGCCATGGTCAGGCAGTTCCCCGTTCGTCCGGCATCGATGTCGTTCAGGGACGGTAGCGTTCATGGTGAGCCGGAGGCGACTCGTCGCGTGCGCTCCGGGAGCACTGGGAGGTAAACGTGATGTCCGACGAGGCCGCGGAGGAGCCGGAGTTCCCGGCGGCGCCGCCGCCCGATCCGACCGGCGACCCCCGCGTGGACGCCGCCGTCGCCCTCCTCGGCCAGCTCGGCGGGCGGCCCGTCGCCGCGCACGTGGAGGTCTTCGAGGACGTCCACCAGCGGCTCCAGGAGCTCCTCGCCTCCGCCGACCAGGACGAGCGGCCGGCGCAGCCCCGGCCCGCCTTCCCCGACGCCCTGCGCCCCCGTGAGTAGCCGGCGCCGCCTGGACGCCGAGCTGGTGCGCCGCGGGCTGGCCCGGTCGCGGGAGCAGGCCGGGCAGCTGATCGGCGACGGCCGGGTCCGCGTCGGCGGGCAGACCGCGGCTAAGGCGGCCACGCAGGTCGAGGCCGGGGCCGCGATCGTCGTGGCCGACGACGGCGGCGGCCCGGAGTACGTCTCGCGCGGCGGGCACAAGCTCGCCGGCGCGCTGGAGGCGTTCGCGGGCCTGGACGCCCGGGGCCGGGTCTGCCTGGACGCGGGCGCCTCGACCGGCGGGTTCACCGACGTCCTGCTGCGCGCGGGCGCGGCGCACGTGTACGCGGTCGACGTCGGGTACGGGCAGATCGCCTGGTCGCTGCGGACCGACGACCGCGTCACCGTCCTGGAGCGGGTCAACATCCGCGACCTGGAGCCGGGGATGCTCGACGGCGCGCGGCCGAGCCTCGTCGTCGGCGACCTGTCGTTCATCTCGCTCAGGCTCGTCCTCGGGCCGGTCCAGCGGTGCGCGGCCCCCGAGGCCGACTATGCGGTCATGGTGAAACCGCAGTTCGAGGTCGGCAAGGACCGGGTCGGCGCGGGCGGCGTCGTCCGCGACCCGGAACTGCGCGCCGACGCGGTGCGCGGGGTGGCCGGGCACGCGGCGGCGCTCGGCCTCGGCGTCCTCGGGGTGGCGGCGAGCCCGCTGCCGGGGCCGTCCGGCAACGTGGAGTACTTCCTGTGGCTGCGCGCGGGAGCCCCGCCGCTGGACGAGGAGGCCCTGGCGAAGGCCATCGCGGAGGGCCCGCAGTGAGCGGCGGTGCACCGCGCCCACAGAGGGCGTCGAAACCTGGGACGTCCCGCGCCGGGGCGTTCGTCCAGACGGCTGTACGCCGGAGCGCGTCGGGGAGTGGGGCGGGAGCATGAGCACAAGGTCGGTGCTGGTCGTGGCGCACACCGGGCGGCCCGAGGCGGTCCGCAGCGCGCAGCTGGTCATCGAGCGGCTCAGCGAGGCCGGGATCTGCGTGCGGGTCCTGGACGGCGAGGCCGACGACATCGGCTGCACGGGCGTGGAGGTCATGCCCAGCACCGCCGCGGCCGCCGACGGCGCCGAGGTCGTCATGGTCCTCGGCGGTGACGGGACGCTGCTGCGCGCCGCCGACCTCACCCGCAGCTCCGGCACCCCGCTGCTCGGCGTCAACCTCGGCCACGTCGGGTTCCTCGCCGAGGCCGAGCGCGAGGACCTCGCCGCCACCGTCGACCGGGTCATGACCCGCCGCTACGACGTCGAGGAGCGCATGACCGTCGACGTCACCGCCCGCCGCAACGGCACCGTGCTCGGCACCACGTGGGCGCTGAACGAGGCCAGCATCGAGAAGGCCGAACGGGAGCGGATGCTGGAGGTCGTCGCCGAGATCGACGGCCGGCCGCTGTCCAACTGGGGCTGCGACGGTGTGGTGTGCGCCACCCCGACCGGCTCCACCGCCTACGCGTTCTCCGCCGGCGGCCCGGTCGTGTGGCCTGAGGTGGAGGCGATGCTCGTCGTGCCGATCAGCGCGCACTCGCTGTTCGCGCGCCCGCTGGTGGTCTCGCCGCGCTCGTCGGTCGCGGTGGAGGTGCTGCCGGACACGCCCCGCGCGGTGCTGTGGTGCGACGGGCGCCGCACGCTCGACCTGCCGCCGGGCGCGCGGGTGGAGGTCCGCCGCGGCGCCGAGCCGGTGCGGCTCGCGCGGCTGCACCTCACCCCGTTCACCGACCGGCTGGTCACCAAGTTCGGGCTGCCCGTGACGGGCTGGCGCGGGCGGGTCCGCCAGCCGTCCCGGCCGTCCCCGCCGCTCGGGGACTCCCAGGTCGGGGACGCCCCGGCGGCCGGAGGCATCGCCGGATACCCGGGCCCCGGCTTCCCGCCGCAGGGTGCGCCCCCGGGGCCGGACGGGGAGGCGGCGGACGAGCAGAGGGGATAATCTCCACAGGCGCTGATCGGGGATCTGGTTGCGGAGGGTTGTGACGCTGGTGCGTCCGATGGTCGATGAGGTGCGGATCCAGGGCCTCGGGGTGATCGACGAGGCCGTGCTCGATCTGTCGCCGGGCTTCAACGTGGTGACGGGGGAGACCGGGGCGGGCAAGACCATGGTGGTCACCAGCCTCGGGCTGATGTTCGGCGGCCGCGCCGACCCGCAGCGGGTCAGGCCCGGCGCGGGGCGCGCCACGGTGGAGGGCCGGATCGTCGTCGATCCGGGCGGCCGCGTGGTCGAACGGGTCGAGGACGCCGGCGGCGAGCTGGACGACGGTGCCCTGATCGTCACGCGCTCGGTGTCGGCGGAGGGCCGCTCCCGCGCGTTCCTCGGCGGCCGGTCCGTCCCCGTCAGCGTGCTGATCACCCTGGCGGACGACCTGGTCGCCGTGCACGGGCAGTCCGACCAGCAGCGCCTGCTGCAGTCGTCGCGGCAGCGCGGCGCGCTCGACCGGTACGCGGGCGGTGCGCTGACCAAGCCGATGCGCGCCTACACCAAGGCCTACCAGCGGCACCGCCAGGTCAGCGCGCTGCTGGAGGAGCTGACCACGCGTGCGCGCGAGCGGACCCAGGAGGCCGAGCTGCTCCGCTTGGGTCTGGAGGAGATCGAGAAGGTCGACCCCAAGGACGGCGAGGACACCGACCTCGCCGCCGAGGAGGAGCGCCTCGGGCACGCCGACGCGCTGCGCGGCGCCGCCGACACCGCCCACGAGGCCCTGCTCGGCGACCCCGTCGCCGCGTTCGAGGCCGCGAACGTGACGGGCCTGCTCGGCCAGGCCCGCAACGCGCTGGACGTCGTCCGCGACCACGACCCGGAGCTCGCGGCGCTCGCCGACCGGCTCGCCGAGGCCGGCTACCTGGTCTCCGACGTCGGCACCGACCTGGCGTCCTACGCCGAGTCCGTGGACGCCGACCCGGCGCGGCTCGCGGCCGTCCAGGAGCGGCGTGCCGAGCTGACCGCCCTGACCCGCAAGTACGGCGGGACGGAGGGGACGGTCACCGAGGTCCTGGAGTGGGCGCGCAGGTCCGCGTCCCGCCTCGCGGAGCTGGAGGGCGACGACGACCGCATCGACGAGCTGCGCTCCGAGCACGCCGAGCTCACCGAACGGCTCGCCGCCGAGGCCGCGGAGCTGACCGCGGTCCGCACCCGGGCCGCCGAGAGGTTCTCCGAGGCCGTCACCGAGGAGCTGACCGCGCTGGCGATGCCGCACGCCCGCGTCGTCGTCACCGTCGCCCCGAGCGGCGACTACGGCCCGCACGGCGTCGACGAGGTCGAGGTCCGGCTCGCCCCGCACCCGGGGTCGCCGCCGCTGCCGCTGCACAAGGGCGCCTCGGGCGGCGAGCTGTCCCGCGTGATGCTGGCGATCGAGGTCGTGTTCGCGGGCGCCGACCCCGTCCCGACGTTCGTGTTCGACGAGGTCGACGCGGGCGTCGGCGGCAAGGCCGCGGTGGAGATCGGGCGGCGGCTGGCGCGGCTGGCCCGCAACGCCCAGGTGATCGTCGTCACGCACCTCCCGCAGGTCGCCGCGTTCGCCGACCAGCACCTGCTGGTGGAGAAGTCCGACGACGGAACCGTCACCAGCAGCGGCGTCACCGCCCTGGACCGGGAGGGACGCGTCCGGGAGCTGTCGCGGATGCTGGCCGGCCTGGAGGACTCCGAGCTCGGCCGCGCGCACGCCGAGGAACTGCTCGCCATGGCCGCCGAGGAACGGTAGCGGCGGCCGAAGACCCCACGTCAGCGCCGCCGCGGGCCACCGTCCGCTCCGGCAAAGACTACAGAGAGTGCCCGAACGGACACGCCTGGAAGATCGGCCTTTCCGGCGTCCGCTCCCGTGCTCTGGCAGGATGGCAGTTGATGAACGAGTCGTCACCCACCGCAGAGCGACGCCTCCGGCTGGCCCAGAGGCTGCCCCGGCGCGTGCTCACGCTGGGCCGCGGCCGCGACGACGGGCGGCCCGGGGTCAGCGCGACGGTCCGGCTCGACCGCCGCACCAAGGACCTGACCAAGCGGCTGCAGCCCGGCGAGGTCGCGGTGATCGACCACGTCGACCTCGACCGCGTCAGCGCCGAGGCGCTGGTGTCGCGCGAGGTGGGCGCCGTCGTCAACGTCGCGCCCAGCATCTCCGGCCGGTACCCGAACCTCGGGCCGCAGATCCTGATCGAGGCCGGCATCCCGCTGGTCGACGACGTCGGACCGGAGATCTTCAGCAAGCTGCAGGAGGGCGACCAGGTCCGCGTCGAGGGGCCGGCCGTGCACCGGGGCGAGGAGGTCGTCGCCAAGGGCACCGAGCAGACCGCCGAGTCCATCGAGGAGGCGCTGACCGAGGCCAAGGCCGGGCTCGCCTCCCAGCTGGAGGCGTTCGTCGCCAACACGATGGAGTACGTCAAGCGCGAGCGCGACCTGCTCATCGACGGCGTCGGCGTCCCCGAGGTGGCCACGAGGATCTCCGGGCGGCACGCCCTGATCGTCGTGCGCGGCTACCACTACCGCGAGGACATCGCGACCCTGCGCCCCTACATCCGCGAGTACCGCCCCGTGCTGATCGGGGTGGACGGGGGCGCCGACGCGCTGCTGGAGGCCGGCTACCGCCCGGACATGATCGTCGGGGACATGGACTCGGTCTCCGACGACGCGCTCACCTGCGGCGCCGAACTCGTCGTGCACGCCTACCGGGACGGCCGCGCGCCGGGCCTGAAGCGCGTGCACGAGCTCGGCAAGGACGCCGTGGTCTTCCCCGCCGCCGCCACCAGCGAGGACATCGCGATGCTCCTCGCCGACGACAAGGGCGCCACCCTGATCGTCGCGGTCGGCACGCACGCCAACATGGAGGAGTTCTTCGACAAGGGGCGCGCCGGCATGGCCAGCACGTTCCTCACCCGGCTCCGCGTCGGCAGCAAGCTCGTCGACGCCAAGGGCGTCAGCAGGCTCTACCGCAGCCGGATCTCCACCTGGTCGCTGCTGTTCCTCGTCCTCGGCGCGTTCATCGCCATCGTCACCGCCGTCGCCATGTCCCCGGCAGGGGACGTCATCAGTCCCCTGCTCGCCGACCGCTGGCACGCCTTCCTCTTCTGGCTGACCGGACTCTTCACGTGATCGATTTCCGCTACCACCTCGTCTCCATCGTCGCGATCTTCCTCGCGCTGGCGCTCGGCATCGTGCTGGGCTCCACCACGCTGTCCAACTCGGTGAGCGACACCCTGCGCCAGCAGGCCAACTCGGCGGCCAAGACGGCCCAGCAGGCGCGGCTCGCGCAGCGCGACCTGCGGCACCAGCTGGACGGCGAGGAGCAGTTCACCAAGGTGCTCTCGCCGCAGATCGTCGCCGACCGGCTCAAGGGCCAGTCCGTGGTGCTGATCGAGACGCCCGGCGCCGGCAACGACAGCATCGAGCAGATCAGCCGGCTGGCCAAGGACTCCGGCGCCGCCGTCACCGGGCGCGTCACGATCCAGAAGAAGCTCCTGGACGACGACCAGCAGACCACCGTCGACGAGCTCGCCACGCAGCTCAAGGCCGGCGACGTGAAGTTCCCGGAGAACGCGGGCGCCTACGGCAAGGCGGGCGCCGTCCTCGCGAACGCGCTCGTCACCAAGGACCCCGCCAAGTCCGGCCGCGAGGACGCCGCCGGAGGCGCCGTCCTCAACGGCTTCAAGCAGGCCGGATACGTCACCACCAGCGGCAAGCCCGGCCAGCACGCCACCCTCGCCGTCATGGTCGCGCCCGCCGCCGCGTACGCCTACGCCGGCGGCGGCGACGACAACAAGGCACTGATCTCGCTGGCCTCCGCACTCGACGGCGCCGGGCGCGGTACCGTCGTCGGTGGCCCGCCGACCTCCGCGCAGGAGGGCGGGCTCATCGCGGCGCTGCGCGACTCCGACGCCGCCGACGCGGTCTCCACCGTCGACGTGGTGGACACCGCGGCCGGCCAGGTCGTCACGATCCTGGCGCTGCAGAACGAGATCGGCGGCAAGTCCGGGCAGTACGGCACGGGCGCCGGTGCGAGCGGCTACCTGCCCTCGCCCGCGCCCACGGCGGAGAACGGGTGACCTGATGAGACGTGGCATCGCCAGGAGCACGCGGCTGGCGGCCGGCGTCGGCCTCGGCGCGGTGGCGGCGCGCGCCGCCTACACCGCGCTGACGCGGCGCCCGCCCGGCCTGAACGGGCTGCCCGGCGAGCAGGTCTGGGGCCGCACCAACCACCGCGGTGAGCCGGTCACGCTGCTGGAGGGCCCCGCGTTCGTCGCGGGCGCCGCCGCGGCCGGGCTGCTGGCCCCCGGCGCCACCGGCCGGATCCGCGCCGCCGCGCTGCTGGCCGGCGCAGGTTCCGGCGCCCTCGGCGGCTACGACGACCTCGCCGGCTCGGCGTCCTCCCGCGGCTTCAAAGGCCATCTGACCGCGCTCGCGCGCGGCGAGGTGACCAGCGGCGCGGTGAAGATCCTCGGCATCGGCGCGACCGGGCTCGCCGCCGCCGCCGTCGCCGGTTCGCCCGCCCCGACCCGGACGGGCCGCGCGTTCGACACCCTCGTGAACGGCGCCGTCGTCGCCGGGTCCGCGAACCTGATGAACCTGTTCGACCTGCGCCCCGGGCGGGCCGTGAAGGTCGGCCTCATCGCCGGGACGCCGCTGGCGCTGACCCGCTCGGGCTCCGCCGTGGTCGCCGCTCCGCTCGGCGCCGCCGCCGCGCTGCTCCCCGAGGACCTCGGTGAGCGCGCGATGCTCGGCGACACCGGCGCCAACGCGCTCGGCGCGCTGCTCGGCCTCGCCGCGACCCGCCTCGGCCGGGGGCCGCGGCTCGCCGTCCTCGCCGGGGTCGCCGGGCTGAACGCCGCCAGCGAGTTCGTCAGCTTCACCAAGGTCATCGCGGGCAATCCGGTGCTGAACCGCGTCGACATGCTCGGCCGCCGCCCGGTCGCCGTCCCCGCCCCGGCCGCCCCCGAAGCCGCGAGGCAGGAGGCCGGGGAGCGGGAGGCCGGGGAGCGGGAGACCGCGAAACCCGACACCGAGGACGCGTACCGCCCGGCCGTCCCGCCGCAGGCCGACCGGGCGGGCGACGGCGTCGGCGACCCCGCCTAGCCCGCCGGAAGCCCCCCGCAGATCTCGACGAGCGTGCCTTCGCCTACCGTGCCCCCATCCGAAGCGCCACCGCCGCCCCGGCGGCGGTCGGCCGCGAGCCGGCTGACCGGCGGTCTGGCCGGGGCCGCCGTCGTCATCGCGGTCATCACCGTGCTGGCGCGGCTCGCCGGGTTCGGGCGCACCTACGCCTTCTCCCAGACCGTCACCACGTCGTGCCTCAGCCAGGCGTACTTCAGCGCCACGCAGCTCCCCAGCAGCGTCTACGAGATCGTCGCGGGCGGCGCCCTCGCCAGCATGGTCGTGCCGGTGCTGGCCGGGCCCGCCGAGCGCGGCGACCGCGACGAGGTCCGCCGGACCGGGTCGGCGCTGCTCACCTGGATCGTCGTGCTGATGGTGCCGCTGTCGGCGCTGATGGCGCTCCTCGCCCACCCCCTCATGGAACTGGCGGTGGCCGAGGACCCGCAGGGATGCTCGCGCGGCGAGGTCGTGCGGGTCGGCGGGGACATGCTGGCGATCCAGTCCGTCCAGATGGTGATGTACGGGATCGCGGTCGTGCTGTACGGGCTGCTGCAGTCGCACCGCCGGTTCGTCGCGCCCGCCCTCGCGCCGCTGGTGTCGAGCCTCGTGGTGATCGGCGCCTACGTCGTCTACGCGCCGCTCGGCAAGGGCTTCGAGAACGACCTGGCCGGGCTGCCGCTCGGAGCCGAGCTGACGCTGGCGATCGGGACGGCGCTCGGCGGCGTCGCGATGGCCGCCACGGCCGCGGTCGCCGCGTGGCGGCTGCGCCTGCGGCTGCGGCCCACCCTGCGCTTCCCCGACGGGGTGGCGCGGCGCGTGCGGCGGCTCGCGGCGGCCGGGATCGCGACGGTCGCGGCGCAGCAGCTGGCGACGCTGCTGGTCGTCCGCCTCAGCTCGCAGGGCACCCGTGGCGCGCTCGCCAACTACCAGTACGCGTGGGCGATCTACCTCCTGCCGTGGGCGATCCTCGCGGTGCCGATCGCGACCAGCGCGTTCCCGCTGCTGTCGGCGCGGATGAGCGCGGCGGACCATGACCGGTTCGACCAGGTCACCGCGTCCACGACCCGCGCGGTGATCCTGGTGTCGTGCGCGGGGGCCGCCGCGCTGGCCGCCGTCGCCGTGCCCGTCGCGGCGGTGTTCAACCCCGGCCACCCCGACCAGCAGGAGGTGCTGTCGCGCGCGGTGCTCGCGTTCGCGCCCGGCCTCCTCGGCTACGGGCTCGTCGCGCACCTCGGCCGCGTCCTGTACGCGTGCCACCGGGGGCGGATGGGCGCGGCCGCCGTGGTCGCGGGCTGGATCGTCGTCATGGTCGCGGAGGTCGCGCTGGTGCTGTCGGTCGACCGGCAGTGGGTCGTGGCGGCGCTCGGCGTCGGCAACGCCGTCGGGATGACCGTCGCCGGCGCCCTGCTGCTCGTGACGCTGGTGCGCGCGAGGGGCGCCGCGGCCGTGCGCGGCGTGCCGCGGGCCCTGGCCGCCGGGCTGCTCGGCGCCGCGGCCGGAGGCGCCGCCGGATACGCGACGGCCGCGCTGCTCGGCCTCGGCGGGACGGGCCCGGCCGGGGAGCTGCGCAACGTCGGGACCGGAGCGCTCGCGGCGCTGGCCGCCGGCGCCGTCTTCCTGATCATCGCATTCGTGATCGACGGCCGGGACCTGCGGGCCGTCCTCAGCCGGAAGGTCACCCGCAATGTCTGACAGGCAGGATCTGGACGGGCTGCGCGTCGCGCTCGTCCTCGGCACGAGCGCGGGCGGCGTCGGCCGCCACGTCCGGTCCGTCGCCGAGGGCCTGGTCGAGCGCGGCGCCCGCGTCGTGGTGTGCGGGCCCGCCGCCACCGACGAGCTGTTCGGGTTCGGCGCCGGCGGCGCCCGGTTCGCCGAGGTCGACCTCGCCGACCGGCCCCGCCCGGCGAGCGACGCCAGGGCCGTCGGCCGGCTGCGGCGGCTCCTGCGCGACGCCGACGTCGTCCACGCCCACGGCCTGCGCGCCGGGGCCCTCACGGTGGCGGCGTGTGCGCGCGTCGTGCCGGGCCCGCTGCGGTTCGCGCGGGGCGGCCCGCCCCTGGTCGTCACGCTGCACAACGCCGTCATCACCGGGGGCCGGACGGCGGCGGTCTACGGGGTGCTGGAACGCGTCGTGGCGCGTGGCGCCACCCGCGTCCTCGGCGTCTCGCCCGATCTGGAGGAGCGGATGCGGGCCCTCGGCGCCCGGTCGGTCGGGCACGCGATCGTCCCGGCGCCCGCGCCGCAGGCGCCGCCCGGCCCCGCCGCCCGCGCCGACCTGCGGGCCGAGATCGGCGTGGGGGAGCGGCCGCTGGTCGTCACCGTCGCCCGCCTCGCCGAGCAGAAGGGCCTGCCGACGCTGCTGGACGCCGCGGCGGCGTGGGCGGGACGCACCCCCCCGCCGCTCGTCGCGATCGCGGGCGACGGGCCGCTGGAGGACGGGCTGCGCGCCCGGATCGAGGCGGAGGACCTGCCCGTCCGGCTGCTCGGCCGCCGCTCCGACGTCGCCGGGCTGCTGGCCGCCTGCGACGTGGCGGTCGTGCCGAGCGTGTGGGAGGGGCAGCCTCTGGTCGTCCAGGAGATCCTGCGGGCGGGCCGGCCGCTGATCGCGACCCGCGTCGGCGGGATCCCCGGCATGGTGGGCGCCGAGGAGCGGGAGGAGGGGGCCTCGCTGCTGCAGGGGCCCGAGTCCGACGCCGCGCTGCTGGTGCCGCCGAACGACGCCGATGCGCTCGGACGCGCGGTGAGCCGCGTCCTGGACGACCCGGCGCTCGCGGCGCGGCTGGGCGCGGCCGCCGCCCGGCGGTCCGCGCTGCTGCCCGGCGAGGACGACGCCGTCGAGCAGCTGGCGGAGCTGTACCTGGAGCTGACCGGACCTTAGACGCCGCCTCCGGCGCTCCGGTTCGACGGCCGGGCCGGAAAAATCGCGGGGGAGGGGAACCGTCCCGGCGCGGCCCGCGTTGAAGCGGGTAACGGAGGGGAGTATCCCCGCGCGCGGTTCTCGTCAATACGGTCGGCCCATGCCGGCCCGGGTTCCGCGGCCCGTACCCGATCACAGGGCGGGAGAGACCTCCGGCGCTCGTCTCATGTCCGCCGGAGGTGTTCACGTTGTCGGTCTCCCCTCTCGTCTGGGGCCTCACCATCGCGGCGATCCTTGCGATCATCGCCGCCGACCTGTTCCTGATCCACCGCAACGACACGCGGGAGTTCACCACCCGCCGCGCCGCGTTCTGGTCGGTGGTCTACATCGGCCTGGCCGCCTTGTTCGGGCTCGGCGTCTGGGCGTTCTCCGGCGGGGAGTACGCCGCGCAGTACTTCGGCGGCTTCGTCATGGAGAAGAGCCTCAGCGTCGACAACCTCTTCGTGTTCATGGTGATCCTCGCCCGGTTCGCCGTGCCGAAGCACGCCCAGCACACGGTGCTGATGGCGGGCATCGTGATCGCTCTGGTGCTGCGCGGCGCGTTCATCGCGGTCGGCGCCGCCGCCATCGCGACCTTCACCTGGGTGTTCTTCCTCTTCGGCGCGTTCCTCATCTGGACGGCGATCGGCCTGGTCCGCGGCGGCGACGAGGACGAGTTCAAGGAGAACGCGCTGCTGCGCTGGGCCAAGCGCGTCATCCCGACGTCGGATGAGTACGACGGCAGCCGGTTCCTCACCCGGCGGAACGGGCGCCGGCTGGTCACCCCGATGGCCATCGTCATGATCGCGATCGGCTCCACCGACGTGCTGTTCGCGCTGGACTCCATCCCCGCCATCTTCGGTCTGACGACCGAGGCGTACCTGGTCTTCACCGCCAACGCGTTCGCGCTGATGGGCCTCGTCCAGCTGTACTTCCTGCTCGGCGGCCTCGCCGACCGCCTCGTCTACCTCGGGCACGGGCTGGCGTTCATCCTCGGGTTCATCGGCGTCAAGCTGATCCTGCACGCGCTGCACGAGTACGGCGCCGGGTGGGCGCCGGACATCCCGATCTGGCTGTCCCTCGCCGTGATCGCCGGGACGCTGGCCGCCACCGCGGTCGCCAGCCTCGCCGCGGGCCGCAGGCCGTCCCGCGAGCCGCTCCCGAAGGCCGAGCCCGCCGCCGAGGCGGAGACCCGGGCGACACGCGAGGGCTGAGAGCGGGGCCGCGTCCCCACAGCATCCGAATGCTGTTCTAGAA
Organism: Actinomadura citrea; assembly: GCF_013409045.1. Lineage (NCBI taxonomy): Bacteria > Bacillati > Actinomycetota > Actinomycetes > Streptosporangiales > Thermomonosporaceae > Actinomadura > Actinomadura citrea. Next base: position 5,067,780 of record NZ_JACCBT010000001.1, on the reverse strand, counting down.
TCTCGGTCAAAAGGGTCGAGAGAGGGTTGACGCATGGCCATCGGGCTGACCGAGGAGCATGAGGCGCTCGCCGAATCGGTGCGCGGCTTCGCCGAGCGCAACATCACGGCGACGGCCGTCCGGGCCGCGCTGGACGCGGAAGAGGAGACCAGGCCCGGGTTCTGGCCGGCCCTCGCCGGACAGGGCCTGCTGGGCCTGCACCTGGACGAGGAGCACGGGGGGCAGGGCTTCGGCCTGCTGGAACTGTCGGTCGCGCTGGAGGAGCTGGGCCGCGCAGCCGCGCCCGGACCGTTCCTGCCGACCGTGCTCGCCAGCACGGTCATCGACGCCTCCAGCAACGCCAAGCTGCGCGCCGAGCTGCTCCCGGGCCTCGCCGACGGGTCGCGGACGGCGGCCGTCGCGCTGGACGGCGAGCTGACCGGCCGCCGCGAGGGCGACTCGCTGGTGGTGTCGGGGACGTCGGCCACCGTGCTCGGCGCCGCGCTCGCCGACGTGCTCGTCCTGCCGGTCGCCGTCGACGACGGCGAGCAGTGGGTGGCGGTGGACGCGTCCGACCTCGCCGTCACCCCGGTGGCGAGCCTGGACCGGGTCCGCCGCGTCGCCTCCGTCGAGGTCTCCGGCGCCGCCGTCGCCGCCGACCGCGTCCTGGACGGCCTCACCACCGGCCGGGTACGGGACCTGGCCGCCGCGCTCTTCGGCGCCGAGGCCGCGGGCCTGGCCGGCTGGCTGGTGACGACCGCCGCCGAGTACGCGAAGGTCCGCGAGCAGTTCGGCCGCCCGATCGGGCAGTTCCAGGGCGTCAAGCACAAGGCCGCCCGCAGCCTGATCGCCCTGGAGCAGGCCCGCGCCGCCGCGTGGGACGCCGCCCGTTCCCTGGACGAGGGCACCGAGGAAGCCGGCTTCGCCGCCGCCGTGGCGGCCGTCATCGCGCTGGACGCCGGCGTGCAGACCGCCCGCGACGCCATCCAGATCCTCGGCGGCATCGGCTTCACCTGGGAGCACGACGCCCACGTCTACCTGCGCCGCGCCCTCACGCTGCGGTCGCTGCTCGGCCCGTCCAAGGGCTGGGCGGCCAAGGTCGCCGCGCTCGCGCTGGACGGCGGGCGCCGCGAGGTCGTGCTGGAGCTGGACGAGGACGCCCAGCCGCTGCGCGAGCGGATCCGCGGCGAGATCGCCGAGCTGGCCGCGATCGAGGACAAGGACGCGCTGGCCGAGCGCCTCGGCGACGAGGGCTGGACCGTCCCGCACTTCCCCAGGCCCTGGGGCCGCGAGGCCGGGCCGGTCGAACAGATCCTCATCCAGCAGGAGCTGAGGGCCGCCAAGGTCAAGACGCCCAACCTCGGGATCGGCGCCTGGCTGGTGCCCTCGCTCGTCCGCTACGGGACCGACGAGCAGAAGGAGCGGTTCCTGCGGCCGACGCTGCGCGGGAAGATCGTGTGGTGCCAGCTGTTCTCCGAGCCGGGCGCCGGCTCGGACCTGGCGTCCCTGTCGATGAAGGCCGAGCGGGTCGAGGGCGGCTGGAAGCTCACCGGCCAGAAGATCTGGACGTCGCTCGCCCAGCACGCCCAGTGGGGCTTCTGCATCGCCCGCACCGACCCCTCCGCCGCCAAGCACGACGGCATCACCTACTTCCTCGTGGACATGGCGTCCGAGGGCGTGGACGTCCGCCCGCTGCGGGAGCTGACCGGCGACGCCCTGTTCAACGAGGTCTTCCTGGACGGCGTCTTCGTCCCCGACGACCGCGTGGTGGGCGAGGTGAACCGGGGCTGGCAGGTCGCGCGCAACACCCTGTCCAACGAGCGGGTGTCGCTGTCGACCGGCGGCGGCCTCGGCATGGGCGTCCCCGAGCTGCTGCGGTTCTTCGCGAACCGGGACCTGGACGCGGTCGCGGCCGCCGAGGTCGGCAGGCTCGTCGCCCAGGGCCAGTCGATCGACCTGCTCGGCCTGCGCACCACGCTCAAGCAGCTGAACGGCGTGGAGCCGGGCGCGGAGGCCAGCGTCCGCAAGCTGCTCGGAGTCCAGTTCAACCAGGACGTCGCCGACCACTGCTGGGCGGCGCAGGGCGCGGCCGCGGCCACCGAGGTCCCGATGGCCGAGAGCGGCATCGTGGGCCGCGCCATGCTGTTCAGCCGCGCGATGACCATCTACGGCGGCACCACCGAGGTGCAGCTCAACATCATCGGCGAACGCATCCTCGGCCTCCCCAGGGACCCCGAACCAGGAAAGTAGCCGGGCCAGGCCCGGTCCTCCGCCCTCATCACGGGCAGGCGCGTGGAGCGAGCGCAACGCGCCTGCCCGTCGTGACGGGGGTTCCAGGGGGCGCTACCCCTGGGTTCATCTGGGCCGGAAGATGTAGGTGAAGTTGATGAGGACGATGCCGGCCAGGGCGATGAGAAGGCCGGGGAGGCCGGCGTTGACGACGCCGATCGCGCTCAGCGGGATCGCGGCGAGCAGCGACAGTATCGCCATGGCCAGGCTGTGATCGCGGTCGCCGCTCCGGGGCTCGGGGGCGGGGGCGCGGCGGCGGGCGCGCGGCGCCGCCGTGCGGGCGTCGAGGGTCTCCTCGATGCGGTCGACGACCGTCTCGATGAAGGCGTCGTCGTAGTCGGGCCCCAGCTCGCGCCGGGCCGCCATGGCCGCCGTGAGGTCCTCGCGAGGCAGTCGTGGGGTCGTCATGACACCGTTATAGACGGGCGGTCCGGGCGCCCGCGTCACCCCCGGGTGCCATGTGGCGGCTACCCCTCAGGTGTGAGCGGACGCGCCGGTAGGATTCCGCTCCCGTCCCAGGAAATACGGAGGTCTCCGTGACAGTGCGGGCCCGTTCGACCATCCTCGCCGCCTGCGCCGTCGCGGCCGGGCTGGCCCTCGCGGGCTGCGGCGGCGGTGAGAAGCAGGCCGCGGACGCGGCGCCGTCCGCACCGCCCACCACGCTGGCGCCGCTCCCGGCGGTGAAGCCTTCCGAGGTCAAGCCGCTGGTGGGACGCTGGGTCGGCGCCGCCAAGGACTACTTCCAGTTCACGGCCGACGGCAACGGCGTGTGGGTGCGGGGCAGGCAGAGGCTGTGGAGCGGCTCGGCCATCCCCGAGGGCGGCGGCAGGTACCGCTTCTCGTGGAACGGCGGCGACCCCAAGTCCGCGTCCTACTGGGGCGTCGCCCTCAGCGAGGACAAGGCGTCGCTCGTGTTCGCCGGGACCAACCAGACCTACAAGAAGGTCGCCGCGCGGAAGGGCAAGGGATGACCGACGCGATGTTCGCCTCACCCGCCGACGCCGGGCGCAGGCTCGCCGACGTCCGCTACCTCGCCGACGACGCGATCGCCACGACGGTGTTCCTGGCCCAGGCGCTCGGCAAGCCGCTGCTGGTGGAGGGCCCGGCGGGAGTCGGCAAGACGGAGCTGGCGAAGGCCGTGGCGGCGGCGACCGGCGCGGAGCTGATCCGGCTGCAGTGCTACGAGGGCCTGGACGAGGCCCGCGCGCTCTACGAGTTCAACTACAAGAAGCAGCTCCTCGCGATCCAGGCCGCGCCCGCCGACCGCGCCTGGCAGGAGACCCACGACGACATCTTCTCCGAGGAGTTCCTGCTGGAGCGGCCGCTGCTGGCGGCGATCCGCCGCAGCGACCCGACCGTCCTGCTCATCGACGAGGCGGACAAGGCCGACGTCGAGGTCGAGGGCATGCTGCTGGAGATCCTGTCGGACTTCCAGGTCACGATCCCCGAGCTCGGGACCGTCTCGGCGGTCCGCCGGCCCTTCGTGCTGATCACCTCGAACGCGGCGCGGGAGCTGTCGGAGGCGCTCAAGCGCCGCTGCCTCTACCTGTACCTGGGCTACCCGGCGCCGGACCGGGAGCGCGACATCGTCCTCGCGCAGGTGCCGGGCATCGAGGCGGAGCTGGCCGAGCAGCTCGTCCGCACCGTCGGCACCCTGCGCGACCTGGAGATCAAGAAGGCGCCGTCGATCGCGGAGACCGTCGACTGGGCGCGCACCCTGCTGGCCCTCGGCCTGGACGACCTGGACGAGGCCGCCGTGGGCCGCACGCTCGGCGTCGTCCTCAAGCACGTCTCCGACCAGGAGCGCGCCGCCAAGGAACTCGGGCTGAGCGGCTGACATGGCCTCACTCGTCGACCGGCACACCGGGTTCGTCGCGGAGCTGCGGCGGGCCGGGCTGCCGGTGTCGGTCGCCGAGGGGCTCGACGCCGTGCGCGCCGTGCGGGCCGTCGACCTGCTCGACCGAGAGTCGCTGCGCGCCGCCTACGCCGCGACGGTCGTCAAGCGGCCCCAGCACCGCGCGACGTTCGACACGCTCTTCGACCTGTGGTTCCCGGCGGCCGTCGGAGACGGCGCGGGAGCGGCGCGCGACCCCGAGCGCCCGGCGAGGACGCTCGACGACGACGGACGTCCCGTCCCGGCGGCGCTCGACCCGCAGGTGCGGCGGCGCCGGGACGAGCTCGCCGAGCTGCTCCTGTCCGGGGACGACGCCGGGCTGCGCCGGTTCGCCCGGACGGCCGTCGCCGAGTACGGCCGGACGCCGGGGCAGGAGTCCTGGTTCTCCTCCGGCGTGCTGAGCGCGCTGTCGCCCGAGACCCTGATGGCGCGGCTGCTGGAGTCGGTCCTGACGGGGCGGGAGCGGGGCGGCATGGCCGAGCGCGTCGCGCGCCGGACGTTCCGCGACCGCATCGCCCGCTTCTCCGGCCTCGTCGCGGGCGAGGTGCGGCGCCGCATCGCCGAGGACACCGGCGTCGAGCGGACCGCCCGCATCGCGGTCCGCCCCCCGCTGGAACGGCTCGACTTCGCCGGCGCGACCCGCGCCGAGATGGAGGCGCTGCGCCGCGAGGTGTATCCGCTGGCGCGCAAGCTGGCGTCCCGGCTCGTGCAGAAGCAGCGCCACGGGCGGCGGGGCCGGCTCGACTTCCGCCGCACGGTCCGCGCGTCCCTGGCCAGCGGGGGAGTGCCGCTCACCACCCATCACCGGCCGCGGCGCCCGCACCGGCCCGAGCTGGTGGTGCTGTGCGACGCCAGCGACTCGGTGTCGGCGTTCGCGCACTTCACGCTGCTGCTGACGTTCGCGCTGCGGGAGCAGTTCAGCAAGGTCCGCGCGTTCGCGTTCATCGACGCCACCGACGAGATCACCAAGTACTTCGCGCCGGGCGCGGACATCACCGGCGCGATGACCCGCCTCGCCGCCGAGGCCGACCTCGTGTGGATCACGGGCCGGTCCAACTACGGCCACGCCTTCAAGGTGTTCGACGACAGGTACCGCGACGCCGTCACCTCCAGGACGTCCCTGCTGATCCTCGGCGACGCCCGGTCCAACTACGGGGAGCTGTCCCTGCCGATCGTGCGGTCGATGGCGGACCGGGCCCGGCACGCCTACTGGCTCAACCCCGAGCCGCGCGCCCAGTGGGACACCGGCGACTCCGCCGCGTCCCGCTACGGCGAGCTCCTCCCCATGTACGAGTGCCGGAACCTGACCCAGTTGGCCGCCTTCATCGAGGAACTCGCCTGATGGAGTTCAGGAGGTCCGGGCCCGCTCCCGGATCACCAGGGCGAGGACGGCGTAGGCGAGGGCGGTGACGGCCGAGACGACCATCGCGACGTTCGTGCCGTGCGCCAGCGAGGCCGCGTCGTGCCCGGAACCCGTCGCGATCGCCCCGACGATCGCCACGCCCAGCGACGCGCCGATGTAGCGGGCGGTGTTGTTGGCGCCGGCGCCCATGCTCGCGCGGTCGGCGGGGACGCTCTCCACGGCCAGCCGGGCCAGCATCGCGTTGGTCAGGCCGCTCGCGACGCCGGCGGCGGCGAGGCCCGGGGCGAGCCGCCACCAGTGCGCGTCCGGGCTCAGGCCCGCCAGCGTGAGCTCGCTGACGCCGGCGAGCGCGAACCCGGCGGCCAGCAGTCGCCGGACGGGCAGCCGCGCGGGCAGGCGGTGCGCCTGGAAGGCCACGAGGAACGACAGCCCGGACCAGATGGCCAGCACCAGCGCCGCCGCGATCGGGGACAGGCCCATCACCAGGCTCATCATCGTCGCCAGATAGGTCATGACCCCGATCACGGCGAGCCCGGTGACGAGCGCCCCGGTCACCGAGAGCAGGAACGCCGGCCGCCGGAACAGCGCCAGGTCGACCATCGGCTCCCGCCGCCGCGACTCGACGAGGACGAACGCGGACAGCAGGGCCGCCGCGGCGGCGAACAGCGCGAGGACGCCCGGGGCCGTCCAGCCGGTGCGGCCCCAGGTGATCGCGGCCACCAGTGCCGCCACGCCGAGGCTCATGGTGACCAGGCCCGGCACGTCCACGCCGCGCGGGCGCTCGGCCCGGGACTCGGTGAGCGCGCGGGACGCCGCCGCGGCGAGCACCGCGGACGCGGCGACCGTGGCCCAGTACCACAGCCGCCAGCCGCCGGCCGCGGTCAGCCCGGCCGCCGCGATGGGGCCGAGCGCGATGCCGAGGCCGACCATCGCGCCCCACATGCCGGCGGCCCTCGCCCGCCGCGGCCCCGGCGCGAAGGAGGCGCCGATGATGCCGAGCCCGGTCACCAGCAGGGCGGCGCTGGCCGCGCCCTGCGCGACGCGGCCCGCGATGAACACCGCGGCGTTGGGCGCGAGCGCGCAGGCGACGCTGGAGACGGCGAGCGCCACCGCGCCGATCACGAAGGTGCGCCTGCGGCCGTGGTCGTCGGCGAGGCTGCCCGCGGCCATCAGCGCCGCCGCCAGGCCGAGGCTGATCGAGCTCATCAGCCAGATCTGCGCGGTCCCCCCGGCGCGCAGGCCGCGCGCGGTGTCGGCCAGCGTCGCCGCGGGGGCGCAGTAGTTCATCAGGGCCAGCAGGGTGGCCGCGGCCGGCAGCGTCAGCGCGGCGGCGGTGCCCGGCGCGCCGCTCGCGGCGCGGGGGGTCGCCAGAGTCGTCATGCGGTCTCCAAGTTCATTGAACGAACTCAACGTGGTGACGGTAGCACGAGAGAGTTCAATCATTGAACCCTCCAGTGGGTACTGTGGTGGCATGGCACTCGGCAAGGACTACGCGGCGCAGGACTGCTCGCTGGCCCGCGCGCTGGAGGTCGTGGGGGAGCGCTGGACGCTGCTGATCGTCCGGGACGCCTTCTACGGCGTCCGCCGGTTCAGCGACTTCCTCGTCCACCTGGACATCCCCCGCGCGGTGCTGTCGGCGCGGCTCCAGTCGATGGTCGACGCCGGCGTGCTCGTCAAGGACGGGCACGACTACGTGCTGACGGACATGGGCAAGGACCTGTGGCCCGCCGTCCACGCCCTCGCCCGCTGGGCGGAGGCCCACCTGTCCGCCGAGCCGAGCCGCGTCTTCGTCCACCTCGCCTGCGGCACCGAGATCGGGCCGGACGGGCGGTGCGCGGCGTGCGGGCGGCACGTCGCCCCGGAGGAGCTGGAGATCCACGCCGGGCCCGGCGTCCGCCACCGCACCGACCCGGTCAGCATGGTTCTGCGCAACCCGCACCGAGTGCTGGAGCCGATCCGCACCTGAGTGAGCAATCCCTCGGCGAGGTCGCTCACCGGCGGTGGGGCCCGGGGGGATTCGACCGGATAATCTCCTCGCTCATGAAGACCGAAAGGGCCGAGACCGCCCCCCGCCCCCGGCGCCGGCCGGGAAGCGTGCTCGGCCCCCTGTGGCGCCTGATCGACGGCGGCCCGGACGACACCCGGGCCCAGATCGCCCACCGGGCCAGGGTCCTGGTGCGGATCGCCACCGGGCTGGCGAACCTCGGCGGCGCGCTGGTCGTGCTCGCGTTCGCCGTCGTCGTCCCCGATCCCGTCGGCGAGGTGTCCGAGCGGCTCCGGCTCATCAACCTGATCGTCTTCATCCTCTACGTCACCGCCGCGGTCCCGGTCGGCCTCGTCCTCGGCGAGCGGTTCTTCCGCCGCGTCCGGCGCATGGTCGAGCGGCACGACGAGCCCGACCGGCACGAGCGCTCCCTGCTGCTGTACGGGCCGCTGCGGCTGATGGCCCTGCACCTGACGCTGTGGGGGATCGGGACGGTCGGCTGGGTCGTCATCAACGCCCCCTTCTCCGGCCTGCTCGCCGTCAAGCTGGGCCTGACGAGCCTGCTCGGCGGCCTCACCACCTGCACGGTCGTCTACCTGCTGACCGAGCGGCTGCTGCGGCGCGCGGTGACCACCGCGCTGCGCAGCGAGATGCCGCGCCGCACGGGACTGCCCGGCGTCGTCGCCCGGTCCGTGCTGGCCTGGGGCCTCGGCACCGCCATCCCGATCCTCGGGCTGATCACCCTCGCGGTCGGGTCGTTCGTCATCGCCAGGATCACCGTGCGGGAGTTCGCCGTCGCCGTCCTCGCCCTCGGCGGCATCGCGCTGGTCGTCGGGCTCGGCGTGACCTACGGCGCCGCCCGCGCCATCGCCGACCCCGTCGAGTCGGTGCGGCTCGGCCTCGCCCGGATCGAGCGCGGCGACCTGGACGTCGAGGTCCCCGTCTACGACGCAAGCGAGGTCGGGCTGCTGCAGGCGGGGTTCAACCACATGGCCGCCGGGCTGCGCGAGCACGAGCGGCTGCGCGACCTGTTCGGCCGCCAGGTCGGCGCGGACGCCGCGCGCGTCGCGGTGGAGCGCGGCATCGACCTCGGCGGCGAGTCGCGCGAGGTCGCGGTGATCTTCGTGGACATCATCGGCTCCACCCGGCTGGCCGCCGACCGGCCGCCGGCCGAGGTCGTCCGGCTGCTGAACGACTTCTTCGCCGTGGTCGTCGAGGTCATCGGCGCGCACGGCGGCTGGATCAACAAGTTCGAGGGCGACGCCGCGCTGGCGATCTTCGGGGCGCCGCTCGCGCTGGACGGCGCGCCCGCCCGCGCGCTCGCCGCGTCCCGCGAACTGGCCCGCCGGCTGCGCGAGGACGTTCCGGCGCTGAGCGCCGCCGTCGGCGTCTCGGCGGGCGAGGCCGTCGCCGGGCACATCGGCGCCGAGGAGCGGTTCGAGTACACCGTGATCGGCGACCCGGTGAACGAGGCGGCCCGCCTCACCGACATGGCCAAGACCACCACCGAGCGCGTGCTGGCGGCGGGTTCGATCCTCGCCGAGGCGGGGCCGGAGGAGGCGGCGCACTGGTCGCTCGGAGGCGAGGTCACGCTGCGGGGCCGGACGCAGCCGACCCGCCTCGCCTCGCCGTGCCCGGTCGAGCGCGTCACGTCCTAGGCGCGCCCCGTCACCGGACGTCTCAGGACGGCTCGAGCGTGGCGCCGCGCAGCGTCGTGTAGAACGGCGACCCGGCCAGCCGCGAGCCCTTCTCCTCGCCGATGTAGACGTCGGCGTGGTCCTCGCCGCCGTATCCGGGACGGAACAGGTCGGTGACCGTCCAGCGGGCCTTCCGGAACGCCGTGCACACCTCGTCCCCGATGGCGCGGCCGTTGCCGTCCTTGCCGCAGTCGACGATCGCGAACCGCCGGCCCCGCGCCAGGACGGACCTGTCGGCCGCCGCCGACGCCCACGCCCGCAGCGGGCGCCCCCGCGAGTCGCGGGTGGTGTCGTCCAGCCAGAAGCCGACGCTGTGCGACCAGTTCAGGTACCGGCCCCGCTCGGGCCCCTCGGTGAGGCGCCCGCTGCCCTCGGTCTGGACGACCTTGAGGAAGTCCTTCGGGTAGGAGCCGAGCGGGGTCCTCCCGTGCGAGCAGTGGAAGCGGGCACAGCCGCGCACCGCCTTCCGCTCGCCGTGGTAGAGGCTTTCCAGCGCCGTGTAGTACGTGGTGATGCGCCACCCCGCCGCCCGTCCGAGCGGCGCGGGCCTGCCGGTCGCGGGCGTGGGGACCTCGGTCGCGGGAGGCGGGTCCACGGCGGGCGCGGGGGCCGAAGCCGGAGGCGCGGTCGGCGGAGGCACGTCGGCGCCGCGCGCGCTCTGGCCGCAGCCCGCGACGGCCCCGCACAGCAGGAGCGCCAGCGGTGCCCTGCGCCGCATCGCACCCTCCCGGCCCTGGACGGCTGTCCGCCACCGCGGACACTATCCCGGTCAGTGGCCGCGGGCTATCCATTCCTCAAGATGCGGGGCCTCCGCGCCGACGGTGGTGGACTCGCCGTGTCCGGTGCGGACGGTGGTCTCCGGCGGCAGCGTCAGCAGGCGCTCCCGGATCGAGGCGATGATCGTCGGGAAGTGGGAGAACGACCGGCCGGTCGCGCCCGGTCCGCCGCTGAACAGGGTGTCGCCGGAGAAGACCGTCGCCAGGGCGGGCGCGTGGAGGCAGACCGTGCCGGGGCTGTGGCCGGGCGTGTGCAGGACGGTGAGGTCGGTGCCCGCGACCGTGATGACCTGCCCGTCGGACAGCTCGCCGTCGGGCGAGGTGTCCGGGTGCCGCTGCTTCCACAGCATCAGGTCGTCCGGGTGCAGCAGGACGGGCGCGCCCGTGCGGGCCCGCAGGGCGGGCGCCGCGTCGATGTGGTCGTCGTGCCCGTGCGTGGACACGATCGCCACCAGCCGGCGGCCGCCGAGCGCCCCCGCGATCGCCTCGGCGTCGTGCGCGGCGTCGATGACGATCGCCTCGCTGTCGTCCCCGACGATCCAGACGTTGTTGTCGACGTCCCAGGTCCCGCCGTCCAGCGAGAACGTGCCGGAGGTGACGACGTGGTCGACGCGCGGTCCCGCGGATTCGCCGGCCATCAGAGCACCACCACCGAGCGCAGCACGTCGCCCCGGTGCATCTTGGCGAACGCGGCCTCGACGCCGTCCAGCTGGATCGTCTCGGAGACGAACGCGTCCAGGTCCAGGCGCCCCTGCAGGTAGAGGTCGATGAGCATGGGGAAGTCGCGGGAGGGCAGGCAGTCGCCGTACCAGGACGACTTCAGCGACCCGCCCCGCCCGAACACCTCCAGCAGCGGCAGCTCCAGCCTCATCTCCGGGGTCGGCACCCCGACCAGCACCACCGTCCCGGCGAGGTCGCGGGCGTGGAAGGCCTGCTCGTAGGTCTCGGGACGGCCGACCGCGTCGATGACGACGTCCGCGCCGAACCCGCCGGTCAGCTCCCGCACCGTCGCGACGACGTCCTTCTCCGCCCCGTTCACGGTGTGCGTGGCGCCGAGGGAGGACGCGGTGGCGAGCTTGCGCTCGTCCAGGTCCACGGCGATGATCCGGGCGGCCCCGGCCAGCCGGGCGCCCAGCACGGCCGCCGCGCCGACGCCGCCGCAGCCGATGACCGCCACCGAGTCGCCGCGCCCGACCCCGCCGGTGTTGATCGCCGCGCCGAGCCCCGCCATCACCCCGCAGCCGAGCAGCCCGGCGACCTCGGGCCGCGCCGCGGGGTCGACCCTGGTGCACTGCCCTGCCGCCACCAGGGTCTTGTCGGCGAACGCGCCGATGCCGAGCGCGGGCGACAGCTCCGTCCCGTCCTCGAGGGTCATCTTCTGGGCGGCGTTGTGGGTGTCGAAGCAGTACCACGGGCGCCCGCGCGTGCAGGCGCGGCACTGCCCGCACACCGCACGCCAGTTCAGGACCACGAAGTCGCCCGGCGCCACCTCGGTCACACCCTCGCCCACCGACTCCACGACCCCGGCGGCCTCGTGCCCGAGCAGGAACGGGAACTCGTCGTTGATCCCGCCCTCGCGGTAGTGCAGGTCGGTGTGGCAGACCCCGCACGCCTGGACCTGCACGACCGCCTCACCCGGACCCGGGTCCGGCACGACGATCGTCTCGATCCGCACCGGCTGTCCCTTGCCGGGTGCGACGACCCCGCGTACCCGCTGCGCCATGCTGCCGCCTCTCGTCGTCTCGATCTCCCCCCGACCCTACCCACGCCCCGCCCGCCTTCCTCGTCACTTCCGGCCGGGGGACCCTCTCAGGTAGCGGACGCGAGATCACCTGCTGGCGCGATGCGGGTCCGGGCGGGCGGGCACGAGGCTCACCCCCATGACGAACACCATGACCCGCCTGACCGCCGGGATGCTCGCCGCCGCCGCGATCACGGCCGCCGGCGTCGCCGCCGCGTCCGCCGGGGCGTTCGAGCGCCCGGCCTCCGATCGCAAGGCGGGGGCCGTCGCTCAGCAGAGCGCCGCACGCGGACATCTGGTCTCCGCGACCCACCTCACCACCATGTCCGCGGACAAGGTCCGTACCTGGCTGGCGTCCGATGACTTCGACACCGCGTCCGTCCGCCACGGCGTGGACACCTACCGGCTCGTCTACCGGACGGTCGACACCCGGGGCCGCGCGACGACCGCCACGGGTCTGGTCGCGCTGCCTCGCAGCCGGGACCGCCGCCTCGCCACGGTCTCCTACACGCACGGCACCATGAGCTACAAGCCGGACGCCCCCTCGAAGGCGAAGGACGTCTGGGGCCCCGGCGCGGCCGTCACCTATGCCGCGGCCGGGTTCGCGGCGGTCGCGCCCGACTACCTCGGCCTGGGCGAGGGGCCGGGCGTCCATCCCTGGAAGGACGTGCCGTCGGAGACGAGCGCGTCACTCGACATGCTCCGCGCCGCGCGCCACTTCGCCCCGCGCGCGGGCCGCGCCCTGGACGGCCGGGTCTTCGTCACCGGCTTCTCGCAGGGCGCGTCGTCCGCCCTCGGGCTGGCGCGGGTGCTGCAGGGCGGCGCCGACCCGCACTTCCGCCTCCGCGCAGTGGCCCCGATCAGCGGCGGGTACGACTTCCGGGGCGCGGAACTGCCCGCCCTGCTGAGCGGGGAGCTCCCTGCGAAGCTGTCGGTCGTCTACACGTCGTACCTGCTCACCTCCTGGAACCGCATTCACGGAGGCATCTACACGACCCCCTCGGAGCTGTTCCGCAAGCCCTACGCCGACCGCGTCGAGAAGTACTTCGACGGTACGACGCCCGGGGCCGTCATGTTCGACGGCCTGCCGAACAAGCTCAGCGATCTCCTCACTCCCCGTGGACTTGCGGTGCTGCGCCACCCGTCCGGCACGTTCGCCGAGGCCCTGCGCGTGGACGCGGAGGTCTGCACGGCCTGGACCCCGCGCATCCCGGTCCGCCTCTACAAGATGGCCGGGGACGAGCAGGCCGTCACCGCCAACACCGACCACTGCGCCGCGGAGTTCCGCGACCGCGGCGTCACCGTGCCCGTCGTCGAATTGGGCGACCGGCTCTACGGCGGCTCCCGCCACCTCGGATCCAACCTCGCGGGCACCGCCCGGATCGTCCGCTGGTTCGGCGAGCTCAGCTGAAGTGGATGGCCTGCAGCTTGTCGGCGGCGTCGCGGTCGAGGACGGTGACGCCGGTGGCGGGCGGCAAGGGGGCGCCGCCGCGGGCCCGGGCGATCAGGGGGCGCCAGCGGCGGCAGTGGCGGGCCCACGCGGTGGAGGTGACGACGCGGCCGCGCGCGTACTGGCCGGCGCGGGCGGTCTCCGGCGCGACGTCGATGAGGATCAGGTGCAGCCGCCCGCCGCGGCGGTGGGCCAGCCAGGCGAAGCAGTGCAGGATGTGCGGCCAGGTGCCGCGGGTGTGGGCGACGACGCCGTGCCCGGCGACGATCGCGCGGCCGATGCGCCATACGTGGGTGGACTGGACGATCGGGGTCCGCAGCCGGACGGGCAGCGGCCTGAGGAAGCGCGCCCACCAGTTGCGGGACTGGCGGGAGTCGATCACCCGGACGTCCCCGGCGCGCACCGGGGACGTCTCGTCGCCGCGCAGCCCGTACAGGCGGTTGAGCAGGGTGCTCTTGCCGGCGCCGGGCAGGCCGGCGACCAGCACCAGCGAACCCGCCGGGTAGCGCAGCGCAGGTCCCGTGTTCGCTTCGTTGGGTTGGGGAATGACCGACTCCTGGTCTCGAACCGGAAGTGTGTTGGGGCCAACGAACGTCCCCCACCACTTGTTCCGGCCCGAGCAGGAAGTGTCACCAGCCGCGGGCGCGCCACTCCGGGATAGAGGGGCGCTCCCGGCCGAGCGTCGAGTCCTTGCCGTGGCCCGGGTAGAACCAGGTGGCGTCGGGCAGGCGGTCGAAGACGCGCTCCTCCACGTCCGAGAGCAGTTGCCGGAACCGTGTCGGGTCGCCCCAGGTGTTCCCGACGCCGCCCGGGAAAAGGCTGTCGCCGGTGAACAGGTGCGGGCGGTCGGCCAGCTCGCCGCCGGCGTCGTACAGCAGCGCGATCGAGCCGGGCGTGTGGCCGCGCAGGTGGATGACGTCGAGGGACGCCTGCCCGACCGCGACGGTGTCGCCGTGCTCCACGGGCTCGGCGACCGGCTCGGGGAGGGGGGCGGTGTCGCGCGGGTGGGCGACGACCGGCGCGCCGGTCGCCCGCGCCACCTCGCTCAGCGCCATCCAGTGGTCCTCGTGCCGGTGCGTGGTGACGATCCGCGCGAGGGGGCCGTCGCCGATCAGCTCCAGCAGCCGGGGCGCCTCGTTCGCCGCGTCGATCAGCAACTGCTCGCCGGTCGCGGTGCACCGCAGCAGGTAGGCGTTGTTGTCGTACGGACCGACCGAGACCTTCGTCACCCGCAGCCCGGGCAGCTCGCGGACGTCCGGACGCCCGCCGGCCTCGACGTTACCGGTGTAGGTCATGCGTCCTCCCCGTCGATCGTTCGAAGACCATCTTCCATCATCGGCCCCCGCGATCATCCGCGGCCCGGTCGCACGCCTGGAATGAGTCACCAGACGCAGCCGAACCGTGCGCCGCCGGACGGACTCTCCCCCCTTTTCACCGCACCATGAGAACTGGAAGATCAGGTTCGACGGACGTCGGCGGCGACGGCGGGAGGTGACCGGATGATCGGCGACGACCCGGGCGTCCGGCCGGGCAGCTTCTGGGAGCGGCTGGCCCCCACCGACCGCCAGGCACTGCGCGCCATGGGCCGCCGCACCGACATCCCGCCCGGCGGCATGCTGTGCCACCAGGGGACGGTCGCGCCGGCCGTCTACGTCGTGTTCAAGGCGTCGCCGCGGGCCGCGAGCAACGCGGTGGCCAAGGAGTTCGTGGACTCCAGCGACGGCGACGAGTCGATCATCGACCTGTTCGGCGCGGGCGACATGGTCGGGGTCCTCGGTCCGTGGGGGCATCCGCAGCGCGCCACGGTCGCCGCGCTGGACCACGTCACGGCGCTGCGCGTGGACCGCGGCAAGTTCCGCAGCCTGCTGGCGGCGAGCCCGCAGGTCGCCGAGGCGATGATGCACGCCGTCTCCGAGAGCGTCACCTACGGCGGCCGCCGGCACGCGGTGCGGGCCGCCGACCATCCCCAGCGGCTCGCCTACCACCTGCTGGAGCTGGCGTACCGGTTCGGCGAGCCCGCCCCCGGGCAGGGCACGCGGATCCCCCTGCGGCTCAGCCAGGCGGAGCTGGCGAACTGGGCGGGGATCTCCCGCGAGACGCTGGTGCGCTGGTTCCGGGCGTGGCGGGCCAAGGGCATCCTGGACCAGCGGGCCCGCCCGCTGACGGTCCTCGACGTCGAACGGCTCCGCCGCGCCGCGAGCCCCTGGGGCGACGACTGGCCGGCCGCCGAGACCGAGCGCTCGCCCGAGGACGCGCTGGGGCAGGGCGCCGGGATCGCCGCGCGCGAACCGGTGCGCCTGGGAGCGCCGGCCGGGCCGCCCGCCGTACGCCTCCCCGCCGACAACCCCTACTTCGCCGGGCGCGTGGTCAGCCTCGGCAAGCTCGATCTGCTGGTCGGCCAGTCCGTGTGGCCGCGCGCCGTCGTGGTCCAGGGAATGGCGGGCGTCGGCAAGACCACGCTGGCGCTGCACTGGGCGCACCGGGTCGTCGACCGCTTCCCCGACGGCGTCCTGTTCGCCGACCTGCGCGGCACGTCCCGCAGCCCCGTCACCCCGGCGGAGGCGATGGGGCAGGTGCTGCGCTCGGCGGGCGTGCCCGGCGACCAGGTCCCGCGGACGGAGGCGGAGCTGGCGGCGCAGTGCCGGTCCCTGCTCGGCGACCGCCGGATGCTGCTGATCCTCGACAACGCCGCCCGGCCCGAGCAGATCAGGCCGCTGCTGGCGGCGATGGCCTCCGGGCTGGTGGTCGTGACGAGCCGCCGGCGGCTGCCGGCCCTGCTCGAAGACGCCGACGTCCGGACGCTGGAACTGCGGGAGATGGCGACGCAGGAGGCCGTGGACCTCATCTCCAACGTCCTCGGGGCGGGCGACCCCCGTCTCCGGGAGGAGGACAAGGCCGTCGAGCGGCTCGCCCGCGAGTGCGGCCACCTGCCGCTCGCCCTCGGCGTCATGGCCGGGCGGCTGGCCGAGAACCCCGGCGAGTCGATCGCCGGGACCGTCCGGGAGCTGGCCGCCCGGGACGTCCGGGACGCCGCGCCGTACGGGCCGGGCCTCGCGGGGGCGGGCCTGGGCGACGGCGCGGCGCCCGGCACGTCGGGGACGGCGCTGCTGGCCGTTCTCAGCCCGACGTTCGACGTCGCCTACCGGAGCCTGCGCCGCGGGCAGCGCGAGGCGTTCCGCAGGCTCGGCCTGGTCACCGGCCCCGACTTCACGCCCACCGCCCTCGCCGCCTTGCGCGACGGCACGGTCGGCGAGGCGCGCGAGTGCCTGGAGGGACTGCGCCAGGCGTACCTGGTGCACGACGTGGGGCCGGACCGCTACCGGATGCACGACCTGCTGCGCGACTTCGCCCGCGAACGGGGCCTGCGCGAGGACTCCGACGGCGAACTCCAGGCGGCGCAGCGGCGGTTGCTGGCCGGCTACCTCGCCGAGGCGCGCCACGCGGGGGACGCCATGGCGGCGCGGTCCCGTCCCAGGGCGCATCCGGGGGAGGCGCAGGGACGTCCGTCCGCCGCCGCCGAGCGCGCCGCCGGGCTCGCCTGGTTCGAGGCCGAGCGGCGCAACCTGGTCGCCGCGGTGCACCAGGCCGCCCGGCTCGGCCTGCACCGGACGTGCTGGGAGCTCGCCGACGCGCTGTTCGACTTCCAGGAGTTCCGCCGCTACAGCGAGGACAGCATCGCCGTCCACCAGGCGGGCCTGCACGCCGCCCGCACCGAGGAGGACTGGGCGGCCGCGGCCGTCATGCTCCACAACCTGGCGATGGCGCACTTCGAGCTGGGCGACTCCGTCCAGGCCATCGGATACGGGGAGGACGCGCGGCGCGGGTTCCGGGCCGCCGACCCGCCCGACCGCTACGGGGAGGCCGCCACCCTGGCCACCCTGGCCGACGTCCACGTGGCGCTGGGGCGCTACCTGACGGCGATCGACCACGCGCGGCGCTCCCTCGCCGTCCACGGGGAGCTGCAAGACGACGCGGGAACGGCCAAGGGCCACGACATCCTGGCCAGGGCATACCTGGGCCTCGGCGACTACGAGACGGCTCTGGACCACGCCGCCAAGGCGCTCGATGTCCGCCGCCGTACGCAAGACCAACCGGGAGTGGCCGAGACCCTGCTCACCGTGGCCCAGGTACACCGCCGCCAAGGGAACGTCCACGGCGCGGTCTCGCACGCTCTGGAGGCGCTCGCCATCCGGCAGGAACTCGCCGACATGCACGGCGCCGCGCAGGCGCTGACCGAGCTCGCGCGGATGAACGCCGCGCTCGGCCTGCGCGACCTGGCGCAACAGGACGCCGAGCAGGCGCTGCGCACCTACCGCGCCCTCGGCGCCCGCCACGGGGAGGCGCGGGCGCTGACCACGCTCGGCATGCTCATGTGCGACGCGACGCGGTTCGCCGAGGCGTTCACCTACTGCGGGCAGGCGCTGCGGCTGCACCGCGACACCAGCGACCGGCACGGCGAGGCCGAGGCGCTCGCCCAGATCGGGATCGTCCACTGGCGCCTCGGGCGGTACCGCGAGGCGCGCGAGCACCTCCTGCGCGCCCTGGAGATCCGCCGCGAGATCGGCGACCAGCACGGCGAGGCCAACGACCTGGAGCACCTGTCGGTGGTGATGCGGCGCCTCGGCCGCCACCAGGAGGCGTTCGTCCTCGGCCTGGAGGCCCTGGACCTGTGGCACCGGCTCGGCGCGCGGGGCGGGATGGCCGGCACGCTCGGCAGCCTGGCCCGCACGTACTCGCGGCTCGGCCTGCCCGAGGACGCCGAGCGCGCCGCCCGGCAGGCGCTGGGCTTCCGCGAGTCCGGCGGCGACTGGTACGGCCTCGGCGTCGGCATGGACACCCTCGCCGCCGTGCTGCGCCGCGCCGGCCGTCCCGAGGAGGCCCTGGAGCGGGAGCTGGAGGCGCTGCGCATCCTCGGCGAGGTCGGCGACCGGCACAGCGAGGCCGTCGCCCTGGTCCACCTCGCCGCCATCCACCTCGACCTCGGCCGCGCCGGCGAGGCACTCGCGACCGGGCGGCGCGCCCTCGACCTCGCCGCCGAGCTCGGCGCCACCCGCGAGCAGGCCCACGCCCTGCACGGCATGGCCCGCGCGTCCCAGCTGACCGGCGAGCACGCCCGCGCGGTGGAGCACGTCACCGCCGAGATCGCCATCCGCCGCGAGACCGACGACCAGCGGGGCCTGCGGCGGGCGCTGGAGCTGCTGCGCGACTCCCACCTGGCCCTCGGCGACCAGGCCGCGGCCGCGGACTGCCTCCGCCGCGTCCGCGCCCTGGACGGCCTGCTCGCCCCGGAAAGACCGCTCGACGTGTGACCGATGACGTGGTCGGCCGGCCCCGGGGCGCGTTCACTGGACCGCGACGCAAGCGATCATGAAGCCCGGGGCCCGGCCGGATCCGGGTCCGGTGAGGAGGCGAGATGCAGACCCCCCGGTTCTGGGACGCGCTGACCCCCCGCGCCCAGGAGGCCCTGCGGCGGGCGGGCGCCCCGGTGCTGATCAGGCCCGGTGCGTTCCTGACGCGCGAGCACACCCGCGCCGCCCAGGTCTTCGTCCTGCGGTCCGGGGCGGTGAAGGTCTGGGTGGACCGGGACGGCGAGACCGCCATCCTCGACGTCCTCGGCCCCGGCGACCTGGTGGGGGAGCTGGAGGCGGTGGACGGCGGGGCCCGGCACGCCAACGCCGAGGCGCTGACGCGGGTCGAGGCCCTCGTCCTGCCCGCCGCGCGGTTCCGGGGCGTCCTGGACGCCCAGCCCGGCTCGGTGTGGGCCGTCGCCGCCGTCCTCGCCGAACGGCTCCGCGACGCCAACGAGCTGCGCGTCGCGCACTTCCCCGACGATCCCGAGCGCCGCCTCGCCGGCCGGCTCCTGCGCCTGGCGGCGCGGTTCGGCTCGCCGGTCAAGCGGGAGCGCCCGGACGGCGTGACCGAGGAGGGCGTCCTCGTCCAGGTCCCGGTCACCCAGCAGGATCTCGGCCGCTGGGCCGGCATGGGCCGCCGCAAGGTCGCCCAGATCCTGGCGGCCGAGCCGGTGCGCGGCTGCGTGACCGTCGCCCGGAGCGCGATCGCCGTCCGCTCCGCGGACGCCCTGCACCGGCTCGCGGGCGACGACCCTCCCTAGGCCGACGGCCCTTCCCCGGCCCCCGGCCCTCTCACCGGCCCGACTCCTCCGAGAACCGGGAGGGCTCGTGCGGCCAGGGCGGCGGCGCGGGCAGTGGGCCGTCCGGGCGGAGGTGCACGCCCGCTCCGTCCGACCGTCCGCTCAGCCAGCCCAGCAGCGCCCGCCCGGAGCCGGACGCCTCAGGGCCGCCGGGCGTCCAGCCGAGCTCGGCGGTCTCGCCGGAGTCGGTCGCGGTGATCCGCAACCCGGCCAGCTCCCCGAGGAGCCGGTCCGGCAGCGCCGCCATGTCCGCCAGCGTGGCCGCCGCGGACCACCGGACGTAGGGCTCGGGCCAGTCGGCGGGGCCGTACCCGGCGGCGAGGTCGACGTGGTGGGCCTCCACCTCGTTCCAGCGGCGGAACACCGTGTACCAGGCCGGATGGGGCCAGCCCATCATCGCGCGCACCGGCGCGCTGCCGGCGCTCTCGGGCAGTGACCGGGCCTGCTCGGAGAAGCGCGCCTGCGTCGCCCGGACGTCCGCGACCAGCTCGTCCCGGCCGCGCCCCGCGCCCGCGGCGACGTCGGCGTTGCGCCGCTCCAGGCTCGGGTACTGCGGGATCTCCGTCCCCGTTCGCGCCGCTTCGAGCAGGTTCCACAGGGAGTCGGCGTTGCGCGCGATGTGCGTCGCCACGTGCCCGCGGCTCCACCCCGGCAGCGCGGACGCGCCCCGCAGGGCCAGGTCGGACATCCCCTCCAGCGTCGCGGCGATCCGCTCCACGCCCGCGTCCAGCTCGTCGATCACGTCGCGCCAGTCCATGATCCCTCCTCGCCGAAAAGGACGCTCCATCCTGTCGCACCGGCCCGGCCCGCGCCAGACAATGGTGATCATGGAGCTTCCGATCTGCGTGACGTGCGGCGTCCAGTACGCCGGGCCCCGTCCGGACTGCCCGATCTGCGAGGACGAGCGGCAGTACGTCGGCTGGGAGGGCCAGCGGTGGACGACCCTGGAGGAACTGCGCGCCGGCCACCGTGGCCGTGTCGCCGAGGAGGGCCCGGGCGTCGTCGGGATCGGCGCCGAGCCGTCCATCGCCATCGGCCAGCGCGCCCTCCTCCTGCGCGCCCCGTCCGGCAACGTCCTGTGGGACATGGTCACCCACATCGACGACGACCTCGTCCGCCGCGTGAACGACCTCGGCGGCGTCTCCGCGATCGCGATCAGCCACCCGCACTACTACGGCACCATGATCGAGTGGGCGCGGGCGTTCGACGCCCCCGTCCACATCCACGAGGCCGACCGCCGGTGGGTGGCCCGCCCGGACGACGCGGTCTCCTTCTGGTCGGGCGACACCCTCGAACTGGCCGACGGCCTCACGCTGATCAACGCGGGCGTCCACTTCGCGGGCGGCCAGGTCCTGCACTGGCGCGACGCCCGCGCCCTCTTCTCCGGCGACATCGTGCAGGTCGTCAACGACCGCGACTGGGTGAGCTTCATGTACTCCTACCCGAACTACATCCCCGAGCGCCCCCGCGTGGTCCGCCGCGCCCTGCGCCTCCTGGAGCCCTACGACTTCGACCGCGTCTACGGCGCCTGGTGGAAGAAGATCGTCTACAGCGGCGGAAAGGACGCCGTCCGCCGCTCCGCGGAGCGCTACCTCTCGCACGCGCTCGACGACGAGTGACCTGGGCGGGCGCGTCCACGACCGGAGTGCGTTCCGGGTGGTCGGAAGGGGTGCCGCGCTTCCGGCGGTGTTCCGGTGGCGGGCGGCGTTCGAACACGTGTACGGTGCGATGGTGCCGTCCCGACCGCTCGGATCGGCCGGGTAGCGTCATGAAATGCAGCGGCGCTCGCCGCTGTTGAGAAGTCGGGGGATCCTGCCGCACCCCGTGGCTAGCCTTGATACCGAGCCGTATCCGCAGATCGCCGCGCCCAGAAGAGGACCGGAAGAACGTGCATGACCGACTCATCGTGCGTGGAGCACGCGAGCACAACCTGAAGGACGTCTCGCTCGACCTTCCGCGGGACGCCATGATCGTGTTCACCGGTCTGTCGGGTTCGGGGAAGTCCAGCCTGGCCTTCGACACGATCTTCGCCGAGGGGCAGCGCCGGTACGTCGAGTCGCTGTCGGCCTACGCCCGGCAGTTCCTCGGGCAGATGGACAAGCCCGACGTCGACTTCATCGAGGGGCTGTCCCCGGCGGTCTCGATCGACCAGAAGTCGACCAGCAAGAATCCCCGCTCCACGGTCGGGACGATCACCGAGGTCTACGACTACCTGCGGCTGCTCTACGCCCGGATCGGGCACCCGCACTGCCCCGAGTGCGGCCGGCCGATCAGCCGGCAGGCGCCGCAGCAGATCGTCGACCGGGTGCTGGAACTGGAGCAGGGCGCCCGGTTCCAGGTGCTGGCGCCGGTGATCCGCGGTCGCAAGGGCGAGTACCTGGAGCTGTTCCGCGAGCTGCAGTCCAAGGGCTACTCGCGGGCGCTGGTCGACGGGCAGATGATCCGCCTGGACGAGCCGCCCCCGCTGAAGAAGCAGGAGAAGCACGACATCTCCGTCGTGGTCGACCGGCTCTCGGTGAAGGACTCCGCCCGCCAGCGGCTCGCCGACTCGGTCGAGACGGCCCTCGGCCTGGCGGGCGGCACGATCGTCCTCGACTTCGTCGACCTGCCCGAGGACGACGAGCACCGCACCCGGATGTACTCGGAGCACCTCTACTGCCCCTACGACGACCTGTCGTTCGAGGAGCTGGAGCCGCGCTCGTTCTCGTTCAACTCGCCGTACGGAGCCTGCCCCGACTGCACCGGCCTCGGGACGCGCATGGAGGTCGACGCCGAGCTCGTCGTCCCCGACGGGGAGCTGTCGCTCGGCGAGGGCGCGATCCAGCCGTGGTCGGGCGGGCACGTCAGCGAGTACTTCCTGCGGCTGCTGTCGGCGCTGGGCGACGCGATGGGCTTCGACCTGAACACGCCCTGGGACCGGCTGCCCGCCAAGGCGCGCAAGGCGATCCTGAACGGGCACGAGACGCAGGTCCACGTCCGCTACAAGAACCGCTACGGCCGGACGAGGTCGTACTACACGGCCTACGAGGGCGTCGTCCCCTACATCCAGCGGCGCCACGCGGAGTCCGAGAGCGACTCCAGCCGGGAGCGGTTCGAGGGCTACATGCGGGAGATCCCGTGCCCGACCTGCGAGGGCGCCCGGCTGAAGCCGGTCGTGCTCGCCGTCACCATGGGCGGGATGTCGATCGCCGAGGTGGCCGCGATGCCGATCGGCGAGGCCGCGAAGTTCCTGCTGGCGCTCGAACTGAACGAGCGCGAGACGCACATCGCCGAACGCGTCCTGAAGGAGATCAACGCCCGGCTCGGCTTCCTGCTGGACGTCGGCCTCGACTACCTCACCCTCGACCGGGCCTCGGCGACCCTCGCGGGCGGAGAGGCCCAGCGCATCCGGCTGGCGACGCAGATCGGCTCGGGTCTGGTCGGCGTCCTGTACGTGCTGGACGAGCCGTCCATCGGCCTGCACCAGCGCGACAACCACCGGCTGCTGGAGACGCTGCTCCGGCTGCGCGACATGGGCAACACCCTGATCGTCGTCGAGCACGACGAGGACACCATCGCCGCCGCCGACTGGATCGTCGACATCGGGCCGCGCGCGGGCGAGCACGGCGGCGAGATCGTCGTCTCCGGCACGGTCGAGGACCTGAAGAAGTCCGACCGCTCCCTGACCGGCGCCTACCTGGACGGGCGCCGCGAGATCGCCGTCCCGCAGATCCGGCGGCCGCGCACCAGGGGCCGCGAGGTCACCGTCAAGGGCGCGCAGCAGAACAACCTGCGCGACGTCGACGTGTCGTTCCCGCTCGGCGTCCTCACCGCCGTCACCGGTGTCTCGGGGTCCGGCAAGTCGACGCTGGTCAACGACATCCTCTACAACTCGCTCGCGAAGAAGCTGAACGGGGCGAAGACCGTCCCCGGCAAGCACAAGCGCGTCAACGGCGTCGACCAGCTCGACAAGGTCGTGCACGTCGACCAGTCGCCGATCGGCCGCACCCCGCGGTCCAACCCGGCGACCTACACCGGCGTGTTCGACCACATCCGCAAGCTGTTCGCCCAGACCACCGAGGCGAAGGTGCGCGGCTACCAGCCCGGCCGGTTCTCCTTCAACGTCAAGGGCGGCCGCTGCGAGAACTGCTCCGGCGACGGCACCATCAAGATCGAGATGAACTTCCTGCCGGACGTCTACGTCCCGTGCGAGGTCTGCCACGGCGCCCGCTACAACCGGGAGACCCTGGAGGTCCACTACAAGGGCAAGACGATCTCCGAGGTGCTCGACATGCCGATCGAGCAGGCCACCACGTTCTTCGAGCCGATCACGGCGATCCACCGGCACCTGAAGACGCTGAACGACGTCGGCCTCGGCTACGTCCGGCTCGGCCAGCCCGCCCCGACCCTGTCCGGCGGCGAGGCGCAGCGCGTCAAGCTGGCGTCCGAGCTGCAGAAGCGCTCCACCGGCCGCACCATCTACGTGCTGGACGAGCCGACCACCGGCCTGCACTTCGAGGACATCCGCAAGCTCCTCGGCGTGCTGAACGGCCTGGTCGACAAGGGCAACACGGTCCTGGTCATCGAGCACAACCTCGATGTCATCAAGACCGCCGACTGGATCATCGACATGGGCCCCGAGGGCGGCTCGCGCGGCGGCACGGTCGTCGCCACCGGCACCCCCGAGGAGGTCGCCGAGGTCGAGGCCAGCCACACCGGCCAGTTCCTCAAGAAGCTCCTCGTCTGAGCCCCCGTCGGGCGGGTCGGTGCGGGACGGGTGAAGCCGTCCACCAGGATGGAACCATGGGAGACGAAGTGACGCCCGGGGCCGCCGAGGCCGCCGGGAGCGGGGGAGTCGGCCGGCGCGCGGTGCTGTGCGGGGCGGGGGCGCTCGGCGCCGCGGCGCTCGCGGGGTGCGCGTCCGGAGGCGGGGCCAAGCCCGCCGAGGACCTCAAGGGGAAGCAGATCGCGAAAGCCGCCGACATCCCGGTCGGCGGCGGCAAGATCTATGGCGACGAGAAGGTCGTGGTGACCCAGCCGAGCCAGGGCGCGTACAAGGCGTTCACGGCGGTGTGCACCCACCAGGGCTGCACGGTCGGCGGGGTGTCGAACGGGCTGATCAAGTGCCACTGCCACGGCAGCGAATTCAAGATCACCGACGGCTCGGTGGAGCGCGGCCCCGCGAAGGAGCCGCTCAAGGAGTACCCCGTGCAGGTCGAGGGCGGCGGCATCGTCGTCACCTGATCACCGTTTTGGTTCCGCTTTGAACCAACTCGCTCGCGCATCCGTGCTTCCCGGTGACGGACAGGAACCGAGAGAGGTCACCGGAGGGGCGAGAATGCCACACAGGTCCGAGACGCAGGCGGACGGAACGGAGCGCACGCCGGGGGAGGCCGCGCCAGGGGAGTCCCCCGCGGGCGGTACCCGCAGGGGACTTCTGCTCGGCGTCGGACTCGCGGGCGTGGCCGGGCTGGCGGCGGCGTGCGGCGGCGAATCGGGCGACGGCGGCTCCGGCTCCGGCGGCTCCGGGGACGGGAGCGGTGGCGGCGGGACGGGTGCGGCCCTGGCCTCGGTGAGCGAGATCCCGGTCGGCGGCGGCAAGGTGTTCGAGGACGCCAAGGTCGTCGTCTGCCAGCCCCGCCAGGGCGAGTTCACGGCCTTCTCCGCGACCTGCACCCACCGGGGATGCAGCGTCGGATCGGTGTCCGGAGGCACGATCAACTGCCCCTGCCACGGCAGCAAGTTCAAGATCACGGACGGGTCGGTGGCGAGCCCGCCCGCCGACGAGCCGCTGGCGGAGAAGAAGGTCACCGTCCAGGGCGGGAAGATCACGCTCGCCTGAGCGACTTCGCGCGCGCCGGGCCGTCCTCACGGGGGACGGCCCGCGCGCCGTCGGCGTGCCGTCCCTCCGCCACCTCGTCCTCGGTGGCCGGTGCCGGGTCGTCCGCCTCGGCCTCGGCGCCGTCCACGACGGGTTCGGGGCCGACGCGGAGCCGGGGGAGGGCCTCCGGATGGCGGTCGCGGATGTAGGAGACCAGGTACTCGCGAACGTCGCAGCGCAGGTCCCAGGTGCTCGCCGAGTCGGCGGCGCTCATCAGCGCGCGCACCGTGACGAGGCCGCTCGGCAGCACGTCCACCACCTGCAGCATCCACTCCCGCCGGTCCCACAGCGGGTTCTCCTTCAGCGCCGAGTACAGCTCGGCGCGCAGGTCCTCGACCGGGACCGTCCAGTCCACGTGCAGCTCGACCGAGCCGAGCAGGCGGCTGGAGTGCCGGGTCCAGTTCTCGAACGGCTGCTCGGTGAAGTGCGACACCGGGAAGATCATGCGCCGGTCGTCCCACAGCTGCAGGACGACGTACGACAGCGTCAGCTCCTCGACCCGGCCCCAGATGCCCTGCGTGACGACGACGTCGTCCAGGCGCAGGGCGTCGCTGAACGCCAGCTGCAACCCGGCCAGCAGGTTGCCGAGGGTCGGCCGCGCCGCGATGCCGACCACCAGGCCGGCGACGCCCGCCGACGCCAGCACCCCGGCCCCGACCGCCCGCACGGCGGGGAAGGTGAACAGCGCCGCGCCGACGGCGAGCACCACGAGGATGACGGCGGCGATGCGGCGCAGCAGCAGCATCTGCGTGCGGGCCCGCCTGGCCCGCCGGTTGCGCTCGCCCTCGATCCGCATCAGCCGCGCCAGCGGCGGGTCGCTCAGCGCGTAGCCGATCCGCATCACCAGCCATGTGGAGGCGCCGATCGCCGCGATCCGCATCGCGTGCCGGACCACGTCCTCGGCGTGCCCGCCGATGACCTGGTACGGCATCGCGGTGCTGGAGCCGACCACCGCCGCGAACGCGAACGCGGGCGCGGCGCAGCGCCGTGCGACCCGGCCCGCGCCGGGCCATCGGTGCGACAGCCGGCCGGCGA
This sequence comes from Actinomadura citrea, assembly GCF_013409045.1. Lineage (NCBI taxonomy): Bacteria > Bacillati > Actinomycetota > Actinomycetes > Streptosporangiales > Thermomonosporaceae > Actinomadura > Actinomadura citrea. The sequence goes on along the minus strand of NZ_JACCBT010000001.1, from coordinate 5,041,561 downwards.
CGAGCCGGCGGCCCGCCTCCACGACGACCACGGATGTGCCGACGGCGGCGGCCAGGATGATCCATGCCCAGAGTGCGGACACGTGTGCGATGACCCCCTTCCGGATCCGAGGAACCGTTTGACCCTCCCTTTCCGGAGGATTGGCGAACATCCGGGCGGTAGGGAGAGATCTACGTCACCTTGGGGGCCGCGCGGCGCCGCCGGCCGCGCGGGGGCACGGCGTGTCGGTGCCGCCCATTAGGCTTTCGAGCGTGGCAGATCCGGCGACCTACCGACCCGCACCCGGCTCCATCCCGGAATCCCCGGGGGTGTACCGGTTCCGCGACGAGCACGGCCGGGTCATCTACGTGGGCAAGGCCAAGAACCTGCGCTCGCGGCTGGGCTCCTACTTCGCCGACTTCTCCGCCCTGCACCCCCGCACCCAGACGATGGTGCAGACGGCCGCGCGCGTCGACTGGACGGTCGTCGGCACCGAGGTCGAGGCCCTCCAGCTGGAGTACTCCTGGATCAAGGAGTTCGATCCCAGGTTCAACGTCCGCTACCGCGACGACAAGTCCTACCCCTATCTCGCCGTCACCCTGAACGAGGAGTTCCCGAGGGTGATGGTGATGCGGGGCGCCAAGCGCAAGGGCGTGCGCTATTTCGGGCCGTACTCCCACGCGTGGGCGATCCGGGAGACGGTCGACCTGCTGCTGCGCGTGTTCCCCGTCCGGACGTGCAGCGCCGGCGTGTTCAAACGGCAGCACCAGCTCGACCGGCCCTGCCTGCTCGGCTACATCGGCAAGTGCTCGGCGCCGTGCGTCGGCCGCGTCTCGCCCGACGAGCACCGCCTGCTCGCCGAGGACTTCTGCGACTTCATGGCGGGCAACACCACCCGGTTCATCAAGCGCCTCGAACGCGACATGCGCGAGGCCGCCACGTCCCAGGAGTACGAGCGCGCCGCCCGGCTGCGCGACGACATCCGCGCCCTGGAGCGCGCCCTGGAGAAGCAGGCGGTCGTGCTGCCCGACCGCACCGACTGCGACATGATCGCCTTCGCCGAGGACGAGCTGGAGGCGGCCGTCCAGGTGTTCTACGTGCGCGGCGGCCGCATCCGCGGGCAGCGCGGCTGGGTCGTCGACAAGGTCGAGGACGTCACCACCGCCGACCTGGTCGAGCACTTCCTCATCCAGACCTACGGCGAGAGCGAGTCGGTGCCCCGCGAGGTCTTCGTCCCGGCCCTGCCCCCGGAGGAGGAGGCCATGACCGAGCTGCTGTCGGAGCAGCGGGGCGGGCCCGTCCGGCTGCGCGTCCCGCAGCGCGGCGACAAGCGGACCCTGCTGGAGACGGTGGCGCGCAACGCCCACGAGGCGCTCAAGCAGCACAAGACGCGCCGCGCGTCCGACCTCACCACCCGCAGCCGCGCCCTGCAGGAGCTCCAGGAGGCCCTGGAGCTCGACGACGCGCCCCTGCGGATCGAGTGCTACGACGTGTCCAACCTGCAGGGCACCGACGTGGTCGCGTCCATGGTCGTGTTCGAGGACGGCCTGGCCCGCAAGAGCGAATACCGCCGGTTCACCATCAAGGCCGTGGAGGGGCAGGACGACGTCCGCTCCATCCACGAGGTCATCACCCGCCGGTTCCGGCGCTATCTGGCCGAGAGCGAGAAGACCGGCGAGCTCGACACCCTCGGCGACCCGGAGGAGGAGGGCGCGCACCAGCCGATCGACCCGGAGACCGGCCGGCCGCGCAAGTTCGCCTACCCGCCCAACCTGGTCCTCGTCGACGGAGGCCCCCCGCAGGTCGCGGCCGCGCAGCGCGCCCTCGACGAGCTCGGCGTCGACGACATCGCGGTGTGCGGGATCGCCAAGCGGCTGGAGGAGCTCTGGCTCCCCGGCGAGGCCGACCCGGTCATCCTGCCGCGCAACAGCGAGGGCATGTTCCTCGTCCAGCGGGTCCGCGACGAGGCGCACCGGTTCGCCATCACCTTCCACCGGCAGCGGCGATCCAGGTCCATGACGGTCAGCGAACTCGATAACGTTCCTGGTCTGGGCCCGGCGCGGCGCGCGGCGCTGCTGAAACACTTCGGGTCGCTGAAGCGGCTGAAGGACGCGACGCCCGCGCAGGTCGCCGAGGTCCCGGGAATCGGCATGCGCAGCGCCGAGAGCATCGTCGCGGCGCTGCACGGCGGCGCCGCGCCGGCGGGCGGCGAGGATCCCGGCGGGGACGACGGGGAGCACAGGGGGAGAAGCGCATGACCAGCGATACCAAGATTCCGGACATCGTGATCGTCACCGGCATGTCCGGGGCGGGCCGCAGCACCGCGGCCAAGTCGCTGGAGGACCTCGACTGGTTCGTGGTCGACAACCTGCCGCCCGGGCTGCTGGCCACGATGGCCGACCTCGGCGGCCGGGTGAAGGACGCGGTGCCGCGCATCGCCGTCGTCGTGGACGTCCGCAGCCGCGCGTTCACCGACGACCTGCACTCCTCGATCGCCGAGCTGGAGGCCCGCGGCGTCCACCCGCGCGTGGTGTTCCTGGAGGCCGGCGACGCCGACCTCGTGCGCCGGTTCGAGAGCGTCCGCCGTCCCCACCCGCTGCAGGGCGACGGCCGCCTGGTGGACGGCATCGCCCGCGAGCGCGAGCTGGTCCGCGAGGTCCGCGCCGAGGCCGACCTGGTGATCGACACCAGCGGCCTCAACGTGCACGAGCTGCGCAACAAGATCATCGGCTTCTTCGGCAACGACAGCGGCGAGTCCAGCCTGCGCGCGACCGTCGTGTCCTTCGGCTACAAGTACGGCCTTCCGGTCGACGCCGACCTCGTCGTCGACTGCCGGTTCCTGCCGAACCCGCACTGGGTGCCGGAGCTGCGGCCGATGACGGGCCGCGACCCCGCCGTCCGCGACTACGTCCTGGGGCAGCACGGCGCCAAGGAGTTCCTGGACGCCTACGCCGAGGTGCTGCGGCTCCTCGCCGGCGGGTATGAACGTGAGGGCAAGCACTACGTGACGCTCGCCGTGGGATGTACCGGTGGAAAACACCGTAGTGTTGCCATGGCGGAACAGATTGCCGCCCGGCTGCGGGACGAGGGCATCGAGGTGCAGGTCGCCCATCGTGACCTCGGCCGCGAATGACGGCCCGCGCCGGGACCCGGCGGGGGGCCCGGACGAGGAGAGAAACGGCACGGTGAAGCCCCTCGGCCCGAAGGTCGTCGCGCTCGGCGGGGGCCACGGCCTCTACGCGTCGCTGTCGGCGCTCCGCCGCGTCACCGACCGGCTGACCGCGATCGTCACCGTCGCCGACGACGGCGGCTCCAGCGGGCGGCTGCGCCGCGAGCTCGGCGTACTGCCGCCCGGCGACCTGCGGATGGCGCTCGCCGCCCTCTGCGGCGACGACGAATGGGGCCAGACCTGGCGGGACGTCGTCCAGCACCGCTTCCGCAGCGAGGGCGACCTGCAGGGCCACGCCGTCGGCAACCTGCTCATCGTCGCGCTGTGGGAGCTCCTCCGCGGGGACGGCGCCTCGCCCGGCTCCACCGTCGCCGGGCTCGACTGGGTCGGCCGGCTGCTCGGCGCGCACGGCCGCGTGCTGCCGATGGCGGCCGTCCCGATGGACATCGTCGCCGAGGTCCGCGGCGCCGACCCCGCCAGGCCCGACGAGATCACCCATGTCAAGGGCCAGGTGGCGTGCGCCAGGACGCCCGGCAGCGTGCTCGGCGTGTCGCTGGTGCCGGCCGACCCGCCCGCCTGCCCGGAGACCCTCGCCGCCGTCGACGACGCCGACTGGATCGTGTTCGGCCCCGGCTCGTGGTTCACCAGCGTCCTGCCGCACCTGAAGGTGCCCGCGCTCGCCCGCGCCCTCACCACCGCCCGCGCCCGCCGCGTCGTCGCGCTGAACCTCGCGCAGCAGCCCGGCGAGACCGACGACTTCTCGCCGCAGACCCACCTGGAGGTGCTGCAGGCGCACGCCCCCGACCTGCGCGTGGACGTCGTCCTCGCCGACCGCGCGGTGGTGGACGACCCGGACGCCCTCGACAAGGCCGTCCAGGACCTCGGCGGACGCCTCGTGCTCGCCGACGTCGCCGCCGACGACGGATCACCGCGTCACGAACCCGCCCGTCTGGCCCAAGCCTTCGTACAGATATTCACCGAGTGACGACCGGCGCGGCCGCGATCGGCCAGACTGCTGGAAGTCCGATAGGGGGAGGGTTCATCAGATGGCGATGACCGGTGTGGTCAAGGACGAGCTGAGCAGGCTCACGGTGCTGAAGCCGTGCTGCCGCAAGGCCGAGGTCTCGACGCTGCTGCGGTTCGCGGGCGGCCTGCACCTGGTCAGCGGCCGCATCGTGATCGAGGCCGAGATCGACACCGGTGTGGCGGCCCGGCGGCTGATCAAGGACATCTCGGAGGTCTTCGGGCACACCTCCGAGGTCGTCGTGCTCGCGCCGAGCGGCCTGCGCAAGGGCAACCGCTACGTCGTGCGCGTCTTCCGGGACGGCGAGTCCCTCGCCCGGCAGACCGGCCTCATCGACAACAACGGCCGGCCCGTCCGCGGACTGCCCCGGCACGTCGTCGCGGGCGCCGCCTGCGACGCCGAGTCGGCCTGGCGCGGCGCGTTCCTCGCGCACGGCTCCCTCACCGAACCCGGCCGCTCCATGTCGCTGGAGGTGACCTGCCCCGGCCCCGAGGCCGCGCTGGCCCTCGTCGGCGCCGCCCGCCGCCTGAAGATCCACGCCAAGGCCCGCGAGGTCCGCGGCGTCGACCGCGTCGTCGTCCGCGACGGCGACGCGATCAGCGCCCTGCTCACCCGGCTCGGCGCCCACGACAGCGTCCTGGCCTGGGAGGAGCGCCGGATGCGCCGCGAGGTCCGCGCCACCGCCAACCGCCTCGCCAACTTCGACGACGCCAACCTGCGCCGGTCCGCCCGCGCCGCCGTCGCCGCCGGCGCCCGCGTCGCCCGCGCCCTGGAGATCCTCGGCGACGACGCCCCCGAGCACCTCGTCAACGCCGGCCGCCTCCGCCTGGAGCACAAGCAGGCGTCCCTGGAGGAGCTCGGCCAGCTCGCCGACCCGCCCCTCACCAAGGACGCCATCGCCGGCCGCATCCGCCGGCTCCTCGCCATGGCCGACAAGCGCGCCGGCGACCAGGGCATCCCCGGCACCGAAGCCAACCTCACCGCCGACATGCTCGCGCAGTAGCTTGTCGGGGGCCCCTCATCCCCCCGTCACGAGCCAGGCGATCCTCACGCCACGGCTGAGGTTCTTGTGCCCGTGCGGGTTCGTGGTGTCGCTGCGGTCGCCCGGCTCGGCGGGTCGTGCGGCCTCCAGGCGCTAGGGCGCCCGTGCCTTGGTTGTGCTTCCTGGGCGTGAGGGGCTGGCTTGGTCAGGGGAGGCGACGGAGGGTGCCGTCCGGGGTGGCCTCGAAGGTCAGGTGGTGGGTGGGGAAAGTTGCCTCCACGTGGAGTGTTCCGTCCGGGAGCGTGCGGGTTCGGATTGTTGGGCGGTCGTCGCCGTGGACGGGGGCGATCAGGGTCAGGATGCGGGCCGGCGGGGTTCCGCCGCGTGCGGTGAAGGAGACGACCGGGGCGGGGAGCCTTTGACGGGGGGCGGGGGCGATCCAGCCCTGCGGCGGGGTGAGCGCCCCCCGGACGATCCTGGTGGGTCCGCTCGTCGTGTCGGGGAGCGGGAAACGGATGAAGTGGACGCGGACGGGGCCTGCGGTGGCGATGGCGTTGAGGCCGTCCCGGACCGCGGTGAACGCCGTGGGCAGGTGCCAGAGCTGCTCGACGGGACGGGGGGCGGCGGAGCGCACCTCGTCCAGCACGACGACGGCGTCGGGATCGGACGCGGCGAGCACCGAGCGGGAGCGGGTCGTCCCGGCGAAGGCGGTGTCGGAGAACCGGAAGGTGTCGGCGCCGCGCCGGAACTCGTGCGCGACCAAGGCCGTCGCGGCGTTCTCCCGGAACGGGACGCCCCGCACCACGAGCGTGTTGTGCGCCTCCGGCGAGGCCAGCCACCTCCGCCAGGTCGTTTCGCTGTAGCCGATGTGGCCGCTCGGAACGAGGACGTCCCGGCCGAGCGCATGGAAGGTGAGCGCCATGTGGTCGTTCTGTCCGTGCGCGTACCGGGCCGGGCCGAAGCGCGCCGTGTAGGACATCTCCTCGGTGAACGAGCGGTTCCCTCGTCCCCAACCGGACCTGCCCACCACGTATCCGGCGCGGTAGACGCGGGCCCTCTCCTTCGGCGGGACGCCTTTCGCGCCCTGCGTCGCCGCGTACCTGAGCGGGCCCGTTCCGGGGTCATCGATCTCGGAGGCCCTGGACGCGTACGACTCGCCGATCTGGAGCAGGTCTCCGGCGGGCGTGGTCTGGAAGGCGATGAACTCGTCCAGCAGCCGGTGCCGGCGGACGAGTTCGGCGGGGACCGTGCGGCCGCACTCTCGCATCACCCGGAAGGCGAGCCGCCACCGGTTCCGGTCGTAGACGGCGTAGTGCGTGGACTGCTCGTTGCCTGCGCCCTCGTCGTCGATGGCCGGCCGCGCACCGCCGGGCGGGGCGAGGATCGCGTCGAGCAGGCGCCGGTGGCCGAGCGCGGCGAGGTCCGCCCGGCCGATGCCGCAGCCCGCCGTCATGAGCGTCATCGACTCGTCGGCGCCGTGGTTCCAGGGGCCCGAGTAGTGCTCGGGACGGGCCAGCCACTGCGCGTGAGCGGCGATGGCCTGGTCCAGCCACCGCCCTCCCAGGTGCCTCCGCAGGCAGACGAGGGTGGCCAGGCGGAACTTGGCGGCCTCGCCGATCGCCTCGCGCCGGTGCTCGGAGAACCGTTCCGGCCGGGTGTTGTCGGCGAGCCAGTCCTGGGCGATGCCCGCGGCCGTCCTGAGCGCGGCACGGTCTCCTGTCCGCTCGTACTCCCTGATGAGGCCGCCGAGCCATTCGAGGGAGTGGAACCAGAGCTGCCACGAGCGGTCGCCGAACGGGTCGCGGCCCCAGTCCACGTCCGTCCCGGCGGCGACGCGGACGGGGGCCGCCCTCGGGGTGGCGAACCGGCCCGAGCGAACCCGCGCCGCCGGGTTCACCCTGTCCAGGCCGTTGTAGCCGAGGCAGACGCCCCGCACCGCGGCGCGGGCCGTCACCGGCACGACGGGCGGGGCGGCGCCGTGGCAGCCGCACGACAGCGACAGCAGGAGCGCGGCGCACCCCGCGCCGCGGGCGCCTCCCCAAGATCGATGAGCCACAGTCCCACAACACACGTGGGGCCCCCTACCGGCGGACGGCCACCGGTGAAGGGTCGGTAAACATTCGGGGGCGCGCGGTCAGCGGGGAGTGTTGTCGCCGCGCAGCACGCGCTCGATGAGGTCGTCGCGGAGCTGGCCGTACCCGGTCTCGGCCCACACGCTGCGGGACGGGTCGGCCTCGTAGTAGGGGACCTCCCGGCCGTCGCGGCGGTCGGTGAGGACCTCGGGGGTGCGCTTGTCGCGGGCCGCGCGGGCGCACGGGCGGCAGGTCCGGACGCTCAGGCGCCTGCGGGAGCCGAGGGGCCGCCAGTCGAGCTCGCCGGTCGCGTCGCCGTGGAGCGGGTTGAAGAAGCACAGCGGGACGGGCGGGATCTCGGGCTTGCCCTTCGCGACGGCCTGCGCGGAGGCGAGGGCGTCGCGGCCCTGGTCGAGCAGGACCAGGACGCCGGCCAGGTCGGGGACGCCCCGCGCCGCGTCGAGGGTCTTCCCCGCGGCCTGGTAGGCGTCCAGGGCGCGAGCCACCAGGGTGCGGGGCCGTTCGCCGGAGGTCGGGACGGTGCTGTCGTCCAGCAGTTCCCCGAACGCGATGACCTCGCGGGACGCCTGCTCGCGGAGCTGGTCCTCGGTGGCGCGGTTCGCCGTGGCGAACACCGTGCGGGGCATCAGCAGGCCCTCGCCCTCGCGGCGGACGGAGGCCATCCGGCGCCGCCGCCACAGCAGGAACCCGGCGACTCCGGCCGCGGCCGCGCCCGCCGCGCCCGCGCCGAGGGGCAGCGCGAGCCCGCCCCCGCCCCCGCCCGTGCCGCCCTCGGGCGACGGCGCGCCGTGGCGGGCCTTGTAGCGCTTGTCGATCTCGGCGGAGACCCGGTCGTACTCCTGCTGGCCGGTGCCGGAGACGATCAGGTCGGCGACGCGGGACAGGCGGGCGGCGAGCGGCGCGTCGTCCATGGCGCGGTCCAGGGTGACCGCCCAGGCGGCGCGGTCGGCCCGGTGGTCGCCGCCCCACTCCCGGGCCCTCAGGTCCTGGGAGTCGTCGTCGAAGGTGATGAAGATCCCGTCGCGGCCGAGGCGGTCGTGGACGACGGTCGCGAGCTGCTCGGCGTCCGTCCACGTGCCGCCCTTGACGATGGGGACCAGCACGACGAAGACCGGCGCGGGCGCCTTGCGGAGCTTGGCGATGAGTGCGCGGCGGGCCGCCGCGGGAAGCGCCGACGCCAGGGACGGGTCGACGTGGACGGGGGAGCGGCGCAGGGCGGCGGCCAGCCGTTCGCCGGGGGACGGTTCAGTCAACACCGAGGTACCTCATCACACGGGGGAGGAAGGTCTTGCCGTGGGCGCCCCACGCCGTGTCGCGCCACACGCCCGGGACGAGGGTGTGGGGGCGGTGGCCGTCCGGACCCGGGATCTGCAGGAGGCGCCGCTCGTCGAGTCCCTGCCGCTCGTCGAGGTCCCGGCAGTTCGCGCAGAGCGGGCACGGCCTCGGCAGGGCGCCGCCGTGCTTCTTCTCCAGCTTCCGGACGCGCCTGCGCACGACCGAGCCGCCGTGCAGCGGGTTCACCAGGCACGGGGACGGCGGGGACGCGACGTCCCGGGTCAGGGCGATGCGCCCCTGGCGGGCCAGCACGATCGCGCCGACGAGGTCGGCCGCCTTGCTCTCGTCGTCCTTGGCGTCGTCGTAGAGGATCTGCGCGGCGTCGTAGGCCGAGACGGCGTAGTCGCGTCCCTGCTCGCCGCCGGCCGTGGTGAGCAGGCGGCGGAGCCCCTCCAGATCCTTGGCCCCGTGCCGGCGCAGCCAGTGCATGCTCGGCCTGGTGCGCGCCTCGGCGTGCCGTCCGGCCCTCTGCCGGCTCGGGGAGCGCGGCCGCCCTCCCCGGCGCAGCGCCAGGACACCGAGGCCCAGCCAGTACAGGATCGCGGCCCCCGCGGGCCCGGCGAGCAGGAGGCCGGTCAGCAGCGGCGCCGTGATCTCCGGTTCGTCGGGCCTCAGCGTGTTCTCCTGCCCGAACGGGTCCGGAGTCGAGTACAACCGCGGCATGGTGGGGGACGCCGAGGGCGCCGCCGCGTGGCGGTCGAGCCTCCGGACGATCCGGTCGGCGAGCCCGTCGAACGGACGCTCGGAGTCGGCGGGCGTCGCGGCGCCCGGCTCGTCCTCCTCGTCCAGATCGTCCAGCGAGGAGCGGCCCCGGCGCGGCACGTTGAACGCCTCGGACTCCAGATGGCCGTGCGAGTCGGCCATCACGTAGAGGCCGTCGCGGCGCGAGCGGTCGTGCAGCATGAACAGGAACGCGTCGTCGCGGCCCTGTGACTCCGACTGGCTCGGGTTCGGCATCACCACGACGTACGCCGGCGCGCCGAGCCGCTTCGCCGTCCCGGCGACGGCGGCGCGGAGGCGGGCGCGGTCGGGCGCGCCGAGCGCCTGCGCGAGGTCCGGGTCGACGAACAGCGGATCCTCGGCCAGCGCGGCGCCCACCCGGTCGAGCCGGTGATAGGCGTGCGGGGGCGGCTCGTCGGCTGCGGCGGCGCCGGGGACGACCGCGAGCGCGGAGAGGGCGAGGGCGGCGAGCACCACCGGGAACCGCGGCACGACCGGGAGCCGCCTCATCTGCGCGCCTTCCTGGTGTTCTTCCTGGTTCTCTTCTTCGGCGGCTTCCTCGGCTGCCGCGCCCGTCTCGCCGACAGGACGCGGCGGCCGGCCAGCAGGCCCAGGATCGGGACCCCGCTCAGCGCGGCTCCGCCGCCGAACACGGCCCACTCGATGCGGGACGCCCGCCGGTCGGCCGCGTCGTCGGCGTCCAGGGCCTTGCGGATCTTCGACTTCGGCCTCGGGCGCGGATGGTCGCGGCGCTCCCCGGCGTGCCCCGACAGGGCGATGTCCACGAACCGCGCGATCACCTCCGGAGCGCCGGCGTCGTAGGGGGTCTCGAAGTCCGCGGCCGCCCAGGCGTCGTCGAGCGGGAGGCCGCGGGCGCCGCCGAAGTGGCGGACCTCGCCGCCGCCGCCGGAGGGGGGCACCACGATGTAGACGCCGTCCCTGCGCAGCCGGTCGCGCAGCAGCGAAGCGAGAGAGTCGGACGGGTTCTGCGGGCCGAGGCCCGAGGTCGGTGTCACGGCCACATACGTGGGGACGCCCAGCCGGGCCACGGACGCCTTGATCCGCGCGGCGGCGTCCGGGGGCAGCGCGCGGGGTTCGTGGTCGGTGACGTACACGGGGTCGCGGCGGAGCGCTGCGGCGATGGCGTCCGCGCGGCTCTCCGGTTTGGCGCGCTCCAACATGGGGGCGGCCTCGGCCGGGCGGCCGAGCAGCACGGCCCCCACCAGCCCCGCCAACAGAACCGACCACCCGCGCCACATGGCCCGCGAGTGTAGTGATGATCGTGCTATGTCGTGAAAGCGGGGCGGGGCGGCGCGCTCCCCCTACCGGGGGACGGCGGGCTCACCCCTGATTCCCACGAAACCGGTGTCCGGCTACTCGTGGGTCATTGGATAGGGTCTGAGGTGGGGTAGTACCCCGGATCGACCGTAGGTAAGAGCCCGGTTGGCACCGGGCGATACGACGTACGAGGAGAGCGGTTCCGTGACCATCCGAGTAGGCATCAACGGGTTCGGCCGGATCGGCCGCAACTTCTACCGCGCGGTGAAGGCGTCCGGGGCCGACATCGAGGTCGTGGCGGTCAACGACCTGACCGACAACGCCACGCTCGCCCAGTTGCTCAAGTACGACAGCATCCTCGGCCGCTTCCCCGAGGACGTGCGCGCCACCGAGGACGAGATCGTCGTGGGCGGCAAGGCCATCAAGGCATTCGAGGAGCGCGACCCCGCGAACCTCAAGTGGAGCGAGGTCGGCGCCGACATCGTCGTTGAGTCGACCGGCTTCTTCACCGACGCGAACAAGGCCCGGGTGCACGCCGACAACGGCGCCAAGAAGGTGATCATCTCCGCGCCGGCCAAGAACGAGGACCTCACCGTCGTCCTCGGCGTCAACGAGGACAGGTACGACCCGGCGAACCACACGGTGATCTCCAACGCGTCCTGCACCACCAACTGCCTGGCCCCGCTGGCCAAGGTGCTGCACGACAACTTCGTCATCGAGAAGGGCCTGATGACGACGATCCACGCCTACACGCAGGACCAGAACCTGCAGGACGCGCCGCACAAGGACCTGCGCCGCGCCCGCGCCGCCGCGCTGAACGTGGTCCCCACCTCCACCGGCGCCGCCAAGGCGATCGGCCTGGTGCTGCCGGAACTGAAGGGCAAGCTGGACGGCTACGCCCTGCGCGTCCCGGTGCCGACCGGCTCGGCCACCGACCTCACCGCCGAGCTGTCCCGCGAGGTGACGGTCGAGGAGGTCAACGAGGCGTTCAGGGCCGCCGCCGACGGCCCCCTGAAGGGCTACCTCACCTACACCGAGGACCCGATCGTCTCCAGCGACATCGTCACCGACCCGGCGTCGTGCATCTTCGACTCCGGGCTGACCAAGGTCATCGGTGACCAGGTGAAGGTCGTCGGCTGGTACGACAACGAGTGGGGCTACTCCAACCGCCTCGTCGACCTGGTCAAGCTCGTCGGCTCGCAGCTGTAACCGAAGCCCGTCACCGCCGTGGCCGCGCGACGCGCGGCCACGGCGGGGCCGTGTACGGAAGGACACCGCATCCCGATGCGCACCATTGACGACCTCGACGTCGCCGGACGGCGCGTCCTGCTGCGAGCGGACCTGAACGTCCCGCTGCAGGACTCCGGCCCTCCTCCGGAGGGTGTGGAGGGCCGCCCCTCCACCACGATGCGGATCACCGACGACGGGCGGATCCGGGCCAGCCTGCCGACGATCGAGGCGCTGCGGGCCCGGGGCGCCAAGGTCATCGTCTGCGCCCACCTCGGCCGCCCCAAGGGGGAGGTCAAGCCCGAGCTCTCGCTCGCGCCGGTCGCCGCCCGCCTGGGCGAGCTGCTGGGCACGGAGGTGGCGTTCGCGACCGACGTCGTGGGCGACTCCGCCCGCGCGGCGGTCGGCGGCCTCGCCGACGGCGGCGTCGCGCTGCTGGAGAACCTGCGCTTCGAGCCGGGCGAGACCAGCAAGGACGACGCCGAGCGCGGCGCCTTCGCCGACCGGCTGGCCGCCCTCGCCGAGGTCTACGTGGGGGACGGGTTCGGTGCGGTGCACCGCAGGCACGCGTCGGTCTACGACGTGCCGGAGCGGCTCCCGCACGCCGCGGGCGGGCTGATCGTCGCCGAGGTCGAGGTGCTCAGAAAGCTCACCGAGGACGTCGAGCGGCCCTACGTGGTCGCGCTCGGCGGGTCCAAGGTGTCCGACAAGCTCGGGGTCATCGACAACCTGCTCGGCAAGGCCGACCGCATCCTGATCGGCGGCGGCATGGTGTTCACCTTCCTCAAGGCGCAGGGGCACGAGGTCGGCGGGAGCCTCCTGGAGGAGGACCAGCTCGGCACCGTCCGCGAGTACCTGCGGCGCGCCGAGGAGACCGGCGTCGAGTTCGTGCTGCCGGTCGACATCGTCGCGGCCACCGCGTTCGCCGCGGACGCCGACCACGACGTGGTGCCCGCCGACGCGATCCCGGCCGACCGGCTGGGCCTGGACATCGGGCCCGAGTCCGGCAAGCTGTTCGCCGCGCGCCTCGCCGACGCCAGGACGGTCTTCTGGAACGGCCCCATGGGCGTGTTCGAGATGGAGCCCTACTCGCACGGCACCCGCGCCGTCGCGCAGGGCCTCATCGACTCGGGCGCGTTCACCGTGGTCGGCGGCGGCGACTCGGCCGCGGCCGTCCGGCTGCTCGGCTTCGACGAGGCGGCCTTCTCCCACATCTCGACCGGCGGCGGCGCGAGCCTCGAGTACCTCGAAGGCAAGACGCTGCCCGGCCTGCAAGCCCTGGAGGACTGACCGATGGCCCGCGCGACCCCTGCCGGCGGCCCGAGCGGCCGCAAGCCGCTCATGGCCGGCAACTGGAAGATGAACAACAACCACCTCGAGGCGATCGCGCTCGTCCAGAAGATGGCGTTCGCGCTCAAGGACGCCGACTACGAGGCCGTCGACGTCGCGGTGCTCCCGCCGTTCACCGCGCTCCGCTCGGTGCAGACCCTGATCGAGGCCGACAAGTACGGGATCCAGTACGGCGCGCAGGACGTCTCCCAGCACGCCTCCGGCGCCTACACCGGTGAGATCTCCGCGGCGATGCTGGCCAAGCTCGGCTGCACCTATGCCGTCGTCGGGCACTCCGAGCGGCGCCAGTACCACGCCGAGGACGACGCGGTCGTCAACGCCAAGGCCAAGGCCGCGCTCGCCGCCGACCTCACCCCGATCCTGTGCGTCGGCGAGGGGCTGGAGGTCCGCAAGGCCGGCGGGCACGTCCCGCACGTGCTCGCGCAGATCGACGGCGGGCTGGAGAAGATCACCGCCGACCAGGTGCGGCGCTCCGTGATCGCCTACGAGCCGGTCTGGGCGATCGGCACCGGCGAGGTCGCCACCCCGCAGGACGCGCAGGAGGTCTGTTCGGCCATCCGCACGCGGCTCGCCGAGCTGTACGACGGCGGAGTGGCCGACGAGGCGCGTATCCTGTACGGCGGTTCGGTCAAGGGCGGCAACGTGGCCGGGATCATGGCGCAGACCGACGTGGACGGCGCTTTGGTCGGTGGTGCCAGCCTGGACCCGGGAGAGTTCGTCAAAATCTGCCGGTACCGGGATCTGCCGGTCTGATCAAAACTGATCAATTCCGCGTGAACCAGGGGTTCTTGCCGAACCAGCGGGGACTTCGTCGTACCCTTCGTATCTGACGGGTAAACGCCCGCTCCGGCTCGAGCTCCGTCCTGAACTACAGACAAGGCGCTGAAGAAACGTGATCATCGCAACGTCCATCGTGCTCATCGTCACGAGCCTGCTGATGGTGGTCCTCGTCCTGATGCACAAGGGCAAGGGCGGCGGCCTGTCCGACATGTTCGGCGGCGGCGTCTCGTCCTCCCTCGGAGGGTCGTCGGTGGTCGAGCGCAACCTCGACCGGCTGACCATCGGCGTCGGGGTGGTCTGGTTCGCCTCGATCGTCGTTCTCGGGCTGCTGTTCAAGCACAAGGGCGTCGGCTGAGCCGTCCCGTTCAACACATGCGAGCGCCGCGCCGTCCTCGAAGGTCACGGGCGGCGGCGGATCACCAAGCGAGGAGTATTCCGTGGGTAGTGGCAACGCGATTCGGGGCAGCCGCGTCGGGGCCGGTCCGATGGGAGAGGCGGAGCGCGGCGACGCCGCCCCCCGCGTCTGGGTGACCTTCTACTGCGCCAACCGGCACGAGACCCGCCCCAGCTTCGCGACGGACGTCGCGGTCCCCGAGACGTGGGACTGCCCGCGCTGCGGGTTCCCCGCCGGCCAGGACTCCAACAACCCCCCGGCCCCGCCGAAGACGGAGCCGTACAAGACCCACCTCGCGTACGTGAAGGAGCGGCGCAGCGACGAGGACGGCGAGGCCATCCTGGAGGAGGCGCTCGCCAAGCTCCGGCAGAAGCGCGCCGCCGTCAAGCAGGCCATGGAGGCCGCGGCCCGCTGACGCCCGCCGAAGCCGCACCGTGTGGCCCGGACCCGACCAGGGGCCGGGCCACACGCCTTTCCCGGCCGGTTCCGCGGTCGGGCGCGGGCGGCGTTTGGCAGTCGGGGCGCAGAGGCTGCGGGCGGGGCCTGCCTCACGATCGACGACCGCTCCGCTCATGCCGCCGCCTTCCGCGAGCCGCCGGGCGTCGGACCGACGGGACACGCCGGCATCGGCGCAATCGCCGGATCTCCGCGACGGTGCCTCGGCGGGGGCTGACCAGGTCTGATATGCGCATGAGTATGGCGGTACGAGTGATATCCATATTGGACGTCACGCGTGCGGCTCTGGTCTGCTGAGCCGCGTCCGCCCTCCGCCCCGGGAAAGCAGGTGCCTCCGCATGCCGTTCGAGCAGTCCGGCTCCTCCCGGCGGGCGCTGCTGGCCGCCGCGGCTCTCCTGCCGCTTGCGGGATGCGGTGAGAAGGAGCGCCCGTCCGCCGCGGCGTCGTCGCCGTCCGCCCGGCCCTCGGCCGCGCCGCCGGACCTGTCGCGGTTCGCGGCGCTCGAACGCCGGCACGGCGCCCGCCTCGGCGTGTACGCCGTGGCGACCCGGACCGGAGCCGAGGTGGCCTACCGCGCCGACGAGCGCTTCGCGTTCTGCTCCACCTTCAAGGCGCTCGCCGCGGCGGCGGTCCTGCACGGCAATCCGATCGGCCACCTCGACAGGCGGATCACCTACACCCGGGCCGATGTGAACTCCATCTCACCGATCACCAAGGACCGCGTCGCCACCGGGATGACCATCCGGGAGCTGTGCGACGCCGCCATCCGCCACAGCGACGGCACGGCGGGGAACCTGCTGATGCGCGACGTCGGCGGCCCGGCGGGGCTGACCGCCTACCTGCGCGTGCTCGGCGACGCCGTCAGCCGCATGGACGACTACGAGCCCGAGCTGAACAGGATCCGTCCGGGCGACCCGCGGGACACCACCAGCCCCCGGGCGATCGCCGCCGACCTTCGCGCGATCGTCCTCGGGGACGCGCTGGAGCCTGGCAGACGCGCCCTGGTCCGCGGCTGGCTCGAACGCAGCGCCACGAGCGTCGGAGCCGAGCGCATCAAGGCCGGGCTGCCCCGGGGGTGGAGGACGGCGAGCAAGACCGGGACCGGCGACTACGGCAGGGCCAACGACATCGCCGTGGTGTGGCCGCCCCAGGGCGCTCCGCTCGTGGTGGCCGTCATGTCCGACCGTCCGGGATACGGCACCCCGCCCAGGAACGCCCTGATCGCGGAGGCCACGGAGCTGGTC
The DNA here is from genome assembly GCF_013409045.1 of Actinomadura citrea. Lineage (NCBI taxonomy): Bacteria > Bacillati > Actinomycetota > Actinomycetes > Streptosporangiales > Thermomonosporaceae > Actinomadura > Actinomadura citrea. Next base: position 5,025,530 of record NZ_JACCBT010000001.1, on the reverse strand, counting down.
GTCTCCGACCTGTCCCGGGCAGGGCTGTGACGGTCTCCGTCCCCGCGCCGGCCTCCGCGGCCTCCGGCCCGCGGCCCGCGCCCGCCGCGGACCCGTCCGGCCGCCGGGTGATCGTGACGGTGGTGGCGATCCAGCTCGCCGCCAGCCTCGGCTTCTTCTCGGTGATGGCGCACCTCGTCGCCCACCTCCGGCACGACCTCGGGCTGCTGGCCGGCACCGTCGGGCTGGTCCTCGGCGTGCGGGTGGGCCTGCAGTTCGCGCTGCTCCTGCCGGTCGGCACGGTCACCGACCTGCTCGGGGCGCGCCGGACCGGGATGATCTCCTGCGCCGTCCGCGCGCTGGGGTTCGTGATGCTCGGGGCCGCCGAGAGCGTGGGCGCGCTGCTCTGCGCCGCCGTCGTCCTCGCGGTCGGCGGCGCGCTCTACAATCCCGCGGGCCACAGCCTGCTCGCGTCCGTCGGCCCCGGCAGCAGGTCCGGCGGATTCGCCGCCTACGTCGTCGCCCAGCACCTGGCGACGGTCGCGGGCCCGCCGATGGGGCTTCTCCTGCTGGGCGCGGGGCCCGGGTTCGCGCTCCTGACGGGGACGGCCGCCGCCCTGTGGACGGTCGCCGGTGTCCTGTTCCTGTTCGTGCCCCGGCCGGGCGGGAAGAGCGCGCCCACGCGTTTCCGCGACGTCCTCGCCGGTGTGCGGGCGGTGCTCGGCGACCGCGCGTTCCTGGTCTTCGCGCTGCTGACCGCGCCCACGACGCTGCTCGCCAACCACATCATGACGGCCGTACCCCTCCTCGGCTTCAAGCCCGCGGTGGCGACGCTGTGCTTCTCCCTCCTGGCCATGGTCGCGGCGGCGGTCCAGCCCTTCGTCGCCGTCCGGCGCCGCGGCGAGCGGCCGTGGGTGCTGCGGAGCGGCCTGCTGTGCGCCGCGGCGGGGTTCTTCGTCCTCGCGGCGCTGGACGGCACGCAGCCGGGTCCGCTGATGCTCGCCGCCGTCCTCAACGGCGCCGCGAACGGCCTCGTCCAGCCGTCGGTCTTCCAGCGCACCGCGCGGCGCGCTCCGCCGGAGCGCTTCGGCTCGTACTACGGCGTCCTGGCGTTCTGCGCCGGAATGTTCTCCTTCGCGGGCGACCTGGTGATCGGCCGCCTCTTCGACCTGGGCCCGGCGGGCGCGGCGTGGGCCCTCACCGGGGTCGGGGCCTGCGCGCTCCTGGCCGTGGCGGGCACGATGGCCGGCCCTGCCGCGGGCCCGGTGGCGGGCCCGGCCCGGGGCGAATAATCTTCGGGGAACGGGACGTCCGGGCGCGATTCCCGCGCGGGAGTTCGGCGTCCGCCGGGCAGTTCGGGAGGAACCCTATGGACGCGGTCGACCAGGCGATCCTGCGGCGCCTGCAGCGGGACGGGCGGCAGACCAACCGCGAACTGGCGGAGGCGGTGGGGATCGCGCCGTCGACGGCCCTGGAGCGGACGCGGGCGCTGCGCTCGCGGGGCGTCATCACCGGGTTCCACGCGGCGGCCGACCTGGAGCGGCTGGGACGCGGCGTGCAGGCATTGATATCGATCAGGATCCGGCCGCAGTCGCGCGAGGCGATCGAGTCCGCCCGCGACAGCATGGCCTCGATGCCCGAGACGATCGGGGTCTTCGTGGTGACGGGGAACGAGGATCTGCTCGTCCACGTGGCCGTGCCGAGCACCGCCTACCTCCGCGACTTCGTGCTCGACCGGCTGGCGCGCCGCAAGGAGTACGTGGACGTCCGCACCATCGTCGTGTACGACTACGTGCAGCCGGTGGAGCAGTCCGAACTTCCGTCGGCCCACCGGCCCGACGGGCGAACGCCCTACATCTGACGCCCGGGGTCGCCCGGCTGGAGCGAAGGAATGACGACGCGAGCCCAGTGGACCGAACGAATGACGGCCCAGAGAACCGAACTCCGCATGTTCGCCTAGCTTCGGCGGCATGAACCGATGGAACAACTCAGCCGGTGCGCTGCTGGTGCTCGCCGCCGGTGTGCTCTGGGGGACGGTCGGGCCGGCGCAGGTGCTGGCCGGGCCGTCCGCGGGCCCGGTCGCGGTCGGCGGCGCCCGGATCCTCTCGGGCGGGCTCGTCCTCGCCGTCCTCGTGCTCGTGGCGGACCGCCGCGCGTTCCTGGCGCTGACCCGGCGGACCTGGCCGCCCCTCGTGGCGGCCTCGGCCGCGACCGGTACCTTCCAGGCGTCGTTCTTCAGCGCGGTCGACCGGACGGGCGCCGCCGTCGCGACCGCCGTCGTGTTCGGGCTCGCGCCCGTCTCCACCGGGCTCTGCGAGCGGGTCGTCCTGGGCGCCCGGCTCGGCCGCCGCTGGTGGGCCGGGACGGCCTGCGCGGTCGGCGGCGTGGCCCTGCTGATGGTGCCGGGGGAGGCCGTCCACGTCGACCCGGCCGGGATCGCTCTGAGCCTGGTCGCCGGCACGTGCTTCGGCGTCTACACGGTGTCGGCCAAGATCCTGACGGGTCTCGGTGCCGGGATGAAGGGGATCGGCATGGCCGGCGCGGTATCGGTGACGCTGCTGGCCGGGGGAGCGGCCCTGCTGCCCTGGACGCTGCCGGAGCTGCCCGCCCTCGCCGCGCCGCGCTCGGCGGCCCTGGTGGCCTGGCTGGGGATCGCCGCCACCGCCGCCGCGTACATGTTCTTCGTCACCGGCCTCGGGCGGGTGGCGGCCGCGACCGCCGGGACGCTCAGCCTCGCCGAGCCGCTCGTCGCCACCGGCCTGGCCGTGGTCGTCCTCGGTGAGCGGATGTCGGCGCCGGTCGCGGCGGGGTCCCTGCTGCTGATGGGCGGACTGTTCCTGGTCTCGGTCCCCGCGCGTGCGCCGCGCGGGCGCGGGACGGCCCGGTATGATGGCGTCCACGCGACTGGCGCAGTCAAGGTGGAGACGACCACCGGGGAGCGAAAGTAGTCCGCACACCGCGCGCCTGGGTGTACGGGTCCCCTTCGCCGGGGTGCCCGAAGCCCCGGCGCGAGCAGCGCGGAGGCTCACGATGCACGAACCGGCCGTACCCCATCTGCAGGGCCAGGACCCCGAGATCGCCGCGCTGGTGGAGGCCGAGGCCCGCCGCCAGTACGAGAAGATCCGGTTGATCGCCTCGGAGAACTACGTCTCGGAGGCGGTGCTGGAGGCCGCCGGCACGGTCCTGACCAACAAGTACTCCGAGGGCTACGCGGGCAAGCGCTACTACGAGGGCCAGCAGAACGTCGACCCCATCGAGCTGCTCGCCATCGAGCGCGCGAAGGGCGTCTTCGGCGCCGAGCACGCCAACGTCCAGCCCTACTCCGGCTCGCCCGCCAACCTTGCCGTCTACATGGCGTTCCTGGAGCCCGGCGACCCGGTCATGGGCCTGTCGCTGCCGATGGGCGGCCACCTCACGCACGGCTGGTCGGTGTCGGCCACCGGCAAGTGGTTCCGGCCCGTCCGCTACGACGTGCGCGCCGACACGGGCCGGGTCGACATGGACCAGGTGCGCGACCTCGCCCTCAAGGAGCGGCCGAAGCTGATCTGGTGCGGCGGCACCGCGGTCCCGCGGACGATCGACTTCCCGGCGTTCGCCGAGATCGCCCGGGAGGCCGGCGCGGTCCTGGCCGCCGACATCGCGCACATCGCGGGCCTGGTCGCCGGCGGCGCGCACCCGTCCCCGATCGGGCACGCCGACGTCGTCACGACCACCACGCACAAGACGCTGCGCGGTCCCCGCGGCGCCATGATCCTTTCGACGGCGGAACACGCGAAGGCGGTCGACAAGGCCGTGTTCCCCGGCCTTCAGGGCGGGCCGCACAACCACACGACGGCCGCGATCGCCGTCGCGCTGAAGGAGGCGGCGCGCCCGGACTTCGCCGGGTACGCGCGGCAGGTCGTCGCGAACGCCAAGGTGCTGGCCGCCGCGCTGCTGGACCGCGGCTACGACCTGATCTCCGGCGGCACCGACAACCACCTCATCCTCATCGACCTGACCGGCAAGGGAGTGGCGGGCAAGCCCGCCGCGCAGGCCCTCGACCGCGCCGGCATCGAGCTGAACTACAACGCCGTCCCGTTCGACCCGCGCAAGCCCTTCGACCCGTCCGGGCTGCGGCTCGGCACCGCCGCGATCACCACCCGGGGGATCGGCGAGGAGCACATGCCGCAGCTCGCGGCGTGGATCGACGAGGTCGTGCAGGCCACGGCCAAGCGGGGCGAGGCGGTCCTGGACCGGGTCGCCGGGCAGGTCCGCGACCTGCTCGCGTCCTACCCGATGCCCGGCTGGCGGTCCGTGCCCTGACGCTCAGCGCGGGCGCAGCAGCGTGATCATGCGCCAGGCCCCGGGGTCGGCGAGGGGCACCGCGTCCTCGCCGGCCCCGAAGTCGCCGTACTGCGCGACCGCCTCCAGCCCGCCCGCGAGGCGGATCGCGGCGTCCAGCTCGGTGGCCGTCCAGAACCGGTAGGGCACGACGTCGCGGACGACCCGCGGCTCCGCGCCCTCCCCGGTGATGGTCATCGTCACGCGGTCGTCGGCGATCTGGGTGACCGGGTCCAGCCGGTCGGACGGCTCGCCCCAGCGCACGCTCGCCCGGACGCCGTCCCGCTCGACCGTCCAGCCGGTGCTGACGCTCGGATCGTCGCCCAGCCGGTCCCGGGGATGCGACATCTCGATGACGTAGAGGCCGCCGGGGGACAGGTGCGCGGCGGCGCACCGCAGGTGCGCCACGAACGCGTCCAGCGTCATGAGGTGGGACGTGGAGTCCAGCATGGTCGCGACGAGGTCGAACCGGCGGCCCAGCGCGAACCGCGTCATGTCGCCCTCGACCACCTCCAGGCCGACGCCGGCGCGTTCGGCCTCGCGGGCCGCGTGGGCGCACATGCGCGGGTTCAGGTCGAGCGCCGTCGCGGCCAGCCCGCGGCGGGCGAACTCGCGGGCGTGCTCGGCGGGCCCGGCGGCCAGCTCCAGCGCCGTGCCGGGCGCGAGGCCCTGCTCGGCGCACCACCCGAGCAGGACGTCCACCTCGGCCGGCACGTCGCGGAACGAGCACGCCAGCTCGTACGCCCAGGGGTCGTCATATACGCCGCTCACCCGCCCATCCTGCCAGCGCCCCCGGCTCGGCGGGACGGCCGTCCAGCCGCAGCCTGATCTCCACGATCGCGGTGTCCTCGGTGCGCCGCGTCCGCCCGCCGAGCGAGGTCAGCAGCCGCCGCATCCGGGCGTTCTCGCTCAGCGCGGTCGCGCGCACCTCCACCAGGCCGCGGTCCCTGGCCAGCGCGAGGAGCAGCTCGGCGAGGCCGCGGCCGAGCCCGCGGCCCTGCCAGGCGTCCTCGACCAGGAACGCGACCTCGGCGGCGCCCGGGTCGCGGACGAGGACCAGGTGCGCCAGCGCCAGCAGCGACCCGTCCGGGCCCTCGGCGACCAGCGTCAGGCCCCGCGAGGGATCGCAGAACCGCTCGAACGACCGGCGCGGCGGGTACGGCTTGGGGCTGAAGTAGCGCATCCGGCGGCTGTCCAGCGAGCAGCGCTCGTGCAGCGCCCGCACGGCGTCGCCGTCGCGGGGCTCGACCGGCCGGACGACCGCCTGCGTGCCGTCGCGCAGCGCGATCCGCCGGAACGCCGACGGGGGCGGCACCGTCGGGAGCGCGGCCCGCACCAGCGCGTCCGCGCGCGCCGCCTCCGTCGCGGTGAAGGGCAGCCCGGCGCGCCGGAGCCGGACCGAGCGCCCGCGCACCGGGATCAGGAGGTCGCAGCGGTCGGGTTCCTCGCCGCCCGGGGCGTCCCAACGGGCCTCGTCGGCGCGCAGCAGCTCCCCGAGGATCTCGGGGACCGCGTTCGGCCGGGCCCGGAGCCGGGCCGCCAGGGCCAGGGCGCGGGTCGGCTCGTCGACCAGGTCGTGGGGGCGCGCGGGGAGCACCGCGGTCCGGGTCCCGCCCGCCGCGCCCAGCGCCTCGGCGAGGGCGCGTGCGTCCGGGCCGCCGCGCGGGACGTCGACGATGAACTCGTCCACCACCCCGTCGGCGTCGAGCTGGACCGACAGCCCGAGGATGTTGGCGCCGCGCCGGGCCAGCGCGGCCGTGAGGGAGGCGAGGCGGCCCGGGCCGTCCTCGATCTCGGTGCGGATGCGCAGCAGCGGCATGGGACGTTCCCTCCGGGGGCCGGGGCCCCGTTCGTGTCCGGTGCGGTCGCCGACAAGGTTCGCCGACGCGTGTTACGCGGTCGCTACGTCATCGTGTGCCAGGGGTTTCACATTCCGGACGGGGGTTGAGCCGACCGCTTCGAGCGCCTAGCGTGCGGTGAGTGATCGACCCCGTGACCGGTGAGCGTGTCAACGACCGACCGCGGCGCGGCCCGTCCCCGACGAGGCTTCCGCTGCTCCTCCCCGGTTCGCTCAGCGAGGAGCAGCGAGCCGTCTACGAGGCGGTGACGGGCGGGCCCCGCGCCGGCGACCGCAACCCTCCCTTCCCCCTGGCCGATGACATCGGGCGCCTCCAGGGCCCGTTCAACGCGATGCTCTACAGCCCTCCCGTCGGGCTGCCGCTGCAGGACCTCGGCGCCGCGCTGCGCTTCCGCACGGGGTTCACCAGGCGCGAGCGGGAGATCGCGACCCTCGTCGTGGCGGCGCACCTGCGCTCCGACTTCGAGTGGTACGCCCATGAGCGGATCGGGCGCCGGCAGGGGCTCGCCGACGAGGAGACGGACGCGCTGCGCGAGGGCCGCGCGCCGATGCTCGCCGACGTCCGCGAGCGGGTCGTGTACGAGGCGGCGCACCAGCTCGTGGCCGAGGGCGACCTCGCCGACGCCGTGTACACCGAGGCGGTGGCCACGCTCGGCCGCACCGCCCTCGTCGAGCTGGTCACACTCGTCGGTTACTACCAGGTGCTCGCGCTGCAGTTGCGCGTGTTCCGCGTCGGCGTCCCCGACGGCGAGGCCGCGCCCGAGTGGCCCGCCGCGGAGGACGGGTATGAGTGAGGTGCTGCGCACGGTGCGGCTCGTCCTGCACCCGGTGTCGATGCGCGACCACGGCGCCCTGCTGACGCACTGGACGGGCCCCCTCGTGCGGCGCCACCTGTTCGACGACCGGGTGATCACTCCGGTGCAGGTCAGTGAGATCATCGAGGCCAGCGAGCGGGACTTCGCCACCGAGGGCTACGGGCTGTGGGCGCTGCGCTCCGCCCCCTCGTCCCCGGGCGGAGGCGCGGCGGCGCGCGGCGGCCCGCTGGCCGGCGTGGCCGGGCTCAGCCACCACGAGGGGCCGCTCGGCCACGGCGTGGACGTGGAGATCCTCTACAGCCTGGAGCCCGACCACTGGGGGCGCGGGCTGGCCGCCGAGGCGTCCCGTGCCGTCCTCGACTACGCGTTCGGGGTGGTCGGCGTGCACCGGATCACCGCCGAGATCGACACGGCCAACCCCGCGTCGTCGGAGATCGCGCTCCAGCTCGGGATGCGCCGGTGGCGGGAAGGCCCCGCCGGTCCCGACGGTGCCGCGTACTATGCCGCCGAACGCTCCCGCTGGATCGGATCCGGTCGAATCGCCGACGCCGTACCCTAGAATCCGTTGCCGACTGTTGATTTTGCTGCGGAATGCAGCAGGATGAGCGCATGAGCTCCTCCCCGGGCCGGGCGCCCCTGGCTTCCGGCTTCGCCAACGGTGGCGTCTCCCACTGGTACCGGGCGGCCGGGCGTCCCGTCCCCGGCCCCCGCCTGCCGGGCCCGTGCACCGCCGACGTGTGCGTCGTCGGCGCGGGCTACACCGGGCTCTGGACCGCCTACTACCTCAAGCGCGACAGTCCCGACCTGCGGATCGTCGTGCTGGAGCGCGAGTTCGCGGGGTTCGGCGCGTCCGGCCGCAACGGCGGCTGGGTGCTGGGGGAGATCGCGGGGTCCCGGGAGCGCTACGCCGCCCGGCACGGCCGTCCCGCCGCGATCGCGCTTCAGCACGCCATGTTCCGGGCGGTGGACGAGGTCGTCCGCGTCGCGGGCGCCGAGGGCATCGACGCCGGCCTGGTCAAGGGCGGCGTCCTGCACGTGGCCCGGAACGCGGCCCAGCGCGCCCGCCTCGCCGCCCTGGTCGACGAGGCGCGCGAGTGGGGCTGGAGCGACGACGACCTCGTCCCGCTTCCCGCCGTCGAACGCGACGAGCGGCTGCGTGTCGAGGGCGCGACCGGCGCCGCGTGGAGCCCGCACGCCGCGCGCGTGCAGCCCGCCGCGCTCGTCCGGGGCCTCGCCGCGGCGGTCCGGCGGCTCGGCGTGCAGATCTACGAGCGGACGCCGGTCGTGCGGATCGACCCGCGCAGGCCGGGCGGGCCGGCCGCCGCCGTCACGCCGTTCGGGACCGTCACCGCCGAGCACGTGCTGCGGGCCACCGAGGGCTTCACCGCGGCGCTGCCCGGCCACCGCCGCGACTGGCTCCCGATGAACAGCTCGATGATCGTCACGACGCCGCTGCCCGCCCGCACCTGGAAGGCGATCGGGTGGGAGCGCCGGGAGCTGCTCGGCGACATGGCGCACTACTACATGTACGCGCAGCGCACCGCCGACGACCGCATCGCCTTCGGCGGCCGGGGCCGCCCCTACCGGTACGGGTCGCGCGTCGACGACGGCGGGCGGACGGAGCCGGCCACCGTCGATGCGCTCTGGACGATGCTCACCGGCATGCTCCCCGCCGTCGCCGACGAGGGTGCGGTGGAGCACGCCTGGTCGGGCGTCCTCGGCGTCCCCCGCGACTGGTGCGCGACGGTCGTCCTCGACCGTGTGACGGGGCTCGGCCACGCCGGCGGCTACACCGGCCACGGCGTCGCCACCGCGAACCTCGCCGGCCGCACCCTCCGCGACCTCGTCCTGGGCCACGACACCGACCTGACGGCGCTGCCGTGGGTGGACCGCCGCGTCCGCCGGTGGGAGCCCGAACCCCTGCGCTGGCTCGGCGTCCACGCGATGTACGCCCTCTACCGCGCGGCCGACGCCCGCGAGTCGTCCGCGCCGTCCGCGCGCACCTCGGGCCTGGCACGCCTCGCCGACCGGATCACCGGTCACTGACGTGCCGCTGGACGTCCCCGTACGACGGCACGGAAGGGGCGCCGCCCTCTCCGGTGACGCCGAGGGCCGCGGCGACCGTCGCGCCCAGCGCCGTGCGGAACAGCAGCGACCCGGTGCTCACCCGGTGCACGCCGAGCCGGGCGAGCCGCGGGTACTCGCTCTTTCCCGGCAGGTACAGCACGTTCAGCGGCAGGTCGACGGCGTCCAGGACGGCGCGGATGCCGGCGTCGCCGGCGATCCCGGGGACGAAGATCCCGTCCGCTCCCGCCTCCGCGTACGCCCGTGCCCGCCGCAGCGTCTCGTCCAGGTCCGGCGTGCCGAGCCAGAACGTGTCGGTGCGGGCGTTGAGGAACAGTCGCGGCGCGGCCTCCTTGACGGCGGCGATGACGGCCGCCTGGTCGCCGGCGGGCGCGAGGGTCCCGTCTGCGCGGCCGTCCTCCAGGTTGACCCCGGCGATCCCGAACGAGGCGAGTTCGGCGGCGAGTTCGGCCACGTCGCCGGGGTGGTCGGAGAACCCGCCCTCGATGTCGACGGTCACCGGGACGGGCAGCCGCGCCAGCGTCCGGGCGAGCGCCACCGTCTCGGCGCGCGTGCCGCCGGCCGCGTCGGCCTTCCCGGCCGCCGCGGCGACGCCGAGGCTGGTCGTGCCGATCGCCGGGAAGCCCGCCTCGGCCAGCGCCGCGCCGCTCGCGAAGTCCCACGCGTTCGGCAGCACCAGCGGACGGTCGCCGTGGTGGAGCCGCCGGAACAGGCCCGCCTTCTCTGCGTCCCCGAAGTCCATGCCGCCAATCTAGGGGCTGGTCGTTTCACCTTCCGTCGAAGCGTCCGCCGCGCCAGGTGGGGAGGGGCCGGCGGTCCGCGGCCACGTCGAAGGCGGCGCGGGCCAGCAGGCGGGTGGAGTCGAGCGTGGGCAGCGGCGAGGCCTCGGGCGTGACCAGGAGCGGGATCTCGGTGCACACCAGGGCGACGGCGTCGCACCCGCGCCCGGCGAGGCGCTCGATGATCCGGACGTACTCGCGGCGCGACTCCTCGGTGAAGACCCCGTTGACCAGCTCGTCGAAGATGATCCGGTGGACGGTCTCCCGGTCGGACGGGTCCGGGGCCTCGGCGGCGATGCCGCGTGCGGCCAGCTCGCGCGGGTAGAGCGGGCCGTCCATGGTGTAGCGGGTGCCGAGCACGCCGACCCGCGTCCGGCCGTCGCGGGCGGCCTGGTCGGCGACGACCTGGACGAGGTGCAGGCCGGGGAGCGCCAGTTCGTCGCCGGGGTGTTCGAGGGCCAGGTGCGCGGTGTTGTCGGGGCAGACGAAGAAGTCCGCGCCGGCCGCGGCGAGCCGCCGGGCGCTCTCGGCCAGGATCTCCCTGATCGGGGCGTGGTCCCCGGCGTCCCACGCGGGCATGCTGCGCGCGAGCGCGATGAGGTCGAGCGTCACGTCCGGGTGGTCGTCGGGGCCCAGCTCACGGAAGCCCTCATGGCAGAAGGTCCGGAAGCACAGCGCGGCGCCTTCCGCGCTGTGGGCGAGGATGCCGAGGTGCCTCATGCTCAGTCCTGTTCGTTGTGGCGAACAATCGTCCAGTACAGTGAACACTACCCTCGGAGGACGGGAGCGGGCGAGTGGATGTGATCGCGGTGATCGCGGCGTCGATCCGGCGGGAGCGCGAGCGCGCCGGGATGTCCCAGACGGAGCTGGCCCGGCGCGCGGGCCTGGCCAAGTCGACGCTCTCCCAGCTGGAGTCCGGCGCCGGCAACCCGAGCGTCGAGACGCTCTGGGCTCTGGGGACGGCGCTGAACGTCCCCTTCAGCCGGCTGGTGGACCCGCCGCGCCCGGCCGTCCGGGTGATCCGGGCGGGGGAGGGGCCGGCCGCGCACTCCGACCGGGCCGACTACACCGCGACGCTGCTGGCGTCGTCCCCGCCGCACGCGCGCCGCGACCTCTACCGCGTCACGGCGGAGCCCGGCGACGCCAGGGTCTCCGACCCCCACCCGCCGGGCACGACCGAGCACGTCGTCCTCAGCGCAGGCCGCGCCACGGCCGGGCCCGCGTCCGGGCCGGTGGAACTGGGCCCCGGCGACTACCTCACCTACCCCGGCGACGCCCCGCACGTCTTCGAGGCCCTGGTGCCCGGCACGGCCGCGATCTTCGTGATGGAGCACCTCTAGCGTCAGGCGAGCAGGGAGGTGAGCCGGCCGAGGTCCGCCAGGTCGGCCAGGCCGTGGACGAGGTCGGTGATCTGGTCGGCCCGGGCCTCCGGGACGCGGCGGGCGGCGTTGAGGCGGAACTTCGTCGCGAGCTCCTCGGCCGAGAGGGGGTTGCCCGGGCCGCCCCGGTTGGCGTCCACGCGCTCCTCCAGGAGCGCGCCGTCGCGGGTGCGGACGCGCAGGACGGCCGGGAACTGGTGCGGGAAGATCTCGTCGCAGCGTGCGTCCGGGACGCAGCCGACCCGGGCGGCCAGCGCCAGCCGGGCGGGGTCGGCGGCGGCCTCGTCGGTGAAGTCCTCGTGGAAGACGCCGAGGCCGCCGCCGCCGAGCAGGGCCGCCGCGACGGTGTAGGGCCCGGAGAACGCGGCGTGGTACCCCGACCGGGGACGGATCTTGTCCTCGTGCGGCTCGCCGATCGTCCGCAGCACGGGGGTCGGCGCGCCGAGCTCGATCGTGTCGACGTCGGCCGGGTCCAGCCCGCGGGAGCGCAGCCGGAGGGCGGCGTCGATGCCGGCGTGCGTGAAGTGGTTGCACGGGTACGGCTTGAAGAAGATGCCGGGCAGCTCCCAGCGCTCGCCGAGGTCCGAGGTGAGGGCGTCGAGGTCGACCCGGTCGCCGCAGAACGCCTGGAGCATCCCGAAGCGGCCTTCGAGGACGGTCGGCGGGCCGGTGATCCCGGTGCGGGCGAGCCCGGCGGCGGTGACGGCGGCGTGCGCGGCCCAGCCGCAGTGGATCCGCTTGACGGTGCCGCCGGTGCGGTTGGCCTCCAGGATCCCCGAGCCCATGCTCGCGGCGATGCCCATGGCGTCGGCGATCCCGGCGGCGTCCAGGCCGGACAGCATCGCGGCGGACGCGGCGGCGCCGACGGCGCCGCAGATGGCGGTGGCGTGCTGGCCGCGCTCGAAGAACACCGAGTTGCCGAGCTCGCGGTCGTACCCGGCCATGCCGAGCCGGACGGTGATCTCGACGCCGACGCCCACCGCGTCCAGCAGCCGGGCGCCGCCGGCGCCGTGCGCCTCGGCCGCGGCGAGCGCGGCGGGCACGACCGACGCCGACGGATGCAGCACGGACGGCAGATGCGTGTCGTCGAAGTCCAGGGAGTGGGCGAGCGTCCCGTTGAGCAGGGCGGCGCTCGGCTCGGGCAGGCGCGTGCCGGTGCCGATCGCGGTGGCGCGGCCCTGCCCGCCCCATTCGGCGACGAGCTCTCCGACGGCCCGCGCCGGCCGCTCACCGGTCGCGGCCAGGCTGTTGCCCAGGGCGTCCAGGACGCGCCGCGCCGCGTCGGCGCGCAGCTCCGGGGGCAGCCCGCGGGAGGCGACGGTGGCCGCCAGGCCGGCGAGCCGCTGGACGGGGGTCACGCCGCCACCGCCGCGAGGGGGCGGACGGGGGATCCGGTGCCGCCGGTGATCCGCAGCGGCGCCAGCACGAACACGAACTCGTGCAGCCCGGCCTCGGCGAGCGCCTCCAGGGCGAGGTGCTCCAGGATGAAGATCCCCGACTCCACCAGCAGGATGCGGTGCACGGGCAGGACGCTGTGCCCCGCGCCCGCCGGGATCTGCTCGTAGGCGGTCGTGTCGGCGCCCGTCGCGGCCACGCCGCGGCCGGCCAGCCAGCGGGCGGCGGACGGCGTCGCGCCCGGGACGCCGGTCTCCCGGCCCAGGTAGGCGGTCGCGTCCGCGAAGTTGCGCGACCACCCGGTGCGGATCAGCGCCACGTCGCCGGCGCCCGGCTCGGTCCCGGCGCGCGCGGCGGCCAGGTCCAGGTCCTCGGCGGTCACGCCGTAGCCGGGCGGCAGCGTCGCCATGCCGTGGACCGCCGCCACGTCCAGCAGCACCCCCCGGCGCAGCAGGCCCGGCAGGTTCTCGGCGCCGTGGCTGGTGAAGGCGCCGCCGCGCTGGGCGTCGGCGGCGGAGATCCCGCCGTGCAGCTCCCCGTCGTGGCTGACGTGGGAGAGCGCGTCGATGTGGGTGCCGACGTGCCCGCCGGTCACGATGATCTCGTTGGCCGCCGAGCCGCCGTCGGGGCGCTCCATGTCGCCGTGCCTGCGGATCAGCGTCATGCGGAACCCGGGGTGGTTGGGCGAGCAGGGCATGCCGGTGAAGAACGGCTGGCCCAGCTCGATCAGCCGGACCCCTCCGGCGACGGCCGCGAGCAGCGGGTCCTGCGAGTTCATCGGTGGCCTTCCTTGACGGGCGGGGCGGTGGAGTCGGCGGACGCGGCGGCGTCGAGCAGCCATGCGGCGCGCTCGACGACCGCCTTGTCCACGAATCGGCCGGCGGAGTCGATCCATGCGGCCCGGCGAGCCGGGTCCCCGCGTTCGGCGAGCCGGCTCATCAGGTCCCGCGCCCACGCGACCTCGTCCGGGTCGGGTGCGGACGCCTCGTGCACGACGGGGATCTGCGCGGGGTGGATGACCGAGCGTCCGAAGAACCCGGCCCGCCGCCCGGCGAGCGTGTCGGCGCGCAGGCCGTCCAGGTCGCGGACGGCCGTCCAGACGCTCTGCGGCGGGGACGGGAGCCCGGCGGCGCGGGCGGCCACGACGACGCGGGAGCGCGGCCACGCCAGCGCGTCGCCCCCCGCCACCCGCAGGTCGGCGGACAGGTCGGCCTCGCCCAGCGATATCCCGGCGACGAGCGGGTGCGCGGTGGCGAGCACGAAGGCGTTCTCCACGCCGAGCGCCGACTCCAGGACGGGGAACACCGGGACGCCGAGCGCGTCGGCGGCGCGGCGCAGTTCGGCCGGGTGCTCGCACTTGGGGATCCGTACCCCGGCGAGGCCGCTCGGAGCGGCCGCGAGGAGCGCGATGTCGTCGGCGCCGTCCGGGGTGGCGGGCGCGTTGATCCGCACGTGGGCGGTGCGTCCGGCGTCCAGCGCGCCCAGGGCGTCCAGGACGGCGCGCCGGGCGGCCTGCTTGGCCGGCGGCGCGACCGCGTCCTCCAGGTCGAGGATCACCGCGTCGGCCGCCGAGGCCAGTGCCTTGGCCATCCGGTCCGGGCGGTCGCCCGGGACGTAGAGCCAGGTCCGCGGCGTCACCTGATCACGCCCTTGGCCCGCAGGTCCTCCAGCCCGGCCCCGTCCACGCCGTAGCGGGCGAGGATCTCGGCGGTGTGCGCGCCGAGCGGCGGCCCGGCCGAGGTGATCCGGCCCGGCGTCCCCGACAGCCGGAACAGCACGTTCTGCATCCGCACCGGGCCGAGCTCGTCGTCGGGGACGGAGGCGATGGTGCCGAGCGCCTCGAACTGCGGGTCGGCCATCACGTCGGCGGCGGTGTAGACGGGGGCCACGGCGGCCTGCGCCTCCTCGAACGCCTTGACGACCTCGTCGCGGTCGCGCCCGGCGATCCACGACCCGACCGCCTCGTCCAGCACGTCGGCGTGCCGGGCGCGCTGCGCCCCCGTCGCGAACCAGGGCTCGTCGATCAGCTCGGGGCGGCCGACCAGCCGCATCACCCGCTCGGCGATCGACTGGGCGCTGGTGGAGATCGCGACCCAGCCGCCGTCGCGGGTCCGGTAGGTGTTGCGCGGCGCGTTGTTGTGCGAGCGGTTCCCGGTGCGGGCCTGCAGCTCGCCCAGCTGGTCGTAGGTGATGATCTGCGGGCCGAGCAGGGTGAGGATCGGCTCGATGATGGCCAGGTCGACCACCTGGCCCTCGCCGGTCGCCTCCCGCGCCCGCAGCGCGGTCATCACCGCGAACGCGGTGGTCAGCGCCGCGATCCCGTCGGCGAGGCCGAAGGGCGGCAGGGTCGGCGGGCCGTCCGGCTCGCCGGTGATCGCGGCGAATCCGCTCATCGCCTCGGCGAGCGTGCCGAACCCGGGCCGCCGGGCGTAGGGGCCGGTCTGCCCGAACCCGGTGACCCGGGCAAGCACGAGCCGCGGGTTGATCCTGCGCAGTTCGTCCGGGCCGATGCCCCAGCGCTCCAGCGTCCCGGGACGGAAGTTCTCGATCACCACGTCGGCGTCGGCGGCAAGCCGCCGGAACAGCTCCTGGCCCTCGGGCGAGCCGAGGTAGAGCGTCATCGCCTTCTTGTTGCGGCCGAGCATCTTCCACCACAGGCCGACGCCGTCGCGCTGCGCTCCGTGGCTGCGCACCGGGTCCCCCGCCGGATGCTCGATCTTGATGACCTCGGCCCCGAAGTCGCCCAGCAGCGTCGCGGCGAGCGGGCCGGCGAACAGCGTGGCCGTGTCGAGGACCCGGACTCCGGACAGGGCGTCGGTCATGGGACGGCACCGCCTTCGCTGGTTGTTTCTCTTAGAGAAACGTCAATGGAGTGTGCGACCGGCTCGCGAGGCGACCCGGGGTCTTCAAGTTGGCACTGCGGATCGAGTTTCGTCAAGTTTCACCTAGATATTGACCCGATGGCGTGACGGATGCCACCATGACGCAACACTGACCTGCTGTTCCTCTAAGCGGAACACTCATCAGAGGGCAGGAGCCTACGGGCAGGAGAGATGAATGTCGGCTCGCAAGCTCGCCGCCGGGCTCGGCGCGTGCGCGGTCCTGCTGGCCGCGGCCGGCTGCGGCGGCTCGGCGCCGTCCGGCGCGGCCGGGGTGGCGGCCGGGCGCGACGAGGGCCCGGTCAAGATCGGCGCGCTGCACCCGGTCAGCGGCGCCAACGCCGTCGACGGCCAGCAGATGCGGCGCGGCGCGCGGATGGCGGTGGAGGCGATCAACGCCGCCGGCGGCATCCGGTCCCTCGGCGGACGCAAGGTGGAACTGGAGACGGGCGACACCCAGGGCAAGGCGGAGGTCGGCCAGAGCGAGGCCCAGCGCCTCATCTCCGCGGGCGCGGTCGGGCTCGTCGGCACCTACCAGAGCGCCGTCAGCACGAACGTCGCGGTCGTCGCCGAGCGCAACCGGGTGCCGTTCGTCATGGACGTCACCGCCTCGGACGCGATCTTCGCCCACGGCTACCGGTACGCCTTCCGGGTCCAGCCGGGCAGCGCCGCGATCGCGGGCGCCGCCGCCCGCTACCTCAAGGAGGTCTCGGAGCGGGCGGGCAAGCCCGTCCGCAGGGTCGCGTTCCTGCACGAGCAGACGGACTTCGGCAGCGGCGCCGCCGAGGCGTTCTCCGCGGCGGCGAAGCGGCTCGGCATCGAGGTCGGCCCGGACATCAGCTACGACGCGCTCACCGTGTCCGACCTCACCGCGCAGATCACGCAGGTCAAGGCGTCCGGCGCGGACGTCCTCGCCGTCGCCGGCTACTACCGCGACAGCCTGCTCGCGGCCAAGGCCGTCGCCGCGGTCAAGCCCGCCCTGAACGCGATCTGGGGCGTGTCCAACGGCGCCTACGACCAGCCCAAGTTCGTCACCGACGGCGGCGCCGCCGCAGAGCGGATCTTCAGCACCAACTACCACTTCGACGCCCGGAGCCCGCAGACGGAGAAGCTGCGGGCCGACTACCAGCGGCGCTACGGCGCCCCCATGCGCACGGGCGCGGTCCTCGCCTACGACGCGGTCCAGGTGATCGCACAGGGCGTGGAGCGCGCGGGCACCACCGACGCGGAGAAGGTGCGCGACGCGATCGCGACCTCGAAGGTCGAGCCCCTCACGGTCGGCACCGGCCCGATCTCCTTCGCCCCGAACGGGGACAACCGCAACGCCCTGCCCGTCCTCATGCAGGTGCAGGGCGGCGGGGTCAAGCAGGTCTACCCGCCGGAGAAGGCCGAATCCCAGCCCAACTACTCGGTGACGTGGCGGTCATGAGCGACATCGGAACCAAGGCCCAGTCCCCTCCCACCCCCGCCGTCCGGCGCCGTCTTCCCGGCGGCGTGACGGCGGCCGTCCTCAAGCGCGCCGCCGTCACCGGCGGCCTGGTGGCGGCCGCGATCGCGGTCGCCCTGATCAAGTCCGGCAGCGGCCTCGTCGTCTGGCAGTCGGTGGTCACCGGCCTGCTGATGGGCGGGCTGTACGGGCTCATCGCGATGGGCCTCACGCTCATCTTCGGCGTGCTCGACATCGTGAACTTCGCGCACGGGGCGCTGCTCGCCATCGCGATGTTCATCGCGTTCGGCGTCGTGCAGGGCACCGGCCTGCACCCCTACCTGACGCTGCTGGTCGCCGTCCCCGCGCTGTTCCTGATCGGGGCGGCCGTGCACCGCGGCCTGCTCGGCGGGACGGGAGGCGCGTCGCTGGAGAACCAGCTGCTCATCACGCTCGGCCTGTCGCTGCTGCTGGAGAACGGCCTGCTGATGTTCTTCGGCGCCGAGCCCAAGAACGTCGCGCTGCCCGGCGACTTCCAGTTCTCGCTGTTCGGCGCGGTCGTGTCGGGCGCCCGGCTGTACGCCTTCCTCGGCGCCGTCCTGATCGGCGCGGCGCTGTTCTGGATGCTGCGCCGCACCCGGTTCGGCACGGCGATCCGCGCGGTGGCCGCGAACCGGCCTGGTGCGGAACTGGTCGGCGTGAACGTCCGCCGCGTCCACACGCTGACGTTCGCTATCGGCACCGCCTGCGCCGGAGCGGCGGCCGTGCTGGCCGCGCCGCTCGTCACGGTGACGCCCACGCTCGGCGAGCAGTTCAACATCACCGCCTTCGTCGTGGTGGTGCTGGGCGGCATGGGCAACGTGGCGGGGGCGCTCGCGGGCGGGCTGCTCATCGGGCTGGTCGAGCAGCTCACCACGATCTACATGGACGGCCAGAGCTCGCTGCTCGGCGTGTTCGCCGTCTTCCTGGTCGTGCTGTTCCTCCGCCCGCAGGGACTGTTCGGGAGGCGAGCATGACCGGCATCACCCTCACCGGCCGCCCCGGCGCCGGCGCGGCCCGCCCGGCGAAGGCGCCGCCGCTGCGGCCGCAGAACCGGCAGCTCGCCGTCCTGGCGGTGCTGCTACTCCTGGCGATCCCGCTGCCGCTGGTGCTGCCGCCCGCGCAGGGAGCCGTCGCCGTCCGCATCCTGATCTTCGCGCTGATGGCGATCGGCTGGAACGTGATGAGCGGGTTCGGCGGCATGTTCAGCTTCGGGCACGCCGCGTTCTTCGGCCTCGGCGCCTACACCAGCGCCTACCTGCTGGTCGAGCACGGGGTGTCGCCCTGGATCGGGATGCTCGCCGGGATGGCGGTCGCGGCGGCCGTCGCCGTGGTCATCGGGTTCTTCGCGTTCCGCTACCGGCTCAAGGGCGCCTACTTCGCGCTGGCGACGTTCGCGTTCGCCGAGATGCTCCGGCTGGTGGTCACCACGACGGAGTTCACGGGCAAGGCGGTCGGGTTCACCGTCCCGCTGATCCAGGGGTCCTCGCTCTGGAAGATCCAGTTCGCGGCGGACTCGCCCGCCTACTTCTGGGTCGCGCTCGCCCTCGCGGGCCTCGCCGCCCTGGTCAGCATCCTGTTCCTGTACTCGCGGACCGGACGCTACGTCACCGCGATCCGCGACGACGAGCTCGCGGCGGCGTCCCTCGGTACGCCGGTCCTGCGGTACAAGCTGGTCACGGTCGCGCTGTCGGCCGCGATCACCGCCGTCGCCGGAGCCCTCTACACGCAGTACTACCTGTTCGTGAACCCGGATCTGGCGTTCGGGTCCTCGGTGTCGATCCAGGCGATCGCGGCCGTGGTCATCGGCGGCATCGGCACGGTCTGGGGGCCGGTCGCGGGCGCGGTCATCCTGGGCTCGCTGTCGGACGTCACCGCGACGCTGCTGCGGACCCCGCCCGGCTTCCTGGACTTCCTGCAGGGGCGCAGCGGCCTGGACGTCGCGGTCTACGCGGTCCTGCTGATCCTGATCGTCCGGCTGCTCCCCAAGGGAATCGTCGGCACGATCGCCGCGAGGTGGCGCGGATGAGCCCGTCCGGCGAGACCGTGCTGACCGTGTCCGGCGTCGGCAAGCACTTCCGCGGCCTGCGGGCCCTGGCCGACGTCGACCTGCGGGTCGCCGAAGGCGAGATCCTCGGCGTCATCGGCCCGAACGGCGCCGGGAAGACGACGCTGTTCAACGTCATCTGCGGCGCCCTCGCCCCCGACGCGGGCCGGGTCGAGTTCGGCGGCCGGGACGTCACCGGCGCCTCGCCCGACCGCATCGCCCGCGCCGGAATGGTCCGGACGTTCCAGCTGATGCGGCCGTTCGGGAGCATGACCGTCCTGGAGAACGTCGCCCTGGCCGCCCAGCACCGCCGCCAATCGCCGCACCGCCTGCGGGCCGGGGCGATGGACGTCGTGGAGCGCGTCGGGCTCGGAGAGTGGGCGCACCGGGGCGCCACCGAACTGCCGACCGCCGGGCTCAAGCGGCTCGAACTCGCCCGCGCGCTCGCGATGCGGCCGAGGGTGCTGCTGCTGGACGAGGTCCTCGCCGGGCTCGTCCCGGCCGAGCGCGAACCCGTCCTGGACCTGCTCGCCGCGCTGCGGGAGGAGGACGGCGCGACGCTGCTGTTCATCGAGCACATCATGGCGGCCGTGATGCGGCTGTCGGACCGCGTCCTCGTCCTGGACCAGGGCCGGGTGCTGGCCGCCGGGACGGCCGCGGAGGTCACCTCCGACCCCCGCGTGATCGAGGCGTACCTCGGAGAGGAGCCGGACGATGCTGGCGATTGACGGGCTCTGCGCCGGCTACGGCCGCATGCGGATCCTGCACGAGGTCGACCTGCGGCTCGGCGAGGGCGAGATCGTCGCGCTCGTCGGCGCGAACGGCGCGGGCAAGACGACCACGCTGCGCGCGGTGTGCGGGCAGCTGAGGCCGACGTCCGGGACGGTCACGTTCGCGGGCGCGTCCACGGCCGGGCGGCGCCCGGACCAGCTCGTCCGGGACGGCCTCGTGCACGTTCCCGAGGACCGGGCCCTGTTCGGCACGCTCACGGTCGAGGAGAACCTGCGGATGGGCGCCTGGACCCGCCCGCCCGCCGAGGCCGCCGCCCGGATGGGGGAGGTGTTCGAGCTGTTCCCCGTCCTCGCCGAGCGCCGCGCGCAGATCGCGCAGACGTTCAGCGGCGGGCAGCAGCAGATGCTCGCGATCGGCCGCGCGCTGATGGCCCGGCCGAAGCTGCTCATGCTGGACGAGCCGTCCACCGGCCTTTCGCCCAAACTCACCTGGGCGGTGCTCGACGCGGTCAAGCGGATCCGCGACACCGGCGTCGCCGTGCTGCTCGTCGAGCAGAACGCCAAGCAGGCCCTCGGGATCGCCGACCGCGCCTACGTCATGGAGAGCGGATCGACCGTCCTGCACGGGACAGGCCGCGAACTGGCCGGATCCGCCGAGGTCAGGAAGGCGTACCTGGGGCTGTGACGGATGCGGTGGAGGCCACGGCGCGGCTGGGGGAGTGGGTCGCGCGGCTGGACGCGGCGCGGGTGCCGGAGCCGGTGCTCGACCGGCTGTCGCTCGTGCTGCTCGACGTCATCGGCGTGACGGCGCTCGGCGCCGGGCTGGAGGAGACGAGCGCGATGCGCTCGGCATGGAACGCGCCCCCCGGGCCCGCGCCGCTGATCGGCGCCGGGCGCTGCGTCACGGTCGACGCCGCCGCCTGGCTGAACGCGACGGCCCTCGTCTGCCTCGAACTGGACGAGGGCAACAAGTACGCCAAGGGGCATCCGGCGGCGCACGGCTTCCCGGCCGTGCTGGCGCTGGCGTCGGAGGTGGACGCCTCCGGGGCGGACACGGCCGCCGCCCTGCTCGCCGCCTACGAGGTGGCGTCACGGTTCGGGCGGGCGTCGCGGCTGCGGCCGGGCGCGCACCCGCACGGGAGCTGGGGCGTCGCGGGCGCCGCCGCCGGATGCGCCCGGCTGCTCGGCCTCGGCCCGGACGCCGTCGCCGCCGCGATCGACACCGGTGCGGGGCTTCCGGTCGCGGGGCACTTCGCGTCCGCGACCGACGGCAACCCGGTGCGCGACGCCTGGATGGGCGCGGCCAACCTGTCCGGCCTGGTGGCGGCCCGGATGGCCGCGGCCGGGTCCGCCCGCAACACCGGGACGGCCGCGCTCTCGCTCGGGACCCTGCTGGGGGAGTTCGACCCGTCCGAGCTGAGCGGCGGGCTCGGGGACCGCTGGGACATCGCGCGCGGCTACTTCAAGCGGCACGCCTCCTGCTCGTTCACCCATCCGGCCGCCGACGCCGTCCTCGACCTGCGGCCCGGGCTCGACCCGTCCCGGATCACCGCGGTCCTGGTCGAGACGCACGCGCTCGGCGCCGGGCTGGCCTCGGCGCGCTGGCACAACCGGCTGTCGGCGATGTTCTCCACGCCGTTCGCCGTGGCCGCGGCCCTCCTGCACGGCGAGGTCGGACCGCGCACGAGCCTGGAGGACCCGCGGCTGCGGGCCCTCGCCCGGCGCGTCCGGCTGGTCGAGGCGGACGACCTGACGGCCCGGCTCCCGGACGAGCGCGCCGCGCGCGTCACCGTCGCGCTGGCCGACGGGACGACCCGGATCCGCGAGGTGCCGAACCCGGTGGGCGACGCCGACCACCGCCCCCTGGACGAAGCGGAGCTCCTGGCCCTGCTGAGGCGATGGCTGCCCGGACTCGAGGACCTGATCGGCAGGGCCGCGGCCTTCGCCCGCGAGCTGCCCGCCCTGGACCACACCGGTGAGCGCCTGCGCGAACTCGCCGGCGCAGACGAGACGAAGGAGCCGAAGTGATGCGCGCCCTTGCCGTGACGCCGATCCATCTGCCGTCGGAGGAGATCCGAAGGAGGCAGGCGCGCTACGACCGGCTCGCCCCGCCGGGGCTGTCGGTCGAGCTGCGCGACGTCGGCCCCGCCGCGCCCGGTTCGCTGGACGACGAGGCGTCGATCCGCGCGTCCGAACATGAGGTCGCCGCCGCGCTGGCGCGGGCCGGGGACGGCTGGGATCTCGCCTTTCCCGACTGCGTGCTGGACCCGGCCGTGCCCGAGGGCCCTGCGCCCGCCGGCCACGCCGCCGACCAGGACGTTCCGGTGAACGGCCTGCTCAGGCTGAGTAGTCTGTATCTTTCTGCGATGAATGTACGTTTCGGTGCGGTGGTGCGGAACGAGGCGATCGGTGCGGAGCTGCGCCGCCGCCTCACGGCCTACGGCCTGGACGCCCGCACCGCCGGGATCGAGGTGCTGGACCTGCCCTTCGACGCCGTCGCCGACGCGGGCGCCTGGAACGCCGCCCTCGGCGCGGCGGCGGACGCGCTCGCCGCCGCCGGGGCCACCGCCGTGATCAACGGCTGCTCGGCCGTCGACGTCGCGGAGCACCGCTTCGCGGCCCGGATCGTCGACCCCACGGCCCTGGCCCTGCGGCTCATGGTGATCGGGGGGAGCGCGTGACCGGCGGACCCGACCTCGTCGTCGCGGGCGCCGGCGGCGGCCTCGCCGGGGCGCTGCGCGCCGCCGAACTCGGCCTCAGCGTGCTCGTCGTCGAGGCGAGCGAGCACTTCCGGCGCGGCAACAACACCTCGATGTCGACCGCGATGTTCCCCGGCGCGGGCTCGCGCTGGCAGAAGGCCGCGGGCGTCGAGGACTCCCCGGACCGGTTCGCCGCCGACATCGCGGCCAAGACCGGCGGACGCGCCGACGCCCGCCTCGCCCGCACGCTCGCCGAGGTCAGCGGCCCGCTCGTGGAGTGGCTCGCCGACTCGGCCGGGCTGCCGCTCTCCCTGGTCACCGACTTCAACTACCCCGGCCACTCCGTGCACCGCTGCCACTCCGTCCCCGGGCGGCACGGCTCCAGCGTGATCGACCACCTCGCCCGCCGCGTCCGCGAGCACCCGGGCATCGACCTGCTCGTCCCGGCCGCGCTCGTGGACGTGACGACCACGGGCGGCCCCGGTGCCGCCACCACCGTGCGCGGGGCGTTGGTCCGGTACCCGGACGGGACGCAGGAGGAGATCCCCGCCGGCGCCGTGCTCCTCGCCACCAACGGCTTCGGCGCCGACCGCGCCCTGGTGAGGCGCCACCTGCCCGAGATCGCGGAGGCCCTCTACCAGGGTGGCGAGCGGTCCCGCGGGGACGCGCTGCGCATCGGCGGCGGGCTCGGCGCCGCCACCGGCTACCTGGACGCCTACCAGGGGCACGGCGCCGTCGCCGCCGGCGCGGGCACCCTCGTCGGCTGGGCCACGATCATCCACGGCGGGATCATGGTGGACCTCGACGGGCGCCGGTTCGGCGACGAGACCCGCGGCTACTCCGAGTACGCCGCCGAACTGGCCGCCCGTCCCGGCTCCACCGGCTGGATCGTCCTGGACGAGACGATCTTCGAGCAGTGCCGGCCGTTCCAGGACTTCCGCGACACCGTCGAGTCGGGCGTCCTGGTCTGGGCCGACGACGCCGAGGGCCTCGCCGAGGCCACCGGCCTCCCCGCCGGGGCCCTCGCCCGCGAACTGGAGGCCGGCGCCGCCGCCGCGCGCGGGGAACGCCCCGACGAGCACGGCCGCACCCACTGGGAGCGCCCGCTCGCCGCCCCCTACGCCGCCGTCCGCGTCGTCCCCGCCCTCTTCCACACCCAGGGCGGGCTGCTCGTCGACGGTGACGCCGCCGTCGTCGACCCCGGCGACCGTCCCATCCCCGGCCTGTACGCCGCGGGCGGCGCCGCCGCCGGGATCTCCGGCCACGGCGCAGGCGGCTACCTGCCCGGCAACGGCCTGCTGCCCGCCTTCGGGCTCGCCTACCTGGCGGCCGGCGCCATCGCCCGCCGCACGACCACCCGCGAGAATTGAGGAGACCACCATGGCGACGACCGAGCTGCTGCTGAAGAACGTGCGGGTGGTCCGCCCCGACGCCCCCGAAGGCACCGAGCCCGAACCCCTGGACATCGCCGTGAACGACGGCGCCATCGCGCGGGTCGCGCCCGGGCTGCCGGACGACGACGCCGCCACCGTGGTCGACGGCCGCGGGCGGCTCGCCTTCCCCGGCGTCGTGGACGCCCACCAGCACTGGGGCATCTACAACGAGCTGGCGACCGACACCCGCACCGAGAGCCGCGCCGCCGCGCAGGGCGGCGTCACCACGGCCCTGACCTACATGCGCACCGGCCAGTACTACCTGAACAGGGGAGGACCGTACCGCGAGTTCTTCCCCGAGGTGCTCGGCGCCGCACAGGGCAACGCCTACGTCGACTACGCCTTCCACCTCGCGCCGATGATGGCCCGCCACATCGAGGAGATCCCCTACCTGGTCGAGGAGCACGGCGTCACCTCGTTCAAGATCTTCATGTTCTACGGCAGCCACGGCCTGCACGGGCGCTCGTCCAGCCAGAGCGACTTCCTCATGACGCCGCCGGACGAGCGCTACGACGTGGCCCACTTCGAGTTCGTCATGCGCGGCGTCCAGAAGGCCCGCGAGCAGCTCGCCGAGTACGCGCCGCACATCTCCCTGTCGCTGCACTGCGAGACCGCCGAGATCATGACCGCGTACACCAGGATGGTGGAGCGCGACGGGTCGCTGACCGGGCTGCGCGCCTACAGCGCGTCCCGGCCCCCGCACTCGGAGGGCCTCGCCGTCACGATCGCGTCCTACCTCGCGCACGAGACGGGCCTGCCCAACATCAACCTGCTGCACCTGTCGTCGGAGAAGGCGCTGTCGGCCGCGCTGACCATGGCGGGCGCCTTCCCGCACATCGACTTCCGCCGCGAGGTCACCATCGGGCACCTGCTCGCCGACGTCGACACCGCGCACGGCCTGGGCGGCAAGGTCAACCCGCCGCTGCGCGAGCGCTCCGACGTCGAGGCGCTGTGGCGGCACGTCCTCGCCGGCGAGGTCGACTGGGTCGTCAGCGACCACGCCTGCTGCCGGGACGAGATGAAGTTCGGCGCCGACCGCGACGACGTCTTCCTCGCCAAGTCCGGCTTCGGCGGCGCCGAGTACCTGCTGCCCGGCCTCGTGGGCGAGGGACTGAAGCGCGGCCTGCCGCTCCAGCGCGTCGCCCGGCTGACGTCCTGGAACCCCGCCCGGCGCTACGGGCTGCTCAACAAGGGCGCCATCGCCGAGGGGTACGACGCCGACATCGCCCTGGTCGACCCGGACGTGTCCTGGACGGTCCGCGCCGCCGACTCCGAGTCGACGCAGGAGTACACGCCGTTCGAGGGCTTCGCCATGACCGCGCGGGTCACCGACACCTTCGTGCGCGGCCGCCGCGTCTACGCCGACGGCGAGATCACCGGCGCCCCCGCCGGCCGCTACCTCCACCGCGGCCGCTGATCCCATTCCCTAGGATCGTCCAGTGACCAACCAGACCGCCGCTCCGGCCCCGGGGGGAACCGAGGTCGCCGGGCGCGTCGCCGACGTGCTGCTGCTGTTCGCCGGCGGGCCCGAGTACCTCGGCGTCACCGCCATCGGTCGCGAGCTCGGCATCTCCAAGGCCGTCGTGTACCGCATCCTGCAGTCGCTCGTGTCGCGCGAGATGCTGGAGGCGGGCACGTCCGGCTACCGGCTCGGGCCCGCCGCCGTCGCCCTCGGCGTGAGCGCGCTGCGGCGCTTCAACGTCCGCACCGCCGCCGCGCCCGTGCTGCGCCGGCTGCGGGACGAGACCGGCGAGACGACCACGCTGTCGGGGCTCGTCGGCGACGAGCGGGTCTACCTCGACCAGTTCGAGAGCCCCCGCGAGGTCAAGATGACCGTCGAGGTCGGGCGGCGGTTCCCGCTGCACGCGGGCTCCTCGGGCCGGGTGATCCTCGCGTTCCTGCCCGAGGAGCGGCGCGAGGCCGTGCTGGCCCGCCCGCTGGCGGCGCTCACCGACCGGACCGTCACCGGCGGGCCTGCGCTGCGCGCCGAACTCGCCGAGACGGTCCGGGAGGGCGTCGGCGTCTCCTTCGGCGAGCGGCAGGCCGACGCCGGGTCGGTCGCCGCGCCCCTCTTCGGCCCGGACGGCGAGGTCCACGGCTCCATCAGCGTGTGCGGGCCCCGGCACCGCTTCACCCCCGAGGCCGTCGAGCGGTACCGGACGCTGGTCCGCGACGCCGCCGAGGAGATCACCCGGACCTGGACCGCGCACCGCTAGAAGGTGCGGTAGTGCGTGCTCAGGCGCCCCTCGTCGTCCAGGACGTGGAAGGCGACGCCCGGGGGAGCGTCCAGGTCGGCGATGTCGCCCTCCTGCCAGGGCAGCCGGAGGGTCGACACGACGCCGGGCGCGACGAGCAGGGGCCGTCCCGCGAAGGTCGTGGCCGCCGCCGTGTGGGCGTGCCCGCACAGCACCGCCACGACCTGCGGGTGGCGCAGGACCACCTCGGCCAGGCGCCGCTCGCCGAACTGCCGGATCCCGTCCACGTACGGAATCTGGAGCCGCACGGGCGGGTGGTGGAAGCAGACGAACGCCGGGGCGTCCGGCGCCGCGGCCAGCCGCCGGTCGAGCCACCCGATCGTCTCGTCGTCGAGCCGCCCGTGGTCCTCGCCGGGGACGGTCGAGTCGCACATCAGGAAGGTGGCCCCGGCGATCTCGTGGGCGCGGTTGACCGGGCCGCCGTCCGGCGGCTCGTCCAGCAGGACCTCCCGGTAGGGGCCGCGCCTGTCGTGGTTGCCGGGACAGGTCAGTACCGGATGCCCCGACGCGAGGACCTTGCGGGCCTGCTCGTACTCGGCGGGCTCGCCGTGGTCGGCGATGTCCCCGGTGACGAGGACGGCGTCGACCGGCACGCCGTTCAGGTGGTCCATGACGCGGGCCGCGCGTTCGGCCGGGCCCTCGCCGCCGTCCAGATGGGTGTCGCTGAGCTGCGCGAAAACAATCATGCCGCGAATCTAGGCGCCGACCGGACCAGTATTAAGATCCAGTGCCATGCGCAAAGACTGGTCCGGTTCGGTCGACCTGCATCTGGACGTCGACCCCTCCGGGGGCCGCCGCGCCGGACTCGAACGCGCCCTCCGCGCAGCGATCAGGTCCCGGCGGCTGGCCCCGGGCGACGTCGTCCCGTCGACCCGCGCACTGGCCGCCGAGCTGGGCCTGGCGCGCGGGACGGTCAGCGCCGCCTACGACCAGCTGACGGCGGAGGGCTACCTCACGGCCGTTCCCGGCGGACGAACGCGGGTCGCGGCCGGCCCCGCACCGGCGCCCGCGCCCGCGGAACCGGCGTCCGCCGAGGCGCCGGCGCACGACCTGCTGCCCGGGCGGCCCGACCTGAGCACCTTCCCCGCCACGGCGTGGTTGCGCTCGACGCGCCGCGTCCTCGCGTCCGCCCCGCCCGACGTGCACGCGCTCGGCGACCCGCGCGGGCGCCGCGAGCTGCGCGAGGCGCTGGCCGGATACCTCGGCAGGGCCAGGGGCGTGCACGCCGACCCCGCCCGGATCGTGGTCACGTCCGGCTACGCCCAGTCCCTCGGCCTCCTGGCCTCCGTCCTGCGGGACCTCGGCACGGAGTCGATCGCGATGGAGGAGCCGGGACATCCCTTCCACCGCGCGATCGTCCGGCGCGCCGGGCTCGCCGTCGTCCCGCTGCCGGTGGACGAGCGGGGCGCACGTGCGGACCGGCTCGGCCCGGCGGGCGCGGCCGTGCTGACCCCGGCGCACCAGTACCCGACGGGCGCGACCCTCCACCCGGACCGCCGCCACGCCTTCGCCGCCTGGGCCCGCGGCACCGGCGGCACGATCGTCGAGGACGACTACGACGGCGAGTTCCGCTACGACCGCCAGCCGGTCGGCGCCCTGCAGGGGACGGCGCCCGAGCACGTGGTGTACGGCGGTACCGCGTCCAAGACCCTGGCCCCGGCGCTGCGCCTGGCCTGGCTGGTCCTGCCCGCGCACCTGGTCGAGCCCTTCGCCGAGGCCAAGCGCCTCGCCGACGCCCACACCCCGTCGCTCGCCCAGCTCGTCCTCGCCGACCTCATCGCCGCCCACGCCTACGACCGGCACGTCCGCGCCGCCCGCCAGCGCTACCGGCGCCGCCGCGACCTCCTGGTCGAGACGCTCCGCGACCGCGTCCCGCGGGTCCGGGTCCAGGGGGTCGCCGCCGGCCTGCACGCCCTGGTGCTGCTCCCGGACGGCGGGCAGGGTGAGGGCGAGGTCATGCGCCGCGCCGCGTTCCATGACCTCGCCCTCATGCCTCTGCGCGACCACTGGCAGGATCCCGGCGAACGCCCGCAGGGCCTCGTCGTCGGCTACAGCACCCCGGTCGGCGCCGCCTACCCGGCCGCCCTGGACGCCCTCTGCGCCGTGCTCGCCCAGGCCTGACCCGGGCCGTTCACATGTTGGTGCGCGGCTCGGATGCCGCGCCCTCGTCCTCACCGACCAGCCGTGCGTCCTCCTCCTCGTCGTCGTCCCCTGCCGGGATGGTGGTGGGGACGGCCGACCACGCGTGAAAGAGCGTCGGAGGCCCGCCCCAGGTCGGGGTCGGCACCACCCACTGGTCGTCGGCGACGTGGTTGTTGTACAGGCCGAGGGCGTAGCCGGGATACTGGTCCGGCACGATCCCCCAGTAGTTGGCGCCCGTGCCCGGCACCGGGACGAACCTCCAGTGCTGCGGCGGGCTGCCCGTCCGCCCCTCCCGTGTGGTCAGGATCGGTGACAGGCCCGGGATGCTCCCGGGCCCGGACCCCGGCCGGAACGTCAGGACGTGCTCGTTGACCTGGTGCTCCATCAGGTAGACGGAGCGGCCGCCGCGCAGCCTGATCTCGTAAAGCCGCCACCGCACGGTCTTGTCGGACGGCAGCGGCCAGTGGTTCTCGTTCTGCACCTCGTCGTTGAGCGTCGTCGTCGACTGGTTCTCGCTCTGCAGGAACGTCCCCGACACCTGGTGGACGAGCAGGATCGGCTCGCGGGTCGGGGGCTGTCCTTGGACCAGGCGCTGAGCCGGCATGTGCGCTTCCTCTCGGGGGATCGACATCACGCTCCCCATTCCCGAGGGCGATGAACCGATCACTTACCGTGAGGACCGGCCTCCCTGGCGTCCCCGCGACCCACTTCTGACCCGCGCACCGTCACCTTCTTTGACCCGCCTGGTCCCCGGTGTCCCTCCGCCCGCCTCTAGGCTGATCACATGCCCAGCAGCGTCGTTGTCCTGACCGGCCCGCCTGGAGCGGGGAAGTCGACGGTCGCGGCCCGCATTGCCCACCGCCACCAGAAGGCCGTCCATCTGCACACGGACGACTTCTGGGACTACATCGTGGCCGGTGCGATCCCGCCGTACGAGCCGGCGTCGCGGGCCCAGAACGAGACCGTCATGGACGCGATCGCCGGCGCGGCGTTCACGTACGCGACCGGCGGCTTCGTCACCGTCGTCGACGGAATCGTCGGCCCGTGGATGCTCGATCACTTTCGCACGCGAGCGCGGCTGCACCCTGCGGTGCCGTTCCACTACGCGGCCCTTCGCCCGAGCCGCGACGTCGCGCTCGCCCGGGCCCAAGCGCGGACCGTGCCCGGCGCGCTGGTGGACCGCCATCCGGTCCTGGCGATGTGGGACCAGTTCGCCGACCTCGGCGAACTGGAGCGCCACGTGCTCGACACCTCGCACGAGGACGTTGCCGGGACCGAGGCCCGGGTCGCGGACGCCCTCGCCTCCGGCCGCCTGCGGCTGCGCCTCTAGGGCGGGCGCCCGGGATCCGGTCGGCCGGTCTGGAGATATTCCGCTCGACGCCCGGCGCGGGTCTCTGGCAGCGTGGCGGACAGACATTCGATCTTTTGCAGGACGTGGTGGGGGGCCGACTGTGGCGTGCCGGGTGAGTGAACTGGTGCTCGACTGCCGCGATCCGGAGAGACTCGCGGAGTTCTGGTGCGAGGTGCTCGGGTTCGTGGAGCTGGACCGGGAGGGCGACGACATCGAGATCGGTCCGCCGGAAGGGTTCGGCGGGCTCCATCCGACGCTGATCCTCAGCCGCAGCGAGGAGCCGAAGAACGGCAAGCTGCGGCTGCACTTCGACGTGAACGCCACGGACCGGGACCAGGACGCCGAACTGGAGCGGCTCCTGGCCGCGGGGGCCCGGCCGGTGGACGTCGGGCAGACCGGTGAGGAGAGCTGGGTCCCGCTGGCGGATCCGGAGGGCAACGAGTTCTGCCTGCTCCGGGCCCGCCTGACCTGACCGCGGGAGCTCACCGCCCGGTTCTGAAGCGGGAGCCCGCGACGGCGCCGACGAGCGCGGACAGGACCGGCACGAGGATGAAGGCGGCCAGCAGGACGGGGGTGCCGTCGACGTCGAGCGTGCGCTCCAGGACGAAGGTGAAGAACGCTCCCACGGTCTCGGTCAGCAGGAAGCCCGCGGCCCCGCCGACCACGAACCCGATCATTGCGCCGGTGTGGTTCATGGCTCCAAGGATCGGGACGCGGCCGCCCGCGCCGCATCGGCCCGCGGCGGGCATCCGCGCTACCCCGCCGGTTGCGGGCGTGTGGCGCGCCTACGTCCGTGGTCGCATCCAGCGCGGTCTGACCATGCCGGACTCGTAGGCGAGGACGACCAGCTGCGAGCGGTCCCGCACGCCCAGCTTGGACATGATGCGGCTGACGTGGGTCTTGGCGGTGGCGGGGCTGAGCACGAGGCGGGCGGCGACCTCGTCGTTGCTGAGCCCGGCCGCGACGAGCAGCATCACCTCCCGCTCCCGGACGGTGAGGGACTCCAGCCGCGGACCCGGGGCCGGCGCCTGGACCCGCCCGGCGAACTCGCCGATGAGGCGGCGGGTGACGGACGGGGTGATGAGCGCGTCCCCGCGCGCCGCGACCCGCACGGCGTGGATCAGCTCCGCCGGCTCGGTGTCCTTGAGCAGGAAGCCGGTGGCCCCGGCGCGCAGCGCCCCGTACACGTACTCGTCCAGGTCGAAGGTCGTCAGGATCACCACCCGCACGCCGTCGAGCCGCGGGTCGGCGGTGATCCGGCGGGCGGCCTCCAGGCCGTCCGTGCCGGGCATCCGCACGTCCAGCAGCGCCACGTCCGGACGCAGCTCGCGGCAGGCGGAGACCGCCCGGGCGCCGTCCGCGGCCTCGCCGACGACGGTGATGTCGTCCTCGTCGTCGAGGATGGAGCGGAACCCGGCCCGCACCAGGCCCTGGTCGTCGGCCAGCAGAACCTTGATCATCGTGCGGGGGCCTCGTTTCCGTAGGGCAGCCGGGCCCGGACGAGGAAGCCGCCGCCGGGCCGCGGCCCCGCCGTCAGCTCGCCGCCGAGGGCGCGGGCCCGCTCGCGCATCCCGTCGACGCCGCTGCCCGGACCCGCCGGCGCGGCGGCGCCCCGGCCGTCGTCGGCGACCTCGACGAGCAGCGCGCCCGGCCCGCGCTCGACGCTGACGGTGACCTCCGCGGCGGCGGCGTGCCGCGAGACGTTGGTGAGGGACTCCTGGACGATGCGGTAGGCGGCCAGGCCGACCTCGGTGGGCGGCTCCGCCTCGCCGGTGAGGCGGCCGTGCACGGTGAGCCCGGCCGCCCGGGCCGTCCCGATCAGGCCGCCGATCCCGTCCAGGGCGGGCGGGGGCGCGGTCGGCGCCTCCTCGTCGGCCTGCCGCAGCACCCCGAGGGTCGCGCGCAGGTCGCGCAGGGCCTCCCGGCTCGACGCCTTGATGGCGGCGAGGGCCGCCTCGCCCTGGGCCGGGTCCCGGTGGAAGCGGTGCAGCGACGTCCCCGCCTGGACGTTGATCAGCGAGAGGTGGTGCCCCACGACGTCGTGCAGTTCGCGGGCGATGCGCAGCCGCTCCTCGCCGGCGGCGCGCCGCTCGGCCTCGCGCAGGTAGGCGAGCCGGCTGTGCCGCACCCATCCGAGCGCGACCACGGCCACCAGCCAACCGGTCAGCATGAAGAGGGCGACGCCGTTGACGTCGCGGTTGCCGAGCAGGGTGCCGGCGCCGGTGGTGATCACGGTCAGCGCCGCGAGGACGACGGCGGCCTGGAGCCGGCCCCCGGCCGCGACGGCGTACAGCGCGGCGATGACCGCGATCATCAGCCCGCCGTCGTGCAGGCTGGTGACGTAGTAGGCGCCGGTGGTCACCAGGACCAGCGCCGCGACGGCCACCGGCCACCGGCGGGCGAAGAACAGCGCCCCGCAGGCCAGGAGGATCAGCGCCCAGTCGAACGCCGTCGCGGCCCACGGCTCCTCGCGCGGGCCGACGAGCGACTTCAGGCTGCTGACGGCCACCACGGCGAACACTCCGCCCGCCAGGGCCGCGTCCCGCGCGCGCCCTGGCGGCGGCAGCGGGATCAGGCTGCCACCCATCCCGCCAGCCTAGACGGCGGCCCGGCCCGGCGCCGTCCTCCGCGCGGCCGAACGTTTCGCGCCGGACCCGCAACCGGGGTTGTAGGCAGGCGCCGCCCGACCGCAACCGGGGGAGGACGCGAGACCCCCGCACCGCGGTCCGGGCGGTCAGTCCTCGTAGGTGTGGACGAAGCGGGACAGGAGGCGCGCGAACGCGGAGCGCTCCTCGTCCGTCCAGCCGCCCATGGCCTTGGCGAAGTGCTCCTGCCGGGTGCGGCGGGTGGCGTCGACGACGGCCCTGCCCGCGTCGGTGAGCTCCAGGTGGATGCGGCGGCCGTCCTCCTGTGAGGCGACCCGCCGGACGTAGCCCGACTTGACCGCCTCGGCGACGATGCGGCTGCCGCGCGAGGCGTCGACGCCGAGACGGGTGGCGACAAGGCCGACGCTCATCTCCTCGCCGGGCCGGTCGGGGCCCTCGTCCACGATGTCCACGACGTGCAGGACCTGCACGTCCACGGGGAGGTTGTGGTCCCGGATCGCCGCCTTGCCCAGCCGCTGCCGCGACATGCCCCGGCGCAGCCTGACCATGCTCCGCTCGACGGCGTCCAGCGCCTCGTCGCTCATGGCTCCCAGTCTAGATGGATTGCGCGACTCATCTATCTGCGCTTAGCATCTATATGTCCAAGGCATAGAAAATGGAGGTGCGCGTGATCGAGATGACCGCGCCGATGACCGGCCGGCACCGGAAGCTGGTGTTCGGCGGGCTCATGCTCGCCGGGCTCATGTCCTCGCTGGACGCGACGGTGCTCGGCACCGCGCTGCCGACGATCGTCGGGGACCTCGGCGGGCTCGACCGGCTCGCCTGGGTGTCGACGGCGTACGTGCTGGCCACGAGCGTCACCGTCCCCCTGTCGGGACGGCTCGGGGACCTGTTCGGGCGCCGCCGCGTCCTGCTGACCGGCCTGCTCGGGTTCCTCGCCGGATCGGCGGCGTGCGGGGCGGCGCCCACCATGACCTGGCTGATCGTGTTCCGCGCCCTCCAGGGCGCCGCGGCCGGATGCCTGCTGAGCTCGATGTTCGCACTCACCGGCGACCTGTTCGAACCGCGCGAGCGTGCCCGGTACCAGGGGTACTCGGCGCTCGTCTTCGCGGTCTCCAGCATCGCGGGGCCGCTGGCCGGCGGCGTCCTCACCGACCACGCGTCATGGCGGTGGGTGTTCTACCTCAACCTGCCGCTCGGCGTTGCCGCCACCGCCCTGGTCGCGCTGTTCCTGCGGCTTCCGGCGCCGAGGGGAAGGCCGCGGATCGACTTTGCCGGGATCGTCCTGCTCGGCGCGGCGGTGACCTGCTTCACCCTGTTCACCAGCTGGGCCGGGACGCGGTACGCGTGGGGCTCGCCCGTCGTGCTCTCGCTGGCGGCGGCCTCGGCCGTGCTGTTCACCGCGTGGGTGCTCGCCGAGCGGACGGCCGCCGAGCCGATCATCCCGCCGCGGCTGTTCCGCGACCGGTCGTTCGGCGTCGCCTGCGTCGTCGCCGCCGTCGGCGGCGCCACCGGGTTCGGCCTCGCCACCTACCTGCCGATGTTCTTCCAGGTCGTCGGGGGAGTGGACGCGACCAGGTCGGGCCTGCTCCTGCTGCCGATGATGCTCGCCCTGCTGGTGTCCTCCATGGCGGCCGGGAAGCACATCCACCGGACCGGCCGCTACCACCGGCTGCCCGCGGCGAGCATGGCGGTCAGCGCCGCCGGGATCGCGCTGCTGGCGACCATGGACGCCGGCACCGGCCTGGTCGCCGCGGGCTGCTACATGGCGGTGCTCGGCTTCGGGGCAGGGCTGTCCCAGCAGGTCGTCATGCTGATCGCGCAGCAGGCCGCGCCGCACCGCGACCTCGGCGCGGCGAGCTCGGGCGTCTTCGCGAGCCGGATGCTCGGCACCGCCGCCGGGATGGCGGTCTTCGGCGCCGTCGTGTCGAACCGGTTCGCCGAGGAGATCGCCTCGCGGGTCCCGGACGGGCGGGTCCCGGCGTTCGGCGACGCCGTCCGTCCCGAGGTGCTGGAGACGCTCCCGGCGCCGGTGCGCGACGGCGTCGCCGAGGCCTTCGCGGACGCGTTCTCCACCCTGTTCGTCGCCGCGCTGCCCGTCGCGGCGCTGGGCCTGGCGGCGGCGCTGCTCCTCCGCCACGTCCCGCTGGCGGGGCGCGGCCCGGAGGACTAGTCGTCGAGGGCGGCGTCGTGGACGAGGAGGGCGATCTGGACGCGGTTGTTCAGCTCCAGCTTGGTCAGCAGCCGCGACACGTACGCCTTCACCGTGGCGACGCTGAGCGACAGCTCCTTGCCGATCTCGCTGTTGGTCCGGCCGCGCCCGACGAGCGCGGCGACGGCCCGCTCGCCGTCGCTCAGCCGGGCCAGCAGATCGCGGGCGCGGGCCCGGCGCGGGTCGGCGCCGCTCTCGGCCACGTACGCCATCATCTTGCGCAGCACCGCGGGGGACATCATCGGCTCGCCGGCCGCGACCTGGCGGATCGCCCGGACGATCTCCGGCGGCGGGGTGTGCTTCAGCAGGAAGCCGCTCGCGCCCGCGCGCATCGCCCGCAGGATGTGGTCGTCGCTGTCGAACGTGGTCAGGATGATGATCTCAGGCGGCTCGCGGCGACCCCGCAGCAGCGCGGTCGCCGCGAGCCCGTCCAGCCGCGGCATCCGGATGTCCATCAGCACGACGTCGGGCCGGTGCTGGTTCACGGCGGCGACGACCTCGGCGCCGTCGGCGACGTCCGCGACCACCTTCAGGTCGTCGGCGCTCGCCAGCATCATCGACAGGCCGGCCCGGACGAGCGCGTCGTCGTCCACGATCAGGACGCGGACGGGAGGGGAGTCCATCCCGCCACCCTAGGGGCGGCTCAACCGCGGCGCAGGCGGCGGCCGGTCACGCTCGCCGCCGCCAGCCGGAACCACGCCTCCCGGTCGCCGCCCGGCCACGGCCGGACCTGCGCGACCTCGGCCTTCTCCGCCTCGGAGAGGGGGTGCGCGCCGCCGCGCAGCAGCACGCTCCAGCCCTCGTGGTGGGCCTCCTCGAACCGGTCGACCTCGAACGCCGCCCGGACCTCCCCGCCGGTCACCGCCGACAGCAGGTTGCGGTTCAGCCGGCCCGACGCCGACGTGCGGAAGATCACCGAGTCGCCCTCGACGGCGTAGTTCACCGGGATGACCGTCGGTCCCTCGCCGTCGTCGAACGCCACCCGGCCGATGGTGCCGCCGGCGAGGAGTTTCATGCACTCGGCGCGGTCGAGTTCTTCCAGGACGGGCTCGTCAGAGGAGTTCGCTGCCATGCGTACCACCTTTCCCACCGGTCCCGGCGCCATGCGCGGCCCGCAGCGGAAGGCGGGCGCGCAGCCGGAACCGCCCGTCGCCGGTGCGGCCGTGCTCCAAGGTCCCGCCGAGCAGCGCCACACGCTCGGCCAGGCCGACGAGCCCCGTGCCGGAACCCGGCAGGGGCAGGGAGGGCGGGCCCGGGGGCATCGCGTTCACGATCTCGACGTCCAGCTCGGCGCCCGCGCCCACGCAGACCCGGACGTCCGCGCCCGGCGCGTGCTTGCGGGCGTTCGTCAGCCCCTCCTGGACGATCCGGTAGGCGTGCCGCCCGACGCGGGACGGGACCAGGTCGGGGTCGGGGACGTTCTGCTCCAGCGTGACGCGGCCCCCCGCCCGCCGCGACTCCTCGACGAGCCCGGGAACGTCCGCGAGCGTCGGCTGCGGGCGTTCGGGATCGGCGCCGGGCGCGTCGTCGCGCAGCACCCCGATCACCTCGCGCAGGTCCTCCATCGCCTCGTGGGCGCTCCGCCGGATGACCCCGGCGGCCTCCCGCTGCCCTTCGGGCGTTCCCGGGCCGAACTCCAGGGCCCCCGCGTGCACGGCCAGCAGCGAGATGCGGTGCGCGAGGACGTCGTGCATCTCGCGGGCGAGCCGCTCGCGCTCCAGCAGCCGGGCCTCCTCGACCCGCAGCCGCTGCTCGGTCTCGGCGGCGCGGGCCCGCTCCTCCAGCGAGGCGATGAGCTGCCGCCGGGACCGCACCAGCATGCCCGTCGTGACGAGGACCGCGTAGATCAGCGCGAAGATGACGCTGCCCTCGAGGAAGTCCTCCCCGGCCTCCGCGATCCAGAAGAGGCCGATGATCAGCGCCAGGCTCGCGCCGGCGATCGGCAGCGCGATCCGCCAGGGGCGCAGCATCGCCAGCGAGTACATCGCGATCGCCGCCGTGCCGAGCGTCGTCGTCGCCGCCCACTGCGCGAACACCATCGTGACCGCGACGGCCACCGGATGGCGGCGCCGGAACAGCAGGAGGAACACGCAGGTGGAGGCGCCGATCAGCACGTCCCGGCGGACCGCGATCGTCTCCCCGGGAGGCAGGTCCTCCACCGTGCCCTGGAGCAGCACCCAGCCGAGCAGCATCGCGGCGCCGACGGCGCCGAGGTCGCCGAGCCAGTCGCGCCACGATCGTCTCAGGAGGTCCACCCGCCCAACGGTAGCCATGCCGCCCGCCCCGGGCAGCGGCCGCAGGTCGGCGGCGCCATCGACTTTGGTCGCCGGGGCGCCTCCTGGGGCTGTCCCCACCCCGCGGCCGCCCGCTGCCCGCAGCACCGGTCCGGGTGAGCGCCGCAGTGTGCCCGCGCCCGCGGCCGCCTAGCGTCGGAGACCATGACGACCAGACAACCGAGGCGGCGCCGGGCCGCCAGGCGGGCGGGCGCGGTGCTCGCGGCGGTGGCCGCGATCGCCGCGGCCGCCGCCGTCCCGGCGCCCGCGCGAGCCGAGCCGCCGCCGGCCGGCTGCACCGACCGCACGGCGACACTGCGCGCCCTGGAACGGATGACGGGAACGCACGGGCTCACCGGCGCCGCCGTGCGCGTCGACGACCCCGCGTGCGGGACGTGGACGGCCGGCAGCGGGGTGGCCGACCGCCGCACGCAGCGGCCGATGCGGGCGGACCTGCGGGTACGGATCGCCAGCGTCACCAAGACGTTCACGGCCGTGACCGTGCTCCAGCTGGCCCGGGAGGGCCGGATCTCGCTGGACGCACCGGTCGAGCGCTACCTGCCCGGCCTGATCGACCGGGGCGGCTACGACGGCCGGAAGATCACCGTGCGGAGCCTGCTGCGGCACACCAGTGGCCTGCCCGACCACATGGACACCTTCGCGGACCCGGACGGGTACCGCTTTCGGCACTTCGAGCCCGAAGACCTGGTCGAACGGGCGCTGACGCTCCCGCACCCGAGCCCCGGCTGGCACTACTCGACCACCAACTACGTCCTCGCGGGGCTCATCGCGGAGAAGGCGAGCGGGCACGGCCTGGAGGACGAGGTCCAGCGCCGGATCATCGGGCCGCTGCGGCTGCGCGACACCTACTGGCCCGGCGACCGGACGCGGATCAGGGGAGCGCACGCGCGCGGCTACCTGCGCGAGGAGCGCGACGGGACCGTCCGGTGGGACGACTTCACCGAGATGAACACGACGGTGGCCTGGGCCGGCGGCGCACTGATCTCCAGCCCGCGGGACCTGAACGTCTTCTTCGGGGCGCTGATGGGCGGCCGGCTGCTGTCCCCGGCGATGCTCGCCCAGATGAAGCAGACGGTTCCCGCCGACCCCGACCGCGTCTGGGACGGCGCGGCCTACGGCCTCGGCCTGATCGGGACCCCGCTGCGCTGCGGCGGCACCTGGTGGGGGCACGCCGGCGGGCTCGAAAGCTACGCCACCGTCTCGGGCGTCGCGCCGTCAGGGCGCCGCGTGACGGTCGACCTCAACGAGAGCCCGTCCACCAAGGAGATGTTCGACGACCAGATGAAACTCGTCGAGACGGCCTTCTGCGACGGGGCCGCCGCACCCGGCGCCGCGCCGGCCGCCGCCACGTCCGGCGCGGGCGGTCTCGGCCGCTACTACGACCAGCGGCTGGAGTGGAAGGACTGCACGCTCAACGCCGGCGACGAGGTCGGCAAGGAGCTCGACGAGGCGGGCGCCCGGTGTGCGGACGTCACCGTCCCGCTCGACTACCGCCGTCCGGAGGGCCGCACCATCACCGTCGCGATCTCCCGGTTGAAGGCGTCCGACGGCGCCCACCGCATCGGGACGATGATCATCAATGGCGGCGGCCCGGGACCGGCCATCGACATGCCGCCCTACATGCGCTCCATCATGGGCAGGGCCGGCCCCCGCTACGACCTGGTGGGGATGGACCCGCGCTCGCTCGGCCGCAGCGCCGCGGTCGACTGCGGCGGGCCCTCCGGGACCTGGATCAAGTCGGCGGGGGAGAGTCGCGGCTCCTTCGACCGGGCCACCGCGTTCGCCAAGGACCTCGCCGACCGGTGCGCGCGGACGAACGCCGGCGTCCTGCCGCACATCAGCACGCGCAACATCGCCCGCGACATGGACATCGTCCGGGGCGCCCTCGGTGAGCGGAAGGTCTCCTACAACGGCGCGTCCTACGGCACCTACCTCGGGTCGGTGTACGCGACGATGTTCCCCGGCCGCCTCGACCGCGTCCTCCTCGACAGTTCGGTCGACCCGACACGCTTCGGCCCGCGCCTGCTGGCCGGAACCGAAGGCGCCAACGACCACGCGCTCGGCGCGTGGGCCGCGTGGGCGGCCGAGCGCGACGCCGCCTACGGCCTCGGCGGCACCCGCGCCGAAGTCCTCGGCACCGTGCGCGGGCTCGTCGAGGCGTCCGCCAAGGCGCCCCTCGCCGTCGGCCGGTACCGCGTGGACGACACGACGCTGCCCGTCGTGCTGTTCGACAACCTCGGCACCGACGAGGACGGGCCGAGGGCCGTGCTGGCCGAGTCGCTGCGCGTCTTCGCCAAGGCCGCGGCGGGGGAGAGCGTCCAGCCGACCAAGGACCTGGACGAGGAACTGGCGTTCCTGCTCACCGGCGCCGAGTCGGTGTACGGGAGCGGGCAGACCGCCATCATCTGCGGGGACGCGGCCGCGCCGCGCGATCCGGAGTACTACCGGCGCGACATCGAGCGGAACCGGTCGGCCAGCCCGCTGTTCGCGCCGCTGACCCGCAACGTCAACCCGTGCGCCTTCTGGCCGGCGCGGCCCGCCGAGCCGCCGACCGAGGTCGGCGGGCGCCTGCCCGCGCTGATGGTGGCCGCGACCGGTGACACCCGGACCACCTACGCCGGCAACCAGGCGCTGCACCGGCTGCTGCGCGGTTCTCGGATGGTCACGCTGGACGCCGACGTCCACGCGCCCTACCAGCGCGGCTACCCGAACACCTGCGTCATGGACACCGTCAACGACTACCTGCTGACCGGTCGCCTTCCCGCGCGGGACCTCACCTGCGCCTGAGACCGAGCGCCCTCCTGCCGGAGGCGCCGGGCCGGGCCGACCCGACATCGGGCGGCCCGGCCCGGCGCCGTCGGGTCAGCCGGACTTGGCCACGGTGAGCAGCACCGCGGCGTCCTCCAGTGCCTCCAGGCTGTGCCGCGCGTTCGGGATGATCAGCAGGTCTCCGGCGATGCCGTCCCAGGTGTCCTGGCCGGCCACCAGCCGGACGCGTCCCTGCATGACCAGGATCGTCGCCTCGCCGGGGCTCTCGTGCTCCGCCAGCGACGTGCCCGCCGTCATGGCGATCAGCGTCTGGCGCAGGACGTGCTCGTGCCCGCCGTACACGGTGTCGGCGCCGCGCCCGGTCGAGGCCGCGGCGGCGCGCTTCATCAGGTCCCGTACCCGTGCGTCCAACGAGAGCTTCTGCATGGCACCAAGTGTGCCAGTGCGGTCGTGGACGGCGCCGGTGACCTCAGGTGAGGGGCGTGCCCATGACCGGCTTGCCGAGGGCGCCGCCCTTCAGCCAGGCGTCCCAGGACTTGGCCCACGGCGTCGGGCCGTTCCCGAACCGGAGCTGCCGCGACGTGCCCGTCACCTTCACCACGTCGCCCCGGTTGGTGAAGTCGAAGAACCACTTGGCGTCGCCCGGAGAGGCGTTCACGCACCCGTGGCTGACGTTGTCGTTGCCCTGTGCGTCGGTCGACCACGGCGCCGAGTGGATGAACGTTCCACTGTAGGTGAGGCGGACGTTCCACTTCGTCGGGATCCGGTACTCGCCGGGGTCGCCGGTGGTGGCCGAGTCCATGACGATGTGCGCCGCCTTCTCCTGCGCGATCATGGTGCCGCTGTAGCTGTCGTGGCCCGGCTTGCCGAGGCTCACCTTCATCGTCCGCACCGTGCGGCCGCCGTCGGTCACCGTCGCGCGGTGCTTCTTGGCGTCGACGGTGGTGATGTGCCGCGGCCCGACGGTGAAGCCGACGCTGCGGTCCTTCATCCCGTACATGCCCTCGCCGGCCTTCAGCCCCGCCA
Source organism: Actinomadura citrea (assembly GCF_013409045.1). Classification (NCBI taxonomy): domain Bacteria; kingdom Bacillati; phylum Actinomycetota; class Actinomycetes; order Streptosporangiales; family Thermomonosporaceae; genus Actinomadura; species Actinomadura citrea. Next base: position 4,985,011 of record NZ_JACCBT010000001.1, on the reverse strand, counting down.
GATGCGCGACGACCTTCACCTTCTGCCCGGCGGGCCAGTAGTCGCGGGGCCGGAAGTCGACCTCCTTGTCGCCGACCCAGTACCAGGCGCCCTCGACCGGCTTGGACATGCGGACCTCAAGGGCCTTCTCCACCGCCACCTTGCCGGCCTTGGTGCTGACCGGCTTGGACAGCAGCAGCTGGACCGGCATGCCGACGCCGACGTTCTCGCCGTCCAGCGGCGACATGCCGCTCTCCAGCTTCTTGCTGGGCGTCAGTGTCGTGAACGTGGACGTCGTGGTGGCCTGCTTGCCGCCGTCGCCGGTGGCCTTGGCCGTGACCGTGTACGTCGTGGACGGCCGCAGCGTCCAGGACGACGTCCACGACTTCCCGCCGGGGGCGAGCTTCCCGTCGGCCTTCGTGCCCTTCTTGCCATAGGTCAGGGTCACGCTGGTGAGCCTGCCGTTGTCCGCCGTGACGGTGACCGGCTTGTCCGGGGCCGCCTGCCGCGTCCCGGTGGCGGGCGTGACGGCGAGCTTCACCGCGTCCTCGGCCTTGCCGCCGCCATCGCCCCTGCCTCCGCCGCCACCTCCGGACGAGCAGCCCGCGGCGGCGATCACCACCGCGCCGGCGACCGCCGCACCCACCGTCCCGGCCCGACCCTTGAGCACCTGAGAACTCCTCACGCTCGACGCGGGTTGTCCCTCGGTTAGGGTATGCACGCTTTCGCGCAAGGCATGCGGGAGCACCGCAACTGTTCAGTCTTCTCCCAGGTGTACGGGCCTGCCTTCAAGCGGGGTTCAAGGGGACGTGAGGCGCCCCATGCCCGGCGGGAGCTCGGACGCGGCGGCGCGGTCGAGCAGGAACAGGGTCCGGTTCCGGCCGCGAGCCCCGGCGCACGGGACGTGGAACGGGTCCGCGTCCGGCGCCAGCCCGAGCCCGACGGCCTTCGCCTTGGACTCGCCCGCCGCCAGCAGCCACACCTCGTCCGCGGCGCGCAGGGAGGGGAACGTCAGCGAGATCCGGGTCGGGGGCGGCTTCGGGGCGCCCCGCACCGCCGTGACCGCGCCCTCGTCGCGCAGCGCCGGCAGCTCCGGGAACAGCGACGCCACATGGGCGTCGGGGCCGACGCCCAGCATCAGCACGTCGAAGGCCGGGACCGGGCCGCCGCCGGCCCCGGCGGCGGCGCGCAGTTCGGCGGCGTACCGCTCGGCCGCGGCCTCCGGGTCGTCGCCGTCCGGGCCGTCGGCCGCCGGCATCGCATGGACCCGCGCCGGGTCGAGCGGGACGCGGTCGAGCAGCGCCTCCCGCGCCCCGGTCTCGTTGCGCTCGGGGTCCCCGGCGGGCAGGAAGCGCTCGTCGCCCCACCACACGTCGAGGCGGCCCCAGTCGACCGCGTCGCGGGCGCCGGCGGCGGCCAGCGCGGCGAGCACCGCCGTGCCGACGCCGCCACCGGTGAGCACGACCGACGCCGAGCCCCGCGCCGCCTGGGCGTCGGCGATCCGCGTCACCAGCCGGGCCGCGGCCGCCTGGGCGAGCAGGGCCTGGTCGCGGTGGACCAGGACGTCCGGGGCGGTCACGCGTCCCCCGACTTGCCGCGCCCCTTGCGCGCCGGCTGCTTGGACTCCGCCTGCCTGGACGCGGGCTGCCTGGACGCCGGCTGCTTGGACTCGGCCTGCTTCTTGGCGGGGCCCGTCGCGGCCGCGTTGGACGTCGCCGACACCGGCTCGCTCGCCACGCCCGGCTTTTGCGACCCGCCCGCCAGGTCCTTGGCGAACCGGGCGGCGGCGTCGCGGTAGACCTCGTCGGGGTCGAGGCGCCGCAGCTCCTCGGCCAGCAGCTCGGCCATCGGCCGCCGCATCAGCGACACCTGCCGGTCGGGCTGCCCGGGACGGCTCAGCGTCGCGACCCGCCCGTCCGGGCGGTCGATCAGGAGGTCGCCGCTCGTCGTCGCCAGCCGGACGCCGGTGATGCCGGGGCCCTCGGAGACCGACCGGTCCACCGGGACGCCGAGCCGGACCGACAGCCACGCCGCCAGCAGCTCCGCGCTCGGGGAGTCCGGCTCGGCCATCACCTCGCCCGCGGTGATCTCGTCGTGCTCCTGGTCGAGCGCGGCGGCCAGCAGCGACCGCCAGGACGTCAGCCGCGTCCAGGTGAAGTCGGTGTCGCCCGGCCGGTAGCCCTCGGCGAGCTGGGCGAGGGTGCCGAGCCGGTCGCGCGCCGCGTAGGCGTCGGTCACCCGGCGCTGCGCCAGCCGGCCGAGCGGGTCCTTGGCGGGCACCTTCGGCACCTTGCCGCCGGGCCACCACGTCACCACCGGGGTGTCGGGCATCAGCAGCGGCACGACGACGGAGTCGGCGTGCTCGGCGAGCGGCCCGTACATGCGCAGCAGCACGGTCTCGCCGGGGCCGGTCTCGCCCATCCGGATCTCGGCGTCGAGCCGCGAGGAGCTGCCCCGCGGGTCGCGGGAGATGACCGTCAGCACCCGGCAGGGGTGCTCGCGCGCCGCCTCGGTCGCGGCGCGCACCGCGTCGTACTGCGCCGACTCGTCCGTCACGATGATCAGTGTGAGCACCATGCCGACGGCCGGGCCGCCCATCAGATGCCGGGACTGCGTCAGCGCGTCCTGGATCTTGCGGGTCGTCGTGCCGGTCAGATCGATGTTCATCTAGAGCCGCCTCCAGGTTCGGCCGTCCCGCGCCATCAGCTCGTCGGCGCTGTCGGGCCCGTAGCCGCCGGCCTTGTACTGGTCGAGGCCGCCGCGGCTGGCCCAGTACTCCTCGATCGGGTCGAGGATCTTCCAGGACAGCTCGACCTCCTCCTGCCGGGGGAACAGCGGCGGGTCGCCGATCAGCACGTCCAGCAGCAGCCGCTCGTACGCCTCGGGCGAGGCCTCGGTGAACGACTCGCCGTAGGCGAAGTCCATGTTGACGTCGCGGATCTCCATCGAGGTGCCGGGCACCTTCGAGCCGAACCGGACCGTGATGCCCTCGTCCGGCTGCACCCGCATCACCAGGGCGTTCTGCCCGAGCTCCTCGGTGTCGGTGTGCGAGAACGGCAAATGCGGGGCCTGCTGGAACACCATCGCCACCTCCGTCACCCGGCGGCTCAGCCGCTTGCCGGTGCGCAGGTAGAACGGGACGCCCGCCCAGCGGCGGTTGTCGATCTCCAGCTTGACGGCCGCGTAGGTCTCGGTGCGGGAGTCGGCGGGGATGCCCTCCTCCTCCAGGTACCCCCGGACGCTCACGCCGCCCTGCCAGCCCGCCGCGTACTGCCCGCGCGCGGTCGACTGGGCCAGGTCGCCCCGCACCCGCACCGCGGAGAGGATCTTGGCCTTCTCGGCGCGGACGGCGTCGGCGCTGAACGACGTCGGCTCCTCCATCGCCGTGAGCGCCAGCAGCTGGAGCAGGTGGTTCTGGATGACGTCGCGGGCGGCGCCGATGCCGTCGTAGTACCCGGCCCGGCCGCCGATCCCGATGTCCTCGGCCATCGTGATCTGCACGTGGTCGACGAAGGAGCGGTTCCAGATCGGCTCGAACATCGTGTTGGCGAACCGCAGGGCCAGGATGTTCTGCACCGTCTCCTTGCCGAGGTAGTGGTCGATCCGGAAGATCGCCTCCTCGGGGAAGACGCGGTGCACCGTGTCGTTCAGCTCCACCGCGGTCTTCAGATCGCGGCCGAAGGGCTTCTCGATGACGACCCGGCGCCACGAGCCCTCCTCGCGGTCGGCGAGGCCGCTGCGCTGCAGCTGCTCGACGACCTGCGGGAAGAACTTCGGGGGGATCGACAGGTAGAAGGCGTAGTTGCCGCCCGTGCCGCGGCTCTCGTCCAGCTCCTTGACCGCCATCGCCAGCGCGTCGAACGCGCCCGGGTCGCTGAACTCGCCGGGGACGAAGTGCATGCCCTCCATCAGGTGCGTCCACACGTCCTCGCGGAACGGGGTCCGCGCGTGGGCCTTGACCGACTCGTAGGCGATCTGGCGGAAGTCCTCGTTCTCCCAGTCGCGCCGCGCGAATCCCACCAGGGAGAAGCCCGGCGGCAGCAGCCCTCGGTTCGCCAGATCGTAGATCGCCGGGAGGAGCTTCTTGCGCGACAGGTCCCCGGTGACCCCGAACAGCACGAGCACGCACGGCCCGGCCACCCGCGGCAGGCGCTTGTCCCGCGGGTCGCGGAGCGGATTGGCTGTGTTGGTCACGTGGCCCCCTCTGGTCGCACTGCGCCTTCTTCGACTACTGCTGCAAGCATCCTGCCCCAACTCGTATCGCGGGCCCCAACTGGGAATCGCCCCCTGTCCGGCCACGGTCTCCGCCGGCCCCGGTGTGAGCGCTCATGTGCCCCCTCTGGCGGCGTCCAGCAGCCGGGTCAGCCCCGCCCAGCGGTTCTGCAGATGGAGCCGGACCACCGGGCGGCCCGCCGCGTGCGCGTCGCGGGCGTCCCCGAGCGCCCGCGCGAGCTGCAGCATGCCGAGCCTGTGGTGCCGGCCGGGGACCGGCACGTCGCGGACGACGTTCCCGGTCACCAGAAGGTAAACGCATCCGTCCGGGTGATCATTTCCGGTCGCGGGCGGCCGCGCGCCCCAGTCCACCCGTACCGGCCGCCCGCAGCGGGCGGCGAGCAGCGCGGCGAGCCGGCGCACCTGCGCGCCCTGGCCGCGCGCCCCGTCCGGGTCGAGGTAGGCGACGAGCGCGAGGTGCTCGCCCCGCCCGACCCGGCCCGCCAGCGCGTCCAGCAGCTCGGAGAGCCCGGACGCGCCGGCCAGCGCCGGGACGGTCGTGTGGGCCTCGACCGCCCGGCCGGGGTCGCCGTCGGCGAACAGCGGCTCGCCGATCCCGTCGTCCAGCGTCATCGGTGCGGGCCGCTCCGCCGCCAGCGGGTCGGCCTCCAGCAGGTAGGACGCCACGGCGGCCGCGTACTCCCACACGACGAGCTGCGCGGCGAGCGGCCCGGCGACGGTGGCGTCGTCCTGGTGCGGGCGGCCGTCGAACGTCAGCAGGAACAGGTCGTCGTCGGGCAGCAGCGGCAGGCCCCCGTCCTGGACGACCGGCGCCAGCCGGCCGCGGGCCGCCTCCCGCAGCAGCAGCGCCGCCCACCCCGCGATGCCCGGCAGCGCCGCCGGGTAGCCGCCGAGCACGGCCGTCCCCCGCCCGGCCCGGGCCGCGCCGCCGAGGATGGCGCCGAGCACGAGCCCCGGGTTGTTCTCCGGCCGCGTGAGCGACGGCAGGACGGCGGTGGCCTCCACCAGCAGCGCCCCGACGTCGGCGCCCGCGAGCGCGGCGGGCACCAGCGCGTAGGGGGACAGCGCGCCGAACGCGGTGGGCGCCGGGGCCTCCACCAGCGGGTGCCCCGCTTCCGTCGCGTGCTTGGCCGCCGCCGCGCGCGGCTCGGCGACCGTCACGAACCGCCGCGCGATCCCGGCGGGGGACAGGCCCTCCTCCCGCAGCGCCTCCGCGAACACCTCGCGCAGCGCCTCGGTCGCCGGGTCGTCGCCGGTCACCACGAACGCCGTCCGGTTCAGCCGCTCCGGGTCCTCCCGGACGCGCAGCGGCGGCCCGGGGTCCGGGCCGTCCAGCACCGTCAGCGAACCGGCGCCGTCCGGCGCGGCGGGCCCGCGGGCGCGGACGATCAGCTCGGCGGCGCGGGCCGGGGCGCCGCCGCCGAGCAGCACCACGTCGGTCAGCCCGTCCTCGCGGGCCCGCGCGCGCAGCCGTTCGGCACGGTCCAACACCGCGCGTCCCGGGCCGGGCTGCCCGGGCCAGCACAGCGGGCGGCCCTCCACGCCGGCGGTGGCGGCCGACGGCCACAGCGACGGGTCCTCCGAGGCGAGCCGGACCGGCACCTGGTCGATCCACAACCGGCCCATGACCCGCTCGGCGGCCTCCCTCAGCGCACCGCGTGCGGTGATGGCCGTCTCCCCCGAGACGACGGCGGTGAAGCTCACGGTCTGCGCGCCCCCGCCACCGCACGGACCGCCTCGATCAGCCGCGCCGCGCCGTCCACCGGGTTGCGCAGGTGCAGCCGGATGACCGGCAGCCGCCGCGCGCGCAGCGCCCGCAGTTCCCCGAGGGCGCGCGCGATCTGCAGCTGCGCCAGGCTGTAGGGGCGCCCCGGGACGGGGTGCGCGGCCAGCGCGTCCCCCGGCGCGGGGTCGCCGGTGATGATCAGGAACGCGCCGTTGCCCGGACCGTCCTTGTGCACCGGGCCCGTCGCGTGGGGGTAGCCGGGCCCCGGCCCGTAGGCGACCGGGCGGCCGGACGCGCGGGCCAGCGAAGGCGCGAGGTAGCGCCCGGAGAAGTCGCCGGACAGGTACGTCATCACCGCCAGGTAGCCGTCGGACGGCACCGAGGCGACCAGGCCGCCGAGGACGGTCTGCAGCTCGGCTCCGGGCGGCCACGGGAAGTCGGCGTGCACCTCGATGTCGTCCTCGACGTACACCGGCCGCTCCGCCGTGAGCGACCCGCCCGCGACCGTGCGCAGCAGCGTGGCGGCGTCGTCCTCGGCCTCCTGGACGACCGTGCTGCCCGCCTCGAAGGGGTTGACGCCGAGCAGCCATCCGGCGACCGCCGTCGCGTACTCCCACAGCAGGAACTGCGCGCCGAGCGGCGCCCACACCGAGGTGTCGGACTCGTCCTGCGCCGCCGAGCGCGGATTGACCGACACGCCGTGCACGTCGGGGAAGTCGCCCCGCCCGCCGGGCGGCTCGAAGGCCAGCACGCCGCGCCCCCGCTTGCCGGTGCCGACCGCGAGCAGCTGGGAGATCCACGCGCTCAGCGCGCCCGGCCCGCCCGGCTCGCGCAGCAGCACCTTGTCGCGGGCGAGCCCGCCCGGCCCCTGCTGCGCGCAGCCGCCGATGACGGCGCCGAGCAGCAGTCCCGGGTTGTCCTCGTCCTTGGACAGCGACGGCACCAGCGACGCCGCCTCCTCCAGCAGCCGGTCGGCGTCGGCGCCCGCCAGCACGGCCGGGACGAGCCCGTAGGCCGACAGGGCGCCGTAGTGCCCGGGCAGATAGGGGTCGGTCAGCCCGATCCGGTAGCCGCACTGGCGGGCGAAGTCGTGCAGCGGGCTGCCGTGGTCGGTGATGACGAGGAACCGGCCGGCGATCTCCCGCTCCGACAGGCCCCGCTCCCGGAACGCGGCCGCGAAGATCCGGCGGTAGGCGTCGCCCTCCAGGGACACCCCCGACTTGCTGGCCAGCACGACCAGCGTGCGGTCGAGCCGCTCCATCGCGAACGCGAGCGCGGCGGTGTCGCCGCCGTCCAGGACGGTCAGCTCGCCGGACGGCCGCTCGCCCGCGCCGCCGGCGCCCGCCAGCGCGGGCGCGTGCGCCTCCACGATGGCCTGCGCGGCGAGGCTCTCCGCGCCGACGCCGATCAGCACCACATGGTCGAGGCCGGAGTACCGCGCCTCCGACACCAGACCGCCCACCTGGTTCAGCAGGCCGCGCGAGGCGAACGGCAGGTCGAGCCAGCCCAGCCGGCTGTGGTCGACCGCCCGCCGCCCCCACAGCTGCGGGTCCTTGGCGGCCAGCGCACCCGGGACGCCGCAGCTCACGAGGTAGTCCCGCGCCTGCAGCGCGGAGTCGAGCACGTCGCCGCGCGTGAGTACGTCGAATCCTGACACCGTTCCCTCCCGGCCCCCATCGTTTCAGGAGAGAATGGGCATTCGCGACCATCTCCATCGATCTTCTTGGTCGCGTCCCGGATCCGGCCGGTCGCACGGAGTCGACACGGCCGGACCCGGTCGGTCAGCTCAGGGCCGCAACGAGCCGGCTGAGGCCCTCGGCGCGGTCGCGCAGATGGATCCGGAAAGCGGGACGGCCGAGCGAGCGCAGCACCCGCAGATCGCCGAACGCCTGCGCGAGGTGCAGCTCACCCAGGCTGTAGGGCTTGCCCGGCACCGGGAGGTCGTCGGTGACGGCGCCGGTGATCTGCAGGAACGCACCGTTCGCCGGGCCGCCCTTGTGGTACTGCCCGGCCGTGTGCAGGCAGCGGGGCCCCCACCCGAACGTGACGGGGGCCGGTTTCCGGCGGACCTTGGCGGCCCGCGCGGCCAGCAGCGGCCGCAGCTCCGCCGCCGCGGCGTCCCCGGACCGGTCCAGGTAGGCCAGGACCGCGAGGTAGCCGCCGTCCTCGACGTCCTCCAGGAGGGCGTCCACCGCCTCGGTGAGGGTCTGCGCGCCCCGCAGCGCCTCCTCGGGGGCGTGCACCTCGACGGCGCCCTCGACCAGCTCCGGAGGCCGGTGCACCACCGTCGGCGCGGCGCCCTCCTCCGAGCGCAGCAGCGCCGCCGTGCTCTCCCGCGACTCGCCGGCGTCGGGCTCGGCGAACGGGTCGACGCCGATCACCCGGCACGCGACCGCGACCGCGTACTCCCACAGCAGGAACTGCCCGCCGAGCGGCCCGGCGACGCTCACCCCCGCTTCGCGCCCGGGGCCCGGCTCGTCCGGGCGGCGGCCGAGGATGACGCGCCGCAGCTCCCCGGTCAGCTCGAAGCCGGGCGCGTCGACGCCCTCCACCACGACCGGGAGCAGGCCCTTGCCGTCCTTGCCCATCGCCCCGGCGACCAGCTGCTCCGCCCACGCGGCGAAGCCGTCCAGGCCGGAGCCGAGGTCGGCGATCACCAGCTTGTCGCGGGCGCCGAGCGCCGAGGAGCCGAGCGCCGCGCCGAGCGCCAGCGCCGGGTTGTCGTAGGGCTGCCGCAGCGCCCCCGCGAGCCGGGCCGCCTCGTCCAGGAGGACCTCGACGTCCACGCCCGCCAGCGCCGCCGGGACCAGCGCCCGCGCGCCGAGCGCGCCGAACCGGCCGTCGACGTCGGGCTCGGCCAGGACGAGATGGTGCCCGACGTCGCGGGCCGCCCGCTGGAGGTCGGAGCCCTCCTCGGCCACCACGACGAACCGGCGCGCCAGCTCGGCCCCCTTCAGTCCGGCCTCGGAGAAGGCGCGCCCGAAGACGCGCCGAAGCGACTCGGCCTCGATGCCCTCGTCCACCACGACGACGAGCGTCCGGTCCAGGCCGCCGGCCAGGACGGCGGACACCTCGTGCGGGTCGGTGGTGTCGAGGACGGTCAGGTCCGCGCCCGCCGTCCGGCAGATCGCGTCCGCCGCCAGCGCCGGACCCCCGGACGCGACCAGCACGACCCGGTCGAGCCCGGCGGAGCGGACCTCGCCCACCAGGCCCGACAGGCGGTCGCTCAGGTACCGCGAGGTCTCCGGCAGACCCAGCCAGCCGAGCCGGCGGGCGGCGAGCGGGGCCGCGTCGGGACCCCACAGCTTGGCGTTGCGGGACGCCAGCGAGCCCGGCACGCCGTCGGAGACGAGACGGTCCAGGACCGTCTCGCTCTCGTCGACGACGGCGCCGCGGATGGTGACCGAGATCCCCCCGGCGGTCACCACCGAGGTCACGCGCCGGCCTTCTTGGACTCCAGCTCGCCGGTGATGGTGTCGAGGAGCTCCTTCCAGGACGCCTCGAACTTCTCGACGCCCTCATCCTCCAGCACCCGGACGACGTCGTCGTAGTCGACGCCGACGTCCTTCAGGGCCGCCATGTGCGCGCGGGCGTCGTCGTAGGCGCCCCGGACGGTGTCGCCGCGGACCTGGCCGTGGTCGGCCTCCGCCAACAGCGTCGCCTCCGGCATCGTGTTGACCGTGCCGGGCGCGACCAGCTCGTCCACGTACAGCGTGTCGCTGAGGTCGGGGTCCTTCACGCCGGTCGAGGCCCACAGCGGCCGCTGGGGACGGGCCCCGGCGTCCTTGAGCGCCTTCCACCGGTCGGTGCCGGACTTCTCCTCGTACAGCGCGTAGGCGAGCCGGGCGTTGGCGAGGCCCGCCTTCGAGCGCAGCGCCTTCGCCTCGTCCGAGCCGATCTTGTCGAGCCGCTTGTCGATCTCGGTGTCCACCCGGCTGACGAAGAACGAGGCCACCGAGGCGATCTTCGACAGGTCGTGGCCGTTCTCCCGGGCCTTCTCCAGCCCGGCGAAGAACGCGTCGATGACCTTGCCGTAGCGCTCCAGCGAGAAGATCAGCGTCACGTTCACGCTGATGCCCTCGGCCAGCACCGCCGTGATCGCCGGCAGGCCCTCCTCGGTCGCCGGGATCTTGATGAACAGGTTGGGCCGGTCCACCATCCACCACAGCGCACGCGCCTCGGCGATCGTGCGGCGGGTGTCGCGGGCCACCCGCGGGTCGACCTCGATCGACACCCGGCCGTCCAGGCCCTCCGTCCGGTCGTAGACCGGGCGCAGCACGTCGCAGCCCCACCGGATGTCGTAGGTGGTGATCGCGCGGGACGCCTCCTCGACGTCCACGCCGCGCACCGCGAGGTCGCGGACCTGCTCGTCGTAGGCGTCGCCCTTGCCCAGCGCCTTCGCGAAGATCGTCGGGTTGGACGTGACGCCGACGACGTACTTGTCCTTGACCAGCTCCGCCAGGTTGTCCGTGCGCAGCCGCTCCCGGCTGATGTCGTCCAGCCAGATCGACACGCCCTCGCCCGAGAGCTTCTTCAGAATCTCGCTCATCGCTTTCTCCTCGTCGTCGTCTTCATCGCCGCGCCGGGGGCGGGCGGCGCCCAGGGGTGCGCGGACGCCGTCCGCCTCGCGGGCTCCCGCTCAGTTGCCGGTCGTCTCGCCCTGACCGGCGTTCCGCACTCCCGCCTTGATGAGGCTGGCCTTGGCCGCCGCCACCACGCGTTCGGGCGTGATGCCGAACTGCAGGAACAGGGTCTTGTAGTCGGCCGAGGCGCCGAAGTGCTCCAGGCTCACCGACTCGCCGGCGTCGCCGACGTAGCCGCGCCAGCCGAGCGCCACGCCGGCCTCGACCGACACCCGGGCGCGCACCCCCGGCGGGAGGACCTCCTGCCGGTAGGCGTCGGTCTGCTCCTCGAACCACTCCACGCACGGCATCGACACGACACGGGTCGGGGTGCCCTCGGACTGCAGCGTCGCGCGCGCCTGCAGCGCCAGCTCCACCTCGCTGCCCGTCGCGATGATGATCACTTCGGGGCGCCCGCCCTCGGCGTCGGCCAGCACGTAGCCGCCCTTGGCGACGCCCTCGGCGGACGCGATCTCGCCGCCGCGCTCCAGCGTCGCCAGCTTCTGCCGGGTCAGGGCCAGGCCGGCCGGCCGGTCGGTGTGCTGCAGGACCGTCCGCCACGCGACCGCCGTCTCGTTGGCGTCGGCCGGGCGGACGACGTCCAGGCCGGGGATCGCCCGCAGCGCCCACAGGTGCTCGACGGGCTGGTGGGTCGGGCCGTCCTCGCCGAGGCCGATCGAGTCGTGCGTCCAGACGAAGGTGACCGGCAGCTTCATCAGCGCCGCCAGCCGGACCGCCGGGCGCATGTAGTCACTGAAGATCAGGAACGTGCCGCCGTAGGGGCGGGTGCCGCCGTGCAGCGCGATGCCGTTGCAGATCGCGGCCATCGCGTGCTCGCGGACGCCGAAGTGCAGCGTGCGGCCGTAGCGGTGGCCGGGGAACTCCTTGGTCTGGAACTCCTCCGGGATGAAGGAGGGCTCGCCCTTCATCGTCGTGTTGTTGCTCTCCGCGAGGTCGGCCGAGCCGCCCCACAGCTCCGGCAGCGTCGGTGCCAGCGACGCCAGCACCTCACCGGACGCCGCGCGGGTCGCGAGGGCCTTGCCCGCCTCGAACTCCGGAAGCGCGGCCTCCCAGCCGGCCGGAAGCGTCCGGGACGAGATCCGGTCGAACTCCGCGGCCCGCTCGGGGTTCGCGGAGCGCCACGCCTCGAACGCCTTGGCCCACTCGGCGTGGTCGGCGCGGCCCCGGTCGGACACGGCGCGGGCGTGGGCCAGCACGTCCTCGGGGACCAGGAAGCTCTCGGCCGGGTCCATGCCGAGGATCCGCTTGGTCGCGGCGACCTCGTCCGCGCCGAGCGCCGAACCGTGGATCTTGCCGGTGTTCTTCTTGTTCGGCGCCGGCCAGCCGATGATCGTGCGCAGCGCGATGAAGGACGGGCGGGACGTGTCGGCCTTTGCCGCGGCGAACGCCTCCGCCAGCGCGGCGACGTTCTCCGCGTAGTCGCCGTCCTGCGTCCAGTCGACGTGGTGGACGTCCCAGCCGTAGGCCGCGTACCGGGCGCGCACGTCCTCCGACAGCGCGATCGCCGTGTCGTCCTCGATCGAGATGTGGTTGTCGTCGTAGAGCAGGACCAGGTTGCCCAGGCGCTGGTGCGCGGCGAGCGCGCTCGCCTCGTGGCTGATGCCCTCCTCGATGTCGCCGTCGGACGCGATCGCCCAGACGGTGTGGTCGAAGGGGGACTCGCCCTCCGGCGCGTCCGGGTCGAACAGGCCGCGCTCGCGGCGGGCCGCCATCGCCATGCCCACGGCGTTCGCGATGCCCTGCCCGAGGGGCCCGGTGGTGGTCTCCACGCCCGCGGTGTGCCCGTACTCGGGGTGGCCGGGGGTGAGGCTGCCCCACTTGCGCAGGGACTTCAGGTCGTCCAGCGTCAGCGGGTAGCCCGACAGGTACAGCTGGATGTAGAGGGTCAGGCTGGAGTGTCCGCAGGACAGCACGAACCTGTCCCGCCCGGCCCAGTGCGGGTCCGTCGGGTCGTGCCGCAGGAAGCGCTGGAAGAGGAGGTAGGCGGCCGGCGCGAGGCTCATCGCCGTGCCGGGGTGACCGGAGCCCGCCTCCTCGACCGCGTCCATGGCGAGGGCGCGGATCACGTCCACCGCGCGCCGGTCCTGCTCGGACCACTCAAACGTGCTGTTGTCCCTGCTCACGGAAACGCCAGGCTCCTCTCGAACCGATGTCAAAGAACCACTCTGTAATGTTGTGCGCCGGCGACCCCGCAGACGACCCCCACAGAGGACAACGCCCGGCGGTGCGGCGCCTCTTCCCCCGCCCCGCACGGCCGCACGGGCGCGGTCGCGAAGATCATGCCCGCGCCCAGCCGCGAGCCTATCGCGCGGGAGGGCCGTCGCAGGCGGGGGCGGGGGACCCCTGCGCCGACGCGCCGGGCATCGGGCCGCGACGCTTCATGCACCCTTGCCCGAACGCCCCGCGGACTAACCCCCCGCACGGGGGATCCGGCGGGTGATCCGAGGTCGCCCCGGGTCCGGACGGGGGCCGCCGGCATCGGGCGCGACGCGTCCGGCGACCCGGTGCGCGCCTCCGTGAGGGGGCGGACTACAGTGATTGCGCGGCTGACGCCAGCCGCCGCGGCAAGACGACCAAGCCGAAGTCGCACCCAGCCGAGGCCGGCCCGATCGCGGGGCACCGCCAGGGTGGTACCGATTTCTCATCCCTAGTCAGACGTGGACCCGATTGTGACGGTGCTCAGTAACAAGCGCGGGATCGACCTGGACGAGCAGGTGCCGGAGGCGCCCGCGTCCGGGCTCGCGCCGCCCCCCGCCGAGCGGGCCGCCCGGCGCACGCCCGGTGCGAGCGTGCGCGCCTACGTGGCGCTGACCAAGCCGCGCGTGATCGAGCTGCTCTTGATCACCACCATCCCGGTGATGTTCCTGGCGGACCGGGGCGTGCCGCCGCTGTCCACCGTGCTGCTGACGCTGGCGTTCGGCACCATGTCCGCCGGCGCCGCCAACGCGATCAACTGCTACATCGACCGCGACATCGACGCCAAGATGCGCCGCACCCGGCGCCGCCCGCTGGCCCGCCACCAGGTCACCCCGGCCCGCGCCCTCGTCTTCGGGGTGACGCTCGCCGTGCTGTCCACCGCCGGGTTCCTGCTCGCGGTCAACCCGGTCGCCGCGGCGGGCTCGCTGTTCGCGATCCTGTTCTACGTCTTCGTCTACTCGCTGCTGCTCAAGCGGCGCACCTCGCAGAACGTCGTGTGGGGCGGCATCGCCGGGTGCATGCCCGTCCTCATCGGCTGGGCCGCCGTCACCGGGACCGTCGCCTGGACGCCGTTCGTCCTGTTCGGCGTGGTGTTCCTCTGGACGCCGCCGCACACCTGGACGCTCGCGATGCGCTACCGCGAGGACTACGCCGTCGCCAAGGTCCCGATGCTGCCGGTCGTCGCGTCCGAGCGCCGCGTCGTCGTCGAGAGCCTCGTGTACACCTACGCGACCGTCGCCTGCTCGCTGGTGCTGTGGCCCGTCGCCGGGATGGGCCCTGTGTACGGGGCCGTCGCCGTCGTGCTCGGCCTGGTCTTCCTGGCCGAGGGGCACCGGCTGCTGAAGGCCGTGCGCGCCGGGGTCACCGGCGTCCACCTGCGGCCGATGCGCTTCTTCCACCTGTCGAACGTCTACCTGGCGCTGCTGTTCACCGCCGTGGCGGTCGACCCCCTCCTGTACTGACCGGCGCTGTACTGACCGGCGCGCGGTACTGCCGGCGTGCTCCCGCGCCGCCGCCGCGGGAATCGTCTGCGCTTTAGCGGATCGGTGCGACCTGCCGTTACGCTTCGCGTTATGGCGAGCATGGATCCCAAGGCGGTGCTCGAAGGCCGTGTCCCCGGACGGCCCCCGGTCGGCCTGATCCTCGGCATGACCGTGTCCGGGCTGTGCGCCGTCATCGCGCTCGGCGCGGACGCCGCGCTCGGCGGGGCCGGCTTCTGGGTCGGGGTGTTCCTCGCCATCCTGCCGATCCCGGTGCTGATCGCCCTCGCCCTCACCCTCGACCGGCTGGAGCCCGAGCCGCCGCGCGCCCTCGCCTTCTCGTTCATGTGGGGTGCGGGCGTCGCCGTTCTGGGCGCCCTCGTGCTCAACACCGCCGGGATGCTGTACGTGACCGTGCCCATCTTCGGCGAGACGGAGGGCCACTTCGTCAGCGCCGCCGTCGGCGCGCCGATCATCGAGGAGACCCTGAAGGGCGCCGTCCTGTTCGGCATGCTGTGGTTCCGCCGCAACGAGATCGACGGGTTCGCCGACGGGATCATGTACGCCGCCATGGTCGGGCTCGGCTTCGCCATGATGGAGAACGTCACCTACTACACGCGGGCCTTCGAGGACGGCGGCGCCCAGCAGCTCCAGGCGGTCTTCATCCTGCGCGGCCTGATCGCGCCGCTCAGCCACCCGCTGTTCACCTCGATGACCGGCCTCGGCGTCGCCTACGCCGCCACGCACCGGCGCGGCCAGATCGCCGCGCCGCTCGCCGGGCTGCTCGGCGCGATGGTGCTGCACGGGCTGTGGAACGGCGCCGCCGCGTTCGGGCTCGGCGGGCTCGGCATCGTCTACCTGCTGGACTTCTGCGTCCTGGTCACGCTGATCGTCATCGTGTTCGTCGAGCGGCGCAACACCGTGCGCCGCATCGAGGCCTACCTGCCGATGTACGCGGGGACGGGCCTGGTGACGCCGCAGGACGTGCGGATGCTGCGCTCCATCCCCTCGCGCCGCGCCGCCCGCCGCTGGGCCCGCTCGGTCGGCGGCGCGCCCGCCGGGCGCGCCATGGTCGACTACCAGCTCGCCGCGACCGAGCTGGCGCTGCTGCACAAGCGCGCAGACCGGGGGGTGGCCGACCAGCGCTGGTTCCTGACCCGCCGCGACTCGCTGCTCGCACTGATGTCACTGGCCAGGCAGGCGTTCCTGCGCACCCCGCCGCGCCCCGGAGCGGGCCTGCAGGCCGGGCCGCCCTGGGCGCGGCAGGGGCCGTCGGGGTTCCTGCCGCCGCGGCCGCCCGGTCCGTACGGCGCCTGACCCGCGGACGCGGGCGGAGCGGCGCGAGGTGGCCGGGGGCCGGGTCACGGTCGCGGGGACCCGGCCATACGATTGGTGCCGTGGCAGAGCGAGAGTCCTCCAACCTCCTGATCCGGACCTGGAACAGCGTGTGGCGCCCGACGCCCGGGTCGCTGCGGCTGCTCGCGCTGATCGGCGTCATCGGCAACGTGGTGATCGTCGTCAGCGGCGGCGCCGTCCGCGTCACCAAGTCCGGCCTCGGCTGCCCCGACTGGCCGCGCTGCTCCGGTGACAGCCTCGTGCCGACCCACGATCCTGAGCACCATGTGCTCAACATGTCGATCGAGTTCGGCAACCGGCTGATCACCTTCGTGGTGCTGGGCGTCGGCGTGCTGGTGTTCGTCGCCGCGCTGCGGCTGCGGCCGCGCCGCCGGGGCCTGGTGTGGTGGGCGCTGGCCCAGCCGATGAGCGTGGTCGCTCAGGCGGTCATCGGCGGCATCGTCGTGCTGACCGAGCTGCACCCGGCGGCGGTCTCGCTGCACTTCCTCGTCTCGCCGGCCCTGCTGGTGTTCTGCGTCGCGCTGTGGATCCGCGCGGGAGAGGGCGACGCGCCGCCCCGGCCGCTCGCCGGGCCCTGGACGCGCCGCCTCGCCGCCGCGCTGCTGGTCTCCTGCGCCGCCGTGCTCGTCGCGGGCACCGTCGTCACCGGCACCGGCCCTCACGCGGGCGACGCCGAGTCGCGCCGCTACGGGTTCGACATCACCGACGTCGCCCGGATCCACGGCGAGCTGGCGTGGCTCACCATCGCCCTGACGGTGCTCGCCATCGTGGCCCTGCACCGCGCGGGGGCGCCCGCCGCCGCCCGCCGCCGCGCCCACGAGCTGGCCGGGCTGATCGTCCTGCAGGGCGCCGTCGGCTACACCCAGTACTTCCTCGGCGTGCCCGCCGGCCTGGTGCTGCTGCACATGCTCGGGTCGGTGCTGATGTGGATCGCGGCGTTCCGCCTGTTCTTCGCCCTGCGGGACCGGGGCCCCGCCTCCGCGGCCGCGGACCCGGCCTCGGCGGCCCCGCGGCCCGCCGAGGCGCCCCAGCCCGCCTGACCCGCGCTCAGGCCTTGCGCAGGAACGCGCGGAGGCGCTCCAGCGGCCAGGTGTTGATGACGTCGTCGGGGGTCAGCCAGCCCCGCTGGGCGGTGCCGACGCCGTAGCGGATGTTGCGGTGGTGGCCCACCGAGTGGGCGTCGGTGTCGATGGAGAACTTCACGCCGAACCGCTTCGCGCGCCGGATCAGGTCGGCGGGCAGGTCGAGGCGGTCGGGGAAGGAGTCGATCTCCATCGCGGTGCCGGTGCGGGCGGCGGCGCGGAACACCTCGTCCCAGTCGGCGTTCACCGGCGCCCGGCGGCCGATGCTGCGGGCGGTGGGGTGCCCGATCACGTGGACGTGGGGGTTCTCGCACGCGCGGACGAGCCGCCGGGTCATGCTCGCCTCGTCCTGCGTGAAGTGGGAGTGGACGGAGGCGACGCAGACGTCGAAGCCGGACAGGAAGTCGGCGTCCCAGTCGACGCCGCCGTCGGGGTCGATGTTGAGCTCGGTGCCGTGCAGGAGCGTGAGGCCGGGGAACCGCTCCCGCAGCTCGGCGACCTGCGCGCGCTGGGCGAGCATCTTCTCGTCGGTCATGCGCTGCATGACCAGGTTCGGCGCGTGGTCGGTGATCGCGTAGTACTCCAGGCCGCGGTCCCGCGCGGCGGCGGCCATGTCCTCCAGGGAGGCGACGCCGTCGGTCAGGTCGGTGTGGCTGTGCAGGTCGCCGCGGAGGTCCTCGACGGTCACCAGGTGGGGCAGTTCGTCCTTCAGCGCCGCCTCGATCTCGCCGGAGTCCTCGCGGAGGGTGGGATGGACCCAGGGGAGCCCGAGGCGCTCGTAGACCTCCTCCTCGGTCCTGGACACGATCAGCTCGTCGGTCCGGGCGTCGAACAGCCCGTACTCCGACAGCCTGAGCCGCGCCCTCACGGCGATCTCGCGGGTGCGGATGTTGTGGGCCTGCGAGCCGGTGAAGTACTGGAGCGCGGCGCCCCACGATTCGGGCGGGACGACGCGCAGGTCGACCTGCAGGCCCTGGGCGGTGCGGATCGAGGTCTTCTTGTCGCCGCCCGCGATCACCTCAGCGACGAACGGGAGCGCGGTGAACGCCTCCATGATCGGACGCGGGTCGCGGGAGGCGGCCAGCACGTCCACGTCGCCGATCGTCTCGCGCATCCGGCGCAGCGAGCCGGCGTGGGCGCAGCGCTCCACCTGGGGCAGTTCGGACAGGGCCGCGACGATCTCGTCGGCGACGCCCGCCGCGGCGTCGACCAGGACGCGCTCGCCGGAGCTGCGCATCAGCTCGATGCCGTGGAGGATGTTCTCCTCGGTCTTGGCGCCGAAGCCCTTGAGCCCGCGGAGCCGGCCCTCCTGGACGGCGGCGGCCAGCTCGTCCACCGAGGAGACGCCGAGCGCCTCGTAGACGGCGAGGGCCTTCTTCGGGCCGAGCGTGGGGATGGCCGTCAGGGCGCGGACCCCGGCCGGGATCTGCGTGCGCAGCTCCTCCACCTGCCGGATCGTTCCGGTGGTGTTGTAGTCGAGGAGCTTCTTGGCGATCGCGTCGCCCACCCCCGAGATCGTGCGGAGCCCGGCCAGGTCGAGGCCGGCGATGTCGCCGGGGTGGCCCGCGACCGCCCGCGCCGCCTTCTCGTACGCCCTGATCTTGAAAGCGTCGCCGCCCGTGATGGACAGCAGGTCCGCCAGTTCCTGGATGAGGGCCGCAGCCTCGTCGTTCGCCCGTGCCATGGGCCGAGTCTAGAAGCCGGGTACGACGTTTCCGGCGCTCAGCGCAGGGGCGCGACGGGTCCGCCGGGCCGCTCGGTCCGGCCGCGCACGACCTCCCCGGCGATCGCCGCGACCTGCTCCTCGGGCAGCCGCCGGTAGCCGTCGGCGGTGACGACCGCGATCGTCGGGTAGATGCGCCGGGCCGGGTCGGGGCCGCCGGTGGCGGTGTCGTCGTCGGCCGCGTCGTAGAGGGCCTGGACGCACACGGTGGCGGCGTCCTCCAGGGACAGGTCGTCGCGGTAGAGCTTCTTCAGCGCGCCGGTCGCGTACGGGGAGCCGGAGCCGTCCGCGTGGAAGCCGCGGGCCTCCTGCGGGGCGCCGGTGATGTCGTAGGTGTAGATTCGCGCCTCGCCGGAACCGGGGTCGAGGCCGGCGAACAGCGGGACGACCGCGAGCCCTTGGAGGGCCTGCGCGAGGTTGGCCTGGATCACGGCGCCGAGGCGGCGGGCCTTGCCCGGCAGCGACAGCGGGACGGTCTCCATCTTCTCGTAGTGCTCCAGCTCCACCTGGAACAGCCGGACCATCTCCAGCGCCAGCCCGACCGTGCCCGCGAAGGCGACGGCGGAGTACTCGTCGGCGCGCTGCACCTTGTCGAGCTCGCGGTAGGCGATGCGGTGGCCCTGCGTGGCGCGCCGGTCGCCGGCCATCATGACGCCGCCCGGGAACGTCAGCGCCAGGACCGTCGTCCCGTGCGGCAGTTCGGGCGCGTCCCCCTCGGGCACCCGGTTGACGGGCAGCAGCTCAGGGGAGTGCAGGCGCAGGAAGTCGACGAACGACGCCGACCCCGCCTCGAAGAACTCGGGCGGAATCCCCTGGTCCTCGCTCCGGCCGATCACGGCGGCTCCTCTCCGGCTTGATGATCGCGACGTCCCGATCCTTCCACGCTGCCACACGGGGCCGCCACCGCTCAGGCCTCAGGGGCCTCGGGCGGCTCCTTCCGGCTCCGGGTGGCGCCCGCGCAGGCGACGATGACGCAGCAGATCGCGACCCACTGGCGCGCCGTGAGGATCTCGCCCAGCAGCGCCACCCCGACGAGCGCCGCGACGGCGGGCTCCAGGCTCATGAGGATCCCGAAGACGCGGGCGGGCATCCGCCGCAGCGCCTCCAGTTCGAGCGAGTACGGGATCACCGACGACAGCAGCCCGACGCCGAGGCCGATCAGCACCAGCCGCGGGTCCAGCAGGGCGGTGCCCGCGGACGCCACGCCGAGCGGGAGGATCGCGACGGTCCCGACGACGCTGGCGAGCGCCAGGCCGGTGGAGCCGGGGAACCGCCTGCCGGTCGCGGCGGTGAGCACGATGTAGCCCGCCCAGCACGCCCCCGCCAGCAGGGCGAACGCGATGCCGACCGGGTCGAGGGCGCCGCTGCCGCCCCTGGCGAGCAGGACGACCCCGGCGCCCGCCAGCACGACCCACAGCGCGTCGCGGGGGCGCCGGGAGGCGACGATCGAGACCAGGAGCGGCCCGAGGAACTCGATCGTGACCGCGACGCCCAGCGGGATCCGCGAGAACGACTGGTAGATCGAGAAGTTCATCAGCGCCAGCGCCAGCCCGAAGCCGGCGGCGATCGCGAGGCTGGAGCGCGAGTGGTCGCGCAGGACGGTCCGCAGCGCCTTGCGGCTGAGGAACCCCAGCACGATCGCCGAGGTCAGCAGGCGCATCGTCACGACGGCGCTCGGCGGCAGCCGGTCGAAAAGGTGCTTGGCCATGCCCGCCCCGACCTGCAGGGAGATGATGCCGAGCAGGATCAGCGCGGGCGGCGGCACCGACCCGAGCGACAGTTTCCGCGATGACAGCGCCCGCGCCCAGGAAGGCCGGGCGGGGTGGGACGCGCCGCCGAACGAGCCGGGCGCTTCAGACAGGACCATGCGCTACTCCCACTTGAAGAAGCGGGCGGCCAGGACGAGGCCCGCGACGGCCCACACGGCGAGGACCGCCAGCGGCCGGCCGGGGAACGCGGCGCCGTGCTGGAGGACCTGGCGCAGCCCCTCGGAGAGCGCCGAGATCGGCAGCAGCTCCAGGGCGGAGCGCACCGCGCCGGGGAACCGGTCCAGCGGGAAGACGACGCCGCCGAGGGCGAGCAGCAGGATGTAGACGAGGTTGGCGGCGGCCAGGGTGGCCTCGGCGCGCAGCGTCCCGGCCATGAGCAGCCCGAACCCGCTGAACGCGGCGGTGCCGAGCAGCAGCAGGACGACCACCGAGGCGGGGTCGCCGTGCGGGTGCCAGCCGAGCGCCAGCGCCACGGCGCAGACCACCGCGGCCTGCACGGCCTCGACCGCGACCACGCTGAGCGTCTTGGCGGCGATGAGCCCGCCGCGCGGCAGCGGGGTCGCGCCGAGCCGCTTGAGGACGCCGTAGCGCCGCTCGAAGCCGGTGCCGATGGCCTGGCCGGTGAACGCGGTGGACATCACCGCGAGGGCGAGGATGCCGGGCGCCAGGAAGTCGACGCGGCGGCCCGCGCCGAGGTCCAGCAGGGACGTGGCGCTGAACAGCGCGAGCAGCACCACCGGGATGATCAGTGTGAGCAGCAGCTGCTCGCCGTTGCGCAGCACGGCGCGGAACTCGTAGCCGGTCTGGGAGAGGATCATGCGCGGCAGCGGCGCGGCGCCCGGCGCGGGGGCGAGGTCCAGCGAGGTCGTCACGAGCGCAGCTCCCGTCCGGTGAGTTCCAGGAAGACGTCCTCCAGCGTGCGCCGCTCGATCCGCAGGTCCTCGGTCAGGACGCCGTGCGAGGCGCACCAGGCGGTGACCGTGGCCAGCAGCTCGGGCCGGACGTCGGCCTCGATCAGGTAGTGCCCGGCGGGCGACTCCTTGGCGGCGCTCCCGGCGGGCAGCGCCGCGAGCAGCTCCTCCAGGCCGAGGCCGGGACGGGCGCGGAACCGCAGCTGCCGCTCGGCGCCGGTCAGCTCCTCGGGGGCGCCCTCGGCGACGACCCGGCCGCCGTCGACGATCACGATGTGGTCGGCGAGGCGCTCGGCCTCCTCCATGTTGTGCGTGGTGAGCACGACCGAGACCCCGGCGGCGCGCAGCTCGCCGATCAGGTCCCAGGTGGCGTGCCTGGCCTGCGGGTCGAGCCCGGTGGTGGGCTCGTCGAGGAAGACCAGCTCGGGACGTCCGACCACGGCGACGGCGAGGGAGAGCCGCTGCTGCTGCCCGCCCGACATCCGCCGGAACGGGGTGCGGGCGTGCCCGGTGAGGCCGAGCCGCTCCAGCAGGGCGGAGGCGTCGAGCGGCGCGGTGTGGAACGAGGCCACGAGCCGCAGGAACTCGCCGGCCCGGGCGGTGCCCGGCACGCCGCCGGACTGCGGCATCACGCCGACCCGCGGGCGCAGGGCGCGCCCGTCGGTGGCGGGGTCGAGGCCGAGGACGCGGACGGTGCCCGCATCGGCCCGCCGGAACCCCTCGCAGATCTCGATCGTGGTGGTCTTGCCGGCGCCGTTCGGGCCGAGCAGCGCGGTGACCGCACCCCGGGCGGCGCTGAGCGACAGGCCGTCCACGGCCGCCACCGCGCCGTAGCGCTTGGCGAGCGAGTGCAGTTCGACCGCGCCGTCTCCGGGGGGTGTCATGGTGACGAGTTTAGGTCCGGGGCAGGACAGCTCCGCGCCCGGTCCCGGCGCCGCCGGCGTGAAGTCGCGGTAAAGCCGCCCGGTGGAAGTCGATCTAGTTTCGCCGCCGCGCCCCGGGGAATCCGCGCTCTGGGGGAGTCGCGGCGCCGTGGCCGTGCTCCGGGGAGGTGGGGATGGCGTTCCGCGTCGATTCGGAGGTGGGCCGGCTCCGGGAGGTGCTGCTGCACCGGCCCGAGCTGTCCCTGAAGCGGCTCACCCCCTCCAACGCCGCCGGGCTGCTGTTCGACGACGTGCTGTGGGTCCGGCGGGCCGTGGAGGAGCACGAGGAGTTCGAGGACGTGCTGCGCGCCCAGGGCGTGCGGACGCATCTGCTGATCGACCTGCTCGGCGAGACCGTCACGATCCCCGAGGCGCGCCGGCACATCCTCGACAGGGTGGTCGACCCGCACTGGTTCGGCCCGCTGGCGACCGACGCGATCCGCAACTGCTTCGACGCCATGGACGTGGCGGAGCTGGCGGCGTTCCTGATCGGGGGCATCACCAAGCGGGAGATGCTGGAGCGGATGCCCGAGCCGGCGTCCATCGCGTTCCACTCCCTCGGCATGGACGGGTTCGTCCTGCCGCCGCTGCCCAACCACCTGTTCACCCGCGACACGTCCTGCTGGATCTACGACGGCGTGTCGATCAACACGATGCGCATGAAGGCCCGGATGCGCGAGACGGTGAACATGGAGGCGGTCTACCGCTGGCACCCGCTGTTCGCGACCGGCTACGACCGGCCCGCCGAGGGCGGGTACCACGTGTGGAACCGCGGCACCGCCATGGCGCCGGCGACGCTGGAGGGCGGCGACGTGCTGGTCCTCGGGAACGGCGCCGTGCTGGTCGGGATGAGCGAGCGCACGCAGCCGCAGGCCGTCGAGATGCTGGCCCAGGCGCTGTTCGCCGGGGGCTCCTGCGACCGGATCGTCGCGCTGCGGATGCCGCGCAGGCGGGCGTTCATGCACCTGGACACGGTCATGACGATGGTCGACCACGGGGTGTTCACCAAGTACGCGGGGATGGGCATGCTGCCGTCCCACACCGTGGAGCCCGGCGACAACGAGAAGGAACTCAAGATCACCGATCATCCGGCGGAGGACATGCACCGGGCCGTCGCCGCCGCGCTCGGGTTGGACGACATCACGGTCCTCGCCCCGACCCAGGACGTGTTCTCCGCCGAGCGCGAGCAGTGGGACGACGGCGCGAACGTCCTGGCCGTCGCGCCCGGCGTGGTCGTCGCCTACGAGCGCAACGCCACGAGCAACAACCACCTGAGCCGGAACGGCGTCGAGGTCATCACGATCCGCGGCAGCGAGCTCGGCCGGGGCCGCGGCGGCCCGCGCTGCATGAGCTGCCCGCTCGTCCGGGACGCCTGATGGCGGCCGAGCTGCGCGGCCGCAGCCTGCTCAGGGAACTCGACTTCACGCCGGGCGAGTTCGAACACCTCATCGACCTGGCGGCCGACCTGAAGGCGGCCAGGCGCGGCGGGACGGAGACGCAGGCGCTGGCGGGCAGGAACATCGCGCTCATCTTCGAGAAGGCCTCCACCCGCACCCGCTGCGCGTTCGAGGTCGCCGCGCACGACCAGGGCGCCCACGTCACCTACCTCGACCCCGGCGGGACGCAGATCGGCCACAAGGAGTCGATGAAGGACACGGCGCGCGTCCTCGGACGGATGTACGACGGCATCCAGTACCGGGGGGCCGGCCAGAGGCGCATCGAGGAACTGGCCGAGCACGCGGGCGTCCCGGTGTGGAACGGCCTGACCGACGAGTGGCACCCGACGCAGATGCTCGCCGACATGCTCACCATGCGCGAGCACGGCGGCAGGCCGTTGCGCGAGGTCACGTACGCGTACCTGGGCGACGCGCGCAACAACATGGGGCACTCCTACGTGGCGGCCGGGGCGCTGCTCGGCATGAACGTCCGCATCGTCGCCCCGCGCGCCCTCTGGCCCGACGAGGAGACGGTCGTCGGGCCGTCCCGCGCGGTCGCGGCCGGGACGGGTGCGAGCATCACCGTCACCGAGGACGTCGCGGACGGCGTGCGCGGCGCCGACTTCGTCATCACCGACGTGTGGGTGTCGATGGGCGAACCGGCCGAGGTGTGGGACGAGCGGATCGCGATGCTCGCGCCCTACCAGGTGAACGCCGAGGTCATGCGGGCGACCGGCAATCCGGCCTCCAGGTTCATGCACTGCCTGCCGGCCTTCCACGACCGGCGGACCGCCGTCGGGGAGGAGATCTACCGCAGGACCGGCCTGGACGCCCTGGAGGTCACCGACGAGGTGTTCGAGTCCGAGGCGTCGATCGTCTTCGACGAGGCCGAGAACCGGATGCACACGATCAAGGCGGTCATGGTGGCGACGCTCGGCTGAGCGGGGCCGCCGGGGAGGGGGAGGACGCATGCGCGTGGTCGTCGCGCTCGGGGGGAACGCGCTGGTCAAGCGGGGGCAGACGCCCGACGCCGAGCTCCAGCGCGGCAACGTCGACCGGGCCGTGCGGTCGCTGGCGCCGCTCGCCGAGCGGCACGAGCTGATCATCACGCACGGGAACGGGCCGCAGGTCGGGGTGCTGGCGCTGGAGAGCGTCAACGACCCGAACCTGACCCGGCCCTACCCGCTGGACACGATCGGCGCCGAGACCCAGGGCATGATCGGCTACTGGATGCTCCAGGCCCTGCAGAACGCGCTGCCCGGCCGCCAGGTGATGGCGATGATCAACCAGACGCTGGTGTCGGCGGTGGACCCGGCGTTCCAGAATCCCACCAAGTTCGTCGGCCAGGTCTACGAGCGCGAGGAGGCGGAGAAGCTCGCCTCCGAGTACGGCTGGACCGTCCGGCCCGACGGGGACCGCTGGCGCCGCGTGGTGCCGTCCCCGCGGCCGCAGCGGGTGATCGAGACGCGGCTGATCAGGGAGCTGGTCCGGCTCGGCACGGTGGTGGTGTGCGCGGGCGGCGGCGGCATCCCGGTCTTCCGCAACGACGTGGGGCGGTTGGAGGGCGTCGAGGCGGTGGTCGACAAGGACCTCACCGCGGCCGTCCTCGCCGAGAGCATGGACGCCGACGCGCTGCTCATCCTCACCGACGTGCCCCGCGTGATGCGCGGCTTCGGCACGCCGCGGCAGGAGGAGATCACCCACACGACGCCGTACGAGCTGCGCGGCGAGGACTTTCCCGCCGGGTCGATGGGCCCCAAGGTCGAGGCGGCGGTGAGCTTCGTCGAGCGGACGGGCGACATGGCCGCGATCGGGATGATCGACCAGTGCGAGCGCATCCTGGAGGGGACCGCGGGGACGATCGTCACCCCGAAC
This sequence comes from Actinomadura citrea, assembly GCF_013409045.1. Lineage (NCBI taxonomy): Bacteria > Bacillati > Actinomycetota > Actinomycetes > Streptosporangiales > Thermomonosporaceae > Actinomadura > Actinomadura citrea. Next base: position 4,959,678 of record NZ_JACCBT010000001.1, on the reverse strand, counting down.
GCCACCTGGCCGCTGGCGAGCACCCTGTGACCGCCGGGACCGCGCCGGAGACCTTCGCGCGCAGCCTGCTGCGGACCAAGCCCGTCGACCTGATCGTCGCCGAGGGCGGGCGCGGCGAGGGCGGCGAGCTGAGGCGCACGATGAGCCTGCTCCAGCTCACCCTGTTCAGTGTCGGCGCGACCCTCGGCACCGGCATCTTCGTCGTCCTCGGCGAGGCGGTCCCGCTGGCCGGGCCCGCGGTCGTGCTGTCGTTCGTCCTCGCCGCCGTGACCGCCCTGTTCTCGGCGCTGTCCTACGCCGAACTGGCCGGGACCATCCCGGTCTCCGGCTCGTCCTACTCCTACGCCTACGCGACTTTGGGCGAGCTGGTCGCGTGGGTCTGCGGCTGGTGCCTGCTGCTGGAGTACGCCGTGTCGGTGTCGGCCGTGGCGGTCGGCTGGGGCTCCTACCTCAACGCCTTCCTCGACGGCGCGGCGGGCTTCACGATCGCGGCGCAGATCAGCAACCCGCCGGGGGAGGGCGGCCTCGTCAACGTCCCCGCGGTGATCGTGGTGCTGTTCGCCACGGCGCTGCTGCTGCGCGGCACGTCCGAGAGCGCCGCCGCCAACACGGTCATGGTGTTCCTCAAGATCGGCGTGCTGCTGTTCTTCTGCGCGATCGCCTTCACGGCGTTCCGGGCGGGGAACATGACCCCGTTCGCGCCGATGGGATGGGCGGGCATCAGCGCGGCCGGCTCCAAGGTGTTCTTCTCCTACATCGGCTTCGACGCCGCCTCCACCGCCGGTGAGGAGGCCAGGAACCCGCGCCGCGACCTGCCCCTCGCGATCATGCTCTCGCTGGCCGTCGTGACCGCCCTGTACGTCCTGGTCGGGCTCGCCGCGGTCGGTGCCATGCACTGGACGCGGTTCTCGCTCAGCGGCTCCGAGGCCTCGCTGGCGCAGGTGCTGGACTCGGTGAGCGGGCGGACGTGGCCGTCGCTGGTCCTGTCCCTGGGCGCCGTGGTCGCCATCGCCAGCGTCGTGCTCACCGTCATGTACGGGCAGACCCGCATCCTGTTCGCGATGTCGCGGGACGGGCTCGTGCCGCACGTCTTCCAGAAGGTGAGCCCGCGGCGCCGCGTGCCGGTCGCCAACACCGTCATCGTGGCGGCGTTCATCGCGATCCTCGCCGCGGTGATCCCGCTCGGCCGGCTCGTCGACGCCACCAGCATCGGGACGCTGTTCGCGTTCGCCCTGGTCAGCGTCGGTGTGATCGTGCTGCGCCGCACCCGGCCGGAGCTCGCGCGCAGCTTCCGCACGCCGCTGTACCCGGTGACGCCGCTGCTCGGCGTCGCGCTGTGCGTCTACCTGATGGTCGGGCTCGGCGGCGTCACCTGGACCGTCTTCGCGATCTGGACCGCCGTCGGCCTGGCCGCCTACTTCCTGTACGGCCGCCGCCACTCGCGCCTGGCGGCCCGGCACGCAGGGCCCAACGGAGGGAGCCCGCATGAGTGAACCGAACGGCAGTGAACCGAACGGCAGTGAACCGAACGGCAGTGAGCCGAATGCCGGGGAATCGAGGGGCGGGGGACCGGACGGGCTGCGCGTGCTGGTCGGGTACTCGCCCGACGAGCGCGGCGACGACGCCCTCGCCCTGGCCGCGATGGTCCGGTCGGCGGACCGGTCGAGCCGGCTCGCGCGGCTGACGGTCGTCAACCTCTATCCGCCCGCCTGGCCCGCGCACGGCCCCGCGTCGGTGGACGCCGAATGGGTCGCCTACCTCAGGGGCCAGGCCGAGGAGGCGCTGGCGCGGGCCGTCGCGCGGCTCGGCGAGCTCCAGGTGCCGCGGCCGGAGCTGGACCTGCGGGCGCGCGCCCACCGGGGGACCGGGCGCGGCCTCATCGAGGCCGCGAAGGAGGCGGACGCCGATCTCGTCGTGATCGGCTCGGCGCCGGGCGGCCGCCGCGGCCGGATCGCCATCGGCAGCACCGCCGACCAGCTCCTGCACGACTCGCCGGTGCCGGTGATGCTGGCGCCGCGCGGATACGCCGAGGAGTCGCTGGGCCACCACCGGACGCTCGGGCCCGACCGCTCGGCGCGGCGGCTGAAGCGGATGACCGTGGCGTTCTGGCCGCGCCGCGATGTCGAGGGCCCGCTGCTGGCCGCCGCCGCGCTCGCGCGGAAGCTGGGGCTGCCGATGCGGCTGCTGACGCTGGTGCTGCGGCCGGCCGCGCTCGCGGCCGGGCTCGGCGGTGTCGGCGGCGCGCTGGACCGCCAGGTCGCCCGGGCCGACGAGGAGCTGCGGGAGGCCGCGGGCCTGCTCGGGGCGCGCCTGGGGGACGGGATGCCGGTGGAGCGGCTCGCGGAGGTGGGGACCGGGGTCGCCGCCACTCTCGGCGCCGTCGATATGCTGCCGGGCGAGGTCGTCGCCTGCCTGCCCGGCCGTCATGGACCGCTGCGCAAGGTGTTCCTCGGGGAGGGCTCCGGCAAAATCGTTCGGGCCGCCCCGTGCCCGGTGCTGGTGCTGCCGCGCGGGACCGGCGCGGGCCAGGGCGAGGCGCCCTCCGGCGAGGACGCCCAGCTTAGGTAAGGCTTACCTGCGTGAGCTACGACATTGGCGATCCGGTGTTTCGCGGGAAGTAATTACGGCACACTGATGTTGTGAAAAACGTGGGCGAGGATCAGACGAGCAGCCGGGGCGCCACCGCGCGCCCTGTCGGCGTGCCGTCCGGCCAGCCCGAGCGCGACACCCGCGCCCGGGTGGCCAGGCTGATCCTCGAACACGGCCCCGTCACCGCGTCCACGTTGGGAGAGCGCGTCGGCCTCACGCCGGCGGCGATCCGGCGGCACCTGGACGCGCTCCTGGCCGAGGGCATGATCGAGATCCGCAAGGCGCGGGTGCCGCAGTCCCGGCGCGGCCGGGGCCGCCCCGCCAAGTGGTTCGCCATCACCGACGCCGGGCGCAGCGCCTTCGTGCACGCCTACGACGACCTGGCGACCAGCGCCCTGCGGTTCCTCGCCGAGACGGCCGGCGACCACGCGGTCGCCGAGTTCGCTCGGCGGCAGATCGCCGATCTGGAGCGCCGGTACCGGCCCGTCGTGCAGGACGCGCCGCCTCACCAGCGGGTCCGCACGCTCGCCGAGGCCCTGTCGGGGGACGGCTACGCCGCCGCCGCCGCCAAGGCGCCCCAGCCGGGCGGCGGCGAGCAGTTGTGCCAGCACCACTGCCCGGTCGCGCACGTCGCCGCGGAGTTCCCCCAGCTGTGCGAGGCCGAGACCGAGGCGTTCAGCCGGCTGCTGGGCACTCCAGTGCAGCGGCTCGCCACGATCGCGCACGGCGACGGCATCTGCACCACCCACGTCAGCTCCCGCTCGCTGTGCGGGACCGGCGACACCGGCGAGGGCGGCGCCCGCGCCGCCCACGCCGCCCCTGGCGGGGACACGGCGGACGCGGGGGCGTCCGCCGGCACGCATCTGACCAGTGACGAGGAGTCCGGAGGGACCTCCCTATGACTACGGCAGCCCACCCGGAGCTCGAAGGGCTCGACAAGTACAAGTTCGGCTGGGCCGACTCGGACGCGGCCGGCGCCTCGGCGCGCCGCGGCCTGAACGAGGACGTCGTCCGCGACATCTCGGGCAAGAAGAGCGAGCCTGAGTGGATGCTCGACCTGCGCCTCAAGGGGCTGCGGTTGTTCAGCAAGAAGCCGATGCCCACCTGGGGCTCGGATCTCACGGGCATCGACTTCGAGAACATCAAGTACTTCGTGCGCTCCACCGAGCAGCAGGCCACGTCCTGGGAGGAGCTCCCCGAGGACATCAAGAACACCTACGACAAGCTCGGCATCCCCGAGGCGGAGAAGCAGCGCCTCATCGCCGGCGTCGCCGCCCAGTACGAGTCGGAGGTCGTCTACCACAAGATCCGCGAGGACCTTGAGGAGAAGGGCGTCATCTTCGTCGACACCGACACCGGCCTGCGCGAGCACCCGGAGATCTTCCAGGAGTACTTCGGCTCGGTGATCCCGGTCGGCGACAACAAGTTCGCCGCGCTCAACACCGCCGTGTGGTCGGGCGGCTCGTTCATCTACGTCCCGCCGGGCGTGCACGTGGAGATCCCGCTCCAGGCCTACTTCCGGATCAACACCGAGAACATGGGCCAGTTCGAGCGGACGCTGATCATCGCCGACGAGGGCTCCTACGTCCACTACGTCGAGGGCTGCACCGCCCCGATCTACAAGTCCGACTCGCTGCACTCGGCCGTCGTGGAGATCGTCGTGAAGAAGGACGCCCGCGTCCGCTACACGACGATCCAGAACTGGTCGAACAACGTCTACAACCTGGTGACCAAGCGCGCCGTCGCCTACGAGGGCGCCACCATGGAGTGGGTCGACGGCAACATCGGCTCCAAGGTCACCATGAAGTACCCGGCCATCTACCTGCTCGGCGAGCACGCCAAGGGCGAGACCCTGTCGATCGCGTTCGCGGGCGAGGACCAGCACCAGGACGCCGGCGCGAAGATGGTGCACGCCGCGCCGAACACCTCCAGCAGCATCATCTCCAAGTCGGTGGCGCGCGGCGGCGGCCGCACGTCCTACCGCGGGCTGGTGCAGATCCAGGAGGGCGCCGAGCACAGCAAGTCCACGGTCAAGTGCGACGCGCTGCTGGTCGACCAGATCAGCCGCTCCGACACCTACCCCTACGTCGACGTCCGCGAGGACGACGTGGAGATGGGCCACGAGGCCACCGTCTCCAAGGTGTCCGAGCAGCAGCTGTTCTACCTGATGAGCCGCGGCCTCACCGAGGACGAGGCGATGGCGATGATCGTGCGCGGGTTCGTCGAGCCGATCGCGCGCGAGCTGCCGATGGAGTACGCCCTGGAGCTGAACCGGCTCATCGAACTGCAGATGGAAGGAGCCGTCGGCTGATGGGGCTGGAGCAGAAGCCTCTCTCGACGCTGCACGAGAAGGCGTCCTACGAGGTTGCCGACTTCGACGTGCCCACGGGCCGCGAGGAGGAGTGGCGGTTCACCCCGCTGCGCCGCCTGCGCGGCCTGCACAACGGCACGGCCCAGGACGGCGGCAAGGTCCTCCTGGAGGTCGAGGCGGCGCCGGAGGTGACCGTCGAGACCGTCGGCCGCGGCGACGAGCGCCTCGGCAGGGCCTACGTCCCCGCCGACCGGGTCAGCGCCCAGGCGTGGAGCTCCTTCACCCAGGCCACGGTCGTGACCGTCCCGAAGGAGACCGCGGCCTCCGCGCCGACGGTGCTGCGGCTGCGCGGCGAGGACGCCTCGGCCGCCGCCTACGGGCACACCACCGTCGTCCTGGAGCCCTTCGCCGAGGCCACCGTCGTGCTGGCGCACCAGGGCTCGGCGACCTACGCCGACAACATCGAGTTCGTCGTCGGCGACGGCGCCCGCCTGTCGGTGATCAGCCTGCAGGACTGGGCGGACGACGGCGTCCACGTCTCCCACCAGCACGCCCGGCTCAGCCGCGACGCCCGGTTCGTCTCGCACAACATCTCGCTCGGCGGCGACGTCGTGCGGATCTCGCCGTCCGTCGCCTACGAGGGGCCCGGCGGCGACGCCGAGCTGTACGGGGTGTACTTCGCCGACGGCGGCCAGCACCTGGAGCACCGCCTCCTCGTCGACCACGCCGTCCCGCACTGCCGCAGCCGCGTCGACTACCGCGGCGCCCTGCAGGACCGGGACGCGCACGCCGTCTGGATCGGCGATGTGATCATCCGCGCGGAGGCCGAGGGCACCGACACCTACGAGCTGAACCGCAACCTCGTGCTCACCGACGGGACGCGGGTCGACTCCGTGCCGAACCTGGAGATCCTCACGGGCGAGGTCGCCGGAGCGGGCCACGCCTCGGCGTCCGGGCGGCTGGACGACGAGCACCTGTTCTACCTCCAGGCGCGCGGCATCACCTTCGACGCGGCGCGCCGCATGGTGGTCCGGGGCTTCCTCGGCCAGCTCATCGAGCGCATCGAGGTCGTCGAGGTGCGCGAGAAGGTGCGCGAGGCGATCGAGGCGGAGCTGGACCGGGGAGCGGCCAAGTGACCTTCGTGAAGGTGTGCGCGCTGGACGAGGTCCCCGCCGACGGGGCGCTCGGCGTCGAGGTCGACGACACGCCCGTCGTCATCGCGCGAAGCGGCGGCGACGTGTTCGCCCTGAACGACATCTGCTCGCACGCCGAGGTCTCGCTCTCCGAGGGCGAGGTCTACAACGGCACCATCGAGTGCTGGCTGCACGGGTCCTGCTTCGACCTGCGCAGCGGCAAGCCCACCAACCCGCCGGCCACGCAGCCGGTCGCCACCTACAAGGTCAGGGTCGAGGACGGCGAGGTCTACGTCTCGCTCGCCGGCGACGACTGACCGCACGACGAAGGACTAGACGCACTATGGCCACGCTTGAGATCCGCGACCTCCACGTCTCCGTCGGCGACGGCTCCGACGGCGCGAAGGAGATCCTGCGCGGGGTCGACCTGACCGTGAAGGCCGGCGAGACCCACGCGATCATGGGGCCGAACGGCTCCGGCAAGTCCACCCTCGCCTACGCGGTCGCCGGCCACCCGAAGTACGAGGTGACGTCCGGCTCCGTCACGCTGGACGGCGAGGACGTCCTGGCCATGTCGGTCGACGAGCGCGCTCGCGCCGGGCTGTTCCTGGCGATGCAGTACCCGGTCGAGGTGCCCGGCGTCTCGGTGTCCAACTTCCTGCGCTCGGCCGTCACCGCCGTGCGCGGCGAGGCCCCGAAGCTGCGCGAGTTCTCCAAGGAGATGAAGGCCGCGATGGACGCCCTGTCCATCGACCCGGCGTTCGCGCAGCGCAGCCTGAACGAGGGCTTCTCGGGCGGCGAGAAGAAGCGGCACGAGATCCTCCAGCTGGAGATGCTGAAGCCGAAGGTCGCCGTGCTGGACGAGACCGACTCCGGCCTCGACGTCGACGCCCTGAAGGTCGTCTCCGAGGGCGTCAACCGCTTCGCCTCCGGCGACACCGGCGTCCTGCTCATCACCCACTACACGCGCATCCTGCGCTACGTGAAGCCCGACTTCGTGCACGTGTTCGCCGCCGGCCGCGTCGTCGCCGAGGGCGGGCCCGAGCTGGCCGACGAGCTGGAGAACGAGGGCTACGAGAAGTACGTGAAGGCGGGCGCGTCCCTATGACGGAAGCGGCCCGGGGGGCGGGGACGGCCGCCTCCGCACAGGGAACGGCGAGCCTTCTGCCCGAGGAGCTGAAGAAGGACTTCCCGCTGCTGCAGCGCACGGTCCGCGGCGGGCGCCCGCTGGTGTACCTCGACTCGGGGGCGACGTCGCAGAAGCCCGTCCGGGTGCTGGACGCCGAGCGGGAGTTCTACGAGCGGCACAACGCGGCGCCGCACCGCGGGGCGCATCTGCTCGCCGAGGAGGCGACGGAGGCCTACGAGAACGCCCGCGCCTCGATCGCCCGCTTCGTCGGCGCGTCGCCCGCCGAGATCGTGTTCACCAAGAACGCCACCGAGGGCATCAACCTGGTCGCCTACGCGATGAGCAACGCGGCCACCGCCGGCCCCGGGGCCGAGCGGTTCGCGGTCGGCCCCGGCGACGAGGTCGTGGTGTCGGAGATGGAGCACCACGCCAACCTCGTCCCGTGGCAGCAGCTCTGCCGGCGGACGGGCGCCACCCTGCGCTGGTTCGGCATCACCGACGAGGGCCGCCTCGACCTCGACGACCTCGACGGCATCGTCAACGAGCGCACGAAGATCGTCGCACTGACGCACCAGTCGAACGTGCTCGGGACCGTTCCGCCGATCGAGCGGATCGTGGAGCGCGCCCACGCCGTCGGCGCGCTCGTCCTGCTGGACGCCGCGCAGTCGGTTCCGCACCAGCCCGTGGACGTGGCCCGGCTCGGCGCCGACTTCCTGGTGTTCTCCGGCCACAAGATGCTCGGCCCCACCGGCATCGGCGTGCTGTGGGGCCGCGGCGAGCTGCTCGCGGCCATGCCGCCGTTCATCACCGGCGGTTCCATGATCGAGGTCGTCCACATGGAGGAGACCACGTTCATGCCGCCGCCGCAGCGGTTCGAGGCGGGCGTCCCGATGACCGCGCAGGCGGTCGGGCTGGGCGTGGCCTGCGACTACCTCACCGAGATCGGCATGGACCGCGTGCACGCCCACGAGGAGGCCCTGGTCGGCCACTCGCTGGACCGGCTCGGCGAGATCCCCGGCATCCGGGTCATCGGCCCCGGCACCACCGAGGCCCGCGGCGGCGCCGTGTCGTTCACCGTCGACGGCATCCACCCGCACGACGTCGGGCAGGTCCTGGACGAGCTGGGCGTCGAGGTCCGCGTCGGCCACCACTGCGCGTGGCCGATCTGCCGCCGCTTCGGCATCCCGGCGACCACCCGCGCGACGTTCTACCTCTACAACACCCTCGGCGACGTGGACGCGCTCGCCGACGGCGTGAGGCAGGCGCAGAAGTTCTTCGGCACCGCCTGAGGAACACGCCCTGACGTGCCCGGGTTGTAGCGAGAAAGGTTGAGAAAGGACGCCATGCAGCTGGAGGCGATGTACCAGGAGGTCATCCTGGATCACTACCGCAACCCCCTGCACAAGGGGCTGCGGGAGCCGTTCGAGGGGGAGGCGCACCACGTCAACCCCACGTGCGGCGACGAGGTGACGCTGCGCGTCCACCTGGAGGGCGGGGGCCAGGACGCCACGGTCGCCGACGTGTCCTACGACGCCATGGGCTGTTCGATCAGCCAGGCGAGCGCCTCGGTGATGTCCGACCTGCTGATCGGCAAGTCCGTCAAGGAGGGGATGGCGGTCGGCGAGGAGTTCCTGGCGCTGATGCAGTCCCGCGGCCAGGACGTCGCGCCTGACGAGGACGTCCTGGAGGACGCCGTCGCCTTCGCCGGGGTCTCGAAGTACCCCGCCCGCATCAAATGCGCCCTGCTCGCCTGGATGGCGTGGAAGGACGCGACCGCCCGCGCACTCGGAGAGGCACCATGACCGACACGCCCGCGACCGACACGCCCGCCCAGGAGACGCCCGACACCGAGGCGCCCGCGGCCGCCGCCCCCTCCGAGGAGGAGGCGGAGATCCTTGAGGCCCTCAAGGACGTCGTCGACCCCGAGCTCGGCATCAACGTCGTCGACCTCGGCCTGGTGTACGGCGTCGACCTGTCCGACGAGGTCGCCACCCTGGACATGACGCTCACCAGCGCCGCCTGCCCGCTCACCGACGTGATCGAGGACCAGGCCCACAGCGCGCTGGAGGGCCTCGCCAAGGACGTCAAGATCAACTGGGTCTGGCTCCCGCCGTGGGGCCCCGACAAGATCACCGACGAGGGCCGCGACCAGCTCCGCGCCCTCGGCTTCAACGTCTGACCCGCGCCACGCCGCGCCGTGAGGCCGCGCCCCGTCCCGGGGCGCGGCCTCACGGCGTCGGAAAGCCCGGCGAGGGCGCGGCGGGCGGGCCGTTCCGCTCGCCGAGCGTCACTCCGGCCGTGCGTGCTCGGCTGGGTCCCGGGTGGCGCCGTCCCGCGGCTTGGGGGGCCAGAGGGTGGTCGTGACCGGCCAGAGGAACCAGATCGCCAGGACGAATCCGAGGCGCCCCAGCCATGCGTCGAGGGCCCGCGTGCGGTCGGCGTCGCCGACCAGGGCGATCATCGTCAGGAGCAGGCCGCAGGCGATGGCCGTGGCGAGGGCCGCCTTGCCGAACTCGCGCCACTCGTAGCGGGCGCGCGCCGCCCCGTACCGCGGACCGCGGGTGGGCGGCGGTCCGCCGGCGAAACGGTGGGCGAAGCGTTCGTCCGCCCAGCGCACCATGCTGTGGCCGAACGCGACGGAGTAGCCGAGGTAGGCCGCCGACAGCCCGTGGGCGGCGCCGGCGGTGGCGCCGCCGCGCAGGTCGATGGCCGTGGCGGCCAGCAGGACCAGGTCGACCAGCGGGACGCACAGCAGGAGCGCCGCGCCGGTGCGGCGCAGGCGCAGCGCGTAGCGGGCGAGAAGGCCCGCGGCGAGCAGGACCCAGAAGCCGATCTCGCATCCGGCGATCACCGCAAGGAGCACGTGGAATCCCTTCTCGACGGCGGGGATCCCATCGTCCGCCCCGGGACGGGGGCGGATCGTCGTCTGCGGTGAGGTTTCGCGGGTCGTCCGAAGGATGTACGCGCGCTCCTCACCCGGACGGACGAGACATCCCGGGCGAGATGCTGAGATGGACCCGTGCACAGGCTCCGACGTCTCACCACGCGCCAGGACGCGCTGATCGCCGTCGCCGCGCTCGCGGGCGGTCTCGTGGTGCTCGCGGCGCACGGGCACACCGTCTGGTCCGACGGCTGGAACCCCTCGTTCCGGCTGCGCCTGCTCCCGCTGATCGGGCTGTGCGCGGCGATGCCGCTGAGGCGGACGGCGCCGCTCACCGGGCTGCTGCTTTCGACGCCGTTCAACTTCGTCGACGTCGCGTTCGGGCCGAGCCTCGCCACCGTGATGATCTACGGGGACGCGCTGTACGCGGCGAGCCTGTACGGGCGGCGCCGGGCGGCGGAGTGGCTGCTCGGGACGACGCTGGCGGCGAGCGCGGCGGTGGCGGTCGCGGCGGCGTTGGCCCTGCGCGGCGTCGCGGTCGCCGTGCTCGGGGCGTCGGTCGCCGGGGTGGTGTGGGTGACGCCGGTGCTGACCGCGATGGCCGTCCGGGAGCACCGGTCCCGGGCCGAGACGGAGCGGGAGCGCGCCGAGCAGGTCGCGCGGCTGGCCGAGATGGACCGTCGGGCCGCCGTGAGCGCCGAGCGCGCCCGGATGGCCCGCGAGCTGCACGACGTGATCGCCAACCACCTGAGCGCGGTCGCGCTGCACTCCTCGGCCGTGCTGAAGGTGCAGGGCCTGGACCGGGAGGGCGTGAACCGGGCGATGGAGGTCATCCGGGAGAACAGCGTGCAGGGGCTCGCCGAGATGCGGCGGATGATCGGGCTGCTGCGGGAGGGCGACGACGCGGACCCGGCGGCCCGGCCGCGGCTGGCGGAGCTGGACCGGCTCGTCCGGCACACCGCGCGGTCCGACCTGTCGGCGCGGCTGGAGGTCGCCGGAGAGCAGCCGGAGCTGCCGGCGGCGGTCGAGCTGGCCGCCTACCGGATCGTCCAGGAGGCGCTGACGAACGCGCTGAAGCACGCCGGGTCCGGGTGCGCCGACGTGCGGGTGGAGTACGCGGGCGGGCACGTGGTGATCGACGTCCTGAGCCCGCTCGGCCTGGACGGCTCCCGGCTGCCCGGCACCGGCAGCGGCCTGGTCGGGATGCGCGAGCGCGCCGTGATGCTCGCCGGCAGGTTCGCCGCCGGGCCGGACGGCGGCCGCTGGCGGGTGCACGCCGAGCTGCCCGTCGACTCGCTGGGCGGGGCGGCGTGAGCACGGGGCGGGACGGCGTGATCGACGTGCTGGTCGCCGACGACCAGGCGGCGGTGCGGGCCGGGCTGGTGCTGATCCTCGGCGCCGCGCCGGACGTGCGGGTGGTCGGCGAGGCCGCCGACGGGGCGCGCGCGGTGGAACTGGCCGGCGAGCTCCGGCCCGACGTGGTGCTCATGGACGTCCGCATGCCCCGCCTGGACGGGATCGCCGCCACCCGGCGGATCGCCGGGTTCACCGACGTCCTGGTGCTGACGACGTTCGACATGGACGAGTACGTGTTCGGGGCGCTGCGGGCGGGCGCCGCCGGGTTCCTGCTCAAGGACGTCGACGCCGACAGGCTGGTGGAGGCCGTGCGGACCGTCGCGGCGGGCGAGGGCATCATCGCCCCCCAGGTCACCCGGCGGCTCATCGGCGCCTTCGCGGCCCGGCCGGCGGCCCCGGCGGAGGTGCCGGGGCTGGCGGAGCTGACGCCGCGCGAGCGCGAGGTGTTCGGCTGCCTCGGGGAGGGCCTGTCGAACGGGCAGATCGCGTCCCGGCTCGCCATGGCCGAGACGACCACCAAGACGCACGTGAGCCGCATCCTCGGCAAGCTCGGGCTCGCCAGCCGCGTCCAGGCGGCCATTCTCGCGCAGGAGACGGCCGCCACGGGACTCTCCGGCCTTGATCCGCATAAGGGATCATCCGGGACGGTCTAGGGCCGCAGCGGCGATCTCAGCGCGACATGGCCCGGATCAGGTCGGCCACCCGGACGATGCCGAGGCAGCGGCCGACCTCGTCCACCACGACCAGGTCGTCGTAGACGCGCTCGTCCTCCGCGCCGGCGGCCCGCAGCGCGGCGATCGCCGGGACGGTGCGCGGGACGGGCCGCGGCGGGTCGGCGAGCCGGGCGGCGGGCCGGCGCGCGTGCAGGGCGTGCCCGTAGGCGCCCGACAGCTGGAGCAGGAAGCGCGTCCGGTCGACGGTGAAGCTCGGCCGCTGCCGCTCGTCGACCAGGACGACGCTGGTGGCACCGGTCTCGGCGTTGAGCACGGTGAGCACCTCGCCGGCGGTCGCCGTCCGCGGCAGCGTCACCGCGGGGAGGGTGAACTCCGACACCCGGGGCCCGAGACCGGCGCCGGGCCGGGCCGGGGCCTCGCGCCCGCCGGTGACCGGGATGCTCACCGGCATTCCCGGGCGCCAGTCCGGCGGCGCGAGGGCGGGTCCCTGGACGAGCCGGACGCCGGTCTCGCGCAGGTGCAGAACCTGGTCGTGCGTCGTCATGCCCGGCGCGAGGACGCGGGTCTCCAGCCGGTGCGCCAGCTCGACGAGGCTCGCCACGAGCGCCGCGCGGCGCGGATCGCCGGCCGCCGTCCGGGCCAGCCCGGGATCGAGCTTGAGCAGGTAGGAGGCGCCGTCGACCAACAGGTCGAGCGGGGTGTGGGCGGAGCCGAGGCCGGACAGCCCGACGAGGTACCCGGCGCGGCGCAGCGCCGACAGCGCGGCGGCGAGGGCCGGGCGCCGCGCGGGCGGGAAGCCCCCGCCGACGCACAGGATGATCTCCTGCGGGCGCCGTCCGGTCTCCCCGAGTCCGCGGTGCAGCTCGCCGAGCAGGTCGGCGCCGCTCGCGAGGGACTCGGCGCGCAGCCCGATCTGCAGCGGCAGCGGGGTGCCCAGCTCGGCGGCCGCGCGCGCCGCCGCGACCGCGCGGCGCACGTCCCCGGACGCCGGGTCGGGCCGCACCGGGCCGCCGGACGGGCCGGACGGGGCGGCGTGCGCCTCCACGGCGACGACGGCGCCCGTGCCGAGGTCGACCACGGGGTGGAACACGGCCCGGGCCGGGACGAGCGCGTCGAGGGTGTCGGTGGAGGACACAGGCGCATCATGCCGCCCGCAGGCCGGCGAAACCGCAGTTGTCAGGAGAAGTTAACCCACTATTCCCGCAGCTCACCCGGCCGGACGGCGGCCGGTCACAGCCCGCGGCCGCCGGCGATCGCCGACAGCAGGTACGTCACGCCGGCGACGGCCGCCAGCCACACGTAGGCGGTGATGTCGGCGCCGCGCAGCGCCTGCACCACGAGGCCGCCGACGACCGCGACGGTCAGCACGTCGCCCGTCATGGCGGCGGCCCGCAGGTGCGCGCGGGCCCGGGTGCCCGACCCGAAACCCTCACTGAGCGGCAGCGCCGGCTCGTTGCGGCGGTAGGCGAGGTACGCCGCGTACCCGGCCAGCGAGGCCAGCGCGATGAGGGCCGTCCCGGACCGCCCGTCGGCGGCCAGCACGGCCCCGACCACCACACCGGCGCCCAGGACGAGCCCTGGGACGGCCCACCGGCTGAGACTGCGGCGTTCGGGAGCGATCCACATGTGCTCATCCTTCCCGATCGGCGCACCGGGCGGACCGGCAACGCGCCGGGCTGTATCTTCTCGCTTCGTGGCGCAATTTCGAATGAACGGCTCGAAGATGCTCGCCGTCGACATCGGCGGCGAGACGATCCGGGCGCTGAACGGCTCGATGGTGGCCTACGAGGGCCAGATGGCGTTCAAGCGGCAGGGCATGACGGGCGGCGAGGGCCTGCGCGGCGCCCTCAAGCGCAGGATCGCCGGCGAGGGCATGACCCTCATGGAGATCACCGGGCAGGGGACGGTCTACCTGGCGAGCGAGGCGACGGAGGTGACGCTCGTCCAGCTCACCGGCGACACCCTGTTCGTGGAGTCGGAGAGCCTGCTGGCGCTCGACGGGAACCTGAGCACGGGCGTGCAGTTCGTGGGGCTGCGGGGGATGGGCACCGGTCAGGGCCTCGCCACCACCAAGGTCGAGGGGCACGGGACGGTGGCGGTCCTGTCGCAGGGACCGGCCATCGCGCTGGAGGTGACGCCGCAGACGCCGCTGTGCGTCGACCCGCACGCCTACGTCTGCCACCACGGGCAGCTTCAGCAGGACGTGGTCACCGACGTGAACTGGCGGACGGTGATCGGTCAGGGATCGGGGGAGAGCGTGCAGTTCCGGTACCAGGGGCACGGGCTGGTCTACGTCCAGCCGGCCGAGCGCGGCGGGATTCTGGAGATCTGATGCCCGGCTACCAGTCGATCAACTCCAAGATGCTCCAGGTCCCGATCGGACCGGGGCAGGAGGTCTACAGCAAGCGCGGCGCCATGCTGGCCTACACCGGCCCGGTGTCGTTCGCCCCGACCGCCACGGCCGGGCAGGGCATCGGCGGCACGCTCGGGCGCGCCGTCGCCGGCGAGCACAGCGCGATGATGCACGTGACCGGCCAGGGCAGCGTCATGTTCGGCCACGGCGGGCTGCACGTGTCCGTCGTCGAGCTGAACGGCGCCGACACCCTCTACGCCGAGGCCGACCGGCTGCTGGTGCACGACGCGACCCTGCAGGTCGGCACCATGTTCATGGGCGAGCAGGGCGGCGTGCGCGGCATCGTGCGCGGCGCGGTCACCGGGCAGGGCCTGTTCACCACAACGCTCACCGGGCACGGCGCGTGCGCGCTGCTGTCGCACGGCGGCGTGATGGAGCTGCCGATCACCCCGCAGCGTCCCGTCCACGTCGACCCGCAGGCGTACGTGGCCCACCGCGGCCAGGTGCAGAACAAGCTCACCACGGCGGTGGGGCTGCGCGACCTGATCGGACGCGGCTCCGGCGAGGGCTTCCAGCTGGAGCTGAGCGGCTCCGGCGTCGTCTACGTCCAGGCCAGCGAGAGGAAGATCTGACCGTGAGCACGTTCGGGACGCAGACCTGGAACCCCACGACGCTGCCGTCCAACGACAACGTCAACCCCTACGCCTTCAGCGTCGACCTCAAGGGGCAGTGGTTCGCGCAGAAGGGCAAGATGATCGCCTACTACGGGCAGATCAAGTTCGAGGCGCTGTCGTCCGGCCCGCTGGACTCCCTCGTCGCGCACACCTTCAACTCCCCGCTGTACGCGCAGGACTGGATCGTCGCGCAGGGGCAGGGCAAGCTCGTCCTCGCCGACCGCGGGTTCGACGTCAACTCCTTCGACCTGGAGGAGGGCAACCTCACCGTCCGGGCGGGTAACCTGCTCGCCTTCGAGCCGGGCCTGGAGCTGAAGCAGTCGATCATCCCCGGGTTCCTGACCCTGATCGGCACGGGCCGGTTCGTCGCCGCCTCCAACGGTCCCGTGCACTTCGTCGAACCGCCGATCCGCGTCGACCCGCAGGCGCTGCTCGGCTGGGCCGACTGCCCGTCGCCGTGCCACCACTACGACCACTCCTACATGCGCGGCGCGTTCGGCGCCGCCCGGATGATCTTCGGGATCGGCGGCTCCTCCGGCGAGGAGCACCAGTTCGACTTCACCGGCCAGGGCACCGTGATGATGCAGTCGTCGGAGGTCGTGATGAACGAGGACGTCCTGCTGCGCGACCTCGAAGGCCAGATCGGGCTGGTCGGCGCGTCCGGCCTCCAGCGCCTCCAGCACACGATCACGCAGCGGCTCGCCTCCGAACGCCAGGGCTGATCCCGGGGGCCGGACGGAGCACGTCCGGCCCCCGGGACCACCGGATCAGGACTGCGGCTCCTGCGCGGGCTTCATCACGTGGAACGGGACCCCGAAGGGGTCGCGGACCGTCGCCGACCGCCCGTACGGGGTGTCCTGCGGCTCGGAGTCGACGGTGCCGCCGCCCGCGCGGACCCTGCGGGCCGCCTCGTCGGCGTCGTCGACCGCGAAATACGTCGTCCAGGACGAGGCGGGGTCGCCGCCGCCGCCGAGGACGATCCCGGATCCGCCGAGGATGCCGCCGACGTAGCGCCCGTCGCCCGCCCGCCGCAGGACGGTGTAGTCCATGTCGCCCGGCATCGGCTCCAGCTCGTAGCCGAACACCGCCTTGTAGAACTCCCCGGCCGCGGCCGAGTCGCGCGCGACGAGCTCGTTCCACACGTACGAGCCCGGGACGTTCACGATCCGCGAGCCGGGGTGGGAGCGGCCCTGCCACAGGCCGAAATGCGCTCCCTGCGGGTCGCGCAGGACCGCCATGCGGCCGAGGTCCATCACGTCCATGGACGGGACGACGACCTCCCCGCCCGCGTCGGTGGCCCGCTTGGCGAGCCCGTCGCAGTCGTCGGCGGCGAAGTAGACGTTCCACCAGTACACGTCCGGCTCGCCCTCGGGGTTCTGCATCATCCCGGCGACGGGCTCGCCGCGCAGGTTGCACATGTTGTAGTGCCCCGCCTCCGGTCCGGCGTCCTGGAACTGCCAGCCCAGGAGGGTCCCGTAGAACGTCCTGGCCCGGTCGAGATCGGGGACGCCGATGTCCAGCCAGTTGGGCGTCCCGTCCGGCGCGTTGCCTGTGACGTGGGTCATCCGACTCACACTCCTTCTGCTGGGGACCGTGGCCCCGGTGTCGTCCGCCGCACGCCGCCACCTCCCATCCTGGCCCCGCCCATCGCGTCTACACATCGGATCCGGGGGGCTCCGCGATGGCCGCGGCCGGTCCGGCTTCACGTACACTGGGCGAATGGTTCCGCTCCCGAACTGACAGGCCGCCCAGCGCGCCCCGGTCACAGGACCGCGCGGCGCGCTTCTTCGTGCCTGTCCACCGAGCCGTCCGTCAGGGGAGCCCTGTCACTGTGATCATCGCGAAAGACATCGAGCTGCGCGCCGGGTCCCGGCTGCTGATCGAGGCCGCCAGCTTCCGGGTCAACCCCGGCGACCGGGTCGGCTTCGTCGGCCGCAACGGCGCCGGCAAGACCACGCTCACCAAGGTCCTGGCGGGTGAGGCGCTGCCCGCGCAGGGCGCCGTGACGTCCTCCGGGACCATCGGCTACCTGCCGCAGGACCCCCGCGGCGTCGACCTGGACGAGCTGGCCCGCGACCGGATCCTGTCCGCCCGCGGGCTGGACGAGGTGATCCGCGAGCTGCGCGCCGCCGAGGAGGCGATGGCGACCGCGACCGGCACCGGGCGCGACAAGGCCGTCCGCCGGTACGGGCGGCTGGAGGAGCGCCTGCACGTCCTCGGCGGCTACAGCGCGGAGGCCGAGGCCGCCTCGATCGCCTCCAGCCTCGGCCTGCCGGACCGGGTGATGACCCAGCCGCTCGGCACGCTGTCGGGCGGCCAGCGGCGGCGCGTCGAGCTGGCCCGCATCCTGTTCTCGGGCGCCGACACACTGCTGCTGGACGAGCCCACCAACCACCTGGACGCCGACTCGGTCGTCTGGCTGCGCGACTTCCTGAAAGGCCACCAGGGCGGCCTCGTCGTCATCAGCCACGACGTGGAGCTGCTGGACGCGGTGGTCAACCGGGTGTTCCACCTGGACGCCAACCGCGGCGTGATCGACATCTACAACGTCGGCTGGAAGAAGTACCTCGACCAGCGGGAGACCGACGAGCGGCGCCGCAAGCGCGAGTCGGCGAACGCGCAGCGGCAGGCGTCGACGCTGCTGTCGCAGGCCGACAAGATGCGGGCCAAGGCCACCAAGGCCAAGGCGGCCCAGCAGATGGACCGGCGGGCCCGGCAGCTGCTGGCGGGCGTCGAGGGTGAGCGGCAGGCCGACAAGGTGGCCAAAATTCGCTTCCCGGACCCGGCACCTTGTGGCAAAACCCCCCTCACCGCGGAGGGTTTGTCGAAATCGTACGGATCTTTGGAGATATTCACCGACGTGGACCTGGCCATCGACCGCGGCAGCCGGGTCGTCATTCTGGGCCTGAACGGCGCCGGGAAAACGACGCTCCTGCGGCTGCTGGCGGGGGTCGACAAGGCCGACACCGGGTCGGTCGTGGCCGGGCACGGGCTGCGGATCGGCTACTACGCGCAGGAGCACGAGACGCTGGAGGTCGAGCGGTCCGTCCTGGAGAACATGCAGTCCGCCGCCCCCGGCATGGCGCCGGTCGAGGTCCGCAAGATCCTCGGCTCGTTCCTGTTCTCCGGCGACGACGTCGACAAGCCCGCGGGGGTGCTGTCCGGCGGCGAGAAGACCCGGCTGGCACTGGCGATGCTCGTGGTCTCCAGCGCCAACGTGCTGCTTCTGGACGAGCCCACCAACAACCTCGATCCGGCGAGCCGCGAGGAGATCCTCGCGGCTCTGCGGACGTTCGCCGGAGCGATCGTCCTGGTGACCCACGACGAGGGCGCGGTGGAGGCGCTCGCACCGGAAAGAGTGATTTTGCTCCCGGATGGTGTGGAAGACATCTGGAGTGACGAGTTTGCCGATCTGGTGGCCCTCGCGTGACCTGCGGAGTGACTTCCGCAGATCTTTTCTGGCCGAGTGGGTAGCCGAACCGGCGGGAATGACTGATCATGGCGGGGGATAACGCAGCGGTCACCACATCACTACGGGAGGTACTCGTGGCCGAGACCCTGAAGAAGGGCACCCGCGTGACCGGTGCCGAGCGCGACAAGCTGGCGTCGGACCTGAAGAAGAGGTACGACTCCGGCGAGAGCATCCGCGCCCTGGCAGCCGCCACCGGCCGCTCGTACGGTTTCATCCACCGGATTCTGACCGAGTCCGGCGTCAACCTGCGCGGTCGCGGTGGCGCGACCCGGGGCAAGAAGTCCTGACCGGACACCGGCCCCCGGATGAGCGCACCGCCTGACCCGGCGCCGCGACCGACCGAGTAAGGTTCGGTCGCGGCGGCGGACAGGATTGCGGGTCCCGCCTCGTGGACGGCGAGGCGGGACCCGAACGCTCATCGGAGGGAAGACCCATGGGGGACGCGACCACGGCCGGCAGGCCGGAAACGGCCACGGCGCCGGAGACGGCGGGGTCCGTCCCGCCGGGCCTCGACGAGGCGGGGCTGCGGCTGGACGTGGACGGCGCGGTCGCGACCGTCACCCTGAACCGGCCCGAGCGGCGCAACGCCATGACGTTCGCGACCTGGCGCGGGCTCGCCGCGATCGGGCGCTCCCTGCCCGCGGGCGTGCGCGTCGTCGTCCTGCGCGGGGAGGGACCCTCGTTCTCCGCGGGCATCGACCTCGGCATGTTCTCCGGCGGCGGAGGCGGCGAGGGGTTCACCGACGGCGCCGACGCCGAGGGCACCGACCGCTTCATCGCCGAGCTGCAGGAGGGCTACACCTGGCTGCGGCGCCCCGACATCGTCTCCGTCGCGGCGGTGCAGGGCCACGCCATCGGCGCCGGCTTCCAGCTCGCGCTGGCCTGCGACATCCGCGTGATCGCCGAGGACGCCAGGTTCTGCATGAAGGAGCCCGCGCTCGGGCTCGTTCCGGACCTGACCGGCACCAAGCCGCTGGTCGAGATCGTGGGGGTCGGGCGCGCCCTGGAGCTGTGCCTCACCGCCCGGACGGTGCTCGCCGACGAGGCGGCCCGGATCGGGCTCGCCGAGACCGTCGTCCCGCGCGACGGCCTCGACGGAGCCGTCCGCGACCTGGCGGACGCCCTGCTCGCGGTGAACCCGGGTGCGGCCGCCGCGACCAAGCGGCTGCTGTGGCAGGCCGCGGAGAACACCCTCGACGAGCAGTGCGCCGCCGAGCGCCGCGAGCAGATCGGCCGCCTCCGCGAGGTCTTCGGCTCATGAGCGGACGGGCCGGGGGAGAGGCGTCCCCCGCCCCCGGCCCGCCGCGCCGCGCTACTGGAGCGACTCCCGGCCGCCCCGCGCCAGCGGCAGCAGCACCCTGCTGACGCCCGGCCGCACGCCGACCTTCGTCCCCGCCGGGTAGCGGAGCGTGTAGTCGTGGTCGGTGGACAGCAGGATCACGCCGAGCCGGTGCCCGGCCTTCACCGTGTAGTCGGCCGGTTCGAGGTCCCACCGGAAGGTGTAGGTCCGCCCGGCCTCGATCGGCTCGGTCCGGGCGAAGCCGTGCCGGTTCCGCGCGTCCAGCCACCCCCGCGTGATGATCTTGTAGGGGGCGGTCTCGGTGTGCAGCGCCTGCCGGATCGTGCAGCCGGAGTCGCCCGGCACGCTCTGGCCGTAGCAGACCTGCTCGCCGGTGTTGACCCGCGCGCCCGTGGGACGGGTGTCGGTGCCGTAGTCGACCAGCAGTGCCGTCAGGTACGGCGACCGGCCGTCGAGGGAGGCCCGCAGCGACATCGAGGGGATGCCGTCCACCCGGACGGGCCTCGCCAGCGGCCCGGTCAGGTAGGCGAGCCGGTTCGGGTCCGCCTGGTCCTCGCCCACGAGGAGCTGCTCGGCCGTGCGGGTCTTGCCCGCGTCCGTGAACGACTGCGCCGCGCCTGACCGGGGCCTGAGGCCGAGGGCGCCCGGCTGCCCGGCCGGTCCCGCGTTGAGGCTGACCGGGACGGTGCGCGTGCCGGGGACGGGCCAGTCCGTCGCCGTCTCCCACGTCCCATCCGCGTGCTGGACGTCCACGCGCGGCTCGCGCTCGATCCCGTTGCGGACGCCGTACAGGTAGCGGTCGAACCAGTGCAGCGTCTGGCGCAGCCATTCCTCGACCCGCCAGCGGAACGGCGTGGAGTGGTTGCCCTGGTGGAGCCACAGCTTGCGCGGGACGCCCGCTTCCTTCAGCGCGTTCCACCACTGCACGGAGTTTTTGATCTTGACGTTCCAGTCGTTGAGCCCGTGCACCACCATGACGGCGGCGCGCACCCTCCGCGCCTGGCCGACGTAGTCGCGCTCGGCCCACACCTTGGAGTAGTCGCCGGTCTCGCGGTCCTGGGCCGCCTCGATGCCGTCGATGATCTTCGCGCAGACCTCGGGGTCCTTCCGGGTCAGCACGGCCTTGGCCAGGACGTCCAGGTCCTCGCCCTGGTAGCCGCCGGGCGCGACCACGCCGCCGCCCGCGCGGTAGTAGTCGTACCAGCTGGAGATGCCGGCGATCGGGACGATGGCCTTCAGTCCCTCGACTCCGGTGGCGGCGGCCATGTTGGGGAGCGTCCCGTCGTAGGACTGGCCGATCATGCCGACGTTCCCGGTGGACCAGGTCGCCTTCACCGGCGCGCCGTCCGGAGCCCAGCCCCGGGCCCGCCCGTTCAGCCAGTCCACGGCGGCCTTCGCGCCCGCCTGCTCGCTGCGGTCCCCGGAGGTCGGGCAGCCGGTCGAGCCGCCCGTCCCGATGCTGTCCAGGTCGGCGACGGCGTAGCCGCGCGGCAGGAAGTAGTTGTCGTAGTAGCCGGGGAAGATCTCGGCCAGGTCGCGCCGCGAGGAGGTGAGCGACCGGGCGCCGGCGTCGCCGATGTCGACCGGGTGGTTCGGGACGTCGTTGATCCCGGCCCAGTACGGGCTCGGCTCCAGGATCGTCGGGACCTTGAGCCCGGCGCCGTCGGTCTCCCTCGGGCGCATGATCCGCAACTGCACGCGGTCCCGCACGCCGTCGCGGTCGCTGTCGGCCGTGGTCTCGATGTTCACGGTCTGGGTGACGGCGTCGGCGCGGGAGAACACCGGCTGCGTCTCCCCGTTCTTCACCGTGACCTGAGGGGCGCCCGGCGGCCGGGGCGCGGACCTGGCGGGTCCGGCCGCCGCGGCGGGCAGCGCGGTGGCGGCGGCGAGCGCGGCGGTGAGGGTGATCACGCCGGCGCCGCCGGTGAGGCGTCGTCGTCTCATGGGGGCTCCTGGGGGTGTGAGCCTGGAAGTGGAGATCACGGTTACACCGCCGCGAGCGGGTTGTCCAGAGGCGTGTTACGCCGTGAGCGGAGCCGGGAAGACGGGCGGGCGGGGGCGCGTTGTGCCCGCCGGATACTGAGATGCTTACTTGATTACGTACTTGATACGTCCAGGCTCTACCGGAGGCGCTCGTGGGAATGCCGGGAATGTCGGGCAACGGCTGGCAGGTGATGGCGTCCTTCCGCAAGGACAGCTCCGTCACCCGGCAGAAGCTGGCGCCCGGCACCGTGGGGCGGATCGCGGGCTACGCCCGGCCCTACGTCCGCGAGCTGGCGGTCTTCCTCACGTTGAACTCGCTGGCCGCGGTGATCGTCGTCGCCAACCCGCTGCTGCTCAAGGGGATCATCGACCGCGGCATCGTGCCGGGCCGGTCGAGCGTCGTGATCTGGCTCGCGGGCGCCGTCGCCGGGCTCGCCCTGGTGGAGGCCGTGCTCGGCCTCGCGCAGCGCTGGTACTCGGCGCGCATCGGCGAGGGGCTCATCTACGACCTGCGCAGCCAGGTGTTCGCGCACGTCCAGCGGCAGCCCGTCGCGTTCTTCATGCGGGCGCAGACGGGTTCGCTCGTCAGCCGCCTCAACAACGACGTCATCGGCGCGCAGCGCGCCCTCACCACCACCCTGTCGTCGGTGGTGTCCAACGTGATCAGCCTGGTCCTGGTGCTGGTGACGATGCTCATCCTGTCCTGGCAGGTCACGGTGATCGCGCTGCTGCTGCTCCCGATCTTCATCCTGCCGGCCAAGTGGGTCGGCAAGCGGCTCCAGCGGGTCAGCCGCGAGCAGATGGTGCTGGACGCCGAGATGGGCTCGCTGATGACCGAGCGGTTCAACGTCGCCGGGGCCATGCTCGCCAAGCTCTACGGGCGGCCCGCCGAGGAGGAGGAGAACTTCTCCGGCCGCGCCGCCCGCGTCCGCGACGTCGGCATCGTCGCCGCCATGTACGGGCGGGTCTTCTTCACCGCGCTGACCCTGGTCGCCGCGCTGGCCACCGCCATGGTCTACGGCGTCGGCGGCTACCTGGTGGTGGACGGCACCTTCGAGCTCGGCACGCTCGTCGCGCTGGCCACCCTGCTGACCCGGATGTACGGGCCGCTGACCGCGCTGTCCAACGTGCACGTGGACGTGATGACCGCGCTCGTCAGCTTCGACCGCGTGTTCGAGGTGCTCGACCTGAAGCCGCTGGTCCGCGATCGCGAGGACGCCCGGAAGCTGGGCGAGGCCCGCACGCCGTCCGGCAACGGCTCGGGCCCGGCGCTCGCGAAGGCGCCGTCGATCGAGTTCGACCACGTCCGGTTCGCCTACCCGTCGGGGGACGAGGTGTCGCTGGCCTCGCTGGAGTCGATCGCCCGCATCGACACCGCGCCCGGCCGCGAGGTGCTGCACGACGTCGACTTCGCCGCCGCGCCGGGGCAGCTGGTCGCGCTCGTCGGACCGTCCGGCGCGGGCAAGTCGACGATCACGCATCTGGTGTCGCGGCTCTACGACGTGTCCGCCGGCGCGGTCCGGATCGGCGGCGTCGACGTCCGCGACGTCACGCTCGAATCGCTGCGCGCCGAGATCGGCGTCGTCAGCCAGGACGCCCACCTGTTCCACGACTCGATCCGCGAGAACATGCGCTACGCCCGTCCGGACGCCTCCGACGAGGAGATCCTCGCCGCACTGGAGGCCGCGCACATCGGCGGGCTCGTCGCCGACATGCCCGAGGGCCTGGACACCGTCGTCGGCGATCGCGGCTACCGGCTGTCGGGCGGGGAGAAGCAGCGGCTCGCGATCGCCCGGCTGCTGCTCAAGGCGCCGTCGGTGGTCGTGCTGGACGAGGCGACCGCGCACCTGGACTCCGAGTCCGAGGCGGCCGTCCAGCGGGCCCTGCGCACCGCCCTCGCGGGGCGGACGTCGCTGGTGATCGCGCACCGGCTGTCCACGATCCGGGAGGCCGACCAGATCCTGGTGATCGACGGCGGCCGGGTCGCCGAGCGCGGTCGCCACGAGGAGCTGCTGCTGGAGGGCGGCCTGTACGCCGAGCTCTACCGCACGCAGTTCTCGCACCAGCGTGACCCGGACCCGGCGGGCGAGCGGCGGGCCGAGCCGCTGGGGGCCGAGCCGCTGGGGGCCGAGTAGCGGCCGTTCAGGTCTCGGAGCCGAGCGGGTAGCCGAGGCGCAGCAGCTCCGTCCCCGCGATCTTCTCGACCTGGGCGGCCTGCCGCGGGGTGAGGCGCTCGCGCCACACCCCGACGCCCGGCTCGGCGGCGTCCCGCGCCCCGGCACGCACCAGTCCCGAGAACGCCGACTTCGACAGCGGCGCGTCCAGGTACTCCGACAGCTCGGCGCCGACGCGGCGCGGCCGGGCCACCAGTTCCTCGTAGCGAATCGTGACCAGCTGCTCCTCGGGAACCTGGAGGCGGAGTTTCGCGCTCAACCGCACGGACCCCCGCCACCGCAGGGCGCACTTCACGGCGGTCGCCGCGCGCGGCCACCGGCTCCGGTCCGTGTGGTCCTCGACGCCGAAGAACGGGTTGGGGAACACCGTGTCGAGGTTGGCCAGACCCGGCTTGAACCAGGCCAGGCAGCGCTCGTCGGCCAGCATGTCGGCGACCACGTCCCGGCCGTCCCGGATCACCTGGACGAGCTGGGCGTCGGGGAAGGCGTCCAGCAGCACGTCGGCGCTGTAGATCAGGTCGGGGGAGGCGTCGGCGTACCGGGCGAGCCCCTGCGCCCGCACGCACGGGCCGGGCGCCTCGGAGCCGGGCGCGGGCCCCTCCGTCCGGCCGGGCGGGCGCGGCGGCAGCCCGCCCATCTCGCGGCACTCGTCCGGGCACTCCCCGCAGGCCCGCGCCGACACCTGCCACGCCTGCGCGTAGGCGTCCCGCAGCACGCGTGCGGCGCCCTCCCCGCGCTCGGCGATCGAGGGCTGCCGGGCGAACGCGTAGGTGACGCGCAGGACGTCCGGCCGGCCGGTGGTCAGGTGGAAGCCGGGTGAGCGCTTGACCGCGCGCGCCAGCAGCTCCGCACCCGAGTGCGGCGCGCCCAGGATGAACACCGGGCGGCGGACCTTGGTGCCGTTGATCACCAGGATGTGCGGCGTCGACCTCATAACCGGGCCAAGTTTGTCACCTTTTGAGGGCCGGTCGGTCCGTGACCCTCCGTAAGGGCCCGCCCGATACCCATCCGTTAACCGGAGCGGCCCGTCCCGTCGCCGGGACGCGCGGTGCGGCGCTGGACCTACCATGGTGCGGTGGACGCTCCCATCACGCTGGCCCGCCTCCTGCCGGAGGCCGAGGCGATCACGGTGCTCACCGGCGCCGGCATCTCCACCGACAGCGGGATCCCCGACTTCCGCGGCCCGAACGGCGTCTGGACGCGCGACCCGTCGGCGGAGGCGATGTCCACGATCGGCTCCTACCTCGCCGACCCCGAGGTGCGGCGCCGCGCCTGGCGGGCCCGGCGCGACGCCCCCGTCTGGGAGGCCGAGCCCAACGCCGCGCACGCCGCGCTGGTCGAGCTGGAGCGGGCGGGACGGCTCCGCGCCCTGATCACCCAGAACATCGACGGCCTGCACCAGCGGGCCGGATCCACCGACGGCGCCGTCATCGAGATCCACGGGACCGCGCGCGAGGCCGTGTGCCTGTCCTGCGAGCTGCGCACCCCGATGCAGGAGATCATCGCGCGCGTGGAGGCCGGGGAGGCCGACCCGCCCTGCGCCGAGTGCGGGGGCATCCAGAAGTCCGCGACGATCTCCTTCGGCCAGGCCCTCGACCAGCACGTCCTGGACGCGGCGATCACCGCCGCGCGGTCCTGCGACCTGTTCCTGGCCGTCGGCACCTCGCTCACGGTGCAGCCCGCCGCCGGGCTGTGCCTGGAGGCGGTCGACCACGGTGCCCGCCTGGTGATCATCAACGCGGAGGAGACGCCCTACGATGGGCTGGCCGACGCGGTGCTGCGCCGGCCGATCGGCGAGACGCTGCCGCGGCTCGCCGGCCTCGCGCTCGGCACGGGGCGATGATCTGTTGGCGGGTCGTGACCGGTCGCCCCTTCCACTGGCGTCCGGATCCTGACAAGCTCTATCCGTCGCGGTGCGAGGAGGGATCGGGTTGAACAGCGGGGGCGCCCGCGCGGTGGCGACCCACGGGTCGCCGGACGCGCCCGCCGTCGGCACGCCCGGCGGTGCGGAGCGTGCGCGCAAGGCCCGCAGGTACGCGCGGTTGCGGCCCGGCGACCGCGTCGCGGTGGTCGCGCCCAGCGGCCCCGCCGAGCCCGCCCGGCTGGAGGCGGGCTGCGCCGTCCTGCGCGATCTCGGCCTTGACGTCGTGGTCGGCAAGCACGCCCTCGACCGTGTCAACCTGGGCGCGGCGGGACCTGTGCGCGGCGACTGGCACCGGCTGGCCGGCACCGACGCCGACCGCGCCGCCGACCTCCAGGCCGCCTGGTGCGACCCGCGGGTCCGCGCCGTGGTCTGCGCGCGGGGCGGCTACGGCGCCACCCGCGTCCTCGACCGTCTCGACTGGGACGCCCTGCGCGCCGCCACCGAGGCGTCCGTCGCCTCCGGCGGCGGGCCGAAGATCCTGCACGGCTCCAGCGACATCACCGCGCTGCACGGCGCCTTTGGAACGCGCCTGCGGCTCACGACGTCCTTCGGCCCCATGCCCGCCGGAGTGATCGCCGACCTCGACCCGGCGGCGCCGGACGCCTCCCTGGAGGCCCTGCGCACCGCCCTGTTCGGTGGCGCCGCCCCGTCGCCCACCCTGCTGCCCGGCACGCGCACACTGCGGCCCGGGCGCGCGGAGGGCCCGCTGACCGGCGGCACCCTCTCGCTCCTGGCGGCCGTGCTCGGCACCGCGTACGCCCCGCCGCCCGCCGCGGGGCGCATCGTCTTCCTGGAGGACGTGACCGAGGCCCCCTACCGGATCGACCGGATGCTCGTCCAACTGCTCCAGGCCGGCTGGTTCGACGGCGCCGCCGGGTTCGCGCTCGGCTCCTGGAAGGACTGCGGCGACCCCGCCGAGCTCGACGCGGTGTTCGCCGCGCGGCTCGGCCCGCTCGGCGTCCCGATCCTCGCCGGCGTCCCGGCCGGGCACGGGCCGCGCCAGCACACCCTGGAACTCGGCGCCCCCGCCGTTCTACACGCCCCGGCCCCGCCGGGCCACGACCCCGCACATCCGCACCCCGCCGTGCCGGACACCGGCGCGCTCACCCTCGAAGCGCCCCCGGGAGGTGCGCGATGAGCGGCCGCCACGCCCGTCCCGATCCATGGGACGACGGGACCCTCGACTCCTTGCTCGTCCTCGTGGCCGAGAGCCTCGGCTACCGGTGCAGCCGCGTGCCCGGCGAGGTCATGCTGCTGGAGGGCGCCAACAGGCTGCACGTCAGCCTGCGCGACCTGCGGCAGCTCGCGCGGCTCGTGCCGCGCGACGACTGGCCCGCGCTGGTCTCCGACCACGTCACCACGATCGTCACCGCGATCGAGGAGCCGCTGGACCTCAGCGACTTCGACCTCGCCCAGCATCTGCTGCGCACCCGCATCTACCCGGCGGAGGCCGACAACGGGGTGCTCGCCGCCCGGCCGTTCGCACCCGGTCTGATCGAGGTGGTGGTGGTCGACACCCCCACCACCGTCCGCACCGTCACCACCGAGGAGATGGGCGGCTGGCCGGTGTCGGGCGACGCGCTGTTCATGCTCGGCCGCGCGAACGTCCGCGCCGACGGCCCGCTCCAGCTGGACGAGCAGGACCTCGGCGGCGTCCGCGTCTCGGTCCTGCACGGATGGACCTTCTACGCCGTCACCCACCTGGCGTGGCTGGAGGAGTACCTGCCGATCGGCCCGTACGGCGCGCTGGTCATCGCGCCCAACCGGAGCCTCATCGTCGCCCACCCGCTCCGGATCGCCGAAGGCCACCCGAGGGCGCGCTACCGCGAGGCCGTGGCGGCGGCGACCGAGCTCCAGGCGCAGGCGCACCGCGCCTACGAGGAGGGCCCCGGCTCGCTCAGCCCGTACCTGTACTGGTGGCGCGCCGGCGAGCTGACCTTCCTGGAGACCCGCTACGAGGGCGACACCATGGTCCTGCCGGAGGAGTTCGCCTCCGTGCTCGCCACGCTGGCGGCGGAGCGCTGATGAAGGTCGTCGTCGCCCCCGACTCGTTCAAGGGCAGCCTGTCCGCCGCGCAGGTGTGCGCCGCCGTAGCGGCGGGCGTCCGGCGCGCCGCGCCCGACGCGCAGGTGGCCGCCGTGCCGATGGCCGACGGCGGCGAGGGCACCCTCGACTGCTTCCTCAGCGCCCGCGGCGGCGACGCGGTCGAGGTCGCCGCCACCGACCCGGTGGGGCGCCCGGTCAAGGCGCGCTACGCGCTGTCCGGCGACGGGCGCTCGGCGGTGGTGGAGCTGGCCGCGGCGTCCGGGCTTCCGCTGGTCGAGGACGTCCCGCCCGACCCGATGAACGCCGCGACCACCGGCACCGGCGAGCTGATCGCCGACGCGGTGCGGCGCGGCGCACGCGACGTGCTGGTCTGCATCGGCGGCAGCGCCAGCACCGACGGCGGAGCCGGGCTGCTGCGCGCCCTCGGCGTGCGGTTCCTGGACGCCGCGGGCGGGGAGCTGCCGCCGGGCGGCGCCGCGCTCGCCCGCCTGGCGTCGATCGACGACTCCGGCGTACCGGAGGAGGTCCGCGCGACCCGGTTCCGGGTGGCCTGCGACGTGACCAACCCGCTCGTCGGGCCGGACGGCGCCGCCGCCGTGTTCGGCCCGCAGAAGGGCGCGTCCCCCGGCCAGGTCGCCGAGCTGGACGCCGCCCTCGCCGTCTTCGCCGACGCGGTCGCCGCGCGGGGAGGCCCCCGCGTGCACGACCTGCCCGGGGCGGGCGCGGCCGGAGGCACCTGCGGCGGGCTCGTCGGCCTGCTCGGCGCCGCGCCGTCCGGGGGAGCCCTCCTGGTCGCCGAGGCCGTCGGCCTGCCCGCCGCGCTCGACGGCGCCGACCTCGTCGTCACGGGGGAGGGCCGCGTGGACGGGCAGAGCGCCGGCGGCAAGGTGGTGTCCGCGGTCGCGGCGCTCGCCCGGGACCGCGGCGTCCCGTGCGTCGCCCTGGCCGGCGGCGTCGCCGGCCCGCTGGAGGAGCTGCACGCGCTCGGCCTGACCGCCGCGTTCAGCCTCGCCGACGGCCCCCGCACCCTGGAGGAGCTGAAGGCGGGCGCAGCGCCCCTGCTCGCCGCCGTCGCCGAGCAGGCGGTCCGCCTGTTCCGCCGCTAGGCTGTGTTTCAAAGTCCCGGCCCACTTCGCTCGCCTGGCGGCTCGCTACATGACGGGGCCTGGGCGAACGCGGCATCGCTTCGCGATCAGCCCGGTTTCGCTCGCCTCCGGCTTCGCTGCACCGGGCAGGTCACGCGTTCGCGCGCGTGCCCGAGGCCACCTCGAGACAGGCCCTAGCAGACGCCGGCGGGCTCGGGCTCGGGCTCGGGTTCGGGCGCGGGCGCGGGCGTGCGGGCCCGGACGGTCAGCCGGGGCAGCAGGACGTGGGTCAGCGGCCCGATCGCCACGGCGTAGAGGACCGTTCCAACGCCGACGGTGCCGCCCAGCAGCCAGCCGACCGCCAGCACGCCCAGCTCGATCGCCGTCCGGACCACCCGGATCGAGTGGCCGCGCGCCGCGAGCCCGGTCATCAGCCCGTCCCGGGGGCCCGGGCCCAGGCCGGCGCCGATGTAGCAGCCGGTGGCGAAGCCGCCCACGAGCACGGCGGCGATCAGATAGGCCCAGCGGCCGGCGAGCGCGTCCGGAGCGGGCAGCAGCCACAGGAACAGGTCGGCGAAGACGCCGATGAGGACGACGTTGCTGACGGTCCCGATGCCGGGCCGCTGCCGCATCGGGATCCACGCGAGCATCACGACCGCGCCCGTGATGATGATCCAGGCGCCCATCGACAGGCCGAAGCGCCGCGAGAGCCCCTGGTGGAAGACGTCCCAGGGGTCGTTGCCGAGGCCGGACGACACCTGGAGGGCGATCCCGAGCCCGTACAAGGCCAATCCAATGTAGAGCTGCACCAGGCGGCGCGTCATCAAGGCCATTTCAAGCTTCCGATCCACTGGCGGCCATCGTTGCGGACCACTCTGGCGCTCAGTGGACTGGTGATTGTAGAGCCAATGTGGGAAAGTGGCTCGTATGAGCACGCGCTACGTGAGCGGCCCGCACCTGGCCCGGCTGCTCGGGGACGTGTCCGGGGAGCGTCCCGTCTATGCGGCGGTGGCCCGGTCGCTGCGCGCCCTCGTCCTGGACGGCAGGCTCGCGCTGCGCACGCGCCTGCCCGCCGAACGCGACCTGGCCGCCGCCCTCGGCGTCAGCCGCACCACCGTGACGACCGCCTACGACCGGCTCCGCGACGAGGGCTACGTCCAGAGCAGGCAGGGCGCGGGGAGCTGGACGGCGCTGCCCCCGGTCCGCATGTCGTCGGCCGAGCCGCCCGGCGCGCTCCGCGGCGCGCCGGGCGACGCGGTCCCCGCCGGCCACCGGTACGGCATGGCCCACCCCGCGCCGGACGACCCCTCGTTCATCGACCTCGGCTGCGCCGCTCCCGGCGCCCCCGCGATCTTCGAAGAGGCGGTCGCCGCCGCCGTCGACGAGCTGCCCCGTTACAGCTCGGGCCCGGGCTACGAGCCCGCCGGGCTGGCGAGCCTGCGGCAGGTCATCGCGGACGGCTACACCGCGCGCGGCGTCGCGACGCGCGCCGACCAGATCGTCGTCACCACCGGCGCGCAGCACGCGTTCACGTTGCTGACCCAGCTGCTGGTGGAGCCGGGCGACGCGGTGATGGTCGAGCGCCCCACCTACCCGCACGCGCTCGGTGCGCTGCGCCGCCGCGGCGCCCGGCTCGTCCCCGTCGGCGTCAACGAGGGCTGGGACGTCGAGCTCGCCGCGGGCGCCATGCGGCAGGCCGCGGTCCGGATGGCGTACCTGATCCCCGACTTCCAGAACCCGACCGGGTACCTGATGCGGGCGCGGGACCGGGCCGGGCTCGTCGACGCCGGGCGGCGCGCGGACGCGTTCCTCGTCGCCGACGAGACCTTCGCCGAGCTCGCCCACGACCCCGAGGCTCCGCGCGAGCCGCCGCTGGCCGCCTTCGACGGCGGCGGCCGGGTCGTCACGATCGGGTCGGCCTCCAAGCTGCTGTGGGGCGGGCTGCGGATCGGGTGGATCCGCGCCACCGCCCCGCTGGCCCGCCGCCTCGTGCTGGCCCGCGAGCCGTTCGACATGGCGAGCCCGGTCCTGGACCAGCTGATCGTCCGGGAACTGCTGCTGCGGGTGGAGGAGGTCCGCGCCGAACGCGCCGCGAACCTGCTGCGCGGCCGCGACGCGCTCGCCGCGGCGCTGCGCGAGCTGCTGCCGGGCTGGGAGTTCCGGCTCCCGGACGGGGGCATGTCGCTGTGGGCGAGGATCGGCGCGCCGATCGCCTCCCGGCTCGCCGAGGCGTCCGAGCGGCTCGGCGTCCGCGTCGTCGCCGGCCCGGTGTTCGGGACGGACGGCGTGCTGGAGGACTACGTGCGGCTGCCCTACGTGCTGCCACCGGACACGCTGCGCCTGGCGGTGCGGCGGTTGGCCCTCGCCCAGCGCGAGGCCGAGGCGGCGCCGGCGGCGCGGCCCCTGCCCGCCTACGTCTGACGGGGGCGGCCGCTGCGTCCGGCGGGCGTCAGGGAGCGCGCTGGATGTAGTCGACCAGGTGCTCGCGCTCGCTCTCCAGCTCGTCGATGGCGCTCTTGACGACGTCGCCGATGCTGACGATCCCGACGAGCCGGCCGTCCACGACGACGGGCACGTGCCGGAACCGGTGCTCGGTCATGGCGTGGCGCAGGTCCTCCACCTGGTCGCCCGGGCCGCAGGTGCGGACCTCGGCGGTCATGATCTCCGAGACGGGACGGTCGAGCAGCGCCGCGCCGTGCTCGTGCAGCCGCCGCACCACGTCCCGTTCGGACACGATGCCGGCGATCGAGGCGCCGTCGGGCGAGACCACCGTCGCTCCGATGTTGTGCTCCGCCAGGACGACGAGGAGCTGCCGCACGGTGGCCTCGGGCCGTACCGTGGCCACCGCGTCTCCCTTCCTCCGCAGGATGTCGCGAATTCGCATGCCTCACGCTCCGGTGCCGGTTTCGGGCCCGGGGGACGGCGGCCGCCCGGACGGGGCCGCTGGCCGGGCCTTGTCCCTGCCAAACTCGCATGTTCCGGCCTTCAGGGAAACCCCTGGCCGGTGAGTCATCCCGGTCTGGCGACGGCATAAGGGCGGCATAAATGCCGTAGATCGGGAACCAAGGGATCCATGGCGATGACGGCAGAGCGAACCATCGAAACGGAGATCCCGGCACGGCTCGACCGGTTGCCGTGGTCACGCTGGCACTGGACGGTCCTGATCGGCCTCGGCGCGGTCTGGATCCTCGACGGCCTGGAGGTGACCGTCGTCGGCGTCATCGGCCCGCGGCTCACCGACGCGTCGGGGGGCCTCGGGCTGACGGACGGGCAGGTCGGGCTGGCCGCGTCCATCTACGTCATCGGTGCCTGCCTGGGCGCCCTGTTCTTCGGGCATCTGACCGACCGGTTCGGGCGCAAGAAGCTCTTCATCGCCACGCTCGCGCTGTACCTGGCGGCGACGGTCGCGACCGCGTTCTCGTTCAACCCGCTGTGGTTCTACGCCTGCCGGTTCCTCACCGGTGCCGGCATCGGCGGCGAGTACGCCGCGATCAACTCGGCGATCGACGAACTGATCCCGGCGCGGGTGCGGGGCCGGGTGGACGTGGTGGTGAACGGCTCGTTCTGGATCGGCACGTCCATCGCGGCGGCGCTGTCGATCCCGGTGCTGAACGGCGACCTCCTCCCCGAGGACCTCGGCTGGCGGGCCCTGTTCGCGCTCGGGGCCGTCCTCGGCCTCGGGGTGCTGTTCGTTCGCCGGATGGTGCCCGAGAGCCCGCGCTGGCTGTTCATCCACGGGCGCGAGGACGAGGCCGAGCGCGTGGTCGGCGGCATCGAACGGGAGATCACCGAGGAGACCGGCGAGCCCCTGGAGGAGCCCCGGGAGAGCATCCGGGTCCGGCAGCGCCGTGTCGTCTCGTTCGGGGAGATCGCCTCGACGGCCGTGCGCCGCTACCCGCGTAGGACGGTCCTCGGCCTGTCGCTGTTCATCGGGCAGGCGTTCCTCTACAACGCCGTCTACTTCACCTACGCGCTCGTGCTCAGCACGTTCTTCGACGTCCCCGACGCGAAGGTCGGCTACTACCTGATCCCGATCGGCATCGGGAACTTCCTGGGCGCGTTCTTCCTCGGCAGGCTGTTCGACACGGTCGGCCGCAGGACGATGGTCACGGCGTCCTACGTGATCTCCGGTGTGCTGCTGGTCGGGACCGGGCTGCTGTTCCGCGCGGACCTGCTCGACGCCTGGACGCTGACGGCCTGCTGGTGCGCGGTGTTCTTCTTCGCCTCCGCCGGGGCGTCGTCGGCCTACCTCACGGTCAGCGAGATCTTCCCGATGGAGACCCGGGCGATGGCGATCGCCGCGTTCTACGCGGTCGGGACGGGCCTCGGCGGAGTGGTCGGGCCCGCGCTGTTCGGGCGCCTGGTGGAGACCGAGAAGGTGGCGAACGTCGTGAACGGCTACTACCTGGGCGCCGGGCTGATGATCGCCGCCGGGCTGGTGGAGCTGGCCATCGGCGTCGAGGCGGCGCAGCGTTCCCTGGAGGACGTGGCGAGGCCGCTGTCGGCGGAGGAGGCCACGGCCGCCTGACGGCGTCCCCGGTCGCGCCTTCCCGCCCCGGTCAGGGGGCGAGGAGGCGCGACACCGCGCCGAGCGCCGGGGCGAGCAGGCGGCCCGCCGGGCCGGCGTGGGCGAGGGCGGCCCGGGCCGCGTTGGCGCCGCACGCGCCGTGCACGCCGCCGCCCGGGTGCGCGGAGGCCGACGCGAGGTACAGGCCCGCGACCGGCGTCTCGGCGCGCCCGAGGCCGGGGACCGGACGGAACAGCAGTTGCTGGTGCGGCATGGCCGTGCCGCCGTTGAGCGCACCGCCGCGCAGGTTGGCGTCATGGTCCTGGAACGCGGGCGGCGCGGTGACGCGGCGGTCGATGACGCGGGAGCGGAAGCCGGGGGCGAGGCGCTCCACGACGTTCTCGACGCGGTCCGCCATGGCGTCGCGCTCGCGCCCGTCCCAGACGCCGGTGATGCCGTCCGGCCCCGCGTCGGCCTTCACCTGGTGCGGGACGTGGGTGTACGCCCAGACCGACTCGGTTCCGGCGGGGGAGCGGGCGGGGTCGGCGGTCGTCATCTGGCCGAGGAGCGCGAACGGCTCGGAGGGGACGCGCCCGGTGGCCAGCTGCGAGCTGTAGTCGGTCATCGCGTCCAGGCCGGGGGACAGGTGGACGGTCCCGGCGCGCCCGGCGCCGTCCGCCGCCCAGGGGATCGGCCCGGACAGCGCCCAGTCGACCTTGAAGGTGGCGTGGTCCCAGACGAAGCGGCTCATGTCGGCGCGCAGCGAGGCCGGCAGATCCGCCCAGCCGACCAGGCCCCCGTAGAGGGCGGGGGCCGAAACGTCGGCGAGGACGGCCCTGGCCGCGCGCACCGGTTCGCCGGACGCGGTGCGGACGCCGAGCGCGCGCCCGTCCCGCACGACGACGGAGGCGACCGGGGTGCCGCAGCGGACGCGCCCGCCGCGCGACTCCAGCCGCCGCACGAGCGCCGCCGTCAGCTCGCCCGCGCCGCCTTCGGGGACCGGCCACCCGTACCGCTGCCCGGTCATGGCGAGCAGCCAGCCGAACAGCGACCCCGCGGTCGACTCGGGGAACATGTCGGTGTGCAGCGCCGACCCGGCGAGCAGCAGCGGGCCGCCGGGCCCGGCGAACTCCTGCTCCCCGAGCGTGCGGACGGGGGCCAGCAGGGTGCGCAGGGCGCGGAGCCCGCCCGCCCGGCGCGCCGACCTCAGCAGGGGGAGCGCGGCCCGGACCGGCGGGAACGGGGTGAACAGGGCGCGCAGGACGTCCTCTCCCATGTCGTCCCACAGGCGGCAGAGCCGCAGCCACGCCTCGCCGTCGCCCGCGCCGAGCGCGTCGAGGCCGGCGGCGGTCGCGTGGCGGTCGCGCTCGAGGACGGCGCAGCGCCCGTCCGGGAGCGGATGGGCGAGGACGGCGGGCGCGTGCCGCCAGCGGAGGCCGTGCCGCTCCAGTTCCAGCGCCCGCATCGCGGGCGACGCGACGCCGAGCGGGTAGAACGCGCTGCACAGGTCGCTCACGTAGTCGGGGTGGACGCCCCGGTCGCTGCGCACCGCGCCGCCCGGTTCGGGCTGCGCCTCGAGCACCTCCACGTCCCACCCGGCGTCGGCCAGCATGTTGGCGGCGACGAGACCGTTGTGCCCCGCGCCGACGACCACGGCGTCAGCCATGCGGCATCCCTCCCCCGATCACCTTACGGGCGCCCGCGAGAGGGCCGCGGTCAGCCCACGTCGAGCCGGGCCAGCAGCCGCATCACGCCCGGCGCCACGCGCGACCCGAGGTAGCCCAGGCGTGCCTCCGGCGTCACCGGGACGACCGCGCGGTCGTCGCGGACGGCCGCGACGATCTGCTCCGCCACGCGGTCCGGTCCGTAGTTGCGCCGGGCGTAGGCGCGCGCGACGCGCTGCCGGCTGCGAGCCTCGTCCTCCTCGTTCTGGCCGACGAAGCGGGACGTGCGGGTGATGTTGGTGTTGACGATCCCCGGGCAGACGGCGCTGACCCCGATGCCCTCGCCCTTCAGCTCGGCGCGCAGGCACTCCGACAGCATCAGCACGGCCGCCTTGCTGGTCGCGTAGGCGGGCAGCGCGCGGGACGGCGTGAACGCGGCGGCCGAGGAGGTGTTGACGATGTGGCCGCCCTGCCCCCGCTCCACCATCTGCTTGGCGAAGAGCCGTGAGCCGTGGAGGACGCCCCACAGGTTGACGTCCAGGACCCTGCGCCAGTCGTCGGTGCCGTGCTCCAGGAACGGGCCGGCCATGCCGATCCCGGCGTTGTTGACCACGACGTCCGGTACCCCGTGCTCGTGCACGACCGCCTTGGCGAAGTCCTCCATCGCGCCGCGGTCGGACACGTCCACCTGGAAGGCGTGTCCCGCCGGGCCGAGGAGGCCGGCGAGTTCGGCGGTGCGCTCGGCGGCGTCCGCGTCGAGGTCGGCGGCGACCACCTCGGCGCCTCGTTCGGCGAAGGCCAGCGCGGTGGCGCGGCCGATCCCGCTCCCCGCGCCCGTGACGACGACGAGGGACCCGTCGAAGGACCGCCGGCTCGGAGTCACCCTGGCCCGCCTGAGCGCGCGCGCCTCGGCGGCGGCGAGCGGACCGCCCTGGACGCCGGTGATGTGCTCGGTGACCCAGCGGGCGACGACGTCGGGGTGGCTGCGGGGCACCCAGTGCCCGGCCTTGAGCGTGCGCAGCGACAGGTTCGGGACGCGCCCGGCCAGCCCGCCGACCAGGTGCGGCGAGACGAACAGGTCCCTGGTCGGGACGATGACCTGAGTCGGGACGTCCGTGCGCCGCTCGCGCGGGCGGCGCAGCCGCTGGAGCATGTTCGCCCGGTACAGCCCGACCCCGGCCGCGGCGTCGCGCGCCATCGTCCTGGCCGGGTGGCCCGGCCGGGGCGGGACGCCCTCGCCGAGTTCCAGGGCCTTGGCGAACGGCTTCGCCATCCCGGCCCGCCACAGCAGCTCCGGCAGCCCCGGCGTCTGGAAGAAGTAGATGTACCAGGAGCGGACGGCCTGCCCGGCCGCCCGCCGCAGGTTGGCGGGGGTGGGGCGCGCCAGGTTCCGCCGCGTCCAGTGCGCGACGTGGTCCAGGCAGGGGCCGGAGATCGAGGTGAACGACGCGAAGCGGTCCGGCGTCGTGCAGACCGCCTCCCACGACTGGATGGAGCCCCAGTCGTGCCCCACCAGGTGCACCTTGCGCTCGGGCGCGGTCGCGTCCAGGACGGCCTCCATGTCGGCCATCAGGTACTCGAACGTGTAGCGCCTCCGTCCGAACGGACGGGACGAGGCGCCCGCGCCGCGCACGTCGTAGCGGACGACGTGGAACCGCTCGGCGAGCCGCGCGGCCACCTCGTCCCAGACGGCGTGGGTGTCGGGGTAGCCGTGGACCAGCAGCACGGTCGGGCGCGACCGGTCGCCCTGCTCGTAGACGGCGAGGTCGACGCCGTCGCCGCGGACGCGCCGCCGGGTGACGGGTGGGGCGGGGTGTGTCATGCGGTCGTCTCCCGTCGGGCCCACCGGTGCACGTGGGGAAGGTCGTCGTCGAGCCAGTACGCGTCGTCCTCGGTGACCACGAGGATCTCCTCGAACTTCACGCCGACGCCGCGGAACCCGATGTGGGGCTCGACCGCCCACAGCCCGGGCGTCGGGGGGTGCTGGGACTGCGCGGCCCCGTTCCAGAGCGGGGAGCGCCCTTCCAGGCGCTCCTTGACCAGTTCGCGGCCGATGGTCTGGAGGAACCGTACACCGAATGGGAATCCCACGCGCTTCGGGAGAATCCCGCCGATGACGCCGACCTGATGGCCGATGACGCGGCCCGGATACTCGCGGTGCCGGCTGTCGTAGCCCTGCCGCTCGATGAGCGCGTCGACCTCGGCGTACACGTCGGCGAACGTGCGCCGCTCGCGGACGAGGCCGAGGATGAGCGCCCGGTAGCCGGCGAGGTCGGCGTCGAGCCGCTCCCAGATCCTGTTCTCGCCGAGGACGCCGCCGTAGCCGATGTCGGCGGAGTAGCCGTCCTTCACCGGGGCCATGTCCAGGATGTAGGGCATGCCCTCCTCCAGGCGCGTCCCACCGGGCAGGAACTGCGTGGGCACCCGGAAGCCGCGGAACGCCGACCGGTCGCCGAACCAGGCGAACGGGGTGTGCAGCCAGTCGTCCACGCCGTGTTCGCGCAGCCACCGGCGCATGCGCCGGCACGCCTCGCGCTCGGTCACGCCCGGTTCGAGCGTGCCGGCGACCTCCTCGGCGCACCGGTAGCACAGGCGCTGGACGGCACGGAATCGCTCGAGCTCCGCCGCGTCGTGCACGCGGGCGAGCGCCACTTTATTGGACACATTGTTAATAAACCGCCGATCCGCGCCCGGGTCAAGGGCCGGCGGAGTGACGCCCGCCACGGCGGAGCGCGGGAACCGGCAGCTCGCGGAGCGCGAATATCGCAACGCGCCGGGGCAGGGCGGGGACAGGGGCCTAGTAGGGGTCGTAGCCCGCGGACCTGGCGGCGGGCGACTGCGTGAGGTAGTCCAGCGCGCGCGGCGTGGAGCACACCTTGGAGGGATGGTGGTCGGGCCTGAGGTAGACGGGCGCCTCGCCGAGCAGGAGCCGGAAGATGCCGGGCACGTGGCCGAGCCGGACTGACCGCCGGTAGGAGCGGTAGACGCGCAGCGGGGTCACCCGGCGCTTGATGGTCGGGTCCTGCTTGAGCAGGTAGAGCGAGCCGCCGATCAGCGCCCAGTACAGGAAGAACAGTGACACGAGCCACGCGGCGACGCGGGTCGGGTACCGGCCGCCCATGGCGGTGTAGACGTCGAAGACCACCGAGCGGTGCTCGACCTCCTCGGCGCCGTGCCAGCGCAGCAGGTCCAGCATCGTCGGGTCCACGCCGGCCTTGTCGAGCCGGTCGTTGTCCATGATCCACTGGCCGAGGACGGCGGTGTAGTGCTCGATCGAGGCGACCGCGGCCAGTTCGAAGCGCAGCCGGCGCCGCCACGCCCGCGGGTTGCGCTCCTTCAGCGCCGCCATCTGCGCGGGGCGCTCGGAGTTGCCCCGTCCCGCCGCGT
The DNA here is from genome assembly GCF_013409045.1 of Actinomadura citrea. Taxonomy (NCBI): domain Bacteria; kingdom Bacillati; phylum Actinomycetota; class Actinomycetes; order Streptosporangiales; family Thermomonosporaceae; genus Actinomadura; species Actinomadura citrea. Next base: position 4,921,036 of record NZ_JACCBT010000001.1, on the reverse strand, counting down.
CAGTGATCTTGGAGACGTCGATGCCGGCGCGTTGCAGGATCTGGTCCAGGACGCCCTGGTGGGAGCGGGCGTGCACCATCTCCTGCCCGATGAAGCCCTTGATCTCCTCCAGCAGCCGCTCGTCCCGGATGTGCGGGCGGGCGTCCTTGACGCACTGGATGAACCACTTCTCGCCCTCGGGCAGGACGATGTGGAACGAGTTGATGATGTGGGTGGCGACCGGGTCGCCCGGGACCCAGTGCAGCGGGGTCTCCGACCAGTCGAAGGAGACGCGCCGCGGCTTGATCGGCGGATGGCGCTCGTCGACGGGCACCGTTCCGCCGCTCGCCTGGGGCCTCGTCATGCGGTCCTCGCCTTCCACGCGTCCGGGTCGGCCGCGACGTGCCCCCGCGCCGCGCGTATGCCATTGGCAGTGCAGTCAACTCCTGCCCGGACCGCGGTTTCTTGAGGAGAAGCCAACAAGTTACCGCTTGGTTTTCGACCCGGGGTGACAAGTGGCGCCGCTCAGAGGGCGATACGCTCGGCCCCCGCGTAGACGTTCATGGTCTCGCCGCGCAGGAAGCCGACGAGCGTCATCCCGGCGTCCTCGGCGAGGTCCACCGCCAGCGAGGACGGCGCCGACACCGCCGCCAGCACCGGGACGCCGGCCGTCATCGCCTTCTGCGTCAGCTCGAACGACGCGCGCCCGCTCACCATGAGGACCGTGCCGGCCAGCGGGAGCCGTCCCTGCCGCAGGGCCCACCCGATCACCTTGTCGACGGCGTTGTGGCGGCCGACGTCCTCGCGCACGGCGAGGAGCCCGCCTTCGGCGTCGAACAGCCCGGCGGCGTGCAGGCCGCCCGTCCGGTCGAACACCCGCTGCGCCTCGCGCAGCCGCTCCGGCATGGCCGCCAGCACGTGCGGGGTGAGCCGCACCGGGTCGCCGGCGACCTCGTAGGGGCGGTCGGCGCGCAGCGCCTCGATGCTCGACTTCCCGCACACCCCGCAGGCGCTGGTGGTGGTGAACGCCCGCGTCATGGAGTCGTCCGGCGGCGGCACGCCGGGGGAGAGCACCACGTCCAGGGTGTTCTGCTCCTCGGTGTCGGCGCAGTACCGCATCGTCGCGATGTCGCCCGCCCGCCCGACCACGCCCTCGGCCGCCAGGAACCCGGCGACCAGGTCGAAGTCGTGCCCCGGCGTGCGCATGGTGATCGTCAGCGGCTTGCCGGCGACGCGGATCTCCAGCGGCTCCTCCGCCGCGAGCGTGTCGGGCCTGCGCACCCGCGACCCGGACGCGCTCAGCCGGAGCACGGGCCTGCGCACGGTGATCCGCCCCATGACCGTTGACGGTACCCCGGGAACCCGCCCCAAACGAAGCCCTGGGCCGGGCGCCGCCGCGCGGGGCTAGTCGGGCACCCCGCGGGGGCGGGGCGCCCGCCACCCCTGGCGCATCGCGAGGACGCGCAACCCGAACGCCATCACGGCGGCGCCCGCGGTGACGGCCCCGCCGTGCAGGCCCGCGCTCTCGGCGCCGGCGGTCACGGCCGCGCCGAGCAGCGCGGGCACCGCGTACAACTGCCGGTCGTACAGCACCGCCGGGATCTGCCCGGCCAGCACGTCGCGCAGGATGCCGCCGCCCACCGCCGTCACGATGCCGAGCAGCACCGCGTGCACCGGTGAAAGGCCGTACTGGAGCGCCTTGACCGTCCCGGTCGCGCAGAACAGCCCGAGCCCGGCCGCGTCGAACAGCAGCACCGCCGGCAGCAGCCGCGTCACCTGCGGATGCCAGAAGAACACCAGCGCCGACGCCGCCACCGGCACGAGCACGTACCCGAGGTCGGTGAACGCCGCCGGGGGGACCGCCCCGATGAGCAGGTCGCGCAGGATCCCGCCGCCGAGCGCGGTGATCTCGGCCAGCACCACCATCCCGACGACGTCCAGCCGCTGCCGGACGGCCGCGAGCGCCCCCGACACGGCGAACACGAAGATCCCGGCGAGGTCCAGCAGCCATGCGACCCCGTGGCCGCTCACTCGCGGTGGTCCCTCCGGTCGATGTTCCAGTTCGCCACCACCGCCGCGAACGGCGGGATCACCAGCGCCACCACCGTCATCGCGATCGCCGCGGTGTGCGAGTACAGCCGGACCACCGCCCAGGCCAGCACGAACAGGGTGAGGCACGTGCCCATCATGATCCCGTAGGCCAGCCTGCGACGCCGCATGCCCTCACGTTACGTCGCGCCCGCCCCCCGCCCCGCGCGGGGCGGGGGTGGCGGAGGCGTACGGGAATCGAACCCGCCGTCCCGAGATCCTCGGGACCGTCGGCTTTGAAGGCCGTGGAGGCCACCAGGCGCTCACACGCCTCCGGCGGCGATCTTAGCCGGTGTAGAGGGCGTCGATGTCGGCGGCGTACTTGGTGTGCACGACGCGGCGCTTCAGCTTGAGGGTCGGGGTGAGCTCCTCGCTCTCGGCGGTCCACTCGGCGGTGAGCAGGCGCCACCGCTTGACCTGCTGGACGCGGGCGAGCCGGGCGTTGGCGTCCTCGACGGCCCGGGCCACCTCCTCCAGGACGAGGGGGTGGTCGGCGAGGGCGGCGAGGTCGGTGGTGTCGACGCCGTGGGCGGCCGCCCAGACGGGCGCGACCTCGCCGTCGAGGGTGATGAGCGCGACGACGTAGGGGCGGCGGTCGCCGAAGGCGAGGGCCTGGCCGATGAGCGGGTGCTCCTTGAGCCGGTTCTCCACCAGTGACGGGGCGATGTTCTCGCCGCCGGCGGTGATGATCAGTTCCTTCTTGCGGTCGACGACGGTGAGGAAGCCGTCCTCGTCCAGGCGGCCGACGTCGCCGGTGTGCACCCAGCCGTCCGGGTCGATGAGGTCGGCGGTGGCGTCGGGGCGGTCCAGGTAGCCGGGGGTGCAGGTGGCGCCGCGGACCAGGATCTCGCCGTCGCCCGCGAGCGTCAGTTCGACGCCGGGGAACGGGCGGCCGACGGTGCCGAGCTTGAAGGAGTCGGCGAGGTTGGCGGTGATGGCGCCGGTCGTCTCCGTCATCCCGTAGGCGTCGAAGATCTTCAGGCCGAGCCCGGCGAAGAAGCGGGCCACCTCGACGGGCAGCGGCGCCGCCGCGCTGGAGGCCTGCCGGACGCGGTCCAGGCCGAGCAGGGCGCGCATGGGGGTGAGGACCGTCTGGTCGGCCCGCTCGAAGGCCTCGGCGACCGGCGGGGTGAGGGTGTTGCCGTGCTCCTGCGCCGTCACGTACGCGCGGCCGGCGTCCAGGGCGGCGGCGACCGCCCGCTTCCTCGTCTCGTCCTGCTCGGCGGACAGCACCGCCTGGATGCCGGCCATGATCTTCTCCCAGACGCGCGGGACGCCGAAGAAGGAGTGCGGCCGCACCTCGCCGAGGATCGTCGTCAGCTGGGCCGGGTCGGGACAGAAGTGGATGTGGGAGGCCAGCCGGACCGGCAGGTAGTAGCTGAGCACGCGGTCGGCGATGTGCGCGAACGGCAGGTAGGAGATGCCGGCCGGGTGCTCGGGGAGGACGGAGCTGCGCTCGACCATCTCCGCCTCGTGCAGCACCATCGAGTGCGTGATCAGGACGCCCTTCGGGTCGCCGGTGGTGCCGGAGGTGTACAGGAGGGTGACGGTGTCCGCGGGCCCGACCGCCTGCCAGCGCCGGTCGATCGCGAGCGGATCGGCGGCCAGCTCGCGGCGGCCGAGCTCGGTGAAGGCGTCCCAGGTGAGGAAGCGGTCGCCGGGCGGGCAGGCGGCGGCGTCCACCACGATGATCTTGCAGAGGTCCGGGAGGCGGTCCAGGACGGGAAGCCAGCGGCCGAGCTGGTCCGCGCCGTCCAGGACCGCGTACCTGGCCGAGCAGTGGCCGGCGACGAAGGCGACCTGGTCGGGCGCGAGCGTCGCGTACACGGTGGTGGGGACGCCGCCGGCGTGCACGGCGCCGAGGTCGGCCAGCACGTGCTCGGAGCGGTTCGGCATCATCAGCGCGACGACGTCGCCGGGGTCAAGGCCGAGGGCGGCGAACCCGGCGGCCGTCTCCAGCGCGCGGGTCCGGGTGTCCGCCCAGGTGAGGGTCCTCAACTCGCCGTCGCTCCGGTCGGAGTAGGCGGGCCTGCCGCCGTGCCGTGCGGCGGTCGCGGCGAGGGCGGTGCAGATCGTCTGCCCCGCGACGGCCCGGTCGAGGTCGGCCCGCTGTTCCTGGATCCCCATGTCGCCCCTCGTGGGTAGGTGACCGTAGTAAGTGATGACTTGCAGAGTGCAGATCGCATCACGCCGAACCGGGTTCGGACAAGGGGTTTGCGGGTTTTCCACGCTGGTCGCGGGGGTCGGTCGGCGATCGGTGACCGGGTGCGTACCGTCCGTTTGTTGATCATTTGAGGTAGTTGTGCGTTAAATTCAGCGGTGACCCGACTCGCCCCCGTGGCCCGCCTGACGCAGTACGCGCGCGGCGGTGGCTCCAGCAAGATTCCGCCAGGGGAGCTGGAGCGGGTCGTGGCCGGCCTCACCGGCGGGAACGACGCGCTCCTCGTCGGCGGTCCCGACGGCGACGACGCCGCCGTGCTGCGCCTGGAGGGCGGCCGGGCCGTGGTCTCCACCGCCGACTTCTGCACCCCCGTCGTCGACGACGCCTACGACTGGGGCCGCATCGCCGCCGCCAATGCGCTCTCCGACGTCTACGCCGTCGGGGGCGTGCCGCTGATGGCCCTGAACCTGCTCGGCTGGCCCGCCGACGCGCTGCCCGCCGAGCTGGCCCGCGAGGTGCTGCGCGGCGGGCGGGACATGGCGGCGCTGGCCGGTGTCGCGATCGCCGGCGGGCACAGCATCGAGGACCCCGAGCCGAAGTACGGCCTCGCGGTCACCGGCACCGCGGACCCGGACCGGCTGCTGCGGCTGGACGCCGGCCGTCCCGGCGTCCCGCTCACGCTGACCAAGCCGCTCGGCGTCGGCGCGCTCAACGCCCGGCACCGGGCGACCGGGGAGGTGTTCCCGCACGCGGTCGCGACCATGACGGAGCTGAACGCGGCGGCGGGCCTGACCGCCCTCGAACGCGGCGCCGCGTGCGCCACCGGCGTCTCCGGCTTCGGGCTGCTCGGCCACCTGTACAAGCTGGCGCGGGCGAGCGGCGTCACCGCCGTCGTGGACGCCTCCGCCGTCCCCTACCTCGACGGCGCGCGCGCCGCCGTGCGGGACGGGTTCGTGCCCGGCGGCACCCGCCGCAACCTCGCGTGGGTGTCGCCGCACACCGACTTCCGCCGGATCGCCGAGGAGGAGCGGCTGCTGCTCGCCGACGCGCAGACCTCCGGCGGGCTGCTGGTCGCCGGGGAGATCCCGGGCGCGCCGGTCGTCGGGGAGCTCGTCGGCCGGGGGCGGCGCGCCCTCGTCATCCGCTAGCCGCCCGGCCCTCGCCGCCCGTGTCGCCGATCGGGGGCGCGGGTAGGCTCCCGGCACTGCCTCATCGGGACGGGGGAGGTGAGGCATGACGATCGGCGGGCTCGCGGCCGCCGGGGTCCTCCTGGTAGCGGCGTTCTGGCCCAGGCAGACCGGCCGCCGCCCCTGACGCCGGGCCGTTCCGCTCCGGAACGGCCGTCAGGTCCGGCGCAGGACGGGGCGCAGGCCGTCCAGCACGTCCGGGTCCTCGATGGTGGACGGGACGGGCACCTCCTGCCCGTCGGCGATGCCCCGCATCACGCCTCGCAGGATCTTGCCCGACCGCGTCTTCGGCAGCGCGGGCACGACGGAGATCTCCTTGAGCGCGGCGACGGGGCCGATCTGCTCGCGGACCATCGCGACCAGCTCGGCGCACACCTCGCCCGGCTCGGCCAGGATCCCGCTCTTGAGCACGACCAGCCCGCGCGGCACCTGCCCCTTGAGCGCGTCCTGGACGCCGATGACGGCGCATTCGGCCACGGCCGGATGGGACGAGATGACCTCCTCCATCGTCCCCGTGGACAGCCGGTGCCCGGCCACGTTGATCACGTCGTCGGTGCGGCCCATCACCCAGACGTAGCCGTCCTCGTCGATGTGCCCGCCGTCGCCGGTCAGGTAGTGGCCGGGGAACTTCGTCAGGTACGACTCGACGAAGCGCTCGTCGTCCTGCCACAGCGTGGGCAGGGTGCCCGGCGGCAGCGGCAGCCGGATCGTGATGTCGCCCTCGGCGCCCGGCGGGACCGGCGAGCCGTCCGGGCCGAGGACCCGCACGTCGTACCCGGGCACCGGCACCGTCGGCGACCCCGCCTTGACCGGCATCGGCTCCAGCCCGCGCAGGTTCGCCACGATCGGCCAGCCGGTCTCGGTCTGCCACCAGTGGTCGATCACCGGGCGGTCCAGGACGCGCGAGGCCCACCGGTAGGTGTCGGGGTCGAGGCGCTCGCCGGCGAGGAACAGCGTGTCCAGGGCGGACAGGTCGTGCCCGGCGAGCAGCGCCCCCTCGGGGTCCTCCTTCTTGATCGCCCGGATCGCGGTCGGCGCGGTGAACAGCGCCTTCACCCGGTGCTGCGCGGCGACGCGCCAGAAGGCGCCCGCGTCCGGCGTCCCGACCGGCTTGCCCTCGTACAGCACGGTCGTGCAGCCGGTGAGCAGCGGCGCGTACACGATGTAGGAGTGCCCGACGACCCAGCCGACGTCGGAGGCCGCCCAGAACACATCGCCCTGCCCCACGCCGAACACGTTCTCCATCGACCAGCGCAGCGCCACCGCGTGCCCGCCGTTGTCGCGCACGACGCCCTTCGGCCGCCCGGTCGTGCCGGAGGTGTAGAGGATGTAGAGCGGGTCGGTGGCGGCGACGGGCACGCACCCCGCGGGCTCGGCGGCCGCGACCGCCTCGTCCCACTCCACGTCCCGCGGACGGACGAGGTCGGCGTGCAACTGCTCGCGCTGCCGGATCACGCACCGCTCGACCTTGTGCCGGGCCAGCTCCAGCGCCCGGTCCAGCAGCGGCTTGTAGGGGACCACCCGGCCCGCCTCGATGCCGCAGGACGCCGACACGACCGCCTTCGGGCGGGCGTCGTCGATGCGCACGGCCAGCTCCCGCGCCGCGAACCCGCCGAAGACCACCGAGTGCACGGCGCCCAGCCGCGCGCACGCCAGCATCGCGATGACGGCCTCGGGCACCATCGGCAGGTAGATGATCACGCGGTCGCCGCGCTCGACGCCCTGCTTGCGCAGGGCTCCGGCGAACCGCGCGACGAGCTCGGTCAGCTCCCGGAAGGTGTAGGTCCGCACGGTCCCGGTGACGGGGCTGTCGTAGATCAGCGCGGCCTGCTCGCCGCGGCCCTCCTCGACATGCCGGTCCAACGCGTTGTCGCAGGTGTTGAGCTCGCCTCCGGTGAACCACCGGTAGAAGGGCGGGGCCCCGTCGTCCAGCACCCGGTCCGGCGGGACGAGCCACCGCACGTCCCGCGCCGCCAGCCCCCAGAAGCGGGTCGGATCGGCGATGCTGCGTTCGTACGCGGCCGCGTAGGCGCCCATGTCGTCCTCCCGGTGACGGGTCCTGGCCCGGATCTGCGCGGAGGCCCGGACCGGCGTCGCCGCGGTTCGGGCCGCACCCCTATAGGGCATGGCGCGGGGCCGGTTCGTCAAGGGCCCGCGCCGCCGGGCGGGGTCTACCCGGGATGGCGCAGGGCGTGCGCGACGGCGATGAGGGCGGCCAGCGCCGCCCCCGCGGAGACCACCCAGAAGCACAGCTCGTAGGCGCCGAGCGAGGGGATGCCGGCGCCCGCGGCGTGTCCGGCCAGGATCGACGCGGTGACGGCGCCCGCGACGCTGCCGCCCGTGGTGCGGACGAGCGAGTTGATGCCGCTGGCGATCCCGCTCTGGTCCATCGGGACGTGCCGGACGGCGAGGGTGCCGAGCGCGGCGTAGGCGATCCCGAACCCGACGCCCTGGAGGGCGCTGAACGCGAGCATGTCGTACACGTGCGAGTTCGACACCGCGAGCCACGCGTAGCACAGCCCGGCGAAGGCCGACCCGATCGCGAGCGTCCAGGCCGGGCCGAGCCGGGCCGCGATCCGCCCGGCCGTCGCCGAGAACACCAGCATCGTCACGGTGCTCGGCAGCATGTAGAGCCCGACGTCCAGGACCGAGCCGCCGAGCCCGTACCCGACCTCCTCCGGCCGCGCCTGGACGAAGCCGGCGATGAGCGTGAACGCGGCGAACATCGAGAAGCCGAGCAGCGCCGAGACGACGTTGGCCGACAGCGACCGGGGGCCGACCAGCAGGTTCAGCCGCACCAGCGGCGCGCGGACCCGCAGCTCGATCACCACCCAGACCGCGCACAGCGCGGCCGCGGCGCCGAACAGGGCGAGGACCCCGCCGGACGTCCAGCCCCACGCGTTGCCCTGGCTGATGCCGAGCAGCAGGCAGACCAGCCAGCAGGCGAGCAGGGCCGCTCCCGGCAGGTCCGGCCGCCCGCCGGCGCGGACGCCGACGTCGCGGGCCGTCGCGGCGACGAGCACCAGCCCGGCCGCCGCCAGCGCGGCGGCGATCCAGAACACCGGGTGGTGGCTGCCGGTGCGGGTGGCGATCAGCCCGGTCACGATCATGCCGGCGCTGCCGCCGACGCCCATGGTGGCGCTGACGATGCCGATCGCCGTGGTCACCCGCGCGGCCGGGAACGTGTCGCGGATCATGCCGATGGCGAGCGGGATCATCGCCGCCGAGACGCCCTGCAGCGCGCGCCCGGCGATCAGCACCGGCAGCGTGCCGGACACCGCGCACACCACCGAGCCGGCCAGCAGCAGCACGAGGGCGAGCAAGATCATCCGCTTCTTGCCGTACATGTCGCCGAACCGCGTCAGCAGCGGGGTGGCGACGGCGCCGGCCAGCAGGGACGCGGTGAACACCCACGTCACGTCCGTGATGGGGGCGTCGAACCGGGCCATGAGCTGCGGCAGCAGGGGCAGCACGAGCGTCTGCTGCACCGACACGACCATCCCGGCGACGGCGAGCGCGAGCAGGGTGGGGCCGGTGGGAGGGGCGGCCGGGGCACCGGCCCCGGGCACCGCCGGGGCGCCTGTCCTGCGTGCCGCCGGGGCGCCGGTCATGCGAACCTCCCGCATCGGCCGGTCGCCGGATCCCGGCGCGCGGCATGTACTTACTCAACCTAAATAAGTGTAGAGCGGGGGAATCGTCGCCCGATGTCCGCCGGTACGGCACGACGCGCCAGCGCGTCGGCGTTCTGCGCGGGGCCCGGGCGTCCTAGGGTTGCCTTTCGTGGACCTTCGTCTGCGCAACCCCCGCACCGCCTCCCGCCTCGCCACCCCCCGCAGGGCCCGCTCCCGCGCGGCCATCGGCGTTCAGGTCTGGAAAGGACGCTGATGCACGTCGTCACCACCGCAGGTCACGGTGGGCACGGCAAGTCGGCGCTCGTGCGCGCCCTCACGGGCAGGCAGCCCGGCGAGGCGGGCGCCTGGACGGAGCTGCCCTCGGGGCGGCACGTCGCGTTCGTCGACGCGCCCGGGGACGAGCGGTCCGTCCCGGACTGGCTCGCCGGGGCGGCGCCCGCGTCCGCGGTCCTGCTCACCGTCGCCGCCGACGAGGGGTGGATGGCGCAGACGCGCGAGCACCTGGAGGCCCTCGGCGCGCTCGGTGTCCGGTTCGGCGTCCTCGCGGTCACCAAGGCCGACGCCGCCGACCCCAGGCCCGCGCTGCGCCAGATCCGCGAGCGGGTGGCCGGGACCGCGCTGCGGGGAGCGGAGGCCGTCGCGGTGAGCGCCGCCACCGGCGCCGGGGTGGTCGAGCTGTCCGCCGCGCTCGACCGCCTCGCCGGCCGGCTGCCCGTGCCCGACCCGGCCGCCCCGGTGCGGCTGTGGGCCGACCGGGCGTTCACCGCCGGACGTCAGACCGTCATCGCCGGCACCCTCGCCGCCGGGACGGTCGCGGTGGGCGACGAGCTGCTCCTCATGCCCGCGGGCGAGCGGGTCCGCGTCCGGACGATCGGCCGCGCCGGCGAGCCGTGCGAGTCGGTCGGCGGCGTCTCCCGCGTGGTGCTGACGCTGCGCGACGCCGGGCGCGTCGACGCCGGCATGGCCCTGGTCACCCCGGGCGCCTGGACGCCCACCACCTGCGTCGACGTCCGGACCCGCTTCGGTGAGGCGTCCGGCAGGCTCGCGCGGCGGATGACGCTGCACATCGGGTCGGCCGCCGTCGCGGTCGGGCTGCGGCCCCTCGGCCCCGACACCGCGCGCCTGACCCTGAACACCCGGCTCGCCCTGCACCTCGGCGACACCGGGCTCCTGCGCGACCCCGAGCGCCGTTCGATCGCCGGGGTGAGCGTCCTGGACGTCCGGCCGCCGACCCTCGTGCGGCGCGGCGCGGGCGCCGCCCGCGCCCGGGAGCTGGCGACCTGGCCGGACCGCCCGGACGGCGCCGTCGTGCTCCGCCGGCACGGCGTGCTCCGCCGCTCGGAGCTGTCGCTCATGGGCTGCGCGCCGCCCGCCGACGCCGTCGCCCTGAACGGCGAGTGGGTCGCCGACCCGGCGCACTGGCGGTCGCTGTTCGAGCGGCTCGCCGAGGAGACGTCCCGGCACGCGGCCGTGAGCCCGGGCGCCCCCGGGATCCCGCTGGAGGCCGTCCGGCTGCGCCTCGGGCTCCCCTCCCGGCAGCTCGTCGCCGCGCTCGTCCGGCCGCCGCTGCGCCTGGACGCGGGACGCGTCTACGGCCCGTCCCCGGGCTCCGCTCCGGCGCAGGCCGCCGAGCCCGCGCCGACGGCGGTCGCCGCGGCACCGCCGCCGCCCTGGGCCGCGGCCGTGGAACGGCTCCGCGCCGACCTCGCGGACGCCCCGTTCGAGCCGCCCGACGCCGAGCGCCTCGAAGAGCTGGGCCTCACGGGCGACGCCCTCGCCGACGCGGAGCGCGCGGGCGCCGTCCTGCGGATCGACGACGGCGTCGTGCTCCTCCCGGGCGCCGACCGGGAGGCACTGCGCGTCCTGTCGGGTCTGCCGCAGCCGTTCACGCCGGCCCAGGCCGGCGACGCCCTCGGGACCGGCCGCGACGTCGCCGTCGCCCTGCTGCGCCACCTCGACCGGCTCGGCCTCACCGAGCGCCGCCAGGGCGAAAACCGGTTGAACCGGGACGGGTGACTCTGGCGTCATAGATCGCGGTCCGGTTCCGTCGATCAAGGAGTGGGAATGCCGTACCAGACCCTGAAGGGCGGCCGCGTCCCGATCCGCATGTGGACCGACCCCGACACCGTCGAGGACCTCGCCCTCGACCAGCTGCGCAACGTCTCCGCCCTGCCGTGGGTGGAGGGCCTCGCGGTGATGCCCGACGTCCACTACGGCAAGGGCGCCACCGTCGGCTCGGTGATCGCGATGAGGGACGCGGTGTCCCCGGCCGCCGTCGGCGTCGACATCGGCTGCGGGATGACCGCCGTCAGGTCGTCCCTGACCGTCGAGGACATGCCGGACGACCTGGCCGGGCTGCGCGGCCGCCTGGAGAAGGCGATCCCCGTCGGGCGCGGCTCGCACAAGAGCGCCGTCGACCCCTCCGCGCTGCCGGGCCTCAGGGAACGCGGCTGGTACGACTTCTGGAAGGGCTTCGACGACCTGCACCCGGCCGTCCGCTCCCGCCACGGCCGCGCCCGGTCGCAGATGGGCACGCTCGGCGGCGGCAACCACTTCCTGGAACTGTGCGCGGACGACGACGGCGCGATCTGGCTCGTCCTGCACTCGGGGTCGCGCAACATCGGCAACGAGCTGGCCGAGCACCACATCGAGGCCGCCCGCAAGCTGCCCCACAACCAGGACCTGCCGGACGGCGACCTCGCCGTGTTCCTCAAGGGCACCGTGAAGATGGACGCCTACCGCCACGACCTGTTCTGGGCGCAGGAGTACGCGCGCCGCAACCGCGCCGTCATGACCGCGCTCGCGCAGAACGTCGTCACCAAGCGGTTCGGCGAGAAGCGCTGCAGGTGGGGCGAGGTCATCTCCTGCCACCACAACTACGTGGCGGAGGAGGAGTACGGCGGTGTCGAGCTGCTCGTCACCCGCAAGGGCGCGATCCGCGCCGGCCGCGGCGACCTCGGGATCATCCCGGGATCCATGGCGACCGGCACCTACATCGTCCGCGGTCTCGGCAACGAGACCGCCTACAACTCCGCCTCCCACGGCGCGGGCCGCAGGATGAGCCGCAACAAGGCCCGCAAGCACTTCACCGTCGAGGACCTGGTCGAGCAGACCAGGGGCGTCGAGTGCCGCAAGGACAGCGGCGTCGTGGACGAGATCCCCGGCGCCTACAAGGACCTCGACGCGGTGATCGAGGCCCAGTCCGACCTCGTCGAGGTGGTCGCGCACCTCCGTCAGCTCATCTGCGTGAAGGGCTGACCCCGCCGAGGCGGCCGCGGCCCGGCGCCCTGCTTCAGGGCGGGCGCCGGGACGCCGTCGGGCCCTACGTCAGCAGCTGGGCCGTGTCGCCGTAGGCGTCCAGGTGCTCGGGGTGCGTCAGCCGGTAGTTTCCGCCGACGTTGGAGTGGAAGTAGGCCGCCCACCGCAGCGGGTGGCCGAGGCCGGCGCGGGCCCGGCTCCAGTCGGTGACCGACCGCATCCACCGGTCGGACTTGGTGACGTCCCAGTTGGAGTCCATGCCGTACTCGGCGAGGCCCAGCGGGATGCCGCGGGCGTCGGCGAACTGGCACACCCGCCGCGTGCGCGCGTCCATCGGGGCGGCGTCCGCGGTGGAGGTGATCTCGCCGATCGGGTACTCGTCGATCGCGATGAAGTCGACCACGCCCTGGTCCGGCCAGTAGTTCCGCAGGGCCGACCGCGCATCGGAGTAGGGCAGGTTGCACGAGTAGTTGGTGAAGCACACCCCCACCTTCACCCCGACCGCGCGGAACGGCGGCGCCGATCGCCGGTAGAGGCTGATGAAGGCGTCGCCGGACATGTTGTCGACCGGCTCGTGGTAGATGATCACATCGCACAGGGCGCCCTTGGCGATGATGTCGGTCGCGAGCGCCCGCAGCGTCGACAGCGGCGTCGACATCGTCGGCTTGATGCTGTAGATGCTCCGGCGCACGCCCACGTCGTAGCGGAGCTGCGAGGCGCTCACCGAGGACGGCGGGACGCCGTCGTAGCAGCGGCGGATCGGCATGGGGCGTTTCGTGAGCGTCTCGAAGGCGCTGATCGCCGCCGCCCACGTCTGGCCGCTGAGGGGGGTGACGGCCGCCCCGACGAGGGTCATGCGTCGCCCCCCGCATGGGGGACCGCGCGGTCGCGGTGCCCGGTCGTGACCGCCCGGTTGCCGATCCTTATCCGGTTCATATGCCCGTCCCCCTCGTATCGCGAGATAATTCCTCTCGGTAAAGATAATGCTACTTAGAGCAATATTGACTCGGTGGCCTTCCTTCTGTGGCCTTACCGGTCAGAAACGTGGTGGCCGCGGAAGGTTGGGAGGGGCGCCGCGACGACGGGGCCACCGACTCGCCCGGGTCACGAGCCGGACTTCGGCGCCCCCGCCAGGACGCGGTCGATGAAGGCGGTGACGTCGGCGAGGACCTCGTCTCGGTTCGTCTCGTTGAAGACCTCGTGGCGGGCGCCCGGGTAGAGGCGCTCGGTGAGATCGTCCCCGCGGATCGCGTCGATGCCGGCGCGGGTGTCCCGCGGGCGGACGAGCTCGTCGGCTTCGCCGTGGACGTAGAAGGTCGGCAGCGCGCCCAGCGAGCCGTGCTCGTCGACGCGGCGCAGGGCGGCGTCCAGCGCCCGGACGGTGGCCTTCTTGAACGGGCCGTGCCAGATCAGCGGGTCCTCGGTGTAGGCCCTGCCGACGGCGGGGTCGCGCGAGAGCGTGGAGGTGTCGATCGGCTCGTCCGGCATCGCGTCCAGGCCCAGCAGCTCCTCGACGACGTGCCAGCGGCCGAGAACCGGTCCGGACAGCACGAGCGCGGCGAGGGCGTCGCCGTGCAGCTGGGCGTACCGGGTGGCGATCAGCCCGCCCATGGAATGGCCGATCATGACGACGGGCAGGCCCGGGTGGTCGCCGCGAGCCGCCTCCGCGACGGTGTGCAGGTCGGCGACGACGTCCTCGAAGTCCTCGACCAGCACGCGCTCGCCGGCCGAGCGGCCGTGGCCCGCGTGGTCCGGGCCGCAGACGACGGCCCCGTTCCGGACCAGGACGTCGGCGACGTGGTCGTAGCGGCCGAGGTGCTCGCCGTAGCCGTGCACGAGCACAGCGACGTGGCGCGGCTCGCCGTCCGCCCAGATCCGGGCCGTGACCGCTCCCCGCGTGCCCGCGAACTCCCACTCCCGCGACGTCGCCACTCCGGCCTCCCTGCTCCTCCGCGGAAGATCACCGTCTCCCGCGGGGGAACGAATCGTCAACCGCCGCAATAGGCTGGAGATTCAGACCGCGACAGGAAGGGGTGCCCGTGCTGGTCGACACCTTCGGCCGTACCGCGACGGACCTGCGGGTCTCCCTCACCGACCGGTGCAATCTGCGGTGCTCGTACTGCATGCCGCCCGAGGGGCTGGACTGGCTGCCCAAGCCGGAACTGCTCACCGACGACGAGGTCGTCCGGCTGGTCGGGCTCGCCGTGCGCGACCTCGGCGTCACCGAGGTCCGCTACACCGGCGGGGAGCCGCTGCTGCGGCGCGGCCTCGCCGGCATCGTGCGGCGGACGGCCGAGCAGGCGCCGCGTCCGCAGATCTCGCTGACCACCAACGGGATCGGGCTCGACCGGCTGGCCTCACCGCTGGCCGAGGCCGGGCTCGACCGGGTGAACGTCTCCCTCGACACCCTCGACCGCGAGACCTTCCGGCGCCTCGCGCACCGCGACCGGCTCGCCGACGTGCTGGAGGGGCTGGCGGCGGCACGGCGGGCGGGCCTCGCGCCGGTCAAGATCAACACGGTGCTGATGCGCGGGATCAACGACCACGAGGCCGCCCCGCTGCTGCGGTACTGCCTGGAACACGGCTACCGGCTGCGGTTCATCGAGCAGATGCCGCTGGACGCCCAGCACGGCTGGACCCGCGAGAACATGATCACCGCGGACGAGATCCTGGACCGGCTGTCCGCCGAGTTCGACCTCGTGCCCGACACCGGGCACGAGCGCGGCAGCGCCCCCGCCGAGTCGTTCCTGATCGACGGCGGCCCCGAGACGGTCGGCGTGATCGGCTCGGTGACCCGGCCGTTCTGCGGCGCCTGCGACCGGGTGCGGCTCACCGCCGACGGGCAGGTCCGCAACTGCCTGTTCGCCACCGAGGAGTCCAATCTGCGGGACGCGATGCGCGACGGCGCCGCCGACGCCGAGCTGGCCGACCGGTGGCGCAGGGCCGTGCGGACCAAGCGCGCCGGGCACGGCATCGACGACCCGGCGTTCCTCCAGCCCGCCCGTCCCATGTCGGCGATCGGCGGCTGAGCCGCGTGGACGCCGGCACGTCCTTCGACGCCGTGCTGCTCGCGGGCGGGCGCGCCCGGCGGTTCGGCGCCGACAAGCCCGCCGCCTCCGCGGGCGGGCGCCGGCTGATCGAATGGGCCGCGGCGGCCGCGTCCGGAGCGTCCCGGCTGATCGTCGTGGGGCCGCGCCGCGACGTCCTGCCGGGCGCCGTCGTCGTCCGCGAGGACCCGCCCGGCGCCGGGCCGGTGCCCGCGCTGCGCGCCGGGCTCGCCGAGGTCCGCGCGCCGAGGCTGACGCTCCTGGCCGCCGACCTGCCGTTCCTGCGCCCGGCCCACGTCGCCGCGCTGCTGGAGGCGGCGGGGGAGCGGGACGGCGCCGTCCTGGTGGACCAGGACGGCCGCGAGCAGTGGCTCACGGGCTGCTGGCGCGCGGGCGCGCTGCGGGCGGCGCTGGCCGCCTACGAGGGCGCGTCCCTGCGCGGCCTCCTCGGCCCCCTGGACCCCGTGCCGGTCACGCTGCCGCCGGACGACCGCCCCGCGTGGTACGACTGCGACACCCCCGAACAGCTGACCGCCGCCGAGCGCCTGCTTTGATCGTGGGAGAGTGGGCACACCACCAGGACCATGCTCGAAGGGGGAACCCATGTCTGTCCTCGAGGACTGGATCAACGCGGCGAGCCTCGAACTGGGCCTGGAGCGCGGGGACGTCGACCAGGGCCTGGTACTGGACCTCGCCCGCGACGTCGCCCACAACGTCACGCGGCCCGGCGCGCCGCTCACGGCCTACCTGCTCGGCCTCGCGGTCGGCCGCGGCGTGCCCGCGCGGGACGCCGCCGCACGGCTGACCGAGATGGCCGAGGGCTGGCGGGCCGAGGTGCCCGAGCAGGCCGGCGAGCCCGTCCTCGACGACGTCTAACCGCCCCCGCCGGCCTCGTCGTGCTCGGTGACCGGCACCACGTCCTTCAGGAAGTCGCGGCGGGACAGGAACGCCGACAGGCTCTCGCGGTGCTCGTCGCAGGCGAGCCAGACCTTCCGCCGGTCCGGCGTGTGGATCTTCGGGTTGTTCCACCGCAGCGCCCACACGGCGTCGGCGCGGCAGCCCTTGGCGGAACACCGCAGTTCCTCGGGCCCGGTCCCCGGGTCGGAGTCGGTCATGCGGTGACCTTATTGCAGTGTCCTCCTCCTCCGGGCCCGGAGGGCCCTCCATCGTCGGGGCACTGCGGGCGAGGTTGTCGCGGGGTGGGTCGGGCTGCGTTTCGGTGTGGGGGTCTCCGGATAGGACCCCGCCGTGCGTAAAGAGGGCGCGGACGCCCTGAGCCCGGCGGAGCAGCGGCGGCGCTGGCAGGCGCTCTCGGTCTGTCTCGTCGCGGCTTTCATGACGCTGCTGGACGTCAGCATCGTCAACGTGGCGCTGCCGTCGATCCGGGCGGGCCTGCACGCGTCCGAAGCGCAGTTGCAGTGGATCCTGTCGGGGTACGCGCTGACGTTCGGGCTCGTCCTGGTCCCCGCCGGGCGGCTCGGCGACGCCCGCAGCCGCCGAGCGGTGTTCATGTCCGGGCTCGCCCTGTTCACGGCGGCGAGCGCGGGGGCGGGCATCGCCCCGACGATCCTGTTCCTCGTCCTCGCCCGGCTCGTGCAGGGCGTCGCGGGCGGCATCCTCAACCCGCAGGTCGCCGGGCTCATCCAGCAGTTGTTCCGGGGCGCCGAGCGGGGACGGGCGTTCGGGGCGCTCGGCGCCGTCATCGGGATCGCCACCGCCGTCGGCCCGCTGCTCGGCGGCGGACTGATCGCGATCGCCGGCCCGGCGGAGGGCTGGCGGTGGGTGTTCTACGTCAACATCCCGGTCGGGATCGCGGCGCTGTTCCTGGCGTGGCGGCTGCTGCCCGCCCCGATCTACGGGCAGCGGCAAGGGCTGGACCCGCTCGGGGTGCTGCTGCTGGGTGCGGGCGTCCTGTGCCTGCTGCTGCCGCTCGTCCAGGAGCAGCAGTGGCACGGCGACCTGAAGTGGCTGCTGATCCTCGCGGGCGCCGTGCTGCTGGCGGCCTTCGCGGCCTGGGAGCGGCGGGCGCGGACGCCGATGGTCGTCCTCGCGCTGTTCCGGCTCCGCTCCTACACGCTGGGCTCGGCGATCGCGCTGCTGTACTTCGCCGGGTTCACCGCGGTCTTCTTCATCTTCACCCTCTACCTCCAGAACGGCCTCGGCTACAGCGCGCTCGGCGCGGGCCTCGCCATCACTCCGTTCGCGGTCGGGTCCGGTGTCGCGTCCGCGCTCGGCGGCCGGATCGTCTCCCGCTACGGCCGCCCCCTCGTCGCCGTCGGACTGTGCCTGGTGCTGGCCGGCCTCGGCGCGGCGTGGCTCGCCGTGGAGCTGAAGCCCGGCGGCGGCGTGGCCTGGGCGACCGCGGCGCCGCTGCTGCTGGCCGGGATCGGCAGCGGCCTGGTGATCTCGCCGAACCAGACGATCACGCTGTCGGAGGTGGACTACACCGAGGGCGGCAGCGCGGCGGGCGTCCTGCAGACCGGCCAGCGGGTCGGCACCGCGATGGGCGTCGCCGCCGTCGGGGCGGTGTTCTTCGCCACGATCGCCGGGACGGGCGGGGACTGGGCGGCCGCCTTCCGGCACGGGCTGATCGTCGTGCTGGCGTTCGTGCTGGCGGCGCTGGTGGCGGCCGTCGCCGACCTGCTCGCCGGCCGCCCGGTGTCAGCGCCGCCGGGACAGGGCGCGCAGGCCCAGTCCGAGGGCGGCCGCGGAGCCGAGGGCGGCCGCGGCTAGCACCCGGTTCTGCCGCCTGATCCGCGCCGGGATCCGCGCGTACGGGATCGTCGAGAACGACACCAGCTCGTACCGGGAGACGTAGCGTCCGGCCAGGAGGCGCTCCAGCGCGTGCGTCGCCGTCTGCTTCGCCCGGTAGACCGGAGAGGACACGCGGTCGCGCATCTCGACGAAGTTGTCCAGCGCCATCTCGGCGATCGCGTCGGTGTTGGCCTTGCGCCGCTCCTGGTAGAGCGACAGCGCGCGGGCCCAGTCGCCGCCGGTCTCGGTCAGGCACCGGTCGATCTCGATGCAGTCCTCGAACGCGCAGTTCGCGCCCTGCCCGAAGAACGGCACGATGGCGTGCGCGGCGTCGCCCAGCAGCGCCACCAGGGCGCCCTTGCCGTACCGCGTCCACGGCCAGCACCGGACGGTCACCAGCGACCCGACCGGGTTGCGCTCGAAGTCGCCCGTGAGGTCCGGCATCAGGCCCGCCACGTCGGGATAGTGCCGCTCGAAGTAGGCGGTGACCTTCCCGGGGGTGTCGAGGGCGGCGAAGTCCTCCTTCGGCCAGAACAGCGTGCAGGTGAACGAGCGGTCCAGGTTCGGCAGCGCGATCATCATCGAGGTGCCGCGCGGCCAGATGTGCAGGGCGTCCGGGTCGAGCGCGAACCCGCCGTCCTTCGGCGGGACGGTCAGCTCCTTGTAGCCGTGCTCCAGGAAGTCGGCGTCCTCGTCCAGGCGCAGCGACCGGCGGACCGCGCTGTAGGCGCCGTCCCCGGCCAGGACGACGTCGGCGGGCTCGGGGTCCGCGCCCTCCAGCAGGAGCGCGCCGGCCTCGACGTCCACGCCGGTGACGCGCTCGGAGAACCGCAGCGTGACCCCCGGCGTGCTCTCGGCGGTGTCCAGCAGCGACCGGTTCAGCTCGGCGCGGCTGATGGAGTTGATGGCGCGCCCGCCGTCGGCGCTGTAGGGCTGGAAGTTCTGCGCGCCCGGCAGGGGATGCACCATCCGCCCGTGCATGGGCAGCGCCTGCTTGAGCGACTGGTCGCGCAGGCCGACCTGCTCCAGCGCGGCCAGGCCCCGGGCCGAGACCGCCAGGTTGATCGAGCGTCCCCGCTCGGTGCCCGCGACGCGCGGGTCGGGGCGCCGCTCGTACACCGTCACGGGGATGCCGCGGCGGCCGAGCAGCACCGCGAGCAGGCAGCCCGCCAGGCCCGCGCCGACGATCGCGACCCGCTCGCCGCCCTCAGCCGCCATGGACGGGGGTCTCCTCGGTCTGGGAGCGGACCTCCCACAGGTCGGGGAAGGCGGGGGCGAACAGGGTGCTGCGCAGGTAGTCGGCGCCCGCCGACCCGCCCGTGCCGATCTTCGCGCCGATCGTCCGCTCGACCATCTTCAGGTGCCGGTACCGCCACTCCTGGATGCCCTCGTCCACGTCGACCAGCCCCTCGCAGACCTCGGCGGCCGGCCCGGACTCGTCCGCGTAGACGGCGAGCAGGACCTTCTGCACTCCGGGATCGGGCTCCCACGGCCGGGAGAAGTCCCGCTCCAGGGCCGCGCGCGGGACGGGATGACCGCGGCCCGCGAGGTAGCGCAGCAGCGAGTCGAACACCGACGGGCGGGACACGGCCGCCTGGAGCCGCTCGTCGCCGCGCAGGTCGGACGCGGGGAAGGAGCGCCGCCCGAGGACGGCCTCGATCTCGCGGAACTGCTCGCTCTGGAAGCCGCTGGAGTTGCCGAGCGCGTCGCGGAACGCGGCGAACTGCCGGGGCGTCATCGTCTCCAGCACGTCCAGCTGGCCGACGACGGTCTTGAGGATCTTGGCGATGCGGCGGGCGGTGTGCAGCGACCCGGCGCTGTTGCCCTCCTCCAGCCGGAGCTGCAGCAGCGCCGCCTCGTGCAGGATCTGCTTGAACCACAGCTCGTAGACCTGATGGATGATCACGAAGAGCAGTTCGTCGTGCGCGCGGGTCTTCGGCTCCTGGCACGACAGCAGATCGTCGAGCCTCAGATAGCCGCCGTACGTCATCGTCGGCGAATCCGCCATCACGCCTCCTTGCGACACAACGGATGTGATCCGCAGCATAAGGGATGGATGAGCAGGTCCAGGCGGTGGGTGGCCGTGCGGCGGCCAAACCCCCCTACGATCAGAACTCGATTCGGTATCGAGCCGGGAGGCGCCGGATGGGCGAGATCGTCAGGGAGTTCGTGGGGCTGCCGTCGCCCCTGGCCGGCCGGGCGGGCGCGGGCGGCCACCCGTGCCAGGGGATCTACCACCGCCCGGCCGGGGCGGCCCCGAAGACCGCGTTCATCGCGACCCACTACAACGTCGACTTCTCCGAGCACTACCTCGCCGAGCACCTCGCGGCCCGCGGCCACGGCTTCCTCGGCTGGAACACCCGCTTCCGCGGCAACGAGGCGTACTTCCTGCTCGACCACGCCCTCGCCGAGATCGGCGAGGGCGTGCGCTGGCTCCGCGAACGGGCGGGCGCCGAGCGGGTCGTCCTGCTCGGCAACTCCGGCGGCGGCTCGCTGATGGCCGCCTACCAGTCCCAGGCCGTGGACCCCAACGTCACGCCCGTCGCCGGGATGCGTCCCGTCGCCGCCATCGAGGACCTGCCCGCCGGGGACCTGTTCGTCGCGCTCGCCGCCCACTCCGGCCGCCCGGAGGTCCTCACCGCCTGGATGGACCCCTCGGTCACCGACGAGACCGACCCGCTGTCGGCCGACCCGTCCCTCGACCCCTTCGACCCCGGCAACGGCCCCCCGTACGGCGCGGAGTTCCAGGCCCGCTACCGCGCCGCGCAGCGCGCCCGCAACGAGCGCATCACCGACCGGGTCCTCGCCCGCCTGGACGCCCTGAAGGGCACCCGCGCCCGCGACGCGCTGTTCACCGTGCACCGCACCTGGGCCGACCTGCGGATGATCGACCCCGCCATCGAGCCGTCCGACCGCGAGCCCAACCGCTGCTACCTCGGCGATCCCGCCAAGGCCAACTACGGCGTGTTCGGCATCGGCTCGCTGTGCACGCTGCGCTCCTGGCTGTCGATGTGGAGCCTGCGCACCTCGCAGTGCACCGCCGCCCCGCACCTGGCGCGCATCACGGTCCCGTCCCTGGTGGTGCACGCCACGGCGGACGAGTGCGTCTACGACGGCGACGCCCGTGCGATCTTCGGTGCCCTCGCCGCGTCCGACAGGACGCTCCACCGCATCAGGGACACCCACTACCTGCCGGACTCCCGGCCCGAGGTCGCCGACCTGGTCGACGCCTGGGTCCGCGCCCGCTGAGTCACCACAGCCGCAGCGACCGCGTGAGGATACCGGCCACGGCCTCCTCGTCCACCGGACGCGGTGAGATCGCCAGCAGCCGCCGCTGCTTCATCGCGCCCTCCACCAGCGCGGGGACGTCGCCCTCCCCGTACCCGACGCCGCCGATCCCGTCCGGGATGCCGATGTCGCGCATCAGCCGCAGCACCGCCAGCGGCAGGTGCTCGGCCGGGTCGTCCGGCCGATCCATCCGCGGGTCCAGCAGTTCCGCCGCCCGGACGTGCCGCTCGGGGCGCGCCTCGAAGGTGAACCGGAACGCCTCGGGCGCCGTCAGCGACACCGACATGCCGTGCGGGACCAGCGCCTCCCCGTCCGGGTAGCCGTCCGGCCGGAAGTCCCTGACCTGCCCGGCGATGGGGTAGGCGTTGGCGTGCGGGATGTGCACCCCGGCGTTGCCGAACCCGAGCCCCGCGAACGTCGCCGCCAGCGCCATGTCGGTGCGCGCCTCCCGGTCCTCCCCGTCCGCGACGGCCCGGCGGAACGACCGCGACAGCAGGCTCAGCGACTTCTCCGCCCACATGTCCGACACCGGATTGGCCCCGCAGTACGGCACCCGCTCCTCGGGCCTCTTGCGCTCGTACCGGTCGTACGGGCGCGCGGTGTAGCTCTCCAGGGCGTGGCACAGGATGTCCATCCCCGCCGAAGCGGTCACACCGGGCGGCTGCGACATCGTCAGCTCCGGGTCCACCACGGCCAGCGCCGGCCGCAGCCGCGGGTGGCTGATGCCGGTCTTGACCCGCAGGTCCAGGACGTCCAGGACGCAGACCGTGGTGCTCTCCGCGCCCGTGCCCGTCGTGGTGGGGACGGCCACCAGCGGCAGCAGCGGCCGCTCCGGCGCCCGCCCCGCCCCCACCGGCGGGTTCAGGTACTCCGCGAGATCGCCCTCGTTGGTCGTGAGGAGGTTGACCGCCTTCGCGGTGTCGATGCTCGACCCGCCCCCGACCGCCACGTACGCGTCGTAGGGTCCGGTCTCCCGGGCGTGCTCGACCGCCTCGCGCATGCTCGCGTCCGTCGGTTCGACGCGCACGCCGTCGAACACCGCGGCCTCGATCCCGTACGCCTTCATCGCGTCCGCGATCCGCCGCGGCCCGCCCGTCGCCGCGATCCCGGCATCGGTGACGACCAGCACCCGCCGCGCCCCGAACTGCGCCAGATCGAACCCGATCTCGTCGGCCGCCCCGCTCCCGAACTTCAGCTGCGGCGCCCCGTACGTGAAGACCGTCTCGCTCGTCATCCCCCCAAGGTGTCACACCTTTACGGCCGTGCCGGAGACGCCGGTGCTTCGGGATCAGCGCCTTTGTGGGGCGCCCCCCACGCCCCCCGGCAAGGCCGGACTGACCGGCGTCAGTCGAGATCGCCGGTGGCGAGGCGGACGCGGCGGAGGGCGGTGGTGATGTCGGCGGCCTCGGCGGCCGGGAGGCCGGCGATGCCGAAGCCGGACTCGTTCAGGGCGAGCGTGGCCTCTTCGGCGAGGTCGCGGCCCGCGGGGGTGAGGGTGGCGAGGACGACGCGGCGGTCGTCGGGGGAGGGGCGGCGGCCGACGAGGCCCCGCTGCTCCAGGCGGCCGATCACGTTGGTCACGGACGCGGGGTGCACCATGAGGCGGGCGCCCATCTTGCCCATGGGAAGGGTCCCGGTGCGGGCGAAGGCGAGCAGGCGCAGGGCCTCGTAGGCGGCGAACGTCAGCCCGTAGGGCTTGAGGACGGCCTCGATCCGGCTCAGCAGGATCTGCTGGGCCCGCATCACCGAGGTGACGGCCGCCATGCGGTCGGCGTGCTCGGGCCAGCGGCCGCTCCACTGGCGGTGGGCCTCGGCGATGGGATCGGGCATGTCGGGCACCGGCCCACCGTATGCGGTCTTGACTGCGTCGCGCACGGAAACTATTTTAACTTCCAAATATTGGATGTCCAAGGTCTGGGGTGGGGACGGTGACGGGGGAACTGCACGCGCCGGTGCACCCGGTGCGCTTCGTGACGGCCGCGGCGCTGTTCGACGGCCATGACGCGGCCATCAACATCATGCGGCGCATCCTGCAGTCCCAGGGCGCCGAGGTCGTGCACCTCGGGCACGACCGCTCGGTCCGCGAGGTCGTCGACGCCGTCCTGGAGGAGGACGCGCAGGGCGTGGCGATCAGCTCCTACCAGGGCGGCCACGTCGAGTACTTCGAGTACCTGTCGCGCAGCCTGAAGGAGGCCGGCGCCGAGCACGTGAAGGTGTTCGGCGGTGGCGGCGGCGTCATCGTGCACGAGGAGATCGCGCGGCTGTCCGGTGCGGGCGTGCGGATCTTCTCCCCGGAGGACGGGCAGCGGCTCGGCCTGCCCGGCATGATCAACGAGCTGGTCCGCGAGTGCGACGTCGACCTGGCCGCCGAGCCCGTGCCGGCCGGCGCCGTGGTGGCGGGGGAGCGGCGCGCCCTCGCCCGGACCATCACCTGCCTGCAGGCCGGGAGCCTGCCCGAGGACGCCCGCGCGCGGCTCGCCGAGGCGGCGGCCGGGCGGCGGGTCCCCGTGCTGGGGATCACCGGGACGGGCGGGTCCGGGAAGTCGTCCCTCACCGACGAGCTGGTGCGGCGGCTGCGCGTCGACCAGGGCGACCGGCTGCGCGTCGCGGTGCTCGCCGTGGACCCGACGCGGCGGCGCGGCGGCGGCGCGCTGCTCGGCGACCGGATCAGGATGAACTCCCTGGACGGCGACCGCGTGTTCTTCCGCTCGCTGGCCACCCGGGGCGCCCGGGAGCTGCCGGAGAACGTCGAGGACATCGTCCTCGCCTGCAAGGCCGCCGGCTACGACCTGGTGATCCTGGAGACGCCCGGCATCGGGCAGGGCGACGCCGCGATCGTTCCGCTGGTGGACGTGTCGCTGTACGTGATGACGCCGGAGTTCGGCGCCGCGTCCCAGCTCGAGAAGATCGACATGCTCGACTTCGCGGACGTGGTCGCGATCAACAAGTTCGAGCGGCGCGGCGCGGCCGACGCGCTGCGGGACGTGGGCCGCCAGCTCGTGCGCAACCGGGAGGCGTTCGGGCAGCGGCCCGAGGACATGCCGGTGTTCGGCACGAGCGCCGCCACGTTCAACGACGACGGCGTCACCGCGCTCTATCGGCACCTCGGCGAGCTGCTGGGCGAGCACGGCCTGCGCCTGGAGGACGGCGCCCTGCCCGAGGTCGCGACCAAGGTGTCGACCGGCGCCGCGACCGTCATCCCGCCGAACCGCGTGCGGTACCTGTCCGACATCGCCGAGACCGTGCGGGGCTACCACGCCGACACGGTGAGGCAGATGGAGGCGGTGCGGCGCGTCCAGCGGCTGGACGAGGTGCGCGCCGAGCTGGCGGACGCCTCCGAGGTCGAGGGCCTGCTGGAGAAGGCGCGTCGGGACGTGGAGCCCGGGAACGCCGAACTGGTCCGGGGCTGGCCCGCCGTCGTGGAGGCCTACTCCGGCGACGAGCAGGTCGTGAAGATCCGCGACAGGGAGCTGCGCACCAGGCTCACGCGCGAGTCCCTGTCGGGCAGCCGGATCCCCCGCGTCGCGCTGCCGCGCTACACCGACCACGGCGAACTGCTGCGGTTCCTGCGCAACGAGAACCTGCCCGGCCGGTTCCCCTTCACCGCCGGGGTGTTCCCGTTCAAGCGCGACAACGAGGACCCCGCCCGCATGTTCGCGGGGGAGGGCGACCCCTTCCGCACCAACCGCCGCTTCAAGCTGCTGTCGGAGGGCCAGCCCGCGACCCGCCTGTCCACCGCGTTCGACTCGGTCACCCTGTACGGGCGCGACCCCGACGAGCGTCCCGACGTGTACGGCAAGGTCGGCACGTCCGGGGTCTCGATCGCCACGCTGGACGACATGAAGGCGCTCTACGACGGGTTCGACCTGTCGTCCCCGACCACCTCGGTGTCGATGACCATCAACGGTCCCGCGCCCACGATCCTGGCGTTCTTCCTCAACACGGCCGTCGACCAGGGAATGGACGCCTTCCACGAGGAGAACGGCCGCGAGCCGTCCGAGGAGGAGGCCGCGCAGATCCGCGCGCGCGTGCTGTCGACCGTGCGCGGCACCGTGCAGGCCGACATCCTCAAGGAGGACCAGGGGCAGAACACCTGCATCTTCTCCACCGAGTTCTCGCTGCGGATGATGGGCGACATCCAGGAGTGGTTCATCGCCAACAAGGTCCGCAACTTCTACTCGGTGTCCATCTCCGGCTACCACATCGCCGAGGCCGGGGCGAACCCCATCAGCCAGCTCGCGTTCACCCTCGCCAACGGCTTCACCTACGTCGAGTCCTACCTGGCGCGGGGCATGGACATCGACGACTTCGCGCCCAACCTGTCGTTCTTCTTCTCCAACGGGATGGACCCCGAGTACAACGTGCTCGGACGGGTGGCACGCCGCATCTGGGCCGTGGCCATGCGCGACCGGTACGGCGCGAACGAGCGCAGCCAGAAGCTCAAGTACCACGTGCAGACGTCCGGGCGCTCCCTGCACGCGCAGGAGATGCACTTCAACGACATCCGCACGACGCTGCAGGCGCTCATCGCCATCTACGACAACTGCAACAGCCTGCACACCAACGCCTACGACGAGGCGGTCACCACGCCGACGGCCGAGTCGGTGCGGCGGGCCCTGGCGATCCAGCTCATCATCAACCGCGAGTGGGGCCTGGCGATGAACGAGAACCCGCTGCAGGGGTCGTTCGTCATCGACGAGCTGACCGACCTGGTCGAGGAGGCGGTGCTGGCCGAGTTCGACAGCATCAGCGAGCGCGGCGGCGTCCTCGGCGCGATGGAGACCGGCTACCAGCGCGGCCGCATCCAGGACGAGTCGATGCTGTACGAGCAGCGCAAGCACGACGGCTCGCTGCCGATCATCGGCGTCAACACCTTCCGCGGCCCCGAGGCCGGCGACGGGACGCCGAGGACGATCGAGCTCGCCCGCGCCACCGAGGACGAGAAGCGCTCCCAGCTCGACCGCGTCCATGGCTACCAGGAGGCGCACCGGGACGGGGCGCGGGCCGCCCTCGCCGCCCTCAAGGACGCGGCCCGGTCAGGCGAGAACGTGTTCGCGGTGCTGATGGACGCGGCGCGCGTGTGCAGCCTCCAGCAGATCACCGACGCCTTCTTCGAGGTCGGCGGCCAGTACCGCCGCAACGTCTGACGCCCTCGCCGATGGCCGTCCACGACGACGCAGGCGCCCCGGTCCCGGTCCCGGACCGGGTGCGCCGCGTCGTGTCGATCGTCCCGTCCCTGACCGAGACGGTCGCGGCGACCGCGCCGGAACTGCTCGTCGGCGCCACCGACTGGTGCACCCACCCCGAGGGCCTGGACGTGCCGCGCGTGAGGGGTACGAAGAACCCCGACCTGGAGCGGATCATCGGGCTGCGGCCCGACGTCGTCGTCGGCAACACCGAGGAGAACCGGCCCGCCGACGTCGAGGCGCTGCGCGCGGCCGGCGTGCCGGTGTGGATGACGCGGATCCGCACGGTCGAGGAGGCACTGGCGTCGCTGCGGCGCATGCTCACCGAGGCGTGCCGGGCGCCGGTGCCCGGCTGGCTGGAGGAGGCGTCCCGCGTATGGGCGGACGTCGCGCCCGGCGAGTTCCGGGCGGCGGTGATCCCGATCTGGCGGCGGCCGTGGATGGTCGTCGGGCGCGACACCTTCACCGGCGACGTCCTGTCCCGCCTCGGCGTGTCCAACGTGTACGCCGGGCATCCCGAGCGCTATCCGAAGATCCCGCTGGACGAGCTGAACGCGGCCGGCGCGGACCTGGTGGTCCTGCCGGACGAGCCGTACCGCTTCACCGAGGACGACGGCCCGGAGTCCTTCCCCGGGCTCGACGCCGCGCTCGTCAGCGGCCGGCTCCTCACCTGGTACGGCCCGTCCCTCGTCGAGGCCCCGGCCGCCCTCGCGGAACGGCTCGCCGCGGCCCGCCCCCGCTAGTCGGGGCGGCGTACGAACATGGCCTCCACACAGCGGGCCATGCGCTCGTCGAGCTCCTCGGCGGGCACGCCGATCTCCCGCGCCAGGTGCTCGCGCAGCAGCGTGTACCCGTAGACCGTGGACGCGATGGCCGCCTGCACGGCCGCCACGTCCCCGACCGGCAGGTCGCCGCGCTCCGCCTCCGCCGCGAGGTCCTCCCTGCCCGCGCCCCGGTTGAGCAGGACCCGGGGCCGGTCGTCGCCGTCCAGCACCAGCAGCGTCGCCAGCCGGACCGGCTCGGGGTTGCGCAGGCTCGTCCAGAACAGCCGCGCCAGCCGCTCGCGCAGCGGCAGCCCGGCCGCGTCCACCGCGTCCTCGGCGTTCGGGCGCGACCGGTGGAACAGCGCCGAGCGCAGCAGCGCCCGCCGCGACCCGAAGTACTGGTAGACCAGCCCGCGGTTGACCCCGGCCTCGTCGGCGACCTGGCGCAGGTTCAGCCCGGCCAGGACGCCGCCGCGCCGCAGGAGCGCGACCGCCGCGGCGCGCAGCGACTCCTCCGTCCCCTCCCGGTCGCGCACCCGGGCCGCCCCGTCACGCGCGGGGACCACCGGCCACATAGATGACCTGGCCGGAGACGAAGGAGGCGTCGTCGCCGACCAGGAACGCGACGGTCCCGGCGATGTCCTCGGGGACGCCGACGCGCCGGACCGGGATCTCCCTGGCGGCGGCGGCCTTGAAGTCCTCGAAGTCGACGCCGACGCGGGCGGCGGTCGCGGCGGTCATCTCGGTGGCGATGAACCCGGGCGCGATCGCGTTGGCCGTCACCCCGAACCTGCCCAGCTCGATCGCCAGCGTCTTCGTGAACCCCTGGAGGCCCGCCTTGGCCGCCGAGTAGTTGACCTGGCCGCGGTTGCCGAGGGCCGACACCGACGACAGGTTCACGATCCGGCCCCATCCGGCCTTCGTCATGTGCGCCTGCGCGGCGCGGGTCATCACGAACGAGCCGCGCAGGTGCACCGACAGGACCGCGTCCCAGTCGTCGTCGGACATCTTGAACAGCAGGTTGTCGCGGGTGATGCCGGCGTTGTTCACGAGGACGAGGGGCGGTCCGAGCTCCGCGGCGACGCGCGCGACGGCGGCGTCGGCCCGCGCCGTGTCGGCGACGTCCACGCCGACGGCGAGCGCGGTGCCGCCGTCCTTGGTGATCGTCTCGACCGTGTCGGCGCAGGCGGCCTCGTCGAGGTCGCAGACCGCGACGGCGAAGCCCTCCCTGGCGAGGCGGACGGCGGTGGCGGCGCCGATGCCGCGCGCGGCGCCGGTGACGATGGCCACCCGGGTGTCGGTCATGTGCGCAGCCCTTCCGTCAGACCTGGATGTCCTTGGCGATGATGGTCTTGAGCACCTCGCTGGTGCCGCCGTAGATCCGGGCGACCCGGGCGTCGGCGTACAGGCGCGCGATCGGGTACTCCAGGATGTAGCCGTAGCCGCCGTGCAACTGGAGGCACTTGTCGACGACGCGGGCCTGCACCTCGGTGCAGAACAGCTTGCAGACGGCGGCGTCGGCGGGAGTGAGCTCGCCCGCGTCCAGCGCCTCGATGCAGCGGTCGACGAGCGAGCGGGCGGCCTCGACCTCGGTGGCGCACTCGGCCAGCACGAACTTGGTGTTCTGGAACGACGACACGGTCTTGCCGAAGACGGTGCGCTCCTGGACGTATTTGCGGGCGAACTCCACGGCGGCGGCCGCCGACGCGTAGGAGCTGGTCGCGATGCCGAGGCGCTCTTCGGCGAGGTTGTGCGTCAGGTACTCGAACCCGCGTCCCTCCTCGCCGAGCAGGTCCTCCACGGGCACCCGGACGTCGGTGAACGACAGCTCGGCGGTGTCGGAGCTCCGCAGCCCGATCTTCTCCAGCTTGCGGCCGACCGCGTAGCCCTCGCTGCGGGTGTCCACGGCGAGGATCGACAGGCCCGCCCGCCGGTTCTCCGGCGTGGCCGGGGACGTCCGCGCGACCACGAGCACCCGGTCGGCGAGGACGCCGCCGGTGATGAACGTCTTGGCGCCGTTCAGGACGTAGTGGTCGCCGTCCCGCTTCGCCGTGGTCTGCATGCCCGCGAGGTCGGAGCCGGTTCCGGGCTCGGTCATCGCGATCGCCGTCATCATCTCGCCGGACACGAACGGCGGCAGCCAGCGCTTCTTCTGCTCCTGCGACCCGTACTTCAGCAGGTAGGGCAGGACGAGGTTGACGTGCACGCCGTAGCCGCCGAAGCTCACCCCGGCGCGGGCGCACTCCTCGGAGATCACGGCCTGGTACTTGAAGCTCGTCTCGCCCGCGCCGCCGTACTCCTCGGGCACCTGGATGCCGAACACGCCCAGCTCGCCGAGCTTGGCGTAGAAGTCCCGCGGCGGATGGCCGGCGTTCTCCCACTCCTCGTAGACCGGGGCCACCTCGGCCTCGATGAACGCCCGGATCGTGTCCCGGAAGGCCTCGTGGTCCTCGTTGAAAACGGTGCGGCGCACGCCGTGCCCCTCTCGCCAGCGTTGTTAACAGAACGCTAAGTTAACTCGAAGGTAGTTCTAGAATCAAATACGAGAGGTGGCCGGGCGAGGGCGGCCCGCCGGCGGTTCAGCAGTCGGGCTCGCAGACCCGGCGCGAGACGGCCCTGAGGAAGATCGCCTGGATCTGCCCGGGCGTCTCGGCCACATAGGCGTCCCCGTGCGTCACCTGCGCGATGCGCCGCAGCTCGTTGACGTCCACGTCCGATCCGTAGCCCAGCATGTTGACCTGGACGGGGCGCTCCGGGTCGTACTCGCGCCGCATGTGGTCGAGGGTCTCCTCCAGGGACGGGCCGCGCGGGTCCTCGTTCTCCCCGTCCGTCCACAGGAGGACGGAGTTCACGTACTCGGGCTTGTAGGTCCGCTTCATGTAGTCGAACGCGGCCATCACCGTGTCGTACAGGCCGGTGTCGCCGTGCTCCTTCACCCGGATCCGCGCGAACGCGCTCAGCACGAGCTGCCGCCGGGTCGCCGAGCCCAGCCGCTGGTTGAGCGGTCCCACACTGACCAGCTCCCGCCAGTCCCGGCCGCCCTGCAGGTCCGTGGAGAAGATCCACTGGCCGAGCTCGCTGTCGTCCGGCAGCAGCGCGAGCCCGCCCTGGGCGGTGCGCACCGTGGACTGCAGCCGCGTCACGCCCGGCGCGACCCCCTCGTCCATGGACCCCGACACGTCGATGATGCTCAGCATCCGGATGCTCAGCGACAGCTGGGCCCACGACTGCATGGTGCGCCGCACGTCCGCCGCCGGCGTCTCGGGGAGCGCCCGCGGGGGTCGCGGGTCCAGGCCGGTCCGCGGGGAGAACGACGCGGGCGCCGCTCCGCCGGGTGCCCGGAAGCCCAGCCGCCGCAGGTCGTCCCGGGTCGCCCTGTCCGCGAGGGCCGTCTCCAGCATCCGCGCGGCGCCCGCCTTGGCCCGGTCCTCCGCCAGGACGGCGACCGGATAGTCGAGGTAGACCGTCCCCTCCTCCGGGTACACCGCGACGGCCGGCTCGGCCGGACGCCGCGCGTTGTAGGCGAACACCGCCTGCTCGGGCGCCATCGCGACCGGGTAGCGGTCGGCCTCGCCCTGGCCGGGCGAGGCGGACGTCGCGAACGCCGTGAACGCGGCGTCCACGGAGACGGCGACGCCCTCCCGGATCGTGCGGACCACACCGGTGAACGACGCCTCCCCGCCGGGGGCGCCGCCCAGCACCGCACCGGCCAGGATCAGCGAGCCCATGCCGGTCGCGCTGCGGGCCGGGTCGGGGACCTGGAGCCGGAACAGCCGCGGAGGGATGACCCCGGTGCCGGGCCCGGCGGCCGGATCCCGCTCGGCGCCCGAGGCCGTCCCGGCCGCGGCGAGCAGGTCCCTCCAGGCAGGCCGCTCCGGGGCGCCGAGGTTGCGCAGCTGCGTCGCCAGGCCGCGCGGCGCGGCCAGGACGATCGGGGACGAGGCGATCCCGGCGGGCCGTCCCGGAGCGCCGGCGGCCGGGGCCCGCCCGGAACCGCCGACGAGCTTGGTCCACAGCGAGGAGTCGGGGATCCAGACGTCCGGCCTGCGGGCGACGCCGGCCACGCCCTTGCCGGACAGCAGCGTCGCCACCGCGGCGGGATCGGCGGCGCGCACCCGCGCGCGGGCGCACCGCCCGTCCACCCGGTGCCCCGCGTCGTTGAAGCGCCCCGCCGACCGCGCGACCGCGGGCGCGACGTCCGGCGCCGCGGCCACGTCGAGCGTCAGCGCGGCGCCGCCGGAGCAGCCGTCGCCCGGCGAGGCGAGCGCGTACGCGCCGAACCCGGTGAGCAGCACCAGGCCGATCGCGCCCGCCAGCGGTCCGAGCAGGATCCCGCCGACCCGCCGCGGCGGGCGGCCCCTGCCGAGAGCCCACGGCCCTCGCGGCTGCCTGGCGGCGGCGTGCGCCGGGCCCGGGGGACGCGGCGTGCGGTCGGGTCTGCTGAAGGCGTCGAAGGGCTCGCCCTCATGCCCGCCCGCCGCGCGGCGGGGCGGCGGCCCGGCCGGGTGCGAGGCCCCGAGAAAGGTGTAGGGGGACT
This sequence comes from Actinomadura citrea, assembly GCF_013409045.1. NCBI lineage: Bacteria > Bacillati > Actinomycetota > Actinomycetes > Streptosporangiales > Thermomonosporaceae > Actinomadura > Actinomadura citrea. The sequence goes on along the minus strand of NZ_JACCBT010000001.1, from coordinate 4,889,155 downwards.
CGGGGCCGCCCGGTTCCGGCTGGTTCCGAGGCGCCCACTCGGGCACGTCGTCGAATGCGCTCATGGCCGATCTCCGTTTCCCGGGCGGGGCTGCGGGCCGCGTCGCGCCGTGGGTGGCCGGCCCGCCCCTGAGACACATGGTCGATATGTCTCAGGTGAGGCAGCTGTGATGTTCGTCTCATCGGCCGCCTCCGTCAAGGGGGCGGGAGGCCCGGGATGGGGACGCGCGGTCAGGACGGCGGGCCGGGCGCCTCGGCGCGCGGCGCGGGGCGTTCCACGCGGTGGCGGTCGTCCGGCCGGAATCCGGGTCCACGGAACCTCCCCTGGGACGCGGGGACGGTGGTGCCGCTCAGCAGTACGCAGCGGGTGCGGGGAAGGATCGGTCCACGATCGGGCCGTCCCGGCGGAGGGTGCCCGCGCGGGAACGCCCCGCCCCCCGCCGAACCGGGCGCGCGGGGTTCGGCGGGGCCGGGTTTCGGGTCATGGCCGGACCAGGACAGCGGGGAGGGCTTGCGTTCTCGCGGGGATGTGCGTCGGCCGGGCGGCCGGTCAAGCGAAGGTGCGGGGAAGGTCATCCGCGACGCCGTGAAGTTTCAGCGGAAACCCCGGAAAGTGAAAAGCGGCGCCGGGTGGATACGGGGGCAATCCACCCGGCGCCGCATCATCGGTGTTCCGACGGGGGCCCGGAACACCGGCAAGGGCGCCCCGACGGGGGACCAGAGCGCCGGTACAAATCGTACACCGAAACCCCCCGCGGTTAGTCAAGAGAATGTCACGACCGGATTTCCGGTCGCTGTCCGGAAACCGGCTTCTGTTCCCCGCGAAGACGGTCGTCGTAAGCCGCCGGGGCGGTCGGCTCGCGCCCTCCGTTGGCGAAGATCACGGCGACGTAGGGGAGCACGGCGGCGCCGACCACCATGAGCAGCGCGAGCCACCACGGCGCACCCGCGACGGCGGCCACCACCGCCCCCACGAAGCAGATCGTGCGGACGCCCATGGACATCAGGTACCGGCGCTGGCGGTGGCCGATGTCCTCCGACATGGGGCGGGGAGCGTCGGTGACCGTGTAGACCGCCGGCTCGCGGTGGTGGCGGGGATTGACCTTCACCATTCCACGGTAAGCCCATGGAGTCCGACCTGCACCGGCAGTACGGGGCAAAACCTCTGGAGGAATCGATGACCGATCGCACGTACCGCGTGACCGAGATCGTGGGGACCTCGCCGGAGTCCGTCGATGCCGCGATACGCAACGGCGTCCGGCGCGCCTCGCAGACCCTGCGGCACCTGGACTGGTTCGAGGTGACCGAGGTCCGCGGCCACATCGAGGACGGTGAGGTGGGCCACTTCCAGGTCACCATGAAGGTCGGCTTCCGCCTGGAGGACGGCTGACGCGCGCGCCGGGCCCGGCGCCGGGTGCCGCCCGGTGTCCGGACCGCCGCGGCCGGGGGCGCCGGCGCGTGCTCCCGACGTCCCCGGCCGCGACGGCTCAGGTGGCCTGGCTCACCGTCGACATGTGGAAGTCGGGGACCCGGATCGCCGGCATGGCGGCGCGGGTGAAGTAGTCCGACCACTCGCGCGGCAGCGTCGGCCCGGTCTCGCCGACCTCGGCGATCCGCGACAGCAGGTCGACGGGGCTCTCGTTGAACCGGAAGTTGTTCACGGCCCCGACGACCTCGCCGTCCTCGACGAGGTAGACGCCGTCGCGGGTGAGGCCGGTCAGCAGCAGGCTCTGCGGGTCGACCTCCCGGATGTACCAGAGGCAGGTCAGCAGCAGCCCGCGCTCGGTACGGGCGACCATCTCCTCCAGGGACGCGCCGCCGTCCGGCCCCCTCATCGCCAGGTTGTCGACGGCGGGGGTGAGCGGCAGCCCGGTGCGCTCGGCGGAGTGCCGGGTCTGGGCGAGGGACGCGAGGGTCCCCTCGCGGATCCAGTCGGTGGCGCCGAGCGCGAGCCCGTTGTCGAACACCGAGGACTCGCGGCTGGAGGCGTGCGCGATGACGAACGGGGCGCACTGCATGCCCGGGGCGGCCGGGTCGCTGGACAGGGTGACCGGCAGGTCCGCGAGCCGCTCCCCGACGCGGGTGCCGCCGCCGGGGGCGCTGAACACCGTCCGGCCGTCCTGCGCGTCCTGGGCGCCCGCCGACCAGTACAGGTAGATCATCAGGTCGGCGACGGCGGACGGCGGCAGGATCGTCTCGTACCGCCCGGCCGGCAGCTCGACGCGCCGCTCGCCCCACTCCAGCCGCCGGGTGAGGTCGCCGGTGAGGGCGGGGACGTCGACGTCGGTGAAGTCGCGGGTGCCGACGCCCGCCCACGCCGAGCCGCCCGCGCCCTTGGCGTTCAGCTCCAGCAGCCCCGTGGGCTGGTCGTGGCGCAGCCGCAGCCCCGCCGAGGAGCCGAGGAACGTCGAGGTGAGGACGTGGTTGGCGAACCCGTACAGACGCCGGTCGCCGGCCTGCGCGGCGGCGAACGCCTCGCCCAGCGCGGGAGCGAAGCCCTCGAACACCCCGATCCCGGTCTCGGCGGGCTCGTCGTCCCATCCGGCGGCGCCGCCGGGCGGCCCCTCGGCGACCAGCGGCCGGGCGTCCTCGGCGGCCTCGTTGCCGGCGGCGTCGGCCTCCGCGGCGCGCACCAGCTCCTCGATGCCGTCGGCGTCGACGGCCGACCGCGACACCACGCCCGCCGCCACGCCGTCCGCGGTGTTCCGCAGCGCGATGACGGTGAGGCGGCTGGAGCGGGTCACGCCGTTGGTGGTGAGGGTGTTGCCCGCCCACCGCAGGTTCGCGGTGCTCGCCTCGTCGGCGATGACGACGCAGTCGTCGGCGCGCGACAGCGACAGGGCCCGCTCGACGGCCTCCTGCGGCCTGATCGTGCTCACTGGCCGGCCTCCTTCAGCGCGTTGAGGATGTTGACGCCCCGGAACAGCGCCGAAGGGCAGCCGTGGCTGACCGGCGCGACCTGCCCCGGCTGGCCCTTGCCGCAGTTGAACGCGCCGCCGAGCACGTAGGTCTGCGGCCCGCCGACGGCCTCCATCGAGTTCCAGAAGTCGGTGGTGGTCGCCTGGTAGGCGACGTCGCGGAGCTGCCCGGCGAGGCGCCCGTTCTCGATGCGGAAGAACCGCTGCCCGGTGAACTGGAAGTTGTGGCGCTGCATGTCGATCGACCAGCTCTTGTCGCCGACGATGTAGATGCCGCGCTCGACCCCGGAGATCAGCTCGTCGGTGGACGGGCCGCCCTCGGCGGGCTTGAGCGAGACGTTCGCCATCCGCTGGATCGGCATGCTGGACGCGGCGTCGGCGAACGCGCAGCCGTTCGAGCGTTCGGCGCCGGTGAGGCGGGCGATGCGCCGGTCGGTCTGGTAGCCGGTGAACAGGCCCTCGGAGACGATGTCGAACGACTGGGCCTGCACGCCCTCGTCGTCGTAGCCGACGGTGGCCAGGCCGTGCTCGGCCGTCCGGTCCCCGGTGATGTTCATGACCTTGGAGCCGTACTGCAGGGTCCCGAGCTTGTCGGGCGTGGCGAACGACGTGCCCGCGTAGGCGGCCTCGTAGCCGAGCGCCCGGTCCAGCTCGGTGGCGTGCCCGATCGACTCGTGGATCGTCAGCCACAGGTTGGACGGGTCGACGACGACGTCGTACACGCCCGGCTCCACCGACGGCGCGGCGAGCTTCTCGGCGAGCAGTTCGGGGATGCGGGCGAGCTCGCCGTCCCAGTCCCAGTGCTCGCCCGACAGCCACTCCCACCCGTACCCGGCGGGCGGCGCCAGCGTCCGCATCGTGTCGAACAGGCCGCCGGCGATGCCCACGGCGTTGACGACGGGGTGCAGCCGGACGCGCTGCTGTGTCGTGACCGTGCCGGCGAGGTCGGCGAAGAACTTGTTCTCCTTGACCTGCAGCAGGGTCGCGTCGACGTGGTCGACGCGGTCGTCGCCGAGCAGCCGGCGGCTCCAGCCCGCCAGCAGCGCGACCTTGTCGGCGGTCGGCACCTCGAACGGATCGGTCTCGTAGGCGGAGACCCAGGTGCGCTCCCCGTGGACGGGCTCGGGCGCCAGCTCGATGGGCTCGCGGTTGACGGCCCTGGCGACGGCGGCGACCTCCACCGCCCGCGCGGCGACGCCGGCGGCGCCCTCGGGCGTCAGGTCGATGCCGGCGGCGAAGCCCCAGGTGCCGTCCTTGACGACCCTGACCGACAGCCCGACGTCGTCGGCGTCCAGGGCGGTCTCCAGGGCGGCGTCGTGGAGGCGGAGTGTCTGGCTGCGGATGCGCTCCAGGCGGAAGTCGGCGTGCTCTGCGCCCAGCTCCCTGGCGCGGGACAGCGCCGCGTCGGCCAGCGCGCGAAGCGGCAGCGCGGTGAAGGCGGGATCGATGTCATGCACCCTCCGCAACCTACCGTCCGCGCCCGTCCCGGCGGGGGCCGCGCGCCGCCCGAACAAAGGGAGGTGAGCGGATCTTGTCGATTCGGCACATCCGCAGCGGGTGCGCGGGCCGCTAGTGTCGTGCACCAGCCAACGAGCAGTACAACGAGAGGGTCGTGATGAGTCGCTCTGTCCTCGTGACCGGCGGTAACCGGGGCATCGGCCTCGCCATCGCCCGCGAGCTGGCCGCGGCGGGCGACGCGGTCGCGGTCACCTACCGGTCCGGAGAGCCGCCCGAGGGGCTGTTCGGCGTCCGGTGCGACGTGACGAGCGCCGAGGACGTCGACGCGGCCTTCGGCAAGGTGGAGGCGGAGCAGGGGCCCGTCGAGGTGGTCGTCGCCAACGCGGGGATCACCAAGGACACGCTCCTTGCGATCATGAGCGAGGAGTCGTTCACCTCGGTCCTGGACACCAACCTCACCGGGTCGTTCCGGGTGGCCAAGCGCGCGGTGAAGAGCATGATGCGCAAGCGCGCGGGGCGGATCGTGCTGGTCTCCTCGGTCGTGGGGCTGATGGGCTCGCCGGGGCAGTCCAACTACGCCGCGTCCAAGGCCGGCATGGTCGGGTTCGCGCGCTCCCTCGCACGCGAGCTCGGGTCACGGGGCATCACGGTCAACGTGGTGGCGCCCGGGTTCGTCGACACCGACATGACGGCGGTGCTGACCGAGGACCAGCAGAAGGCCATCACCGCCGCGGTGCCGCTCGGCCGCATCGCGAAGCCGGAGGAGATCGCCAAGGCCGTGAGGTTCGTGGCCGGTGAGGACGCCGCCTACATCACCGGGGCCGTGATCCCGGTCGACGGCGGCCTGGGAATGGGGCACTGACAGTCATGGGAATCCTCGAAGGCAAGCGCATCCTCGTCACCGGCGTCCTCACCGACGCCTCCATCGGCTTCCACGTCGCGCGGATCGCGCAGGAGCAGGGCGCCGAGGTGGTGCTGACCGCCTACCCGCGGCCGACGCTCACGCAGCGGACCGCCAAGCGGCTGCCGTCCGGCCCCGACGACCCGCCGCCGGTGCTGGAGCTCGACGTGACCGACGCCGACCAGCTGGGCGCCCTCGCCGGGAATTTGCGCGACAGCGGCTTCGACCGCCTCGACGGCGTGATGCACGCGATCGCCTTCGCGCCGCAGACCGCGCTCGGCGGGAACTTCCTGGAGACGCCGTGGGAGGACGTCGCCACCGCCGTGCACGCCTCGGCGTACTCGCTGAAGTCGCTGACGATGGCGTGCCTGCCGCTGATGAAGGACGGCGGCTCGGTCGTCGGCCTCGACTTCGACGCCACCAAGGCGTGGCCGGTGTACGACTGGATGGGCGTGGCCAAGGCCGGCCTGGAGTCGTGCGCCCGCTACCTGGCCAAGTACCTGGGCCCGCAGGGCATCCGGGTGAACCTCGTCGCGGCGGGCCCGCTCGCGACGATGGCGGCCAAGAGCATCCCCGGCTTCGAGGGCATGACCGACATGTGGCCGAAGGCGGCCCCGCTCGGCTGGGACATCAAGGACAGCGAGCCCACCGCCCGCGCCTGCGCGGCCCTGCTGTCGGACTGGTTCCCCGCGACGACGGGCGAGATCGTCCACGTCGACGGCGGTCTGCACTCCATCGGCGGCGCGTCCGCGTGACCTCCGCCGGCCGCAGTCTCGTGCTCAGCGAGCGCCGCGCCGGCGCCGGAGGGCGCGGCCCGCGACGCTCATGTTGAGCGCGCCCACCGCCCCGGCGGCCCCGGCCGCGGCGGCGACCAGCATCATCTGGCCGTTGTCCTGGCCGGAGGCGGCCACGGGGGAGATGAGGCGGGTCTGCGGCATGGCGGCCGTCCCGCCGGGGGCGTTCGGGTCGGCCGCGATCTCAGGGGTGGGCAGGACGCCCGGCAGCCCCGCCGCGGTGGCCGGGGTCTGCCCGGAGTAGGGCTTGAGGCCGCCCGGCCCCGTCATCGGGGCCGGGCCGCCCGCCGTCGCCCGCCCGCCGCCCGGCGCCGAGGGGGCCTTGCGCGGGGCCTTGGCGGGCGCCTTGGCCGGCGTCCTCGTCTTCTTCGTGGACTTCTCAGGGACGGGCTTCACGGTCTTGGGCGGCGGCGCCGGCGTGGGGCTCTTCGGAGTGATCGCCTCGCGCAGGTTGCCGAGGTTGCACTTCCAGTTCTCGACCGTGCTCTCGGGGTCGACGCCCTTCTTGCACGTCTCCGCCGCCGCCTCGGCCGCCGGGGCGGCGAGGACCAGGACGAGCGCCCCCGCCGAGACCGCCGCGGACGCCGTTCCGAGCCGCCTGAGCCGCTGGGGCATGTCGTTCCTCCACCCGATGCCGTCCTGACCCTTGTTGACATCGTGTCCCATACGGGGCCGTCCGTAAACCGCGACACGGGGGTTTCTTTACCCGTCAGTACCTCACGGGGCCACCAGCCGCGCGAGCCTCGTGCGCCGCACGGGAGCCCCGTCCTCGCGGACGGCCCTGGCCAGCGCGGGTCCGGCCGCCTGCACGACGGACAGGTGGCGGCGCGCGAGCCCGAACGCGGTGGCCACCAGCGGCCGCGACAGGCCGTCCGCGGCCAGGACCGCGACCACGGCGGGACGCCGCGTTCCGCGCGCGAGCGCCACCGGCACCGCCCAGCCGTGCCGCAGCCGGGACGCCTCCGCCGGGGCGACGACCGCGGCGCCGCCCGGGAAGTCGACCTCCAGCCCGTGCGGGCCGCCGCCGGTCACCACGCCCGTCTCGCCGAGCGGGGCCTGCGGGAGCGGCGCGGCGACGACCACGCGGTCGCCGGGGTCCATGCCGCCGAACGCGCCGGGGCCGGGGTTCAGCCGGGCCTTCAGCGCGGCGTTCAGGGCGCCCGCGCCCGCGTCCCCGCCCGCCGCCGGGGCGACGACCTGGACGTCCTCCACGGGGATGCCGAGGGCGCGGGGGATCGAGTCGGCGACGAGCTGGACGGCCCGGTGCACCGCCTCGCCGGCGTCCTCGGCGGGCACGATGACGACCTCGCGGCCGGGGGCGTCCACGGCGGCCAGTTCGCCGCCGCGCACCGCCTCGGTGAGCGCGCCGAGCGGGCCGGACGGCGGCTCGGCGTCCAGCGTCACGACGGGCACCGTCTCCGACGCCTCCAGGTCGTCCAGCGGCCGGCCGGGCCCGGCGGGCGGCGGGGCGCCCTGCTCGCGGCACAGCACGAGGTGGGCGCCGTCGGGGCACGCCTCGGCCAGCACCGCGCACAGTTCGACGTCGAGCGCCGCGCCGTCCGTCACGATCACCAGGTCGAGGTCGAAGGGCCGCTGCTCGCCGCGCCCGTAGACGACGGCCCCGGGCGCGGCCGACGGGTCCTCGCGCGGCTCCAGCAGCCGGTGCAGGCTGGTGACCGCGAGGCCCTCCGCCGCCCCGCCGGGGCCGGCGGCCGCCAGATCGGCGGCGGCGCGGTCGGTGGGCGCCGCCACGGCCGTGCGGACGCCCTGCGACGCCGCGGCCGAGGCGATCTCGGCGACCATGCGCGCGACGTCGTCCGGCGCGCCGCTCAGGATGCTCACACCGGTGCGCAGCGCGGCGGTGAGGGCCAGCGAGCGGTCTTCGGGGAGCCCGTCGCGCAGGCCCTTCAGAGCCGCGTCGTCCAGCAGCGGCGCGGCGGTGAGCGTCAGGCGCTGGAACCCCTCGGCCGCCGCCTCCTCCGCGAGCGCCCACCGCGCCGGGCCGAGCGTCTCCTCCGGCTCCGGCGGCTCCGCGTCCTCCTCGAAGGTCTCCTCGTCGAACTCGGGCTCCTCGGTGAGGGACAGGACCTCCGCCTCGTCCAGCGCCGCCTCGACGGCGCGCCGCGGATCGGGGAAGCGCAGGCGCTCCAACGCGGACAGCACGTCGGCGGCGGGCGTGACCGTGTGGCCCTGGCGGGCCGCCTCCGTCAGCAGGTGCAGGACGAGGGCCCCGCCGCGGCGGGGGTCGTCGGGACGGGCGTCCTCGCCGAGCAGGGCACGGGCGAAATGGTCGGCCTGACCGGGCTGGACGCCGGGGACGCTCAGCAGGCGCCACGGGTCGTCGCGCAGCCGCCCGGCGGCGCCGGGCCCGAGCCGCGCCACGGCGCGGGAGGCGAGCGCGGCGGGCACGCCCGTCTCGGCGAACAGCCCGCCGAGGGCGCGCAGGCCCTCCTCCGGGCTCCCGGCGGGCTCGGGCGGCGGCGGCGCCGGCGCGGGCTTGGAGGCGTCCGGCCCGTCGAGCGCGCCGGCGGCGGCCTCGGCCGCGCGCATGGCGGCCTCGGCGCGCGCCTTGCGCTCGGCGGGGGTGGGGGTCTGGTCAGGGGTGTCGGTCACGGGCTTCCCGTCACGGCTGATCTCGGTTGGCGGTGGACCGTCCAGAGCGTGCCACGGACGGCCCCGGGGTTCACGGACGAATCACGGGTGGGAGGTCGTGTCGGAGAGATCGGAGACGTCGTCCAGCGCCCCGCGGATCTCGTGCGGCAGCGTGACCTCCTCGCTCTCCAGGATCGCGCCGAGCTGCGCCGCGGTCCGCGCGCCGACGATCGGCGCGGCGACGCCCTCCCGGTCGCGGACCCACGCGAGCGCCACGGCGAGCGGGGAGCGCCCGAGGCCCTCGGCGGCGGTCACCACGGACTCCACGATGCGGGCGCACTCCTCGTCCAGGTACGGCTGGACGAACTCGGCGAAGTGCGGCGCGGCGGCGCGCGACCCGGCGGGAATGCCGGTGCGGTACTTGCCGGTGAGGACGCCGCGGCCGAGCGGCGACCACGGCAGCAGGCCCGCCCCGGCGTCCAGCGCCGCGGGCACGACCTCCCGCTCGATGTCGCGGCGCAGCAGCGAGTACTCCAGTTGCGCGGACACCACGGGCGCGCGGCCCGGCCAGGCCCGCTGCCAAGCGGCGGCCTTGGCGACCTGCCAGCCCGCGTAGTTGGAGACCCCGACGTACCGGGCCCGGCCCGAGGAGACCGCCTCGTCCAGCGCCGAGAGCGTCTCCTCCAGCGGCGTGTTCGGGTCGTAGACGTGCAGCTGCCACAGGTCGACGTGGTCGAGGTCCATGCGGTCGAGGGAGGCGTCGAGGGCGCGCAGCAGGTGCCGGCGCGAGCCGTCGTAGCGTCCGTTCGGCCGGATCGCGGCCTTGGTCGCGACGACGAGGTCGTCGCGGTCGACCAGTTCGCGCAGCAGGTGGCCGAGGATGCGCTCGCTGTCGCCGTCGCTGTAGACGTCGGCGGTGTCGACCAGGGTGCCCCCGGCCTCCACGAAGGCGATGAGCTGCGCGGCCGCCTCGTCCGGGGCGGTGTCCTGGCCCCAGGTCATGGTGCCGAGTCCCAGCCGGGACACCAGCAGCCCGCTCCGCCCGAGGTGACGCTCCTTCATAGGCGGCCAATCTAGCGGTCCGCGCGAGCCGCGCGGAAAGTGAGCGGCCGCCCCGGCCGGATGCGCCGCGGCGCAAAGATCCTGGTGAGGATCTATTGCGGCCGGGCGCCGCCGGGCTAGAGTTCGCAGCCATGGCGCCACCCCCGTTCTCGATGTACTCGCCGAAGACGCCGGAGGGCGACGGCGGGCCGGACGTGGCGCCGGTGTTCGGGGCGGGGCCCGGCGACGACCCCGGCTACCTCGCCTCGCTGCGCGGCGGCACCGAGCTCGGCCGGATGCGCCTGATGATGCTGGCGCTGCTGGGCGCCCCCGTCCTGATCCTGGCGATCATGCCGCTGATCGTCGAGGACGGCCGCGGGGACGCGCGGCCCTGGATCTACCTGCCGCTCGCGGCGGCCGCGCTGTCGGCCCTGCTCGCCGGGCCCCGCGCGCCGCGCCCGATGACGCCGGTCGCCGACCCGGCCGCGGCGGCGCGGACCGCGCTGATGATGTTCCGGCAGGCGATCCTGCTGCGGTTCGCGCTGGCCGAAGGCGTGATCCTGCTGGGGCTCCCGCTGGCGATGGTCGCCCACAGCGAGCTGGTCTTCGTCGCCGGGTTCGTCCTCGGCTACCCGATGCTGGTCTGGCTGGCGCTGCCCACGCGCTCCGGCGTGGAGCGGATGCGCCGCCGGCTGGAGTCGCGGGACGCCGAGTCCCACCTGTGGGCGGTGCTCCTCGCCGCGCCCGCGTCCCCCCACGACTCCGGCGCCTAGAGCCAGCCGCTCCTGCGCAGGCGGCGGAACAGGAGCACGCACACGACGGCCATCACGGCGACGACCAGCGGGTACCCGAACGTCCAGTGCAGCTCGGGCATGTGGTCGAAGTTCATGCCGTAGATCCCGGCGATCGCGGTGGGCACGGCGATGATCGCGGCCCACGCGGAGATCTTGCGCATGTCCTCGTTCTGCCGCTTGCCGAGCAGCGCCAGGTGCGCGGTCAGCACGCTGTTGAGCAGCTCGTTGTGGGAGTCCACCTGCCCGTCGACGCGCAGCAGGTGGTCCAGGACGTCGCGGAAGTACTCCCGGGTGGAGCCGCACTCGGCGACGCGCCCCTTCACGATCTCCTGCAGCACGGGGACGAGCGGGTCCTCGGCGCTGCGGAACTCCAGCACCTCCCGCTTGAGCGAGTAGATGTCGGCGGTGACGTCCCGGGCGTTCGGGTCGAACACGGCCCGCTCCAGCCCGATGATGTCGACCTCGACCTCGTGGGCGACGACGCCGTACCGGTCGACGACCTCGTCGCACACCGCGTAGAGGACGGCCGTGGCGCCGTGCCCGAGCAGCTCCGGCGAGTCCTCCAGCCGCTTGCGGACGGGCCCGAGCGGGTTGCCGGCGCCGTGCCGGACGGTCACCACGAAGTCGCGGCCGAGGAAGACCATGATCTCGCCGACCTCGATGTCGGAGGTCTTGTCGATGTAGGCGAGCGTCTTCAGCACCACGAACAGCGTGTCGTCGTAGCGTTCCATCTTGGGCCGCTGGTGCGCGGACACCGCGTCCTCGGCGGCCAGGGGATGCAGGTTCAGCTCGTCCTTGACCAGCTCGAACTCGTCCTCGTCGGGCTCGAAGAGGCCGATCCACAGGAAGCACTCGCCGTCCTCGCGGGCGAGGTCGAAGGCGTCGCTGATGTCGCCCTCGATGTCGCGGCGCTTCCCGCCGGCGTAGATGGCCTTGTCGACGATCACACCACGCATTGTCGCGCATCCGGGGCGACGGAACGTCCGGATGATCTCCTAGAGTGGCCGGTGTGACGACGCTTCTGCTGGTTCGGCATGGCCTGACCGCCATGACCGGCCCCGTGCTGGCCGGATGGACGCCCGGAGTGCGCCTGGACGAGCGCGGCCGCGCGCAGGCGGCGGCGCTCGCCGCCCGCCTGGCGCCCCTGCCGCTCTCCGCAGTCGTGTCCAGCCCCCTCGAACGCTGCGTCGAGACGGCCGAGGCCGTCACCGCGGGGCGCGCCGAGCCCGTCGAGAAGATCGAGACCGACGACCGTTTCGGCGAGGTCCACTACGGGGACTGGACGGGCCGCCCCCTCAAGGAGCTGGCGGAGGAGCCGCTCTGGCGCGTCGTGCAGGCCCATCCGAGCGCCGCCCGGTTCCCCGGCGAGGCGGGGGAGGCGCTGGCGGACGCGCAGCACCGCGCCGTCACGGCCGTCCGCGACTGGAACGAGCGGATCGCCGCCGCCCACGGATCCGGAGCGCTCTACGCGGTGTGCAGCCACGGCGACATCATCAAGTCGATCGTCGCCGACGCCCTCGGCCTGCACCTGGACCAGTTCCAGCGCATCCAGGCCGACCCGGCGTCGCTCACCGTGATCCGCTACACGGAGACGCGCCCGTTCGTCGTCCGGCTCAACGACACCGGAGGCGATGTCGCCGGGTTGGTCCCGGAACCGCCGGAGGAACGTTCCGGGAAAGACGGACTCGGGTCGAGTGACGCGGCCGTGGGCGGCGGCGCGTAGGGTCTTTGTCATGCCCGTCATCTCCTACGATCTGCCGGAGCGCTTCGTCGCCGGCGCCGTCGGGCGTCCCGGCGACCGCGCGTTCTACCTGCAGGCGCGTTCCGGCCGCCGCGTCACCAGCGTGGGCCTGGAGAAGTTCCAGGTGACGCTGCTGGCCGAGCGGCTCGAGGAGCTGCTGGACGAGGTCCTGCGGCGCAGCGGCGGGGACGCCGACGTGCCCGCGGTCGCCCCGTCCGAGCTCAAGGACGACGGCCCCCTCGACCAGCCCGTCGAGGAGGAGTTCAAGGTCGGCACGATGGCGCTGGCCTGGGACCCCGACGACGAGCAGGTGGTCATCGAGGCGCAGGAGGTCACCGAGTCCGACGAGGAGCCCGAGGTCGGCGAGGACGACCCCGCCGTCGCGGTGCTGCGGGTGCGGATCAGCGCGGCGCAGGCCCGCGCGTTCGCCGAGCGCGCCCTGCAGGTGGTCGCGGCGGGACGGCCGCCGTGCCCGCTGTGCGGCCTGCCGCTCGACAGCGAGGGGCACGTGTGCCCCCGCCAGAACGGATACCTCGGCTGAGATGACACCCCGCTGTGCTGGATCATGGACGACGTGGCCGGGAGAATGAACGCATGACGCAGTCCTCCCGGGGCCGGGCGCCCGCCGGCGACGCAGGCGGGCGGGGCGAGGCCGGGCGCGCGGTGTCGCCGCGCGACGCCGCCGCCGCCGAGCGGCTGCTGTCCGCCGGGCGCCTCGCCGTGGAGGGCCGCCTCGTCCAGGCGTCCAACGCCACCCTCTACTGCGCGATCGAGCACGACGGGGTGTCGGCCAACTGCGTCTACAAGCCGGTCGCGGGGGAGCGGCCCCTGTGGGACTTCCCCGACGGGACCCTCGCCGAGCGGGAGGTCGCCGCCTACGAGGTCTCCAAGGCGATGGGCTGGGGCACCGTCCCGCCCACCGTCCACCGCGACGGCCCCTACGGGCCCGGCATGGTGCAGCTGTGGGTGGAGCCCGATCCCGAGGTCGACCTGGTCGGCCTGTCGCGCTCCGACGACGAGGCCGTCCGCCGGATGTCGGTCTTCGACGCCGTCGTCAACAACGCCGACCGCAAGATCGGCCACCTGCTGCCGCCCGGCGACGGCCACGTGTACGGCTGCGACCACGGCGTCTGCTTCTCCGTCGAGTACAAGCTGCGCACCGTCCTGTGGCAGTGGCGCGGCAAGCCCCTCACCCCCGAGGCCGTCGAGGCGCTCGGCCGGGTCGACGCGGATCTGCGCGGCGGCGCCCTCGGCTCGCGGCTCGCGGAGCTGCTCACCGCCGAGGAGGTCGACGCCACCCGGCGCCGCGTCGAGCTGATGCTCAAGCACCGCATCCACCCCTACCCGCCCGAGGACTGGCCCGCCATCCCCTGGCCGCCGCTGTAGGCCTGCCCCGCCGAGTTCGGCATATCGGGGGAATGTTCCAATTGGGGCATGTGCACGGCGATCATCAGTGTCGACCCGTCCTCTCCGGTCCCGGTGCTCCTCGCGGGCGTGCGGGACGAGTTCACCGCCCGCGCATGGGAGGCCCCCGGCCGGCACTGGCCGGACCGCCCCGGCCTCGTCGGCGGCCGCGACCTGCGCGCGGGCGGCACCTGGCTGGCGGTTGACCCCGCCGCGCCGCGGGCCGCCGTCGTGCTGAACGGCCGCGGCGCGATGGCGCCCGAGGCGGGCCGCGCCTCGCGCGGGGAGCTGCCGCTGCGGGTCGCCGCCGACGGCAAGCTCGGCCGGCCGGACCTCGCCGCGTTCGACCCCTTCCACCTCGTCGGCGCCGAACCCGACCGGGTGCGGCTGTGGAGCTGGGACGGCACGGCACTCACCGAGCGCGGGCTCGGCCCCGGCCTGCACATGATCGTCAACAGCGGGCTGGAGGGGGAGGGCCAACTGGAGGGCGAGACCGAGGACGCCTACATGGCGGCGCGGCTCGCGCACTTCCGGCCGCTTCTGGCCGCCGCGCCGCGCCCGGAGCCGCGCCTTGAGGACCCGGTGGAGCGGGCCTGGGGCGCGTGGCTGCCGCTGGTGGACGGCGACGGCCTGCCCCGCGCCGACCACCGCGCCCTGCTTCCCCTGCTCGACCTGGGCGACGGCCGCGTGTGGGGCACCACCTCCGTCAGCCTCGTCGCCCTCGGGCCGACCGGCGTCCGGTACGACTTCTCCGCCGTCCCCGGGGACCCGCGCGCCTGGACGCGCGTGCGCTGAGATGCGCCGTCCCGCCCACTTGCCGGCTCCGGCTGCGGAACATGACGCTCGGTGCTAGTTTGACTACCTAATGCGATCTTCGTCGGGGCGGAGCCGCCCGCGAAGGGTCATCGGCAGACGGGGAGTGCGGATGGCAGCGGTGGCACGCGCGGCGGCGCGATGAGCAGCTACGCCGAGGTGGAGACCCGCAGGCCGAGGACGGCGCCGGACGAGGCCCTGCCCGTGGACGGCCGCACCCCCTGCCAGCTCGCCTGGACGCGGTTCCGCCGCGACCGGCTCGCGGTCGCGGCGCTCGCCGTCCTCGCGCTGATCCTCGCGTTCGCGGCGCTGGCGCCGCTGTGGGCGCGGCTGACCGGCCACCCCTACGACGCGACCTTCCCCGGCACCGGCCTGGACGCCGGAGGGCAGCCGCGCGGGCCGGGCGCGCGGTTCCCGCTCGGCGCCGACCAGCTCGGCCGCGACGTCCTGGTCCGCGCCGCCTACGGGGCACGGATCTCCCTGGCCGTCGGGGTCCTCGCGGCCCTGATCGCCTCCGCCGCCGGGACCGCGGTCGGGACGCTCGCCGGGTTCGCGGGCGGCGCCCTGGACACCCTGCTCGCCCGGCTCATGGACATGATGCTCGCCCTGCCGTACCTGCTGGTGGCCATCGTGCTGGCGACCACCTTCCAGATCACCTCGATCACCGCCAGCCTGACCATGACGATCCTGATCATCGCGTTCTTCTCGTTCGCCGCGGTCGCCCGCGTCATCCGCGGTCAGGTGATCATGCTCAGGCGGCGGGAGTTCATCGAGGCGGCCCGCGCCCTCGGCGCCTCCGACGTCAGGATCATGTTCGGCGAGGTCCTGCCGAACCTGTCCGCGCACGTCACCGTGCTGACCTCGCTGCTGGTCCCGGCCTCGATCGTGTTCGAGGCGACGCTGTCGTTCCTCGGCGTCGGGGTGCGCCCGCCGATGCCGAGCTGGGGGTCGATGCTCGGCGAGGGCGGCGACGCGTTCCAGTCGGCCTGGTGGCTGCTGGCCGTCCCGGGCGTCCTGCTGCTGGCGACCACGCTGGCGTTCAACCTGCTCGGCGAGGGCATCCGCGACGCCTTCGACCCGCGCGGCGACCGCGCGCCCGGGGGGCGGTGAGGCGTCGTGGCGCGGTTCGCCCTCCGCCGCCTGCTCTACGCGGTCGTGGTGCTGTGGCTGGCGGCCACGCTGGTCTTCGTGTTCCTGCACGTCTCGCCCGTGCCGGTGGAGCGCGTCATCGGCGGGCCGCGCGCCACCGCCGACACCCTCGACCAGATCCGCCGCAACCTCGGGCTGGACCGTCCCGTCCTCGTCCAGTACTGGCGGTTCGCCGGACGGCTGATGCGCGGCGACCTCGGCGACTCCTACATCAACGGCGTGCCGGTCACCACCCTGATCGGCCAGCGCCTCCCCACGACGCTGTGCCTGGTGGCGGGCGCCGCCGTCCTGTGGTTCGCCGGCGGCGTGCTGCTCGGCGTCCTCAGCGCGACGAGGGCGCGCGGCCTGGGGGACAGGGCGGTGACCGTGTTCGTGCTGATCGGCCTGTCCACCCCGCCGTTCGTGATGGCCCTCGCGCTGCTGCACGTGTTCTCCGCCGGGCTCGGCGGGGGCGCCGTCCACCTCTTCGAGGCGGGGCCCCCGCTGCAGGAGCACTTCCTGCGGCGGATGGTCCTGCCGTGGTTCGCGCTGGCGTTCCTCATGATCGCCACCTACACGCGCCTCACCCGCGGGGCGATGCTGGACGTGCTCGGCGAGGACTACGTGCGGACGGCGCGGGCCAAGGGCCTGCCGGAACGCCGCGTGGTCGGCCGGCACGGGCTGCGGACCGCGCTGGCCCCCGTCGTCACCCAGCTCGGCATCGACCTCGGCGCGCTGATCGGCTCGACGATCGTCACCGAGAAGGTGTTCGGGCTGCAGGGCATGGGGCAGCTGGTCTACCAGTCCATCGCGCTCGGCGACACACCGGTCATCATCGGGGTGACGCTGCTGGTGACGTCGTTCGTCGTCGTCGCGAACCTGCTGGTCGACATCGGCTACTCGGTGCTGGACCCGCGCGTCCGGCTCCGCTGAGCCCGCCGGCGGGGCCCACTCCGGCGGAAGCCGCGATCTCGGATTCATGCCGCGAAGTGCCCATGGATAAGCTTTCCGTATGCGATCGTGGCCCGCCTCCGAAGTCCCCAGCCTGTCCGACGCGGGACTGCCCGCCGCGACCCGGCCCCTCAGCCTGCACGACACCGGCACCGGGACGACGCGCCCCACGTCCCCCGGCGACACGGCCCGGATGTACGTGTGCGGGATCACCCCCTACGACGCGACGCACCTCGGCCACGCCAGCACCTACCTGGCCTTCGACCTCGTCAACCGGGTGTGGCGGGACCTCGGCCACCGGGTCCACTACGTCCAGAACGCCACCGACGTCGACGACCCGCTGCTGGAACGTGCCCAGCAGACCGGGGAGGACTGGCGCGCGCTCGCCGACCGGGAGATCCAGCTCTTCCGCGACGACATGACCGCGCTGCGCGTCCTGCCGCCCGACCGCTACGTCGGCGCGGTCGAGGCGATCCCGCTGATCATCGAGATGATCGAGAAGCTGCGCGGCCGGGACGCCGCCTACGAGCTGGACGGCGACGTCTACTTCCCCATCGCCTCCGACCCGGCGTTCGGCCAGGTCAGCCGGCTGACGCGGGAGGAGATGGCGCCGCTGTTCGCCGAGCGCGGGGGCGACCCGGACCGAACCGGCAAGCGCGACCCCCTCGACGCGCTGCTGTGGATGGCGCGGCGCCCCGGCGAGCCCGGCTGGGACTCACCGTTCGGGGAGGGCCGGCCCGGCTGGCACGTGGAGTGCTCGGCGATCTCCATCGAGTACCTCGGCATGGCGTTCGACGTCGAGGGCGGCGGCTCGGACCTGGCGTTCCCGCACCACGAGATGGGCGCCTCGCACGCGCAGGTCGCCACGGGGGAGCGGCCGCACGCCCGCGCCTACGTGCACGCCGGCATGGTCGGCCTGGACGGCGAGAAGATGTCCAAGTCGCGCGGCAACCTCGTGTTCGTGTCGAGGCTGCGGGAGTCCGGCGCCGACCCGATGGCGATCCGGACGGCGCTGCTGGCCCACCACTACCGCTCCGACTGGGAGTGGACCCCGGACGCCCTCGACGAGGCGGCCGCCCGCCTCGGCCGCTGGCGCGCCGCCGCGGCCCGCCCGTCCGGCCCGCCCGCCGCCCCGCTGGCCGCCGCGGTCCGCGCGGGCCTGGCCGACGACCTGGACACCCCGGCCGCGCTGGCGGCCGTGGACGCCTGGGCCTCCGCCGACGGCGACGACGAGGCCGCGCCGGCCCAGGCCGCCGCCATCGTCGACGCCCTCCTCGGCATCGCACTCTGACCGGCGCCCTCCGCCTCGCCCCGCGCCGGCGGGCCTGTCACAGCAGGTCTGCCGGCGCGCACCGGACCGGCGAACCGGTCACGGCGGGCTCACCGGCCCCCGGCGCCACCGGCCTCCAGGGAGGAAGACGTCATGATCGGCCGCGGCGCGGCGCGACGCGGGTGGGCCGCCGCCGGGGTTTCGGAGCGACCCGTGTGCACCCCGGACGCGGCGCTCAGCCCGGGTCGCGGCGGCGCAGGTAGCGCTCGAACTCGCGGGCGATGGCGTCGCCGCTCGCCTCGGGCAGCTCCGTGGCGTCCTTCTGCTCCTCCAGCGTGCGGACGTACTCGGCGACCTCCGAGTCCTCCTCGGCGAGCTCGTTGACGCCGTGCTCCCAGGCGCGGGCCTCCTCGGGCAGCTCACCGAGCGGGACGGTGACGTCGAGGAGGTCCTCGACGCGGCGCAGCAGCGCGAGGGTGGCCTTGGGGGAGGGCGGCTGCGCGACGTAGTGCGGGACGGCCGCCCACAGCGACACGGTGTCGAGGTCGGCCTTGGCGCAGGCGTCCTGGAGCACCCCGAGGATGCCGGTCGGCCCCTCGTAGCGGGCCGGCTCCAGGTTCAGGGTGTTGACCAGGCCGGCCTCGGACGCGGCGCCGGTGACCGGCACCGGCCGGGTGTGGGGGGCGTCGGCGAGCAGCGCGCCGAGCAGCACGACGTTGCGGATCTCCAGCTCCAGCATCAGCCCGACCAGCTCGCGGCAGAACGACCGCCACCGCATGTTGGGCTCGATCCCGTGCAGCAGCACGACGTCCTTGCCGTTCGGGAGCCGCGCCCATGACACGCGCGTCGTCGGCCAGGTGATGCCGCGGGTCTCGCCGTCGGTCATCTCGACGATGGGGCGGGTGACCTGGAAGTCGTAGTAGTCGTCCGGGTCGAGCTCGGCGATGGGCACCGCCTCCCAGGTCGACTCCAGATGCGCGATGACCCCGCTGGCGGCCTCCCCGGCGTCGTTCCACCCCTCAAAGGCGGCCACGAGCACCGGATCGACGAGTTCCGGCACGCTTTCGAGCTCGACCACGCGCTGCCTCCTTTCGACGCCCAGGTACAGCGTCACCGACGGGGGCCGTCATTCCCGGGGGTCGGGGGCCCCGCTCATGATCGGTGGCTGTCAGCCTACGTCCTGACGGTGACGTACCCCACCCCTCCGGAAGCCAGACCCCGCCCTGTACGCCCGCGGCGGAACCCGGGTCACGATCGGGTCACCGGCAGCGGGGGAGCGGTGTCATTTGCCGCGCGGAGTGGTGTGCACGATGAGCACGTCGCAGGAGGCGCGGTGCGACAGGTTCGCCGGGACGGAGCCGAGGATGCGGCCCGCGAGGCTGTTGAGCCCCCGGTTGCCGATCACCATGAGGTCCACGGGGCGCTCCTTCGCCAGCTTCGACAGCACGTCCACGGCGTCACCCTCGACGGCCTCCTGCTCGATGTCGGTGGCGCCGGCGGCGACGGCCCGCTCCCGCGCGGCCCGCAGCGCGTCGTCGGCGGGCGTGGACCCCTGCACCTTGTAGGCCAGGTCGCCGAGCCGGTCGGCGGCGTTCGCGCGCTCGCGCTCGGGCATGGGGCTGTAGGCGGAGGCGAGCAGGAGGGTGGCGCCCGTGGCGGCGGCCAGCTGCGCGGCCTTGTCGACCGCGCGGAACGAGGAGTCGGAGCCGTCGGTGCCGACGAGGATGATGCGGTACGCGCTCATGCCGTTCCTTACCCGTTAGTAGTCACTGCGGGCACGCTACCGGTCCGCCGTCCCATCCGTCACCGTCTCTTTGCACACCCCGTCCAAGAGGCGCCGGCCCCCCGGAGGGGACGCCCGAGGTGCCCCTTGATCGCATGGATAGGGTGGTTTCCCGGCTCGTACGACCTGTGAGGAGAGTTGTGACTGGTGGCGGCCCGCACGCCGTGCTGTTCGACATGGACGGTCTGCTCATCGACTCCGAGCACGTCTGGCTGGAGGTGGAGTCGGAGGTCATGGCGTGGCTCGGCGGTGAATGGAGCCCCGCCCACCAGGAGCGCCTGGTCGGCGGCTCCCTGTACCTCGCCGTCGACTACATGCTGGAGCTGACCGGGGCGGACGCCCCCCGCGAGGAGGTCGGCCGGCGGATGCTGGACGGCATGGTCGAGCGCCTCAGCGCCTGCGTCCCGATGATGCCCGGCGCCAAGGACCTGCTCGCCGAGGTCCGCGCCGCCGGGGTGACGGCGGCCCTGGTCTCCTCCAGCCACCGGCGGCTGATCGAGCCGGTGCTGGACGCCGTCGGCCGCGAGCACTTCGCGCTCAGCGTCGCCGGGGACGAGGTCGCCCAGACCAAGCCGCACCCCGAGCCGTACCTGACCGCCGCGGCCCGGCTCGGCGCCGACCCCGCCCGGTGCGTGGTCCTGGAGGACTCCCCGAACGGCGTCGCCGCGGCGGAGGCGGCGGGATGCGTCACCGTCGCCGTCCCGGGCCTCCTGCCGATCCCGCCCGCGCCGCGGCGGACGGTGGTCGCCTCGCTGCGCGAGGTGAACCTGGAGCGGCTGCGTTCGCTGGTCGCCTGACCGGGGCGTCCCGTCCCGTAGCGCACCCGCCGCCCGGCCGTGACCTGATACCCGGGAGCCGGTACCCGCGGGGGCGGTCCCTAGGGGACGGGTCCCGCCGCAGGAGGATGACGTCGCGGACGCAAACCGTCCGCGAGAAGGAGCAGGTCCGCCGGTTCGCGTGTGACGATGGAGAGAGCACCGCCGCACGGAATGAGGGGCCGGCATGAGCGACGCAGCCATATTCGCGATCAGTCTCGGGGTGACCCTGGTCGGGTTGGTGATCAGCTGGGGCGCCTACCGCCGCCGGGGCGCGGGGACGGGGCTGCGCGGCGCGGCCCTGTCGCTGGTGCCGCTCGCGGCGGCGATGACGGGCGTGACCGAGTTCTTCGTCGACCTGGCGTTCAGCCCGGTGAAGTGGGCGGGCGTCGCGGTGGCGGGCCTTGCCGTGGTCCTCTATCTGGCGTCCGGAGCGATGCTGAGCCGCCGCGCGGGCACCGGTGACGCCGCCGGGGCCGCCGGGGGCGGCGAGGGGCGCCGCTCCGCGGGCCGCGCCGCCAAGCCCAAGCGGGGGGTCGAGGGGCCCGCGCCCGGCGGTGGCGACCCGGAGATGGCGGAGATCGAGAAGATCCTTCGCAACCGCGGCATCTCCTGACGCCGCGCGGCTCCCGCACGCGTCGTGACGGCGGGCCGGGACGTCCCGGAGGGGGCGTCCCGGCCCGCCGTTTCTGCGCGTCCCGGCCCTGACCTGCGGACGATCAGTCTCAGATCGGACTCAGTACGGTAAAGCTTGCCGTTCCAGACCCCTCCCGAGTTGCCTGTCCGGTCCTCACCGAACGTACTATTCGGGCGATTTGTCCGAAGTGGTACGCGGACGCGTGTTCCCCAGATGACGACGAGATCACAAGTCAGATACGGGTACTTCCTAAGG
Organism: Actinomadura citrea; assembly: GCF_013409045.1. Taxonomy (NCBI): domain Bacteria; kingdom Bacillati; phylum Actinomycetota; class Actinomycetes; order Streptosporangiales; family Thermomonosporaceae; genus Actinomadura; species Actinomadura citrea. The sequence goes on along the minus strand of NZ_JACCBT010000001.1, from coordinate 4,867,861 downwards.
ACGCTTCACGGATGGACAGTCGTGCCCGAAGGACTACGTTTCCCTTCAGCAAACGCGGCGTAACGGGCACGGGGGCAGCGGATGATCTCCGCGACCGCCGGTCACTCGCCGGCGGCATGGCCGAACCAGTGGCCGGACGGTAGGAGGTATCGAGCGTGGCCGCACCCCTAGAGGTGACCGGGTCCGACAGCGAGGCACAACCGGAGGCGGTTCTCGCCGGCGTCGACAGGAAGAAGATCCAGGGACGCTCACTCGGGCAGATCGCTTGGATGCGGCTGAAGCGGGACAAGATCGCTCTCAGCGGCGCCGTCATCGTCTTCGTGCTCATCCTGATCGCGATCTTCGGCCCGTACTTCGTGCAGGACCCGCTGACGTACCACCAGAACCTGATCGACCCGACCTACAACCGGCCGAAGTCCGGGATCTGGCACACGGGCATCAGCGGCGACCACTGGCTGGGCGTGGAGCCCGGCACCGGCCGCGACCTGCTGGCCCGCATCGTGCACGGCGCCCGGATCTCGCTCCTGGTGTCGTTCCTCGCCACCCTGCTGTCGGTGGTCATCGGGACGGTCGCCGGCATCGTCGCCGGCTACTTCGGCGGCTGGGTCGACTACCTGATCAGCCGGGCCATGGACGCCTTCCTGGCCTTCCCCCTGCTGCTGTTCGCGATCGCGCTGGTCGGCGTCGTCTCCGACGGCGCGTTCGGGCTGAACGGCAACGGGCTGCGGATCTCGGTGCTGGTCGTGGTCATCGGCTTCTTCAACTGGCCCTACATCGGCCGCATCATCCGCGGCCAGACGCTGTCGCTGCGCGAGCGCGAGTTCGTCGACGCCGCGCGCAGCCTGGGAGCCCGCAACTCCTACGTGCTCTTCAAGGAGATCCTGCCGAACCTGGTCGCCCCGATCCTGGTCTACTCGACCCTGCTGATCCCGACCAACATCCTGTTCGAGGCGGCGCTGTCGTTCCTCGGCGTCGGAGTGATCCCGCCGACGCCCTCGTGGGGCGCCATGCTGACGCTCGCGGTACCGATCTACTCCTCGGACCCCGCGTACATGATCATCCCTGGTATGGCCATCTTCATCACCGTCCTCGCCTTCAACCTCTTCGGTGACGGGCTGCGGGACGCTCTCGACCCTCGGGCCAAGTGACTCGGGTTCAACCGACCCGTCTAATTGAAGGGGTGCGCCTGCACATGAACAAGATGAGACCGATAGCGGTCTTCGCGGCCGGTGTGGTCGTGGCCGCTGGGCTCGCCGCCTGCGGCGGCGGTGAATCCGGGGGCTCGGGGAGCGGACCCGGGTACAACGCCGGTGTGAACGAGGTCGTCAACAAGTCGGACAAGAAGGGCGGCACGCTCAAGCTGGCCGACTCCGACGACTGGGACTCGCCGGACCCCGGCAACACCTACTACGCGTTCTCCCAGAACTTCGCCCGTCTCTACGGCCGCGGCCTGACCACGGCCAAGGCGGCGGCGGGCAAGGAGAGCCTTGAGATCGTCCCTGACCTGGCCACCGACATGGGCCAGTCCAGCGACGGCGGCAAGACCTGGACGTACAAGCTGCGGACCGGCGTCAAGTACGACGACGGCACCACGGTCACGTCCAAGGACGTCAAGTACGCGATCGAGCGCAGCAACTACACCAAGGAGCTGCAGCTCGGGCCGAAGTACTTCAAGCAGTACCTCGTCGACAACAAGCCCGCCTACAAGGGCCCGTACGACGACAAGAGCGACGAGGGTCTGAAGTCCATCGAGACCCCCGACGACCAGACGATCGTCTTCCACCTGAACGAGCCGTTCCAGGAGTTCGACTACCTGGTCGCGATGTCGCAGTCGATCCCCGTGCCGAAGGCCAAGGACACCGGCACGAAGTACGAGTCCGCGATCGTCTCCAGCGGGCCGTACAAGATCGACAACTACACGCGCGGCAAGTCGATGTCGCTGTCGCGCAACCCGAACTGGAACCAGAGCACCGACCCGCTCCGCAAGGCGCTGCCGGACAAGATCGAAGTCCAGATCAAGCAGAACGCGGACGACATCGACCAGCGGCTGCTGGCCGGCTCGCTGGACATGGACATCACCGGCGTCGGCGTCCAGTCGGGGACGCAGCCGAAGGTGCTGACGCCCGAGCAGAAGCCGTACGTGGACAACCCGGTCCAGGGCTTCCTGCGGTTCATGTCGCTGAACGTGCACGTCAAGCCGCTCGACAACATCCACTGCCGGCTCGCCGTGCAGTACGCGACCGACAAGGTCGCCGCGCAGACCGCCTACGGAGGCCCGCTGGCCGGCGGCGACATCGCCACCACCGTCCTGCCCCCGTCGGTGGACGGCTACTCCAAGTTCGACCTGTACCCGCAGAAGCAGGCCGAGGGCGGTGGCCTCGACCAGGCCACGCTCGCCAAGGCCAAGTCGGAACTGCAGGCGTGCGGCAAGCCGGACGGCTTCACCAGCAAGATCTCGGCGCGGTCGGACCGGCCGAAGGAAGTCGCGATGGCCGAGGCGATCCAGCAGAGCCTCGCCAAGGTCGGCATCAAGGTCAGCATCGTCCAGTTCCCGGCCGGTGACTACTTCAACAAGTACGTCGGCGCGCCGAAGTACGTCCACGACCACGGCATCGGCATGATGATCATGGCGTGGGCGGCCGACTGGAACACCGGCTACGGCTTCCTCTCGCAGATCGTGCACGGTCAGGCGATCAAGCCGTCCGGCGGCAACAACCTCGCCGAGCTCGACGACCCGAAGGTCAACCAGGGGCTCAACGACGCGATCGCCAACCCGGACAAGGCGGCCCGTCTGAAGGCCTACGGTGAGGTCGACAAGGCGGTCATGGGGACCGCCGCCGAGGTCCCGCTGATCTACGCCAAGGCCCTGATGTACCGGCCGAAGCGTGTGACCAACGCGGGCATCACTTACTACTACGGCGGAATGTACGACTACCTCAACATGGGCGTGGAGTGACACTCCGCTTCGTCCGTGCGTCCAGCTGAAGGCAGGTGAAGGCGACGCCCGCCGGCCGGTCCGGGACCCACAGGTCCCGACCGGCCGGCGGGTGGGCCGAGCAATGTGTTCGCATACATAATCCGGCGCCTCATCGGTGCCGTCGTCATGTTGCTGCTGGTCAGCATGGTGACCTTCGGCATCTTCTTCTGGCTGCCCAAGATCGCGGGGCAGACGACCGACCAGATCGCGGCGGCCTACGTCGGTAAGGCGCCGACCGTCGAGGCGATCCAGGACACCAAGGAGCGGCTCGGCCTCGACAAGCCGGTCGTGGTGCAGTACGGCAACTACGTCAAGGCCATCGTGGTCGGCAAGGACTACAAGGCCGGCCCCGTGACCGACCACTGCCCGGCGCCGTGCCTCGGTTACTCGTTCCGGAGCAGCCAGCCGGTGCTGGACACGCTGGTGGACCGCGCCCCGGCCACCCTGTCGCTGGCACTGGGCGCCGCCCTCGTCTGGCTCGTCGCCGGCATCGCCACCGGTGTGGTGTCGGCCCTGCGCAGAGGCTCGGTCTGGGACCGGGGGGCGATGATCGTCGCCTTGGCCGGCGTGTCGCTGCCCATCTACTTCACCGGCCTGGTCTCCCTCGCCGTGTTCTCCTACAGCCTGAAGATCTTCCCGGGCGGCGGCAGCTACATTCCGATCACCTCGAATCCGGTGAAGTGGTTCGAGGCGTTGGTGCTGCCCTGGATCACGCTCGCGTTCCTCTACGCCGCGATGTACGCGCGGCTCACCAGAGCGGGCATGCTGGAAACGATGAACGAGGACTACATCCGCACAGCCCGCGCGAAGGGCCTGCTGGAGAGGACGGTCGTCACCAAGCACGCGCTGCGCGCCTCGCTGACGCCGATCCTCACCATCTTCGGCCTCGACCTCGGCCTGCTGCTCGGCGGGGCCGTCCTGACCGAGAACACCTTCGGGATCCCGGGACTGGGCCAGCTGGCGATCAGTTCGATCAGGGGCGGCGACCTGCCCATGGTGCTCGGCGTGACGCTGCTCACGGCGGCCTCCATCATCGTGATCAACCTGATCGTCGACATGCTGTACGCGATCGTCGACCCGAGAGTGAGGCTGGGCTGATGACCGGCACCGCGCCCGCCGCGGAGACCGCGGGCACCGGCGACGCTCCGAGCGCGTTCCTCGAGGTCCGCGACCTCAAGATCCACTTCCCGACGGACGACGGCCTGGTCAAGTCCGTCGACGGGCTGTCGTTCCAGCTGGAGCGCGGCCGCACGCTCGGCATCGTGGGCGAGTCGGGCTCCGGCAAGAGCGTGACCAGCCTCGGCATCCTCGGCCTGCACAACCGGCGCAACGCCGACGTGTCCGGGGAGATCTGGCTGGACGGCAAGGAGATCGTCGGCGCCCCGCAGTCCGAGGTGCGCCGGCTCCGCGGCCGCGACATGGCGATGATCTTCCAGGACCCGCTGTCGTCGATGCACCCCTTCTACACGGTCGGCCACCAGATCATCGAGGCCTACCGGGTGCACAACGACGTGTCCAAGTCGGTGGCCCGCAAGCACGCCATCGACATGCTCGGCAAGGTCGGCATCCCCAAGCCGGACAAGCGGGTGGACGACTACCCGCACCAGTTCTCCGGCGGCATGCGGCAGCGCGCGATGATCGCGATGGCGCTGTCCTGCGACCCCGAGCTGCTGATCGCCGACGAGCCGACCACGGCGCTGGACGTGACCGTCCAGGCGCAGATCCTGGACCTGATCCGGGATCTGCAGCAGGAGTTCAACTCCGCCGTCATCATGATCACCCACGACCTCGGGGTGGTCGCCGAGCTGTCCGACGACATCCTGGTGATGTACGCGGGCCGCGCGGTGGAGTACGCCTCCGTCGACGACGCCTTCCACAACCCGCTGCACCCCTACACCTGGGGGCTGCTCGGTTCGATGCCGAGGCTGGACCGGGAGCGCTCGGAGCGGCTGATGCCGATCGAGGGATCGCCGCCGAGCCTGATCAACGTGCCGTCGGGGTGCGCGTTCCATCCGCGCTGCCCCTACAGTGACCTCAACGGGGACAAGAGCACGACCGAGCGGCCCGAGCTGGTCGAGGCCGAACCCGGCCACAAGGCGGCGTGCCATCTCCCGCTGGAGAAGAAGCGGCAGATCTGGAACGACGAGATCCGGGCGAAGCTGTGACGAGCACGGGTGGGAACGAGACTGTGAACACAACGAAGACCCCGGCCGACGAGACCCGTACGGCCGCGGAGACCCGCCCCGCGCGGGACGGCGAGCCGCTGCTGGAGGTGGAGAACCTCGGCAAGCACTTCCCCGTCACCGCGGGGCTGCTGCGCCGGCAGGTCGCGGCGGTGAAGGCCGTCGACGGCGTGTCGTTCTCGGTGCGCAAGGGCGAGACGCTCGGGCTGGTGGGCGAGTCGGGCTGCGGCAAGTCCACCACCGGCCGGATGATCATGCGGCTGCTGGACCCCAGCTTCGGCAAGATCACTTTCGAGGGCCAGGACATCACCGCGATGTCGCAGGGGCGGCTCCGGCCGCTCCGCCGGGACATTCAGATGATCTTCCAGGACCCGTACTCGTCGCTGAACCCGCGCAAGACGGTCGGCGCGATCGTCGGGGCTCCCTTCCGGCTGCAGAACCTCGAGGCCAAGCAGGGCGTCAAGAAGGCCGTCCAGGAGATCCTGGAGCTGGTCGGGCTCAACCCCGAGCACTACAACCGCTACCCGCACGAGTTCTCCGGCGGTCAGCGGCAGCGCATCGGCATCGCCCGCACCCTGGCCCTCAAGCCGAAGCTGATCGTCGCGGACGAGCCGGTGTCGGCGCTGGACGTGTCGGTGCAGGCGCAGGTCGTCAACCTGCTGGAGGACCTGCAGAACGAGCTCGACCTCACCTACGTGGTGATCGCGCACGACCTGTCGGTCGTCCGGCACATCTCCGACCGCGTCGCCGTCATGTACCTCGGCAAGCTCGTCGAGCTGGCGGACCGGGCGGACCTGTACGAGCGGCCCATGCACCCCTACACCAACGCGCTGCTGTCGGCGGTGCCGATCCCCGACCCGAGCGAGCGCGGGGACCGCAAGCGGATCCGGCTGCAGGGCGACGTGCCGAGCCCGCTCGACCCGCCGCCCGCCTGCCGCTTCCACACCCGCTGCTGGAAGGCGCAGGACATCTGCAAGCAGGTCGAGCCGCCGCTGGTGGAGCTCAGCCCCGGACACCAGGCCGCCTGCCACTTCCCGGAGAACACCACGGTCAGCGCGACGGACGCGGTCGCCAAGGCCGCGGTGACGCCGGCCGTGGCCCCGGCCCCGGCCGACGACCCGGAGTCCGCGGAGTAGCGCCGACAGGCATGCCCCGCGCATGAGGAAAGGCCCGGCCCCCGCGAGGGGGACCGGGCCTTTCCTCATGGCCGCACGCCCGGGGCTACTCGGTGGAGATGGCCTTGAGGACGTCCATGCGGCCCGCGCGCCACGCCGGCCAGAGGGCGGCCAGCACACCGATGACCGCGGCGACCACAAGGTAGATCCCCAGGGTCCCGTACGGCACGGCGAGGACCCCGAGGCCCTTGTCCGCGAGGGCGTTCTGCAGCGCGGCGCCGAACGCCACCCCGATGCCCATGCCGAGCACCGCGCCGAAGATCGCGATCATGATGGACTCCAGCCGGATCATGCGGCGCAGCTGCCGCCGGGAGATCCCGATCGCGCGCAGCAGCCCGATCTCCCGGGTCCGCTCGATCACCGAAAGCGCCAGGGTGTTGATCACTCCGACGGCGGCGATGATGACGGACATCACCAGCAGGATCGTCAGGAACGTCACGAACCCGTCGACCTGCTTGCGGGCGTCGGCCTTCAGCGACGCCTGGTCGGACACCTTGAGGTTCGGGTAGTCCTTCAGTGCCGACTCCAGCGCGCTCTTCGTCGCCGCCGACGGCGCCGAGGCGTCCACCACGACCGCGGTCACGGCCGGCCGCACCGTGTGCCGCAGGTGCGCCTGCTGGGAGATGAGGCGGGGGCCGATCAGATCGCTCTTGGCGTACACGCCCGTCAGCGTCAGCCGCTCGGTCCGCCCGTCGGTGAACTGCACCGGGACCGCCGCCCCGACCTTCCAGCCGCGGTCCTTCGCGGTGGCCTCGTCCACCATGATCCCGGCGTCGCCGATGTCGGTGCCACCGGAGGTGATCTTCAGCTTGGCCGCCTTGGCGATCACCGCCGCGTCGCCGGACATGTACCACGCCTTCTTGTTCTCGATCTTGGCATCGCCCTCGTAGGTGGGGGACGCGGCGGTCACCCCGGGCGTCGCCCGGACCTGCTGCGCGGCCTCGGCGCTGATGCCGCCCGCGCCCTGGACCTCGACGAGGTAGTCGGCGCCGAACTGCGCGTCGACCTGCTCGTCGATCGAGGCCCGCATCGTCGCGCCCAGCACGTTGACCGTGGTGATCAGCGCCAGCCCGATCATCAGCGCGGCGGCGGTGGCGGCGGTGCGGCGCGGGTTGCGCAGGGCGTTCTGCCGCGCGAGGCGCCCGGGCGGGCCCATCAGCCGCGCGAACGGCGCGCCGAGCACCTTCATGACCGGCACGCTGATCACCGGGGCGAGCATGGCGACGCCGATGAAGACCGCGAACGCGCCCGCGCCCACCGGCACCGCCGGGTTCCCGCCGTTCCCGGCGAGGCCGGCGCCGATGAGGCCCGCGCCCACGAGGGTGAGCAGGGAGCCGAGCGCGATCCGGATCCGCAGCGACCGCTGGGGGAGCGCGACGTCGTCGCGCATCGCCGCCACCGGCGGGATCTTCGCGGCGCGGCGGGCCGGGAAGTAGGCCGACACGACCGTCACCACGATGCCCACCGCGTACGCCCAGATCACCGGGGTCGCGGTGAAGGTCAGCCCGCCGGCCCCGGCGTCGCCCATCTGCGTCTGCAGCAGGGAGGCCAGTCCGGCGCCGGCCGCGAGGCCGAGGGTGGAGCCCACCACGCCCACCGCCACGGCCTCGCCGATCACCGCGCGCGTCACCTGGCCGCGGGCCGCGCCGATCGCGCGCAGCAGCGCCAGCTCGCGGGTCCGCTGCGCGACCAGCATCGAGAACGTGTTGAAGATGATGAACGACCCGACGAAGATCGAGATGAGCGCGAACACGAGCAGGAACGTGCGGAAGAAGCTCATCATCGCGGCGATGTCGCTCTTGGACTCCTCGCGGAGCTTCTCTCCGGTGACGGCCTCCAGGTTCTGCGGCAGCGCCTTGGCGACCCGGTCGCGCAGCTCGCTCTGGGACGGGCCGGTGGAGCCCATCTCGATGTCGCTGAAGTAGCCGGGCTTCAGCATCAGCCGCTGCGCCGTCGGGGTGTCGAAACCGGTGAGGGTCGCGCCCATGAGGTTCCCGGCGTCGACCAGCCCGACGATCCGCATGCGGGCGGGCGGCCCGGCGGTGATGACCCGGGTGGTGTCGCCGACCGCGAGCTTGCCCTTCTCCGCGGTCTTGGCGTCGATGACGACCTCGTCCGGCCCCTGCGGGGCGCGGCCCGACGCCAGGTCGTAGGTCCCGCCCGTCGCCCAGTTCGTTCCGATCTGGGGCGGCCCGTCCTGCGCCGTCCCGACGATCTTCCCGTCCTTGCCGACGACGGCGGCGTACCCGTTGACGTTGCCCTTGGGGTCCTTGACGCCGTCGATGCCCTGCAGGGTCTTCAGCACGGTCGCCGGGACCGGCTGCGCCGCCATCCCGTCGTCGTCGCCCTCGATGACCTTCTTGGCCCGCACGTCGACCGCCACGTTCGTGCCGATCCGGCTGAACAGGTCGTCGAACTGCTTGTTCATACTGTCGGTGAAGATCAGCGTGCCGGCCACGAACGCGACGCCGAGGATCACCGCGACGGCCGTCAGCACCAGTCTGATCTTGTGCGCCGCGAGGTTGCGGAGCGTGACCTTGCCCATCATCGCGCCGACACCCCGGATTCGGGCGTGCTCGCGGGACGGGTGTTGTGGCCGCCGGCGTCGAAGCCCTTCATGCGCTCCAGCACCCGCTCGGCGGTCGGCTCGGTCATGGTGTCGACGATCTGACCGTCGGACAGGAACAGCACCTGGTCGGCGTAGGCGGCCGCGGACGGGTCGTGGGTGACCATCACGATGGTCTGCCCCATCCGCCGCACCGAGTCGCGCAGGAAGCCGAGGACCTCGGCGCCCGAGCGCGAGTCCAGGTTCCCGGTCGGCTCGTCCGCGAAGATGATCTCGGGGCGGGACGCCAGGGCCCGGGCGCACGCCACCCGCTGCTGCTGGCCGCCCGACAGCTCGGTGGGCCGGTGCTTGAGCCGCGGCCGCAGCCCCACCGTGTCGATCACCGCGTCCAGCCACTCCTTGTCGGCCTTGCGGCCCGCGATGTCCATCGGCAGCGTGATGTTCTCCAGCGCGGTCAGGGTCGGCACCAGGTTGAACGCCTGGAAGATGAAGCCGATCTTGTCGCGGCGCAGCCGGGTGAGCTGCTTGTCCTTGAGCCGGGTCAGCTCGGTGTCGCCGATGAGGACCTGTCCGGAGTCCACCGAGTCCAGCCCCGCCATGCAGTGCATCAGGGTGGACTTGCCGGATCCGGAGGGGCCCATGATCGCGGTGAACCGGCCGCGGGGAATGCCGACGGTGACCGCGTCGAGCGCGACGACCTGGGCGTCGCCGCGCCCGTACACCTTCGCGATCTGCTGGGTTCGAGCGGCGAAGTCGCCCGCCCCGGGCGCGTGCTCCGCGCCGGCGGTCGATGGGGCGGTGTTCGTCACGTGTACTCCCGTGGGTGAGTGAGCAGGAATGCGTCCGGACCGCGCCGTGCCCCCGGCGATCCGACTCCCAAAACCCTAGAAGTCGAACAAAGCGGTTTCCTGGACCCCAGGAATGGACTTGCCCGTCCACCCACGGCAGGAGAAGCCCGCCCTCCGTCGTCCTACCGGAGTAGGCCTCCGCCGCCGAAAGCCAGGGGTGCCTCAGGGAACGACCCTGAAACCGGCGCCCCGGCCCGCGCGTCAGCTCTGGCCGGGCCTGCTCAGCCCCGTCTCGTACGCGTACACCACGGCCTGCACGCGGTCGCGCAGGCCGAGCTTGGCCAGGACGTTGCCGACGTGCGTCTTCACCGTGGTCTCGCTCACCACGAGCTCCGCCGCGATCTCGGCGTTGGACTGGCCGCGGGCCACGTGCGACAGCACCTCGCGCTCGCGCTCGGTCAGGGTGTCCAGCCCGGGCGGGGGCGAGGCGTCCCGGACGGCCGGCAGCCGGCTGGCGAACTTGTCCAGCAGGCGCCGCGTCACCGACGGCGCCACGATCGCGTCGCCCGCCGCCACGATGCGGATCGCCTGCACCAGGTCCTCCGGCGGGGAGTCCTTGAGCAGGAACCCGCTGGCGCCCGCCCGGACCGCCTCGATGACGTACTCGTCCAGGTCGAACGTCGTCAGGATCAGCACCCTGGGGTCGTGCGAGGCCGCGCCCTCACGGATGATCCGGCGGGTCGCCTCGATGCCGTCCACCCCCGGCATCCGGATGTCCATCAGCACCACGTCCGGCAGCAGCGACCGGGTCAGCTCCACCGCCACCGCGCCGTCCCCGGCCTCCCCGACGACGGCGATGTCCGCCTCCGCCTCCAGGATGAGCCGGAAACCCGTCCGCAGCAGCGGCTGGTCGTCGACGAGCAGCACCCGCACCGCGGTCATCGGGCAGCCCCCGCCGGTCGCCGTCCCGGACCGTTCATCGTTGCGCTCCTCGCCCTCACCGGACCGCCGCGTCCGCGGCGCTCCTGCCCCAACCTACGGCCTCGCACGGCTCACGGCTCCAGCGGGAACCGGGCCCGCACGCCGAATCCGCCGCCGACCCGCGGCCCGATCTTCAACTCGCCACCGTACAGCGCGACCCGCTCGTACATGCCGACCAGGCCGTGCCCCGGATTGTCCCCGTTGTCGGCCATGAACGTCGCCGTTCCGTGCCCGTCGTCCTCGATCTCCACCGTCAGGTCGCTGGCGCCGTAGTACAGCCGCACCCAGGACCGCGCCTGCGGCCCCGCGTGCTTCAGCGTGTTCGTCAGCGCCTCCTGGATCAGCCGGAACGCCGCCACGTCCACGCCGGGGGACGGCGACCGCGCCTCGCCCTCCATCCACAGCTGGACCGACAGGCCCGTCTCCCGCACGTGCTCCAGCAGCTCGCCGAGGTCGCCGAGGCCCGGCTGCGGCGCCAGCTCCCGGCCCGCCCGCTCGGGATCGCGGTCCGTGCGCAGCACGCCGACGATCCGCCGCATCTCGCTCAGCGCGGTCCGCCCGACCTCCTCGATCGTCGACATCGCCTCGCGCGCGCTGCCGGGGTCCCGGTCGATGATCCGCCGCGCGGCGCCCGCCTGCACGGTCATCACGCTCACGTGGTGCGCCACGACGTCGTGCAGCTCCCGCGCGATCCGGGACCGCTCCTCCACGCGGGCGGCCCGCGCGTCGGTGCCGCGCGCCCGCTCCAGCCGGGCCGCCCGGTCCTCCAGCTCGGCGAAGTACGCCCGGCGCAGCCGCAGGTTGCGGCCCAGCACCCACACGCCGATCACCAGCGCGCAGTCGGTGAACAGCACCTCCGGCGCCACCGATATCGGCAGCACCAGCAGGGAGGTGAGGAAGTAGGCGAACGCCGTCGCGCCGCCGAGCGCGCTCTGCGCCAGCCCCCGGTGCGCCGCCACGCTGTAGACGGCGATCAGGAACGCCACGACGTCCGGCACCGACGGCGGGTAGTGCGCCAGCGTCATCACCAGTTCACCGCCGATGATGAACAGCAGCACCGGCACCGGATGGCGGCGGCGCCACGTCAGCGCCATCGTCACCGCGGTGACCAGCAGCCCGTCCCAGACGTCCGGCGACCGGAAGTGCTCGAAGCCGTCGCCGGCGGGCAGCCTCTCCAGGAACAGCTGTGGCAGCCCCACCGCCAGCACGCCCAGCGCGAGCAACGCGTCGGCCGCCATCGGGCGCGCGTGCAGCCAGGCGCGGACGGCTTGGAGACCACGGATGCGGGGTGACACGACACTCACCCTAGGAGGCCGCGGCAGGTCCCGAGCCCTCCTGAACGCGGATCCGCGGTCCTCCCCAAGGATGACCCGGCCGCGCCGGGGGCGCTACTAGAGATCGTCGTGCTCCCGCGCCCCGGCCCCGGCGCGCGGGTCGGCCCGTCTGGCCTCCTCCAGGTCGGCGGGGGAGGGGCGGTTCACGGGCGCCGCGGGCAGCGGCGGGGGAGTGCCGCCGAACTCCGGGCAGCGCTCCTTGTGGTCGCACCAGTCGCACAGCCGCCCCGAGCGCGCCCGCCACTCGCCGGTCTCCATCGCCCGCCGGATCGCCTGCCACAGCGCCTCCACCTTGCGCTGCGTGGCGCGCAGGTCGGCCTCGTCCGGCTCGTAGCGCAGGATCTCGCCGTTGCCCAGGTACATCAGCTGCAGCAGCCGCGGCACCCGGCCGCGAAGCCGCCACAGCACCAGCGCGTAGAACTTCATCTGGAACAGGGCCCGCGCCTCGAAGTCGGCCCGCGGAGCCGTCCCGGTCTTGTAGTCCACGATCCGCACGTCGCCGCTGGGCGCCACGTCGACGCGGTCGATGTACCCGCGCAGCTTCAGCCCCGAGTCGAGCACCGTCTCCACGAACAGCTCGCGCTCGGCCGGCTCGAGGCGGCGCGGGTCCTCCAGGGTGAAGTACCGCTCGACCATCCGCCGTGCCTGCGCCAGCCACTCGGCGTGCTCGGCCTCGCCGTCGGCGCCGTCCTCGAACAGCTCGGCCAGCTCCGGCTCGGCCTCCAGCAGCCGGTCCCACTCCGGCGCCAGCATCTCCAGTGCCGCCGCCGGCGTCCGCGCCCCGGTCGGCAGGTCGAACAGCCGCTCCAGCACCGCGTGCACCAGCGTCCCCCGCACGGCCGCGGCGCTTGGCCGCTCCGGGATCCGGTCGATCACCCGGAACCGGTACAGCAGCGGGCACGTCATGAAATCGCCCGCCCGCGACGGCGACAACGACCCGACCACCACCGCCGCGTCCCCCGCGCCTCCGCCCGCCTCCGCCGTGCGCGCGGACGGTACGGACGCCCTGCCTCCCGCTCCGATGCCACCCGCCTCGGTGCTGCCCGCCTCGGTCGTCGTCATGGCACAGCAGCGTAGGTGACACCCCCGACGGAAATCCCGCACCCGCCGCCGCGCGCCCGGCGGAGGCCCGGTACCGCCGCCGGGGCCGTAGCATCGGGGGCGTGACACACAGCGCGCCCCCGACCGAGGACAGGACCCCGGCCGGCGGCCCCGGGCCCGACGACGACCGCCCCGCACGCCCCGGCCTGCTCATGGGCCGCCTGTTCGGCGTGCCCGTCTACGTCTCGCCCAGCTGGTTCCTGGTCGCGGTCCTCGTCACCGTCATGTTCGAGGGCCAGGTCCACGACGTCGTCAGCCCCCCGCTCAGCTACCTCGTCGCCTTCACCTACGCCGTCCTGCTCTACGGCTCGGTGTTCGTCCACGAACTGAGCCACGCCGTCACCGCGCGCGCCTTCGGCCTTCCCGTCCGATCCGTCACCCTCCACATCCTCGGCGGGGAGACCTCCATCGAGCGCGAGGCCCCCACCCCCGCCCGCGAGTTCCTCATCGCCTTCGCCGGGCCGCTGGTGAACCTCGTCCTCGCCGGGCTCGGGCTGCTCGTCCACGCCGTCGTCCCCCTGCCCGAGGTCGCGCTGCTGCTCGTCGAGGCCCTCACCTTCGCCAACCTCCTGGTCGGGCTGTTCAACCTGCTGCCCGGCCTCCCGCTGGACGGCGGCCGCCTCGTGCGCGCCGTCGTCTGGAAGGTCACCGGACGCAGCCGCAGCGGCGGCGTCTTCGCCGGCTGGGTCGGCCGCGGCGTCGCCATCGCCTGCCTCGTCGCCGGCGCCTACCTCGCCACCTACAACACCGGCGAGGGCGGCGGCATCGGCTGGCTCGCCCTGCTGTGGTCGGCCCTGGTCGCCTCCTTCATCTGGGTCGGCGCCACGCAGGCCATCCGCGCCGAGCGCGTCCGCGACCGCATCCCGCTGCTGTCCGCGCGCCGCCTCGCCCGCCGCGCCACCCTCGTCACCGCCGACGTCCCGCTCGCCGAGGCCGTCCGCCGCGCCCGCGAGGACCAGGCCGGCGCCATCGTCATCGCCGACCACGACGGAAGGCCCCTCGGCCTCGTCAGCGAGAAGGCCGTCACCGCCACCCCCGAGCACCGCCGCCCCTGGGTCAGCGCGGGCGACGTGTCGCGGGGCGTCGACGACGGCCTCACCCTGCCCGCCGACCTGTCCGGCGAGGATCTGGTCGAGGCACTGCGCCGCGCGCCCGCCTCGGAGTACCTTCTCGTGGAGCCCGACGGGCGCGTCTACGGCGTCCTCGCGGTCGCCGACGTCGACCGCGCCTTCGCCGGCATCTGACCCGCTCCCGCGGGGCGGCGCCGCGGCCCGACCTGCCCGCGCCCGCCGCTAGCCTTGACCTCCATGAGCGAACCCCGACCCGACGGCCCCGCCCCCTCGCCCGGCCGCATCCCCCACGGCCCGTTCCGCCCCGGCGACCAGGTTCAGCTCACCGACCCCAAGGGCCGGATCAACACCATCACGCTCCAGCCCGGCAAGGTCTACCACTCGCACAAGGGCTCGGTCCCCCACGACGACATGATCGGCAGCCCCGAGGGGAGCGTCTTCCGCTCCACCGGCGGCATCGAGTACCTGGCCTTCCGCCCGCTGCTCGCCGACTTCACCCTCCGCATGCCGCGCGGCGCCGCCGTCGTCTACCCCAAGGACGCCGCCCAGATCATCGCGATGGCCGACATCTTCCCCGGCGCCCGCGTGGTCGAGGCCGGCGCCGGGTCCGGGGCCCTCAGCTGCTTCCTGCTGCGCGCCGTCGGCGAGCGCGGCCTCGTCTCCTCCTACGAGCGCCGGCCCGACTTCGCCGACATCGCCCGCGCCAACGTCGAGAAGTTCTTCGGCGGGCCCCACCCCGCCTGGCGCCTCACCGTCGGCTCCCTGGAGGACGCCCTCGCCGAGGCCGACGTCGACCGCGTCGTGCTGGACATGCTCGCGCCCTGGGAGACCCTCGACGCCGTCGCCAAGGCCCTCGTCCCCGGGGGCATGGTCTGCGCCTACATCGCCACCACCACCCAGATGTCGCGGGTCGTCGAGGACCTGCGCTCCCACGGCCGGTTCGCCGAGCCCTACGCCTTCGAGACGATGCTGCGCTCCTGGCACGTCGACGGGCTCGCCGTCCGGCCCGACCACCGCATGGTCGGCCACACCGGTTTCCTCGTCACCGCGCGGCGCCTCGCCGACGGAGTGGCCCCGCCCGCCCGGCGCCGCCGTCCCGCGAAGGGCGCCCACCCCGTGACCGGCGACGCCGCGCCCTCGCCCGGCGCCGCGCCCGGGGATCCCGCCGAGTCCTAGATCACATTCCGTCGGCGCCCCTCCACCGGACTCGGCAAACGCCGTGCCACGACACGCCCGGGATGCCGAACCCGCAGGTCCAGACGTCGTAAGCCCCCGACCCCCGCCACCCCCACAGAACCCCTGCCAACCCTCCCGGAAGACCCCCGCACGACACGAACACCGAATGGGCAGGTTACGGAAGCCCTCCAGATAGGTAGGGTCTCAGTAGGTCGTCGGCTCTCTTCGTGAGGAGGTGGCGGGGCGTGGCCGCTCGTGACGATGCTGGGGCGCGCAGGGCGCAGCACGAAAAGGAGGTCAGGGACCTCCAGACGCAGATTTCCTTCCTGGAGGAGGAGATCTCCGTGCTGCGCCGGAAGCTCGCGGAATCCCCGCGCCAAGTACGTGTGCTGGAAGAACGCCTCCATGAGGCACAGGCCAACCTGGCCGCCGTAACCGGTCAGAACGAGCGTCTCGTAGCGACCCTCAAAGAGGCTCGCGAACAGATCGTGGCGCTCAAGGAGGAGGTCGACAGGCTCGCACAACCACCTTCCGGATTCGGTGTCTTCCTGGACGCGCGCGACGATGGAACGGTCGACATCTTCACCGGCGGGCGCAAGCTGCGTGTCAACGTCAGCCCGGCCGTC
This sequence comes from Actinomadura citrea, assembly GCF_013409045.1. NCBI lineage: Bacteria > Bacillati > Actinomycetota > Actinomycetes > Streptosporangiales > Thermomonosporaceae > Actinomadura > Actinomadura citrea. Next base: position 4,851,884 of record NZ_JACCBT010000001.1, on the reverse strand, counting down.
GACGTCGACGAACTTCAGCGCGGCCAGGAGGTCATGCTCAACGAGGCCCTCAACATCGTCGAGGCGCTGAAGTTCGAGGAGCAGGGCGAGGTCGTCATGCTCAAGGAGCTCTTCGACGACGGCGAGCGCGCCCTGGTCATCGCGCACGCCGACGAGGAGCGCGTCGTCAAGCTCGCCGAGCCGCTGCGCGGCGTCCCGCTGCGGGCGGGCGACTCCCTGATGCTCGAGCCGAGGTCCGGTTACGCCTACGAGAAGATCCACAAGGCGGAGGTCGAGGAGCTCGTCCTCGAAGAGGTCCCCGACATCTCCTACAACGAGATCGGCGGCCTCGGATCGCAGATCGAGATGATCCGCGACGCGGTGGAGCTGCCCTACCTGCACGCCGACCTGTTCCGTGAGCACCAGCTGCGGCCGCCCAAGGGCGTGCTGCTCTACGGTCCGCCCGGCTGCGGCAAGACGCTCATCGCCAAGGCCGTCGCGAACTCGCTCGCCAAGCAGGTCGCGGAGAAGACCGGCCAGGAGGGCAAGAGCTTCTTCCTCAACATCAAGGGCCCCGAGCTGCTGAACAAGTACGTCGGCGAGACCGAGCGGCACATCCGCCTGGTCTTCCAGCGGGCCCGCGAGAAGGCGTCCGCCGGGACCCCGGTCATCGTGTTCTTCGACGAGATGGACTCCATCTTCCGCACCCGCGGCTCGGGGGTCTCCTCCGACGTCGAGAACACCATCGTCCCTCAGCTGCTCAGCGAGATCGACGGCGTCGAGGGCCTGGAGAACGTCATCGTGATCGGCGCGTCCAATCGCGAGGACATGATCGACCCCGCGATCCTGCGGCCGGGCCGGCTGGACGTCAAGATCAAGATCGAGCGGCCGGACGCCGAGGCCGCCAAGGACATCTTCTCCAAGTACATCCTCCACGGACTGCCGCTGCACCCCGACGACCTCAAGGAGCACGGCGGTTCCACCGAGGCCACCGTCGAGGCGATGATCCAGCGCACCGTCGAGCGCATGTACACCGAGAGCGAGGAGAACCGCTTCCTGGAGGTCACCTACGCCAACGGGGACAAGGAAGTCCTGTTCTTCAAGGACTTCAACTCCGGCGCGATGATCCAGAACATCGTCGACCGTGCCAAGAAGATGGCCATCAAGCAGTTCCTCGACACCGGCCAGAAGGGCCTGCGGGTGACTCACCTGCTGGCCGCCTGCGTCGACGAGTTCAGTGAGAACGAGGACCTGCCCAACACCACCAACCCCGACGACTGGGCCCGCATCTCCGGCAAGAAGGGCGAGCGGATCGTCTACATCCGCACGCTCGTCTCCGGGACCAAGGGCTCCGAGGCCGGACGCTCCATCGACACCGTCGCCAACACCGGCCAGTACCTGTAACCCCCGGCCTTGACGCACACGCGCGGCGGTCCCTGCACCCAGGGGCCGCCGTGCGGGTGTGCCACGCCACGGGCGCCGCGAACAGCGGGCCCCATGACTCCACCCTCCCGGCCCCGATAGGCTCGACGATATGAGTGTGCGGCGGGTGATGGGCATCGAGACCGAGTACGGCATCTCCGTACCCGGGCAGCCAGGGGCCAACGCGATGGTGACCTCCTCCCAGGTCGTCAACGCCTACCTGGCGGCGTCGGCGGCACGGGCCCGCAGGGCCCGCTGGGACTTCGAGGAGGAGAACCCGCTCCGAGACGCCCGCGGCTTCGACCTCGCCCGCGAGGTCGCCGACCCCACGCAGCTCACCGACGAGGACCTCGGCCTCGCCAACGTCATCCTCACCAACGGCGCCCGGCTGTACGTCGACCACGCCCACCCCGAGTACTCGGCGCCCGAGTGCACCAACCCGCTCGACGCCGTCATCTGGGACAAGGCGGGCGAGCGCGTGATGGCCGACGCCGCGCGGCGCGCCGCGCTCGTCCCCGGCACCCACCCCATCCAGCTCTACAAGAACAACACCGACAACAAGGGCGCCTCCTACGGCTGCCATGAGAACTACCTCATGCGCCGCGAGACGCCCTTCGCCGACATCGTCCGGCACCTCACCCCGTTCTTCGTCTCCCGCCAGGTCGTCTGCGGCGCCGGCCGCGTCGGCATCGGCGTGGACGGCCGCGGCGACGGCTTCCAGATCAGCCAGCGCGCCGACTTCTTCGAGGTCGAGGTGGGGCTGGAGACCACCCTCAAGCGGCCGATCATCAACACCCGCGACGAGCCCCACGCCGACCCCGAGAAGTACCGGCGGCTGCACGTCATCATCGGCGACGCCAACATGGCCGAGCTGTCCACCTACCTCAAGCTCGGCACCACCTCGCTCGTCCTCGCCATGATCGAGGACGGCTTCCTCACCGTCGACCTCTCGGTCGACATGCCCGTCGCCGCGCTCCGGGCGGTCTCCCACGACCCGTCCTGCAAGCACCTGCTCACGCTGCGCGACGGCAGGAAGATGACCGCGGTCCAGCTCCAGATGGAGTACCTGGAGCAGTCGCGCAAGTACGTCGAGGACCGGTTCGGCGTGGACGTGGACGAGATGACCAAGGACGTCCTCGACCGCTGGGAGTCCGTCCTGCACCGCCTCGGCGACGACCCGATGCAGCTGTCCCGCGAGCTCGACTGGGTCGCCAAGCTGTCTCTGCTGGAGGGCTACCGCAGCCGCGACGGCCTCGACTGGTCCCACCCGCGCCTGCAGCTCGTCGACCTGCAGTACACCGACATCCGGCCCGACAAGGGCCTCTACAACCGCCTGGTGGACCGCGGCCGCATCGACCGGGTCGTCACCGAGGCGCAGGTCCAGGCCGCCGTCGAGGACCCGCCGGAGGACACCCGGGCCTACTTCCGGGGCCGCTGCCTGCGTCAGTACGCCGAGTCCGTCGCCGCGGCCTCCTGGGATTCGGTGATCTTCGACGTCCCCGGCCGGGAGTCGCTGCAGCGCGTGCCCACCCTGGAGCCCCTGCGCGGCACCAAGCAGCACGTGGGCGCCCTCCTGGACCGCTGCCGCACCGCCGCGGACCTCGTGGCCACCCTGACCGGCCAGGGCTGAACGGGGCCGAGGGCGCCGCACACGCGCCTGAGGGCCCCGCTCGCGCGTCCGCTGGAGGGCTGGACGGTCCGAGCACGGCCGGCGCCACCGAACGGCCGTGCCGGGTAACGGGCCGGTTTCGTGGCCGCTTTGCCCGTTTCGGTGGGCGGTGGACCGGCGATAACCCGAGCATGCCCCCGGCCCTCGGGCGGAGACGGCGAAACGGACCCGAGACTTCCGCGCACCGTCGAAGATCGGAGATAGGGTCGGAGGCACCGGCAGAGCGGAGGTACGGAATGGCCACGAAGGACACCGGCGGTCAGAAGCAGACCACCCGGCGCACGGAAGAGGTCGAGGAGACCGAGGCCACGACCACCGAGGACGTGCAGGAGCGCCAGGAGAAGCTCACCGACGACGTGGACTCGATCCTGGACGAAATAGACGAGGTGCTGGAAGAGAACGCCGAGGACTTCGTCCGCGCCTATATCCAAAAGGGCGGACAGTGAACCCCGAATCGGGCGGATCGGCCACATAGCGAATCGCCGTTTCTTCGGAGCGGAACTCCAACTTGACACGGTAGTGAGGACATGGGTGGGCCCGGCGGCCCGCCCATGTTCGCGTGTCCGTGCTCGTGCGCGCCGGGCGCGGGCGCGCCGGGTTCGCCGTGGGCTGATCGGACCGGTGATCGGGCGGCATGCGCGCGGGCGACCTTGAACAGTAGGGTCGTAGAGTCCGCGCCGGTGGGAATGTCGAAGCCGGCGCCATGGTGGAGGGGAAGGGAGTCGCGTGGCGTCCCACGATTCGCACACCGGACGTCTGCCGGGGTTGTTCGCGAGCCCGGATACGTCGTCGTTCACGGAGTTCCTCGGGGCGTACTCGCCGGAGCTGCTGCCCGGCAGGCGGACGCCGCCGTCCTCGCGGGCGGGCGAGGACATCCCGCACGGGACGACGATCGTCGCGGTCGGATTCCCCGGCGGGGTGGTGATGGCGGGCGACCGGCGGGCGACGGCGGGCAACGTCATCGCGCAGCGCGACATCGAGAAGGTCTTCCGGGCCGACGAGTTCTCCGCGATCGCGATCGCCGGCACGGCCGGGATCGGGATCGAGATGGTCCGGCTGTTCCAGGTGGAGCTGGAGCACTACGAGAAGCGCGAGGGCCGGACGCTGTCGGTCGAGGGCAAGGCGAACCGCCTGGCGACGATGGTGCGGCAGAACCTGGCGATGGCGATGCAGGGACTGGCGGTGGTGCCGCTGTTCGCGGGCTACGACGAGGAGCGGAACGAGGGGCGGATCTTCTCCTACGACCCGGCGGGCGGCCGCTACGAGGAGCGCGACTTCCACTCGATCGGCTCGGGGTCGGTCTTCGCGCGCGGCGCCCTGAAGAAGCTCTACCGGCCCGAACTGTCGGCGCAGGACGCCGCGCTGGTGTGCGTCCAGGCGCTGTACGACGCGGCCGACGACGACTCGGCGACGGGCGGGCCCGACCTGACGCGCCGGATCTTCCCCGTGGTGGCGTCGGTGACGGCGGACGGGTACCACCGGTTCGGCGAGGACGAGGTGGGCGCGCTGGCGCAGGCCGTCGTCGACGCACGTTACGACTCGCCGGGCGGCCCGACCGCCCCGCTGCGATAGAAGGGATCCAGACCGGTGTCCATGCCGTTCTACGTGTCGCCCGAACAGCAGATGAAGGACAAGGCGGACTACGCGCGCAAGGGCATCGCGCGCGGCCGCAGCGTCGTGGTCCTGCAGTACGACGACGGCATCCTGTTCGTGGCGGACAACCCGTCGCGAGCGCTGCACAAGATCAGTGAGATCTACGACCGGATCGCGTTCGCGGCGGTGGGGAAGTACAACGAGTTCGAGAACCTGCGGCTCGGGGGCGTCCGCTACGCCGACATCAACGGCTACCAGTACGACCGCCGCGACGTGACGGCGCGGGGCCTGGCGAACGTGTACGCGCAGTCGCTCGGGACGATCTTCACCGAGACCAACAAGCCGTACGAGGTTGAGCTGGTCGTCGCGGAGGTGGGCGACGACGCCGACACCGACCAGATCTACCGGCTGACGTTCGACGGCTCGGTCGCCGACGAGCACGGCTACGTCGCCATGGGCGGGCAGGCCGAGGCGGTGGCGCAGTCGCTGAAGGACGGCTACCAGGAGGGCTCCTCGCTGGCGGACGCGCTGCGCACGGCCGTGCGGGCGCTGGAGGCCCAGGACTCCGACCGGCACCTGGAGGCGACCTCGCTGGAGGTCGCGGTGCTGGACCGCAACCGCGAGCACCGGCTGTTCAAGCGGCTCTCGGCGGCGCGGATCGGGGACCTGCTCGCCGCGGAGGACTCCGCGTCCGGCGTCACCTCCGGCGACGAGGACTCCGGGTCCGGCGGTACCACCGGCGGAACGGCCTCCTCGTCCGGCGCGGACGAGGACTGACGCGCGGGCGGGCGGGCCGCCGGACGGCGCCCCTGCCTGCCGAAACGGGCCCGCGGCGGCGGGGACGGCGACCACCGTCCCCGCCGCCGCGGGCCCGCGGCGTTCCGGGCGCCTTGCGACGCGGCGGCCGCGTTCGCCGGAAACGGTGGGTCGAGAGACTGCCAAGTGACGGCCGCGCCGCATAGGGTCTTGGTGTGGACAGGCGCATCTTCGGGCTTGAGAACGAGTACGGCGTCACCTGCACCTTCCGCGGGCAGCGGCGGTTGTCACCGGACGAGGTGGCGCGCTATCTGTTCCGCAGGGTCGTGTCGTGGGGCCGTAGCAGCAACGTGTTCCTTCGCAACGGGGCTCGGCTCTACCTGGACGTGGGGAGCCATCCGGAATACGCGACGCCGGAGTGCGACAGCGTCGTCGACCTGGTGACGCATGACAAGGCGGGCGAGCGGATCCTGGAGGGCCTTCTGGTCGACGCCGAGCGGCGGCTCCGCGAGGAGGGCATCGCCGGCGACATCTACCTGTTCAAGAACAACACCGACTCGGCCGGCAACTCCTACGGCTGCCACGAGAACTACCTGGTGGGGCGGCACGGCGAGTTCGGACGGCTCGCGGACGTGCTGATCCCGTACCTGGTGACCCGGCAGATCATCTGCGGCGCCGGCAAGGTCCTGCAGACGCCCCGCGGCGCGGTGTACTGCGTGTCGCAGCGGGCGGAGCACATCTGGGAGGGCGTGTCGTCGGCGACGACGCGGTCCCGTCCGATCATCAACACCCGTGACGAGCCGCACGCGGACGCCGAGCGGTTCCGCCGCCTGCATGTGATCGTCGGCGACTCGAACATGAGCGAGACGACGATGCTGCTCAAGGTCGGGGCGACCGACCTGGTGCTGCGGATGATCGAGGCCGGGGTGGTGATGCGCGACCTCACCCTGGAGAACCCGATCCGGGCGATCCGCGAGGTCAGCCACGACATGACGGGCCGCCGGAAGGTGCGGCTGGCCAACGGCCGCGAGGCCAGCTCGCTGGAGATCCAGAAGGAGTACTACGGCAAGGCGCGCGACTTCGTGGACGCGCGAGGCGGCGACGCGACGGCCAAGCGGGTGCTGGAGCTGTGGGAGCGGACGCTGCGCGCGGTGGAGACCGGGGACCTGGACCTGGTCTCGCGCGAGATCGACTGGGTGATCAAGTACAAGCTGATCGAGCGGTACCGGCGCAAGTACGACCTGCCGCTGTCGTCGCCGCGCGTGGCCCAGCTCGACCTCACCTACCACGACGTGCACCGCGACCGCGGCCTGTACTACCTGCTGGAGAAGCGGGCGTCCGTCGACCGGGTGTCGCGCGACCTCGACATCTTCGAGGCGAAGTCGGTGCCGCCGCAGACGACGCGGGCGCGGCTGCGGGGCGAGTTCATCCGCAAGGCGCAGGAGAAGCGGCGCGACTTCACGGTGGACTGGGTCCATCTGAAGCTGAACGACCAGGCGCAGCGCACGGTGCTGTGCAAGGACCCGTTCCGCTCCGTGGACGAGCGCGTCGACAAGCTCATCGCCGGCATGTAGGCGCGGCGCACGGCGGTCCCGGGGGCGCGTCCCGGACCGCGCGGGACGACACGCGCACGGCAGGTTACCGGCAGGTCACCTGGGCGGTAGGGTGAGCGCGCAGTAGCGCTCACCACCCCCGAAGGACCCCCGTATGCGCCGTCGTGTTCGGTTCCTCCCCGCGGCCGTCGTGCTCGCCCTGCCGCTCGTGCTGTCCGCCGCCTGCTCGGGCGGCGGCGTGGACGTCGAGGTGAGCGGGGACTTCGGGAAGCTGCCGCAGGTGAAGTTCCCCAAGGGGGCGCCCGGCGACTCCTTCGCGGTGAAGACCGTCAGGAAGGGCGGGGGAACGGCGGCGCGCAAGGGCGACCTCGTCGTGGCCGACTACGTCGGCTACCGGTGGAACAAGGGCGGGCGCAAGCTGCTGGCCAGCAGCTACTCCAAGGGCGAGCCGGGCGCGTTCCCCACCGGCCGGCTGGTGCCCGGCCTCACCAAGGCGTTCGAGGGGGTGCGGCCGGGATCGCGGGTGGTGACCCGGATCCCGCCCAAGGACGGCTTCGGCGACGAGGGCGACCCGAAGCACCAGGTGGGCGGCGACGACACGCTGGTGTACGTCCTGGACGTCCGGGCGGTGTACCCGCGGACGGCGGGCCCGCACGGCGCGCGGCAGGCGCCGCTGGACGAGCCGGGGCTGCCGAAGGTGGCGGACGCGGCGGCGGGGCAGGCGCCGGCGGTGACGATGCCGCGCTCGGCCCCGCCGAAGGGCCTTCAGGTCCGGACCCTGGTCAAGGGGAACGGCCCGGCCGTGCGCAAGGGCCAGCTGGTGGCGCTGCAGTACGGCGGGTACTTCTGGCGCGACGGGAAGATGTTCAACTCCTCCTGGTCGGAGGGTCACCCGTTCGGGGCGATGATCGGGACCGGCCAGGTCATGAAGGGCTGGGACCAGGGCCTGGTGGGCCAGCGGGTGGGCGGCCGCGTGCTGCTGGTGGTGCCGCCGGCCCTCGGGTACGGGGCGAAGGGGCTGGCGCAGTTCGGCATCAAGGGCAACGACACGCTGGTGTTCGTCGTGGACCTGCTGGGCGCGCACTGAGCCGCGCGCTCTAAGTCGAGTTCCCGTCGTTCTTAGAATGGCGGGATGGAGGACATCGACGCGATCGCGCTGCTGCAGGACCCGGTGCGGCGGCGGCTGTACGAGTTCGTCGCGGCGCAGGGCCGCGAGGTGGGGCGGGGCGAGGCCGCCGAGGCGGCCGGCGTCGCGCGGACCCTGGCGGCGTTCCACCTGGACAAGCTGGTCGACGCCGGGCTGCTGGAGGCCGGCAGCAGGCGGCTGACGGGGCGGTCGGGCCCCGGGGCGGGACGCCCGGCGAAGGTGTACCGGCGCTCGGCGGCGGAGCGGGACGTGTCGCTGCCCGCCCGCGACTACCGGACGGCGGCGGGGCTGCTGGCCGAGGCGGCCGAGACGGCGGGTCTCGACATGGAGCTCCAGGACGCGGCCCGCCGCAGGGGAAGGGCGCTGCGCGGCCAGGGCGCCTCCTTCGACGACCTGGACCAGCTGGCGGACGTGCTGGCCGGCCGCGGCTACGAACCCGTCTTGGACGACGACGGCGCCGTCCTGCGCATGCGCAACTGCCCCTTCCACACGGTCGCCGAGCAGTTCCCGCCGCTCGTCTGCGGGATGAACCTGGCGCTGCTCGAAGGGCTGGCAGAGGGCTCGCGGGTCCGGGTCCGGATGGATCCGCGGCCCGGGTGGTGCTGCGTCGCGGCCGCTCCTTCTAAAAACAATGAGCATTGACATAGAAGTGGGGAGCGTGGTGGGGTGAGCCCATGAGCACACGGACCCGGTACCACCTCGCCCAGTTCAACCTCGGCACGCTCCGCTTTCCCCTCGGCGACCCGCGCATGGCGGACTTCCTCTCGCTGGTGGAGCCGGTCAACGCGCTCGCCGACGGCACGCCCGGATTCGTCTGGCGGCTGGTGGAGGAGGGGGAGGCCGACGCCACCGGGATGCGCCCCGCCGGCGAGGACGTCATCGTCAACTTCTCGGTGTGGGAGTCGGCGGAGGCGCTGTGGGACTTCGTCTACCGCAGCGGCCACCTGGAGACGATGCGGCGCCGCCGCGAGTGGTTCCAGCGGCACGTGGACGCGCATCTCGTGCTGTGGTGGGTGCCGGCGGGCCACATCCCGAGCGTCGGCGAGGCCCTGGAGCGCCTCGCGCTGCTCCGCGCGGACGGCCCCTCGCCGCGGGCGTTCACGTTCACCTCGTCCTACACCGCCGAGGAGGCCGCGGGCGCCGACGCCGGCGCCGTTTCAGCCGGCACCCTTTCTGCCGGCACCGGGCCCGCGGCGCTCTAGGGTCAGCCGAGCAGGGCGGCCGTGTGGCGGCCCGCCGCGGCCGCCGTGAGGAAGTAGGGGAGGTCCTCCTCCAGCCGGCGCCCCATGGTCGACAGCCGGACGCCCCAGTCCTTCTCGGCGGTCCTGAGGGCCTCGTGGAGGCCGTCGACGGGGACCGGGACGAGCCGGTGCCGTTCGCCCAGCGGCGCGGCCCCGGCAGCGACGCGGGCGCCGAAGGGGCCGCCGAGCTCGGGGACGGGGATGTCGGCGCGGGCCAGCGCCACGCGCCCGTAGGCGGTCAGGGAGTGGTGCGAGACGCCGATGTGGCGCTCGCGCCTGTCGCCCTCGCTGACCCGCAGCGACCCCACCGGCCGCCCGCCCAGCACGGACGCGGCGTTGACGGCCTCGCCCGCCGTGACGCCCGAGAAGCCCCACCTGGTGCCCGTCCCCAGGTTGCCCGGGCCCTGGGCGAGGACCACCGCGTCGGCCTCCAGGACGAGCCGCGCGGCCAGCAGGCCGGTGTGGACGGTGACGGCCTCGAGGTCGCCGCCGAACGCCTGCCCCACGGTGACGGTCGCGGCGAGCGCCCCGGCGTCCTTCAGCCGGGCGATCGACATCGAGAACCACGACGGCAGCGCCCCGCCGTCCGGCATCACGTAGACGACCCGCGCGTCCGGGCGCCCGGCCAGCAGGGCGGCAAGGATCGGGGGCAGCGCGGAGTGCAGGTCGGCGACGATGACGGGCATCCGGTCCAGCGAGTCGGCGTCGCGCAGGACCGCGTGGTGGGGGGAGTCCTGCTCGTCGGCGCCGAGGACGGTGGCCTGCAACGGGGTGTAGCGGGCCTTGACCAGGTGGCCGGGCCCCTCCGGGTCGGGCGGGAGCCGGTCCGGGACCGCGACGACCATGGCGTACCCGCCGGTGCCGAGACCCATCGCCAAGGCCGTAGTGTTGAGCAGGACGGTGTCGCCCGGTTCGGGCCTGCCCACCAGGGCGGGATAGGCCAGGGCCCGGTGCGTCCCTTCGCCCCCGATCGAGACGTCCAGCTCGACCGCCCCCGGCCATTCGCGGCGGATGTCCTCGACTGTGCCTTTGCGCCATCGGATCACACCGGGAAACGGTAGCGTCCTGCGGGACGGCACGTGGGGACGATCGGCGCGCCGGCCGGGGTTCGGGGCTCACGGAGGGAACGAGGTGGTGGCGAAGTGTCGCGGCGCAAGACCGAGCGGCTGCTGAACCTGGTGGTCTGCCTGCTCGCCACCCGGCGCTATCTGACGGCCGAGCAGATCCGCCGGGCGGTGCCCGGCTACCCCGACTCCGACGAGGCGTTCAAGCGCATGTTCGAGCGGGACAAGGAGGAGCTGCGCGAGCTCGGCGTCCCCCTGGAGGTCGGCAGCGACCAGCAGGGCGGCGGCGGCGAGGAGATCGGCTACCGGATCCCACCGCAGGCCTACGAGCTGCCCGACATCCACCTGTCCCCGGACGAGGCGGCGGTGCTGGGCCTGGCGGCGCGGGTGTGGCAGCGCGCCAGCATGGCCGAGGCGGCGTCGGGGGCGCTGCTGAAGCTGCGCGCGGCCGGGGTGGAGACCGACGTGGCCGCCGCGACGGGCATCGAGCCGCGGGTGAACACGCACGACCCGTCCTTCCCCGCCCTGTGGGAGGCGGTGCGCGACGGCCGCCCGGTCGCGTTCGACTACCAGGGCATCGGGCGCACGTCGGTGGCGCGCCGGCACCTGGACCCGTGGGGCGTGGTGAGCCGGCGGGGCCGCTGGTACGTGGTCGGGTTCGACCGCGACCGCGACGAGCAGCGGGTGTTCCGGCTGAGCCGCATCGTCGGGGACGTCGCGCCGGACGGCCCGCCCGGGTCGGTGACGGTCCCGGACGGGGTGGACGTGCGGCGCATCGCGTTCGACTGGAGCGAGCCGCTCGGCGAGCCCCGCCCGGCGACCGTCCGGCTGCGGCGCGGCGCGGCGCAGGGCCCGCGGCGGTGGGCCCGCGACGTCCGCCCGGTCGAGGAGCCGGCCTGGGACGGGGAGTGGGACGAGGCGGTCCTGACCTTCGGAGACGTCGACCGGTTCGCGCCCTACCTGGCGCGGTTCGCCGACGACGTGGTGGTCCTCGACCCGCCGGACCTGCGCGAGGCGGTGGTCCAGCACCTGAAGTCGGTGCTGGCCGCGGCCGGCGCGCACCCGGCGGCGGCGCACGGCGAGCATGGGGAGATGAACGGCCGATGACGGCGAAGACCGCGGCGAAGGCGGCGACGACGTCCACGGACCGGCTCGCGCGCCTGCTGGCACTCGTTCCGTACGTGGTGAACCGCGACTCGGTGGCGCTCGGCGAGGCCGCCGCCGCGTTCGGGGTGACCGAGAAGCAGCTGATCGACGACCTGAACCTGCTGTGGTGCGTGGAGCTGCGCGCGCCCGACCCCTACTGCCCGATCGACCTGTCCTACGAGGGCGGGGAGATCACGGTGGCGGAGGCGGAGTCGATCGCCCGGCCGCTGCGGCTGAAGGTGGACGAGGCGAGCGCGCTGCTGGTGGCGCTGCGGATGCTGGCCGAGATCCCCGAGTTGCACGACCGGGACGCGCTCAGCCGCGTGATCGCCAAGCTGGAGACCGCGGCGGGCGCGGCCGCGGCGGTGTCCAGCAAGGTCTCCGTGGAGGTGGACGCCCGGGGCGGCTCGGCCGACTCGGCCCGCACCGCGGTCGGCGTCCTGCGCGAGGCGATCGCGGCGGCCCGCCGCGTGCACTTGACCTACTACGTCCCGGCGCGGGACGAGAACACCGAGCGCGACGTCGACCCGATGCGGCTGCTGGTCGTGGAGGGCACCACCTACCTGGAGGGCTGGTGCCGCCGGGCCGAGGGGGTGCGGCTGTTCAAGCTGGACCGGATCGCCGACCTGTCGGTGCTGGACGTGCCCGCCGAGGTGCCGGACGATGCGGAGCCGATCGACGTGGACGCCGGCCTGTTCCGCCCCTCGCCGCAGGACGAGGCGGTCACCCTGGAGCTGTCCGCGCGCGGCCGGTGGGTCGCCGACTACTACCCGTGCGAGAGCGTGGAGGAACTGGGGGAGGGGCGGCTCCGGGTCGTCCTGCGCACCCCGGACGCCCGCTGGGTGCGGGGCCTGGCGCTGCGCCTCGGCGACCAGGGCCGCGTCGTGGCCCCGGAGGCGATCGCGGCCGGGGTGCGGGACGACGCGGCGCGCGCGCTGGCCCGGTACGGCCTGGCGTGAGCCGATCGGATAGCGTGGCGGGCGTGGCGTGGGTCTCGGTGTCGGTGTCGCTCGGTTTCGCAGGGCTGGCCGTGCTCGCCTGGTGCGCCTTCAAGGTGTGGCTCGGCGTGCGGCGTTTCGGACGTGAACTGGAACGCACCAGGCGCCGGCTGGAACCGGAACGGTCGGCGCTGCGCGATGAACTCTCCCGGCTCGAGGACGATCGGTCGCCACAACCGCCCGGGGACGGCGTACGATCGTCCTGAGTGTCACCTGTTGAAGAGGACTGCACATGCCGAACATCGGGACCCCCGAACTGCTCATCATCCTGCTGGTCGTCGTCCTGATCTTCGGGTCGGCGAAGCTGCCCCAGCTCGCCCGTTCGCTGGGCAAGTCGGCGCGCATCCTGAAGGCCGAGACCAAGGGCCTGCGCGAGGACGATGACGACGCGCCCGCCGATCGGCCCGCCAAGACCATGCCGACCTCGCAGGGCGACGAGGCGCGTGACAGGGCGGCCCGGCTGCGCGAGGAGGCCGCCCGGCTGGAGCGCGAGGCGGCGGCCTCCGAGGGCGGGCAGCGTTCCCGCGGCGCGCTGGCCTCGGGTGAGCCGATCCAGGGTGTGCCGGTGTCGGACCCCGGTCAGGCGCGCAAGGGCTGACCCGGCCCACGCCACGACCACCCCGCCCCGCGACCCCCGAGCCGAATGCCGACGATGAAGCTGAACAGGCGCGACGCCGCCCCCGACGGCCGCATGCCCCTCATGGAGCACCTCCGTGAGCTGCGGAACAGGCTGATCAAGGCCGTGCTGGCCTTCGTGGTGGGCGCGGTCCTCGGCTGGCTGCTGTTCGACCCGGTCTGGGACTTCCTCAAGCAGCCGTACTGCTCGCTGCCCCAGTCCCACGTGGTCGACAAGGACCAGTGCTCCCTGTTCGTGAACGGGATCTTCTCCTCGTTCTTCCTGAAGCTGAAGATCTCCTGCATCATCGGCGGGGTCATCTCCGCGCCGGTCTGGCTGTACCAGCTCTGGGCGTTCGTGGCGCCGGGCCTGTACCAGCGGGAGCGCCGCTGGACGTACGTCTTCCTCGGCGCCGCCGTCCCGCTGTTCTTCGTCGGCACCGGCCTGGCGTACCTGACCGTCGACAAGGGCCTGGCGATCTTCCTGGGGTTCGTCGCCGACGACGTCAAGCCCCTGATCACGGTCGACAGCTATCTCAGCTACGTGCTGACGATGCTGCTGGTGTTCGGGCTGACGTTCGAGCTCCCGCTGTTCGTGGTCGTCCTGAACATGGCGGGCGTGCTGAGCTCGTCGCGGATCCGCCGGTCCCAGCGGCTGATCCTGTTCGGGATCTTCGTCTTCGCGGCGGTCGCCACGCCGAGCGCCGACCCGTTCACGATGCTCGCGCTCGCGCTGCCGACCGTCCTGCTGTTCGAGATCGCCGCGCTGCTGGCCTTCTTCAACGACCGCAGGCGGGCCCGCCGCCCCGACCCGTACGCGGGCCTGGCCGACGACGAGGTCTCGCCCCTCGACCTCGAATCGATCGACGCGGAGCTGGAGAAGGGCGACCGGGCCCGCTGATTGGGTATCGGGCCGGTCGAAACCGTAGGCTCGATGGTATGACCACCCCCGACACCACGTCGGCCGGACAGAGCCCGGCCCAGCGCTACGCCGCCTACCGCAGGCGCACCGGCGGGAACGGCCCGGCCCTGCTGGACTTCCGGACGCTGTACGACTTCGAGCTCGACGCGTTCCAGCTGGAGGCGTGCCAGGCACTGGAGGACGGCAGCGGCGTGCTGGTCGCCGCCCCGACCGGTTCCGGGAAGACGGTGGTGGGGGAGTTCGCGGTCCACCTCGCCCTGACCGGCGGCAGCAAGTGCTTCTACACCACGCCGATCAAGGCGCTGTCGAACCAGAAGTACGCCGACCTCGTCCGCCGGTACGGCCCGGAGAAGGTGGGCCTGCTCACCGGCGACAACAGCGTCAACGGGGAGGCCCCGATCGTCGTCATGACGACCGAGGTCCTGCGGAACATGCTGTACGCGGGCTCCCAGACCCTCGCCGGGCTGGCGTTCGTCGTGATGGACGAGGTGCACTACCTCGCCGACCGGTTCCGCGGCGCCGTCTGGGAAGAGGTGATCATCCACGTTCCGGACTCGGTGCGGATCGTGGCGCTGTCGGCGACCGTCAGCAACGCCGAGGAGTTCGGCGAGTGGCTGCACGAGGTCCGCGGCGACACCGCGGTGATCGTGGACGAGCACCGCCCCGTCCCGCTGTTCCAGCACATGCTGGTGGGGACGCGGCTGTACGACCTGTTCGTCGACACCGGCAAGGGCGGCGACCGGCAGGCCAGGCTGAACCCGCAGCTGACCCGGATGGCGGTGGAGGAGGTCCGGCGCGCCAAGGTCAACCAGGGGCGCCGCACCGGCCGCCGCCGGGCCCCGCGCCCGCAGCGGTTCCGGCCGCCCGCCCGGCCCGATGTGATCGAGCGGCTGGAGCGCGCCGGGCTGCTCCCGGCGATCACGTTCATCTTCAGCCGCGCCGGCTGCGACGCCGCCGTCCTGCAGTGCCTGCACGCCGGGATCCGGCTGACCTCCAAGGAGGAGGCCGAGGAGATCCGCGCGCACGCCGAGCTGCGCACCGCCGACATCGCGACGGAGGACCTGCGGATCCTCGGCTACGGCGACTTCCGGGAGGCCCTGGAGCGCGGCGTCGCCGCCCACCACGCCGGGATGCTCCCCACGTTCAAGGAGATCGTCGAGGAGCTGTTCACCCGCGGGCTGATCAAGGCCGTGTTCGCCACCGAGACGCTCGCGCTCGGCATCAACATGCCCGCCCGCACCGTGGTGATCGAGAAGCTGGACAAGTGGAACGGCGAGGCCCACGTCGACCTCACCCCGGGCGAGTACACCCAGCTCACCGGGCGCGCCGGACGGCGCGGCATCGACGTCGAGGGCCACGCCGTCGTGGTGTGGGGCCCGAACGTCGAGCCCGCGTCCGTGGCCGGGCTGGCCGGCACCCGCACCTACCCGCTGAACTCCAGCTTCCGGCCGTCCTACAACATGGCCGTCAACCTGGTCGGCGCCGTCGGCAACGAACGGGCCCGCACGCTCCTGGAGGAGTCGTTCGCGCAGTTCCAGGCCGACCGCGCCGTCGTCGGCCTGGCCCGGCAGGTGCACAAGAACGAGGAGGCCCTGCAGGGCTACGCCAAGGCCGCCGAGTGCCATCTCGGCGACTTCATGGAGTACGCCGCGATGCGGCGGCGGCTGTCGGACCGCGAGTCCGAGCTCTCGCGCGAGCGCGCCGGGGCCCGCCGCGCCGAGGCCGCCCGGTCCCTGGAGCGGCTGCGTCCGGGCGACGTCATCCTCGTCCCGTCCGGGCGGCGCTCGGGCCTGGCCGTCGTCCTCGACCCGGGCGTCGGCCGCCGCTCCGACGGCCCCGCGCCGCTCGTGCTGACCGTGAACCGGTCGGTGCAGCGGCTGTCGATCCAGGACTTCCCGCGCGCCGTCGAGCCCGTCGAGCGGATCCGCATCCCGAAGTCCTTCAGCCCCCGCAACCCGCAGGACCGCCGCGACCTGGCGTCCACGCTGCGCAACAAGGTCCCCGACGACGTGCGCGAGCGCAAGCGCTCGCGCGCCGACTCGCCCGCCGTCGACGACGCCGAGATCACCCGGCTGCGCGCCGAGCTGCGGCGGCACCCGGTGCACGGCTGCGACAAGCGCGAGGACCACGCCCGCTGGGCCGAGCGCTACCACCGCCTGGACCGCGAGACCGAGCAGCTCCGGCGCCGCGTCGAGGGCCGCTCGCAGGTCATCGCCCGCACGTTCGACCGCGTCTGCGCCGTCCTGCAGCAGCTCGGCTACCTCGACGGCGACTCCGTCACCGCCGAGGGCCGCCGCCTCGGCCGCATCTACAACGAGCTGGACCTGCTCACCGCCGAGAGCCTGCGCGAGGGCGTGTGGGAGAAGCTCGGCCCGGCCGAGCTGGCCGCGTGCGTGTCGGCCCTCGTCTACGAGTCGCGGCAGCCCGACGACGCCACTCCGCCCCGCACGCCCCCCGGCCCGGCGCAGGACGCGCTGGCCGCCATGGTGCGGCTCTGGGGCGTGCTGGAGGGCGTCGAGCGCGACAACCGCGTCTCCTTCCTGCGCGAGCCCGACCTCGGCTTCGCGTGGACCGCCTACCGGTGGGCCAAGGGCGACGACCTCGACGAGGTGCTGATGGAGAGCGACCTCACCGCGGGCGACTTCGTGCGGGCCGTCAAGCAGCTGCTCGACCTTCTCGGCCAGGTCACCGACGCCGCGCCGCCCAACAGCCACATCCGCAAGACCGCCCGCCGCGCCATGGACGCCATGCGCCGCGGCGTCGTCGCCTACTCCTCCGTCGCCTAGGCGGCGCGGCGCCGCGCCCGCCGGGCCGAGAGCGTCCGGTCCACGCGGAAGGTGGCCAGCCTCACCAGCAGGGGCTCCGGCGGGCGCCTCAGCCAGGCGGGGGTCAGGCGGTGGCCGAGGCGGGCCGTCCGCAGGAGCGCGCCGGCCGTCCGGCGGCGGGCGGGGGTCCACGGCAGGCCGAACTGGCCCCGCAGCTCGTCGGGCAGGAGCGCGGCCGTCAGGAGGCGGAAGATTGCGAGCGCGGGGGCCAGGGCGCGCAGGCGGCGGGGCCACAGGACCGCGTCGGCGACCTCGCGGGCGGTGGCGGTGACCTCCAGGGCGGCGAGCGTGTCGGCCATGTAGGCGCGGAACGCGGCCAGGTCGGGCGGCTGCGTCTCCAGGGGGCAGCCGAGGACCTCGGCGACGACCCGCGCCTGCCGGTAGTAGGCCTCGGCCAGGCCGGGGTCGCCGCCCCGCATGACGTGCTCGTAGACGTGCAGGGCCGAGTCGATGAGGGTCGCGTTGACCCAGAGCTGCAGGTCCGGGTCGTTGCCGGAGTAGTCATCGCCGCGGACGGTCGTGTGGATGCCGCGCACCTTCGCCGCGATGCGCGCCACCTGCTCCGGCGTGCCGAAGGTGACGATCAGCAGGAAGTCGAGGGTGCCGAACAGCCGCGCCAGGGGGCGCTCGGCGAAGTCGCTGTGCTCGGCGACGCCGCGCGCCACGGCCGGGTGGGCGAGCTGCATGAGCAGGGCCCGGCCGGCCGCGAGGCCGACCAGGGGCTCGGCGGCCAGGGCCCGCAGCACGTCGCGGTCGGCGAGGCGGTCGGGCGTGATCTGGGACGGGGCGGTCACGGCGCCTCCCGGGGTCGGATCGTGCCCGGTCATCCTCGCGCACCTATTGGCAGATGGTCAATAACGTGCCGGATTCCGGTCCGGTGGCCCGGCGCGGAGGATGAAGAGAGCATCGGTTACCAAACCTGAGAGAAATGTCGTATGTGACGGCTGTCGATGGCACAATCAGGCGTTTCATCGGAACACGAGAAAGGCCCCGATCGTGGCCATCCGCGACAAGATGGGCGCCAACGCGGCCCACGCCCTGCAGCCGGGTGAGAACATCCAGGCGGTGTTCGGCGCTCAGACCACGAGCCAGTACTTCGCCCTGCTCTCGTACTGGATCATCATCTTCAGCAACGCCTACCGGGTCGTCGTGGTGACGGACCGGCGCATCCTCGTCTGCCGGTCCGGGCGGCTGCGCATGACGCCGGTCAACGAGGTCCTGCGGGAGCTGCCCCGGGGCACCCGGATCGGCCCGCCGAGCGGGCTGTGGTGGCGCTGCGAGACTCTCGGCGAGAAGCTGTACGTGCACAAGCGGTTCCACAAGGACATCAACGCCGCCGATGGGGTCGCCGCCTGACGTTCCCCCTGACGAGGCGCCCTCCCGGCTCGGGGAGGGCGCCTCGCCGTCTGCGCCCCCGGCGCGGCGCGCCCAGCCGGTGGGTGACGGATCGGCTCCAAGGAGGATCCGTCCGGAGCGGCGGGGCGCTAGTGTGATTCCGGTCACGGATCACTCACCGAGAGACGCCGGGAGAGGCATGATCGAGGCGGAGAACCTCACCAAGCGCTACGGCGACAGGACGGCCGTGGACGACCTGTCATTCACGGTGGTCCCCGGGCGGGTCACCGGGTTCCTCGGCCCCAACGGCGCCGGGAAGTCGACCACCATGCGGCTGCTGCTCGGCCTGGACCGGCCCGACCGCGGGGACGCCCGGATCCACGGCCGCCACTACCGCGACCTGAACGCGCCGCTGCGCGTCGTCGGGGCGCTGCTGGAGGCGCGGGCCGTGCACACCGGCCGCAGCGCCTACAACCACCTGCTGTGCCTCGCCCAGACGCAGGGCATCGGCAAGAAGCGCGTCGACGAGGTGGTCGAGCTCGTCGGCCTCGCCGGCGTGGCCCGCAAGCGCGCCGGCGGCTTCTCGCTCGGCATGGGGCAGCGGCTCGGCATCGCCGCGGCGCTGCTCGGCGACCCGTCCGTGCTCGTGCTCGACGAGCCCGTCAACGGCCTCGACCCCGAGGGCATCGTCTGGATCCGCACGCTCATGCAGCGGCTCGCCGCCGAAGGGCGCACGGTGTTCGTCTCCAGCCACCTGATGAACGAGATGGCCGTCACCGCCGAGCACCTCATCGTCATCGGCCGCGGCCGGCTGATCGCGGACTGCTCCACCGAGGAGTTCATCGAGCGCAGCACCGAGAAGGCGGTGATCGTCCGCAGCCCGGACGCGGCCCGCCTCGCCGACCTCGTCACCGCCGAGGGGGGCAAGGCCTTCCCGGACGGCGAGGGGCTGCTCAACGTGACCCACATGGAGGCGCCCCGCGTCGGGGAGCTCGCCGCGGCCGGGGGCATCGTCCTGCACGAGCTCACCCCGACCCGCGGCTCGCTGGAGACGGCGTTCATGGAACTGACCCGCGAGAGCGTCGAGTACGGCGGAGGCGGCGCGCCCGTCCCGGACACGGTCCCGCCCCCGAGCGCGGTCCCCGTCGAGGAGGGGGAGACCCGATGACCACGGCCACCACCACGCCCGCCGCGGACCCCGCGGCCCACCCGCGCCCCGGCTTCGGGCGGCTGCTCCTCTCGGAGTGGACGAAGATCCGCACCGTGCGGTCCACGCTGTGGACGCTCATCCTGCTCGTCATCGTGGACCTCGGCTTCACCGCGCTGCTGGTGGGCCTCACCGTCGCGCAGTGGGACAACACCGACCCCGCCGACCGCGCCTCGGTCGTCGCGGACCCGACCGGCTTCATCCTCGGCAGCGGGTTCTTCCTCGGCCAGCTGACCATCTGCGTGCTCGGCGTGCTGGTGATCGCCTCGGAGTACTCCACCGGCATGATCCGCGCGAGCCTGCTCGCGGTGCCGCGGCGGCTGCCCGTGCTGTGGGCCAAGGCCCTGGTGTTCGGGGCGGTCGTGTTCGTCCTCGGCGTCGCGGTGTCGTTCGTCTCGTTCTTCATCGGCTCGGCGCTGATCGGGGACAAGGTGCAGGTGTCGCTGGCCGACGAGGGCGTTCTGCGCGCCGTCATCGGCGGCGGCCTGTACCTGGCGATGCTCGGTCTGTTCGCTCTCGCGATCGGCGCCATCGTCCGGCACCCCGCCGGAGGCATCACCGGCGTCATCGGGTTCGTGCTGGTGCTGGCGCCCCTCGCCACGCTCCTGCCCGGCAGCATCGGCGACCACATCCACGCCTACCTGCCGTCCGAGGCCGGCCAGCTGATCGCCAAGTCCCGCCAGGGCACCGACGACCTGCTGACCCCCTGGCAGGGGTTCGGGGTCTTCGCGCTCTGGACGGGCCTGCTGCTCGCCATCGGCGCGGTCCTGCTCAAGCGCCGCGACGCCTAGCCGCCGGGGCCGTCCGGCCCGTCCGGGCCGCCTGCGGGGCGGCCCGGACGGGTCAGGCGTAAAGAGGTCAAGACCTAACGATTCCCCCGCGGGCTCCGAGTAACGGCGGGTCCCCGGGTAGTGGGAGGGCATGCAGGTCGACCCCGTGCCCAGGACTCCCGCCCGAAGGCCCTTCACGGGACCGCTCGCCGACGGGTTCTCCTGCGGGACGCGGATCGAGGCGGGCACCGCCGGCCGCCTGCGCCATCTCGCCGACCTCCTCCCGGAGGGGCGGTGACCGGCTGCGGACCGGTCCCGGACCGCGTTGGCGGACGCGGGACCGGTCCCTGTAGAAAGTCGTCATGAACGAGCGGCACGACGACGGCGTCGATGCGGTGACCTCGGCGCTGCTGACCGCGTCCCGCCTGCTGGTGGCGGTCTCGGTGCGCTCCCTGGCCGCGGCGGAGGGCGCCGTCACGCTGCCGCAGTTCCGGCTCCTGGTGGTGCTGTCCTCGCAGGGGCCGGCCAAGCTCGTGACGCTCGCCGGGCTCCTGGAGGTCAACCCCTCGACCGCGATGCGGATGGTGGACCGGCTGGCCGCCGCCGGTCTGGTGGACCGGCAGGCCAGCCCGGACAGCGGCCGTGAGGTCCGCATCCAGCTCACTCCGGCCGGGCGCGGCATCGTCGACGACGTGACCGCCCGCCGCCGCGCCGACATCGCCGCGGTGGTGTCCCGGATGCCGGCCGGGCAGCGGCGCGCCCTCGTGGACGCCCTGCGCGCCTTCACCGAGGCCGGCGGCGAACCGCCGGTCACCTCCCTGGCCCTGCTCGGCTGGACCTGAGGCCCGGCCCGAACCGGTCCGCCCCTGGTCGAACCCGCCCGCCCGGACGTGCGTACTGCGCATCGACGCCCCTCCCCTCGACCGAAAGGCGGCGGCGGATGCGAGAACCCCGACCGGTCATCGCGGCGGCGTGCGGCCTCGCCGCGGCGCTGCTCCTCGGCGCCTGCACGCCGATCGGCCGCCAGGCCGCCGACGGCGGCGCCGTGGCGCCGCAGGCGAACGCCCAGAACGCGGGCCAGTCCACCGTCGACACCCCGTGGGGGCCGCTCGGCCCCGCCGACCGGGACCTCGTCGTGCGGGTCCGGCAGGCGGGGCTCTGGGAGATCCCCGTCGGCCGGGAGGCCGAGCGCCGCGCCGCGCGGGCCGCGACCCGCCGCAACCTCGGCGAGATCGCCCGCCAGCACGCCCGGCTGGACGAGCTGGACCGCGCCATCGCCGCGAAGCTGAACGTCCCGCTGCCGAACCAGCCCACCCCGGACCAGCAGAGCTGGATGTCGGAGATCACTGGAAAGTCGGGCAACGACTACGACCGGACGGCCGTCGCCCGGCTGCGGATGGCGCACGGGCAGATCTACCCGGCGATCGCCGCCGTCCGCGGCAGTACCCGCAACACGCTCGTGCGGAGCTTCTCCGAGCAGTGCGAGACGTTCGTCCGCACCCATATGAGGCTTCTGGAGGGCACCGGATTCGTCACCGGCGACATGCTGCCCGACCCGCCCCAGGCCACCGGCGCGCCCCCGCCCGGGGACCCCGGCCACTCCCACAGCCCGGCGCCGGCAGCGACCTCGCTGCTGGGCGGGCGGTAGGCCGGGGGCGATCCCCGGTCAGGCGGGCAGCTCGGCGATCAGTTCGCCCAGGGTCGCGCCGAGCGGGGCGTCCAGCGTGACGAGCGCGTGCGGGTCGCCCCGGGTGGCGCCGCGGTTGACGATCGCCACCGGGACGCCGTGCCGCGCCGCGTGCCGGACGAACCGGTAGCCCGACAGCACCGTCAGCGACGACCCCAGCACCAGCAGCGCCCCCGCCCGCTCCGTCAGCGCGTAGCAGTCCCCGACGCGGGCGGGCGGCACGTTCTCCCCGAAGAAGATCACGTCGGGCTTGAGCGCGCCGCCGCACCGCTCGCAGCCCACGATCCGGAACGTCTCGACGGCCTCGTCGCGCAGGACGGCGTCGCCGTCGGGGTTGATCGTCTCGGCGCGGGCCGTCCAGCCGGGGTTGGCCCCGCGCAGCCGCTCGTCCAGCCGCTCGCGCGCCGACCGCTCGCCGCAGGACAGGCAGACGACGCGGTCCAGCGCGCCGTGCAGCTCGATCACCTCGCGCGCGCCCGCGGCCTGCTGGAGCCCGTCGACGTTCTGGGTGATGATCCCCGCCAGCAGGCCGCGCCGCTGGAGCTCGGCGACCGCGCCGTGCCCGGCGTTCGGACGGGCCCGCGCGATGTACCGCCAGCCGAGGTGGCTGCGCGCCCAGTAGCGGCGCCGCGCCGCCTCGCTCCCGATGAACGCCTGGTAGGTCATCGGCGCCGCGCGCCGCCGGCGGCCCGTCTCGCCGCGGTAGTCGGGGATGCCCGACTCGGTCGACAGCCCCGCGCCGCTCAGCACCACCACGTCGCCGTCCGAGACGAGGTCGGCCAGCATCGGCAGGCCGGCACGCGTCCCGTTCCCCACAACCTCCGTCACCCTTCCATGGTGCACGACCGTGGCGGGTCCGGTGCGCCCGGCGCGTCCGGCCTCGCGGGCGGGCCGGCTGTGAGGGCCACTTAACGCGGGGGTGACAGCGAAGATCCCTCCAAGTAATACGGGCCGCCGAGGATCGGGCCCATGGGAGCCGACAGCAGACCGGACAAGCGCCTGGTCGTCGCCGGCCACGGGCCGGCCGCGCACCGACTGGTGGAGGCGGTGCGCGAGCGCGACGCCGCCGGCACGTGGACGATCACCGTGATCGGCGAGGAGCCCCGCGCCGCCTACGACCGGGTGGCGCTGACGACGCATCTGGAGGGCGCCGACCTGGCCTACCCGGCGCACGACGGCGCGGTCGCCGTGCGGACCGGGGAGCGGGTCACCGGGATCGACCGCGCCGCCCGGACGGTCGCCACCTCGGCGGGGCGCGCCGTCCCCTACGACGCGCTCGTCCTGGCCACGGGGTCCTCCCCGTTCGTCCCGCCGGTCGAGGGCGGGGACCTGCCGGGTGTCTTCGTCTACCGCACGATCGACGACCTGGACGCGATCCGCGCGTACGCGCGGGGCAGGACCACCGGCGCCGTCGTCGGCGGCGGCCTGCTCGGCCTGGAGGCGGCCCGCGCGATCCAGGGCCTCGGCCTGCGCAGCGGCGTCGTGGAGGTGGCGCCGTGGCTGATGCCGCGCCAGCTGGACGAGGGCGGCGGCGCGATGCTGCGCCGCCACATCGAGGCGCTCGGCATGGCCGTGCACGCGGGCACCCCCATGCGCGCCCTGGAGGCGGGGGAGGACGGCTCGGTCCGGCGCGTCGTCCTGGAGGACGGCACGGTGCTCGACGCCGAGGTCGTGGTGTTCTCCGCCGGGATCCGCCCGCGCGACGAACTGGCCCGCGGCTGCGGCCTGCCGGTGGGGGAGCGCGGCGGGATCGTGGTGGACGCCTCCTGCCGCACCGAGGACCCCGCCGTCTTCGCGATCGGCGAGTGCGCCCTGGTCGGCGGCATGGTCTACGGGCTGGTCGGGCCCTGCTTCTCGATGGCCGAGGTGGTCGCCGACCGGCTGCTGTCCCCCGCGAGCACGGCGGTGTTCGAGGGCGCGGACATGTCGACGAAGCTCAAGCTGATGGGCGTCGACGTCGCCAGCTTCGGCGACCCGTTCGCCGGCCCCGAGCAGGGCGCGCTCGGCGTCACCTACACCGACCCCGTCGCCGGGGTCTACAAGCGGCTCCTCGTCAGCGACGACGCGCGGACGCTGCTCGGCGGCGTCCTCGTCGGCGACGCCGAGTCCTACGGCACGCTCCGCGCCCACGTCGGCGGCAGCCTGCCCGGCGCGCCCGAGCAGATGCTCTTCGGCGGTACCGAGGCGGCGGGCGGCGACCTTCCCGGCGCGACGGTCATCTGCTCCTGCAACAACGTCACCGCCGAGGGGATCCGCTGCGCGGTCGCCGAGTGCTCCCTGACCGACGTGGCCGGCGTGAAGGACCGCACCCGGGCCGGGACGAGCTGCGGCAGCTGCGTCCCGCTGGTGAAGCGGATCCTGGACGCCGAGCTGACCGCCGCGGGCATCGAGGTCAGCAAGGCGATCTGCGAGCACTTCGACTACAGCCGCGCCGAGCTGTTCGACATCGTCCGGGCCGGGCGCGTCGCGAGCTTCACCCAGCTCGTCCAGGAGCACGGGACGGGCCGCGGCTGCGACATCTGCAAGCCCGCCGTCGCCTCCATCCTCGCCAGCCTCGGCAACGGCCACATCCTGGAGGGCGAGCAGGCGGCGCTGCAGGACACCAACGACCACTTCCTGGCCAACCTGCAGAAGAACGGCACCTACTCGGTGGTCCCGCGGGTCCCCGGCGGGGAGATCACCCCCGAGAGGCTCATCGTGATCGGGGAGGTGGCGCGCGACTTCGGCCTCTACACCAAGATCACCGGAGGCCAGCGGATCGACCTGTTCGGCGCCCGCGTCGAGCAGCTGCCCGAGATCTGGCGGCGGCTCGTCGAGGCCGGGTTCGAGTCCGGCCACGCCTATGGCAAGGCACTGCGCACGGTGAAGTCGTGCGTGGGCTCCACCTGGTGCCGCTACGGCGTCCAGGACTCGGCCGCGATGGCGATCCGGCTGGAGATGCGCTACCGGGGGCTGCGCGCCCCCCACAAGCTGAAGTCGGCCGTGTCCGGCTGCGCCCGCGAGTGCGCCGAGGCGCAGAGCAAGGACTTCGGCGTCATCGCCACCGAGAAGGGCTGGAACCTCTACCTCGGCGGGAACGGCGGCATGCGGCCCCGGCACGCGGACCTGTTCGCCACCGACCTCACCGACGAGGAGTTGCTCACCTGCATCGACCGGTTCCTGATGTTCTACATCCGCACCGCCGACCGGCTGCAGCGCACCGCCGGGTGGCTGGAGTCCCTGGACGGCGGCCTGGACTATCTGCGCGAGGTCATCGTGGACGACCGGCTCGGCATCTGCGCCGACCTCGACGCGGCCATGGACCGCCACGTCGCGTCCTACTCCGACGAGTGGCGCGACACCCTGGACGATCCCGAGCGGCTCCGCCGGTTCGTCTCGTTCGTCAACGCCCCGCAGACCCCCGACCCGAGCATCGCCTTCGAGGTCGAGCGCGACCAGATCAAGCCCCTCCCGCTGGAGGTGAAGCGGTGAACCCCGTGGACGCGGCGCGCGTGGTCGTCATCGGCAACGGCATGGCCGGCTCCCGGCTCGTGGACGAACTGCGGTCCCGGGACGCCGTGACGCCCGTGACGGTGTTCGGCGCGGAGGCGCAGCGCCCCTACAACCGGATCCTGCTCTCGAACGTCCTCGCAGGGAAGACGCGGCCCGACCACATCAGCCTGGTCGACGCCGCCTGGTACGCCTCCCACGGCGTGGACGCCCGTCTCGGCGTCGAGGTCACCCGCATCGACCGCGCGGCGCGGACGGTGCACGCCTCGGACGGGACGGTCACCCCCTACGGCACGCTCGTCCTCGCGACCGGCAGCACCGCGTTCGTCCCGCCGATGCCGGGCCTGGAGGACGGCCTGCCGCGCGGCGCGGAGGTGTTCCGCACCCTGGAGGACTGCCGCCGCATCTCCGCCCTGGCCGAGTCGGCGCGCCGCGCGGTGGTCGTCGGCGGCGGGCTGCTCGGCATCGAGGCCGCGCGCGGGCTCACGGGCCGCGGCCTGGAGGTGACCGTCCTGCACCTGGCCGGGCACCTCATGGAGCGCCAGCTCGACCCGGCCGCGGGGCGGGTCCTGGCCCGCACGCTGGCGGCCCTCGGCATCGGCACCCGGCTGCAGGCCGCCGTCACGGGGCTGCGCACCGCCGGCGGCGCGGTGACCGGCGTCGAGCTGGCCCTGCCCGGCGGCGGGACGGAGGTCGTCGACGCCGACCTGGTCGTCCTGTCCTGCGGCGTCCGGCCGGAGGTGGGCCTGGCCCGGGACGCGGGCCTGGCCGTCGGCCGGGCCGTGATCGTCGACGACGAGCTGCGGTCGGTCACCGATCCGGCCGTCCGCGCCATCGGCGAGTGCTCCGAGCACCGCGACGAGGTGTACGGGCTGGTGGCGCCCGCGTGGGAGCAGGCGGGCGTGCTCGCCGGCCTGCTCGCCGGCACCGACCCCGCGGCGCGGTTCACCGGCGCCCGCCAGATCACCCGGCTCAAGGCCGCCGGGATCGAGCTGGCGTCCATGGGGGAGACCCACTTCGGCGACGACGACGAGGACGTGGAGGTCGTCCGGTTCACCGACGCCGCGCGCGGCACCTACAAGAAGGCCGTGATCCGGGACGGGCGGCTGATCGGCGCGATCCTGCTCGGCGAGACCTCCACCGCCGGGACGCTCACCCAGCTCTACGACCGGGCCTCGCCGCTGCCCGCCGAGCGCCTCGGCCTGCTGTTCCCCGGCGTCGGAGCGGCGCCCGAGGCCGAGTCGCCGGTGCGGATGCCGGACGCGGCGACCGTCTGCCAGTGCAACAACGTCAGCAAGGGCCAGATCCGCGCCTGCTGGCAGAGCGGCGCCCGCACGGCCGACGCCGTCGCGCGGGGCACCCGGGCGAGCACCGGCTGCGGCAGCTGCCGGTCCGCCGTCGAGGGCATCGTCGCCTGGCTGGAGGAGCAGGACACCGTGGACGTCGCTTGAGGGTGCGGCGGGTAGGCTCCGCCGCATGCTCGACGGACGCCCGCTGATCGACGCGCACGTGCACGCCGCCCGGCTGCCCACGCTCCGCCCGGCCTGGCGGAGCTGGGCCGAGGAGTTCGGTTCGTCCCACCCCTGGCAGGACCTCTACGACGAGGGCGGCGCGCTCGTGCCCGAGCGGGTCGACGCCTACTTCGAGGACGAGGGCGTCGACGTCGCCCTGCTGCTGTGCGAGTACAGCCCGCGGACCACCGGCACGCAGCCCATCGAGGACCTGCGGCCCCTCCAGGAGCACAACCCGCGGCGCTTCAGGCCGATCGCCAACGTCAACCCGCACCTGCACTATCCGATCGGCGCCGAGGTCGAGCGGCAGCTCGGGTTCGGCGCCGTCGCGCTCAAGCTGCACCCGGTGCACGGCGGGTTCGGCATCGCCGATCCCGAGCTCTACCCCGCCTACGAGGTGTGCCGCGACGCCGGCGTCCCGGTCGTCGTGCACTGCGGGACGAGCTCGTTCCCCGGCTCGGCCAACCGGTACGCCGACCCCACCGCGGTCGACGACGTGCTGCGGCTGTTCCCGGGTCTGACGTTCGTCCTCGCCCACGGCGGGCGCGGATGGTGGTACGACGCCGCCGCGTTCCTGGCGCTCTCCCGCGAAAGGGTGTGGATCGAGCTGTCCGGGCTGCCGCCCCGCCGGCTCCCCGAGTACTACGCCCGGCACGACCTGCGGCGCCTGGCCCGCAAGTTCGTCTTCGGCACCGACTGGCCCGGCGTGCCCGGCATCGCCCGCAACGCCCGTGCCATCGCCGCCCTCGGCCTGGACGAGGAGACCCTCGCGCTCGTCCTGGCCGGCAACGCCCTCCAGGTCTACAAGGGCCTGACCGTCCCGCCGTCCACCCGAAAGGACCATCGCATGCCCGACGCGGGCCCCTTCACCGACGACGTCGTGCGGCAGATCACGCGGCACATGAACGAGGACCACGCCGCCGACTGCCTGACGATCTGCCGCGCGCTCGGCGGGCGCCCCGGCGCGACCGCGGCCCGGATGACGGGCCTGGACGCCGAGGGCATCGAGTTCGCCGTCGCCGACGGCGGCGTCGAGCACCCGGTCCGGATCCCATTCGGCGAGCGGCTCACCGAGCGCCCGCAGGTGCGCCGCGAGGTCGTCCGCATGACCGAGCGCGCCCGCGCCGCGCTCGCCGGCGGGCTGGACGTTCCCGACGGGCCGTAGGTAAGGTAGCCGACATGGCGTCGGAAAAAGAGCCGTTCTCCGCGCGGTTGCGCGCCGCGACCTGGAGCGACCACGGCGACAACGAGACCTCGGACTACATGAGCGCGCTCGTCGAGGGCCGGCTCGCGCGGGACGAGTACGCCGTGCTGGTGGCGCAGCTCCATCCGGTCTACGACCTGCTGGAGCGGGCGGCCGACCGGATGGCCTCCGACCCCGTCGCCGGCGCCTTCGACCTTCCCGGCCTGCGCCGCCGCGAGGCGCTGGAGGCCGACCTGGCCTACTTCTACGGGCCCGGCTGGCGCTCGCGCGTCGAGCCGAACGCCTCGACGGCGCGTTACTGCGACCGGCTGCGCGAGGTGTGCTTCGACTGGCCGGGCGGGTTCGTGGCCCACCACTACACGCGCTACCTGGGTGATCTGTCCGGCGGCCAGTACATCGGGCTCCAGGTCCGCAAGACGCTGGAGCTGTCCGCCGGGGACGACGGCGTCCGCTTCTACCGCTTCCCCGGCAAGCCCAAGGCCTACAAGGACCGCTACCGCCGGATGCTGGACGCCGCCCCGTGGGACGCCGCCGAGCAGGCCCGCGTCATCGCCGAGGTCAAGGCCGCCTACCGGCTCAACGCCGCCCTCACCGCGGAACTGGACGAGCACCTGCGCCGCGACGCCGCGTGACCGGCCGCTGACCGGCGCGAACGCCCAAAAAGGTCGCAATTCGAATATCGGTCGGCCGAAAAGGGTGCGCGGTTTCGGGGGCGGGCTGGAGGAGATCCGGTAGGCAGCCGAGGGGCCCGCTGTGGGCCCCCGACCCCCACGGAGGCCGACATGCTCGCGATCGTCGCCGCGATCGTCTTCGCACTTGCCCTGCTGTTCGACCTGGCCGACATCTCCTCGGACGCCATCAACAACAGCACCCTGACCGTCCTCGGCCTGCTGCTGATCGCCCTGCACCTCGGCGGCGTCGGCACCGGCGCCTCCACGAACTGGCGGCCGCGCCGCCGCGGCCGCCGGTGACCGCCCGCCCCGCCCGCCGGCCGCGGTGGGCGGGGCTCACGACGCACGGGAGAAGCGGACCCGGCGCCGCGCCGGGTCCGCCTCCTCCAGCCGAACCCTGACCTGCTCGCCGAGCGGCAGATCCTCCCCCTCACAGCGACCGAACACCGGCGGCGCCACCAGTTGGACGCGCCCGCCGGTGCGGTCGCCGTTCACGTCCACCACCACCGCGTCGAACACGTCCCCGACGTGGTCGCGCAGGAGCAGCGCCTCGACCAGGTCGACGCACGCGTGGTCGATGTCCGCGCCGCGGCGCAGCGCCCGCTGCATCGCCTCGGGCAGGCGGGGCAGCGCCTCCCGCGCCCATCCCGGGACGGGGCGGTCCGCCGCCAGCGCCAGGCACACCTCCGTGGCGTACCGGTCGGCCAGCCGCCGGATCGGCGCGGTGACGTGCGCGTACGGGGCGGCGACGGCGGCGTGCGCGGCCTGCTCCGGCGGCGCCCCGTCGAAGGCGGTGTAGCCGGCGCCGCGCATCAGCCCCGCCGCGTCGTGCAGGAACGCCGCGTGCCGGGGGAGCGCCGGGTCCAGGGCGCGGACGATGTCCCCGTAGGGGGCGTCACCGGGCCAGGAGACCTTGAGCGCCCGGGCCGCCAGCCGCAGCCGTTCGACCGCCTCGGCGGGCGCGGGCGCCATGGTGCGCAGCAGCCCGACGCCGCCGTCCAGCATCAGCCGGGCCGCGGCCCGCCCGGTCAGCAGCGAGATCTGCGCGTTCCACGCCTCGGTCACCAGGTCGCCGCGCAGTTTCAGCGCCCAGCCGCCGCCCGCGTGCACGACCTCCTGCTCGGGCAGCGGCAGGCTCACACCGCCCCGCGCGGCCTCCGCCGCGATCAGCCGCTCGCCGATCTCGCCGAGCAGCGCGATCCGCGGGTCGCCGTCGCCGCGGCGGGCGGTGGCGTAGTCGAGCCGGTCGCGGCTGCGCACGAGGGCGCGCCGCACGTCCACGCCGGTGATCCGCCCGGCGTCGTCGATGTCGATCGTCCACGCCACGGCGGGGCGCTCCCGGCCGGGCAGCAGGCTCGCGCTCCCCTCCGACAGGGGGCGCGGATGCAGCGGCGCGTTCGCGTCCGGCAGGTAGAGCGTCACGCCGCGGGAGCGAGCCTCGGCGTCGAGCGCGCCGCCCGGCCGGACGAACCCGGCCACGTCGGCGATCGCGTACCGCACCCGGTGCCCGGACCCGCGCCGCTCCAGGTGCATCGCCTGGTCGAGGTCGAGTGAGCCGGGCGGGTCCAGGGTGAAGAACGGGACGTCGCGCAGGTCCACACGGCCGTTGGAGGGCGGCGCGGACGCGGCGGCCTCGGCGAGGGCGGCGGGCGGGAACGCGCCGGGCACCGAGAACTCGGCGCGGATCCGGTCGAGCCCCGCGCGGACCTCGGCGTCGGCCTCGGCGGTATGCAGTCGCAGCGGTCGGCGCGGCACACCACCGAGCGTACGGGACGAAACCGGCGATCCTGCTGTGAATCTACAATGTAAAGGCGCCGGGTTCGGCACCCGGGACGGGGCCCGCCGACCGGGCCGGCCTCACTCGTCCAGGAAGTCCGCGAACGCGCGCAGCCCCGGCGGGTCCTCCACGGTGATCTTGCGCCAGCCGGTGCTGACCAGCCCCTCGCGCCGCAGCGTGGACAGCGCCCGCGCGACGGTCTCCCGTGAGGCGTCCATCCAGCTGCCGAGCTCCTCCTGGGACAGCGGCGGCCCGATCGCGATCGCCCCGCCGGCGGCGGGCGGGGCGTGCCGGGCCGACAGGTCGGCCAGGCCCGCCAGCAGGATCGCCAGCCGCCGGGCGCCCTGCGCCGACACGTGGGCCCGCAGCCTGCGGTCGGCGTCGTCCAGCCGCCGCACGAACGTGCCGCTGACCAGCCGCCACACGCGCGGGTGGGCGTCCAGGAAGGCGGTGAACCGGGCCGCCGGGACGATCAGCGCCCGGACGTGGTCGAGCGCCTGCACGGTCGCCGACCGCTCGCGGCCGCCGAGCACCGCGCTCTCGCAGACCAGGTCGCCGGGCCCGCGCACGGCGAGCACGACCGCCCGGCCGTCCTCGCCTGCGCAGGTGACCTTCGCCCAGCCCGACTCGATGACGATGATGTGGTCGGAATCGTCGCCCTGGTAGCACAGGGGCGTCCTCGGCTGGTAGCTCCGGGCCCGCCCGGCGGCCCGGAGCGCCGCGCGCTCCGATCCGTCCAGCGCGGCCCAGAATCCGCCGCCGGGGCCCGCGGCGAGGCCGCCGCGGGGTCTGGTCCGCTCGCTCACGGCACGTCCGTCTCCGGTCCGGGGCTCGGATGAACCGGTACCCACGGCAATCGGGGGGAGTGGGGCGTTGAGGCCCGAGTGCCGCGGGTACCGGTCGCCTGCATGTGCCTATGAGAACCCCTCACCGCTCCGCATGCTGCACGCCGGGGACCGCGCTGTCTGTGTCATCTGACACTCTCGGCGCAAATTGCAGTGAAATCGGCGGTCAGCGGGGGAGCGCGTTCAGGAGGCGGTTGACCGGGCCGGACAGGTTCCACGTGTCGGCGAGCCGGACGAGGGCCTCGGCGTCCCGCGGCTCGGCGGGCAGCCGGTCCTCCAGGCCCGACAGCTCGGGGGCGTCGATGTCGGTGACGACCCGCACCACCGTCTCGGCGGCGGCCAGGTACTCGCGGGCCGCCTCCATCCGGCGGCGCGCGCCCGCCGGGAACCCCTCGTCGGTGCCGGCGTCCAGGGCCGCGAGGATTCCCTCGACCGATCCGAACCGGGTGACGAGCGCGGCGGCGGTCTTGTCGCCGACCCCGGGCACGCCGGGCAGCCCGTCGCTCGGGTCGCCGCGCAGCGTGGCGTAGTCGCCGTAGCCCCGGCCAGGGATGCCGTACTTGGCCGCGACCTCCTTCTCGCCCATCACCTGCAGGTTCCGGATCCCCCGCGCGGTGTACAGGACGCAGACGGGACCGCCGTCGTCGACGAGCTGGAACAGGTCGCGGTCCCCGGTCACGATGTCGACCGGCCCGTCGGCGGCGCCGCGAACGGCGAGCGTCCCGATGACGTCGTCGGCCTCGTAGCCGGGGACGCCCGCGCGCGCCAGCCCGAAGGCGTCCAGCACCTGCTCGATGACCGGGAGCTGGGCCTCCAGCGCGTCGGGCGTCTGGTCGCCGCCGTCCTCGGCCACCCGGTGCGCCTTGTAGGAGGGCAGCGCCTCCACCCGGAACGCCGGCCGCCAGTCGGCGTCCATGCAGCACACGATCCGCTCCGGCCGCCGGTCCTGGACGAGCCGGGCGATCATGTCGACGAGCCCGCGCACCGCGTTCACCGGCGTCCCGTCGGGGGCCGTCACCGATTCGGGCACCCCGAAGAAGGCGCGGAAGTACAACGACGGCGTGTCCAGCAGCATCAGCCCGCTCATGGGGCACATGCTGCCACGCGGGCCGGGTCGGCGGCGCCCGGACGCTCCTGGGATCCTGGTACCGGCCACTGAGAGGATCGAGGATATGGAGACGGATGTGACAACGGAGTTGTATCCGCGTGAGCGTGTCGGACTGGTGCGCGAGGCGACGGCGAAGGCGGGCCTCGGGGCGGTGCTGCTGACGCCCGGCCCCGACCTGCGGTATGTCACCGGGTACGACGCCAAGCAGCTGGAGCGGCTCACCTGCCTGGTGGTCCCGGCCGGCGGCGAGCCGTTCCTGGTCGTCCCCAGGCTGGAGCTGCCCGCCGCGCAGGAGTCGCCGGCGGGGTCCCTCGGCGTCGAGCTGGTGCCGTGGGACGAGACCGACGACCCGTACGCGCTGGTGGCTCGCCGCCTCCCGCGGGACGTGGGGAGCGTCGGCGTCGCCGACCGGATGTGGGCGGTGATGGCGCTGCGGTTCCGCGGCGCGATGCCCGGCGCCGAACAGGTCGCGGCCGGGGGCGTGCTGCGGGAGCTGCGGATCCGCAAGAGCGCCGCGGAGGTGGCGGCGCTGCGCGAGGCGGGGGAGGCGATCGACCGGGTGCACCGCCGGGTCCCGGGCCTGCTGAAGGCCGGGCGCACCGAGCGCGAGGTCGGCCGCGACATCGCCGACGCGATCATCGCCGAGGGGCACGCGCAGGTCGACTTCGTCATCGTCGGCTCCGGCCCGAACGGCGCCAACCCGCACGCCGAGCTGTCGGACCGGGTCATCCGTCCCGGCGAGCCCGTGGTGGTCGACATCGGCGGGACGATGCCGAGCGGCTACTGCTCGGACTCGACCCGCAACTACTGCGTGGGCGAGCCGCCCGCCGACTACCGCGCGTACTTCGCGGTGCTGGAGGAGGCGCAGCGGGCGTCCTGCGCGGCCGTGCGGCCGGGCGTGACGCCGGAGGCGGTGGACGCGGCGGGCCGCGACATCATCGCCGCCGCCGGGCACGGCGAGCACTTCTTCCACCGCACCGGCCACGGCATCGGGCTGGAGTCGCACGAGGACCCCTACATCGTCGCCGGCAACCGCGAGCCGCTGGAGCCCGGGATGGCGTTCTCGATCGAGCCCGGCATCTACCCCGGCCCGCACGGCGCCCGCATCGAGGACATCGTCGTGTGCACCGAGGACGGCCACACGCCGATGAACGTCACCGAGCGCGGGCTGGTGATCGTGGACTGACGCAGGTCCGCAGCGCCGGGTCCGCCCGGTCGCACGTGGGCATGGACGGTTCGCGTCCATGCCCACGTGCTGTTTTCGGGCAGCGCAAATTGAGACGGAAACGGCTCGGTAACGATCTCTGTATCAAATGGGTCAGACCGTGCCCCCGCCGGTTGCGATCGGGGTGTCCGGGCCTGTACCTCCTTGTTGCACTGTTACGCGGGAGTAAGTCATGTTCTTCCGCATCGACGTGCCGTGACGAAGAGGAGACGCCGTGGCAGAGGTCGACCTGACCAGCGTCGGGAAGGTCTATCCCGACGGCACGCGGGCCGTGACCGACCTGAACCTCCACATCGCCGACGGGGAGTTCCTCGTCCTGGTGGGCCCGTCTGGCTGCGGCAAGACCACCGCGCTGCGGATGGTCGCCGGGCTGGAGGACATCTCCGAGGGCGAGGTCACGATCGGCGGGCGGGTCGTCAACCGGGTGCCGTCCCGGGACCGCGACGTCGCGATGGTGTTCCAGAGCTACGCCCTCTACCCGCACCTGTCGGTGCGCGACAACATCGGCTTCGGGCTGTCGCTGCGCAAGCTGCCGAAGGCCGAGATCCGCGAGAAGGTCGACAAGGCCGCGCGGACCCTGGGCCTGACCGACTACCTGGACAAGAAGCCCCGCAACCTGTCGGGCGGGCAGCGGCAGCGCGTCGCCATGGGCCGCGCGATCGTCCGGGAGCCGCAGGCGTTCCTGATGGACGAGCCGCTGTCCAACCTCGACGCCAAGCTGCGCGTGCAGATGCGCGCCGAGATCGCCCGCCTCCAGCGGGACCTCGGCGTCACCACCGTCTATGTCACCCACGACCAGACCGAGGCGATGACGCTCGGCGACCGGGTCGCGGTGATGAAGAAGGGGCGGCTGCAGCAGGTCGCGGCGCCGCAGGAGCTCTACGACCGGCCGGCGAACCTGTTCGTCGCCGGATTCATCGGCTCACCGGCCATGAACCTGATCCAGGGCACGCTGTCCGGCGACGCGGAGAACCCGCGCCTGGAGATCGGCGGCCAGACCCTGACGCTCCCGGCCGAGGTGCTGACCGCGCGCCCGGCCCTCGCGTCCCACCTCGGCGGCGACGTCGTCGTCGGCATCCGCCCCGAGGACATGGAGGACTCCGAGCTCGTGGAGGCGCCCGAGGGGGCCGGGCTGGCCTCCACCGCCGACCTCGTGGAGGCGATGGGCTCGGACGTGCTGGTGCACTTCGCGATCGAGGCGTCCCAGGTCGTCACCGAGGACACCAAGGAGCTCGCGCGCGACGCGGGGACCGACGTGCTGGGGAACCTGGAGAGCCCCCGCACGGACCTGGTCGCGCGGTTCAGCCCGCGCACCCGCGTGAAGGTGGGCGACCCGGTGACGATCCGCGTCGACACCGGCCGCCTGCACTTCTTCGATATCGAGTCCGGCGCGTCGATCTGGGGAACAGGCGACGCCGCTCCGGCCAGGGAGGATGAAGAATGAGGGTCAGCTTTGCCGGTGGGGGGACCTCCCCCCGCACCCCCCGACACCGCTCCGCCGGCTTCGGCAGGCGCGCGACGGGAGCCGCCGTGGCGGCGGGACTGCTCCTGTCCGCGGCGGCCGCGTGCGGCGGCGACGACAAGGACGGGGACGGGTCGTCGCCCTCCGGCGGGGGTGAGCTGAAGGGCACCACCATCGAGGTCGCGGCCAAGTGGACCGGCCCGGAGGAGACGAACTTCCGCAAGGTCCTGCAGGCGTTCGAGAAGAAGACCGGGGCGAAGGTCAACTACGCCTCCACCGGTGAGAACACCGACGCCTACCTCGGCCCGCGCATCGAGGCCAAGAACCCGCCGGACGTGGCGATCCTGCCGCAGCCGGGCCTGATGCAGCAGTACGCCGGCAAGGGGGCGCTCAAGCCCCTGGGCGACGACGTGGTCTCGCAGGTCGGCCAGAACTTCGCGCCGTACTGGAAGGAGCTCGGCTCCTCCGACGGCAAGACCTACGGCGTGATCGTCAAGGCCGCCTACAAGTCGATCCTGTGGTACCGGCCGCAGGCGCTCGACGAGGCCGGCGTCCAGCCGCCGGCGGCGTGGGCCGACCTGACCAAGGCGGCGGGCACGCTGCAGGACGCGGGCACCACCCCGTTCACCCTCGCCGCGGGGCCGCAGGACTCCTGGACACTGACCGACTGGTTCGAGAACGTCTACCTGTCGCAGGCGGGGCCGGACAACTACGACAAGCTCGCCAAGCACGAGATCAAGTGGACCGACCCGAGCGTGGGCAAGGCGCTGCAGACGCTCGCCGAGATCTGGGGCAAGCCCGACTACCTGAACGGCGGCGTCGCGACCGCGACCAAGACCAAGTTCGACGAGTCGGTCACGCAGGTGTTCGGCCAGCAGAAGGCCGCCATGGTCTACGGCGGAGACTTCGCCGCCGCCAACATCGGCACCACCAAGGCCAAGGTCGGCACGGACGCCAAGGTGTTCGCGTTCCCGAAGGCCGGCGACACCGCCCCGGCGATCCTCGGCGGCGACGTCGCGGTCGCGCTCAAGGACGGCAAGGGCGCGCAGGAGCTGATGAAGTACCTCGCCTCGCCCGAGGCGGGCACGGTGTGGGCCGGGCTCGGCGGCTACCTGACGCCGAACAAGAACGTCAAGCCCGACGCCTACTCCGACCCGATCGCCAAGCAGCTGATCACCCAGCTCCAGCAGGCCGGCGACGCCGCCCGCTACGACATGTCCGACCTGGCGCCCGCCGCGTTCGGCGCCACGCCCGGCAAGGGGGAGTGGGAGGCGCTGCGCCAGTTCGTGCAGAACCCGACCGACGTCAAGGGCACGCAGGCCAAGCTGGAGGCCGAGGCGGCCAAGGCGTACAAGTAGGGCCTAGGTAGGGAAACCCTCGATGAAGGCTCCGAATGAGGAGGTGCCGCCGGCCGCGACGGCCGGCGGCGCCGCCGCCATCGACGCCACGCCCGGCCGTCCGGGCGCCCGCGGCGCGCGCGAGCGGCTGACCCCGCCGTCGTGGCTGGCACTGATGTTCCTGCTGCCGGCGCTGCTGCTGCTCGGCTTCCTCGTCGTGTACCCGATCGTCTACTCGGTGATCCGCAGCTTCTTCGACGCCTCGGGCGGCTCGTTCGTCGGCGTCGACAACTACACCGGCGTCTTCAAGGGGCACGACAACCTCGTGGCGGTGCGCAACACCGCCATCTGGGTCGTCGTGGCGCCGACGGTGGTGACCGTCATCGGCCTGGTGTTCGCCGTGCTCACCGAGCGGATCCGGTGGGCGACGGTGTTCAAGCTCGTGGTGTTCATGCCCATGGCGATCTCGTTCCTCGCCTCCGGCGTGATCTTCCGGCTGGTGTACCAGCAGGACCCGGACAAGGGCGTGGCGAACGCGGCCATGGTCGCGGTCCACGACATGTTCCGGCGGGACACCAGCTATCCGGGCGCCGGGCCCCGCAACGGCGGGAGCGCGCCGGTCCGCCAGGACGCCGGCGCCGTGGTCTCGGTGCGGCCGTACTCGGCTGGGCAGAGCGCGCTCGTCCCGCTGCTGAAGATCAAGCCGGAGTACCTGCCGAAGGGCGCCGAGCCCGCCGCGCCGCCCCCGGCCGCCGCGCCGGGCCAGCTGACCGGCACGGTCTGGTTCGACTTCACCCGGGGCGGCGGCGGGCAGCAGAACGCCCCGAACTCGGGTGAATCCGGCCTGCCGGGCATCAGGGTGGAGGCGGTCCAGGGCGGCAAGGTCGTCGCCAAGGCCACCACGGAGGCCGACGGAACCTTCACCATGAGGAAGGTGCCCGCCGGGACGTACACGATCCGGCTGCCCAAGGACAACTTCACCACGGCCTACCAGGGCGCCGAATGGCTCGGCGACACGCTCATCACCCCGGCGATCATCGGGTCGTACCTGTGGGTGTGGTCGGGCTTCGCGATGGTGCTCATCGCCGCGGGGCTCGCCGCCATCCCGCGCGACGCCCTGGAGGCGGCGCGGGTGGACGGCGCCACCGAGTGGCAGGTGTTCCGGCGGGTGACGATCCCGCTGCTCGCGCCCGTCCTGATGGTGGTCCTGGTGACGCTGGTCATCAACGTCCTGAAGGTCTTCGACCTCGTCTACATCATCGGCGGCGGCGATCCGAACGCCAGCGTGCTGGCGCTGCAGATGTGGACCGAGTCGTTCGGCGGCGGCAACGACCAGGGCTCCGGCAGCGCCATCGCCGTGCTGCTGTTCGTGCTCGTGCTGCCCGCCATGCTGTTCAACATCCGGCGACTGCGGCAGGAGCGCAAATGAGCACCGCGGAGAAGGCCGCGCAGGCGCCCTCCGGGGCGGAGGGCGGTGCGGCGGGGGCGCCGCGCCGCGGCCTGGCCGCGCGGGCCGTCGGCCGGGCCGGCGGCGGTGCCGCGCAGGCGCTGCTGGTCCTGATCGCGCTGTTCTGGCTGGTGCCGACCCTCGGCCTGCTGGTCGCCTCGCTGCGCTCGAACGAGGACAACAACGCCGACGGCTGGTGGAACGTGTTCGCCAAGCCGGCGCAGCTGACCACCGAGTCCTACAGCGCGCTGCTGGACAAGGGCGACTTCGTCGACTCGTTCTGGAACACGGTGCTGATCACCGTCCCGGCGACGTTGCTGGTGGTCGCGATCGCCTCGCTGGCCGCCTACGCGTTCGCCTGGATGGAGTTCCCCGGCCGGGACTGGCTCTTCCTCGGCGTCGTGGCGCTGCTGGTGGTCCCGGTCCAGGTCGCGCTGATCCCGGTCGCCAAGCTGTACGGCCACATCGAGTTCGGCGGCTTCCACATGTTCGGCTCGGTCACCGGCGTGGTGCTGTTCCACGTCGCCTTCGGGCTGCCGTTCGCCGTCTTCCTGCTCCGCAACTTCTTCGCGGCGATCCCCCGGGACCTGCTGGAGGCGGCGCGGATGGACGGCGGCTCGGAGTGGACGATCTTCCGCCGGGTGATCTTCCCGCTGGGCGGCCCGGCGATCGCCTCGCTCGGCATCTTCCAGTTCCTGTGGGTGTGGAACGACCTGCTGGTCGCGCTGGTGTTCGCCGACACCGGGTCGCAGCCGATGACCAAGTGGCTGCAGTCGCAGATGCGGCAGTTCACCGGCAACATCGACATCCTCGCGCCCGGCGCGTTCCTGTCGCTGGTCGTACCGCTGGTGGTGTTCTTCGCCTTCCAGCGCTACTTCGTCCAGGGGGTCCTCGCCGGCTCGGTGAAGTGACGGTGCTCGAACGGGGCGGTGCCCACGGCCTTGCTCAGGCCGTGGGCACCGCCCCGTTCCAGCGGACCGGTCCTTGCGGGGGACGAATCCTCACGCCCCTGGTCCGCTGCCCTCAGCTCAGCCGGACTTGCGCAGGTCCGCGGCGCCGTGCCGTTCGGCGGCGTCGGAGTGCCCGATGGCCAGGCCGCTGGACGGGTCGAAGAAGTGCAGGCGGCGCGTGTCGACGGCGAGGTCCACGTCCTGCCCCGGGCGCACGTGCGACCGGGAGTTGACGCGGGCCGTCCACAGCGCCTTGTTGTCGATCAGCGGGATCGTCATGTCGGCCTCGCCCTCCGCGGCGTCCTCGGCCAGGTCCGCGGTGTCCTTGTGCTCGACCGGCGGCGCGTCGATCGTGAAGATCACGTTGATCTCGCTGCCGAGTTCCTCGGTGACGCTGCTGCGCACCGCCATCGGCGCCCAGCCGGGCTGGGCGTGCGCGGAGTCCTCGAAGTCCGACGGGCGGATGCCGAGGATGATCTTCTGGCCGAGGTAGTCGCTCAGACCCGGCTTGCCGTCCACGACCGAGGCCGGGACCGGAAGCGTGTAGCCGGCGAAGGAGACCTGTGCCCCGCCGTCGCCGGTGTCGAGGTCGGCGAGCACGAAGTTCATCGCCGGCGAGCCGATGAACCCGGCCACGAACAGGTTGACGGGGTTGTCGAACAGCCGCTGCGGGGTGTCGACCTGCTGCAGCTTGCCCTCGCGCAGCACGCACACCCGCGACCCCAGGGTCATCGCCTCGACCTGGTCGTGGGTGACGTACACGGTGGTGACGCCGAGCCGCTCGTGCAGCTGGCTGAGGGAGGCGCGCATGGACACGCGGAGCTTGGCGTCGAGGTTGGACAGCGGCTCGTCCATCAGGAACGCCTGCGGCTGGCGCACGATCGCGCGGCCCATCGCGACGCGCTGCCGCTGGCCGCCCGACAGCGCGGCCGGCTTGCGGGACAGGTACTGCTCCAGCCCGAGCATCTTGGCGGCGTCGCGGACCTTCTGCTTGATCTCCGCCTTCGGCGTGCCGCGCAGCTTGAGGCCGAACGCGAGGTTCTGCTCGACCGTCATGTGCGGGTAGAGGGCGTAGTTCTGGAACACCATCGCGATGTCGCGGTCCTTCGGCGCGAGGTCGTTGACGACCTGGTCGCCGATGGAGATCTTCCCGCCGGAGATCTCCTCCAGCCCCGCGATCATCCGCAGCGCGGTGGACTTGCCGCAGCCGGACGGCCCGACCAGCACCATGAACTCACCGTCGCGGATCTCCAGGTCGAGCCCGTCGACGGCCTTGACTCCACCGCCGTACACCTTGTCGACCCGGTCCAGCACGATCTTGGCCATCCGTACCCCTTATGGAAACGTTTCCGCTGTTCCCCCGCCGAGCAGGGGATATGTCGTATTGGCTGGAGTAAACATCATGGAATCGTTTCCAGGGGAGACGTCATCGTGAGAAGATGATCGAAACGGGCGGAAAGGGGCGGCGCGCGGATGGCGGAACGGCGGTCGGCGACGATCAAGGACGTGGCCGCGGCGGCGGGCGTCGGCATCGCCACGGTGTCGCGGGTGTTCTCCGGGACGGGCTCGGCCAGCGCCGCGACCCGCGAGCGGGTGCTGGCCGCGGCCCGCGAGCTGGACTACCGGCCGAGCGCCCTCGGGCGGGGCCTGAAGCTGCGCCGCAGCGGCGGCATCGGCCTCGTCGTCCCCGACGTCACCGACCCGTTCTGCGCCGAGGTGGTCGCGGGTGTGCTGGCCTGCGCCCGGACCCTCGGCGAGCACGTCATCGTGGACGCCGCGCACGGCGATCCCTCCCGCGAGGCCGAGATCGTCGACCGGCTCGTCGAGCAGCGGGTCGACGGGATCATCGCGCTGCCCGCCGGGGACGAGGCCGACTGGCGCGCCGCGGCCCGGATCTGCTCCAGCGTCGTGTTCGCCGACCGCGTCCTGCCCGGGCTGCCCGACATCCCGTCCGTCCTGGCCGACGACGCGGGCGGCGTGCGGTCCCTCGCCGAGTACCTCGCGGGGCTCGGTCACCGCCGCATCGGGTTCCTCGGCGGCGTGCCGGGCCGCCCCGCGGGCGTGCGCGAGCGCGCGTTCCGCGACACCCTGGCGCAGCTGGGCGTGCCCGTGGAGGAGGACCTGGTCGTGGCCGCCCGCCCCGCCCGCGACGCCGCCTACGCAGCCGCCGCCGGGCTGCTGCAGCGGCGCGCGGACGTCACCGCCGTCCTGGCCGCGGGCCACCTGCTCGGCGAGGCCGCCGTCCTGGTCGCCCGCGAGCTGGACCTGCGCGTGCCGGCGGACGTGTCCATCGCGATGGTGGACGACGTCGCCTGGGCGGAGCTGTGCGACCCGCCGCTCACCGCCGTGGCCAGGCCCGGCCACGACATCGGCTACCGCGCCTGCGAGCTGCTGCTGCGCGAGCCCGCCCGGCGCGGCAGGGGAGGGCCCGTCCTGCTGCCGACGGAGCTGGTGGTGCGCGGCAGCTGCGGTCCGCTGCGCTCCGCGCGCCGATAACGCCGCCGCCGGGTCCGGAGCGGCGACCGGCCTCCGCGGGAAGGCCGATCCGTGATCGAAGGGGGGCCCATGCACCGGCCTCGGCGCGCTAGATTTCCCGCGTGGAGGAGATCGATCGTCAGATCATGGCCCTGCTCGCCGACGACGGGCGGATGAGTTTCACCGACCTGGCCAAGGAGACGGGGCTGTCGGTGTCGGCGGTGCACCAGCGCGTCCGGCGGCTGCAGAAGCGCGGCGTCATCAAGGGCTTCGCCGCCCAGCTGGACAACGGGCAGATCGGCCTGCCGCTGACCGCCTTCGTGTCGATCAAGCCGATCGACCCGGCCGCCCCCGACGACGCTCCCGACCGGCTGGCCCACCTGCAGGCGATCGAGGCGTGCCACTCGGTGGCGGGGGAGGAGAGCTACATCCTCAAGGTCCGGGTCGCCTCCCCGAACGAGCTGGAGGACCTGCTGCAGAAGATCCGCGCCGCCGCGAACGTCGCGACCCGCACCACGGTCGTGCTCAGCACGCCCTGGGAGGCGCGGCGGCCGCCCCTGTAGTCAGGTCCCGGGCGCGAACGCCTCCAGCGCCTCCAGGGCGCGGTCCAGCGACGCCTCCGGATCGGCGTCCGGCCCGGTGATCTCGGGGTCGAAGTTCAGGTCGACGAACAGCTCGGTGACGCCCTGCCGCGCCAGCGCCCCGAAGTCGCCGCGGATCTCCTCGAAGGCGCCGGTGAGCGGGCGCCGCTCCTCCCGCCCCGCGGGGCGGACCCGGACCGCGCCCCGGCACACGAACCGCAGCGCGGACGCGTCCCGCCCGGCCTCCTCGGCCGCCGCCCGCACCACCTCGACGGAGCGGCCGATCGCGGCGAGGTCGGCGCGGCTGGAGCTGACCCAGCCCTCGGCCAGCCGCCCGGCGCGCCGCAGTGCGGGGTCGGCCCCGCCGCCCAGCAGGATCGGGGGCCCGGACGGCTGGAGCGGGCGCGGGTCCATGGTCACGGGCGGGATGTCGTAGAACTCGCCCTGGAACCGCGCGGCGTCCCCGGGCCCGCCGGCCCACAGGGCGCGCAGGGCGGCGATGAACTCCTCGGCGCGGGCCCCGCGCCGCGCCATCGGGGCGCCGACCGCGGCGAACTCCTCCCGCATCCAGCCGATCCCGAGCCCGAGGTCCAGGCGCCCGCCGCTGACGTGGTCGAGGGTGGCGGCCTGCTTGGCGAGGATCGGCGGCGCGTAGAACGGCAGGTTCACGACCGCGACGCCGAGCCGCGCCCGGGTGGTGTGGGCGGCGAGGTAGGCCAGGGTGATCAGCGGGTCGGGGACGTTGCGGTAGGTGCGGTCCGGAGACCCGGCCGGATTGAGGACCCGCTGCAGCGTCCACAGCGAGCGGTAGCCGAGCTCCTCTGCCCGCCGCGCCACCGTCACCTGGTGGCGCGGGGTCGCCCACGCCCCCGACCCCGGCACCGCGAACCCGATCTCCATGGCGGCCCCCTCCCCGCACCGGCGGAACCTTACAACGTCAAGGGCGGCGCCGGTTCAGCGGGCCGAGAGCCCTGCAGGCCGCCCGTCCATCGCCATGGTAGGTACCCGGGCGCCGGCGGCCCGACCGTGGGTCAGCGGCGGCGGAACGCGGTGCGCAGGGCCGCGTGGGCGGACGGCGGGGCGGCGACGTGGTCGAGGGCGAGGAGCGCGGCGCCGAGGAGCGGGGGGTCATCGGGGATGAGCAGGCGGGCACGCGGCGCGAGGGCGGCGTAGCGGTCCGCGACCGCGTCCATCAGCAGCGGCCGGCGGGCCGCGAGGACGCCGCCGCCGAGGACGACGTCGGCGGGGGCGTCGAGCAGGTCCAGGCGGCGCAGCGCGACCGAGCCGAGGATCGCCACCTCCTCGGCGAGCCGGAGCACCACGCCGCGGGCCACCTCGTCGGCGGCCTCGGCGATGTCGAGCAGGACGGGCGCCAGGGCGGTGAGACGGTCCTGGCCGATCTCGCCGAGGTGGAGGGCGAGGCCCACGTCGATGGCGCGGGCCACGCCGAAGTGGGCGGCGACCGCGGCGGTCAGCGCCGTCTCCGGTCCCCGGCCGTCCTCGCCGCGGATGGCGTGCCACAGGGCCGAGCGGCCCAGCTCCCCGCCGCCGCCCCAGTCGCCGGTGTGGGGGCCGAGGGACGGGAACCGCGCGGTGCGCCCGTCGGGTGCGACGCCCGCGCAGTTGATGCCGGCGCCGCAGACCACCGCGACGCCCCAGCCCTCGGTGCCGGCGCTGCGCAGCAGCGCGAACGTGTCGTTGCCGACCGTCACGCTCGGCGCGGCGCCCCGGGCGAGCAGGAGCTTCTCCAGCCGCTCCTCCTCGCCCGGCAGGTCGACGTTGGCCAGGTAGGCGGCCAGGTGGACGACGTCGCCGGTCCGGACGCCGGCGGCCCGCAGCGCCCTGCCGATGTCGGCCGTCAGCGCGTCGAGCGCGGCGTCGAGCCCGGCGGCCTGCGGGCGGAACCCGTCGCCGCGCACGGTGGCGAGCAGCTCGCCGGCGGTGGTGGCGACGGCCGCGTCGGTCTTGCTGTTCCCGCCGTCGACGGCGAGCAGCACGCCTGCGGCCATCAGGCGGCCCACGGGAGGTGGGCGCGGTTGGCGGCGACCAGGTCGCGGGCCAGGCGCTCGGCCGTGTCCAGCTGGCCCACGAGCGGATGCGCGAGCAGCGCCGCGGCGACCCGGTCCACGCCGC
Source organism: Actinomadura citrea (assembly GCF_013409045.1). Classification (NCBI taxonomy): domain Bacteria; kingdom Bacillati; phylum Actinomycetota; class Actinomycetes; order Streptosporangiales; family Thermomonosporaceae; genus Actinomadura; species Actinomadura citrea. The sequence continues at coordinate 4,807,740 of NZ_JACCBT010000001.1, read as the reverse complement.
CTCGCAGCGCCGCCTCCAGAGCCAGCTCCTCGTACGCCGACACATGGGCGACCAGCCCGGCGAGCAGTGGCTCCAGGGGCGGGACGGGCAGCGGCACCGGCCCGGACCCGGTGATCCGCGCCGGCACCTCGATGACCGCGCGGTCGTCCAGGAACGGCAGGGTGCGGTGGTTGCGCACGTTGACGACCTGCACGTCGCCGCGACCGCCGATCAGGGACGCGGCCAGCTGCACGGCCGCCTCGGAGTAGAACGCGCCGCCGCGCTCGCCGAGCCGGGCGGGCCTGGTGTCCAGGGCGGGGTCGGCGTAGGCCTCCAGCAGGTCGCGTTCGAGCGCGGCGACCTCCTCGGCCCGCGACGGCGCGCCGCGCTGCTCCCCGACGACGCGGTCGTGCTCGTAGAAGTAGCGCAGGTAGTAGGACGGGACGGCGCCGAGCGCCTGGAGGAACGGAGCGGGAAGGCCGGAGATCGCGGCGAGGTCGCCGGGGTGCCGGTCGAGCAGGTCCGGCAGGACGTCGTGCCCGTCCAGCCGGACCGACCGCACCCAGGTGAGGTGGTTGAGCCCGGCGTGGCCGAGGCCGACCCGGGCGGGCGGGACGTCCAGCAGCGCTGCCGCGCGCCGCTGGAAGCCGATCGCGACGTTGCACAGGCCGACCGCGCGGTGCCCGGCGTCCAGCAGGGCGCGGGTGACGATGCCGACAGGGTTGGTGAAGTCGATGATCCAGGCGTGCGGGGCGCGGGCGGCGACGCGCCCGGCGATGTCCAGCACGACCGGGACGGTGCGCAGCGCCTTGGCGAGGCCGCCGGCGCCGGTCGTCTCCTGCCCGACGCAGCCGCAGGCGAGCGGCAGCGTCTCGTCGACGTGCCGGGCCGCCTGCCCGCCGACGCGCAGCTGGAGCAGGACGATCGTCGCGTCCGTGACCGCCGCGTCCAGGTCGCCGGTGGTGACGACGCGGGCGGGATGGCCGGCGCGGGCGAGCATCCGCGCGGAGAGCCCGCCGACGAGCTCCAGCCGCCGGGCGTCGGGGTCGGCGAGCACCAGCTCCGACACCGGCAGGGCCGCGTGCGCCCGCGCGAGCCCGTCGACCAGTTCGGGGGTGTAGGTGGACCCGCCCCCGATGACCGTCAGCTTCAACCCTTCACTCCCGTCAAGGTCACGCCCTGGATGAACACGCGCTGGGCGAGGAAGAACACCACCAGCACCGGCAGGATCGTCAGCAGCGTCGCGGCCATGGTGAGGTTCCACTCGACGTGGTGGGCGGCGCGGAACGTGGCGACGCCGATGGCGAGCGTCCAGTGGTCGGGGTCGGCGTACACCAGCGGCCTGAAGTAGTCGTTCCAGCAGTAGAAGAACTGGAACAGCGCCACCGCGGCCAGGGCGGGCTTCGCCATCGGCAGGACGACCCGCAGCATCGTGCGCAGCTCGCCGCAGCCGTCCACGCGGGCGGCGTCGGCGTACTCGCGGGGGATCGTCACCAGGAACTGGCGCAGCAGGAAGATCGAGAACGCGTCCCCGAACAGCTGCGGGATGATCAGGGGCCACAGCGTGCCGGTCAGCCCGAACCGGGCCCACACGATGTACAGCGGCACCATGGTGACCTGCGGCGGCAGCATCATCGCCGAGATCACCACGACGAGCGCCAGGTTGCGGCCGCGGAACCGGAACCGGGCCAGCGCGTACGCCACCGGGACGCTGGAGACCAGCATGAACAGCGTGGACAGGCCCGCGTACACGGTGCTGTTGACGGTCCAGCGGATCATGTCGCCGCTGAACACCTCGGCGAAGTTGGCGAGGTGCGGGCCGCGCGGCCACAGGTCGCCGCTCAGTGCCTGCCGGTCGGTCATCACGGCGGTCAGCAGCATGAACGCCAGGGGCGCCAGGAACATCACGCCGATCGCGACGGCGGTGGCGTGCACGGCGAGCCACAGCAGCGCCCGGCGGGCGCGCCCTCCCGGGATCATTGCGCCTCCTCTCCGGCGAACGCGCGGAACCGGCGGAGCAGGAACACGGTGAACGCCATCGCGGTGGCGAACATGACGAGCGCCAGCACGCACGCGTAGCCCATGTTGAACTGGCGGAACCCCTGGTCGTAGAGCCATTGCGGGAACGTCAGCGTCGAGCCGTCGGGGTAGCCGGGGGAGTACTGGACGCCGGGCAGGTCGGCGCGCCCGGAGGCGACCTTGCCCGCCACCATCGGCTGCGTGAAGTACTGCAGCGTCTCGATGACGCCGGTGACGGCGGAGAACGCCAGGACGGGGGACACGGTCGGCAGCGTGATGTGCCGGAACCGGGCCCAGGCGCCGGCGCCGTCGATCGCGGCCGCCTCGTACAGCGACGCGGGCACGTTCAGCAGCGCCGCCAGCATGATGATCATGACGTCGCCGACCGCCCACAGACCGAGCAGCGTCAGGCCGGGCTTGGCCCAGGCGGCGTCGTTGAAGAAGTCGGGCAGCGGGATCCCGAGCCGCGCGGAGAGGGCCGGGAAGGGGCCGGTGCCGGGGTTCAGCAGGAACACGAACGCGACCGTGGCCGAGACGGGCGGGACCAGGTACGGCAGGTAGAGGATCGAGCGCAGCACGCCCGCGCCCCGCTTGATCCTGGTGAGCAGCTGGGCGACGCCGAGGCCGAACAGCACCCGCAGCGGGACGAGCACGGCGACCAGCCACAGCGTGTTGCGCATCGCCGTCCAGGCGTCGCGGTCGTGCAGCAGGTAGGTGTAGTTGTCGAGGCCGACGTACTCCAGCGTGAACAGGTTGTAGCGGGTGAAGGAGAAGTAGACGGTGGCGGCGAGGGGGTAGACGAAGAACAGGCCGAACCCGGCGAGCCAGGGGGACAGGAACGCCAGGACCCGGAGCCGCCGTCGGCGGCGTGCCCGCGCCGCCGACGTCTTGCCCCGCGCCCCGGGGAGCGGGAGGCGCAGTGAGCCGGATGCCACGGTCAGCCTCCGGCGAGCTTGAGGGAGTCGTCGACCTCGCCGTCGAGCTTCCTCAGCGCCCGGCCGAGGTCGCTCACCCTGCCGGGCTCCCACTCCTCCTGGGTGAACTTCTCGAACCGGACGACGTAGTCGTTGCCGTTCGGCGTCGGCGGCGTGGTGGAGCTGTTGGGGTTCTTGAAGACGTCCAGGAACGTCCGGAACTGCGGCGGCAGCGTCAGCTTCGGCGACGACAGCGCCGGGATCGTGGAGGGAACGTTGGCGAGCGCGTTGGCGAAGGTGACCAGCGCCCCGGTGTCCGTGGTGAGGTACCGGACGAACTCCCAGGCCGCCGGGGCATGCTCGGCGCCGCGCGGGATCCCGACGACGGTACCGGTGATGAACCCGCCGCCGTAGGCGCTCGCGCGATCGTCGGAGACGGGGACGGGCGCCGTGCCGTAGTCGAGCCCGGGCGCCTCCTCCTGGATGAACTTGGTGCGCCACTCGCCGTCCACGGCCATCGCCGTCCTCCCCTTCTCGAAGGGGTTGGACGACTCGAACTCCTGGCCCATCGAGCGCAGGAACTTCTTGACGTTGTCGTAGCCGTACCAGTCGATGAGGCTCTTGTTCCACTTCAGGTAGGCCTGGAAGGCGGGGTCGCCGGCGAAGTTGGCCTTGCCGTCGCCGGTCAGCCACGTGACGCCGAACTGCGGGGCCAGGTGCTGGACCTGGTGCTCGTAGTACTGGACGGACGGCATGAAGCCGGCGACCTTGATGGTCCCGTCGGGGGACCGGACGGTGAGCTTCTTGGCGAGCGCGGTCAGCTCGCCCATCGTCTTCGGCGGCTGCTCGCCCTTCATCAGCTTCTTGTTGTAGTAGAGGCCGTAGGCGTCGGCCAGCAGCGGCATCGCGCAGCGGGTGCCCTTGTACTCGGTGTAGCTCCGCACCGCCCGCGGGAACTGGTTCAGGTCCAGCCCGGACTTGGCGATGTAGGGCGAGAGGTTCTGCCACGCGCCGCTCTGGCACCACTGCCCGACGCTGTCGGTGGTGAAGGACGACACCACGTCCGGCGGGTTCCCGCCGCGGATGGCGTTGGTGATGCGGTCGTCGGTCTGGCCGTTGACGAGCTTGACGGTGATGGTGGGGTGGGCCTTGTTGAAGCCGGCGACGGCGTCCTGGAAGGCCTTCACCTCGTGCGGGGCGCTCCAGCCGTGCCAGACCTCGATGGTCTGCTTCTCGCCGGACGCCGGGCCCTTGCCGGACTGGTCGCCGCCGGCCGTGCACGCGGCCGCGAGAGCGAGCCCGGCGGCGGCCATGACCGCCGCAAGCCGGCGCGTTGTGGTGGTGGGCACTCCGGTTCTCCTTCGGGGGTGGGGAACGGCGTGGTGGAGGACGGCATGCGGGGAGGGTCAGGGGACGGTGGTGGTGAAGACCTCGTCGCGGGTCTCCTGGAGCGCCTGCTGTAGGGCCCCGGCCAGGACGGGGTTGCCCTGGACGGTGCTCAGCCGCACCTCGGGGCGCGGGATCGTCAGGCTGTGCAGGTGCTGTTCGACGCGCGCGCGGAGCGGTTCGCCGCCGGCGCGCAGGACGTCGCCGGTGAGGACGACGAGCGCGGGGTCGATGACGGCCACGACCGTGGCGAGCGTGGCGCCGAGCCTGGTGGCGAGCTCGGTGAGGGCGCGTTCCGCGCGAGCGCCCGCGTCCGTGGCCGTGCGCCTGCCCGCGGTCTCCACGTCGGCCGCGGCGCGGCTGAGCGCGGTGGCGGCGTCCCGTCCGCGGAAGCCGTGCTCGCGCATCAGCCTCAGTACGGCCGCGCCGCCGGTGAGGCTGTGCACGCCGCCGGTGTGGGTGCGGCGCACGTCCCGCATGAGCGGGGCGCCCACCGCGGGCATGTAGCCGATCTCCCCGGCGCCGCCGGTCGCGCCCCGGTGCAGCGCCCCGTTCAGCACGACGGCCATGCCGACGCCGTCGGCGACCCACAGCAGGACGAAGTCCGCCGCGCCCTCGGCCCGCCCGCGGGCCCGCTCGGCGAGCGCGGCGAGGTTGACGTCGTTCTCGATCGCGACGCGCACGCCGAGCCCGCCGCTCAGGGTGTCCACCAGGTCGGGGATGTGCCAGCCGGGGATGTGCGAGGCGTAGCCGAGGCGGCCGGTGGCGGGGTCGACGGCGCCCTGGATGCCGACGACGGCCCGGTCGAGGCGGTCCCGGGTGAGGCCGGCCGCCGCGGCGGCGCCGTCGAGCGCGGCGGCCATCCGGGCCACGACGTCCACGCCGGTGCGGCCGGGCGTGGGCAGGGTGTGCTCGCCGACGACCGTCCCGGCGAGGTCGGCGACGCTGGCGCGGATCCGCGCGGGGGTGACGTCGGCGCCCGCGACGTGGGCGGCGGCGCCGTTGATCCGGTACAGCTCGGCGGTGCGTCCGGGCAGGCCCTCGCGGACGCCGTCGCGGACGACGAGCCCGGCCTGCTCCAGCCGCGCGAGCAGCTGGGAGGCGGTCGGCTTGGAGAGGCCGGTGAGGTCGGAGATCTGCGGCCGGGTCAGCGGCCCCCGGGCCAGCAGCGCCTCCAGCGCGGCGCGGTCGTTGATCGCCCGCAGCAGGCTGGGCGTTCCGGGGACGGGCATGGACACGGCGGCTCCTCCGAGTTAAGAAGGTTTCCTAACTTGGAGGTGAAAGTAAAGACTCCCGCCGATGGCGTCAAGACCCGGGACGGGACGGGTTAGGGCGCGGTGACGATGAAGGCGGAGTTGCCGAAGCCGACCTCGTCGCCGGGCCGGACGCGGGCCGGGCCGGTCAGCCGGTACCCGTTCACGCGAGTGCCGTTCATCGACCCGAGATCGGAGATCATCCAGCCCTCGTCCGCGCGGTAGATCTCGGCGTGGAACCGGGAGACGGTGAGGTCGGTGAGGATGAACTGGCAGGCGGGGGCGCGGCCGACGACGATGCGGCCGAGCTCGCGCGGCGGGAGCATGAACCGGGGCAGCCGCGGCGCCCGCCACGCCGCCTCGATCCGCGCGGTCGCCTGCGAGACCGAGGAGATGAGGCCGGTCAGCCGGTTCACGACGCGGTTGCCGGTCGGCAGGTCGTGCACGATGTCGGCCAGCTCGGCCTTGCTGCGCGCCTGCAGCACCTGGTCGACACGGCGCTCGAACGTCTCGTTCGACATCCGGCCCTCGGCCACGCGGTCGCTGAGGACGCGCAGCACCCGGTCCCGTTCCGTGTCGGACGCTCTCACCGGGAATGAGGGCTGACCGTCCATAGCTGTGAGTATCCAGTCCCCGTCGTCGGCTGTCCAGAAAGGCCCGTCGGGCCGAGGGCGGGCGATCGCCCTCACCCGCCCTCCACCTTTCGACGCCGTCCCATCCCCGGAAGTTCGCGGAGGAACGGCGCCGAACGGACGCCGCGGGGCGCTCAGCGCGACAGCAGGTCGCGGGCGATGTGGGTGACCTGGATCTCGTCGGTGCCGGCGTAGATCTGGAAGGACTTGGCGTCGCGGGCGAGCTGCTCCACGCGGTACTCGCTCATGTAGCCGTTGCCGCCGAACAGCTGCACGGCCTCCTGCGCGACCTCGCTGGCGGCCTGCGCGGCGTACAGCTTCATCGCCGACGCCTCGGCCAGGGTCGGGGTGCGCCCGGCGCGCTGCATCTCGATGTGCCGGAACACCAGGTTCTGCACGTTGAGGCGCGCGACCTCCATCTTCGCCAGCTTGAGCTGGATGAGCTGGAAGTCGCCGATGCGCTGCCCCCACAGCTCCCGGGTCTTGGCGTACTCGACCGACAGCTTCAGGCACTCCTCGATGACGCCGAGCGCCATCGCGGCGACGCCGGCGCGCTCGGTGACGAAGTTCTGGCGGGCCGACTCCTTGCCGCCCTGCGAGCCGGAGGCCAGGAGCCGGTCGGCGCCCGCGCGCACGTCGTCGAGGAACAGCTCGCCGGTGGGGGAGGAGTGCAGCCCCATCTTGCGCAGGGGCTTGCTCTGCTCCAGGCCGGGCATGCCCCGGTCGAGGACGAAGGTGAGGATCTCCCGGTCCCGCGGGGCGGCCCCGTTGTCGAGTTTGCAGTAGAAGACGATCGTGTCGGCGTAGGGGCCGTTGGTGATGAAGGTCTTGCCGCCGTTGATGACGTACTCGTCGCCGTCCTTGCGCGCGGTGGCCTGCATCCCGCCGAACGCGTCGGACCCGGAGTTCGGCTCGGTGATCGCCCAGGCGCCGACCTTCTCCATGGTGAGCAGCGGGAGCGCCCAGCGCTCCTTCTGCTCGGGCGTGCCGCGCTTCATGATCGTCCCGGCGGCGAGGCCGAGCCCGACGCCCATCGCCGAGACCAGGCCGGGCGCGACCCTGCACAGCTCGATGACCGGCAGCATCGACATCGCCGCGTTGCCGCCGCCGGGCCGGTCGTCGCCGGACTCCTCGGCACCGGCGGCGTCACCCGGGCCCCCGCGTTCCCTGGCCAGCCGGGCGTGGAAGGACGAGCGGGCCATCTCGTCCATCCCGAACGTCTTGTAGAGGCTGCGGAGCAGGTCGTAGGGCGGCAGCTCGCCCGACTCCAGCGCGTCCAGGTTCGGGCGGACCTCCGCGTCGATCCAGCCGCGCACCGCGTCCCGGATCATCAGGTCTTCCTCGGACCACTCGATCATGCTCTGTCCCGCCCTCTCGACACCCGCCGCGTACCGGGCCCATCCAAGCAGAGATTGAAAGCGAGCACTTATTCGGGGGCCGCTAGCCGAGATGGACGACGTCGGCGAGGACGCCGCCGTCCGCCGTGAGCCGGCCGGGGGCGGGGCTGTCGTAGACGACGAGAAGACGGGTGCCGGGCTCGTCCAGCACGGCGATGCC